>DHHM01000005.1 GCA_002403305.1 Bacteroidales bacterium UBA4772
ATGGTCCCGTGTGGAAGGGCCATGGCTTATCGGATAAAAGCTACCCCGGGGATAACAGGCTGATCCTACCCAAGAGTTCACATCGACGGTAGGGTTTGGCACCTCGATGTCGGCTCGTCACATCCTGGGGCTGGAGAAGGTCCCAAGGGTTCGGCTGTTCGCCGATTAAAGTGGCACGCGAGCTGGGTTCAGAACGTCGTGAGACAGTTCGGTCCCTATCTGTTGTGGGCGTAGGAAATTTGAGAGAACCTGACACTAGTACGAGAGGACCGTGTTGGACAGACCTCTAGTGTACCTGTTGTGGCGCCAGCTGCATCGCAGGGTAGCTATGTTTGGAAGAGATAAGCACTGAAAGCATCTAAGTGCGAAGCTCGTCTCGAGATGAGATTTCCCTTAAGGGTCGTTGTAGACTACGACGTTGATAGGCTGCAGGTGTAAAGGTGGTGACATCAAAGCCGAGCAGTACTAATTACCCGTGAGCTTTCTGAGTGGTATCTTGTTATTCTTACATTTTAAACCAGTATGTCACGATATTTGAAGTCTTAAGGTGGCTATAGCGGAGGGGTTCCACCTCTTCCCATTCCGAACAGAGAAGTTAAGCCCTCCTGCGCCGATGGTACTGCAGAGCAAAATGTGGGAGAGTAGGTCGCCGCCGACTTTACAAACGAAGCCCCGATTGGAAACAGTCGGGGCTTTTTTGGTGTTATGCCTGTCCTGCCAGAAACCATAACAGCTGAGCAACCCCATCACAGACACACAACAGTAACCACCCGGCCCCTGCCTGCCGATAAAGCTTCAGAAAGAACAGTATTACTCAGCAACAGATCCGCCGCCATACATGCTGCCTGCCACCCGCCCGTGAATATCACCGTTAAAACCGGTCGCCCTGCACACTGAAAATCTGCTTCGCCCACCTTCTATATCCTACACCGGCATATTATCGCCCGCTCTGATACCGATTACATTTGTGATCCCATGAGACAGAATAAATTGTCGCTCAATGCTGCCTCTATTCAATCATATCTCCATTATATGCTGCTGCCTGCCAGTAGGAGAGCTTAATTTAATTCAAAAATATAATTGCAATCGGTTGCATTATTAAAAATATTTATTATATTTACCATGTTGTAGACTATTTTCCAAGGTAGTATTGCAGGGTTTTGAAGGAGAAAGTGACGGGAAATCAGGCTTTTTGAGGGTTGCCTGATCCCTTGTCACCACTCCGGGTGCGGTCTGGATGAGAATGAGACTAACATATAGCTGTATCAGACAAATTATCAACCATGCGAATAAATGACAACTCACCCTGAAAAGGAATCCTGTTTCCTGAATCCACGGCAGAGAGCAGTCCTATGGCTTACGCTGCCGCTGACAAACCAGAAAAGTTAACCTTAAAACTAAAATCGTATGATCAAAAATCCTCTTAACCCTGGTATTCTTTTTAAGAAATACTGCGGAAAATTACTAATGAGCCTTGCGCTCATAGCAGTGCTTATCCCTGCACAGACAGGCATGGCATTCGCCTCAGGATCGGATCCTGAAGTGATGAGCATGACTCAGCAAAGAGTCATTACCGGTCTCGTCACTGACAGTGATGGCACACCTCTCCCATCGGTGAGCATCCTGGAGAAAGGAACTACAAACGGTACTCTGGCGGATGCCGGAGGGCAATACAGGATCACCGTGACAACGGCAAACCCTGTACTGGTATTCTCATTTGTAGGATATGCCACACAGGAGGTGGCAGTCGGATCGAGATCCCTTGTCAATATGACCCTGGAGGCAAGCGACATCGGCCTTGATGAGATTGTGGTCATCGGTTATGGTACAGTGAGAAAGAGGGATCTTACCGGATCAGTTGCCTCAATAAGAGGCGAAGAGATGCGTGATATTCCATCGGCTAATATCTCGCAGGCCTTGCAGGGACGGATTTCAGGAGTGGATTTGACCCAAACCTCTACCAAACCCGGTGCTACAATGCAGATACGAATACGTGGTTCGCGCTCGTTGAATGCCAGTAACGACCCGCTGATAGTCGTCGACGGTATCCCGTTCCCCGGATCTATCGGTGACATTAACCCTACTGACATCAAAAGCATTGACGTATTGAAAGATGCTTCGGCGACTGCCATTTACGGTTCCCGCGGTGCCAATGGAGTCATTTTGATAACAACAAATACCGGCCGGACCGGACAGCAGGCACAGGTATCATACAATAGTTATGTGGGTATAAAAACAGTATTCGCTCCATATCCCATGATGGACGGTCCGGAGTTTGTTGCACTGCGGGCAGCACGTGGCCAGTACTCAAACGGACCGGATGAATTCGATAACGTTGATACCGATTGGCAGGACCTCTTTTTTCAGCCAGGCAAGGTAACAAGCCACGACTTAGGCGTAACGGGGGGCACCCAGAATGGCAACTACCGCTTCGGAGTAGGCTATTACCGTGATGAGGCCGTGGTTCCGGGCCAAAGCTACGACCGTTTTTCAATGCGTGGTACTCTTGACCAGGAGGTAGGCAAATTTATACGCTTTGGCTTCATAACAAACAATAGCTATACAGTTAATAACGGGAACAATATGGGACTCTACGGAGTCTTAAGCAGTTCTCCCATATCCGATCCCTATAACGAAGACGGCACTTTTAAAAGAACCATTAAGATGTCGTTGGATGAGAACTGGGTATATACAAGAGAAACAATAGAAGCCCTGGGAGATAAATGGATTGACCTGACCAAAGGGTATAACTCCTACAATACTATATATAGTGAGGTCAAGATTCCCGGCATTGAAGGATTGAGCTATCGTATCAATGTAGGTTTGAATTTCCGCATGAGTAACGGCGGAAACTATACCGGAGAGGGTGTATTCAACGCCACAGCCACTACTCCTTCAACTGCCTCCATCAGTAACTCCCTTACAACTAACTGGGCAATTGAAAATCTGCTGAATTACAACCGGACATTTGCCGGAAAACACATGGTGAATCTTGTTGCTTTGTATTCTTCCGAGAAATCTCATTACCACAGCTCCAATGTTTCGGCAAGGGATATCCCTGCTGACGCATTCCAGTTCTATAATATAGGTCGGGCCGCAGGTGAAATAACAGTTAACCCTAATTATCAGAACTATAATGAGACTGGTCTGATATCCTATATGGGACGCGCAATATACTCATATGACAACCGCTATATGGTGACAGCCAGCATCCGCTCAGATGCCTCATCAAGGCTGGCGCCGGGCAAGAAGTGGCATACCTATCCTGCCCTGTCGGTCGGATGGAATATCAGTAACGAATCTTTTATGAGTAACGTCGACCTGATTGATATGTTGAAGCTGCGCGTAGGCTATGGACAAACCTCCAACCAGTCGATAAACCCATATGCCACACTTGGACTTCTGAACACCAGGCCTTACAACTTCGGAGATACCTATTCCATTGGGTACTATGTATCCCAGCTGCCTAACCAGAATTTGGGATGGGAGTACTCTGACACATGGAACGTTGGTCTCGACTTCTCACTCCTGAGAAGCAGGCTGACCGGTACCATAGAGTATTACATCCTGAATACAAAAGACATTCTGCTGAGTGTTAATTTGCCGCCCACATCAGGCGTGAGCAGCTACATGGCAAATATCGGGCAAACCCAGAACAAAGGCGTGGAGTTCTCAGTCAACGGGGTGATACTTGAGAATCCCAATGGATGGTCATGGGAGGCAGGCTTCAACCTTTATGCAAACCGCAATAAGCTTGTCGCACTTGCTTCCGGACAGGAGAGGGATGAAGGCAACTCATGGTTTGTAGGCTATCCGATTGATTGTATCTACGACTACGAGAAAATTGGCCTCTGGCAGGAAGGAGATGAGTATCTGACTGTCTATGAGCCGGGTGGAAATCCGGGCATGATCAAGGTTAAATATACCGGCGACTTCAATGCTGACGGTTCACCGGTAAGACAGATCGGACCTGATGACCGCCAGATTATGAGTGTAGAGCCCGATTTTATGGGTGGCTTCAACACACGTGTGTCGTACAAAGGACTGGATTTGAGCGCTGTCGGCGTATTCAAGAGCGGAGGTATCCTCATCAGTTCACTTTATTCAGGGCAGGGTTACCTTAACCTGATGACCGGGCGCAGGGGGAATGTTAAGGTAGATTACTGGACTCCGGATAACACTGATGCCATGTATCCAAATCCTGCCGGAGTGCTAAGCGGTGACAATCCAAAGTATGCCAGCACACTGGGCTATTTCGACGGATCGTACCTGAAGTTACGCCAAATTTCGCTTGGTTACAACCTGAGCCGTAACAACTGGATTATGAACGCAGGCTTCGAGAAACTGCGCCTTTACCTCACTGTCCAGAATCCATTGGTGATGTTCTCGCCCTACCATAAAGAGTCAGGTATGGATCCCGAGACAAACTCATATGGCAACGAAAATACGGCAATCTCAAATGCTTACCAGAGACGTCTGCTTATTATAGGTACTAACACGCCATCAACACGCAACTACTTGATTGGCTTAGATTTGACATTCTAAAAAAAGACGAAAATGAAAAGTGTATATATAAAAAGAGTTTTCGGAACAGTCTTGTTAGCGTTGTTCCTTGGAGCGTGCTCTGATATCCTGGAAGAACAGCCGCGCAGTATTTATGAACCTGGTTATTTCAAAACCGAGAAAGGTGTAATGGGAGGATTAACAGCCATGTACGCACACCTGCGCTGGATATACGGGCAAGCCTACTACTACAATGCTACCCAGACCGGTACCGATGAAGCAACATATGCTCAGAGTGCCGATGGAAACTTCAAGGATCATGACTTGTCAGGCGTAGGATCGCTTACTTCCACAAGCAGCCGTTCCGATGTATTATGGGGAACGGCATTCTCAAACATCAACACTGCCAGTGGAGTCATTGAAAATGCCGCCGAAGTGGGCACCATTTCGGATGCTCTTATCGCAGAGGCAAGGTTCTTTCGGGCCTTCGACTATTTCCTGCTTGTTCAGACCTTCGGCGGAGTGCCGCTGGATCTTGGGTCAGGTGAACTGATGTTCAACACGACGCCCGTAAGGACCTCTGTACGCAATACTGTGCCCGAGGTCTATACCAAAGCCATTTTCCCTGATCTGCTGACAGCAATAAATAATCTGCCTGAAACCCCGCGTGTGTCTGGTGCTGTGACCAAGACGGTCGCCCGGCTGTTCCTTGCCAAAGCTTACCTTACATACGGCTGGTGGCTCGAAAATCCCAATAATATCCCCACATATCCGGAGGCCGCACGGAGCGATCCTGACGGACATGACGCCCAGTGGTACTTCCAGCAGGCATATGATATAGCTGTTACTGCCATTGACAATCCCGGCCCATATGGACTGATGGATACCTATTATGACGTTAACCTGGCACAGAACGACAGAAACAAGGAGCACCTGTTGTGGGCTGATCATACGGAGGCAAGTGAGTATTATAACGGAGGCAGCCTTACCTATGGCGGTGGCGGTGCTCCGGATAACTTTGCTGTATGGATGGTCACATGGAACTATACGGAAATCAGAAGCGGTGCTGATCCCGCCTGGAGTTCGAAGATAAGCTCTGTTCAGCGTGAAGCAGAACAGCATCTGGGACGTCCCTGGACGCGCATGGCTCCCCCTATTGGCGTATTTACAAACACCTTCGCCGACAAGACCAATGATTCCCGCTACGACGGCACCTTTACAACTGTATACCGTGCCAACTGGCCTAAGGGAGGCACCTCGAACACGGTGGCCTATAACGCAAACAGTCTGGAAGTATACCCGGGTGATGCCATTCTTACTTTCCTTGACGAGGAACCGGCTACACCTATTACTTACCCCACCGGGGCAGGTAACAGTAACATTGGTGCAGGGGAATTACCCGGCAGAGCAGATTTCGTAGTTTCTCCAAGCGGCATAAGCAGAATAGTCTATCCGGGGTTCTGGAAGTTGGGTACCTACCGGACTGACAATGGTACCGGTCTGGGCCAACCCAATGCCGGCATCACACGTCCTTTCTACGCTGCCAAATTCTCGGAGCTCTATCTCGTAGCTGCTGAAGCTGCAGTGAAAGGTGCTTCCACGCAAGCCGGCAAGAGTGCCAGGGATTTGTTAAATGTCCTTCGTGCAAGGGCAGGCAAATGGCGTTGGGACAACAACGGCAATGTTGCAAAAGTAGCAGACTTCAGTGATGAAATGATGACTGCCACACCTGCCACCATTACCATTGACTATGTTCTTGAAGAGCGTTCCCGCGAACTGTTCGGAGAAGGATACCGCTGGTTTGACCTTGTTCGTACCCAGAAATGGGAAACCATAGCTGGTTCTTACGAGATATGCGGGCCCACTAAAGGAGACCATACCCCGTTAGTGTATAACCGCACAATTGAACCTAAACACTATCTGCGACCCATTCCGCAGGGACAGCTCGATGGTATGGAGTTGACCGAAGCCGAAAAAGCAGCATATCAGAATCCGGGATACTAGTCTTTCGCATTAGCGGATAATTATTGCCGGAGAGGAACCAATATCAATGATTGATTTGATTTGAAATATAATATGAAGTTAGTGATTAGTTAGGGTTGGTTCAGGTTAAAGTGTCCGTGGCTGCGTCCACGGGCACTTTTTTCCTATTTTTGCCGAAACAGGCCTATTTTACCATTATAAATTTCTGACATGAATCAGCTTCTTGAGAAACTCTCTGCCTGCGTTGAATTTGGCAAGATTGATATAAAATCGCCTTATCCTCCTTCCATGAAAGACCAGGAGGGGGCTTTTGAGCTCACCCGGAACGCACTTGATGCCGGTATCAGTCCGGGTGAAATACTGGAGGAGGCCCTCATCCCTGCGATGTCACGCGTAGGACAGAAGTTCAGCAGGAACGAGATCTTCGTCCCCCAGATGCTCATGGCCGCAAAGGCAATGAGCAGCTCAATGACACATATCAGACCCTATTACCTCTCCGGTGAGACTAAGCGGAAAGGGACCTTTATCATAGGCACGGTTACCGGCGATCTGCATGACATAGGAAAGAACCTGGTAGCCATGATGATAGAGGGCGCTGGCTGGGAGATCATTGATCTCGGGGTGGATGTAAGCGTTGATAAATTCATTGATGCTGCGGAGAAACACCCGGGAGCTGTCGTGGGACTTTCGGCACTGCTCACCACTACCATGGAGAATATGCGCAGGACAGTGGCCACCCTGAAGGAGAAATTTCCTCACCTCCGGATCCTTGTGGGCGGAGCACCGGTAACAACAGAGTTCTGCGAAAAGATAGGCGCCGATTACTACTCTCCCGACCCCCAGGGTGCGGTTGATTACCTGAGCACCCTTGTTCGGTAACATACCGCCTACCTTCGTCGCGATAAAGCCGGAACCCGATAACAGTAAACACAGGCTGTTGATTTGGGAGATAATAAACCTTATATTTGCTGCTGTATGGCCATCTTCTTTAACCTCTTGGACTATAAATTATTAACCGTAATCCTAAAAGAGACAGAGAGTGATTCCCCAGAATCCGGTTTGTCTGATAAATAGCCTTGGCTTATGAAAACAGTACTGTCGGGAAAAACAAAAGAGGTAATAATAGATACAGATGGACCGGTCATCATTATCGGTGAGTCAATCAATCCTACCCGGCGAAAAAGGCTTGTTTCCACTCTTCAGGAGAAGAACTTTGAATATATGCTCTCCATTGCCAGGTCACAGATCGAGGCTATGGCTGACGTTCTGGATGTCAACGTCGGTTTCCCCGGGGTGGTGGATGAAGAGCTTCTGCCACAGGCAGTCATGGCACTGCAGGATAACTTCGACATACCTCTCTGCCTTGACTCTCCCAACCCGTCGGCCATCGAGGCGGCACTGAAGGTGGCAAGAGGGAAGTGCCTCATCAACTCGGTGAACGGCGAGGAGAAGTCGCTGGAGAGACTCCTTCCTATTGCAAAGGAGTACGGTGCCGCAATCATAGGCCTGGTTCTGGATGATGACGGTATCACCCATGACCCTGAGAAGCGGCTGAAGATAGCCGAAAAGATCATCGAACGTGCAGTCCGTATCGGTATTAAGGAGGAGGATGTGATTATTGACCCACTGGCCATGGCTGTCAGCGCCGACCCCAATGCCTGCCGGGTAACACTTGAGACCATCAGGCTGGTACATGACCGGCTGGGGCATAACATCACGCAGGGGGCGAGCAATATCTCGTTCGGACTCCCCAACCGTGAGAACATCAACAATGCCTATATGGCCATGTCAATATTGAACGGACTCACCTGCCCGATTGCCAATCCCGAGAAGATCACAGGACTGGTGCGCGCGGCAGATATTGTCCTTGGCAGGGATGACTATGCCATCAGGTTTATTGAACATTACCAGGCAACCCTTCAATCCTGACTGCTTTCAATTATACATTCAGAGAAATGCTGCCCTCAGTCAGGGCGCTGGAGAGAGCAATGGGATATTCCGCAGGTAAAGCCCCGGGGCCCCTCACAGCCCTTATCGCGGAGGTATCTGCCGAGCTCATGCTGCTTGAGGAGATCAGGGCGGAGTACAGGATAATTGATGATATCGCAATTGGTACCGATGCCGGCACACTTAAGGTTCAGGAAGTCACCTTCAGCCCTGGCCGCACTGTCTCCGGGCAGATCCGTGAGGCGGAGAAGGTCGCCCTCTTTGTCTGCACGGCAGGAGCGACAGTCAGTGACCGCAGCAGATGCAGTACCGCGGATGCTGACCTTCTGAAAGGATATGTCTATGACGTAACAGGAACCATGGTGGTCGAAAAGGCAGCTGACATGATGCTGCGGGAGCTTCGGCGTACAATGGAGGCCGGCGGCTACGGGATAACCAACAGGTTCAGTCCCGGCTACTGCGGATGGGATCTGGCTGAGCAGCACAAACTGTTCATCTTTCTCAGGGATAATTACTGCGGAGTCACACTTACAGAATCGGCCCTGATGAAACCCGTCAAGTCAGTCAGCGGGATTATCGGAATTGGCAGGAAGGTGAGATTTGCTCCCTATAATTGTAGTCTGTGTGATGATAAAAACTGCCTTTACCGGGGCAGAAAAACCTAGGGATTTTCGATTTTCGATTTTCGGACAGACTACTGCATGTTGCCCTCCCCGCAAGCTGGCTGCTCGCGGTAATGACCCACCGGGTCATTACTCTTCGCTCGCCCCTCTATTGCCTAATGCCTGCTGCCTACTGCCTGATCAGTACGGAACGGTGCTGCTGGCAGACCCTCTCTGTTATACAGATTGGCTCCAACAGGATTATCAGCCCAGGCGTACCTGACGGCCACCGGTCTTTTGATCTTCCGGTTTTTGACAATCACCCTGTCGCCCCTGATCCTGGCCTTAGCCCAGACGAACTGCATATCCTCACCTGCGATGGCGAAGTGGCCGGGTCGTCTGCTGCCCCTGGCAACCAGTCCTGATCCTGTGTTGTCAAAGGAGATCAATATCTTCCGTCCCCTGACTGTCATTGACCTGTATGTAGGTCCGGAAAAGACAGTCTCGTCGTCTCCGTAGGCTACCTTCCCTGCAGCCAGTGCCAGGCGTTTCCCTACATCCCTCTTATTCAGAGGATGGATGTCATTCCATTCGCCGATGTCATATGTCACCGCCATTCCGGTAGCAGGCAGCTTCAGCGCTTCCGTCTGTGCTTCCCTGAACATCGCCCATCCGCTCTCTGATGGAGTCTCTTTTGCTTCCATGAAGTTCGGCAGCTGCACCACGAGGAACGGGACATCACCCTGACCGAGGTTTTTCCTCCAGTCTCTTATCAAAGCAGGAAGGAGCTTGCGGTATTCATCCGGCCTTCCGGCATTTGACTCCCCCTGGTACCATAAGATGCCCTTGATGCCGTAGTTCAGCAGGGGCGCCAGCATCGCGTTAAAGAGTCCCCCGGGTGTGTATCCGAAAAATGTCTGTCCCCTTAGTGGAGGCATAACTGCACCCACTTTATATTTCCACTCGCCCTCAAGGCTGATCCGGAAGTCACCTGCAGACAGATCATAATGTTTTTCCGGTACGAATCCTCCGTCCCCGATATTACTTATCACTCTTACGGTCAAAATGTTACTGCCTTCCTTTAACAGGCCGGCCGGGATTGTATACCGTCGCGGAGGGTACTGGTAAGATACTGTGCCAATGAATGTTCCGTTCAAAAACGATGAGTCCGCATCAACGATCCTCCCGAGGTTGATGCTGCCGGGTTGTCCTGCCGCCGATGCCGGTACAGTTATCTCTTTCCTGAACCATACAGCGCCATTGAGGCCCTTGAGCTCCGTGGCCGACCAGTGTCCGGGAACTGTCGTTGTCTTCCAGTCGTCCGTTGACATAGCCGGGTCATGCCATTTCACCCCGGGGGTCAGATAGGCTTCATCAGCCTTCATAAGCTGACCGTACCAATCCTGTGTGCGTTTATGGTCAGCGGCGGCTATGGCAGCCATGAGCGAGTCCGACTTGTATTTCTGAAGCTCATTGTAGTGCACGGGGAACTCCTTGAGGCTCTCCTCGCTTATCCATGCCTCGGCCGGTGATCCGCCGAAGGCTGAGGTGAGAAGTCCGACAGGCACTCCATAGGTGTCGTAAAGATGTACCGCAAAGAACCAGGCGGTAGCGGAGAAGTCGAGCACGGTTTCCGGATTTGCTGCGACCCATCTTCCTGCCGAAAGATCCTTGTGTGGCTCTTTAAATGAAAAGACCTTGGGTACAATGAATGACCTGATGAATTTATTCTCCGCGGCTGCAATCTCTGCCTCATATAGTGGCCGTACTCTCCTGACCGGCAATTCCATGTTCGACTGACCTGAGCAGAGCCACACATCGCCTATCATGATATCGCTGACAGTGAGCCTGTTGCTGGCCTCTATTGTCATTGTATGGGGCCCTCCGGCCTTCATGGGGGGAAGCATGACCATCCACTCGCCGCCGTCATCGGCACTGGCAGTCAGTTCTGTCCCGGCAAAAGTGACGGTGAGGTTTTCACCCGGGGAGGCCCAGCCCCATATTTTCAGTTCCGTATCCCGCTGCAGCACCATGCCGTTGCTTATCAGTCTGGGAAGTCTTACCTGTCCATGCAAAGGAATCGCGATAAACAGTGCAAGGAGAATTGTCTGGAGGTGGAGGATTTGTGTTTTCATAATGTTTGTCTTAAGGTCTCAAGGTCTGATGTCTGAAGGTCCATTCTCTGAATGCAGTTCGCAGCCTTCTGTCCCCTTTAATGACTGCCGACTGATGACTGATGGCTGCCCGGAGTGGCTTTCCGGCGGTCCGAGGTATGACGGCCTGAGGCCACCGGTGTTTAATACTATCTTTTCAAGGACAATCCCGGGGTCTATCATCCAAATCTTCAAGGTGTGATAACCGGGTTCCCTGACCGAAATTGTCCCTTTGACAAAGCGAGTAGCGTCCATTACAGTCTTTTCCCACTCACGGTTACCGTTCTCGGCGTTGAACTCCTTCGGCACCACTGTGAGAAGTTGCGGTTCACCGTCATCAACCGATATGCCTATCTGAAAATCCCTGTCAGGCAGGAAGTTAAGTGACGGAGCCATATGCAGGGTGGTTTCAAAATCACCGGCTGAAAAGAGGTACATCCGATATTCAAGCCACGGGGCATTTTCACCCGATTGGGCTGGCGGAGCGTCAGTCACCGCTGTTGCGCGCATGCCGGAATGGGTGCGGCCGTAGTCTTCAATCCACTCCCAGTACCTCTCTTCAGTGTCATGCCGGGAGGTGTAGCTGGCTGCTTCCATTGATACATAACCGTCGCCTTCCACGAACCCTACCAGGGCTGCAGGATCGGGCAGGGCAGGGCAGAAGGCCGGGACCACAATTTTTATCTCTCCGCCGGCAGCGCTGACGGTTACCGTTCCCTCATGCAGCCCGCTGGTGAGCCCGGATCCTTCGACAGCGGATGATGCAGCCTTTAGCATGCCGGTCAGCATGGGCCAGTCGACGGTTACCGTCACCCTCTGCTGGTCAGTCACTCTGCCGGAGGTGTGGCTCAGGGTGATCCAGGGGTTGTCAGCTGTGACTGCATAATCAAATGGTTCGCTGCCCCTGTTGAAGATTTCAAAGTACCTGGTCAGTTGGTTGAAGAGATCGAATTGTGGCAGGAGGGGAGCCTCATCCGCCCGCGGGGATGTCTGTGCCGTGCCGCCAGTTGCCATGCCTCCAGGGGATGTCTGTGTCGTGCCGACAGTTGCCATCGCTTCAGGGGATGTCTGTACAATCCCGCCAGTTTTCACAGCTACAGTAGATGACTCCGTTGTACTTTCGGTCGCTGTCAGGGCCCATGCTGCCCGCGATCCCTCCACTGCCACCGCCGGGGAGGCATTACCCGGGACGGCAGGTCTTTCCAGTTTTATGTGCCTCAGGCTGTTTGCCGGAGGATCGTTCCATGCCACGTAGCCCAGGTGGGCCTGGTCCATGAAATGTTTCCACCTTCCGTTGGCATAGACGCGGTTGTAGTAACCCATAAGTGCCGTGTCAGCCCTGAAGAGCTCTTCAGTGCGGTCAGCCATCTCCGCAGCGTTCGCTCTGCCCTGAGCCGCATAGAGAGCGTTCTTGCCGGCGGTGACATAGAGCTCATTTACCAGGGCGCATGCCTTCACCGGGAAGAGGACCAGGTGGAAGTATGCATCGTACATCTCCTCCGGCATCTGCTTACCGACAGCCTCCGCCCTGGCAACCAGGCTGTTGTATTCCTCCACAATCCTCTCTGCCTCGTTGTAGTTCACCAGGCTGTAGGTGTCAGGCCGCAGCAGTTCCGGCTTGCGGCGCCCGTTGTACCTGGTGTACTGAGCGATGATGTCGGCGATCTCCGGGGCATAGTCAGGACCGAAGACCGAGGCGGCCCATTGCGATGTCCATTCCGACATTGCATCGCTGCTGAATGCCTCTGTATCCCATGCGAGTGAGAGAAAATACTCAATTTGTACCTCATAACCCCTGAAGTGCCCGACATTTACTATCCAGATCCTGTCGGCGCCGTACTGTTTGGCCAGCGACATCTGGTCCCAGATTTTCGGGATCGGACTCGTGTTGATCCACTGGTAGCTGCGCGGCCCGCCGTGATAGTCGAAATGGTAATAGACCCCTGCGCCGCCGCTTCGCTTCCGTTCATCAGCTGTGGGAAGGCGTCTGACGTTGCCCCAGTTGTCTTCAGCCCACAGCAGTGTCACATCGTCCGGTACCCTCATTCCGGCGTGGTAGTAATCCTGTACCTCCTTGTACAGGCACCACATCTGCGGAACCCTGGTCACGTCAGGATTCAGTTCTTCAGCAATCAGACGGCGCTGAATGTCAACTATCTTTTCAAGTTTGGCGATGTTTCCTGCAGGTCCGCCCGGTCCCATCTCCGTGTCATCGGCACCCCTCAGCCCAATGGTAAGTATGCTCTCATAGTCCTTGTTCCTCCTGATGCCGTCACGCCAAAATTTCACCAATGTGTCGGCGTGATCAGTCCAGCTCCAACTGCCAAGAGTGCTCTTATACCTCCGGTCCCACTCCTTCTGTGCCCTGATCATAGGCTCCTGGTGGCTGGTGCCCATGACAATGCCGTAGTCGTCAGCCAGCTTTGCGTTGCGCAGATCATCCTCATTGAAGGCGTTGTTCCACATTGCAGGCCATAGGTAGTTGGCCTTCAGCCTGAGCAGCAGCTCGAAGATTCTCGAGTAAAACTCACTGCCGTAATTGGCCACGCCGGGGGGTATGGGAGGATCGTCAGAGGGTGTGACATCACCGTACCTGAAGGAGACCCATCTTGTCAGGGCAGGGTACTCATCATTGAGGAAGATGCCCCGGTATTTTACAGAAGGTTCTCCCGCGACATAGCGACCGGGATTCACATAGAGCTCTTCGCTCTTGCGGACAGGCACGTCAGCCCAAAAGTGCCAGGGTGAGACGCCGATCTGCCTGGAGATCTCATAGATGCCGTAGATCGTACCCCGCTTGTCGCTGCCGGCGATAACCAGGGCTCTCTTCACACCCGGGAATGGCCTCTCTACCGTTTCTATGAGATATGACTCCCATTTGCCTTCGATTGCAGTTACATCAATCCCTCTTTTTCTGACAAGCTGGTCAATCAGATGGCTCCTGCCGATTGTCCCGGCTATTATGATCATCTCAGACCGCGGAGCCTTTTTGCCTTTCACCAGTTCCGGTGTGTTGCCCGTCACACGGAACAGATCGTCCTGCAGGTCAGTGAAGGCCCGAATTACCCCGGGCCAGTCGCCCTGGCTCACGCACAGCGGCGCACACCATCCCGGGCGGGCAAAGGTCAGGGAGCCCTTACTCCTTGACCTGGAGATGAGCGCCGGCGAGTCGGTATCCTGACCTGTCGCCGGCAAACTATAAATAGTAATGATCAGAAGTATTGTTGTAATTATCTTATGCATTCCTGGTCGATTGATTAAGGATTTTAAATTTCAAGAACAACGGTTGTTACGGATTTCGGTTTCAGAATAATGTATTGATCGGCACCAACAGGTGCGGTCTCCCTGTAATTTGAGACTGCATCTGTCTGAACGGCACGGATAGATTTGATGCTCTTGCCGGTAACCTCCAAATCGTAATTGGCTGCCTCAACTGTCGGATTTACCGCAACAACGGTGATCTTTTTGCCTGAAGGATCGATGAATGCTGACATCGGGATCAAAGGGGACAGAACATTGATCCGGACATACCCCTTGTCAATCTCCCTGGAAAAGTGCTTCATAACATAATAGAACGGAGTAAGGGAGTAGCTGCCTGAGCTGGTCAGCTTGATCATGGAATCTGAATTGGTGTCGCTCCAGGCCATCAGCCAGTAGAGGTAACCCGAGGCGTTGGCTTCATTGAGATTCTGGATGATGAACCAGGCGGTATTGAGCCATGTAAAGTTTGAATACTCGGTCATGATGCATGGCTTGTTGCCATAACTGTCGCGGATCATGTTGAGATCTGCCTTTGTCTGTGCAATGAGCGTTGAAACCGAATAATTGTAGGTGTGATAGGCATAGGCAGCCAGGTGCTGTTTGTTTTTGACCGGGGTTGAAAAGAGGCCGAAGGTGTTGCCACCCAGTTTGCTGCTGTGACCTATGTTCTCAGCCTCGGGCCCGAGCATCTTCGGCGGATTTGCCCGCGTACTGATCTTATTCCAGACTGCGTCGAAGGCATTTACAAATCCCGGAAAATCAACTGTCTCCGTGGGGCGCCACTCACAGGTCTCCCAGTCAGGAGTGACCCAACCGGGTTCATTTTGGATGCTTATGTAATCAGGCTGGAAGGGAAGGTGATCAAGCACGTCGTTCCAGTATTCCGCAAAAGCCTCGTACATGAAAGCTCCCTCCTCCTTCTTCAGGGTCCCTTCCCGCAGGTTGTCGTTGCTTTTCAATGCCGAAGGAGGGGTCCATGAACTTACCATAAACTGTATGTCCGGGTTATACTGCCTTGCAATGGCACTGAGGTCACTGGTGATCGTGTAGAGGTTCTTGATTGAGGGGTTCTCCATGACATCGGTAGTCTTGACGGCAGGATAGCCATTGGGATAATAGTTATTCTTGAACCTGATGATGTCGGTCCCAAGATCTTCGAAAAGAAGCTGACATATCTGGTTTTTCTGCGGGCTTGTTATGATCCTGTCAGCATACCATGTAAGTGACCCTCCGAAGCCGATCATCTCCTGGTAGGTCACTGAAGGATCAATAACTGCATTGATGATTACAGGTTCAATGACCGGATCATCCGGCCCTTCAGGATCACCGCATGACTGGCACATTAAAGACAGTAGAATCAGCAATGAAATTATTGAAGATAGTCTCATAGTTTTCAGGTTCGTTATTTGTCAAAATATCCTGCAGCATATTCCAGGAATACCGGCCAGTTAGGTCCGGACGTATGCCCTCCGGTGTGCTGGCGGAAAGCGACTTCTCCCCCGGTGAGTCCCTCGCCGAGAGCAGGATACTCATCAGTCTCAAGTCCTTCTGCCCCCAGCAGCCGGTACACCGGTCCGGCTGCAACAGCTGCCATGAACATGCCACGTGCATCAACCCATGCGTCGCCTTTGTCTCCGCTGCTTATGAATACCGGTCGGGGGGCACAGAGGGCAATCAGCTCATGCGAGTCGACCGGCAGGTCATCCCAGGTAAGCGGCCCAGCATATTTAAGGAAATTTCCTGCCATCCAGTGGTATTCGCCGTCAGCTGCCAGGTTCTCTACTATCTCCCCGGCATTGCGCCTGTAAAGCTTCGCACCGCCGGCGCCG
Organism: Bacteroidales bacterium UBA4772; assembly: GCA_002403305.1. Lineage (GTDB taxonomy): Bacteria > Bacteroidota > Bacteroidia > Bacteroidales > VadinHA17 > SR-FBR-E99. Next base: position 16,279 of record DHHM01000005.1, read on the forward strand.
GAGGAGCTGATCAACCCGATGGCAAAACGGGTGTCAAAGGCCATTGCCACCAGTGCGGCCTTGCCGAAGCGCGAGAGACCTTCTATGCCCACCCGTGACGCATCTGTCAGTGGATCAGTCTCAAAATAATCAAGGGCACGGCTTGCTCCCCAGGCCCACGCGCGAAGCGCTCCCCAGTCATCAGGCTTACGTGGTCCGCCCCTGTTCATAAGCCCTATGATTCCCTGCCTGAGCCCGGCGCCGTGGTCAGCCTGAACGCTGTATGGAAGCATGACCGCAAAGGCCCAGCCTCTCTCAAGCACCTGTTCCTGCCACGAGGGCTGACCGCCGGCTGGCGGTTGTTGTCTCATGCCGGCAGGCCATACAAATCCCAGTTCCATGATTACCGGCACAGGCCTGACAGCATTTGCCGGGACAGTAAGGGTCAGCTGCATGTCTACGGTAACTCCTGGTACTGAGGAGTCGCGCACACGCCCCTCGAGAGTCCTGGTCATCACCGGGAACGAACCGGTTGTATCATGTGTTTCTGAGACAACCACCCAATCTACCGGGGGGATGCCTTCAGGCACACGCCCATAAACCTCTCTTTCAAATTCCTCAACTATTTCGCTGCGCCTCTTCTTCCACCATGCCTTCGCACTCTTCACCCTCTTTCCGTTGCGGAACCTCAGCGGATCCGGCAACAGAGGGTACGGATTGGCTTTGGCCTCATCATAATTGGCTGCATTCGGGGCGTCGGAATTCATGCCGTCAACGCCCGGCCTGAGCGACGAAATACCCAGCAAGGTCATCATATGCTGATGATCAGCAGTTGTCACCTTCCTTATGCTGTCCCACTGCTGTCCTGACGGCTGTGCAATTGCAGCAAAAAGAGAGACAAACAGCAAGGGAATAGTCAAAAATGTCTTTGTTCCTGTCATTCCACTTTCAGTACTGTTTTCTGCAGATCCTCATCGCGTGAGGAGGATCCGGTCATGATCTCAAAATCACCCGGCTCCACGACGTATTTCATGTCAATGTTATGGAATGCCAGCTTTTCAGGAGTGATGTCGAACGAAACCTTCTTCGTCTCCCCGGGCTTCAGTGTGATGCGTGCGAAGCCCTTCAGTTCCTTAACCGGACGGGTGACGCTGCTGACGACATCCCTGATGTAGAGCTGCACTATCTCATCGCCGGCAATCTTGCCTGCGTTGGTAACCTCCAGGGTCACCTTCGTCTTCTCGCTCTTTTTGATGGTGCTTTTTATGAGTTCCGGCTTCCCGTATCTGAACTTCGTATAGCTCAGGCCGGAGCCGAAGTGGAACAGCGGTTTGACATCCTGTGAAAGGTAGTCCTGCCACTGGGCGCTGGGCTTGTGGTTGTAATACATTGGCAGCTGGCCGGCCGACTTCGGGAAGGTGATGGTCAGCTTTCCTGAGGGATTGACCTCACCGAAGATGATGTCGGCTGCTGCAGTGCCGGTCTCCTGTCCCATGTACCAGCCTTCAAGGATAGCAGGCACTTTCTCCGCAAGAGTATTGATGGAGAGCGGACGGCCATTCATCAGGTAGAGCACCACGGGCTTGCCGAGGGCGGTGATGGCATCTGCCAGTTCACCCTGCTCTCCAAACAGATCCAGTGTCATGTTATCCCCGATATGGTTCTGTGCCCATGCCTCACGGCAGAGATGTTCATTCTCCCCAATGGCCAGGATGACCAGGTCAGCGCCTGAGGCTACTTTGACAGCTTCACTGATGAGCTTCATGTTCTCATCACGCGAAGCGAACTTGATCTCATCATATTTCCAGTTGAAGTAGCTGATGGTGGTGTTGATCGTCAGCCTGCATCCCTGCGCGAAGAGCACCTCAGTGCCGTTGCCGGCCCTTGTCCTGATGCCGTCAAGGAGGCTCACCTTTTCATAAGGTTCACCGGAGTAGCCCCCGAACCATAGGTCTTTTGCGCACGGACCTATGACTGCTATCCTTTTGTATTTGCCCTTCTTCAGCGGCAGCAGTCCGTCATTCTTCAGCAGAACGATTGACTCATGAGCTGCCCTGAGTGCAGTCTTTTTGTGAGCCAGCGATTTGCTGACGCTGACAGCCTGCTTCTCATCCACGAAGGGATTTTCGAAGAGTCCCAGGTTGAACTTGAAGGTAAGCACCTGCTCCACGGCTTTGTCGATATCTTCTCTCTTGATCTTCTTCTTTTTTAGGAGCTCCGGCAGTACCCTGTACATATTGGCCTGCGGGAATTCATACTGTATTCCGCAGTTGAATGCTGTCATTGCAGCTTCGGTGGCATCATGACAGACGAAGTGCTTGTTGAAGAGATGGTCTACGCCATAGTAGTCGGATACCACCATTCCCTTGTATCCCCACTCATTGCGAAGGAGATCCTGCAGGAGCCACCTGTTGGCATGCGAAGGCACGCCGTCAATCTCGTTGTACGATGGCATGATCGTCACCGGCTTTGCGTGGTCGATGCACATCTTGAAAGGTGGCATGTGATAATCGCGAAGCACCCTCTTGGAGTAGTTGGCAGGGCTCTGGTTCAGTCCGCCCTCCGACTCGCCGTGACCGACGAGATGTTTCAGGGTGGCGGCTACGCTCTCCTTTCCAACCTTGCCCGTATCTCCTCCCTGCAGTCCTTTCACTGCAGCCACTGAGAGCATGCCGTTTAGGTAGGGGTCTTCCCCGTAGGTCTCCTCGGTGCGTCCCCAGCGCGGATCACGGCACACATCTATTACAGGGGTAAGGGCGTGATGAGTCCCGCGTGAGCGCATCTCGTGCGCCACCACGCTGTAGACCTTCTCAAACAGAGTGGTATCCCATGAGCATGCCAGTCCGATGGCCTGCGGGAAGACGGTGGCCTCTGGCCTCATCATACCGTGCTGTCCCTCGTCGACGAAGATGGCAGGTATGCCCAGGCGTGTCTCCTCAACAAGATATTTCTGGATGGCATTGCGCATCCTAACGGTCTCTTTGATGCCAAAGGGAGCGGGATGGACCGAATGGCATCCCCTGCCGAATATCTCCTTCATCTTTTCGGGATCGTCGAAGATCTCAGGCTTGAAATCCTCCACGCCTCCGTTCCACAATCCCATTAGCTGGGCACATTTCTCCTCGATTGTCATTCGTCCCATGAGGTCCTCCACTCTTTTCCTCACTGAGAGTGAGGCATCCTTATACGGCAGTTTTGCTGATGGTTTCATATCTGATTGTTTATGGTTGTTTTATTCGGGCATTAAATACTTATTTTATTGGTTGAATGGAACTTGCATGAAATCTTTATGTGATATCCTGATCATGCAAGTCTCATTTAGCTTTTTCTGCTTCCCTGATGACTGCATAGTAAGCAGGCTTGGGCTGATAGTTCCGGTCAAACAGAAGGGGGTAGTTGGTGCGTCCGGGCATCGGCCAGTTGTTCTTCCATGAATAGCCGTCGTGCATACCCCAGAAGGTGACCCGGGTGACACTCTCGCTCTGTTTCAGCAACAGTGCGAAGAGTTCTGCATAGCGGTTGGTCAGCTGTGTCTCTACTGAATCAGGAAGCCCTGCGACATACGGGTTGAGCGAATCGCGGTATTCAGCCGTCATCGATATCTCCGCACCATAGAGCCATGCCGGTGTGGGCAGCACGTTAATCTCCAGTTCGGTGATCATCACCTTCATGCCCAGGGCGGCATATTCGCCTATGCTCTCGTCAATGATTTCCATGTCAGGAGAATCAAGGTGCCAGTGTCCCTGGATGCCGACGCCGTCAATGCGGATGCCTTTCTCCTGAAGATTCTTCACTATGGGTATTACACCCGCCCTTTTGGCCCTCTCTTCATTGTTATAGTCGTTGTAGTAGAGTTCGGCATCAGGATCAGCCTCATGGGCATATTGAAATGCCTTTTCGATATAGTCGTCACCGATTATCTCCAGCCACTTTGTCCGGCGCATGCTGCCATCCTCCTCCACTGCCTCATTGACCACATCCCAGCCCAGTACCTTTCCCCTGTAGTGACCCACCACCGTGTGGATATGGTCTCTCATTCTCTCCAGGAGGGCGTCACGTGTCAACGGGTTGCCAAGAGAGTCCCGGAAAACCCATCCGGGTGTCTGTGAGTGCCATACAAGAACATGGCCTATGACTTTCATGCCATTGCGTTCCGCGAAATCCACAATGCTGTCGGCAAGTCCGAACTCATATCTCCCGGGCTCCGGGTGGATTCTCTCCCATTTCATGGCATTTTCAGCGGTTACAGAGCTGAAATGTTTTGCAATGAAAGGCTTTGCAAGGGGGTCAGTGCCGTCGACCTGGATCCGGTTTATGGCTGTTCCAATGAGCATCTGATCTCCAAATGCATCCTTCAGTCCCGGATCATCACTGCTGCATGACGATGCTGTCAGCATCAATATCACCAGCGGAATAACCAATGTTCTATACATGTCTGTTGTTTTTCAAATTACTCTTCATATTCCTTGCGTCTGGCTGCCAGTTCATCCTGCATCTGGTATTCTGCTTTCTTTCCGATGCCGTAGATGAAGAGTGCTATGATGCAGAGCACAAGCGCTATTACCGGGAAGATGCTCACCGAGAGCCTGATTCCCTGCACGGCCGTGGGTGTCTGCACCACGTTCGCAACATACCCGTAGGCATTCAGCAGCCATCCTGCCACGGCACCTCCGACGGCCAGTCCGACCTTAAGGCCGACCACGATGCCGGCGAAGACGATGCCGGTTGCACGGCGACTGAACTTCCACTCGGAATAGTCAGCCACGTCAGCCATCATTGCCCACGGCAATGGCATGGTAACGCCCCATGAGAAGTTAAAGAGTATTGAGAGGATGAGTACTGCCCAGATGCCAGACGGTGGCACCACAAAGAAAAGTGCCGCCATGATACCTGCCACCATGAGCCAGGTGCGGAAGACATTTCTCTTGCCGAATCTTTTTGCCATGGCGTTGCCAACGGCAATACCAGCTATAGCCGTCAGCTGGCCAATGATATTAATGACGCTGAAACTGTTGTCGGCAAAATTGGCACCGGTGGCGGTCATGTTGAGGCTTCCGAGGAGGCCGAAGAGACCCCTGTCGATGTCAACCAGGAATGACCTCATGCTTTCAGGATCAAGATAATACTTGAAGTAATAGAGGAGGATGCTGTTGCGCATTGCCAGGAAGATGAACATGAAGAGGAAGACGATAAACATCAACACCCACTGCCTGTTGTGGATCAGGTCCGAGAGATCCTGCTTCAATGATGACTTCTGCTGCGGAGGAGGAACGATTCTCTCCTTTGTGGTCAGGAAGGTGATAAAGAAGAATATGATTGCCAGGATACTGAAGATGCCCATGGTGATCTGGTAACCCCTGGCGGTATCACCCGCGCCGAAGTGGTTAACCATTGGAAGCGTGAAGCCCATGATCGCTATCGTGGCCAGCGTAACGGCAACAAACCGGAATGAGGAGAGGCTTGTGCGTTCCTTCATGTTTCCGGTGATAACTCCGCTGAGTGCCGAATAGGGGTTGTTGTTTGCCGAGTAGACAGTCAGCAGGAGCAGGTAGGTAATATAGGCATATATCAATTTTCCTGTCTGACTGAAATCAGGGGTTTTAAAGGCGAGATATCCCAGTACGCCGAACGGTATTGCCGTCCAAAGTATCCAGGGTCTGAATTTACCCCATCGGGTGTTGGTGCGGTCAGCCAGGGCTCCGAAGATGGGGTCACAAACCGCCCCCCACAGTCGGGCTATGAGGAATAGCGTTGCGGCCGCTCCCGCTGATAGTCCGAACGTATCTGTGTAGAAACTGAGCTGAAGCAGCATCATTGTCTGAAAGATGAAGTTGGCTGCGCCGTCACCAAGGCTGTAGCCTACCTTCTCCCTGACCGAAAGTTTTTCAATTGCCGGTTGCATGGTCATTTAGTTATAAGGGTTTCTGACAAAAAACACGAATAAAGTAAATTTTACTTCAGGTAACCTCCCTGAACGGAATTAAGCGTAAATAAAAGTATGCAATATGAATTTATTGTGCAACCGATTGCAAAAAATATTTCAAAATATTTCAATTATACCGGTTTTATTACTTATTTTGAATAATTATGACCGGCATGAAGAAAAAGGCGGAGGTCACCATCTATGACATCTCAAAGGCGCTGAACATCTCAGCATCGACTGTCTCGCGCGGCCTCAACAACAGCCCGCAGGTAAGAAAGGAGCTTCGCAGGAAGATTATGCAGACAGCCCGTGAGATGGGCTACCAGCATAATAAATTCGCCGCCAACCTCCGGCAGAAGAGAACACGCACGCTGGGGGTCATTATACCCCGCATAGACAGCCATTTCATGTCGACTGTCATCTCGGGGATGGAGAAGGTGGCAAACAATGCCGGCTACCAGCTGCTGATAAGCCAGAGTGAGGAGTCAGCCCTGCTTGAGGAAGCTAACATCCAGGCGCTGTTCAACAGCCGGGTCGACGGCTTCCTGGTGTCACTCTCCTTTGAGACAAAAAACAGCGATCCTTTCAATGAGATCTTCAGGAAGGAGATACCGCTGGTCTTCTTCGACAGGGTTATTGAGTGCGGCAGCTGCGTCAGCGTGATCATTGACAACTTCAGGGCGGGATATGAAGCCACGAAGCATCTGATAGACCAGGGATGCAAAAAGATAGTGCATGTTGGGGGAAGCATGAACCGGAACGTGTATCTCGACAGGTACCGCGGGTACAGGCAGTCACTTTCTGACGCCTCTCTTCCCTATGATGACAGGCAGCTTATCCTCACAGACCTGAGTGACACCTCGGGCATGGCTATCATTAACCGCCTGCTGGCCAACGGCACCATGCCTGACGGTATCTTCACGGCAAATGACACCTCGGCAGTGTCGCTTATCTGCGAGCTGAAGAAAAAAGGTTACCGGGTCCCCGATGACGTTGCAGTGGCAGGATTCAATGATGACCCCGTATCGCGCATCGTGGAACCCAACCTCACCACTGTCCACTATCCCGGCAGGGCTATGGGCGAGGTTGCTGCGTCAACCATCATAAGGATACTTGAAGGTACACAGTATGAAAGGGTCAATTCAATCATACTGACACACGAACTTATTATAAGGGAGTCTTCACTCAAGACAGGCAGGATTGAATGATGATGAGAAAGAGAGCAGCAGCCTTACTGGTATTGATTTTGTCGGTCCCGCTCACAACAGCAAGGGCGGACGACGGATACCGGCTCTGGCTCAGGTATGATCAGATCTCTGACAGGCCATACCTGAAACAGTGCACCAGGAGCTTCAGCAGTGTCATGATCACGGGCGACAGAGGAGTGCTTTACGGGGCGTTTCGCCTTCTGAGAGTGCTTGGCACCCGGTCGTCGCCTGACGATATCTCACTGCTCGAAAAGCCGGCCACCGTTCTCAGGCTGCTGAACCATTGGGATAACCTCGACGGGAGCGTGGAGAGGGGATATGCCGGCAGCTCGATATGGAACTGGCACCTGTTGCCGGGACCGTGGGTTGACCGCGGCCGGCCGGACTGGACCTCGGTCTATTACCACCGTGCCGATACGGCGGGGATTGGCTTTGACCGGACAAGGTCGGGAAGCAACGCCGTTAGCCAGTACTTCCCTCCGCTGGCTGGCATCTTCAATGAGCCGCAGCGGTGCCCTGAAGAACTGCTGCTATGGTTTCATCACCTGCCCCGGGACTACCGTATGAAGTCAGGAAAAACCCTCTGGGAGGAGCTGTGCCTCAGATATGACAGGGGTGTGCGCCAGGTTGAAGGGTACCGCATCTACTGGGAGACGCTTAATGGGCAGATTGACGATGAGCAGTATGATCACGTCAGACAGCTGCTTGCAATACAGGCAGAGGAAGCACGCTGGTGGAGGGATGCCTGCCTGGCATATTTCCGGGTCTATTCCCGGAGAGATTTCCCGGAAGGAGTGGAGAAGCCTGAGAGGGATGCCGATTATTACAGGGGTCTGAAATTTTATTACGTTCCGGGTATCTGACAGCAGATTATATGACAATATTCAATTAAGAAAACATGAATGAGCAGCATTGGGAGACCCTGTTAAGGATCATTAACGGGGAGAGGACGAAGGAGAGTCCGATAGGTTTTATCATTGACAGCCCCTGGCTCCCGGGATGGCACGGCTCAACCATCCTGGAGTATTTCACTGATCCGGAAACATGGTTTGCTGCAAACATTAAGTCGATGAAGAGCTTCCCGGAGGCAATCTTCCTTCCCGGCTTCTGGGCTGAATACGGGATGTGCACAGAACCGTCGGCCTTCGGCACCAAACTGGTATGGACCGAAAATGATTTTCCTCATCCCGTGAAGCTTACCTGCACTGTCGAGGCAATCTCGTCGCTGGCGAGACCCAACGTAAAGACCGACGGTCTTCTGCCTTTCGTTATCAGCAGGATGAGAAAGTATGAGGAGAGACTTAAGCAGAACGATTGCCGCTACCGGTTTGCCTCGAGCCGGGGCCCCCTCAACATCGCCTCATTTCTTTTTGGTACCACCGATTTCATGCTGGCACTGGCCATCACACCGGATGAGGCACAGAAGGCTCTAACGGTCATAACCGACTTTGTCATCGACTGGCTCACCCTTCAGTATGATATGTTTCCCGATATCGAGGGCGTCTTCCTTCTTGATGATATTGTAGGATTCCTGGGCCAGCCTGACTTCGAGACGTTTGTCCTGCCTCATATGAAAAGGATATACCGGGCATTCAACCCGAAGGTCAGCTTCTTCCACAATGATGCCTCCGGAATCATCACGGCAGGCTACCTTGAAGAGATGGGTGTTAATCTCTTTAACTACAGCTTTAACCATTCGGTGACCGAGATGAGGAAGCTTGCAGGGGAGAGCGTCACCCTGCTGGGCAATCTCCCGCCCCGTGATGTGCTTGCCCTCGGTACTCCGGCCGATGTTGAGGCCGGGGTGAAGGAGATGATGAGCTCTGTATCAGACACCAGGAGGGTGATCTGGTCTTGCGGCGGAGGGATGCCTCCGGATGCTTCAACGGAAAATATCCGTACATTTATCAAAACTGTGAGATCCTTCTCATGATAATTACATGAGCAAGGGCACACATCAGGAATTGAATATCAAAACTTCATGCAAATTCCACCCGACCGACGAAAAGAATTTGCATAAAATAATAACATTATGTTACTACTGGGCATTGATCTTGGCAGCTCATCGGTAAAGGCATCCGTCATTGACGGTGCCATCGGCAGGGCACTCTCTTCGGCATCATTTCCCCCTTTCGAGATGGCGATCTCGGCACCCGGGCCCGGGTGGGCGGAGCAGGATCCTGAAGTATGGTGGAAGAATTTTACGCTTGCACTGGCAGCCTGCCTAAAGCCCCTGGGATCACAGAGCAGGGATATTGGCGCCATAGGGATATCATACCAGATGCACGGACTGGTGACCGTTGATGTCAACAGGAAGGTGCTCAGGCCAGCAATAATATGGTGTGACAGCAGGGCCGTTGAAACCGGTGACCTGGCATTCGAAAAGCTGGGAAAGGATTTCTGCCTGCACCACCTCCTGAATTCGCCGGGCAACTTCACAGCCTCCAAGCTGGCATGGGTCAGGGAGAATGAGCCGGTCCTGTACAAAAAGATACACAGGATCATGTTGCCGGGCGACTACCTGGCCATGAGGCTTACCGATGAAATAAAGACGTCATATACCGGGCTCTCCGAAGGTATCTTCTGGGACTTCATGAGGAATGAGGTCTCCGAAGAGTTGCTGGAATATTACGGTATTGACCCGCAGCTGCTGCCTGAACCTGCTGAATCGTTTTCAGTGCAGGGGCAGCTAACCCGCGAAGTGGCTGATGATCTTGGCCTTCCGGCCGGCATCCCTGTCTCCTACAGGGCAGGGGATCAGCCCAACAACGCACTGTCGCTCAATGTGCTGCAGCCCGGAGAGGTGGCCGCAACAGCCGGCACCTCAGGAGTAATATACGGTGTGACCGACAGAACTCAGTTCGATCCGATGTCACGTATCAACACCTTCCTGCATGTGAACCACACTAAACGTCTGAACCGCCTGGGCGTGCTGCTTTGTATCAACGGCACCGGCATACTCAACTCATGGCTGAAGAAGAATGCGGGGGCGGGACTCACCTACCCGGAAATGAATGACATGGCGGTTGCCGTAAAGCCCGGGAGCGATGGTCTGGTAATGCTGCCGTTTGGCAACGGTGCCGAGCGGATGCTGCGCAACAGCTACATCGGCGCTTCCGTGCACGGACTCAACTTCAACATTCACGGGCAGGGTCACCTCTACCGTGCCGCACAGGAGGCAATAGCCTACTCATTCCGCTACGGGCTCGAGATAATGAAGGAGACCGGCATAAATCCGTCGGTCATCAGGGCCGGGGAATCCAATATGTTCCTGAGCAGGGTCTTCAGGGATGTGCTCTCCAGCCTGACATCCACGGTGATCACACTCTATAACACTGACGGCTCCGTCGGCGCTGCCCGCGGTGCCGGCATAGGATGCGGATATTACGAGACGGAAGAGGAGGCCTTCAGCGGACTGGAAGTGACCGGCACAAGCGAGCCCGACAGCGAACTGTCGGCAATCTACGATGCGAAATATATGGAATGGATCGATATACTTGAAGATCAGTTATATGATATAAATTGAATTACTATGGCAAAGAAGAGTACAGGTGAGATTTTCCCGGGAATCGGGAAGATAAAGTACGAGGGCAGGGACTCGAAAAACCCCCTGGCATTCAAATGGTATGACCCCGAAGCCAAAGTCGGCAACCGTAAGATGACGGATCATCTGCGCTTTGCCATCGCCTACTGGCATTCTTTCTGCGGTGACGGCACGGATACCTTCGGATCGAAGACAAGAGACTTCCCGTATGACGGAATGGAGGGCGATGACCGCATAAAGGTCAAGCTTGACATGGCTTTTGAATTCTTTGAGAAGTTAGGAGCTCCCTATTATTGCTTTCATGACACCGACCTTGTCGGCGATGGTTCCGTCTTCGAGATAGAGAAGCGTCTCGAGAAGTGGGTTCCGGTGATAAAGGCAAGGCAGAAGGAGACAGGCATGAAGCTGCTCTGGGGCACGGCAAACCTCTTCGGCAACCCCCGTTATATGAACGGCGCAGCCACCAATCCTGATTTTGCCGTTGTCACCAACGCAGCCGTGCAGCTGAAGAACGCCATTGACGCCACCATTGCTCTCGGGGGTCAGGGATATGTCTTCTGGGGCGGACGTGAGGGCTATCTCACGCTTCATAACACGGACATGAAGAGAGAGCTTGACCACCTGGCCATGATGCTCTCCCTGGCGCGCGACTACGGACGCAAAAAGGGCTTCAAGGGTACTTTCTACATTGAACCCAAACCAATGGAGCCGACGAAGCACCAATATGATTACGATGCTGCCACCGTTATAGGCTTCCTGCGCCATTACGGGCTTGACAAGGATTTCAAGCTCAATGTCGAGGTCAACCATGCCACCCTCGCCGGCCACTCATTCCAGCATGACCTGCAGACGGCAGCTGACGCTGACATGCTTGGCAGCATAGATGCCAACAGGGGCGATTACCAGAACGGATGGGATACCGATGAATTTCCGACAAACATCAATGAGATCACCGAGGCTATGCTGGTTATCCTGCAGGCCGGAGGATTTAAAACAGGGGGCATCAATTTTGACGCTCACGTGAGACGCAACTCCACCGATCCTGAAGATCTCTTCATAGCCCATATCAACGGCATGGACACCTTTGCCAGGGGGTTGGTGATAGCTGACAGCATCCTTAAGGATTCCGACTATCTCAAGCTTCGCAAGGCCAGGTATGCCACATTCGACAAGGGCAACGGCGCATTGTATGAGAAGGGAAAGCTCACCCTTGAGGATCTGCGTACGCTGGCCAGGAAATCCGGCGAACCGAAGAAGATCAGCGGAAGGCAGGAGCTCTATGAGCAACTGATAAATATGTACATCATCTGATAATTCAATGGCACTTTTCACTCCGCTACGCCGGTGGCAGCCTGCCTTCAGGCCTTTCGGAAGGCTGCCGGCGGGGGGGCGTCTGCTCGCTTTTGTCGAAAGGGCGGTCAAGGGGCCGCTCTTCGGGTGCCGGATGTGCGGTAACTGCCTGCTGCAGGAGACCGCCTTCATCTGTCACATGGCGTGCCCCAAGGGAATTAGAAACGGTCCCTGCGGCGGAGTGAACAACGGCTATTGTTATGTTGACACCACACGCAAGTGTGTATGGTACCTGATATATGAACGGTCGGAGAGGATGCACCGCGAGAAAAAGCTGCTTGAGGTGCTCCCTCCGGTAGACTGGGACAGAGCCGGCGGCGAAACGTGGGCCGAGGTCATCCGTAAGGTAAGGGAGGCTGGCCCGGGAAACATATTTCTTCCGTCAAGGAGGAGAGGCATGAGCATGGGGGCCGTGCTGGAGGAGAAGGTCTTCAGACCTATAAGGCAGCCGGACTGGTGGCAGGGGGATGCTGAATACCATCCTCCGGCCGTTGACGGGCCTCAGTCTGAGCTGGAGAAAGAGCTGCGCAGCGGCAGGTTTGTCATCACCACGGAGGTGATGCCCCCGCTGAGCGCGGCCACTGACAGGCTCACTGAGAAGATAAACCTGGTAAAACCTTACGTAACAGCCATAAATTTCACTGACGGCTCGTCGGCAGTATCCAGGATGTCCAGCGCTGCCTGTTCGGCAGTAGCCGTATCACTGGGTGCCGATCCGGTAATGCAGATATCTGCCCGTGACAACAACCGCAACAGCCTTCAGTCACAGGCCATAGGCGCCAATGCCCTGGGAGTCCGCAATATCCTCTGTCTCTCAGGCGACAGTCCACGCGTGGGACCGAAACCGAGAGGCAATCTGAATATTATAGATGTCGACTCGGTGCAGATGCTCTGGATACTCAGACGCATGCGCGACGAGGGGGTCTATCTCGACGGACGTGAGATAAAAAACAGGCCACGTCTCTTCCTCGGGGCCGCTGCGGCCCCGCTGCTCCAGAAGCCGGAGCTGCAGGTGCTGCGAGACATGAAGAAGGTCAACGCCGGAGCACAGTTTCTGCAGACCAACCTTGTCTTCGATCCCGACAGCCTCGATCCATGGCTCGAAAGCCTGAGGCGGGAAGGAGTGCCTGAAAGAGCCTTCGTGCTGATAGGCGTCAGCCCCCTGAAGTCGCTCAGGCTGGCACGCTACCTTAACGACAATATACCGGGTGTTACGATCCCTGACAGGACCATGAGGAGACTTGCCGATGCCGGTGACGGCTTTGCTGAGGAGAGCATCAGGATGACCGTTGAGAACATCAGGCGTCTTAGAGAAAAGAGCGGAGTGCATGGGGTGCATATCATGCCCCTGGGCTGGGAGAGCGCCGTACCACAGATTATAGAGCAGGCAATGGCCTGAGCAAACTTCTGCTTCAGAATCTAAAGCAGGCGTCCTGATAAAACATGTGCCTCAGATTACAGAGCAGGCACTATCCTAATAGAACTTGTATCTCAGATCCTCAACCTCCTTTTTGTCACGGATGGCCTGGAAGGCCTCGTAGGAGGCACGCATCCGGTAGCCGGAGCTTAGCCGCTCACGTACCATCTCGCTTTCTTCCGTCACAGAAGGAACGGTGTTGTTGACCTTGAACATGTAGACGCCGTTGTTACCTTCCACAGGCTTTGAGAGCACCCCTGCCTCAGAAGCTGAGGCGGCGGCTATCAGACCGGGCTCAATGCCGGCTCCGGGAACGGAATATGACCTGAAATTAATGCCTGTGGCATCCTGCAGGACAGTGTTGTAATGCGATGCGATCTCATCAAGGCTCTTTCCTTCAGCGACATGACGGCCAAGCTCTTCAGAGATGATATCAGCCTTTTTCTGCTTCGCCAGGATAAAACGTATGTCTGAGGTTACATCTTCAACCGGGGCAGGACCCTTCTCCTGAACCCTGGTGCAATAGGCCACCACATACATGTCAGGAAGCTCAAAGACAGCCTGGCTGCTGTTGTCAAGCACGATGCTGCCCTCCTTGCTGTTCTGGAAGAGAGCCATCACCAGTGCCCTGGCCTGGGTCAGCCCGGGAAGTTCTTTCTGGTCAGGGGTGACATTCATGGCAAGCTTCTTGGCGAGGTTGCCCTCTGCTACAGCCTTGTTGAACTTCTCATAGGTGTCATTGGTGCCGGCGAATTTCGAGGCTTCGGCATAGATGATCTGTGTGGTAGCATTGCTGGGGACCACCAGGCGGTCGACTATCCCTATGTCATATTTTTTCACCCTGCGGCTTTGGTCAATGATCCTGATGATATGCAGACCGTAGGTGGTCTCAACCGTTACCAGGTCACCCTTCTTTCCGCTGAAGCAGGCATTGTTGAAAGGTGTGATCATCATTCCTTCGCTGAACCATCCCAGGTCACCGCCTACCTGTGCCGATCCCTGATCGTCAGAGTTGGTCATGGCCAGCATGCTGAAGTCAACACCTCCCCTGACGAGCCTGATGAGACTGTCAGCTTCTGCTTTGGCCTGGGCCATGCTTCTGGAGGCATTGGGCGAGAGGAGTATGTGTGCCGCCCTTACAGAATCCGGACGGTCAGCTATGTCAACTATTCGTGCCAGCCTGTAGGCGCCCTCTTCAAACCATGGTCCGGTAACAACAGATTTGTCACCGCTGCGTGCAAGCTCCCTGAGGCTTTCGGGCAGTTCATCCAGGGTGCGGTAAATATTGTTATGACGGGTGTCGGCCGTGAGATTGATGTACTGTACAAGCTCTGTGGCAGCGGCAAAATTCTCCTTCTCCTGCATGGCCCATCTCTCGGCCTCCTGCATGTCAGACTCCGAAGGGGATATCTCAAATACCATGTATTCCATATCCCTCTGTGCCGTGCGCATGAAGTTATCCTTATGACTGCTGTAATACTCCCTTATCTCGTCAGATGTGACCTTGACGGCGCTGTCGGCAACGGTGGCATAGTTTCTTGCCATGAAGCTGAAGTTTACAGTGTTGGCCATCAGGGCTGCTTCGTATTCCGTCTGCTTTGAGGTGACGTAGAATCCCTGTGAGATAAGGTTTACCAGCTTACTGTTAAGCCTGTCATTGATGATCTGATCCTCAAAGAAGAGCCAGTAGTTTCTGGTGGCTTCATCAGTCTCGGTAGCCTTGAGGAAGTTCACAAGAAACGATGAGTTGAATGTACCTGTTTCAGGATCGGTGAAGAGCTGACGCACGATCGGGTGAGGGTCATCCCCGAAGACGAGCATCTCCACTTCATCAGGACTTACTCCCAGGCCGGTCTTCCTGTATGTCTCGTTCAGGAGCCTCTCCGAGATCAACTGCTGCCAGACCTGCTCACGAAGACTCTGCATCATCTCTTCGTTCATATCACCGGAGCCTGACATCTTATATATATTGACAAGGTCCTGTACCCTCATCTCAAAATCCTGGTAGGAGACCGTTTCTCCGTCGATGCGGGCAAGCTCGTAATACTTTTCCGCCCTGCGGCGCTGTGTATTGTTATTGCCAAAGAAATCACTCACAATGAAAAGCAGGAGGGACACCCCGATTACAATAGCCACAAGCGGACCGGCCTTCTCTCTCAAATCCTGAAGTATTGCCATCTGAAAACTAATTAATTGAATGAATACACCTGATTAAAAATACAGGCGACAAATATAACAAAATTCACCAAAACAAAAGGGTGGGCAGAGTTCTCATTTTCAAACCCCTCCAAAATATGATAATTCTCATCTTTGAAATATATCATGCAGTAAGTTAATATCTTGTAACTTCATAAAAAACCATACTATGTCAAGGAACCTGAGAGGACTCTCTGCGAGAAAAGGGCTGCCGGGGGGTCTCTACGAAGAGATCAGCAGTTCATCGGATATAAGGCATGATGCCATTGCTGATGACTTTATGACCGGACGTGCAGCCGTGCTGGGGGTCAGTTCGTTTTATGATTTTTTAGGTAATGACCATCTGGGAAGGAAGATATTTGTCTGTGACGGTACCGCCTGCCTCGTCTCCGGGGGGCAGGAAAAGGTTATGCGGAAGCTCTCTGCTCAGTACTCTGAGGATGAGATAGGCAGGGTGACCTGCCTGGGTCACTGCCATTCGAATGATGCTTTCCTGATCAACGGCGAGATCCGTGTTGCCGGTGACGGCCACCCTGAGGAGTCAGTCAGTGTGACAACGAATGCAGAAAAGCCCGCGCTGTTGCCTGAGGAGGGAGAGCCAGGGGCTTACTGGGATCTGGCGCGGGACTATCTTTCCGACAGTGATGCCGCTCTGGCTGAGCTTGAGCTTTCGGGGCTCAGGGGCAGGGGCGGGGCAGGATTTCCCTTCCATATCAAGGTGAGATCATCGCGTGATGCCGTAGCCGATCAGAAATATGTAGTGTGCAACGCAGATGAGGGAGACCCCGGAGCCTTCTCCGACAAATGGCTGCTGGAGGAACGGCCCCACTCCGTGCTCTTCGGGATGCTGATTACGGGCCTCATCACCGGCGCTGACACCGGTGTGGTATACATAAGGGGTGAATACCCGAAGGCGGTACAAACCGCACGTGAGACTGTCGCCCTGCTTGAGACGCAGGGGATAACCGCCAGCGGCACGGGGATTTCACTGTTCCCATTCCGGTTTCATGTGATAGAAGGGTCGGGCGCGTACATCTGCGGAGAGGAGACCTCCCTGCTCAATTCACTGGAGGGACTCCGTCCCGAGGTGCGGACCAGGCCTCCCTTCCCTGCCGTTTACGGGCTCTTCGGCAAGCCAACGGTGCTTAGCAACGTGGAGACCTTCGCCAATGTTCATTATATCCTCCGGGAGGGTGGATCCGCCTATGCTGCCCTTGGCACGGAGAAATCGCCGGGCACGAAGCTGGTGTCACTGGACGGGGCATTCAACAGGCCGGGGCTGCTGGAGGTGTGCATGGGAACACCTATGAGAACCGTCATTGAGGATATGGGAGGAGGCATGCGTTATCCCGTCAAGGCATTCCAGATAGGCGGACCGCTGGGCGGACTGGTACCGGCATCGCGGATAGACGATCTTACCCTCGATTTTGAATCATTCAGCAAGGCAGGATTCCTTCTGGGACATGCCGGCATCGTTTCGATACCCTCCGGGTTCCCGATGATAAAACTGCTGGAGCACCTCTTTGAGTTCACCGGGAAAGAGTCGTGCGGCAAGTGCTTCCCCTGCAGGCTGGGATCGGTGCGGGGGCAGGAGCTGCTCGCAGGCGCGGCGGAGAAGCATACCAGGATTGACAGGCAGCTCTTTGACGATCTGCTGGAGACGATGCAGGTGGGGTCACTGTGCGCCCTGGGAGGGGGGCTGCCCCTGCCGGTAAGAAACGCACTTCAATATTTCAGCGATGAGCTGGATGAGTATTTCATATCAAAATGAACAGAGCGATGGATAACACAGCATATATTGACAATATTCCCTACCCGGTCATACCCGGAGAGACGATACTTGAGTTCGTCCGCAGGAACAGGGACCGCGAACTGATTCCGACGCTTTGCCAGGCAGACAACCTCGGGAACTACGGCTCATGTCGTATCTGCTCGGTGGAGGTCGCCCTGAAGGAGGAGGGCCCGGCAAGAGTCATGGCTTCATGCCATACGCCCGTGGCGCCGGGATACTATATATATCCTTCCTCGGAAAGGATAAAGAGACTGAGAAGGAATATCCTGGAGCTGGTTCTCTCGGAATATCCTCCGGAGCGGGTAGCCCCGGAGGCGGGGAAGCTGCCCACGGAGTTCCAGATAGTCGTGGCTGATGCCGGATATCCTGAGGTGCGATACCAGCGGTCAGTGAAGGGGTATGAGAAGGACAGAAGCCATCCCTATATATGGGCTGATCTGACGGAGTGCATCAAGTGCTATCGCTGCGTCAGAGCCTGCGACGAGTTGCAGGCTGAGCACGTGCTGGCTATCCGTGGCCGCGGCGACGGTAGCCGCATAATAATGGGGTATGATCAGAATTTCATTGATTCGCCGTGTGTCTCATGCGGGGCGTGTGTTCAGACATGCCCCACAAACGCACTGTCAGACAGGTATTCGACCAAAACCGTGAAGGCAGACAAAATTGTACGAACCACCTGCACATACTGCGGTGTGGGTTGTGCCCTGGAGGTAAAGGTCAAAGAGGGAACGGTGAGGGGTATACAGGCACCGGTTGACGGTGTCACCAACAGGGGGCATACCTGCCTTAAGGGCAGATTTGCCTTTGAGTTTTACAATCACCCCGACAGGCTTCGTTCACCCCTGATCAGGAAGAACGGCACTCTCACCGAGGCATCGTGGGAGGAGGCCTATTATTATACCGCCCGCAGATTCAGAGAGATAAGTGAGAATTACGGTCCCGATGCCCTGGCAGGCATCTCTTCAGCCCGCTGCACAAATGAAGAGAACTACCTGATGCAGAAGTTCTTCAGGATTGTCATCGGCACTAACAACATTGACGGTTGTGCACGGGTATGTCATGCACCCACAGCCATGGGCATGCAGTGGGCCTACGGCACGGGGGCCGCTACCAACTCGATAGATGAACTCTACAAGACCGGATGCATACTCGTGATCGGTGCCAATCCGTCAGCAGCCCACCCTGTCACCGGGGCACGCATAAAGGCGGTGGTGGAGTCAGGGACACCGCTGATAGTCATTGATCCGCTGAAGATTGAGCTGGCACGACTGGCGAAATATCACCTTCAGATCAACCCGGGAACAAACGTGGCAGTGCTCAACATGTTTGCATACTATCTTCTCACCGAAGGGCTTACCGATATGGATTTTATCAGCAGGCGGACCGAAGGCTGGGATGAGTTCCGGGACTATCTCCTGGTGATGGACCTCGACGAGATGGAAAGGGTGTGCGGAGTGGATCGCGCACTGGTCAGGGCCGCAGCGACAGAGTACGGCAGGGCTGCAGTGGCCATGGAGTTTCACGGGCTCGGTGTCACGGAGCACTGGCAGGCTACCAAGGCGATAACCCTCATTTCCAATATCGCCATGATGACCGGCAACATCGGGAAAGAGGGGGCAGGCGTCAACCCGCTGCGGGGTCAGAACAACGTACAGGGTGCTGCCGATATGGGCGTACAGCCGCATCAGGGTGCAGGCTATCTCGATGTTACCAATCCGGCCAACATTATACTGTATAATGAATACTACGGTGCTGAGCATCCCTCCAAACCCGGGTACCGGATTCCGGAGATGTTCGCCGCTGCAGGACGGGGCGACCTCAGGGCACTCTGGATCATGGGCGAGGATATTCTTCAGACAGATCCCAACACCTGCCATGTCAGGAGCTCGCTGCAGGAACTCGATTTCCTGGTGGTGCAGGAACTGTTCATGACCGAGACGGCACGCATAGCTGATGTGATATTCCCCGCATCCTCCTTCTTCGAAAAGGAGGGTACCTTCACCAACGGAGAGCGAAGGATTCAGAAGGTGCAGAAGGTGGTTGAACCTCTTGAGGGGACCAAACCCGACGGCCAGATAGTGGTTGACATGATGAACCGTATGGGTTACCCGCAGGAGGGATACACGGCTGATGTGATACTTAAGGAGATTGCAGGCATAGTGCCCTTCTTTAAAGGTGTGAAGTGGACTGAGCTGGGTAACAACGGCAAGCAGTGGCCCGTAAAGGAGGACGGCACGGATACGCAGATACTGCATACCGAGACCTTCAAGCGCGGCAAGGGCAGGTTCCACTCATGGGACTATGACATCTCACCGGAGCTTGACGAGCATGCCGGGCGCTTTCCTTTCATACTTACCACGGGACGGTTGCTGGAGCATTACAACAGCGGCACCATGACCCGTCGCACCCCGAACAGGGAGATCGTCACCGAAGACCTGCTCTATGTTCATCCCAATGATGCAAAAGCAAAGGGGCTGACCACCGGCGACTATGCCAGGATTTTCTCCCCGCGCGGCGTAACAACAATGAAGGTAAAGGTGACCGACGTGGTCAAGCCGGGAGTGGTCTATACAACATTCCATTTCCCGGAGGCTGGCATAAATTTCCTAACCAGCGGCATAGGTGACGAGTTCACACTTACCCCTGAATACAAGATCGTGGCTGTCGATTTTGAAAAGTCACTCTACGGAATCTTTACCCGTGCAGAATGTATTTCCGATATAAAAAATGGATAATAAAATGAAAATACCCCCAAAAAACAGGGGGTTGTCAATAAAAAACATATAAATAATCAAAAAATACCCCTGAAAATAGGGGGGTATATTCTGAAATGATCTATTTTTAACAAAAAATCAGATCATGGCAGAATTACGTTTCAGTGCATTGAAGGAGCTGTTCAACAGGGAGCCTGTTGATATTGATGTGCCGGCTGAGCCGGTCTCCGTCTATTTTTCCCACAACGTTTTTAACAAGCAGAAGATGGAGCGCTTCCTGAGCCGTGAAGCCTACCGTGCAGTTATGACAGCCATTGACGAGGGGGCACCCATCAACAGGCAGATAGCCGACCAGGTGGCTACCGGTATGCAGGCATGGGCCATGGAGCACGGCGTGACACACTTCACCCACTGGTTTCATCCTCTTACCGACACCACGGCAGAGAAGCATGATGCCTTCGTGGGCAGGGGCGAGATGGGATCCATAATTGAGATCTTCTCGGGTGAGGTGCTGGTGCAGCAGGAGCCTGACGCATCAAGCTTCCCCAGCGGCGGCATAAGGAACACCTTCGAAGCCAGGGGCTACACCGCCTGGGATGTCTCGTCGCCGGCATTCATAGTGGGCAACACCCTGTGTATTCCTACCGTCTTCGTATCCTACACGGGCGAGGCACTTGACTACAAGACACCGCTGCTGCGGTCGCTGGCAGCACTCGACAGGGCTGCCGTGGAGGTTTGCCACCTCTTCGACAAGGATGTCAGGAAGGTGATAGCCACCCTCGGCTGGGAACAGGAGTACTTCCTGATTGATGAGGCACTCTACTATGCACGTCCCGACCTCATGCTTGCTGACCGCACCCTGATGGGCCACCCCTCCTCAAAGGACCAGCAGCTCTCTGACCACTATTTCGGAGCCATACCCGACAGGGTCAAGGCTTTCATGAAGGAGTTTGAATATGAAGCCTACAAGCTTGGCATACCGGTTAAGACCCGTCATAATGAGGTGGCCCCCAACCAGTTTGAGTGTGCTCCCGTGTTCGAGGAGGCCAACCTGGCCGTCGATCATAACCAGCTGATAATGGATGTAATGCGAAGGGTGGCCAGGAAGCACAAGTTCAGGGTCCTCTTCCATGAGAAGCCCTTTGCCGAGGTGAACGGATCGGGCAAGCACAGTAACTGGTCAATGATGACCGATACTGGCGTGAATCTCCTCTCGCCGGGCAAGAACCCTAAGACAAACATGCAGTTCCTCACCTTCCTCGTCAATGTGGTCAAGGCTGTCAATGACAACGAGGATCTCATCCGTGCCAGCGTCACCAACGAGAACAACTCCTACAGATTGGGAGGCCATGAGGCACCTCCCTCAATCATATCGGTATTCCTGGGAAGCTACCTGTCAGATATACTGGACGGCATTGCCAGCAAGGTGAAGGACAAGAAGATGACCCCTCAGGAGAAGACCGAGATCAAGCTCGGACTGGGCAAGATACCCGGCATTTTTCTTGACAATACAGACCGCAACCGCACCTCCCCCTTTGCCTTCACCGGCAACAGGTTTGAGTTCAGGGCGGTGGGCTCCTCGGCCAACTGCAGCTCGTCAATGATAGTACTCAATGCGGCGGTAGCAAGGCAGCTGAAGGTATTCGCCGATGAGGTCAACAGCATGGTTGACAGGGGAAGGAAGAAAGATGAGGCTATCTTCCAGGTACTTAAGAAATGCATCATAGATTCCAGGAGAATCCGCTTTGAGGGCGACGGGTACAGTGAAGAGTGGCACAGGGAGGCTCTTCGCAGGGGTCTCTCAGCGGAGCCGGGTGTGCCCAAAACGCTGAAGGCATATGTTACGCCTTCTTCACGCGAGACACTCGTTGGCACCGGCGTGCTCACCGATCGTGAGCTGGAAAGCCGGGTGGAGGTAGAGCTCGAGAAGTTCACCAAGAAACTGCAGATCGAAGCCCGTGTGCTGGGTGACCTGGCAATAAACCACATTGTGCCTACGGCAGTGAATTACATGACCTCGCTGGTGGAGAATGTCAGGGGGTTGCGTGAGATCTTTGACGACAACGAGTACATAAGACTGGCCGGTGCCCGCAAAGAACTCATAATCAATATTTCAGATCATATAACCAGTATCAAGAAGCTGGTGGCAGAGATGATCGAAGAGAGAAGAAAGGCAAATGTAATTACCGATCTCTACAGCAAGGCAACAACCTACGAGAGCAAGGTAAAGCCCTATCTTGATGAGATAAGGACCCACATCGACAAGCTTGAGCTGGTGGTTGACAACGAGCTGTGGCCTCTGCCCAAGTACCGTGAGCTGCTTTTTACCAGGTAGGATACCTAAACATCGGTTACATTCGTTATTTTTGCAGGATAACGAATGCATTCCCTATGGATAAGATAATCTTCCGGCTTATGATACTTCTTCTGCTGTTGCCCGCTGCTCTCAGCGCACAGAAGCAGAAGACGGAACGGGCATATACCGCCTTTGAGGCTGGCAGCTATTATGAGGCCATCGACTTCTTCAAGGATGTCTATTCAAAGACACGCGAGAAACAGCTCAAGGCTGAGATGGTTTTCATGGTATCAGAGTGTTACCGTCTGATAAACGATCCGAAAAACGCCGAATTGTGGTATAAGAGATCTGTCAGATCACCCTTCCCCAAACCTGAGGCTCAGTACCGTCTGGCAGAGGTCACCAAGAAGCTGGGGAGATACCCCCAGGCTATCGAGGAGTTTCGCAAATACCGGCAGCTGTTGCCTGGTGACCCCCGGACCGAGCAGCAGGTCAGAGCTTGTGAATTGGCGATGGAGTGGCAGGACTCGCCTGAATCATATATTGTCGAGGAGCTGAAGGATGCCAACTCAAGGGACTCCGACTTCGGCCCGGCATTTGCCCGCGATGACTACGGACTGCTGTGGTTCACCTCGTCGCGCGACGATGCACGTGGCAACAGGGAGCACGGGGCTACCGGACAGAGCTTCACCGATATCTTCGAGACCCGGCTCGACAAAAAGGGGAAATGGAGCACTCCCGTACCGGTTGATTTCCTGAACAGTGAGTTCGAAGATGGCACACCCTCCTTCTCATCCGACTATACCGAATTATGGTTTACCCGTTGTGAGGCAGGCAAGCGCGAGAAAAAGGGGTGCGTGATAATGTACTCGACTCGCGAGGGCACCCGCTGGACCGATCCGGTGAAGCAGGAGATACTCGCCGACTCGCTTGTCGCTGCCCATCCTGCCATATCGCCTGACGGGCAGACACTCTATTTTGTGTCTGACATCCCCGGGGGATTGGGAGGGAAAGACATCTACCGCGTGACACGCACCTCTCCCGGCAGCCCCTGGTCGCAGCCTGAGAACCTGGGTGCCGACATCAACACCCGCGGCGATGAGCTCTTTCCCTACATGCGCAACAACGGCTGGCTCTATTTTGCGTCTGACGGTCACATAGGCATGGGAGGCCTCGATATATTCCGTGCCGTACCGCAGGGAGGCGACGGCTGGATGGTTGAGAATA
Source organism: Bacteroidales bacterium UBA4772 (assembly GCA_002403305.1). GTDB lineage: Bacteria > Bacteroidota > Bacteroidia > Bacteroidales > VadinHA17 > SR-FBR-E99. The sequence continues at coordinate 39,925 of DHHM01000005.1, forward strand.
TGCGCTCACCCTTGAACACCCACGCCGATGACTTCGGGATCACCTTCGAGAAAGAGGCAGAGAAGGGTATATTCAGCTCCTCACGCAAGGGGAGGGCCGTGGACGACCTCTATACCTTTGTCATGCCTCCGCTGCTCTTCAGCATCACCGGGCTTGTCAAGGACGAAAAGACAGGACAGCCTGTTGAGGGTGCCACGGTACAACTGATAGCCAGCGACGGCGCCAACATGCAGTCTGAGACTGGCGCAGCCGGCGATTTCAAATTCAGCCTCAGACCGGAAGTCGATTATATCTTCCTGGCTTCAAAGAAAGGCTTCCTTAACGGTAAGGAGAAGGAGACAACCAGGGGGCAGGACAAGAGCCGCGATTTTATGGCTACCATACTGCTGACACCCATTGACAAGCCCATAGAGCTTCCGAACATCTTCTACGACTTCGGCAGGTGGGACCTGCGCCCGGAATCGATGGTCTCACTTGACAAGCTGGTGGAGACCCTCAATGACAACCCGAACGTGACCATAGAGCTGATGTCCCATACCGACTCGCGTGACACCGAGGAGTATAACATGGATCTGTCGCAGAAGAGGGCACAGTCGGTAGTCAACTACCTCATTGGCAAGGGCATAGCAGCCGACAGGCTGACTGCCAGGGGCTACGGGGAGACCAGTCCAAAGGTGGTCGATGCGCTTATCCTGGGGGATTCGCCGTTCCTGCGTGAAGGGGTGACACTCACAGAGCAGTATATCAACTCCCTGGCAAGTGAAGAGCAGAAGGAGATAGCTCACCAGATCAACCGCCGTACCGAGTTCAGGGTGCTTAGTACCGATTATGAGCCCGCTAAATAGAAGGAGGCCAGGGCAGGAGTCATGACAGACAGGTCGCGCTACGCAAAGAGAGGTGTATCTTCGGGAAAGGAGGAGGTGCACGCCGCCATCAGCAAGGCTGACAAAGGACTCTTCCCGAAGGCGTTCTGCAAGATCATTCCCGACACGTTAGGCAATGATCCTGACTGGTGCAACATAATGCATGCCGACGGTGCCGGCACCAAGTCGTCACTGGCATATGTCTACTGGAAGGAGACGGGCGACCTCTCCGTCTGGAAGGGCATAGCACAGGATGCCGTAGTGATGAACCTTGATGACCTTCTTTGTGTTGGTGTGACTGACAATATCCTCCTCTCCTCAACCATAGGAAGAAACAGGAACCTTATTCCCGGCGAGGTGATCAGGACGCTTATTGAGGGTACGGAGGAGTTTCTTGCGCTGATGCGCGCCGGGGGCATCGGGATATGGTCAACAGGCGGCGAGACAGCCGACGTGGGAGACCTGGTAAGAACGATCATCGTAGATTCCACCGTCACGGCCCGCATGCCCCGCGCCGATGTCATTGACAACGGAAACATCCGCAACGGCGATGTGATCGTGGGACTGGCCTCGTTCGGGCAGACCTCTTACGAAACAGTATACAACGGCGGCATGGGCAGCAACGGGCTCACCTCCGCCAGGCATGACGTTTTCGGCAGATATCTCGCGACACTCTACCCCGAGAGCTACGACGACAACATGCCTGCTGACCTGGTCTATGCAGGTCGCCACCGGCTCACCGATCCCGTGGAGGTTCCCGGCCTCGATGTCGGCCGGCTCGTGCTCTCTCCCACACGCACCTACGCCCCGGTTATCAGAAAGGTGCTTGAGGTAATGCGCCCTGTCATTCACGGCATGGTGCACTGCTCAGGCGGAGGGCAGACGAAGATCCTGCATTTCATTGACCGGTTGCATGTTGTCAAGGATAACCTCCTCCCCCTGCCGCCCCTCTTCAGAATGATACAGGAGAGCTCCGGCACACCGTGGGATGAGATGTACCGTGTATTCAACATGGGACACCGATTGGAACTGTACGTTGATGAAAAAGAGGCCGCGGCAATAATTGAGATCGCTGCCGGATTCGGTCTCGAGGCACGTGTTATTGGACGGTGCGAAGCTGCACCGTCGCGCAGGCTGACTGTAGTAAGCGAATTCGGCCAGTTTGTCTATTAATTTGACTGCGACCATGGACTGCCGACTGCCGACTGCCGATGCCGACTGCCGACTGCCGACTGCGACTGCCGACTGATAACAGGCCTCTCCTGCAGTCTGGATGCTCGCTCAAATGACCCACCGGGTCATTTATTAATGCTCGACCCTCTATTCCCTGAATATAATTACCTTTGCACCCTGAAAATCTGGATTTGTAATGGCAAACAAACTTATACTTGAAAAGCTTGAAGGGGTGAAGAGCCGTTTCATCGAGGTGGGCGAACTTCTTAACTCGCCTGACGTGATGGCTGACATGAAGCGCTATATTAAGCTCAACAGGGAATACAAGGATCTGAAGCCGGTGGTAGAGTCATATGAAAGGTACAAAAGTGCCGTTGACAACCTGGAAAGCTCCAGGGCGCTGCTGGCATCAGAGAAGGATGAGGAGATGCGCGAGATGGCCAAGGCGGAGATAGATGAACTCCTGAACGCTATCCCCGAGATGGAGGAGGAGATCAGGTACCTGCTGCTTCCTGCCGATCCGGAGGATGACAAGAACGCGGTCATGGAGATACGCGCAGGTACGGGTGGTGATGAGGCAAGCATCTTCGCGGGCGACCTGTTCCGGATGTACTCCAAATACATTGAATCGCAGGGTTGGAAGCTTGATCTTAACTACTTCACCGAAGGCACCGCCGGCGGATACAAGGAGGTGGTCTTCACGGTATCAGGCGAGGGGGTCTACGGAATAATGAAGTACGAGTCGGGTGTCCACCGCGTGCAGCGTGTGCCGCAGACGGAGACCCAGGGACGGATACACACCTCCGCAGCTACCGTGGCAGTGCTGCCTGAAGCGAGCGAGTTCGACGTGGAGATACGCAGTGAAGACATCCGCAAGGACACCTACTGTTCGTCAGGTCCCGGCGGCCAGAGCGTCAACACAACATACTCGGCCATCAGGCTTACCCACGTACCGACAGGACTGGTTGTCACCTGCCAGGATGAGAAGTCGCAGATAAAAAACCTGGAGAAGGCAATGCGTGAACTGCGTACCAGGCTCTACAACCTCGAATACCAGAAGTATCTTGATGAGATATCCCATAAGCGCAAGACAATGGTCTCCACCGGCGACAGGTCGGCCAAGATACGTACCTACAACTACCCCCAGGGAAGGATCACCGATCACCGCATCAACCTCACTCTTTATAACCTGCCGGTGGTGCTTGATGGCAACATACAGGAGCTCCTCGACAAGCTGCAGATGGCCGAGAATGCAGAACGACTGAAGGAGAGCGCATATTAATAATCGTATCATGAACTCGAAGGATCTCTATAACCATATTATCGAAAAGAAATCGTTTCTCTGTATCGGGCTCGACCCTGAGATCACCAGGATGCCCGACTGCGTGGCAGAGGCGGATGACCCGATCTTTGAATTCAACAGGCAGATAATTGACGCAACACACAGGTATGCAGTTGCCTTCAAACCTAACTTTGCCTTTTATGAATCTTACGGTGCCAGGGGCATGGCGGCCCTGGACAAAACGGTCAGGTATATCCATAAGCTTGACCCGACAATCTTTCTCATTGCCGACGCCAAGCGCGGCGACATAGGAAACACCTCAAAGATGTATGCAAGGGCTGTCTTCAGCGAGATGCCCTTTCATGCCGTGACTGTGGCCCCCTATATGGGAGAGGATTCAGTCACCCCCTTCCTCTCTTACCCGGGCAAGTGGGCGATAATCCTTGCCCTGACTTCAAACAGGGGCGCGGATGACTTTCAATATCACAACGATAATGGTGAGAGACTGTTCGAGAGAGTATTGACTCTCTCCCAGAGATGGGGCAGCGTCGACAACCTGATGTATGTCGTCGGGGCCACCCGGGCAGAGATGCTTGCCGACATACGGAAGATCGTTCCCTCTCACTTCCTTCTTGTGCCGGGTGTCGGCGCCCAGGGAGGCAGCCTGGAGGAGGTGGTCCGCTACGGCATGAACGACCAGTGCGGACTGCTGGTCAACTCATCGCGGGGCATCATCTATGCCGACAGCAGCGAGAGCTTCGCTGAGGTGGCAGGAGAGAAGGCACGCGAACTGCAACAGGAGATGGCCGGCTACCTGGCGGAAAGACTCAAGGTCTGAAGGTCTGTAAAGTCGAAAGTCCGTAAAGTCGAAAGTCCGTAAAGTCCGTAAAGTCGAAAGTCCGTAAAGTCGAAAGTCCGTAAAGTCCGTAAAGTCGAAAGTCTGTAAAGTCGAGAGATCATGTTGGAGTCACGCTGAGCGGGATAAACTCCGCGGAGATTACAACCGAAGTATTGTGACAGTCATGCGGTCTGATGATGTAATTATCTGATTACCAATTCTTAATTCTTAATTCTTAATTCTTAATTCTTAATTCTTAATTCATAATTCTTAATTCATTGCTACTGCCGTCTGCAATACCTGAATAAATACGGCATATGTTTTATTGCTGCCATGCATCTGCAATATGGCAATGCTCCGATACGCCATACGGCTATCGGGGGCATATAATTCGGGAGAATGTCTTCTGCGACTGATTCCATCCACCGTAGCCTTCTTCGACATCCGACTCCGACGGACGAAGTCCGTAGTTTTAACGAAGGATGTGGCGCAGAGGGCCGACTGCTGAACTTTGCTTCGTCAGAGGGATCATCCGATATTCAGTTCGCTTGTTAATTTGCCGGTTTGTATATATCTTTGATAAGCTGCATTTCTAAAATTACCTGTTATGAAAGAAGAGTTCCTCCACTGGCTGTGGAAAAACCGGTTCTTTGACGACGGGAGCCTCTGCGACAGGGAAGCCGGGCTGATAGAGGTGATTACCCCGGGCGAGTATAACCGTGATTCCGGTCCCGATTTCTTTAATACGCGGCTTATCATAGGCGGCACCGAGTGGGCCGGCAACACCGAGATCCATATCAGCGCCTCCGACTGGTACCGCCACGGTCACCATACTGACCATGCCTATGACAATGTGATACTGCACCTGGTGCATAATGAGGATACCGATGTATATACAGCCTCAGGACGGCGGCTGATCACCGCGCGGCCGGGATTTGAGACGGCACTCTGGGAGAATTACTTTGACTTTGTCAATAACCCTTCGCCTCTGCCCTGCAGCGGACTGGTAGGTTTGACCGACAGTTTCATGGTGAAGCGCTGGCTATGGTCACTGGGTGTGGAGCGGCTGCAGAGAAAGAGCAACGAGATCAGGGAGATGCTGGTGAAGACGGGCAACGACTGGGAAGAGACGCTCTACAGGCTTGTCTCGCGTTATTTCGGTTTCCGGGTAAATACCGATCCCTTTGAGATGCTTGCCTCGCGATTGCCGCTGAAGATCATCAGGAAGCACTCCGACAACCTGTTGCAGGTGGAGGCGCTGCTCTTCGGAACGGCCGGCCTCCTTGATGAGGCACTCTTCAGGGAGGCGGTAAAAGATGATTACTACCTGCTCCTGTCCAGGGAATACCGGGTACTGCGCTCCAAGTACTCCCTCCAGCCTGTCGACGGCTGGCTGTGGAAGTTCCACCGGTTGCGGCCTGCCAACTTCCCCACTGTCAGGATGTCACAGCTGGCTGCATTGCTTACGCACAGCGAAGGACTCTTCTCGAGGGTGCTCGAATGCCGCGACAATGAGAGTCTCAGGTCACTGCTGAGCGTCACCGCGTCACAATACTGGAACAGTCACTACCAGTTCGGTAAGGAGGTCTCCTCCACGGCAGGCCGCGCCGGAAGACAGTCGGTAGACCTGCTGATCATCAACGCCGTCGCCCCGCTGCTCTTTGTCTGCGGTAAGATAAGACAGCAGCAGGAATTGTGTGACCGGGCCGTAGATATCCTCGACTCACTTCCGCCGGAAGAGAACAGTGTGGTTACAGACTTCGTGAAAGCAGGACTGAAACCGGAGTCGGCCTTCGCCTCCCAGGCACTCCTGGAGTTGAGAAGCCTCAAGTGCCGCAACCACCGGTGCCTCGACTGTGCGATAGGATCAGCACTAATTGCCATGGGCCGGAAAATCAGACGTTCCAGCTCCCTGTTCCTGGAACCCTGACCTGCAGTATGGAGGATGTTGAAAAATCAGGACAATTGTTGAAATAAAAATTTAAATCCCGCGCAACTTTCTCTGCTGATAATGCGTCTATTATACAGAGACAGACCGAAAACAATCCGGTTAGGCAGAGTGAGATATTCATTCCGTCGACAAATGCAAAATTTTCTTCAAATTGTTTGAAATATTACAAATAAGAGTTGTATCTTTGCGATCCAAAATTGGAGAATTTATTAACAATCTATTGGATAAGGATATGTATTTGACAACGGAGAAGAAACAGGAATTTTTCAAGACATTCGGATCTTCAGAGATGGACACAGGCAGTGCTGAAGGTCAGATTGCACTTTTCTCCTACAGGATCGCTCATCTCACCGAACATCTGAAGCGGAACAAGAAGGATTTCAGCACTCAGAGGTCGCTGATAAAGCTGGTCGGAAAGAGAAGGCGTCTGCTCGACTACCTGAAGGACAAGGATATCAGCAGGTACCGTGAGATCATCAAGGCACTGAACCTGCGCAAATAAACTAGAAAGGCAATTACGGTTGCCTTTTTTAGTTCCCGGAGAGGACTCTCCTCTATCATTTATCCCGTAATAATAATTAGCAGTAAATGTATAAGTTGATTGAAAAAAGCATTGACCTCGGCGATGGCAGGTCAATAGTACTTGAGACGGGCAAGCTTGCCAAGCAGGCTGACGGATCAGTAGTTGTAAGGATGGGCAAGACCATGCTCCTGGCTACGGTTGTAGCTGCCAAAGAGGCGAAGGAGGACACAGACTTTATGCCTCTCTCCGTTGAGTATAAGGAGAAATATGCGGCTACAGGCCGTTTTCCAGGCGGGTTTCTCAAGAGGGAAGCAAGACCGGGTGACAATGAGATACTGATCTCCCGTCTGGTTGACAGGGTGCTTCGTCCGCTCTTCCCCGACGACTTTCACGCTGAGGTTTTTGTGACCATCAACCTCATATCGGCAGAAAAGGATATCATGCCTGACTCGCTGGCAGGATTGGCCGCATCGGCAGCAATGGCAGTGTCGGACATACCGTTCCACGGGCCTATATCCGAGGTGAGGGTGGCAAGGGTAGACGGCGAACTGATCGTCAATCCCACCTTCTCACAGGTTGAGGGAGCTGATCTCGATATTATCGTGGGAGCCACATATGAGAACATCATGATGGTTGAGGGCGAGATGAAAGAGGTATCTGAGGATGTCATGCTGGAGGCCCTGCGCATTGCCCATGAGGCAATCAAAACACAGTGTGTTGCACAGAAGGAGCTGGCTGAGATGGTTGGTTCGACCGTGAAGAGGGAGTACTGCCATGAGGTCAATGATGAGGATCTGAGGAAGAAGGTATGGGATGAGACCTATGAAAAGTGCTATGCACTCGCCGCCAGCGGTTCTGACAAGAAGAGCCGCAGTGAAGGCTTTGACGCCATCAGGGCTGAGTTTCTTGCACAGTACACGGAAGAGGAGCCGGTCAACGAGGTGCTGGTCAAGAGGTACTTCCACGATGTGGAGAAGGAGGCGGCACGCCGCCTTGTACTCGATGAGCATAAGAGACTCGATGGCCGCAAGCTTGATGAGATACGCCCCATCTGGTGTGAAATAGACCCTCTGCCTGCAGCTCATGGCTCGGCCATCTTCACCAGGGGTGAGACACAGTCTCTCACTACCGTCACCCTGGGCACCAAGCTCGATGAAAAGATGATTGACGAGGTGCTCAAACAGGGTTCTGAAAAATTCACGCTGCACTATAACTTCCCGCCCTTTGCCACCGGCGAGGCCAGGCCCGCACGCGGCACCAGCCGCAGGGAGATAGGCCACGGAAACCTGGCCCACAGGGCGCTGAAGAACATGATGCCGTCTGAAGAGACAAATCCCTATGCCATAAGGATAGTATCTGACATTCTGGAATCGAACGGATCGTCTTCAATGGCCACCGTCTGTGCCGGCACAATGGCGCTGATGGATGCCGGCATCAAGCTCGCCAAACCGGTCTCCGGCATTGCCATGGGGCTGATCACCGACAAGGACGGAAAGAAATTCGCGATCCTCTCGGATATCCTCGGTGACGAGGATCACCTCGGTGATATGGACTTCAAGGTCACCGGTACCCGTGACGGTATCACCGCCACACAGATGGACATCAAGGTGGACGGCCTCTCATTCGAGGTGCTGAAGCAGGCTCTAGAGCAGGCCCGCAGGGGAAGGCTCCATATCCTCGACATAATGGAACAGACAATAGCCGAGCCAAGGCCGGAACTCAAACCTCATGCACCGAGGATTGAAAAGATATATATTCCCAAGGAGATGATTGGAGCAGTGATCGGTCCCGGAGGAAAGATCATACAGGATATACAGGCTACAACCGGAGCCACCATAGTTATCGAGGAGACCAACGGCCAGGGTATGGTCGATGTCTTTGGCGAGAACTATGATGTTATCAGGGCCGCCCTCGACAGGATCAATGCAATTTGTGCAGTTCCGGAGGTGGGTAAGGTCTATACCGGCAAGGTGAAGACTATCACACAGTTCGGAGCCTTTGTGGAGATCCTGCCAAATAAGGATGGCCTTCTCCACATCTCAGAAATGGACTGGAAAAAGGTGGGCACCGTTGAGGAGCTCTTCAAGGAGGGTGATATGGTTGATGTACAGCTGATAGAGGTTGATCAGAAAACCGGTAAGCTGAGGCTCTCACGCAAACCCCTCATACCAAAGCCCGAGGGCTACGTCGAACCTCCCAAACGCGAATATTCAGAAAGAAGGGATTCTCACGGCTCACGTGATGGCGGCAGGGGTGGCCATGACCGCGATCGCGGTGACCGTCGCCCGCATGACCGCAGGAGGGATAACAACAGGTAATTACCTGTACTGATAAACAGGGCAATCCCCGTCACCGGGAATCGCCCTCCATAAACAGGAGAGACACACAATTTGTGCTGCTCTCCTTTTTTTCATTGTTAATGTGGCCGTCAAGTGCTATTTTTGATAATGATTGCAACGGAAAACCAATGGAGGCCGTAAGGTACAACTATATCGTCATCGAGGGGAACATAGGCGCGGGAAAGACCACACTGGCCTCCATGATCGCCAAAGAATACAACGCCAAGCTAATACTGGAGCGTTTTGCTGATAACCCGTTTCTGCCAAAATTCTACAAAGATCCGTCGCACTACTCCTTCCCCCTGGAACTGTCATTCCTGGCTGACAGGTACCGGCAGCTGAAGGAGGAGCTTGTTGAACAGGACCTCTTTGTAAACTTTACAGTCTCCGATTACTACTTCATGAAGTCACTTGTCTTCTCATCAAAAACCCTTGAGAAGGATGAGTTCAACCTCTACAGGCAGATATTTTATATAATATACAGCTCACTGCCAAAGCCTGACCTCTATGTCTACCTGCACGTGCCGACGGATAGACTCCTGAAAAACATTGCTATGCGAGGCAGAGATTATGAGAAGAACATTACCGCTGAATACCTGGCAGGGATCCAGGAGAGCTACTTTAATTTCTTCAGGCAGAATCCCGACAACAAGTACCTGGTACTCGATATAGCCAATATCGATTTCGTCCTCAACAGTGAAGATTATGCCAGAATAACCGAAATGATATTCCATGAGCCTCTGAAACAAGGCATCAATCTGCGCAATTTCTGATTTTTTAATCTCTGAATTGCAGTTAAAGACTAAAAATTATCTTAAATTTGCAACCAAATAATAAATAATCGTATAATTGTTATTACATCACAGAAACTGATCGCAACTAATAAAAAGCAAACTATGAAAAATTTCACCAGACTTTTTGTCATTCTGATTGCTGCCGTTCTTATGTCAGGCTGCAGCAGTCTTGAGAAGATGAAGAAGAACGCCAATCTTGTCAATTACGAGATTACTCCCCAGGTCCTTGAGACTCACGGAGGTATTGTTGCCGCTCAGGTAAAGGCCACCTATCCTGAGAAGTACTTTGACAAGAAAACCACGTTGAAGATCACCCCCGTTCTTACTTATGAAGGCGGTGAGACAGTCTTTGATGAGCTGCTCTATGCTCAGGGTGAGCTTGTTCAGGAAAACAACAAGTCAGTCAGCTGGACTGGCGGTAACATCAGCTGGTCAGGTGATGTCAACTACATACCTGAGATGAAGGTGTCAGAATTTCTGCTTCGCGTTGAGGCTTCCAAAAAAGACAAAACACTGGCCTTTGACCCCATAAAACTGGCTGACGGCGTGATAGCTACCTCCACACTGGCTGAAGACCATGCCAAGCCAATCGTGCTGAAAGACAAATATCAGCGTATTGTTCCCGAACAGAAGATGGCCGACATCCTCTATATCATCAACAGGTCTGACATCAGGTCAAGCGAGCTGAAGTCAGAGGATATCCAGGCACTGAAAGATTATATTGCTCTTGTAATGCAGAACGAGAGAATGGCAGTGAAGGGCGTCACAGCCAGTTCATATGCTTCTCCCGACGGTCCTCTCACACTCAACGAGAGACTGGCAGAACAGAGGGGCAAGGCTGCCGAGAAGTATCTCCAGAAAGAGTACGGCAAAGTTCCCGAGCTTGCCCAGTTCTTTGCAACCAAAACAACCCCTGAAGACTGGGACGGTTTCAAGACCCTCGTCCAGGAGTCGTCAATCGCCGACAAGGAGCTTATACTCAGAGTACTCTCGATGTACCAGGATCCTGTTGTCCGCGAACAGGAGATCAAGAACATGTCAGCTGCCTATGAGGCTCTGGCTGATGATATCCTTCCCCAGCTCAGGAGATCGAAGTTTACTGTTGACGTTGACCTGATAGGCCTCAGCGATGAGGAGATACTCGCTGCAATAAACGGTGATGCCTCGGTTCTCAGCCTTGAACAGCTTCTCTATGCCGCAACACTTACGGAAGATGTCAGCGAGATGCTCAAGTATTACAAGATGGCCGCAGAGAAGGAACCCAAGTGCCTGAGGGCATGGAATAACATTGGATGGGCTTACCTGAATATGGGCAAGGCCGATGAGGCTTTGGAGGCTCTTGAAAAGGCCAAGGCTCTCAAGAATGACGATGTTATTAAGAACAATATGGGCTTCGCGGAACTGCTGAAGGGCAACTACACCGCTGCTGCAGAGTATTTCAATTCAATGACAGCCGCCACACCTGAGTCCAGATTCGGACTTGGCACCGTAGCCATACATGAGGGCAGGTATGACCAGGCAGTCAACTTCCTCGGCGACGAGCCCTCCATGAACCTTGCGCTTGCACAGCTTCTCAAGGGAGATGTCAACAAGGCACAGACAACCATGGCATCGGTTCCTCCCTGCAAGTGCGGTGCACCCTCATACCTCAAGGCTGTTATTGCTGCACGCAATGACGACAAGGACGGTGTGATCAACGGTCTCCGTGAAGCTATTGGCTACAACAGCGACTGGAAAAACTATGCAATGACCGACCTCGAGTTTGCAAAATACTTCCTCGATGACACATTCATCGCAGTGACAAAGTAACAAAGCACAGGCTTAAAACAGAGACCCCGCCGGCAGAGATGCAGGCGGGGTTTTTTTCGCCCCTGGCGCCGGTGTCAGCCGGCAAAAATGCAGAGTGATTGTTCAGCTGTTGCGGCTGACCCTGCCGGCAAGCTCCCACAGGACTATCCCGGCACTGACAGCCACGTTGAATGAGTGCTTGGTGCCGTACTGGGGGATCTCTATGCAGCTGTCAGACATCTCAACCACCTCCTCGCTGACACCCCTTATCTCATGTCCGAAAACCAGTGCATACTTCTCACCCTCCCTTACCTTGAAGGTGTCAAGTGGCACCGCTTCGTCGGCCTGTTCAACAGAGATAATCCTGTAGCCTTTTTCCTTCAGCTCCCCGACTGCGGCGGCAGCACTCTCGTGGTACTTCCACTCCACTGACTCGGTGGCCCCCAGCGCCGTCTTGTGTATCTCACGGTGTGGCGGCGTGGCAGTGATGCCGCACAGCCAGACAGCCTCAACAATAAAGGCGTCTGCTGTCCGGAATATCGAACCTACATTGTTGAGACTCCTCACATTGTCGAGAACCACGATGAAGGGCGACTTCGATGAAGAGCGGAATTCATTTACGCTCTTGCGGTTCAGCTCATCATTTGTCAGCTTCCTCATGAAATAAGATTTTAGCGAAAATAAATATAAAAATGAGTAAATTACATTCCTCAATCATGTGACATCTCATTAAACCGCAATTATCAGATAACTTGTCATGAACATCCACGAATACCAGGGAAAATCAATTCTTCAGTCTCACGGTGTGCCGGTGCAGGAAGGGTTTGTAGCTGAAACTGCCGAACAGGCTATGCTTGTGGCAGAAGAGCTAAAGAAAAAATTCGGAACGGAGATCTTTGTCATTAAGGCACAGATACATGCCGGCGGACGTGGTAAGGGCGGAGGAGTCAAGATTGCCCGCTCCCCTGCCGAAGCAGCTGAGGTGGCATCACGGATGCTCGGTATGACGCTGGTAACACCCCAGACCGGCCCGGCAGGGAAACCGGTGCGTAAGGTGCTGATTGCCCGGGATGTCTATTATGAGGGAGAATCAGAAACCAAAGAGTTTTACATGTCTGTGCTTCTTGACCGCAGGAGGGGATCCTATGTCTTTATGTATTCAACAGAAGGAGGAATGGATATCGAAGAGGTGGCAGAGAAGAAGCCGGAGGCTATCTTCACGGAGCCTGTTGATGCCACCTGCTGCCTGCATGACTTCCAGAAGCGGACCATAGCGTTTAACCTGGGGCTGCAGGGCAAGGCCTTCAGGGAGATGACCCGTTTCCTCGGTGGACTGTGGGATGCCTTCATCAGTTCAGACGCCTCGCTCATAGAGATCAACCCACTCCTCAAGACCAGCGACGACAGGATAGTGGCAGTAGACTGCAAGGTGACACTTGATGACAATGCCCTCTTCCGTCATCCTGATCTTGCTTCCATGCGCGACCTTAATGAGGAAGATCCCACCGAGGTGGAGGCCTCGGAGAGCAGCCTCAACTATGTCAAGCTCGACGGTGATGTCGGATGTATGGTCAACGGAGCAGGACTGGCTATGGCAACCATGGACCTGATACAGCTGTCCGGGGGAAGACCGGCCAATTTCCTCGATGTGGGCGGCGGTGCAAATGCCAAAACCGTTGAGGCAGGGTTCAGGATAATACTGAAAGACTCCAATGTCAAAGCCATACTGGTGAACATCTTTGGCGGAATCGTCAGGTGTGACCGGGTGGCGGCAGGAATCATCGAGGCTTATAAAACCATCGGTAATATAACCGTTCCGGTCATCGTCAGGCTGCAGGGCACCAACGCCACCGAGGCTAAAGAGCTGATTGACGGTTCCGGGCTGAAGGTCATTGCCGCCTCTACATTCACGGACGCCGCCGGGAAGGTCAGGAGTGCCCTGAGCTAACAGGAAGCGCAATTATTATGCCGCCTCCGCTGAAGTATGTCTGCCAGCCCGCCAACGCGGCCCGGCAGAGGCCATTGCCGCAGTTTACAAGATGACACAGCAATACGCAGATCTGATAATACCCGTAGCCCTCGCCGGCACCTTTACCTATCTTATCCCGCCTTCGATGAGCGGAAAGGTACGTCGGGGAAGCCTGGTGACCGTGCCCTTCGGTCAGAGCAGAAGCACCACCGGGCTGGTGGTCAGACTGCATGAGAGTCCGCCGGATGGAATCACTCCCAGGGAGATAGTTGAGCTGTTTGCTGATGAGGCCTGCATTCATGAACGACTTACAGACTTTATACTGTGGATATCAGATTACTACATGGCATACCCGGGAGAAGTGATGAAGGCTGCCATACCCTCTGCGGATGACCTCCCGGGCCGTGGCTCGGCAAAAAGGAGAGGCAGCAGGAAGAGTGCATATGAAGGAGAGGTGATCATGCCGGCACAGCTGAGCCCGGTACAGGAGAAGGTATACGAAAGAATAACGGGTCTCTACCGTGATCATGATGTTGTGCTCTTCCATGGGGTCACCTCCAGTGGCAAGACGGAGCTCTATATCCACCTGATGCAGGAGCAGCTCGCCCGCGGCCGGCAGGTGCTATATATGCTTCCCGAGATAGCCCTTACCACCCAGATCATTGAGAGGCTGAAGAGACACTTTGGTGACGGGATAGGGGTGTTCCATTCGCGCCTCACACCGGCAGCACGCCGCGATGTGTGGAGCAGCGTGCAGTCCGGTGCCCTCAGGGCGGTGCTGGGTGTGCGCTCTTCACTCTTCCTGCCGTTCACCGACCTGGGCCTGATCATCGTTGACGAGGAGCATGACTCTTCATACAAACAGTATGAACCGGCACCCCGTTATCATGCCCGCGATGCTGCCATGATGCTCTCAAGGATACACGGGGGTAAGACGCTGCTCGGCTCCGCCACACCGTCGCTGGAGAGCTATTACAATGCCACGGCCGGCAGGTACGGGCTGGCAGAGCTGATGACCCGTCACGGTGAGGTGCTGATGCCTGAGATGATCATAGCCGACACCCGCTTCCCCGCAAGGAAAGGGAAGTCCTTGTCCCATTTCTCGAAGCGCCTGCTCGATGCTATTGCAGAAGCCCTGGAAAATGGCGAACAGGTGATTCTGTTCCAGAACCGCAGGGGGTTCTCTCCCTACCTGATGTGCCCCGACTGCGGATGGGTGCCGGGGTGTACCAACTGCTCCGTCAGTTATACTTACCATAAAAGCCTCGGACGCCTGGTGTGCCACTATTGCGGCAAAAGCGTGAGGCTGCCCGCTCTCTGCCCTGAGTGCGGTTCAGAGACACTGACCACCAAAGGATTCGGTACCGAAAGGATAGAGGAAGAGATAAGGCTGCTCTTCCCGTCAGCCACAGTATCGAGAATGGACCAGGACACCACCAGAAAGCGTTCTGCATCCTCCTCGATACTCTCAGACTTTGCCGCAGGAAAGACAGACATACTCATCGGCACCCAGATGATCTCCAAGGGACTCGACTTTGAAAGACTTACCGTGGTGGGTATCCTCGATGCCGATAATATGATGCACTTCCCCGACTTCAGGGCCTTTGAACGCAGCTTTCAGCTGATGGAACAGGTGAGCGGCAGGGCCGGACGCCGGACGCGCCGCGGCAGGGTCATCATACAGACGGCAGACCCTAACCATATCATTCTTCGTCAGGTGCTGAAACATGATTATAAGACGATGTTTTCCACACAGCTTGAAGAACGTTCGCTGTTCGGTTACCCTCCATTCACAAAGATCATCAGAATATTTATCAGGCACCGCAACCCCGACGAGCTGGATATCTCCTCAGCGCGACTGGCCGGGGAGCTTCGCCGTCACCTGGGCGGTCATGTACTGGGTCCTGAGTTCCCGGCGGTGAGACAGGTGCAGAAGTGGTATATAAAAACCATCATGATCAAGATAGGAAGCACCCTCTCTCCTGCACGTGTAAAAGAGGTCATCCGCAAAGCGGTGGAGGATGAACTCAGGATGCCGAGAACTGGTCTGCTGCGTATTCATGCCGATGTGGATCCGCAATAACGGAATAGCGGCATTGCCGCCTTCAACCCAATGCAGATCCGCAGTGACAGGACAGTGGCGGTGACGTGTTCATGCTGATAGTGATATGCAGTTACAGAAGCAGTACATCCGGTTAAAATATTAAATTTACAGGCCAAAGAGCTGCCCTGCTGAACATGCCGGCCATTAATATTATTGAATAACCTGTACTGTATGAAAGTAATAACCCGGACAGTTATCACTGCTGCCTTCCTTGCCGCCGCCGCCTGCGGTCCCGCACCCGGCGACACCGCCACAACATGCCCTGCCGACCTTGCATCACCCCTGATGGGCACCGACTCGGAATACCTTCTGTCACACGGTAACACCTACCCTGCGGTGGCACTGCCCTGGGGCATGAATTTCTGGACCCCCCAGACACGAAGGAACGGCGACGGCTGGGCTTATACATATGATGATCACAGGATCGTGGGCATAAAGCAGACACATCAGCCCAGCCCCTGGATCAATGACTACGCAGCCTTCTCACTGATGCCTGTCACCGGGGGCAGCAGGATCACCGAAGAGGAGCGCGCCTCATGGTTCTCGCACAAATCGGAAGTGTCGCATCCCTACCTATACAGTGTCTACCTTGCCGACTGGGATATTACAGCTGAGGTGACCTCCACCGAGAGATCCTCCATCTTCAGGCTTACCTTCCCGGAGAATGACTCCTCAGCGGTGGTCATTGATGCCTACCCCGGAGGATCAATGGTCAGATTTATCCCTGAAAAGAACAGGGTCATAGGTTACTGCCGCAATAACCACGGCGGCGTGCCTGACAATTTCCACAACTGGTTTGTCATTGAATTTGACCGGGAGTTTGATTTCTTCTCCTCGTGGGTTGACGGCACGCTGACGGCCGGTGCCATCAGCGGCGAGGGCGGTCATGCCGTCGCTGTGGCAGGCTTCCGTACGCAAAGGAGCGATACCGTGACTGCCAGGGTAGCATCCTCATTCATATCCCCGGAACAGGCACTCCTCAACCTCGGGCGTGAGACCGGGGGTCGCGACTTCGATGCGGTGTGCAATGCAGCCAGGGAGAGATGGAACAGTGAACTCGGACGCATAAAGGTTGAGGGAGGTGATGATGACATGACTCGTACCTTCTATTCTGCCCTTTACCGCACTCTCCTCTTCCCCAGGATGT
The DNA here is from genome assembly GCA_002403305.1 of Bacteroidales bacterium UBA4772. GTDB lineage: Bacteria > Bacteroidota > Bacteroidia > Bacteroidales > VadinHA17 > SR-FBR-E99. Next base: position 56,696 of record DHHM01000005.1, read on the forward strand.
TTTACGAATATGACCGTGACAGTGCCATTGTGCATTACAGCCCCTACAATGGCCAGGTGTTGCCGGGCAGGCTCTTCACCGACAACGGTTTCTGGGATACTTTCAGGGCGGCCATGCCCCTGCTGACGCTTCTCTATCCGGAGGTGAGCTCGCATATCATGGAGGGACTGGTGAATACATACCTCGAGAGCGGCTGGCTCCCCGAATGGGCCAGCCCGGGCCACCGCGACTGCATGATTGGGAGTAACTCCGCTTCCATTATCGCAGATGCATATCTCAAAGGAATAAGAGGTTATGAGATCGACACCCTCTGGAAGGCGCTGGTAAAGAATACCAGGGGACATGGCCCGGTGCACTCCGTTGGCAGATACGGGGCAGAATACTACAACAGCCTTGGCTACGTGCCGTATGACGCAGGCATCAATGAGAATGTGGCACGCACCCTTGAGTATGCCTATGCCGACTGGTGCCTGTGGCGGCTGGCGACAGAGCTCGGCAGGCCGCAGGAGGAGGCTGACCTCTTCCTGCTACGCTCACAGAACTACCGGAATGTGTTTGACACCGAAAGAAAGCTGATGAGAGGCAAAAACATTGACGGCACCTTCCAGTCGCCCTTCAGCCCCTACAAGTGGGGTGATGCCTTTACGGAGGGCAACAGCTGGCACTATACATGGAGTGTGTTCCATGATGTGGCAGGACTGGCAGATCTGATGGGAGGAACGGAGATGATGGCCCGTATGCTCGACTCTGTCTTCATCGTGCCGCCTCTGTTCGACGACTCGTACTATGGCTTCCCCATACATGAGATACGGGAGATGCAGGTGATGAACATGGGCAACTATGCCCACGGTAATCAGCCGGTGCAGCATATGATCTACCTCTACAACTACACCCCCGAACCCTGGAAGGCACAGATGAGGGTCAGGGAGGTGATGGACAAGCTCTACAACTACACCCCTGACGGTTACTGTGGCGACGAGGACAACGGCCAGACCTCGGCGTGGTACGTCTTCAGCGCACTGGGCTTCTACCCTGTGGTCCCGGGAACCGGGGAGTATGTCCTGGGCTCACCGCTCTTCAGGAAGGCAACGGTCACACTGGATGACGGCAGCAAGCTTGTTGTCTCGGCGCCGGAAAACGGCAGGGAGAATGTTTTTGTGGATGAGGTGACCATAAACCGGAAGAGAGTGGATGTCAACTATGTCACCCATTCACAGCTTAAGGCAGGAGGGACGCTTGAGTTCCGGATGAGCTCAGTCCCTGACAGGGAGCGGGGTGCTGCACCCCGGTCTTATCCCTATTCCTTCAGTTCAAACAAAGAATCCCAATAGCAAACTGCTGATCATGTCAATATTAAACCTGTCCGGCATTTTTCCACCTCTGCCCGCATCGTTTGATGAAGAGGAGAACCTCTCTCCCGAAAAGATAAGATTCAATATTCAAAGTCTCTCCCGTTATGATCTGAGCGGTATCCTGGTACTTGGATCCAACGGAGAGCAGGTTATGCTCTCCGAAGCTGAAAAGCATGAGGCTGTGGCTGCTGCCAGGGAGGCAATGCCGCCGGGCAAACTACTGCTCGCCGGTACCGGAGGGCAGTCGACCCGCGAAACAATCAGGCTAACCATGGATGCAGCCTCGGCAGGTGCTGACGCTGTGCTGGTGATATCTCCCTCATATTACAGGGGACAGATGAGTGATCAGGCGCTGGTAAGACACTATCATGCCGTGGCTGATGCCTCACCCGTGCCGGTTGTGGTCTACAACATGCCGGCCAACACCGGCATCGACATGACCGCGCAGGCCATAATTCAGATGGCGGGCCATCCCAACATCATCGGTTTGAAGGAATCGGGTGGCAACGTTGTCAAGATGGGTGAGGTTCTCCATGCCACAGCCGGTGACTTTCAGATACTGGCAGGCGGGGCAGGCTTTCTGCTGCCGGCACTTGCCACAGGTGCGGCTGGGGGAATCCTTGCCCTGGCAAACATCGCACCGGCTCACTGTCTTGAAATCTATAAGTCATTTCTTGCCGGTGAAATGGAACATGCCCGCAGGATGCAGCATGCCGCCATCGCTCTTAACGCTGCCGTCACCTCCAGGTGGGGTGTCCCTGCCCTGAAGAGAGCGATGGATCATCTCGGGCTGTACGGCGGGCCGGTGCGCAGGCCCCTGCTGCCAGTGAGCGAGCAGATCGGGAGAGAGATTGTTGAAATGGTAAACGATAAGGGAATAATGGCATTCAAGAACATCTAAATGGTAACGATATGAAGGGACGAAAACTGCTCATGATACCCGGGCCGATCGAATTTGAACCTGCAGTGATGCAGGCAGTGGGAATGGCTACTACAAGCCATGTGGCTCCAGATTTTATTGAATCATTCGGCCACTCCCTTGAGATGATGAGGGAGGTATGGATGGCACCGTCAGGGCAGCCTTTCATAATGGCAGGTACAGGCACACTGGCCATGGACATGGCAGGGTCCAACCTGGTGGAGCCCGGCGACACGGCCCTGGTGGTATCCACGGGATATTTCGGGGTTAGATATGCCGAACTGCTGAAGAGATATGGTGCGGAGATTACTCTTCTCACTGCTCCTGCGGGAGAGGTCGTGAGCCCGCAGGAGATAGAGGCGGAGCTGAAGCGCCGGCAGTATAAGGTAATGACCTTTACCCATGTCGACACCTCCACGGCCGTCAGGGTTGACCCGGAGCCTCTGGGGAGACTGGGAGAGAAATACGGTGTGCTGACTATCCTCGATGGCGTCTGTTCCGTTGCCGGGGAGGAGATACGGCAGGATGAATGGAAGATCGATGTGGTGCTTACGGCATCACAGAAGGCTGTGGGCGTGCCGCCGGGACTGGCACTGATGGTTGTTTCGGAGAGAGCGATGCAGGCATGGCGGGAGCGCAAGAGTCCTGCAGGCAGCTATTACTGCGACTGGTCACACTGGCTGCCGGTCATGAAAGCATACGAGGAACGCCGTCCTGCCTACTTTGGTACTCCGGCAGTAAACCTGGTATGCGGACTGGAGGTAAGCCTCGGGCTGATACTGAAAGAGGGAATGGAGGAGAGATTCAGAAGGCATAAACGCATCGGGAAGATGTTCCGGGAGACTATGAAGAGTCTGGAGCTGAAAATGATACCCGTCAGTGATGATGTCAGTGCAAACACACTGTCTGCCATATTGTACCCCGGGGGAGTAAAGGCGGCAGACTTTATGAGATCGATAAGCACCTCTGATGTGATACTTGCCGGCGGATTGTTGCCGGAACTGAAAGATAAATATTTTCGTGTCGGCCATATGGGCGCGGTAACTGCCGGGGACATACTTGTAACGGCGGCCTCTGTTGAGCGGGCACTTAAAGAGTGCGGCTATGTCACCGGATAAAAATTGTTCAGGCATAATAAATCATTAAAAAATCAACAGTCATGTCACTTACGGAAAAAATTGCGGCCGACCTGATGGCAGCCATGAAGGCAAAGGATACACTGGCACTTGAAGCATTGCGTGCTGCCAAAACAGCATTTATCATTGCCAGGACAGAGAGAGGATCCGGAGCTGTTCTGAGTGCCGATGAGGAGGTTAAGATAATTCATAAACTTGTGAAGCAGAGAAAGGAATCTGCTGCCATCTACAGGGAACAGAAGAGGCCTGATCTTTATGAAAAGGAGGAGAACGAGGCAGAAGTACTGGAAAAATACCTGCCAGCAAAGATCAGCGATGAGGAGCTTGAAAATGTCCTGAAGGTGATTATTGCCCGCGTGGGAGCCCAAACGCTGTCAGATATGGGTAAGGTCATGAGCGTCGCTGCGAAAGAACTGGCAGGCAGGGCAGACGGACGGGAAATATCGGCAAAGGTAAAGCAACTTCTGGGCTGACCGGGAGAGTAAGATATCAGCCGTTATCCGCTTTGGGGTAGTTTCTGTCATTTTCGAGTATGCGCAGTATCCTCCTGCGCCTGTCAACAAGATCGGTAAGCTCAATGAGCATATCAGCATTGACAAGCCTTGCCATGGGCAGGACATACTTCTCGGTCTGATCGAGATAGTCTGAGATCTTCTGTTCCGATTGGGTATCACGGTGCAGATCGGTGAGATTGCTTATCCTGTCAGCACATTTTAACAGGTGTGCATTTGTTGATCCGTTTTCAAGAATACGTTGCAGATACTGCTCCTTGGTCTCATCCTTTCTCCTGGTCACTTCCAGAACAAGGTCAACCACCTCCGGGCCTTCACCGTCTATCCATCTGATCTCATCAATCTGGGTCTCGGGCATGTCTTCAAGCAGGTCATGAAGCAGAGAGGCTTTAAGGAGCACGCTGTTGGAGTAGAATTTATAGTCCAGCAGAATCCCCAGGGTAGAAAAGCAATGCCGGAACTGGTTTCCGCCTACCTCTCTCTGTACACTTATCAGTGCTGTGGCTTTCAGAATATAGGGAGCGAGGACAAGATTTTTCAGGCTTTCAAGCGATGTCATAGGTGTCTGAATAACACTTTAAAATTATTCATTTCACCAATTCATCCAAAGTCTGACATCATACGACTTATAAACACTCTATTCACACTCCGTAGAGAGGGTAGTTCTAAGGTTGCCTGCAGGTTGGCCCGTAGCAGATCAGAACTCGACGGTCAGGGATTCTTTTTCTATACCCAGGTTTGCGAGTTGCTTCTTCAGGGCATTCATCATCGGGGGAGGACCGCAGAGATAGAATTGCCTGTTGAAATCGCCGACAGTTGATCTGAGGAACTCCTCATTGATCATGCCATGATGATAGTTGCTCAATTTCTCCTCGGAAAGTATATTGATGAAATTGTCGCCCAGCATGTTCCGGAACTCATCCGGCTGAATGATATCGGCTTCGGTCTTGTTTGCAAATATCAGCATGTTGCCCTCAAGCTCATCGCGTGACTGCAGATCCCTGAAGATGGAGATGAAGGGTGTTATGCCTGCCCCGCCGGCGATGAAGACCCCTGTGCCCCGGTAGGTGATTGCACCCCACACATCCCTGACAATCAGCTCGTCGCCCGGCTTAAGACTGTCAAGCTCCTTCGTCACGCCGTTGTGTGACGGATAGATCTTGATGATAAATTCAAGATAAGGATCACTGTTCAGTCCGGTAAAGGTAAAGGGTCTCTTTTTGTTTTTAAGTTGATGAGTGTTAATCGAAAGGTCCGTAGCCTGCCCGGGGACAAATGTGTATCCTGAAGGTTTTTCCACCCTGTATCTTTTTACGTCGTGGGTGAGGTCGTCCGTGCTGATAATTTTAACTGTGTGTTCCTCCATTTGTCTGCTACATCTATCATCAACAAAACGGAGCAGAGAATTGTTTAACATTACGGTGAGTCTAACCGTGAGTGTTTGGTATATCTTTGCGTCCTAATTCAAAGGTACAATTTTAAATGTCAGAAGGGAAATTAAAAGCTACCGGAAGCGGTCTGAAGGATCTTGGCAAGTTATACAGGTTCCTGAAGCCCTATGTCTGGTTATTTATCCTCGGGATGTTTTGCCTGCTTATGTCCACTGGTGCGAGCCTGATGTTTCCCAAGCTCCTGGGCGATATGGTTGATCTGGGTACCAAAGGCAGGATGATGGAAGAGATAACCAGGACGGGGCTCATCCTGATGGCTATTCTTGTCGCCCAGGCTCTGTTTGGATATACCAGAACCAGACTGTTTGTAGTTGTGACAGAGAAAACCCTGGCTTCCATCAGGCAGCATATTTACAATCATCTCATCAAACTGCCAATGTCATTCTTCTCCGCAAGAAGGGTGGGGGAGCTTAACAGCCGGATCTCATCGGACATAGCGCTGCTGCAGGACACACTTACATATACCCTTGCGGATCTTATTTCGCAGGTAATTGTCATCATCGGGGGTATAACACTGATGGCCATCAGCTCTTTTCAGCTGACGCTATTCACGCTGGCCATCGTGCCGGCCATATCACTTCTGGCTTTTTTCTCCGGCAGAGCCATTCGCCGGTATTCGAAAAAAGCCCAGGCTTTTGTCGCGGAGTCAAACACCATAGTGGAGGAGACCCTCCAGGGTATACAGAATGTGAAGGCATTCACCAACGAGGCTTTTGAGAGTGACCGTTACCGTGCGAAGACGGAAGAGGTAGCCAGGATGGGCATAAAGGGAGGGAAATACCAGGCTGCCATATCATTTATTGTACTGGGATTTTTCATTTCCATGGCAGCTGTTATATGGCGGGGGGCTGCCATGATTGCCAACGGACAGATGGAAGCGGGACAGCTCTTTTCATTCGTAATTTATTCGGGGTTCATCGGCGGGAATATTGCAGGCATGGCAGGTGTATACACACGGCTGCAGAAGACACTGGGTGCGTCGGAGAAGCTATTGCTGCTGCTTGATGAGAATACAGAAGACATTGATGAAGAGTATGTTCCCGATGCTTCCCATGCCCTTCACGGACAGATCACCTTTGACAGGGTAGGATTCAGGTACCCGTCCCGCGACGAGGTGGTGGTGCTGGAAGAGGTAAGCTTCACTGTCGATCCCGGCCAACAGATTGCCCTCGTGGGCCCTAGCGGGGCAGGGAAGTCAACCATTGCATCGCTGATGCTGAGGTTTTATGACCCGACCGAAGGGATAATCAGCTTTGACGGCCGCGACGGCCTCAGTATCCCGGTAACCTCACTCCGGGCACAAACGGCTGTGGTGATGCAGGATGTATTCCTGTTCGGAGGCACGATCCGTGAGAATATAGCATACGGAAGACCCGGAGCCACGGAGGATGAGATAATAGAAGCTGCAGTACAGGCCAACGCATGGGACTTTATACAATCATTTCCCGATAAGCTGGAAACGGTAGTGGGGGAGAGGGGCGTGCAGCTGTCGGGGGGCCAGCGGCAAAGGATTGCCATTGCCCGCGCAGTGCTTAAAAACCCCAGGATATTAATCCTGGATGAGGCTACCTCATCACTCGATTCCGAATCTGAAAGACTGGTGCAGGAGGCGTTGGAGAAGCTTATGGAGGGCCGCACCTCACTGGTTATTGCCCACCGGCTTTCAACGGTTCGCAAGGCAGATAAGATAATAGTACTGAGCGGCGGAAAGATCGTTGAGCAGGGGACTCACACCGAGCTGCTGTCAAACGGCAGCGGACTGTACAAGACCCTCACAGAGCTTCAGTTAAACATCTGAGCCTGCCAGCACCGGATCAGGCGGCTGACTTCATCTTCTTTACGTTCGGAATAGATAATCACGTGAAAGCAGGTACCGCTTAGATGCGGATATAACATTCCCGGCAGATCTTTCAGGGCAGGATGAAACGGGTTGCCTGTTATTACTTCTGAGTCAGATAATTTCTTTTGTCTGTTCTGCATCTCAGGGACACTACGGGTACAGAAGCCTTATGGTCCATCCTCCTTCAGAGGCGGTCCTGATATACTGGAGCCTGTCATGCAGGCGGTGCTCCCTTCCCTGCCAGAACTCAACATGATCCGGATCGAGATAATATCCACCCCAGTTTTCAGGCCGGGGAACAGGCCTGTCGCGGTACTTCTCTTCTGCCTCGGTGGCCATTCGCTCAAGCATCTCCCGGTTCTCCAGCTCCCTGCTTTGCTGTGACACAACGGCGCTGATCTGGCTCTGCCGTGGCCTGCTCCTGAAATAGGCATCCGACTCTTCAGCGGGGAGCCTGTAGACCTTACCCACAATCCTGACCTGGCGGTAGAGCTCATTCCAGAAGAATGTCATTGCGGCGTGGTTGTTCTGTTCCAGATCCTCACCCTTCCTGCTGCTGTAATTAGTAAAGAATGAGAAGCCCTTCGCGCTGAAATCTCTCAGCAGAACAATTCTCCCCGACGGCCTGCCTTCGGCATCTGCCGTGGCAAGATGTACTGCATTGGGCTCCTTAACGCTATGTGAAATGGCATCCTCCATCCATCTCTCAAACTGGAGGAACGGATCTTCCGCAAAATCGCCGGGGTCAATGCCGGCTCCGTGGTATTCATTCCGCAGAAGGCTGGTCGTTCTTCGCACGCTGTTCATGTAAGGTAACTTATCATAGTAATTCACAATGCTTAACAACTGTTGCGCCAATATGTTTAAGGGGCAGGGGGCCTGTTTATATGAAAATATTACCTTTATACCTCAAAACAGAGATGATATGACTGTGACACGCATTTTGCCCATGATAGCACTGACGGTTGCCCTGATGGCTCCGTTGAAAATCAGTGCACAGGTGCCTGTTCAGGTATCAAATGAAAGGGTCATCTCCGGGGGCCGGGCTTTCTACATGCATGAGGTGCTGAAGGGGCAGACCCTCTATTCCATCTCCAGGGCGTACAAGGTGACCATTGACGCCATAACACGTGATAATGTGATCCCTGCCAGTGGCATCCAGGCAGGCCAGATGCTAAGGATACCCATATCTGGAGCAGCTTCCGGCGCAGCATCAGGAACATCTTCCGTCGCTCCGCCGGTGCCGATGCCCAAGCCCCGCCCGGCAGCCGTTACTCCGTCAGGAACAGCATCATCTTCCGGCATCAAAATATCGCGCGAAAAGATTGTATTCAACAACAGGGAATATTATATGCACCTGGTTCTGAAAGGGCAGACCCTCTATTCAATTGCAAAGGCATACAGGGTCACAATACTCGACATCGACCGCGAAAATGTGATCCCTGCCAGTGGCATCCAGGCTGGACAGGTGTTAAGGATCCCGGTATCTTCTTCGCTGACCGTGTCGGAGGAAGAGACGGTGTCTCCCGCAGCCTCTGCCGGCGTCACTCCAACCCCTGCAGCTGCAGGGACCCCTGCCAGGGATGCAGAGAAGCCTCAGCCCCTGCCGGTTCAGGAGATGCCTCAGCCTCTGCCGACGCAGGAAAAGCCCCGGTCCGGATCCCAGCTTCCGCATCAGGAGCAGGCTGAAGCAGAATCAGGCAAGGTGACGGCGGACACTCAGGCTGCAAAGACCGATAGGCCCACAGCAAAGGAAGAGACACCCGAGCCACCCGGGGAAGTACAGGCACAGGAACCAGCCCCAAAGAGTGAACCAGAGGCAGCCAAACCGCAACCCGTGAAGAGAAGGGTGCACAAGGTCAGAAAGGGAGAGTCGCTCTCCGATATAGCAGATAAATATGGCATCACGGTCCTGGAGCTGAAGAAAGCAAACAGGGGAGTAATCTTCGCCATGCCCGACATGCGCCTGGTGATACCCTCGCCGGAGGAATCAGGGCAGAAATAGACCTGAAAGGTATACTGATGATCTTACAGGGGTATGGCACAATCAGGTGCCTGCCCCTTTTTGCTTTTAAGATACCTGCAGACTCTCCGGGTGGAACCTATCGAATGATCCTCTCCGAACGAAACAGCTCCTGGGGGCCTGGCCATGTGACCGCGCCCTCATCTTCTGCCGTGATAAGTATCCGGTAAGGAACGAAGGGGGTGGTTGTCTCAAGTTTGGCCTTATTCAGCCTGTCACTGACAAGAATCCCGATATTCTGAAATGAGCCGTCATCCTTCTCCACCCAGACAATGTACTGGCTTCGCGGGGGATTGAGCCGTTCAGCATCCGCCAGATAATTGACCCTGACCGTGATGTTGTAATTTCCGTTTTTATCCTGCTTGATCTTCGTTGACCCTTCTGCTGCCGGAGCAAGCTGTGAGACCGGGAACTTGACCGTAGTAGCACAGGAACTCAGCATTCCAGCAATAGCTGCTGCAAGGAAAAGGTTTAAGATTTTCATAGTATCAGGTTTTAATTAATCTCATTTTACTGCCATAATTTAGGCAAAAATTATTAAAAATACGCTTGTAGCAACTTAACTCTCTCACTTTCATGAGGCAGATGGATCAAAAAATTGCTTCTTTCCGGGAAATTTATTAATTTACGTTCAATTAAAATGGTCAAACCTTAATTAACAATAGAGATGAAAACTATCAAAGCATTAATCCTTATCATGGCTGTACTCAGTCTTACCGGCTGCAAGTACAAGACAATGTCGGAACAGCTCGAGGCTGAAAAACAGGATCTTATCAGTCAGCTTGCTAAGAGCGAAGCAACGATGAATGAGTATCTCTCCGTAATGAACGATGCTGATGCAAAGCTCAGCGCACTGCTAGGACAGGAGGCAGGGCAGCCGGTTGAAGCCGGTGAAGTACCGGCAAGACTGGAGCGGGCAATAGCAGATATTACCGCCTCAATGGAGGAGACAGAGCAGAAATACCAGTCGGCAAGAAACCGGTATTACAGTGCCACCTCAAGGGTTAAGGCCCTGGAGGAGGAGGTGGCGGAACTCAGGGTTCTTACAGAACAAAAAGACAGCCTGATCAATGTTCTGAATGAGAAGAGCGCAGCACTTGCGGCTACCATTGTAGAACAGACCGCAAACATTGAGACCCTTACAGTGAAGAACAGTGAGATGGAGGCAACCATCAGCGAGATGACGGGTAACCTTAACACTGCATGGTACGTTGCAGGTACAAAGGATGAGCTTATCAGCCGGAATGTCATTACCAAAACCGGCGGTTTCCTCGGTTTCCTGGGAAGGGTGATGGTGTTGTCACCATCGCTGAGCAGCAGCAGCATGGAGAAGATTGACATACGTGAGAAGACCAGCTTCCCGTTCAAAAGTACCGTTGATAAACTGGAGTTTATCTCTCTCCACCCCTCAGGCAGCTATCAGCTGACCACCACCGATGCCGAAACCGTTACCCTGACCGTGACTGACGCTGCCAGGTTCTGGGAGGGATCAAGATACCTGGTTGTGGTCCTGTGACCCACAGGGAAGGAGAGCTTTGACGAATATGTCTCTGATCCGATGAACCCTGTCCCCTATACAGAGGACGTTCATAACAGGAGGACTCAGGAGTATATGACTGATGATCAGAGGTTTGCGTCACGGAGACCCGATGTTATGGTCTATCAGACTGATATCCTTGATGAGGATATCACCCTGACCGGTCCGGTGGTGGCAGATCTCTTCGTCTCAACCACCGGCACCGACGCAGACTTTGTTGTCAAGCTGATTGATGTCTTTCCTCCCGATATGAAGACAGGGGATGATGAGGAGGTAAAGGTGCCGCTGGGTGGCTACCAGATGCTCGTCCGCGGTGAGGTCTTCCGCGGCAGGTACCGCAACAGCTTTGAGCATCCAAAGCCTTTCGTTCCGGGAAAGGTGACAGAGGTTAAGTTTGCACTTCCCGACGTGGCCCATACCTTCAGGAAGGGGCACCGCATCATGATACAGGTGCAGAGCTCATGGTTCCCGCTGGTGGACAGGAATCCTCAGAAGTTCGTAAACATCTATGAGTGCACGGAGAGCGACTTTCAGAAGGCTACCCACCGGATCTATCATGATGCAAAGCATCCGTCCCACATAACCGTGAGTGTGCTGTAGCAGGCCGGTCAGTAAATCATCCGGCCCTGTGCCCCGGTGAGCATATTTGTCACTATTCAGGCCGTTATCAGGGACAGAAGAGACTTACGGCGGAGAATATGTTGATGTAATGGTCTTATCTGTCCTTGCCCCAGGTCAGGACAATCACCAGGCCTAATACTGCCATTACCGCCACAGTAACAACGATGTCCGTGACCATAGCTCCGGCAGTCAGGTACATGGTGCTCATCGACCAGAATGAAAATGCCAGGGCCGATCCGTAGAGCAGTCCGAACAGTGCTCCAAACTTCAACCCGTCAAGGATGGTTTTGGCTTTGGCCCAGTGCAGGATCAGAGTCAGCAGCAGCGCCATCACCAGGTTTGTAAGGATGATGGCCCACCAGACCATTTGTCCGTCAGTGCGGTTGGCACACTGATTCATGTTGGCAGAGTAGAAATCCATGAGCAGGATTCCCCACACAAGCCAGCCAAGCAGGAAGTACGCTATCCCCCCGAATACGGTTCCTCTGATAATTTTCATAGCTCTTTAGTTTAAACACAGATTTTCACGGTAAACAACTTACCGTAAATTACGAATAAGCTGCTCCTTCAAAGATAACATTCATATTATTAAGCCAGGGATATTTATAGCGAGAATACTTTTGCATTACTTCAAGTATAAGAGGAAGATTTCTTTTCTTTTTAAGCTGTACGGTGATTGTATTTTCCCGGATAATGACATCAGCACCA
>DHHM01000014.1:0-92091 GCA_002403305.1 Bacteroidales bacterium UBA4772
CCCACCCGACAGAGCTTTACGATCCGAAAACCTTCCTCACTCACGCGGCGTTGCTGCGTCAGGGTTTCCCCCATTGCGCAGTATTCCTCACTGCTGCCTCCCGTAGGAGTCTGGTCCGTGTCTCAGTACCAGTGTGGGGGATCACCCTCTCAGGACCCCTAAACATCATCGCCTTGGTAAGCCGTTACCTTACCAACCAGCTAATGTTACGCATGCCCCTCCTGTACCGCCGGAACTTTAAATATTAAAAGATGCCTTCCAATATTACCATGGGATATTAGTCCGAATTTCTCCGGGTTATCCCCCTGTACAGGGCAGGTTACATACGCGTTACTCACCCGTCTGCCGGTCGCCACCAAAGTATTGCTACCTCGTGCTGCCCCTCGACTTGCATGTGTTAAGCCTCCCGCTAGCGTTCATCCTGAGCCAGGATCAAACTCTTCATTGTAATATTTGTACTTTAAATATCTTTTGAAGCTCAATCCGGTCTCTTCAAAAACTCAAACAAAATCGCTAGGTTTTTGGCGAGATCTCTCTCGCCTGTGTGCTACTACTTCATCATTAAATCAAAGAACTCCTTCCCTGTTTTTTGAGACAAGGGACGACAAAGATAATGAACTCTTCTCTCTTCACCAAACTTTTTGAAAAAGTTTTTTTCCTTTTTCTGTCACTCCTTCCCGGAGTAATAATCCGAGTCCGTTCTGTCAAATCTGCCTTTCAGGGAACATGCTTTTCTTCAAAAGCGGGTGCAAAGATATGGATAGATTTTTATAAAACAAATATTGATACTCTTTTTTTGAATTATTTTTTTCTTCCACCCGAAAATAACAGCAAGAATAGATGCGGACATCAGTGCTTATATAATATATAGGTATAATTGAGCCATCCAAAATCACCCGCATAATCGACACCTTAACCGACCGCAGAGAAATATTTCATCCGGCCACTCCCCCGCCGGCATTTCAGAGGAGCTCTCCACTCCTGATTACCTGATGCCAGATGTCCTGTCAACAGTCCCCTTCAGAACTTTGTTAAAAAATAAAATGGCTTTGGGGATAAAAAAAATAGGAGAGGTATAAATATTTATTAATTTTGAAAATGGGTGGTCCCCCTCCTCGCTGACCCCTCCGGGGTCGATAGATTTTGACGAATGTAATATTTGACTAACATCCAATCCGGGGGACCACCTTTTCTATTTAGGGTATTTTATATAACTGCAATCAGTAAAATTTGTTGCATTTTATCCCAACCAACATCATTTTTTTTGACGGACGGAGGAGCCGAAGGTGACGGAGGGCTAAAAAAGGAGCCCTCTTTGCTGAAGACTCTTTCGTGGAGATTAAGGGAGTCGAACCCTTGACCCCCTGCGTGCAAGGCAGGTGCTCTGACCAACTGAGCTAAATCCCCAATTACATTGTCGATTTGCGATGTGCGATTTGCGATTTTATTGTTAAACCGAAAACCATAAACCGGAAATCTTCAATTTGAATTGTCGATTTGTGAAGTGCGAGTAAAAGTCGAAAATCGCAAATCTGAAATCGAAAATCCAGTAGTCCCACCCAGAGTTGAACTGGGGACCTCTACATTATCAGTGTAGCGCTCTAACCAACTGAGCTATGGGACTGTAAAGTGAACACTACAAGGAACGCCCCATGATTTTGCATCATTTGGGGTGACAAAAGTAACGCTTCCGCACAAACAAGCAAAATATTTTCCCAAATATTTTGTGCCCACCCACCGGAATTTGTAACGCGCGCTACAAAGCCAAAAAGAGCGCCAAAGGCTGAGGCAGAGACCAAAAATGAGTCCGGCGTAACAAAATATCGTTAAATTCGCACTTTGAACAGACCCCATGTCGAATCTGGTATTGATACCAACATACAACGAGGCGGAGAACATCCACGGGTTGGTCCATGCCATCTCCGCACTCAGCGTATCGTTTGACATCCTGATCATTGACGATAACTCACCCGACGGCACCGGCACCATTGCGAAAGACCTGATGCGTATATATCCCAACCTGCACCTCCTTGAGAGACCCGAAAAGGCAGGCCTGGGCAGGGCATACATAGCAGGATTCAACTGGGCGCTGCAGAGGGACTATGAGTATATCTGCGAGATGGACGCCGACTTCTCCCACAACCCCGACGATCTTGTCAGGCTCTGGGAGGCATGCGCCCGTAACGGGGCCGACCTGGCCATCGGATCACGCTATATATCAGGCGTCAACGTTGTCAACTGGCCTATGGGAAGGGTGCTCATGTCATACATCGCCTCCATGTATGTCAGGCTTATCACAGGCATGAAGATCAAGGATACCACCGCCGGCTTCAAGTGCTACCGCCGCGAGGTGCTCAAAAACATAGACCCCGGCCATATCAGGTCGGTAGGGTACGGGTTCCAGATCGAGATGAAATTTACGGCATGGCTGCTGGGCTACAACATCATTGAGATACCAATCATCTTCACTGACCGCAGGGCCGGCACATCAAAGATGTCGGGAGGCATCTTCAGTGAAGCAATGTGGGGGGTATTGCGTATGAAGATCATCAGCCTCTTCCGCAAGCCGCGCAGGGCAGACGGCTGACCGCAACCCGCCTTGAATTAATACTGTCATTATGAATCATATCCTGATCAGAAACGGCTTACTTATTAATGAGGGCGAAAAGATCAGCGCCGACCTGCTCATCAGCGGTGACCGCATAGAACATATCTGCCCTCCCGGGAAGTGCCCCGCCGGCAGCGACACTGAGATCATTGATGCCACCGGCATGTGGGTCCTTCCCGGAGTGATAGATGATCATGTGCATTTCCGTGAGCCCGGGCTAACGCACAAGGGAGATATTGCCAGCGAGAGCGCGGCCGCCGCCGCCGGCGGGGTGACATCCTTCATGGAGATGCCCAACACCATGCCGCCGACGGTGAGCATCGCCGAGTGGGAGAATAAAAACGCCCTGGCCGCAGAGAAATCCGTGGTAAACTACTCCTTCTACCTCGGTGCCACCGACAGCAATATCGGTGAGCTGCTGGCTGCCGACCCAGGCAGTGTGCCTGCAATAAAACTCTTTCTGGGTGCCTCCACCGGCAATATGCTTGTCAGTGATGAAGAAGCCCTTGATTCCATCTTTAAAATCAGGAACATACCCATAGCCTGCCACTGTGAAGACGAGAAGATCATCAGGACCAACAGCGCAGCCTATCATGAAGAGTATGGTGATGGGATAGACCCGTCGTACCATCCGCTCATCCGCAGTCGTGAAGCCTGCTACGCCTCTTCGTCTGTTGCCGTCGACCGTGCCGTCCGCGCAGGTACCGGGCTGCATCTGCTTCACCTCTCCACTGCCGAGGAGACAGCCCTGCTCACCGCCCGGCGTGATCCGTCAGGAAAGAAGATTATCGGGGAGGTATGTGTTCACCATCTCTGGTTCAATGATTCATACTACCAGGAGAAGGGAACGCTCATAAAATGGAACCCGGCGATCAAAAGGGAGTCAGACAGGCAGGCGCTGCTGCAGGCTGTGCGCGACGGGAGGATAGACGTCATCGCCACCGACCATGCGCCGCACACACTGACGGAGAAGATGGCTCCATACTTCTCGGCACCGTCCGGGGGTCCGATGATCCAGCACTCCCTAACCGTGATGCTCGAGCTGTGCCACCGCGGAGAGCTGACACCTGAGACAGTGGTTGAGAAAATGTGCCACAACCCTGCTGTCATCTTCAGCGTAGCCGGGAGAGGCTTTTTGAGAGAAGGATACAAAGCTGACGTAGTGCTGGTCAATCCGGATGCGCCATGGACCGTCTCCGGCAAAAACATCCTCAGCAAGTGCGGCTGGTCACCCCTGGAGGGAACCACTCTCCGTAGCAGGGTCATGACTACCATCGTCAACGGCATCACGGTCTTTGCTGAAGGCAGGCTCACCGGCAGGAGAGCCGCGGAAAGATTAAGCTTTAACCGGAAAAACCAACCTGCATGAGAAATATCGTTGCATCAATGCTGTTGATAATGCTCATGGTTGCATGCAATGAGCGCGGGAGACATCTCAAGAGTGAGACTGCATCCGAGCCCGCAGGGGCAGCACACCCCGAACTCACCGTCACTGACTCGCTGTCCCCGGACGCAATCCTGATAGCCTCTGACATCGTCACCGAGGTGATAATAAAACCTGACCCTGAGGGTGATCCCTGGGAAACGGAAAAGGTTGCCGGCTACCGTGGAGCAGATTTCATAAACAGCATCTTCACGCGCATTTATGACGGCACGCTTACGGTTTATGACTATCACAGCGGCGAGGCGCTCTCCGTTGATGATGTTAAGGAGATAGAGCGCGAATTCGGTGATGACAGGTCACTGATCGGCAAGCTCTCATTTAGCGAAGAGTGGTACTACTTCCCTTCCTCAAACAGTTTGCATAAGAGAGCCAAATCAGTTACCTTCGGCTATGAGCTTTACAACAACCTCGGTAAGGTATATGCCTACAGGGCTGCCTTCAGGGCTGACCTCAACTGACTATCCGCATACTAAACCAACCTGCCATGCCAAGCTATGACATCATCAGCCTGAATGACTTTATCATCAGGAGACAGAAGGATTTCCCCTATGCCCGCGGCGAGCTCTCCAGCCTGCTTCATCATATCGGCACGGCTGCGAAGATGGTCAATGCGAAGATACGCAAAGCGGGGCTGGTTGAGATCCTCGGACGCTCGGGAGACGAGAATCCCCAGGGCGAAGAGCAGCAGAAGCTCGACCGCTATGCCGATGATGTGTTCATTGACGCTTTGAAGGCCTCCGGCGAGTGCTGCGGTGTCGCCTCAGAGGAAAATGAGAATGAGATCATATTTACAAATGAGTTGTCACAGCGCGGGAAATACGTGGTCTGTATGGATCCGCTCGACGGCTCGTCGAACATCGACTACAATGTATCAGTCGGCTCTATCTTTTCCATTTACAGGCGTGTAAGCGAGCGTGAGGCCGAGGCAAAAGTGGAAGACTTCCTCCAGGAGGGCACACGGCAGGTAGCTGCCGGGTATGTTATCTACGGCTCCTCAACCATGCTGGTATATACCACCGGCAATGGTGTCAACGGATTCACACTGGATCCGACCATCGGGGAGTTTTGTCTCTCCCACCCGAATATCAGGACTCCCCTGTCAGGCAGAATTTATTCAGTCAATGAGGGCAACTACATCAAATTTCCTGACGGGGTAAAGAGATACATAAAGTACTGCCAGGAGAATGAACCTTCATCAGGGCGTCCCTATATCTCCCGTTACATAGGCTCGCTGGTATCTGATGTCCACCGCAACCTGCTCACCGGCGGCATCTTCCTCTATCCGCCCTCGATAATCTATCCCTCCGGGAAGCTGCGGCTGGTCTATGAATGCAATCCGGTCTCATTCATCATCGAGCAGGCAGGAGGACTGGCAACTGACGGTATGAGGAGGATAATGGCCATCCCTCCCGAATCGCTCCACCAGCGAACTCCCTTCTACTGCGGATCCACGGAGATGGTGAAGCAACTGATCGGATTGTGCTGTTAAGGTTCAGCACGATGCCACACGAGCATCTTTTCCTTTGCGGAGACCACTCCGTTTGCTAATTTTGCTCCCTCAGGAAAATCATATGGCCAGCACCGTCTTCAGAGATATCTACCGGCAGCATCCCTCCTTCGGGACGCTGGAACAACTTCTTGCCGGTGACAGCAATGAGCCTGTGATGATCCACGGTCTCACCGGTTCATCCAGGGCCGTGGTGATGGCCGGTGCCCTGTCGCAGCAGCCCACCACCCACGTGGTGCTTTTCCCGGAGAAAGAGGATGCGGCCTACTTCTACAATGACCTCACCGCATTGCTGGGTGATGACAATATCTTCTTCTTCCCGGGATCATACAAAAGGTCTGTGATGTATGACCAGACCGAGCCGGCAAACATGATACTCCGAACCGAGGTCCTGAACTTTCTCAGTTCGGGAAGGAGAAAATGCATCATTGTCACCTATCCCGAGTCGGTAATGGAGAAGGTCGTCAGCAAGAGCAACCTCAGGAAGAACACCTTCTCCATTAAAAAGGGTGCCAGGCTCTCAACAGAGTTTCTCGAGGAGGTGCTGCGGGAATATGGCTTCAACAGGACCGAATTCGTCTATGAGCCGGGGCAGTATTCTGTCCGTGGCAGCATCATTGATCTCTTCTCCTATGCTTCAGACAAACCTTTCCGTATCGACTTCTTCGGCGAGGAGGTCGACTCTGTCAGGTCGTTCAATCCGGATGACCAGCTCTCCCTGCAGATCCACGATGAGGTACAGGTCATCCCTGACATCCGGGAGTTGGCCTTCACGGAGAGCAACGACAGCTTCATCGATTTCATTCCGCCGTCATCAATTATCTGGAGTGACAACTTTGACTTCATCATAGAGAAGACTGATGCCATCTGGTCGCAGGCACACACGCGCAGCAACAAGGGGGAGATAAGTGACCGCCGTGACATCATCATCACAGGGCGCCATCTCGAAGAGCTCTGTGCACGTCACAGGCAGATCTTCTTCGGAAGAGGAAGGCCATCTGAAGATATAACAACTGTCGCCTTCCGCACTGAGCCGCAGCCCTCCTTCAATAAAAACTTCGAGCTGCTGACCTCCAGGCTGGTATCAAACGTGCATGACGGTTACCGCAACTTCATCATCTCGGAGAGCGAGGTCCAGGAACAGAGGCTGAAGGATATTTTTGCGGAGACGGACCCATCAGCAGAGTTTACTCCCCTGCTCCTCAACCTTCACCAGGGTTTCACCGATCACGATCTTAGAATCGCAGTATACACTGATCATCAGATATTTGACCGCTATCACAAGTTCCGCATCAAGGGGTTCTTCACCCGGCGTGACAGCATGACCATCAGGGAGCTCACCGATCTCAATCCCGGGGATTACGTAGTGCATTCCGACCATGGCATCGGCCGTTTCGGGGGGTTGGAGAAGATAGAGGTCAACGGCCGTGTGCAGGAGGCCATCAAGCTTGTCTTCCGCGACAATGACATACTGTTTGTGGGTATCCATGCACTGCACCGCATCTCAAAGTATAAGGGCAGGGATGACACACCGCCGCGTATCAACAAGCTGGGCACCGGCGCCTGGCAGAAGATGAAGCAGGCCACCAGGAAAAAGGTCAAGGATATTGCCCGTGATCTCATCAAGCTCTACGCAAAACGAAAGGCCTCCGGCGGCTTTGCCTTCTCACCCGACTCTTATCTTCAGAGAGAGCTTGAGGCCTCCTTCATCTGGGAGGATACTCCCGACCAGATGGCCAGTACCATAGCGGTCAAGGAAGATATGGAGGCGCCGGTGCCCATGGACCGGCTGGTGTGCGGCGACGTCGGCTTTGGCAAGACCGAGGTGGCTGTCAGGGCCGCTTTCAAGGCTGCTACAGACGGCAAGCAGACAGCCCTGCTTGTTCCAACTACAATACTTGCTCTTCAGCATTACAGGACATTCACCTCACGCTTCGAGAACTTCCCTGTACGTGTTGATTACATAAGCAGACACCGTAAGCCCGCGGAGCAGAGGCAGATACTGAAGCAGCTGGCTGACGGCGATATAGACATCATCGTGGGTACTCATAAGCTGACGGGCAAGGAGGTCAGGTTCAAGGATCTCGGCCTGCTGATCATTGATGAGGAGCAGCGGTTCGGCGTGGCAGTGAAGGAGAGGCTCAAGAGCCTGAGGGCAGGTGTTGACACCCTGACCATGACCGCCACTCCCATACCCCGCACGCTGCAGTTTTCCCTCATGGGTGCACGCGATCTCTCGATAATAACCACGCCACCCCCTAACCGGATGCCGATCATCACTGAGCTGCACGGCTTCAATGATGATATTATCCGTGAAGGAATCGTCTACGAGGTGAGCCGTAACGGACAGGTATTCTTCATTAACAACAGGATAGAAAATATCATGGAGGTGAGGGCCACCATCAACCGCATCTGTCCGGAGGTAAAGACGGCAGTGGTACACGGGCGCATGGAAGGAAAGGAGATAGAGAACGTTATGTTCGACTTCATCAGGGGCGACTATGATGTGCTTCTGGCAACCACCATCATCGAATCGGGACTTGACATCCCCAATGCCAACACCATCTTTATCAATGATGCACACAAGTTCGGGCTCTCAGAGTTGCACCAGTTGCGCGGCAGGGTGGGCCGTTCCAACAAGAAGGCCTTCTGCTACCTCCTCACTCCACCCCTCTCTGTGCTCACCGGTGAAGCCAGGAAGAGGCTCAAGGCTATTGAGGAGAACTATGAGCTGGGGAGCGGATTCAATATAGCGCTGCAGGACCTTGACATACGCGGTGCCGGGAACCTGCTCGGGGGAGAGCAGAGCGGCTTCATTGCCGATGTAGGGTACGAGACCTACCAGAAGATACTCGAAGAGGCTGTCCGGGAGCTGAAGGACGAAGAGTTCGGTGATCTCTTCCCGGCTGCAGCTGCAGTGCGTGAACCTGAGAAGGTCATTGACACCAGGCGGTTCGTTGCTGATGTGACGGTAGAGACAGATCTGGAGATAATGTTCCCTGATGAATATGTGTCAAACATACCGGAGCGTATCAGGCTTTACAAGGAGCTTAACGATATCAGGGATGAGACCGCACTGGCAGCCTTTGAATCACATCTTACCGACAGGTTTGGACCTCCTCCTCCTCCTGCCCTTGCCCTGCTGGATATTGTAAGGCTCAAATGGATCTCCTCAGGTATTGGTATTGAGAGAGTAATATTAAAAAACAGCACAATGATTGCTAACTTTGTGACAGACCGCACATCACAGTTTTACAGTGATCCTCTCTTCATCTCAGTAATGAACTATGTCAACAGGAAACAGGGCAGCATGACAGTGAAGCAGGGCAACGGCAAGCTAAGCCTTACCGTCAGGGGCGTTACTTCAGTCTCCCAGGCCATAGAGATCTTCGGGAAGATCCTCTCCTGGCACAAATCAACCATAAAGCAGGAGGCAGGCCAGTGAATCTTGTAATCGACATCGGCAATACCGGTACCAAGGCAACTCTTTTTGACGGCAAAGTGCTGGTAAGGAAAGAGCGGCTCGGGTCTGCTGACCCGGAGGCGATCAGTAAATTCATGGGCAGTGTGCGGATAAGCGGCGCCATCGTCTCCAGCGTAAGCGTCGATCCCTCGGTGCTGTTGTCCTTTCTCGGGAAAACCAGTAGCAGAGTACATCATCTCACATGGCGGTCGCGCTATCCTTTCATCATTGACTATGACACTCCTGCCTCGCTCGGCGTTGACCGACCTGCGGCAGCAGCAGGTGCGCTGGTACATCACCCGGAATCTGACATCCTGGTCATTGATGCCGGCAGTGCCCTGACAATCGACCTCATCAGCGGAGGAGCGTACCGCGGAGGCAGCATATCCCCGGGTCTTGCAATGCGGTTCCGTGCACTGCATGATTTCACCGGCCGTCTGCCACTGGTAAGAAAATACGACAGCTTCTCATTCCCGGGCAAGACAACCGAAGATGCAATAGCCGGAGGCGTCGTCACAGGAATCGTATTTGAAATAAATGAGTATATTCGCACATTCGAAGAAAAGCACCCCAGGCTTGTCACAGTGATCACGGGAGGTGATGGCATGATGATTATGTCAAGAAGCGACAAAAAAATGTTTTATCACCCGGATCTTGTGGCTGAGGGATTAAACTTTTTACTTGAAACCAATGTGTAGAACCGGAAGATTTGTCCTGATATGCCTTTTCGCCCTCCTGGCCACAGGAGCAGCAGCCCAGAAAAATGTATATTCTCCCTTTGCGAGATACGGCATCGGCAACATGGAGCAACAGGGAACATTCAGAAGCCGTGCCATGGGTGGCATCAGCAGCGGCCTCAGGGATAACCTCACTCTCAATTATCTCACTCCGGCGTCATACAGCAGCATAGATACCGCATCATTTCTCTTTGACTTCGGACTCGATTACGGTGTGATCAAGCTCGATGAAAATGATCTGACATACTATACCCAGGATCTCACTTTCTCGCACCTTTTGCTGGGATTTCCGGTGATGAAGGGTCTGGGAGTTGCGGCCGCCATTGTGCCTTACTCCAATGCCTCCTACAATATTGGGGGTGAAACCTCCTCCGATGGGATTGCCGGCGGCATATATGATCAACACAAGGGTACGGGCGGCTATCAAAAGGTACTGCTGGGAGCCGGATACTCGCCCTTCAGGCATATCTCCGCAGGGATGAACATGTTCCTGATATTTGGTGAGGTCACCCGTCTCAACGACTTCATATTCACCTCTGACAACAACTATTTCAATACGAGGAAGCAGGGCAGCGTAGCCATGAACGGGATAGGCCTTGAAGCCTCGATGCAGGTGATGCTTCCCTTGCCCGACAGCTGGTATGTCAATGCAGGATTCAACTTCACCCCCTCCTTCAACCTTAAGACAAGCACCGATGATATCATCTTCAGGTATTCGAATATTCGGACATCGCTTCTCTCCTCTGACACCCTCTTCCAGGCCAGCGGCAGCATCACCAGTCGCCTCCCGGCAACAATAAGGGGAGGGATAGCTGTCGGCAAAAGCGATAAGTTCACTGCTGGGGCTGACATCGTCTACTCGAAATGGACAGAAGCATCTCTTCCCCATACCTACGGAACCTACAGGGATGCCATATCACTCCACGCCGGAGCTGAATATATTCCCGACAAATACTCCAATTACAGTTTTTTTGATCGGTTGGAATACCGCATAGGTTGCCGTTACGGTGAGAGTTATACTCTCTTTGAGGGTGACAAGCTCAATGAGTACGGCATAACTTTTGGAGCTGGTATACCGATGAGAAGATCGAGATCACGGCTTTCCCTCTTCGTGGACATGTCAGGCAGGGGTAGCCCCGATGACAGCATGGTCAGGGAGACACGGATAACGATAGGCACCAGTCTCAACCTTTTTGACTACTGGTTCCTGAAAGCAAAGTATGATTAACAATTAAAGAAAGAGATGAAAAGAACATTAAGCGTGGTGGCTGCGGCAGCTCTTTTGGCAGCAATCTCAATTACCTCTCAGGCACAGAAAGGTGTTGAAACCGGCACCCCTTTTGGCAGGGGTGAGGACAGCGTAATGTGCCTTCGTAACACATCGCTTTACTCAACCTATTACGAGAACAAGGATTACAACATGGCCGTCCAGTTCTGGAGACCGGTCTTCAACGACTGTCCCGGATCATCAAAGAATACCTATATCAAGGGTGAGACCATGTACAAGGATTTCTTCCGCAAGTCGGGTGAGAAGGCATATATTGACACTGTGCTTATGATACTTGACCAGCGCACAAAATACTTCAACGAGTCAGAGTCAAATAATCTGCGCAAGGCATTTGCCCTGTATGAGTTCGGGGGCAATGACCCCGAATATGCGAAAAAGTGTTATGACATCATCAGCGGCGTGATGGCAATATCACCTCAGAGTTTTGACTATACCTATTCAAGCCTTTACATGGCCATTACGGCCAAGTGTTTCGTGCTTGATCTCATAGACTCACCGACAGTCATCAAAGCCTACGCTGAGGCGATGAAAGTTGTTGACAGCCAGCTGGCGCGCAAGCCAGATGACCGCCGCTACCTCGATGCCAAAAAAAATATTGATGCCGTCTTCAGGTCCAGCGGAGCCGCCTCATGCTCAAGTATCGAGGAACTCTTTGCGGAAGGCGTTGATAAAAATCCATCTGACACCGCAACGTTGAAGAAGGTGCTGTCACTTCTTACGGAGACAGGATGCAGGGATTCAGAACTTTACTTCAAGGCAGCCACCAACCTCTACCGCTGCGAGCCCAATGCCACATCAGCAGCACAGCTTGCCGAGATGAATGTGGCACGTAAAAATTACAATGAGGCTGAAAAATATTATACTGAAGCCATAGAGATGGAGACGGACCTTAAAGTAAAATCAGGTCTGTTGACCAAGCTGGCCACTCTCGAACTCACCTCCGACAGCAAACAGGCCGCGCGTGATTTTGCCAAGGCAGCTTACTCACTGGACCCCACCAATGGCAATGCTCTCTTTATAATTGCAGAAGCCTATGCCGGCGCACGGATTGGTGAGACCTTTGAAAACCAGACTGTCTACTGGGTTGTGGTCGACTATCTTGTACGTGCAAAGAATACTGACCCGGGACTGAAGGGACAGGTTGACGAGAGGATAGCCAACTACGCAAGGCTCTTCCCCACCAAGGAAGAGGCATTCTTCAGAAGCCTCGTGGAAGAGGGAGCTCCATACCAGGTTGGGGGCTGGATAATTGAGTCAACCACAGTAAGGTTTAAGAAGGAGTAACCCACCGTGCCTTCCGGCAGAACATATTCAATTGTTGGAGCAGTCCTGATTGCCGGGACTGCTTTGCTTTCTTCCTGTGATAACAGTGAGCTACCCGTCAGGGAGCTTCAGATAAGAGAGCTGCCGTCGCTGACAGCCCGGGATGTTGAAACAATGTATTCCGACTCGGGCAAGGTGACGCTGCTGGTACAGACACCACTTATACAGCAGTTCTCCAACGAAGAGCAGCCCTATACCCTTTTTCCGGAAGGACTGACGGTGCTTTTCTATGACAAGAAAACGGAGCCCCAGGCCAGTATCACTGCACAGTACGCACGGTACACAGAAAAGGATGAACTCTGGGAACTGCGTGACAGCGTTGTGGCCGTTAATACCGAGGGTGACATTCTTGAAACCGAACTCCTCTATTGGAGTGAACCCAAGGCGAGCGTATGGTCCGACAGGTTTGTCAGGATCACAGGCAAGGATCAGATAATCATGGGTACGGGATTCGAGTCAGACCCGCGGCTTTCCAAGTGGAAGATCAAGAATGTAAGCGCTACCATATACGTGGAAAATGAGCAAAAAGTCACTCCTGCTGATTGAGATAGTCTGGGCTGTTCTCGGGCTGGTATGCCTTGGCATTGCCATACGGGAGATCAGCCTTAACGGCTTGCGGGGTTCCTGGCTCTGGCTGTTAATGTCAGCGGTAGCTTTTGCCCTGGCTGCAGTGCGCGACTCTCAGAGAAAAAAAATGTAACTTTGGGTGATGAACCCGCTGGTGATCATTTCGTTTGCCATACTGCTGGCCGCTTTCTTCTCGGCCATGGAGCTGGCTTTTGTCTCCTCAAACAAGCTTCGCATTGAGCTTGACCGCAAGCACGGGCTGTTCGGGTCGGGAATAATCTCTGTCTTTGCCCGTAACCCTGGCCAGTATATCTCTACAATGCTCATCGGGGTCAATTTTGCTACTGTTGTATTCAGTATGCTGGCAGCTGATATGATCGAGCGGTGGCTGATGCATATTATTCCCTCCGAGGTTATCATATTTCTGATCCAGACGATCATAACGGCAGTCATAATACTGGTGCTGGGAGATTTCCTGCCTAAATCGGTTATCAGGCTGAATCCCAATTTCTTTCTAAACCTCTTTGCAATTCCCACTGCCCTGTTCTATTATCTCTTCTATCCCGTCAGCAAATTCACCCTGTGGCTTGCCAACATCCTCATGAGGCTCTTCTTCGGTATCCGTACGGAGCGTAATGAGCAGGAAAACAGGATCTTCACCCGCATTGATCTCGATCACTTCGTCAATGACCTGGTAGAGACTGAAGAGGAGAAGGACGAGGAGAGCAGCAGCCTGCGGATCTTCCAGAATGTTCTGGACTTTTCGTCAGTAAAGGCGCGCGAGTGCATGGTACCCCGCACGGAGATCGTCGCCCTGCCCCTGGAGTCGGCCACGGAGGAGCTTAAGCAGCAATTCATTTTATCAGGCCATTCAAAGATACTGCTCTACCGTGATAACATTGACAATATGGTGGGTTATTACGAGCTAAAGGATATCCTTCATGAGCCGGCGGACATAGAATCGGCCATGAGGAAACTGGTGGTGGTACCTGAGACCATGACAGCGAACAAGGTGCTCAGGATGCTCTCCGATGCCAAGAAGAGCATCGCACTGGTCGTTGACGAGTTTGGAGGCACCTCGGGGGTGGTCACCATTGAGGATGTCCTCGAGGAGATAGTGGGTGACATTGAAGACGAGCATGACACCAGTGACCTGGTGGAGAAAAAGATAAACGAGAAGGAGTATGTCCTCTCCGGCAGGCTTGACATTGACTACCTCAATGAGGAGCTGGACCTGAGACTGCCCGAGAGTGACGAGTATACCACTCTTGCAGGGCTGATCCTTTATGTTCACGGTAACATACCGCGCCAGCAGGAGCACATACGTGTAGGCTCCAACCTCTTCACGGTGCTGCGTAGCACACCCACCAGGGTTGAGCTGCTGAAACTGAAAATTGACTAGCCACACATCGGCGACCCTGCATCTGACAACCCGGTGACGACATGGGTTCAGCCGCGCAGCAATAGCTTATATCTGACTACAAATCAGCGACATGAATTCAACCGCGCAGCGGCGGCAGTTATTTCCCTGCCTTCTTCATCTCGGCATAGTATTTAAAGTAGAGCGGTATCGCCCTCATCCCCGCAAAGAGGTTTTCGAGAGGATAGCTCTCATTGGGTGAGTGTATGGCATCATCCTCCAGCCCGAACCCCATGAGTATCGATTTGACCCCGAGAATCTTTTCAAAAGTTGAGATGATAGGTATGCTGCCACCGCTGCGGACCGGGATGGGCTTCTTACCGAAGATCTCCTCGTAGGCCCGTTCGGCAGCAAGGTATTCGGAAGTATCAAGCGGACTGACATAAGCTTCGCCGCCATGAAGATATTCTGCTGATACCTTTACCCCTGCCGGTGCAATGGCCTTTATGTGCTCTATTGCCATCCCGGCTATTTTTTCAGCTTTCTGGAAAGGCACAAGCCTCATTGAGATCTTCGCATAAGCCCTGGAGGGTAGTATCGTCTTTGCACCTTCGCCAACATAACCGCCCCAGATGCCGTTGACATCCAGCGTCGGCCTGATGCCTGTGCTCTCCAGTGTGGTGAATCCCTTTTCCGATGCCAGTGCTTCAACCCCTATTGCCTCCATGTATTTTGCCGGTTCAAAAGGTCTTTCGGCCATCTTTGCCCTCTCGGTATCGGTGGGTACTGACACATCATCATAGAACCCCGGGATGGTTACCCGCCCGTCGCTGTCCTTTAGCTGTGAAATCATATCGCATATCACATTGCAGGGATTCATCACTGCCCCGCCGTAGAGACCGGAGTGCAGATCGCGGTTGGGGCCGGTGACCTCTATCTGGATATAGGACAGGCCTCTCAGCCCGGAGGTGACTGACGGAGTGTCTGCAGAGATTATAGTGGTATCGGAGACGAGTATTACGTCTGAGCGAAGCATCTCTTTATACTCAGAACAGAATCCGGCGATGCTCTCAGAGCCGGCCTCCTCCTCGCCTTCTATCATGAACTTGACATTGCACGGCAGTGTGCCGGTGGCATTCATCATCTCAAAGGCCTTCAGGTGCATAAACAGCTGCCCCTTGTCGTCGTCGGCACCGCGGGCCCATATCTTGCCTTCACGTATCTCAGGCTCAAACGGGGCCGACAGCCATTTGTCGATCGGTTCTGCCGGCATAACATCATAGTGGCCGTACACAAGAATTGTAGGCAGTGAAGGGTCTATGGTCTTCTCACCGTAAACGATGGGGTTACCCGGTGTGGAATAGACCTCCGCACGGTCAGCCCCGTTTCCGATGAGCAGGTCACGGATATATACCGCTGCCTTCACCATCTCAGGTTTGTTGGCTTCGGATGCACTGATTGAAGGGATACGTATGAGCCCGAAAAGCTCTTCAAGAAATCTCTCCCTGTTTGTTTCAATGTAACTCTTAATTACTTCCATGATTATTTGTTTTTGGCGTATTCGTTTGCTGACCATTGCAGTTTATCATACCACTCTTCCCCAAAAGCCCTTATAAGTGGCTCCCTGAGGAAGGCATACAGTTTTATTCTCTGCCTGGTGCCGGCGGCGGCACCAGGCCTGCAGATAGACCTCTCTTCGTAGTTCACGGCCCTGAAATCGCGGTACTGTTTCACCCTTACCGGGAAGAGGTGGCATGAGAGCGGTTTCCTGAAATCTACCGCTCCTGCATTGAATGCCATCTCAATGCCGCATTTGAAGATACCCTCTTCGATGATTGTATAGGCACACTCCTCATTGTTTATCAGGGGAGTTACATCCTCCTCCTCAATATCCTTGATGCTGGTGCCCAGCTTATCTATGGCCCTTATCCCCTCCGGCCTCAGGTATGGCCAGAGTTCAGGCCAGATCCTTTCGAGGGTCGAGGCTTCATCAGGCGTCAGGGGTGCACCCGTGTCACCGTAGCGGCAGCAACTGCCTCTGCACTTCTTCAGGTCACAAACAAAATCCTTCTCAATGAGTGCAAGTGAGACAATGGTGTCGTTAATCTGAAGCATATCCTCCTATACAAGTGGTTTGCCGGTCATCTCTTCAGGTATGGGAAGCCCCATGAGGGTCAGTATAGTAGGTGCCACATCGGCGAGGATTCCCTCTCTCACCTTGCTGAACCTGTTGCTGACCAGGTATAGCGGCACAGGGTTGAGTGAGTGGGCAGTGTTGGGTGATCCGTCAGGATTCAGAGCATAGTCGGCATTACCGTGATCAGCGATGACCAAAACCTCATATCCGTTTGCAACAGCAG
This sequence comes from Bacteroidales bacterium UBA4772, assembly GCA_002403305.1. Classification (GTDB taxonomy): domain Bacteria; phylum Bacteroidota; class Bacteroidia; order Bacteroidales; family VadinHA17; genus SR-FBR-E99. The sequence goes on from DHHM01000014.1 coordinate 16,658, forward strand.
CCCTGACAACATCACCGGCACATTCATCAACAGCCCTGATGGCCTTCTGTATCGCCTCATAGACCCCCGTATGGCCAACCATGTCTCCGTTGGCAAAGTTGAGGCAGATAAAATCAAATTTTTTCTTTGCAATCTCCCCGGTGACCGCATCCCTGACCTTATAGGCGCTCATCTCCGGCTGAAGGTCATATGTGGCCACGCGGGGTGAAGGGATAAGTATTCTCTCCTCTCCGGGGAACTCCTTCTCCCTGCCTCCCGAGAAGAAGAAGGTCACATGCGCATATTTCTCCGTCTCGGCAATCCTTAGTTGCTTTTTCCCCAGCTCGCCGAGTATCTCCCCGAGGGTTCTCTCCACATTGTCTTTTGGGAATATGATGTGAAGGCCCTCGAACTTGTCGTCGTAGGGGGTCATGGTCAGATAATAGAGTGGGATGGTCTTCATACCTGCCTCCGGCATATCCTGCTGTGTCAGTGCCATTGTCAGCTCGCGTGCCCTGTCGTTCCTGAAGTTGATGAAGACAACCACATCTCCTTCAGCCACCGTTGCCAGAGGCCTGCCGTCATCATCCGTGACCACTATCGGCTTCATGAACTCATCAGTCACCCCCGCGTCATACGACTCCTGCATAGCGCTGAGTATGTTATTGGTGGGTCTTCCAATCCCATGCACCAGCATGTCATATGCCTCCCTGATCCTCTCCCATCGCTTGTCGCGGTCCATCGCATAGTACCTGCCCACAAAGGAGGCCACCCTGCCATTGCTCTTCTCCAGGTGTTTCAGGAGGCTGGCCATATAACCCTTTCCGCTGCGCGGGTCAGTATCGCGGCCGTCGCCGAAGCCATGGATCCACACCTCCCGCAGACCGTAGTCCATGGTCATATCGCACAGTGCATAGAGGTGGGTGTCAAGAGAGTGTACCCCGCCGTCGGACAGAAGGCCCATGAAGTGAACCTTTACCCCCTTATCACGTGCATAGGCGAAAGCATCTGCGAGCGTTTTGTTTGATCGTATCTCTCCTGAGCGGCATGCCTTGTTGATCTTGACCAGGTCCTGGTATACCACTCGCCCTGCTCCTATATTCAGATGGCCGACCTCGGAGTTTCCCATCTGGCCTTCAGGCAGCCCGACATCCTCGCCGGAGGTAAGCAGACGGGAGGAGGGATATATTTTTTTGATTGCGTCTATGTTGGGTGTACCCGTTGTGCTGATGACATCGCTTCTGGTTCCGTCTCCTATACCCCAGCCGTCAAGGATCATCAGCAGTACTTTTTGGTCTTTCATTAAAGGTTTTTTTTAGTTGATCAGAATGCAAAAATAGCCATTTCATCCGGATGGGTGACCGGCTTTCAGTTTTAACACCAGAAGCAACTAAATGTTTTTACCTGGCTCCGATGATCTCCCTCACCCTGATGCGGTATGCCATATCCGGGCAGGTTGGCTCATACTCAATATCGCGCCCCACGAATGCGTTCCACTCCTGCTCCGAGAGGTTGCGGGTGACCTTATCGCAAAGACCGTCGGTCATGCCTCTCACATGCGCCGGCCGCCGTGTAACATAGCTGCCGGCAGCTGCAAGGAAGGTGTTGCCCTGATCGGTGAAGGTCATCGAAACAATCTCCTTTTCGCTGTCTGAGATCACCACCGGAGGCTGGCTCAGATCGCTTGCAGACCAGAGTCTTATCTCACCCGATTCATCTGCTGTGGCTATCTGCTCGTCACGATGGTTGCATGCTATGCACCTTATGGCACTGAGATGGCCCTCAATGCTCTCCTCCACATTCCTGCCGCGGGTATTCCATATCTGCATTGTTCCTTCACCGTCACCTGTGGCCAGCATGTTATCCCGCGGGAGGAACTTGTGTGCAGTGATCCTGCTGTCATTGCTTTCGAGAACGAACTGTTTATCCGGTGCGGACGTCTCCCAGAGCAGCACCTTTCCTTCCTGTGTGAGCGCGGCCATCAAGGAGTGATCTGCCGACATCTCCAGCGCAGCTATCCCTGAAGGATAGCTGCCAATCACACTCTCATGCCGCGATGCCAGATCCCACTCACTGACTGTGCCGTTGCTGAGTGATGACCAGAGCCGGTCACTGCCGGCAGAGAACGCGAGGGAAGTGACTCTCCCTCCAGAGCCATTCATGGTATAACCTATAGAGTCATCAGCGAGGGGTATCATGATTATCTCTGAAGCCTCGGTGCCGCAGGCCAGCCACGAAGCATCAGGACTGATTCTCATTACCCCTATGATCTTGTCTCCTGACCAGATCGTTCTGTGACTCAAGGCAGCCTGGTCGCTCTGCCATCGCAGCACACGACCTTCGCTGTCAGCGGTATATACATAGTGACTGACAGGATCTTCAGCCATTGCCGTCATTATAATACCTTCAGTACCGAATCGGGAATAGTACCTGTTACCGTATCTCTTCGCCACATCGTAGAGGGCGGTGAAAAGATCGGGGTCATCCTCTGCTCCCGAATGCCTGTCGTTGAACATATAAGCCTGCCTGGCCAGCAGTATCTGCAGGTCTTTCTCTCCGGAATAATTCAATGACCTCACTGACAGGGAGGTAGCCACAGCAAGCATTTTCCGTCTGCTCTCCTCCACGGCTGCCGCCACAGCTGCCGCCTTCTCCGAGGCCGATTCCCTGGCAGTACGTTCTGCCTCAGCCGCTTTTTCTTCCGCCTTTTCAGCCCTGGTGACAGCGGCGAGAGCATTCACTCTTTCGAGTCCTGCCTGCATCGATGCCGTTTGCAGGGTATCCTGGAGCGAGTTCAGGCTGTCACTAAGCAGGTCGCTGATTGCCAGTGCCTCATCTTTCATCTGCAGTGCTACCGACCTCTGTTTCTCGGCTTTGTTGCGAAGTGAAAAAACAGTACCGAGAGCTATGAGGGTTATCAGCGCCATTAAACCAAGTAACCCTGCTATCAGCCTCGTCCGCTTTATCCTCTCCGTACCCGTCTTCCGGTGGTACTCTTCCCTGACTGCATACTCCTCCTCGGAGTTTCTCAGGAAGAGCATTGTTCTCTCGAAGGCCGGGTCAATAGTCTCAGCCCATGCCAGCGTAGGGTTGTTCTCCTCCCGCCACCTGACAGCCAGGAGAAGATCAGGGGCAGTCCACAGTTTGCCGGTGCCCTCCTGGTAATGTTCAGCCGCCCTGGCAAGCTGCAGGTACAGTTTACGCGAGGCCTCCTCATCGTCCATCCACTTTCGGAGCATACTCCAAAGCCGTATGATGCTTTCATGTGTCAGGTCAATAACACTGTCAGTGGTCAGGGGCACCTCCTTGGAGGGGGTGATGAAAGAGTATTCAGGGCTTCTGAATACCTCAGCCACCTGTATTATCTCCTCAATGGTGCAGCCTGTCTTTTTGGAGATGGAGATGATGCGCTCAGGCTTGCGCAATTCCCTTCCATCTTCTGTCCTTGCAGTTATGGTACGGAAGATTCGTGATGCCACATATCTGTGTCGCTCATCAAGAGATTCGAGAGCCTGACCGGCATGCTGGGAGATGGCCCCCTTCAGCTGACCTACAGCTTCATAGTCGGCAATGCTCAGAGGCCGGCTCATGTCACCGCTTCTGCTCCACTGATTCCACAGGCGCATGAGCAGATGCTGCAGTACCGGCAACTGCCCGGGCCTTTCGGTCAGGTCAGAGAGTATCACCTTGACAAGTGAACGGTCAATAGAGGCCCCTGACACTCTTACGGGGTCTTCAATCACTGAGGCAATGGCGTCATGAGATATCTGAGGCAGAAGATAACTGCTGCTGTTCATCAGGTTAGTCAGGCTATGGAAGCGTGAACATTCGGACACATACTCCGACCTGATGGTCAGGATGATATATAGCCCCTCATCAGTCCTGTGGGCAGCGTTCACCAGCAGATCGATGAGGTCGGTTGCATCATCTTCAGGATTCTCCTTCCCTGATGGAGAGTTGTATCTGAATAGCTCCTCAAACTGGTCGATGACAATCACTATCTGCTGCCGCAGGTTTTTCCTTATTTTATTGACCACGTCGGTCAGTCCTTCTGACCTGTTATGCAATGATGCAGAAACGGATGAGACTGACAGCTGCGTGAACCCTGCTCCGGCAGAGAGGGCTGACAGCTCCGCTGCCAGGCGGTCAACCGGATTGTGGTCAGGTCTGAAGACAAGATATGACCATGCCTTTTTCTCTTCGGCATTCTCTTTCATGAGAGCAGGGATGACCCCTGACAGCACCAATGACGACTTACCGCTGCCTGATGCTCCGATCACTGCAACAAATCCGGTCTCTTTCAGCCTGGCAGTAACCTTGAGAGTACTCTCCATGCGTCCGAAGAACAGATGTCCCTCATCAGGTCTGAAGGCCCTCAGGCCGGGGAACGGGTTTGGCCGGATAATTATATTCATGTCAGCCATATATACCTACTTTTTCAGACAGTTGCCTTTCCCTGATTATTCATATACTCTACAAAGATATCAGTGTATTCGGAATAGTGAAAGACAAAGGCGGTAATATCACTTACGGGAAGAGAATACAAACCGCTTTTACCTTCATGCGAAGGAACGATCCATGATATCTGCCCGGGCATCGACTCCGCATCGAAAGTCCCGGAGTATCTCATCGCCGTAGCGAGCATTATCATTCTCTCTTCGGGTATCTTTCTGAAGCAGAGGCTCAGGAACCTTGTTTTCTCAAATATCATAGCCATTTCCGGTACTGTTCCGTTAATGACAGTTTCTATTCTGCTCCTGGTATGTTCAGGCAGTCTCCTCTCCGCATCGCTGTACCATTCGCGGTTTATGGCGCATATCGCCCTGGCGCCCTCCTCCTGGAGTATCTGGTTGTTGCTGAAAAGATATGACACAGCCAGCTCCCTGTCAATGCCGGTGCCCTCAGCAGCCACCTTGTGAAGTGCGCAGGCCTTGGTCCATACGCCGGTAATATTCTGCTCCGTGGAGAGAATTGATGAAACCAGCGAGCGGCCCGCAGCCGCTCTCAGTGGATAATAGAGTGATATCTCTTTCTGCCTTCTCCTGTCTGTATGGTTGCCCAGCAGAGCCTGCAGCGGCTTTTCCGGATTGCCGGGTAAAGCCGACTTAACTGCCTCTGCGGCTGTCTCTGCACCTCCGGCACTCCCGTCGCATGAATGGCGGCGGATCATATCGGCGGAATCCATCCCTGCCAGCAGAGCCACAAGAGCATGGACGAAGGCAATATTCATATGTTTCTCATACCTCAGCGCTTCCGCCAGGACAAAGTATTTTTTTCTTACGGCTTCCCGCTGCAGTGTAATGATTCTTGCCACTGCATGAACCGTCTCACTTATGATCTCTTCGATCTTCTGCTTCTGCTGTGCCGGCAGCGCATACCCCTGTTCTGCCAGGTACCAGGCTGCTTTCAGCCGCACAGAGATATTCCCTCCGGCAATCATGTTAATCATATGCAGTGCAACCTCGGAGAGAGGCATCATGCTGAGCAGCCTGATGATCATCAGGTTTTCCCTTTCACTGTTCGATGGTTTCAGCGCCTGACCGATGATACCCCCATAGACTTCAGGTCCGAAAAGTCGAAGTATATGGAATGCTTCCTTTTCTGTTTCAGGTGAGCAGAGGGCCTGAAGCACCTCCTCCCTCAACTCGGTAAAACCAAATTTTCCGGCTGCAATGAGTCCGGCACGTCTTAGCTCAGGATCTGACTCACTTAACATCTTAATTATCTCAGAAACAGCCGGTTTTCTGGGACTTAACAATATACCCCTGGCGATCATGCTCTTGCCGGAGATGCCTGGAAGTCTCAGCATATCGGTGTTCCTTGCCGGGTTTGCATAATATTTTTCGATGCTTTTAGCGACAGCCTCTGCGTCGTGTCTTATCTTTTCTCCGAACCTGTCCGCTGAGGTTATGCTCCTGATGGCTGGCAACAACCCGGGGTCAAAGGTTTTACCTGCGGTTCTTACAGCTTCGGAGACATAGGTGTCATCTGCCCCGGCAACAATGAGATCAACTCTTCCGCATATGATATCAATATAGTGACTGGCAAAGAGCAGTATACTTCTGAAGCCGCCTGACTGCTGTGTTGCTGCAGCAACATCCTCAGCCCTGGACGGCAGGACAGCATTACCCTCCACCCTGGATGGCTCGGAAGCAATATCCTCAGCCCGGGACGGCACGGCAGCAGCATCTTCAGTCCGGGGTTTGCCAACGGTATCCACCACTGAATGGCGCGTGGCAAAAGTGTCGCCCTCAGCACGGGCACCGTCTGCCGGGCCCCTCTTAAGTCCCGCCAGCAATGTATTCCTGAACCGGGTTGCAAGGATGATGTCAAAAATTATCAGAAAGAGGGAAAGCAACGGAACCATAAGCACAAGACCGGACAGGTCACTGTCAGTAAGCATCTGCCAGAGTAACAGTATTGCAAACAGTGCTGCTGTTGCTGCAAGGGCCTTCCATTGCAGGCTGTCGGTATTCTTCCTCTCTCCCTTTTCTGCTGCATGAAGGTGAAGCAGCGCACCCATTGAGGGCAGGGAGATGGAGATCAGGAGAGAGAGAAAGATCAGGGCTGCAAGGGAGGAGAAAAGAGCTGCAAGCAGATTCAGTGACTCCTTTCCGCTCAGGTCATAGGATATATATATGATAGCGGCAGGGACTGAAAGTACAAGCAGCATCACCGGGGCGGCAAGCAATCTGCCCTGCAGCCTCACTCTTCTCAGCAGGGGAATCATGGATCGGTCCCTCACCATCACTCCCAGTCCCGTAGCCGCGCCAACCAGTGAAGCTGAATAGAGGAGGGGGGTCTCTTTAAACAGTGGCAGGCCGGCAATCACAGTCAGCAGGCTGGCTGCCGTGATCACTGTCAGTGTCATGTCAGTCCAGAATATCAAACTATAACCTGGCCCGTAAGGTTTTGACATATCCCGGAATAGTTACAGACTCACTCATACAATATACAAAAAAATTTACAATCCTAGAGGTAGCCTCCCCTCTCTCTTACAAGAGCTGCGACTTTAACCGTGATATCTTCAATAGTGTCATTCACCGCGTCAATTACCAGGTCTGCCTTCCTGTACCAGCACTCCCTGCTCTCAAGCATCTGTACCACCCTGGCATCCAGTTCACCTCCTCTGGTGCCAGACAGAAGCGGGCGTACGTTATTTGATCTCCTGAGTCTCTCTGTGATCTCCTTCACCGGCAGCCTGAGCCAGACGGTCACACCTGTTGAAGCCATCACCTCCATGTTTTCCTGTGAGCAGGGTGTTCCTCCTCCGCAGGCGACCACCGTCCTTGACCTTTCTGACACGGCACGCAGTGTTGCACTCTCTGCCTCTCTGAAATAAGCCTCCCCCCTGTGTGCAAAGATTCCTGATACAGACTCTCCCTCATGCTCCTCTACCAGCCTGTCGATATCAGCAAAGGTCCATCGCAGCAAAGAGGCTATCTTCTTGCCGGCGGTGCTTTTACCGCTTCCCATGAATCCGATAAGGTAAATATTCAAGGTATGCTATAGATCGAGTTTCATCTGTGCGGGGTCGTCGGGCAAAACAACATGCGAATCGGGAGAGCTCTGATCTTCCTCCTCCTCAGGCTCTGCCGGCTGAGGTGCTGCTTCGCTCTTCACCACAGGCTCAAGCTCACGGATATCGGTAACACTGTAGTTAGAGAGTCTCTTGCCCTTGGCGCGATAGCTTTTCACGCCGATGAACTCTGCCACTTCAATGATCTCATGCTTCCTTCCTTCATTCTTGCCACCGAAGCTGATCTCAAGACGGGGGTACTCAACCTCCGTCAGACTGATGAGCTTTGATCCCTCACTTTCATCAATGAAGCACTGCAGCCTCTCTGACTCTTCAAAGACAAACCGCTTGACATAGTAATATCCCTGCTCCTGGTCCCAGTATACGGCAGAGAATATCTTTGAGGCCCTGTATTTTTCAAGCAGCAGGATATTATCCTCAAAATGAAGTGACAGGTCAGGCACTGCTGTGCGGAAGAGACCTCCCTTGGTGATGATGAGCAGCAGGTCTTCCGATACGAATTCTCCGAGGAACCGTCCCCGGCCGTCAGCATTGAGTCTCATCACTGACTCATCGAGCCACAGTTTGCGTCCTCCCAGGGTGGAGAGTCCCTTCTCCTTCAGCGTTACCTTATGTACCGGGTTTCTGGTCAAAATGTTACCCATCGACCCGCGACCCTTGATAGCCAGCTCTCCGAAATCAAAATCGAAGGTGAGCTTCTTGAGCCTGGCGCGGGGCTTGTGATGCACCCTGATCACCTCGGCCTCACCGTTGGGGTTGGCACTCAGATAAAGAATGCGGGTGCCGTTGGTGCCACGGCCGAGAGTGTACTCCTTGTCGCGTGTAAGGCCCGTGAGTGAACACCGTTTCACGTAATATGGCCCGTCACGTCCATCCTGATAGACCACATTGTAGATTGTGCGTGTATCATTTCTCAGGAATACCTGCACGTGAACGACATCCTTGCCCACAAACTGCTTCTCCATTACCCTGGTGATGAGGTATGTACCATCTTTCCTTATCACGATAGCATCATCGATGTCTGAGCAGTCACACACATATTCGTCTTTCTTCAGTCCGGTTCCTATGAACCCCTCCTGGCGGTTGACGTAGAGCTTGGCATTTGCAGCTACCACTTTGGTAGCCTCAATAGTCTCAAAGCTTCTTATCTCTGTACGGCGTTCAATCTTCCTGCCGTATTTCTTCTTAATCTGACGGTAATAATTGATTGCATAAGGAACTATGTTAGCCAGGTGGCTCGACACCTCTTCAAGCCCGTCTTCAATACCCTTTATATGTTCGTCAGCACGTGAGGAGTCATATTTTGAGATCCGTTTGATCTTTATCTCTGTAAGCCTGATGATGTCATCACGGGTTATCTCACTGCGGAAGAGCTTTTTATAGGGCTTGAGCCCCCTGTCAATGGCTTCTATGACTGCCTCCCATGTCTCGCACTCCTCGATGTCACGGTAGATCCTCTTCTCGATGAATATCTTTTCAAGCGAGGAGAAGTGCCACTCTTCTTCGAGCTCTGCCTTACGTATCTCCAGCTCACGGGTGAGCAGCTGCACCGTCCTGTCTGCTGAGTGCCTGAGGATATCGCTCACACCCAGGAAGGCAGGCTTGTTCTCGTCGGTGATAACGCAGGCATTGGGTGAGATGGAGAGCTCACAGTCAGTGAAGGCATAGAGTGCGTCAATGGTCTTGTCGGGGGAGACACCTGCCTGAAGCTGTATCACTATCTCCACTCCTCCTGCCGTGTTGTCGTCTATCTTCTTGACCTTGATCTTTCCACGGTCATTGGCCTTTACGATTGACTCAATGAGTGAAGATGTTGTTTTGCCGAACGGCACCTCGGTGATCACCAGTCCCCTCCTGTCTGCCTTCTCTATCCTGGCTCTCACCTTTACGGCTCCTCCCCTGATGCCGTCATTGTACCTCGAAACGTCTATCATCCCTCCTGTCGGGAAGTCAGGATAGAGCACAAAGGGTTTACCCTGCAGGTAGCTTATTGAAGCTTCAGCCAGCTCATTGAAGTTATGAGGCAGGATCTTTGACGCGAGGCCCACGGCGATGCCTTCAACACCCATGGCGAGCAGCAGCGGGAACTTTACCGGCAGTGTCACCGGCTCCCTGTTGCGGCCGTCATATGAGCTCATCCACTCGGTGGTCTTGGCATTGAAAGCCACCTCCAGGGCCAATTTTGACAGTCTTGCCTCTATATAACGGGGTGCGGCAGAACCGTCGCCGGTGAGTATGTTCCCCCAGTTACCCTGCGACTCCACCAGCAGCTCCTTCTGTCCGAGCTGCACCAGGGCATCACCTATGGAGGCATCGCCGTGAGGATGGAACTGCATGGTGTGACCGATGATGTTGGCCACCTTGTTGAAGCGCCCGTCATCCATCCGCTTCATCGAGTAGAGGATACGGCGCTGCACCGGCTTGAGCCCGTCGTCTATATGGGGTACGGCACGCTCGAGTATGACATACGATGCATAATCAAGAAACCAGTCCTGGTACATGCCCGACAGTGCTGTAACTGTGTGCAGTGCTTCTGGAATATTGCCGTTTATCGGGTTTCCCTCCCCCTCCTCTTCACTGTCGGGTATCAGTTCAAATGAATCACTCTCTTTCATTGCTTACAACAACCTCCTCTCATGCCTGGGCAGCTTCGGGTATCTCCTCCTCAACTCTCAGGTTGTCAATAATAAAATCCTGCCGCTCCGGGGTGTTCTTTCCCATGAAGAACTCAAGAAACTGTGTATATGAATCAGACTTCTTCATGATGACCGGCTCAAGCCGCATATCCTTGCCTATAAAATGCACGAATTCATCGGGGGAAATCTCCCCGAGGCCTTTGAAGCGGGTGATCTCAGGCTCAGGACCGAGGTCCCTGATGGCCTGTTGCCTCTCTTCATCACTGTAACAGTAGCGGGTCTCCTTTTTGTTTCTGACCCTGAACAGAGGAGTCTGAAGGATATACACATGCCCTTTGCGGACCAGGTCGGGGAAGAACTGAAGGAAGAATGTCAGCAGCAGCAGCCTTATATGCATGCCGTCCACATCGGCATCGGTAGCGATGACAACATTGTTATAGCGGAGGTCTTCCAGTGACTCTTCAATGTTGAGCGCTGCCTGCAGCAGGTTAAACTCCTCATTCTCATAGACAATCTTCTTTGTCAGGCCATAGCTGTTGAGGGGCTTGCCCCTGAGGCTGAAGACCGCCTGTGTCTCGACGTTGCGCGACTTGGTTATGGAGCCGCTGGCCGAATCGCCCTCGGTGATGAACAGGGTGGAATCGAGTCTCCTCTCATCATTGCTGTTGTAATGTATGCGACAGTCACGGAGCTTACGGTTATGAAGACTCACCTTCTTTGCCCTCTCGCGGGCCAGCTTCTGTATTGAGCTGATAGCCTTACGCTCCTTCTCCGACTCCTGTATCTTCTTCAGCAAGATGCGGGCCGTCTCCCCGTTCTTGTGAAGGTAATCGTCGAGATGCTTGCGTATGAAATCAACGATGAAGTTACGCACCGAGGGGCCACCGGGACCCATATCCTTTGACCCCAGTTTAGTCTTTGTCTGCGACTCGAAGATAGGCTCCTCGATCTTCACCGAAATGGCAGCGATAATTGAGGACCGGATATCGGAAGCATCGAAGTCTTTCTTATAGAACTCCTTGACAGTCCTGGTAAGTGCCTCACGGAACGCTGTGAGATGAGTGCCTCCCTGAGACGTATGCTGTCCGTTGACGAAACTGTAATAGTCTTCACCGTACTGCATCCCGTGCGTCATGGCCACCTCTATGTCATCACCCTTGAGATGAATGATCGGATAGAGGCCCTCGCGGTTCATGTTGTCATTGAGAAGGTCCACCAGCCCGTTGCGTGAGACTATCTTATTGCCGTTGAAGTTGATAACCATACCTGCATTGAGGTATGAGTAGTTCTTCAACATGCTCTCAACGTATTCGGAGATGTAGTAGTAGTTACCGAACATCGCCTCGTCGGGAACAAATATCACCTCAGTGCCGTTGTCCTCTTTCGAGGGCATCAGGGCCTCATCCCTGACCGTCTCTCCTGCCCCGAATTCTATCTCCTTAAGCTGACCGTCACGGTATGAGCGCAGTATGAATGACGATGAGAGGGCATTGACAGCCTTGATACCAACGCCGTTAAGCCCTACTGATTTCTTGAAGGCCTTGGAGTCATACTTTGCACCCGTATTCATGCGCGATGATACGTCGAGCACCTTCCCCAGGGGTATGCCGCGGCCATAGTCGCGCACCCTGACCTCCCTCCCGCTGATGTTCACATCAATCTTGCGGCCGAAGCCCATCATATACTCATCCACCGCATTATCCATCACCTCCTTCAGCATGACGTATATTCCGTCATCAAGAGACGAGCCGTCACCCAGCTTGCCGATGTACATACCGGGACGCAGCCTGATATGCTCCTTCCACTCAAGGGTTCTGATATTCTCTTCAGAATAGTTTCCGTCCATCATCCCGAATTTTGGGGCAAATATAAAGAATTACCCGAGGCGAATTGTTCCGATTTATCAACAACCCCGGTGAATTATTACCCTGAAATGCAGGGAGTGTGGGATAAGGGAGGTCCTCACCCGGGATAACCGGGCTCGCTTCTCATCTCTTCCATGGCCGTCACCATCAGTGCCTGTACCCGGGCAGCAAGCTCCTCAGGGTTTCCTGTCCCGAACTGGCCGGGAAAGATGGGATCGAGGACCCTGATCCTCACCACCCTTCTGTTCCTGAATATGATACCCCCCTTCTTGGGCATGATCTCACCGGTGCCGTCGACAAGCACCGGCAGCAGGGGCTTGTCGGTTTTGATGGCAATCTGAAAGGCTCCTGTCTTGAATTTGCCTATCGCGCCACTGAGTGACCGTGTCCCCTCAGGAAAGATGACGATGGAGATGCCCTCTTTGAGTGACTTCACGCATTCCTCCATCATCTTTATGACACTGCTCTTGTTGCCTCTCACAAGCTCAATATACTTAACCATCCTCATCTCCCACCCGACAAGGGGCACCCGGAAGATCTCCTTCTTGGAGACCCACCTGAGACGATGGCGGAGCATGTTGAAAAAGACAATGTCAAGCAGGGACTGGTGGTTAGGAACGATGACATAGGCCTGATCCTGGTCTATCTTTTCACGGCCCTCCGTTATCACCTTCCAGAAGGGGCTCATCTTCGTGAGCACGATACCCTGGATCACCATCCAGCGGTTGTTCATCAGTCGCCGGTCATCGAAGAGCAGTGAGATGAGCCAGAGAAGAAGTGCTACGGGGAAGGCAAGCGTGATGAAAACGATGCTTGACAACCAGACCCATACTGACTTTATGACATTCATTGTCTTATGCTTTTATTTATTTTTGTTGCTACCCATGCAAGAGCGCTGCCTGCAGTGATGCCCAGGATGGCTCCGCCGATGATATCACCGGGGTAATGCACTCCGAGGTAGACTCTTGAATAGGATACCACAGCTGCCCATATGAACAGAAACCATGAAAGCCAGTTCTTCTTAAGCAGCGGTGAGGCAAAGGCGGCTATCCCGAAGCTGTTGGATGCATGGCCTGAGACAAACCCGTACATCCCTGCATAGTAACCGTTGACCGTATGCACCATTCCCTCCAGGGCTGGCTCATGACAGGGTCTCGGACGGCCGACCAGGTTTTTCAGCAGGGTTGTGACCTGATCGTCAATAAGAACCAGCACAGGCACCAGTATGAGGGGAATCCAGGCACGTCTGCCATACTTGCGGAAGATCATCCAGATGATTGCCAGGTAGAGCGGTATCCACACCGTCTTCAGGCTCACTATCCACATCACAGTATCAAAAAACGGCGAGTGGTGCGAGTTGAGGAAGAGGAATATGGTACGGTCGAGTTCTTCCATGGTCAGCTGTTCAGAGCACTCCAGAGCAGGTCCTTGAGTGATGTTATGCCCGTTCCGTTGACCGACGAGATGAAAATAACAGGCAGGTCGGCGGGCAGTGACGGTCTCATACCCTCGGTGAGCTCTTCATCCAGCAGGTCACATTTCGAAATGGCCATCACCCGGCGTTTGTCAAGGAGTTCAGGGTTATATTTCCTGAGCTCTTCCAGGAGGATATTATACTCCCCTGCGACATCACCGGTGTCGGCGGGGATCATGAAAAGGAGCACGGCATTGCGTTCAATATGCCTGAGGAACCTGTGACCCAGTCCCTTGCCTTCAGCGGCACCTTCAATGATGCCGGGGATGTCCGCCATCACAAACGATTTGTCATCGCGGTAGCTGACGATGCCCAGGTTAGGTGTGAGGGTCGTAAAGGGATAACTGTCTATCTTCGGCCTGGCGGCACTGACGACGGAGAGGAGCGTTGACTTACCGGCATTTGGGAAGCCTACCAGTCCGACGTCTGCGAGCACCTTCAGCTCGAGGATAAACCATCCCTCGTCGTACGATTCGCCCGGTTGTGCAAAGCGGGGTGTCTGGAAGGTGGCCGACTTGAAGTGCGTGTTTCCCAGTCCTCCACGGCCGCCTTTTACGAGTACTTTTTGCTCGCCGTCATGAGTGATCTCGAAGAGGATCTCGTTGGTCTCCGCATCCCTGGCCACGGTACCGAGAGGAACCTCAATGAAGGCATCTTCACCGGCGGCGCCGCTCTTCTGGTTTTTTGACCCTGCACCTCCGTGGCCAGCGAAGGTGTGTTTTTTGAACTTAAGATGGAGCAGTGTCCAGAGCTGCGAGTTGCCCCTGAGGATGACATCGCCGCCACGGCCGCCGTCGCCGCCATCGGGACCTCCCCTGGGATTTAGTTTTTCGCGCCTGAGGTGTGCCGAGCCTGCGCCGCCCTTGCCCGAGCGTCCGAAGATCTTTACATAGTCAACAAAGTTGGTATCACCCATTGGTCAGATAACCCTTTCAATGTGGGTGCAGAGCCTTGCAAAGATATCATCAATCGATCCCACACCGTCGACGATGCTCACCACGCCGGCCTTATGCCCGAACTCCAGTACGGGTTCAGTCTTGGAGCGATAGACGGCAATACGGTTGTTAATGATGGATTCGTCGGCATCGTCAGCCCTGCCTGATACCAGGGCCCTCTTCTTCATGCGGTCCATAAGTTCGGCATCATTAACCTCAAGCACCAGCATAAGGTCTATCTTCATATCACGCTCCTGAAGCATCGTCTGCAGCTCTTCCGCCTGTGCCACTGTGCGCGGGAAACCGTCAAAGATAAAGCCTGCCTTGCCGGTGGTGGTGTCTATCCTGTGAGCTATCATCTCTATCACCACCCCATCAGGCACCAGCTCGCCGGAAGCCATGATGGCTTCCATCTTCTGCCCCAGCTCAGTACCGGCAGCGATCTCAGCCCTGAGCATGTCACCGGTGGAAAGATGAAGGAGATTATACTTCTCGGCAAGGGTCACTGACTGCGTCCCCTTCCCTGATCCGGGAGGGCCGAACATAAGAACATTTATCATTACGGAGTTATTTTGTTAGTTTGTAAATCGCCCTCAGGTTACGGCCGTAACCGTCATAGTCAAGGCCGTATCCGACAACAAAGCTGTTTGGTATCTCAAATCCGATATAGTCTATCGGTATGTCTTTGGTGTAGGCTTCAGGCTTGAATAGCAGGGTGCATATCTTTATGTCAGCTGCCTTTCTCAGTTTAAGCTCACCTATCACTCTCTCGAGAGTGCTGCCGGTGTCAACTATATCCTCCAGCACTACTACCGTCTTCCCTGTAATATCCTCATTCCATCCTATCAGCTCCTTGATCTTGCCTGTGCTTGAGATGCCGTCGTACGATGCCAGTTTTATGAAGGAGATATGCGCGTTGAGTGTTATCTGCCTGATAATGTCTGCCGCGAAGAGGAATACGCCGTTCAGTATACCGAAGAAGAGAACATCCTGATCTTTCAGGTCTTCACTTATCTTTTCCGCCAGTGCCGTCACCCGGCTCTGGATTTCATCTTCTGTCAGATAGACAGAAAACTCCCTGTCAAGTAGTGTTATCTCATTCATAGTTCAGGTTGTTGATGCCGCAAAATTATAAATTTAAAGCTTATTTTTACCCCGGCAAAGGTTTAACATCAAAAAAGAGCATATGGATCCGGCAGTTAGCATTATCATGGGCAGCGTCTCCGACCTGAAGGTCATGGAGAAGGCTGCAGAGTTTCTGGACAGCCTTGGGATACCTTTTGAGATCAACGCCCTCTCGGCGCACCGCACGCCGGACGAGGTTGAGAAGTTTGCGCGGGAAGCCTCCGGCAGGGGAATAAAGGTCATCATCGCGGGTGCAGGCATGGCGGCTCATCTTCCGGGAGTGATAGCAGCCATGACCCCGGTGCCGGTCATCGGGGTGCCGGTCAGGGCCTCACTTGACGGCATGGATGCCCTGCTGGCTATCGTGCAGATGCCTCCGGGCATTCCTGTTGCCACCGTAGCCATTGACGGAGCCCTCAATGCCGGCATCCTGGCCGCACAGATGATCGCCACCGGCGATCCGGCCGTCATGGAGAAGCTGATAGCCTACAAGGAGAGCCTGAAGCAGAAGATCATGAAGGCGAATGAGGAGCTATCGGGAGTGAAATACAGATACAGGACGAACTGACGTTCAGGCAGTAGGGACTCCCTACTGCCTAAAAGGAAATCCGCACCTGCCCCTTCACCTCCTGCTTTAACCCGTTCCGGGAATCCGTAAAGGCATATTTCACCCTTGCTTCCATCTTTTCAGCAGATTTCCACGAGAGCATGAGGAATAAGCGGGTTGCTTCGCCATAGAGCGCCGGGACGCTGAACGATGAGAGCAGGTCGTTCTCCCAGGCATAGAGACGGCTGTCCCATCCCCCGGTGGAGCAGAGGAGATACCTGAACCACAGCCTCAGGGGAACCCTGTGAAATGAGTAAGAGAGATCCTGGCAGAGAAGATAGCCCCTCTCTCCTGAGGGCGTGATGGCAGAGGCAGATGCCCGTGTGGTCAGACGTACACCTGCGGCCGGGCCATAATTGAGAACAAAACCCACCTGTTGCCTGGCATGTATCACAGAGCTGGCGATACCTGTCTCTGATGCAGCATCGTATTCCCGTGATGATGAGGTAAACGACAGCCGCAGTGAGATATCATCGCGGGGCAGGTATTCTCCCTTTATCTCTATCCTGCTGCCGTACGAGGACGAGGCGGAGCGGTATCGTGGCCCGGGTATCCGGTAATGATCCGCCGCTGCGGTGACAAAAAGATGCCTGGCAGCTTCAAGATGGAGTGATGCCGCTATCCCTGTCTCGTTGCCCGACCCTGATCCGGCCTTGTATGCGCCTGCGTGAAATGCATGATAATCGGGAGAGAAGTGCCGGGCAAGCAGATTGAAGGTGACCCTCCCTGACGGCTTTGCCCTCAGTCCTGCAGTAGCTGCCCATGATCCGGGAAGGCTCAGCGCGGCCTCGGCAAAAAGCAGAACCGGGCCTGTGCCTGCCCTGCAGTCCGCCGACAGGTTCAGCAGCCTGTCCCCTTCAAAGGCATGGATGTTCTCAGTCTTGCTTCTGTCAGGCAGGATGGGCTGTGAGAACCATGTCGACATTGCGGTCACACCGCCCCTGATCCTGTCAGCTCCCGTGGTGAGGCGGAGACCGGCGACTGTCTCAGTGAGGCTGTTGCGTGCCGCCATCTGCGATTCGGTGACATGAACACCACCCCTGACAAGATTGCTCACCGCGGTGACTGAGCTATCTTCATCGTACAGCGGGCGTGCATCGATCATGTTGGAAGAGCCGAAGAGAAGCACCCCGCTGTTGACATCACCAATGGCAATGCAGATTCCGCGGAAGAAGTCATTCTCTTCCGAAGAGGTATAAGGCATTGCCGCACTTCTGCCCGACATGAACGACGGCGAGCTGAGCCATGAACCCATCCACCTGCTGCTGTTCAGGGCAACTCCCTCGCCAAACCTCAGGGCATAATCGCCGACAATGACCCGGTCAATGATTTTTTTGCCCCGGAAACCCAGGTAACCCGATAGGAAATCAGTCCCTGGAGCACTCCTGAATGTGAACCTCTCACCCGGATCATTCTCGGCTGTCAGACCGAAGTCGATAAGCTCCCTCTCGTGCCTGACCTTAAATAATGAGCGTACCCCTTCTGTGTCATTATCCTCCCCGCTGAAACGTGCTGAGGATGTCAGGGTCACTGTGGTACGGCCGTAGCCTTTGCCGCCTGCCTCGCCGGGAGACTCAAGCGATATGTATGGTGCCATAAGCATCACCGTATTACGGTCGAAGGCAGGGAGGAGTGCCAGCTCATAAAGGGTGATAACGCTGCCGTTTTTTCTTACATGGTCGGCCAGCACCATAACCTGGAACTCTGTCAGGAAGAAGAGCCGTGATATCTCCTTCTCATCACCGCCGTTTATCCTCACCGGATACTCTTTCAGCTCTGACAGCCCCTCCAGCAGTGAAGCAGGATCATACTCATCCGTAAGTGCCAGTATATCTTCAACTGACTCGCTGAAGCCGGTGATGACCTCCTGGCATAACAGGCAGCCCTGGATCAGGGCCATGCACCAAAGCCCCAGTGCAGCTCTGAGGATTACCAGACGCTTCATACAATAGTGATCACGACCTGGTCAGTCGCTTTGTGGATTGTCAGTTTCACGCTTAGCATATATTCCGGTTCAATATCCGCCATACCTGCCATATTACAAACGGCCTGAGAATTCACCGTCCCTGGCTGTAGCTCTGATAATTATCCCCGCGTGGATCATAACGCTCACCTCAATGTCCATATAAATGATAATGACGACGTTACGCCTGTCATGCTATTCATGAGAAATCCCACATCGGCCTGTAATGTGGCCATCCGGAAGCCGATGCCAAACGCGAAGGCTGAAGGTGAGCTCATGTACCCTGAACGTAATACCAGTCTGTCAAGAACATCCCAGCTCAACCCGCACTGGACCGAGAGAGGCTCATCAGTCACCTTCGAGCTTCCTATGGCAAGCATGAAATCATTGGATTGTCTCCAGTGCAGTGCCGCATCGATTGAGGAGGGCAGTCCGTTGAGCGGTGTCAGCGGATTGAAGAGATGCATTCCGAGGGACAGTGAGGGTGACAGGTCACAAGTCATGCCTGTCTCGAATGTCACATGAGTGATGTCGCGGTATTCTCCGGCACCGTGTTCCGTGATGCAATCGACCTGCAGACCAAGGGCGATGCCGTCAGTTACCTTCACAGCGCTGCCAACCCCGGTAAAGAGCCTGTAATAGTCGGCATTACCATAATGCGTTACTACGATACCCAGCGGCGCAGGACTGACTGCTATTACAGCACTCACTGCCTTAGATGAGAGTCCGGGTACCATGAACCGGTTCTCAAGGGCGGCGGAGAAGCTTGTTGATGGAGCGGCAGTCAGCAACGCCTGATTGTTGAAGCAGCTCCAGTGGTCGGGGGTGGCTGTGACCGCGAAGGCCATACCCATAGAAGCGGCACCGTGAGGCACAAAGAGAGGTTCACCGGCCTGCAGGCCGGCAGCAGTCATAAAAAACCACACTAATACCGCATTCCACCGCAGCATCATCGTGAGACACAATTACTGTCTCAAATGTAGGTCAACCCGGGGAGAATGTCAAGGGGAAAGGGGAAAAAAAAGTCCACAGCCCACAGTCAGCAGTCGGCAGTAAAGAGCTGTTAGTCGGTAACAGCCTTATTGTCAGCATGTAGACTGCCAACTGAAGACTGCCGACTGAAGACTGCCGACTGAAGACTGAAGACTGAAGACTGAAGACTGAAGACTGCTGCTTAACCCTTAATATCCTTAATATTGAGCTGAACAGATCTCTTGCCGCGGTATTCGTTTATCTCAACGGAATAGGCAATGTCGACCACTCCTCCGGAATCACGGAAGGTATCCATCATATCTGCCTGTCCGAAAGCTATGGCAGCTATCGGTTCGGCATTATGACGTGCGAAGCTCAGTTTGAGGTGCGTGCCGTTGTTGCCCACGGGCTGGCAGGCGAGAGTCTTAACCCTTCGGGAGATAAAGATCGGCGCCGTGTTCTCCGGTCCGAACGGCTGAAAACGGTCCAGGTGTCTGTAGAATTCAGGTGTCACCTCTTCAAGGGTGATCTCCTGATCAACATTGATTGATGGAACGAGGTGTTCCTCCCTGATGGTCTCGCTGACGAATTTCTCGAACCGTTCGCGGAACGACTGAAGGTTCTCCTGTTTGAGTGTCAGTCCTGCCGCGAACATATGTCCGCCGAAGCTCTCGAGCAGGTCAGAACATGATTCTATTGCCTGGTAGAGATCATAGCCCGGCACGCTGCGTGCCGAGCCTGTGGCAAAACCGTCCTTCGACTCCGTAAGAATTATCGTAGGCCTGTAATAGGTCTCTATCAGCCTGGATGCCACTATGCCTATCACCCCCTTATGCCAGCCCTGGCGGAAGAGCACCGTAGTGCGTGCGTCACCGTTCCTGTCATCTTCGCTTACCATACGGCGGGCCTCAGAGGTGATCTCGCTGTCTTTTATTCTCCTGTCATCATTGCTGCGGTCTATGCCATCACAGATAGTCAGTGCCTCCCGGGGATTCTGCGACACGAGCAGTTCCACGGCCTTACTTCCCGATTCCATGCGGCCGGCGGCATTTATCCTTGGTCCTATGCGGAAGACAACATCTTCAATAGCAAGGGGCATACGAATCCTGGCCTTTTCAATGATCTTCAGAAAGCCGAGGCGCGGGGATTCGTTCAGTTGTTTAAGGCCGTAATAGGCCAGTATCCTGTTTTCGCCAGTCATCGGCACGATGTCCGACCCGATACTGACGGCCACAAGGTCAAGATATGGAATAATCCTCTCAAAGGGAATTTTATGCACCTGGCAGTAGGCCTGCATCAGTTTGAACCCCACACCGCAACCTGAGAGCTCCTTGTAGGGATAATTGCATCCCGGCTGCTTGGGATCAAGCACAGCCGTAGCGTCAGGTATCTCATCACCCGGCAGATGGTGATCGCAGATGATGATGTCTATGCCCTTCGACTTCGCATACTTTACCCTGTCAACAGCTTTAATGCCGCAGTCCAGTGCGATTATGAGACGGCATTTCCGGTCAGCCGCATAGTCAACACCCTGCTGGGAGAGCCCGTAGCCCTCATGGTACCTGTCAGGGATATAATAATCAAGGTTTGAATGCCATTCACGCAGAAAAGAGTATAACAGAGCAACAGATGTTGTTCCGTCGACATCATAGTCGCCGTACACAAGTATCTTCTCATTTCGTGATATCGCCGTGCTTATCCGGTCGACGGCCCTGTTCATGTCCTTCATCAGGAAGGGGTCATGCAGGGAGCTTAGTGAGGGGTTAAAAAAGTCCTCAGCCTGTTTCCTGGTTGTGATGCCGCGCTGCGCCATAAGGCTGGCAATAGGAGTCGGCTCCCCCATCTCTGCCGCCAGGGTCGTGACGACACTTTCGTCGCCTCTCTCTTTCAAGAGCCACCTTTTGTCCATTATATGTTATTTTAGTAATAATCATATCCGAAGACCTCCCTCATTGTGTTGCGCATATCACTCTTTACGTCATCCATACTTGCCTTCTTCCCGGTCTCTTTCTCCATGCTTGTCACACCTTTGTCGGTGAATCCGCAGGGATTGATATGGCCAAAGTACGAGAGGTCAGTGTTTACGTTCAGGGCAAAGCCGTGCATTGTCACGTAGCGTGAGGCTCTGACGCCTATGGCACATATTTTTCTTGCCCGTGTGCCATCCTCCGGGTCGAGCCACACTCCTGTGGCCCCTTTCAAGCGCCCGCCCGTTAGTCCGTAGCGGGTGATGCACCTGATAATTGCTTCTTCAAGCAGGTGTATATATTCCCTCAGCCCGATCTTCATTGCTTCAAGGTCAAAGATCGGGTATCCTACCAGCTGACCGGGACCGTGATATGTGATGTCACCGCCCCTGTCGATACGGTAAAAGGATGCATTGCGCGCCTTAAGCTGTATATAGTCGAGGAGCAGGTTCTGGTCAGACCCGCTCTTGCCAAGGGTATATACGTGGTTATGCTCCACAAATATCAGTCGGTCAGGCGTCCTGTTTGCTTCGTGGTTATTCGCTCCCTTCTCCGACACCTTGGCTTTGAAAATCTGCTCCTGGTAATCCCATGTCTCCTTGTAATCACTCCACCCAAGATCGTCGTAGATCACCATCGCCGGGCGGTCAATGTCTGAACGGTTTTTCTGCTCACTGCCTGCCTCCGATGCTTCTATAATATGTCCCCCCTCTCTATCTGAAGCCCCGGCAGTTAGATTCCGGTTTGCCTTGCCATTGGCATCCGCCTGATTATTCAGAAGGCTGGCACCCTGTGATACATGCTTCTCTGCATGATAAGAGCTTCTAACCAGCGGACTGCTCTCAACAAACTCAAATCCGATCTCGAGCCCCTTTATGCGGTACTCATTAAATTTTTCAGGCGTAATATACTCTGCCACAGGTATATGCTCGAGGCTCGGAGCCAGGTATTGCCCTATGGTCACAATCCTGCAACCGGTTGCATGGAGGTCATTCAGTGCTTCAATCACCTCCTCTTCGGTCTCTCCCAGGCCAAGCATCAATCCTGATTTGGCTCTCACTCCTCTTGCAGCTATGTGTCTCAGAACTGCCAGGCTCACCTCATATTTTGCCACCGACCTGATCTCCGGTGTCAGTCGTTTGACAGTTTCAATGTTATGTGAGATAACATCAGGACCGGCAGCAATCACCCTGTCAATATCCGGAAAATTTCCCCGGAAATCGGGTATAAGCGTTTCTATTGTCACTGCAGGGTTCACCTCCTTAATGCGCCGGACAGTCTCTGCCCAGTGTGCTGCACCTCCGTCTGGCAGGTCGTCACGGTCTACCGAAGTGATGACGCAGTGCTTCAGCCTCATTGTCTTCACGGCCATGGCAACACGTTCAGGTTCGCCGGCGTCAGGCGGCATGGGCTTGCCGCTCATGGTTCCGCAGAACTTGCAGGAGCGGGTACATATGTCACCGAGGATCATCAGGGTGGCCGTGCCTGCATTCCAGCACTCGCCTATATTGGGACAGTTGCCTGAGGTGCAGATTGTGTGCAGGTGATTATCCTCCACCAGCCTTTTTACCAGGGTGTAGCTCTCCCCGCTTGCCCGCTGCATCTTAAGCCATGATGGCAGTCTCCTCTCACCTGTCATACCCTTGTCCCCTGAAATGAAATGATACGCAAAGGTACATAATAAAAGGAAAGGCTGAGGGGAAAATTTTGCCTTCGCGAAACAATGAATGTGTATCTTTGAAGGATTAATGCAGCAGCAACTGCAATGGATCAGGAGCTGAGTCTTTTCATGAAAAATATCACGGGCGATGTCAGCGCAGTAGCCGGTTGGCTGTGGCAACGGGGATGGGCTGAGAGAAATGCCGGTAATATCTCTGTCCGGCTGACGGAGGGTGCGCTGGCCTCCTTCCCGGATGAACAGCCAACACTGTTGCCGTTGCCCAAAAGATGTGAGACCATTGCGGGATTCCACATTCTTGTTACAGCTACAAATACCAGGATGCGTGACGTGGCCGCCAGACCACTGGAGACCCTGCTTCTTATCAGGATCAGTGATGACGGCACAGGTTATCGGATACTCTCACCAACCGGGGAGACAGCTCTGCGGCCCACCAGCGAGATGCCTGCACACCTCTGTATTCATGAGATGCTTACGGCCAGGAGACCGACCCACAGGGTGGTGATGCACACTCACGTCACTGAGCTGATCGCCATGACCCAGGTACGCGAATTATGTGACGAACAAAGACTTAACAGTATTTTGCTGGGCATGCATCCGGAGACCAGGGTATTCGTCCCTGACGGTGTAGGCTTCGTTCCCTATATCCTTCCCGGCACCAGGGCTATCGGCGAGGCAACGTTAAGGGCTCTTGAAGATCACAGTGCTGCACTGTGGGAGAAACACGGTCTCTTTGCCACCGGGAGAGATCCCCTGGAGACATTCGATCTTATCGATATCCTGGCCAAGTCCGCCTCAATATGGTTCCTGTGCCGCTCCGCGGGATATGAACCCGAAGGCCTGACAGAGAGTCAGCTACATGAATTGGCAAAACTTAAATTCTGAAAAACAGATGGATACAGTTTATTTAAACGGACAGTTCATACCGCGCAATGAGGCGGTGATAAGCCCTGACGACAGGGGTTTTCTCTTCGGCGACAGCGTCTATGAGGTCACCAGGTGGTACGGCGGTTATTTCTTCGATCTCCCCGCCCATGCAAAGCGGCTCAGGCGAAGCCTCACCGAGACAAGGATCAACTGGCAGGACGCAGAGAGGATCGAGGAGATATCTGAGGAGCTGATCCAGCGTAACGATCTTGGCGGCGACTGTGCCATAGTTTACATCCAGGTAACACGGGGTGTCGCACCACGCAACCATGCCTTCCCTGACCCACCGGTCTATCCCACATCCTATGGGTTTGCAAAGAGACACTCAATCAACACGTTGCTCTGCGAGCAGGGGACCTCCCTCTGGCTGACACCAGACCTACGGTGGAACCGCTGTGACATAAAGTCGACCGCCTTGCTGGCCAATGTGATGGCCTACCAGGAGGCACATGACAATGGTTGTGCCGAGGTCTGCTTTGTCCGTGAAGGTTTGGTAACCGAAGGCGCCCACTCAAACATATTCTTCGTCAGGAACGATACATTATATACCCATCCCGAGTCGCAATGGATCCTTCCCGGCATCACACGCAACAATGTGGTAGCCCTGGCGACGGAAAACAACATTCCGCTCATTGAGGAGGCTGTGGCTGCAGATATGCTCGCGTATATGCACGAATCCTTCTTCTGCAACACCACGGGAGAGATCGTTCCGGTACTTAAGATCGGCGAGCAGGTGATAGGTGAAGGCAGGCCGGGACCGGTAACTCAGAAAATGCAGGTACTGTTCCGCAATCTGATACAGTCAATGGATCCGCGCCGCTGACCCATGCCAGGCTGCCAGGCTTTATGGCCCCGGAGCATCGACTCCTTACTGCCGACTGAAGACTGAAGACTGCTTTTAGCTACCGTAGCCTTCTTCGATATCCGGCTCCGACGGACGAAGTCCGTAGTTTTAACGTAGGATGTAGCGAAGGTGGCCGACTTCCAACTGAAAATTGCCCACCGGGCAATTTTTTTTACGGTCAGCCCTCTATTGCCTCATAAATAGTACCTTTGCACAAATTTTTACACCATGAGTACACCCCAACTGAGCGAACAGGAACAGGTTCGCAGGCAATCACTTGAAGAGATACGTAAGCTTGGCATTGATCCGTATCCGGCTGCAATGTACCCGGTTAATACAACAGCCGCGGAGATACTGGCAGGATTCGGTGATACGGAAGACAAATTTCCTGAGGTGTGCCTTGCAGGCCGTATCATGAGCCGCCGCATCATGGGCAACGCCTCCTTTGCCGAGCTGATGGACTCATCCGGCCGCATACAGATATATGTACGGCGTGATGATCTCTGTCCCGGTGAAGACAAGACACTCTACAACACCCTCTTCAAGAAACTGCTCGACATAGGTGATATTATAGGTGTCAGGGGATTTGCCTTCAGGACACAGATGGGTGAGATAACCGTTCATGTTAAGGAGCTTACCCTGCTGAGCAAGTCACTGCGCCCACTGCCTGTTGTCAAGGAGAAGGACGGGGTGATGTATGATGCCGTCACCGACCCGGAGATGCGTTACCGCCAGCGGTATGTAGACCTGATCATCAACCCCGAGGTACGCGAGGTGTTCCGCAAGCGTACCCTGGTGATGAGGTCTATGCGCGAGCTGTTTGACTCACGCGGTTACCTCGAGGTGGAGACACCGGTGCTGCAGGCTATCCCCGGCGGTGCCGCAGCACGGCCCTTCGTGACACATCACAATGCCCTTGACATACCGCTCTACCTCCGTATCGCCGATGAACTCTACCTCAAGAGACTGATAGTGGGCGGATATGACGGTGTCTATGAGTTTGCCAAGGACTTCCGCAACGAGGGTATGGACCGCATGCATAACCCTGAGTTCACCGTACTGGAGATCTACGTGGCATACAAGGACTACAACTGGATGATGGAGTTCACCGAGGAGATCATGTCAAAGGTGGCCATGGATATCCACGGCTCTACAAAAGTTCCACTCGGAGACAATATTATTGAATATGCCGGGCCCTACCGGCGGATATCGATGACTGATGCCATTAAGGAGTATGCCGGCATAGACATCACAGGCATGAGCGAGGATGACCTGCGCCACGAGTGTGACAGGATGGGCATCGGCCATTCGCCGTCGATGGGAGCTGGCAAGCTGATTGACCTTATCTTCGGTGAGAAGTGCGAACATCACTTTATTCAGCCCACCTTCATCATCGATTATCCCCGGGAGACCTCCCCCCTGACCAAGAAGCACCGCAGCAGGGCGGGACTGACCGAGCGGTTTGAACTGATGGTCAACGGCCAGGAGGTGGCCAACGCCTACTCTGAGCTCAATGACCCCATAGATCAGCTTGAGAGGTTCCATGAGCAGATGCGCCTTTCACAGAAGGGCGACGATGAGGCCATGTTCATCGACATGGATTTCGTTCGGGCACTTGAATACGGCATGCCCCCCACATCCGGGATGGGCATAGGCATCGACAGACTCACCATGTTCATGACCAACCAGCAATCAATACAGGACGTGCTCTTCTTTCCGCAGATGAGGCCGGAGGGTAAGTAGTCCGTATGATTTTAAGCTACTTTTGGATAAATTTACATGGCCGGAATCAGGTACAGGCACAACTTGGCGCTGACTATTCCGGGATGTGAGATAACGCAAACAGTCCTGAACCGGACAATAATGATCGCACCATGAGCATAGAACTGAAAAAGAATTCGATGTATTCTCTCCTTGTACCTACCAGCATGGGTGTCAGGATCACGCCTCTCAGCGGCCAGCCCGTGCACTGCAGTGATACTTTTCATATGCAGGCGACAAGTGCGGAGACCAACGTGGCAAGTGTTTCGTCATATCTCGGCCTTCCGGTGAAGGTGCTGACCACCTTTGTGAAGGATAGCCCCGTTGCCCGGTTCATCAAGGACAACCTTTCCAGCCGTCATATGTGCTATGAGGGCAAGGAGGTCAGCCAGGGCGACCCATGGGGTTACAGGCACCAGTTCAACATAGCCGACAGCGGATCAGGGTTGCGCGGGCCGAGGGTACACAATGACCGGGCGGGTGAGGTCGGAAGGACGCTGAACGTCAACGACTTCGACCTTGACCGCATCTTCGGCACCGAAGGGGTGCAGATAGTCCACCTGAGCGGCCTGATAGGGGCATTGTCGCATGAGACCGGCACCTTCTGCCTTGAGTTGGCCCGCGCTGCAAAGAAATACGGAACCAGGATCTCTTTCGACCTTAACTACAGGGCCTCGTTCTGGAAGGGCCGCGAGAAGGAGTTGGGTAATATATTCAGGGAGATAGCATCGGTCTCCGATATTCTTGTAGGCAATGAGGAGGACTTTCAGCTCTGCCTGGGTATTGAGGGACCCGAGGCTGGCGGAAAGGATATAGCTTCAAAGATTGAATCATTCAGGGAGATGATCTCTATGGTAAAGAAAGCATATCCCCACGCGTCTGTCTTTGCCACCACCCTGCGCCAGGTGATCAATGCCAACCTTCATAAGTGGGGAGCCATCATGCTTGAGGGTAACGACTGGCATGTTATCGAACCACGTGAGATAGCAGTTCTTGACCGCATCGGAGGCGGCGACGGATTTGTGGGAGGACTGCTCTATGGCATTCTCCGGGGCTGGGAACCTTCAAAATGGATACAGTTCGGATGGGCCAGCGGAGCCCTGGCTACCACCGTGATGACCGACTACGCCCAGCCTGCCGACGAGGAGCAGGTATGGAGCATCTGGGAGGGCAATGCGCGCGTACGGCGCTAACCCTTCACCCTGAGCGCCTTCTCCAGTCGCTCTCTCTCAGCCTCAAATCCCGGCTTGCCCAGCAGGGCAAACATATTCTTCTTGTAGGATTCGACGCCCGGCTGGTCGAAGGGATTGACCCCGAGAAGATAACCGCTGATGGCGCAGGCCAGTTCAAAGAAATACATCAGCTGACCGAGACTCTGTTCATCTATCCGTGGCAGTCCTATTGTAATCACCGGCACTCCACCTTCGATGTGGGCTATGCGGGTTCCGTCCTCAGCCTTGTGATTTACCTCTGTGAGGGTTTTACCCGCAATAAAACCAACACTGTCGGAACCGTCAGACGAGCTGGGCACCACCAGGTTGTGACGGGGTTTTTCGACATGGATCACTGTCTCGAAGAGCTTGCGCTCACCCTGCTGGATATACTGTCCCATGGAGTGCAGGTCAGTGGTAAAGTTTACCGAAGCCGGGAAGATACCCTTACTCTCCTTGCCTTCACTCTCACCGTAAAGCTGCTTCCACCACTCTGCCAGGAAGACCAGCGACGGCTCATAACTGATAAGTATCTCGGTGGTATAGCCTTTTCTGTAGAGGCTGTTGCGTGACGCAGCATAGGCAATGGCTATGTTTGATCCGGTATCATTCCCCTCCCGTACCGAAAGGGCCATATCCATCATACCACGGGCAAAGGCGTCGATGTCGTACCCTGCCAGCGCCAGGGGAAGCAGGCCCACCGGTGTCAGGACTGAATACCTTCCGCCAACGTCATCAGGGATGACGAAGGTCTGGTAACCCTCGTCAACAGCCAGCTGATGCAGCGCCCCGCGCCGGGCATCAGTTATCGCCACAATGTGAGATCTCATACCCTTCTCTCCGGTCTTGTTCTTCAGATGGTCTCGCAAGATACGGAAGGCAATGGCAGGCTCTGTGGTGGTACCGCTCTTTGAGATGACCACAATGTTGTATAGTGTGGTATCAAGAAACTGCAGCAGTGCCGCATGATAATCCTCACTCAGTGTCTGTCCGGCAAAGAGAACCCTGTGCTCCTCATGTCCGAAAGGATCTGTCAGCGCCTCTATCAGGGCCTTGGAACCGAGGTATGAACCTCCGATGCCGACAACGACGGTCACCGGTGCCTGGGCACGGAGACGTGCTGCACACGCCCTGATATCATCAGTTATTGACAGGGTCTCGTCAGGAAGACGAAGCCACCCCGTAAACTCGCTTCCGGGGCCTGTGCCTTCACGAAGGATCCGCAGTTGTTCAACAGCACTTGTCTTAAGGTTATTAAGCTCATCGATGATTACAAATGAACCGATACCGTTAATGCTGAGAGAGATGTTGTTTTTCATGTCCTATTTTAGTTTTTTTGACAGACTTTTAAGCTCCTGAACAGGGTTTGCATTAGTGTAAAGAACCCTGTAGACGGTTTCAGCTATGGGTATGTCTGCCTCTATTTTTTTATTGACCTCATGAATGCAGCTTGATGCAAAGTATCCTTCTGCCACCTGATTCATCTCCAGAAGTACGTTTCTCACAGCATAGCCTTTGCCGATCATAAATCCCAGATTCCTGTTCCGGCTGAACTGTGAATATCCTGTTACCAGCAGGTCTCCCAGGTACGGTGATTCGGTTATGTCACGCCGGAACGGCGATACCGCATCAACAAACCGGCTCATTTCGCCTGCGGCATTAGCCAGCAACACTGCAATGAAATTGTCGCCGTAGGCAAGTCCGCTCGCCATGCCAGCTGCAATGGCATAGATATTCTTCATTACTGCTGCGTATTCAATTCCTATGAAATCCTCCGAGACCAAAGTTCTTATCCACCTGTTGGAGAAGAAGGAAGCCACCACCGCAGCCCTTTCACTGTTCAGCGAAGCAAAAGTAAGATAGGTCAGCTTCTCTGATGATACCTCCTCGGCATGGCTTGGCCCCGTGATGATAACAATATGGTCATCAGGAACATTGTACCTCCTTATCAGATACTCACCGGTGACACAATTGTCGCCCGGAATGATCCCCTTTATACCCGAACAGACGGTTTTACCTCCCAGGTCATCCTCAGACATACCCTCCAGCGCAGCTTTCAGATAGGCGGCCGGAGTGACCAGAATTATGATATCTGATGATTCTGTAGCAGTACGGATGTTGTCCGTTGGATGGATCAACGTCAGATCAAACTCAATTGCGGGAAGGTACCAGGGATTCCTGCCGTAGCGTCTGACATGACGGTATATTTCCGGCCTGTCAATATACCATGTAACAGACTGACCGTTGGAAGTAAGCACCATGGTCATCGCAGTTGCCCAGCTGCCTGAGCCAACGACGGTTATCCCCGTGCCGACTGATTTGACCATTGTCGGGTCCGTAAGGCCTTTACCTGTCATTTATGTGATTTTGCGTCAAAGATATAAAATGGCCCGGCAGTAGACAATAGGTCCCGGTTCTGATGAATCAGATTGAGTTCCCGCGTCTTGATCAGCGGAACGTGACAGGAGAGAGCAGTGCAGGGGTGGCCGGCATGATGGTACGACTGCATGGCAGCTGGCTCAGCATGAGCGAAAACAAGGGTCCTCAGCCCGTGGCTGAAAACCCGTAGCTGAGGACTACACTATTGCCTACTGCTGACTGCGGACTGATATACTACGCCAGTTTGTGCTTCTTCACAAACTCGTCAATCACCTCCTCGAGGTTTGGGCTGCCTATCTCCTGCAGGTCATACCATACCCTGGTGTTGGGGCGCTTTATATTGATAATACGGTTAAGATCAATGGGAGTACCGATAACAACTCCGTCACAGTCGGTGTTATTGATGGTGGTCTCAAGGTCCTTCAGCTGCTCGGCACCGTAACCCATGGCCGGCAGAAGGGTACCTATCTCCGGGTATTTTTCAAAGGTCTCGGTCAGCTTGCCAACGGTGAAGGGTCTCGGATCAACCAGCTCGGCAGCACCGAATTTGTGAGCTGCTACCACGCCTGCACCGATCTTCATCTCTCCGTGGGTGAGTGTCGGGCCGTCTTCAACAACGAGCACCCTCTTACCCCTGATCACCGACGGGTCATCAACCCTGATGGGTGAGGCGCCGTCAACCACAATTGCCCCGGGTGCTACCTTTGCAATACTCTCGCGGACAGTCTGTATATCTTCCGGACCGGCACTGTCCATCTTGTTTATGACCACCACGTCGGCCATGCGAAGCGTCACCTCGCCGGGATAGTATGTCAGCTCGTGACCTGCACGGTGAGGATCGGTTACTGTGATCATCAGGTCAGGATTATAGAAGGGGAAGTCGTTGTTACCGCCGTCCCACAGCACCACATCACAACCTGCCGGATCATTCTCGGCTGCACGCAGTATGGCTTCATAGTCGACACCGGCATAGATGACATTGCCCCTGATGACATG
This sequence comes from Bacteroidales bacterium UBA4772, assembly GCA_002403305.1. Classification (GTDB taxonomy): domain Bacteria; phylum Bacteroidota; class Bacteroidia; order Bacteroidales; family VadinHA17; genus SR-FBR-E99. The sequence goes on from DHHM01000014.1 coordinate 47,517, forward strand.
AGGTTCATACTCCTCCATCTCTTCAACCGTGCACTTGTGCCTGGCAAGGTCCGAGACGGCAGCAAAACGCTGTACCTTCTGTTCAACCAGGTTGCCGTAGGGCATAGGATGACGCACGGCAACTACCTTCAGTCCTTTTGCCATAAGCAGCTCAACAACCCTGCGTGATGTCTGGCTCTTGCCGCAGCCTGTGCGAACAGCTCCGACAGCGATCACCGGCTTAGTGCTCCTGACCATGGTTTCCTTCCATCCCAGCAGTATGAAGTTGGCTCCCGCCTCATTAACAATGGCACTGGTAGCCATCACCTTATGATAGGTCACATCACTGTAGGAAAAGACACAGTCATCAACCTTCATCTTGCTGATAAGCTGAGGTAGTTCACTCTCGGAATGGATTGGGATACCGTCGGGATACAGTTTTCCGGCCAGCTCGGCAGGGTATTTTCTGCCGTCAATATCAGGTATCTGTGCTGCAGTGAAGGCAACGACATTGTACAGCTCATTGTCGCGGAAATAAGTGTTGAAATTGTGGAAATCCCTTCCCGCTGCTCCAATTATGATCACATTCCTTTTTAACATATAACCTCCTTATTTAATATTGATTATTTTTAAATAATATCTTCTTTTTAAGCCATCAGTATCCGGCAAATTTATAATTTGTAACTGAATTTCCAGGTGATTAAAGTCAGTTTATTTCTTTCTTCTAGCTGCTCATAATATTTTGAAAATATGTAAGTTAATAATTCAGAGGATATTGTTGAATAATATGCAGGTTAATATTTTAAACCTCAGATTATTGGCAGAATCTTTGCAGTAATGCTTTATGGATGAATGTCCTTGCCCACATATATCTCTCTGGCGACTCGGATGATATTATCATTGGGAATTACATCGGCGATTACGTAAAGGGGCGTGACTATCTTAAATATCCCGAGGGCATCCGGAAGGGCATAATCATTCACCGGCACATCGATGCCTTCACCGACAGGCATCCGGTCGTCCACCGCAGCAAGCTTCCCTTCACCGGAAGGTACAGGAAATATGCCGGGGTGATAACTGACATCCTGTACGATCACTACCTGACCAAAGAGTGGGATCTTTTTTCGCGGCGTCCGCTGGAGAGTGTTACCTATAACTTCTACAGGGCCATGGTCAACAACTTCGAGATCCTTCCGGAGACGGTACAGGAGAAGATGCCCTTTTTCATCATCGACAACTGGCTTGAGACCTATCAGACCACCAGGGGTATCAGGAGGGTGTTGAAGACACTGAGTAGCATAACCTCGCTGCCCAAGGAGACACGCTGGGCGATGCGGGTATGGAAGAAGAACTACTATGCTATCGGTGAGGACTTTATGGAGTTTTTCCCGCAGCTTGTCAATTATGTTGAGACGGAGTTCGGCATAGTGCTCTCCCCCGGCATGCGCGTGCCTTTCTGATCATCCGAGGTACTCGGTCCTGCCGGCATCAAGCCTGAGAAAGACAAATAGCAGTATGGTGAATCCCCACAGCGAGCTTCCGCCATAGCTGAAGAAGGGCAGGGGTATGCCTATCACCGGCATAACGCCAATGGTCATCCCGATATTTATGAAAAAGTGTACAAGGAAAAGAGCGAGTACGCCGTAACCGTAGGTACGGACGAATGTCGTGCGCTGTCTCTCGGCCAGGATCAGCAGCCTGAGCAGCAGCCACACAAAGAGACCTGTCACCACCACCGACCCAATGAATCCCCACTCCTCTCCGACGGTGCAGAAGATGAAGTCAGTGCTCTGTTCCGGCACAAACTTGAACTTGGTCTGTGTGCCGTTGAGGTATCCCTTGCCGGAGAGCCCTCCTGAGCCTATCGAGATAAGTGACTGGTTGAGGTTGTAACCCTTCCCGAAGGGATCCTCCTCCATACCCAGCATGATGTTTATCCTGGTCTGCTGGTGAGGCTTCAGTATATGGTTAAAGGCATAGTCTACCGTGAAGAGATAGAGTATTCCCCCAAGCAGAAATGCATAGATGATGGCAGGCATCTTCAGTTTAAGTCTGTAGAGGTACCAGAGATATGCTATTCCTGCCAGTACGACCGAAAGAACGATGATCCCGGAGGTCTCCAGTCCCAGCAGGTAATGTCCTGCCAGAAAGGCCACGCCGGCGACAGGCAGGAGTATGCCCAGGGCACGCAGGGTGAGGGACCAGCCTGAAAAAACCAGCATCATCAGGACCGCAAGCGCTATCAGCCCTGCAGCCACAGGCACGTTGCCCAGCATGAGTGTAAGCAGGAAGAGGGCTGCGGCAAGTATGGCCGAGATAAAGACATAGATGCTCATCCCCTCACGGTAGAGGACAATGAAAAAGGCAAAATAGGTGATAACCGAGCCCATGTCGGGCTGTATGGCTATCAGTATCATGGGAACCAATATTATGGCTGTGGCAGGTGCCATGACATCCCATCCCGACGACTGTCGCCGGCTGTTGAGGAATGAGGCCAGGGCCAGGCCGGTGGCAAATTTGGCGAATTCGGAGGGCTGGATGCTGAAGGATCCGATCTCAAACCATGCCCTGGCACCGTTTATCTCCTTACCGATTACCAGGACCAGCAGTAGAAGGAAGATCATGATGCCGTAAAAGAACCATGCAAAGAAAAAATAGAGTTTGTTGTCGGTGACCATTATCAGCACTGCAAGCACCAGTGCAGCGATAATAAACACCAACTGTTTCCCGTACCGCTGTGACAGGTCGAAGATGCTGGTATGCTGCTCATTATATACGGCAGCATATATGTTCAACCATCCCATGACCATCATCACCAGCCACAGGATCACCGTGACCCAGTCGAGCCTCGCCAGTATGTTATTCCTCTTCTGCATCCGGTGTTATCACAACTCTCAGTACGTAGTCCTCAAGGTACTTTCTCTTAATCCTGCCCGTAAGGTATTTCTCTATCATCAGGCTGGCTATCGGTGCCGCGAAGGTGGAGCCGAAGCCTGCATTCTCAACATATACGGCTATGGCTATCTGCGGGTCCTCTTTGGGAGCAAAGGCCACAAATATCGAATGGTCCTTGCCATGGGGGTTCTGTGCCGTGCCGGTCTTGCCACAGATAATTATGCTGTCAATCCTGGCGCCTCTTGCCGTTGAACCTTCCCCTCCATTGACAGCTCCCTCCATCCCCTCTATCACAGGTTCAAAGTTCTGGGGTGATATGCCCGTGGTATATCTCTGCGTGTAGAGGGGCGAGGGGGTGCCTTCTTCACCTATCTTTTTGATGACATGCGGAATATAGAATGATCCCCTGTTGGCTATAACGGCGGCCATGTTTGCCATCTGCAGCGGTGTCGCCCCTATCTCCCCCTGCCCTATCGCCAGGGATATTACTGTAAGCGCCTTCCAACGGTCCTTGCCATAGTATCTGTCGTAATAGGAACTGGCAGGCACAAAACCCGGCAGCTCGTTGGGCAGGTCAATCCCCAGTTTGTTACCGAATCCGAAGGCCACCAGGTACTCTCTCCACCTGTCATACGCCTCCTGCACTGATTCGTACTCACTGTTTTCAAGTATGTTCCTGAAGGCATTGCAAAACCATGAATTACATGACTGGGCTACGGCTTCGGGAAGGTTAAGGGGGGAGCGGTGAGCATGGCACCTCACGGTAATGGAACCGGCATGATAACCCATGTTGCAGCTGAAGCGGGAGGTCGGGTGTACCACCTCCTCCTGAAGCCCAATGAGGCCGTTCATGATCTTGAAGGTGGAGCCGGGAGGGTAAGAAGCCATCAGCGCCCTGTCAAACAGAGGCTTGACAGTATCAGCCTGCAGCCCGGCAAAGTTTGAGGAACGGACCCTGCCCACGAGCAGGGACGGATCATATGAGGGTGAAGAAACAAGCGAGAGTATCTCCCCCGTGGCCGGTTCTATAGCCACTATTGATCCGGTTTTGTTGAGCATCAGCTTCTCACCGTACTCCTGGAGGCCGATGTCAACGGTAGACCACAGGTTTGTCCCGGGAACGGCCATGGTGTCATACCGCCCGTCAGAGTACGACCCTTTGATGTTATTGTGAACATCGACCAGAAAGATGTTTACTCCCTTTTCTCCCCGCAACTGCTCCTCGTATGATTTCTCAATGCCGCTGACGCCTATGTAGTCGCCAGACCTGTAATACCTGTCGCGGGCAATGAGTCTGTTGTCCACCTCGCCAACGTAACCCAGAAGGTGGGCGGCAACCGGTCGGGTATACTTTCTCAGTGTTCTGGCCTGCACGTAAAAACCCGGAAACCTGTAGAGTTCCTCCTGCAGCACCGCATAGGTCTCCGAGGAGATCATCTTCAGAAACACCGAAGGAGTTCGACGCGAATAAGCCTTCGCAACCCTCATCCGCTCCCTGAAGTCGTCCATGGTAATGCCCAGTATCTCATTGAACCGGGCCGTGTCAAACGCACTGGTCTGTACCGGTATGACAAGAAGATCATACGCCGCCTGGTTATAAACCATCAGCTCCCCGTTACGGTCATAGATGAGGCCCCGGGCCGGATACTGCGTCACCGGCCTGAGTGCATTGTTGGCAGCAGAGACGCGGTATGTCTTGTCTACGATCTGAATGTAGAACAGCCGGACTGTTAAAATCAGGGCACTGGTCAGTATAAGACCAATGATGATATATTTCCTGCTGGCAAATCGGTCTTTCATGGCTGGTCCTTCATCTTCGCGGCCTGATAAAATCAAAAAGTATGATAAAGAAGGTGGTCACCACAGTGCTCAGCAGGACTCTCAGCAGGGTGTGGAAGAAGTTGCTGAAGGTGAAGAGCTCGACAAGGAAGAGTGAGAGATGATGCACAAAGACAACCGTCACCGTATAAAAGAAAAACCACCTCAGGCCGTTGCGGTACAGGGATGGCGACATGTCAGGGTCAGTGACCTCAGATGTAATATTGAGTGTCAGGATCCATGGCCTCACAAAGCCTGCCATCACCGTGGCAAAGGCATGAACTCCCAGTGTGCCTGAAAAAAGATCTACCGCCAGTCCTGATAGAAATGCAAGTATAAGAAGAAACCATGAAGGAATGGAAAAAGGCAGTATCAGTATAAACATCACATAGATATAGGGGTTGACATACCCACTGAACTCTATGTTGTTGAATATGAGCAGCTGAAGCACCATCAGCAGAACAAAGGCGCCGGTATACCTGGAGAAGTTTTTCATCGGGTGACCTCCACTTCCAGATTATGCCTTTCTTCACGGTTGAGGCTGCCTATCAGGAATACATTTGTAAGCCTCTTGAAATCGGTTGAGAGCATCACATTCAGGGAGAGGAAGTCACCGCCGCGCTCCTGCTCCCCGGTGAGCGTCCCAACCAGCAGTCCTGCCGGGAAAATTGCAGAATACCCACTGGTGACGATGGTGTCGCCCTCTGTTATACGTACATGGTGAGGTATCTCTGACAGGGTGGCATACCTGTGGCTGATGCCGTCCCATGCCAGTGATCCGAAGTAGTCATTTCGCGCAATGCTGGCGCTCAGCCTGAAATCGGCATTGAGCAGTGACATAGCCACTGAGTATCGGGGAGAGACTCCCACCACAACGCCCACCACTCCCGTGGATGATGCTACTCCCATACCGCGTGTGACTCCGTGCCGTGACCCCCTGTCAAGGGTTATGAAGTTTTTCTGCTTGTTTATGGAGTTGTTAACCACTTTTGCTTCAAGGTAGGAATAACTTACTCCAATGAGGCTGTCATCAACGGTAAGGAAATGTTCCTGCATGCCGGCTCCCATCTGTTCCAGGCGACTTCGCAGCATTATGTTCTCCGCCACCAGCTCTTCATTGACATGTCTGAGCCTGAAGTAATTTGTGCCAGCGTTGATCCTCTTTGCGACGAAGCCTGAAACTGTGCGGGCGGCACCGTAAGCGACAGTCTGATGGTAGCTGTGTGAAGAGAAGATCAGCACCAGGGCCACTGCTTCCAGTATCAGGAACAGTATCAGGGTTCTAAACCTGAGCAGGAAGTTCAGCAGGCTTCTCATTCATACAGAGGATTTATCTCATCAGGAATGGATACTTCTCCACATTCTTCAGGGCCACACCCGTACCTCTTACAACGGCATGAAGGGGATCTTCGGACACCCTGAACGGTATATTGATCTTATCGGTGAGCCGTTTGTCAAGGCCGCGCAGCAACGCTCCTCCGCCGGCCAGGAAGACTCCCCTGTTGACTATGTCAGCATACAGTTCGGGTGGTGTCTGTTCGAGCACCTGCAGGATGGAGGCTTCGATCTTGGTGAGCGACTTGTCGAGGCAGTAGGCTATCTCCTGGTATGACACCGGTATCTCAATGGGCAGCGAAGTCATCAGGTTGGGCCCCCGCACTATGAAATCGGCCGGGGGGTCCTCGATATCCGGCAGGGCAGCGCCTACGGCAATCTTGATATCCTCAGCGGTCTTCTCGCCGATCTTAATGTTATGCTGATGTCTCATGTATGACTGTATGTCGGCCGTGAAGCCGTCACCGGCGACGCGTATCGACCTGTTGCAGACGATGCCTCCCAGGGCGATCACGGCTATCTCCGTGGTTCCGCCGCCTATATCCACCACCATGCATCCCTCAGGCGCCTCCACATCGAGACCTATGCCTATGGCTGCAGCCATGGGTTCATAGATGAGATATACATCGCGACCCCCGGCATGCTCTGAGGAGTCACGGACCGCCCTGATCTCCACCTCTGTGCTGCCACACGGTATTCCCACAACCATCTTGAGGGAGGGAGAGAAGAATTTAGGACCTGTGTTAATCATCTTGATCATCCCCCTGATCATTAGTTCTGCTGCGTTGAAATCGGCGATGACACCGTCTCTCAGGGGCCTGATAACCCTTATGTTCTCATGTGTCCTGCCATGCATCTGGCGCGCTTTCTCGCCGATAGCTATAAGCTTGCCCGAATTACGGTCGATAGCCACAATGGAAGGCTCATCGACAACCAGCTTGTCATTGGCAATAATATTTGTGTTTGCGGTGCCCAGGTCTATCGCAACCTCCTGTGAAAGAAAAGAAAATAATCCCATAGGTCCTTTGTGCTATTTCTCGTTTTATGTTTAATGTTTAAAATGTCTTATACCAGTAAAAACCATGGCCATGCCAGTTTTATTGCAGTAGTCAATTGATTCCTGGTCGCGTACCGACCCGCCGGGCTGTACTACTGCTGTTATTCCTGCCTCTCCCGCTATAGTGACTGAGTCAGCGAAGGGGAAGAAGGCATCTGACGCCATCACTGCCCCCTCCAGTGAGAAGCCGAAGGCACGGGCTTTGTCGATTGCCTGTCGAAGTGCATCTATTCTTGATGTCTGTCCAATCCCGCTGGCGCAGAGCTGTCTGCCCTTTGCCAGAACGATGGCGTTTGAACGGCTGTGCTTGACGATTTTGTTGGCGAAGACCATGTCAGCATACTCCTTCTCAGACGGATGCCTTTCAGTCACAGGCTTCATATCCCCGGCGGATTCTGTTGCCCTGTCACGCTCCTGCCACAGCACTCCTCCGGGCATCGGTCTGAATGATGCTGCAGGTGCCACGGCATCCTTGCGGCGCAGTATGATTCTGTTCTTTTTCCGGCCGAGAATCTCAACGGCACCCGGGGTGAACGAGGGTGCCATGACCACCTCGAGAAAGATTTTATCCATCTGCTCTGCCACCGTCTCATCAACCTCCCTGTTGGTGATGGCCACGCCACCGTAGGCGGATACCGGGTCACATGCCAGCGCAGCCTCCCAGGCATCCTTCAGGTTGTCGCGGCAGGCGACGCCGCAGGCATTGTTGTGCTTGATGACCGCAAAGGTGACCTCCTCGAACTCATCTATCAGGCTCATCGCAGCGTCAATGTCAAGCAGGTTGTTGTATGATATCTCCTTGCCATGCAATTGCTCAAAGAGAAGATCCGGATTGCCGAAGAATATCCCCTTCTGGTGCGGGTTCTCGCCGTAACGGAGTGTGTGGGCCTCAGTGATGCTCTGCTTGAAGGCGGCGACATCACCATTGCGGTTGAACCAGTTGAAGATGGCTGTATCATAATGCGATGTCATGTTGAAGGCCTCCAGGGCAAAGCGGTACCTCTCTTCCGGTGATACCATCCCTCCCTTCCCGTTAAGGAGTTGCAACAGCTCATCATACTGACGGCGCGATGAGACTATCAGCACATCAGCCCAGTTTTTTGCTCCGGCCCTGATGAGCGATATGCCACCTATGTCTATCTTTTCAATGATCTCCTGGTCTGATGCACCTGTAGCTACTGTCTCCTCAAACGGGTAGAGATCAACAACCACCAGGTCAAAGAGAGTGATACCGTATTCTGCCACCTGCCGCATGTCTTCACCAAGCCCTCTGCGTGCCAGGATGCCCCCGAAAATGCCCGGGTGCAACGTCTTTACCCTGCCGCCGAGGATCGACGGATAGCCGGTGAGATCTTCCACCCTGACCGCATTAATACCAGCGGCAGTTATGAAGTCATAAGACCCCCCGGTGGAAACAATGGTAGCTCCGATACCTTCCAGCTTCTTTACAACAGCTTCGAGCCCTTCTTTACAATATACCGAAATAAAGGCACTCTTTATTTTTATATCACTCATAATCAGTTAGTAAGATAATTGATGCCAAGGCGGGTGCGATCGGTTAAAAATAGATATTTTTTTTAACAACCAAGGGGTCCTGATATAATTCAATTGATGAATTATTGCGGATCTATTGATGTTTTCTTCATGACCCTCTCTCAGATATAAATCATACAGATTTAAATTCACCGGTAAAAAATCGGACGTTTTTATGTAAGTTTGACCGGAAATAATGGCCGGACCATGTGGTTAAAAATGTTTAAAGAGAGTTTTATCTTTGCTTTCAGTTCTGTAGCAGTCAATAAACTTCGCACATTTCTTTCGCTTTTCGGCATCACAATAGGCATCCTGTCGATCATCTCCGTTTTCACGGTCTTCGACTGGATGGAGAACAGTATCAGAAAGAGCATCGAGTCTCTGGGTGACAACACCATCTATGTTGAAAAATGGCCCTGGGCTCCTGACCCTGACATACAGTGGTGGGACATGATCAAATGGCCGCCTCCCTCAACCGATGATTACGAGGCACTGCTGAGGAGATCAACCGGAGCAGAGGCCATCTGTTACACGGTAGGCTCCGGAGAGGCTGTCAGGTACAGGGGCAATTCGGTCAGCAACGCCTACATTATGGGAGCCACATACGACTTCCAGGACGTAAGGTCGTTTGAGCTTGGCAGAGGTCGTTATTTCACTGATTCGGAATCTGCCTCCGGAAAGCCTGTTGCCCTGCTCGGTGCAGAGCTGGCTGACAAGCTGTTCGGCGACATTGATCCTGTCGGCCGTGAGATAGCCATTGGCAGGCATAAGGCACAGGTCGTGGGGGTATTCACCAAAGAGGGTACCGGCGGTCTCTCCGACAGTGGCATGGACGAGGCCGCGCTTGTGCCGCTGAACTTCATCCGGCAGTTCGTCAACTTCAGAAACCCGTTTCTCAACGCTGATATAATGATCAGGGGCAAACAGGGTGTCTCCGTCCAACAGCTCTCCGAAGAGGTTACGATGATACTGCGTGCAGCACGACGCATAGCGCCTGGCGAAGAGAATAATTTCTCAATCAACCAGGCCAGCCAGATCACCAGCACCCTGGAGCCGGTCTTCAGGGGCATAAATATAGCCGGCTGGATCATTGGCGGATTTTCGATTCTGGTCGGGGGATTCGGCATAGCCAATATAATGTTTGTCTCGGTCAGAGAGCGTACCAGCATCATTGGCATACAGATGGCCCTGGGGGCAAAACGAAGGTGGATATTGCTGCAGTTCCTGACCGAATCTGTCCTGCTATCGATCACCGGCGGCATCCTTGGCCTCATCCTTGTCTTTACAGGAACACTCTTTGTTAATTACTTTTTTGAGCTCGACATGTTACTGACGGCTGGCAACATCATCCTTGCCGTTGCCATCTCGGGCGCGATAGGGGTGATAGCAGGATTTGCCCCTGCCTCAGCGGCCTCAAGGATGAACCCTGTCGAGGCAATTGGCTATTCGTTCTGACCTTCGGACGCAGACTCCTCTCCTGCATCGATCCTGTTCCCGGCCACCCACCGTGTGAGCTCGGCAAACTGTTCCACGGACAGCTGCTCGGCCCTCATTGTAAGATAGGGCATATCGCCTGGATCAGCAGAGAGCATCATCTTTAAAGGATTGCGTATCATCTTGCGGCGCTGGTTGAAGCATCGCTTAACAACACTGACAAAGAGCCGCTCATCACAATCAAGCCTGTCTCTCTCATTGCGCTGCAGCCGTATCACGGCCGATTTCACCTTTGGCGGCGGTGAGAAGACCGTTTCACTCACGGTGAACAGATACTCAATATCGTACCAAGCTGTCAGAAGCACACTCAGGATGCCATAGACACGGCTGCCGGGTCCTGAACAGATGCGGTCAGCCACCTCCTTCTGAACCATGCAGACCACCTCCCCAACCCTGTCACGCTCATCAAGTATCCTGAAAAAAAGCTGGCTGGAGATGTTGTAGGGGAAGTTGCCGATGACAGCTAATCTTTCACCCATCTCCCTCAGGTCAAGCGCAAGAAAGTCCCCCTCAATAATTTCATATGCCCCGGGCACATTGGCCCTGAGGTATGCTACCGCCTCGCGATCGATCTCAACCACCTTCAGCGACGGAAAGTCCCTTTCTGTAAGAAACCTCGTAAGGACACCCGTGCCCGGACCTACCTCTATAACCATATCACATCCGTCAGCCTGAAGGGCATCAACAATTGCTGCAGCGATGTTCCTGTCTTTGAGGAAATGCTGTCCCAGGTGCTTCTTCGCCGTTATTTTATCAGCTCCCATGGCGGCACCAGTCTGTCTGATCCGAAACCGGGAATACGGATCCTTTCCAAAAGATTCAGCAGTCTCTTAAGAAGGTTGAAATAAAGGGTCACAAAGAGAAAGGTGCTCATCAGCCATATGACCAGCATGTTGAACCAGAGGGTGTTGATCCTTAAATTTCCGATTCTTTTCGAGGGGGCGTAGAAATGTGCCCTCCCGAGTGGCGAACCCGGTTCCATAAGGACAGGATCTGATTTCTGTATTATCATCTCATCAGTCTCATAGAGCTTCTTCTGTACCGTACGGTTGAGCACCATATCGGCAAGATCCTCGTTGTGATTGGCCTCTCGCAGCAGCACGAGCCCCTCCTGTCCGATGGTACGCACAAGACTGTCAGTTATCGCATCTTTCACTTCCATATATTCAAGATACTTCGATCTGAGACTCTTCTGCAGCGAGTCGAGGAAATCGATCACCATATACGATGCGTCCACGGTATAGCGCTCTCCCTGCAGCAGCCTCATGGCAGGCCACGGGTCAATACCAGTATCACTGCTGAGATCGTTTATGTGGTATGTCAGTTTCCTGATATTGCTCTCATAAACATCGGCATATTCGGGCTTGCCGGCGGCAAAAGCGCATTCCCTGCTCTTCTTTTTGAGGTCGGGTATCAGGAAGGAGGACTCCCAGTCGTACCGGCTGATCATCATCTCGGTATCGAAGTAGGGCTTCATGTACCGATTGGAACGGAACTGCTCCACGGCTATGGCTTCGTACGCCCACCGTGTGGTCATGATATCACCCAGCACAGGGACATACACCTTCTGTGTGAGTGAATGGTGAAGGTCGTCAAACCTGATCATGGCTCCGCTCAGCAGCAACTGCGGCACGAGCACAAGCGGTACCAGGATGTAGATGCTGATCACCGATTTCATGCCTGCGGATATATTAAGTCCCACCATGTTCCCGAAGCATGAAGCAGTAAAGAGTATCAGCCAGTGTCTCCACATCATCCCCTCCACGTCGAGTATCAGGTGCGAAACGATCACATACATAAATGTCTGTACTGCCGAGAGACCGAAAAGGAATGTGACCTTTGAGAGCAGGTAACTGGAGCGGCTGATGTTGAGGTATTTTTCCCGTTCCAGTATCCTTCTGTCCCTGAATATCTCCTCGGCACTCACCGTCAGGCCGAGGAAGAGGGCCACCACTATGCTCATAAAGAGGAACACCGGGTAGCTCTTGTTGTCAGAGAAGAGATAGACCCCGTCATTAATATATTTAGAGACATAGGCAAGGATGAATGCAAGCAGCGGAGGCTCAACCAGGTTTATAACCATATATTGCCTGTCGGCACGCTTCCTCACCAGGTTTCTCTTCACGAAGGTCTTTACCTGCTTCAGCCACTCAGGTATTCGGAAGTTGCTTGCCGGGAGGGGCTTCATCTCAGGCCTGCCGCTCAGCAAGGGTTCCATCTTCTGCCTGTAACGGTGATACCACTCTACCGGTGATACCTGTCTGTCGGTCCCCCTCCTGCCGTCATTGTCAACCACCTTTGCCTCCACTATCTCAAGTATCTCCTCCGTCTCTACATTGCCGCAGGTGGGGCACTCGCTCTCGGCCGCATTGGCCTGCGACGTCTCGGTCTTGAAATATACGATAGCCTCAACGGGGTCACCGTCATAAATCATGTATCCTCCCCGGTCCATCACCCAGAGCCTGTCAAACATCTTCAGTATGTCCGATGAGGGCTGATGAATGATGACGAAGACCAGTCTGCCGTTCAGAGCCTGATCCTTGAGCAGTTCCATGACATTGGTGCTGTCATGGGAGGCGAGCCCGGAGATAGGCTCATCGGCAAACAGCACCGCAGGTTCACGCATCAGCTCAAGTCCGATATTCAGCCTTTTACGCTGTCCGCCGCTAATCTTCTTGTTGAGCGGGTCACCAACCATAAGGTCCTTTATCTCCGTCAGGTCAAGCTGCCTGAGCACCTCCCTGACTGTATGGTTGAGCTTCTCCTCGTCATAATCGCCGAAGGTGAGCCTGGCATTATAATAGAGGTTCTGATAGACCGTCAACTCTTCAATGAGGAGATCGTCCTGGGGTACATATCCTATCAGCCCGTTAAGCTCTTCAGGCTCATTGTGAAGGTCATATCCGTTGATATATACCGCGCCTCCTTCAGGCTTCAGCTTCCCGTTCAGGATATTGAGAAGGGTACTCTTACCCACACCGCTGCCGCCCATGATCCCGACAAGGTTTCCGGAACTGACACTGAAGCTCATCGGCTGAACGCCGTTATCCGAACCCTTGAAACGGTATTCTATGTCATGCCCTTCAAAAACTATATCCTCAGAAAAAGCTGAGCGTATGAACTTCCTGAAAATGGCCGTGTAATAGAGGGGGGCCATGCCCTGCCCCCTGATATTTACCCCGGGTTCAAGCAGGAAGGGCCGCCTGGGAACAACACTGCGCCCCTTGAAATGAAGCGGAGCCTTCCCCTGATATACAAAGACAAGGTGCCCCGTGCTGGGGGTGTAAAGAACGAAGATAGTCCCGCGCAGTCCTTTGGCCACCATATGATGCCACTCGTGGTAGTTGGCAAACTTCGAGGCAGCATCACCTATGTTCTCTTCCCCTTCAATGGCAAGGAGACAGTCGGGGGTGATGAGGTCATATCTCATACCCAGCATGAAGGCCATGGCATTCTTTCTCTCCTTCACGGGAATATTGAAGGTGCGGGCGACAATTTCGACGATGGAGGACTCCTGGTCCGAGATGGTGCCGTCTTCAAAGACAAACTCCAGCAGCTGAAGAAAGACAATCATCCTCTCATCAATGAAGAGCCCCTTCTTGATCTGGCGGCAGATATTGGTTATCTGGAAAGTGATAAGGGAGTCTTCATCTGACAGCTCGCCCTCCTCAACGGCCCGTAGCTCACGCTCGTAAAAGTGGAGGTTGTTCTCATAAAGCTTGAAATACTCCTCCTCAAGCTCATGGTTCAGGTACCTCCTGAGGTAACCACGCAGGATCTTCTTGCCTCTCGAGGTTACCCCGGCAGGGTTTACCGTTGAGATAATGGCAAAAATATGTATCAGTGCATGTAATACTGATTCCCTCATGAGCTCAAAAAAAGACCGCGAGAGTGGTCTGCGGTCTTCAGGTATCTGATTTCGTTTATTTTACCAGCTCTGCCCTCACCGTATTCACGGCTCTCTTCAGCGCCTCAACATCCTCCATTATAAGGCTGGTACCCACGTCGCTGTAGATTTCACGTACAGGCTGAACCGCTGCAAGTATCCTCGCAACCTGGGGGTCATCAGAATAGCTGCTGGCCATCTCCTCGAAGAGTTCAAACGACTTCTTCTGTTCAAGGAGCACTGGCTCAAAACCTGAAAGATGAGCGCCCGATTCGGATACGGCTAATGTGAGATACATACCCTCGATCCAGGCTCCTCCGACCATCAGCAGTGCCAGGTTAGCCTGCCCGGCATCAACCATAATTGAATAAGTACGGTCAAAGGCATCGGTAAGAATGGTTACCAGGGCATCCCTGTTGTCAAAATTGACTTTGATCTCATTATAAAGCGATTCGTCATAGATCTTTGCAAGATTTTGCTCAAGCGTCAGTGTTCGAATTGACGCCAGGTAATCAATGACATCCTGCTGCATATTATAGAGTGTGGCATAACTGAGGTCGGCACCGTAGACACCCATATTGACTGAGCGGCTGTAACTCTCAACATAATTTCCGACATTCTCAGGCGGATTTGTTGCACCAAGGATATAGCCCAGGTCCATGTCCGTGAGATGCTTTATAACTTCGGCTGAAGTCGGCAGAGGATATACATTCTCCTCTATCTGCTGCTCAAGTGCTTCCAGTGCTTCCAGTTCAACCATATTGATCTCCTTCTGCTTCCCGGCTTCACCCCTGTTTTTGCATGCGGAGGCTCCGGCAACTGTCAGGATCATAACAGCAACCAGAATTTTCGTGAAAATCTTTTTCATAGGACTCTCTTTTGTAATATGTTTTGATTCGTAAAAATAAAACTTTTACCATTCAGAGTAAACTATATTCAAACAATAATTCTTCAGGGAGTAAAATAGGTCATGATACATACTAAACAGCTCCGGTACCGCAATTGTTCTTCCTCAGATTATCCTGTCCCATCCCTGCAGATTCATGCGATGGCCCTGATTCTATTTTGCCTGTGCATAATCCGACCATGGCCCGGCTTTATTTTTGCATGTGCAAAATCAGCCGTTTTTATGTAAGTTTGCATCCCGGAGAAACAAACAGATCCCTGATGTGGAATTTTGATGAGGTAGTCGACCGGGAAAACAGCAGCTGTATCAAGTACGATTTCAGAGAGGAGGTTTTCGGGAGAGCCGATGTAATACCTATGTGGGTGGCAGATATGGATTTCAGGACACCCTCCTTCATAACCGGCGCCCTTACTGCCAGGCTGCAGCATGAGATACTCGGTTATTCCTACAGACCTGACTCATATTTTACCGCGATGATCCGATGGATCGCCCAGCGTCACAACTGGGAGGTACGGCGTGAGTGGACGGAATTCAGTCCTGGTGTGGTGCCGGCACTAAACATGTGCACCCTGGCCTTTACCGAACCCGGCGATGAGATCATAATACAGCCTCCGGTGTACGCTCCTTTTCATGCAGCAGTTAATGACCATGGCCGAAGACTTTTGTCAAACAACCTCATTGAGAAAGATGGCGTATGGTTTATGGATACGGAGGGATTGCGGAAGCTGATATCCCCCGCAACAAGGATGCTGATTCTCTCCAGCCCTCATAACCCCGTGGGAAGAGCCTGGAGGAGAGAGGAGCTGGAAGAGCTCGTTGATATCTGTCACGAAAAGGGTGTCATCATTCTCTCCGATGAGATACACTGCGATCTGATGCTGCCGGGGTACAGCCATCTGCCACTTGCCTCCCTCTCGGAAAAAGCGGCTTCAATAACAGTCACATGCATGGCACCGAGCAAGACGTTCAACCTTGCGGGACTCTCCACATCAACAATGATTATTCCCGACCCTGTTCTGAGGGAGCGATACCGGAAAATACTTGTCGGGCTGCACCTCCATCTTGGAAATATTTTCGGTAACGTAGCGGCAGAGGCAGCCTGGACACACGGTCACGAGTGGGTTGATGCCCTGATGCGGTATGTACAGGGCAATGTTGATCTCGTCACCCGTTTTTGCCGCGACCGTCTGCCGCAGATCAGGCCGGTAAAGCCGGAGGCTACATATATGATATGGCTCGACTGCCGGGAGATGCAACTGCCAGGGAAGGAACTGCAGCTCTTCTTTGTTGAAAAGGCAGGTGTCGGGATGAATGAGGGCTCCACCTTCGGCCCGACAGGAGAGGGCTTTATGAGGATGAACCTGGCATGCCCGCAGTCGGTTGTGGAGAGGGCACTGACACAGATAGAAAATGCAATAAAGGGATAACATGAGGGACGATCAGAGAGTTGGTGTCAGGCTTACGCTGGAGGACGGCACCGTTTACCGCGGATGGTCATTCGGCGCTCCTGTTGCCGCTGCCGGAGAGGTTGTATTCAACACCGCCATGACCGGATACCCCGAAAGCCTCACAGACCCCTCCTACAGGGGACAGATCCTCTGCCTCACCTACCCGCTGGTGGGCAACTACGGTGCCCCGGGAAAGAATGAACAGGATGACCTCTTTCTGTTTTATGAATCCTCCGGAGTTCATATCAGTGCACTGATAGTATCGGACTACTCCTTTGAATACAGCCACTGGAATGCCATAGAGAGCCTCGACGAGTGGCTGAGGAGGAGCAACGTGCCGGGTGTATTCGGGATCGACACGAGAGCGCTGACAAAGCGCATACGCGAAAAGGGGGCCATGCTGGGCAAGGTGGAGCCTGAGGGCTTGACGACGGAGTTCTATGACCCCAACAGGGTCAACCTGGTGGCCGAGGTGAGTACTTCAACACGCAAAGTGTACGGCAACGGGCGGTACCGTATTTTGCTGGTCGACTGCGGGGTCAAGTACAATATAATACGCAACCTGCTGAAGAGGGATACAACTATCATCAGGGTGCCGTGGAACTATGATTACAGTAATGAGGAGTATGACGGATTGTTTCTGACCAACGGGCCGGGTGATCCAAAGATGTGCCGCGCGACCATTGATAATATCAGGAAGTCACTTGATGATGCCAGACCCATCTTCGGCATCTGCCTGGGCAACCAGCTGATGGCGCTGGCGGCGGGGGCAGATACATATAAATTACGGTACGGCCACCGGAGCCATAACCAGCCTGTGCAGATGGTGGGCACGGAGAGAGCATATATCACATCGCAGAATCATGGTTTTGCCGTGAACAACAATACCCTGCCCGCAGGCTGGGAACCGCTGTTCATAAATGTCAATGACAACACCAATGAGGGTATGAAGCACATCGCAAAGCCCTTCTTCTCCACCCAGTTCCACCCCGAGGCCTCCGGAGGACCAACGGACACTGATTTCCTGTTTGATCTCTTTATAGAAAATATTGAGAGTCGCAGGCATTAGCCAGTAGGGGGCCGACCGTAAAAAAATTGCCCCCGCACCGCTAGGTACCCCACCCAGTGATTCGACCAAACAACTCCTGCGGTGAATATCCTTTCCCGAACCCTTCCGTAATCATCCCAAGCCGCTCCCCGATGATCTCCTGCCCGACATTTCCTATGCTGCCCGTATGCGTGTAGTCGGCCTTTTTGGGAGCAGCGAATGAACCTGACCCCGCCTTTCCTGCCACCTCACGGTATGCATCCCTGAACGGAACCCCCTCACGCACCATCGCGTTTGCCTCCTCGACGGAGAAGATATCATTATACCGGCTGTCGCTCATTATATCATTCCTGATCACCAATCCTTCCAGCGCTACCCGCACTGCCCGTACCAGCTCAGAGATACCGTCAAATGCATCAAAGAGAGTCGCCTTAAGTTCCTGGTAATCACGGTTGTATCCCGGGGGCAGCCCGGAGGTCACAAGCACCACCTCGCCCGGCACGGCCTGTAGCCTGTTACACCTCGCCCTGATAAGCTCAAACAGGTCGGGATTCCTTTTTTGCGGCATGATTGACGACCCGGTTGTAAGGTCGTCAGAGAGTGATACAAAGCCATATCCGGGCGACATGAACAGGATCACATCCGAGGCAAACCTGCCTATTGTATTCGCGGCCGATGCAATAGCGCCTGTCACCTGCCGCTCAGTACGGCCGCGGCTCATCTGGGCATATGGCGACGCCACCATCAGCCTCTGAAAACCAAGCAGCGAGGCTGTCAGCTCCCGGTCGATGGGTAATGAGGTGCCGTAACCCGCAGCGGTGCCAAGTGGTGAGGCATCCGCAAGTGTGGCTGCACCGGACAGCACCTGCAGGTCATCGCAGAGGCTCTCGGCATATGAGGCAAACCAGAGCCCTAATGATGTTACCATGGCTGCCTGCATGTGAGTGAATCCGGGCATCAGATCATCACTGTGCTTTTCACTCAGATCCAGGAAAGTATCCGCCAGGGACTTCAGTTCATGTGCAAGCAGGTACGACTGGTGTCTGATATAAAGGTGAAGATCAGTAAGCACCTGGTCGTTCCGCGAGCGTCCGGTGTGCAGCTTTCTCGCAGCCTCCACAGCAATTTGATTGGCAGGACGGCCGGCATGTTGCTTTCCTGCTGCCTCACCAGCCATAGCATTGCCCGGATGGCCGGCATCCAGCTTTCCCTCCCCCGCTGCCATTTCACCCAGACGGATCTCAACCCACGAGTGGATATCCTCATACTCCTTCCCGATCGAGAAGCCTGGCTGCAGCGACTCCTCCATAAGCCGGGCCAGGCCGGCAAGAAGGCACTCCCTCTCGCCAGCCGTGATCAGGCCGCACTTCTCCAGCATGACGGCATGAGCCATTGAACCCACAATGTCATAAGGCGCCAGCCTCGCATCATAGACCCTGTCGCTGTCGCAGGTGAAGCTTATGAGCGACTCTCCGGGTGCGCCCCCCTTATCCCAGAGGTACATCTTCAGTCACTTTTTTCCTGGTGGCCTCCATGATGGCATGATGGGCCATGAGGCGGATAGCATTGATACGGATGAACCCAAGGCTGTCAGTCTGGTTGAATCCCCCCTCGATATCCATGCTCGACAGCTCCTTATTATAGAGTGACGAATGAGACTCACGGCCCTTGATGATGATATTACCCTTATAGAGGATCATATGCACAACCCCGTCAATCACCTCCTGGCTCTTGTCCATGGATGCCTTCAGGAACTCCATCTCGGGCGAGAACCAGAATCCGTTATATACCAGCTCGGCAAAGACAGGGGCCAGCATGTTGCGCAGTCGCATCACCTCGCGGTCCATGGCTATGCCCTCTATATCCTTATGCGCGGCATAGAGGATGGTTGCACCCGGAGTCTCATAAATGCCCCTCGACTTGATTCCAACGTACCTGTTCTCGACCATGTCGAGCAGACCGATGCCGTTTTCTCCACCGAGCCGGTTCAGATAGGTGAAGAGCTCAAGCGGATCACTGTAGTCGGTGCCGTCATCCTTATTGGTAACATTGACAGGGATGCCGTCTTTGAATGTTATTGAGATATGTGTCTCTTTATCAGGTGCATCCATCGGCATGACCATCTTCTCCAGAATATCCTTCCCTGCGAAGTAGAGCGGATCCTCAAGGATGCCTGCCTCATGGCTGATATGCATCAGGTTGTCATCCTCACTGTACGGCTTGGAGATGGAGGCCTTTACCGGGATACGGTGGCCGGCGGCGTACCTGATCATATCCGACCTGCCCTGGAACTGCGAGAGGAACTCCGGATCCTTCCAGGGTGAAATCACCTTGATGTCAGGCTTGAGGGCATAGTATGCCAGCTCGAATCGCACCTGGTCATTACCTTTCCCGGTTGCGCCGTGAGCAACATAATCAGCACCGTATTGGGAAGCCGCCTCAATCTGACCCCTGGCTATAAGAGGACGGGCCAGGGCAGTGCCCAGGAGATAACGGTCCTCATAGACCGCATTGGCCTTGACAGCCTGGAAAATATAGTCGGTTACGAATTCCCTCTTTAGGTCGTCAATGATGACCGAGGAGGCACCAATGGCCAGTGCCTTATCACGTAGAGCCTCAAAGTCGTCATTCTGCCCAACGTCGGCAACATAGGCTATAACCTCGTAACCTTTGTTTATTAACCATTTAAGTATCACGGAGGTATCAAGCCCTCCCGAATATGCTAACATTACTTTCTTCATTTCAGTTTTTTGTTGTTGTTTTCGATTCAAATATTGTATTCAGACACTCTTCCACCGCCTCGTTGCTTACACCGTCTCTCGGTATGAGCAGGATGGTGTCATCACCGGCAACGGTACCGGCTATCTCGTAGCGGCCCGCCCTGTCGATTTTTATGGCAACTGCCGGGGCAAATCCCGGAGGAGTCTTTATGAGGAGCATCCCCTTAGCCCATGTCATAGCGGTTATCGCTTCCGTCTCGCGTCCCGGAACCGGTTCATCAGGTTCCACCCTCCGCTCCGGGAGCAGATAACGGTATCCCCCCCTGCCGTCGAAGCCCCTGCTTATGCCCATCTGCCTCAGATCGCGGGAGAGTGTCGCCTGCGTACACTTCATCCCTGCACCCTCCATAAGCATGAGCAGCTCCTCCTGTGTGGTCACGGCATTCTGCCTTATCAGTCTCTCAATCAAAAGCAGTCGTTGCTCTCTATTCATATTGTATATTTATTCATTTTGGATGCAAATTTATACAATATTTTTAATTACAAGCATTCTCGCAGCAAAAAATTGTATTTTTACCCTCCAAACGGGCATAATGAAGGAAGAGATAAAAAAGGTACTGCTGCTGGGCTCCGGCGCACTGAAGATAGGCGAGGCCGGCGAGTTCGATTATTCAGGGTCACAGGCACTGAAGGCCTTGCGTGAGGAGGGTATCTTCACGGTGCTCATCAACCCGAACATCGCCACCGTACAGACCTCGGAGAAGATCGCTGACAAGATCTACTTCCTGCCCGTCACCCCGAAGTTTGTGGAGCGTGTCATTGAGAGGGAGAAGCCTGATGGCATACTTCTGTCGTTTGGCGGGCAGACGGCGCTCAACTGCGGCACCGCCCTCTTCAGCAGCAATGTTTTGGAGAAACACGGTGTAAGGGTACTCGGCACTCCTGTGGAGGCTATCATGAACACCGAGGACCGCGAGCTCTTTGTCAGGAAGCTTGATGAGATAGATGTCAGGACGCCTCGCAGCATAGCAGTCACCACCGTTGATGATGCCCTCGATGCTGCCGGCAGGCTGGGGTTCCCGGTTATCATACGTGCGGCGTACACCCTCGGCGGACAGGGCAGCGGTTTCTGTTCAGACAGTGACGAACTGAGGAGCATGGCCGCGCGTGCCTTCGCCTATTCGGGGCAGATCCTGGTGGAGGAGTCGCTCAAGGGATGGAAGGAGGTCGAGTATGAGGTGGTACGCGATCGTTACGACAACTGCATCACCGTCTGCAACATGGAGAACTTCGACCCGCTGGGGATACACACCGGCGAGAGCATCGTTGTAGCTCCCTCGCAGACGCTCACCAACAGCGAGTATCACAAGCTCAGGGAGCTCTCCATAAAGATTATAAGGCATGTGGGCATCATCGGCGAATGTAACGTTCAGTATGCCCTTGACCCCAACTCCGAGGACTATCGTGTGATAGAGGTCAACGCCCGTCTCTCGCGCTCCAGCGCTCTGGCATCCAAGGCGACGGGCTACCCGCTGGCATTTGTGGCAGCAAAGCTGGCACTGGGCTACGGCCTGCACCAGCTTAAAAATTCGGTCACGAAGACGACCACGGCATGCTTTGAGCCAGCCCTTGACTATATCGTATGCAAGATCCCGCGCTGGGACCTGAACAAGTTCCAGGGTGTGGCCCACGAGATAGGCAGCAGTATGAAGAGCGTAGGTGAGATCATGGCCATAGGGCGCACTTTTGAGGAGGCGATACAGAAGGGACTACGCATGACAGGACTGGGCATGCACGGCTTCGTCAGCAACCGCAACATAAGCTTCGGTGACATTGAGAAGGAGCTCTCAGAGCCCACTGACATGCGTATCTTCTCCATTGCCGGGGCACTTGAGCAGGGGTTCGATGTAGACAGGATATATGAGCTTACGAAGATCGACCGTTGGTTTCTCTACAAGCTTCAGAACATAAGCAACATCAGGAAGCAGCTTGAAGCATATGACTCCCTGGAGAGCCTGCCGGACAGGTTGCTCATTCATTCCAAAATCAACGGCTTCAGCGATTTTCAGATAGCAAGGCATATCATCAAACCTGACAACAGCAGCATCAGTGAGGCCATGCTGAGAGTACGGCGCCACCGCAAGAGCAAAGGTATAGTGCCGTATGTCAAGCAAATAGACACCCTTGCAGCCGAGTACCCGGCCGTGACCAACTACCTCTATCTCACCTACAGCGGGATGGAGCACGACATCTGGTATGAGAACGACAAGAGGTCGGTGATAGTTCTGGGCTCAGGAGCCTACCGTATAGGATCGAGTGTGGAGTTCGACTGGTGTTCGGTCAATGCCATCAACACCATCCGTCGTGAAGGACTCCGCGGCGTGATGATCAACTACAATCCCGAGACCGTAAGCACTGACTATGACATGTGTGACCGCCTCTATTTCGACGAGCTCTCCTTCGAGCGGGTGATGGATATCATCGACCTCGAGACTCCGCGCGGGGTGATATTGTCGATGGGCGGACAGATACCCAACAACCTGGCTATGCGGCTGCACCGGCAGGGGGTGCCCATTCTCGGCACACCTCCGGAGTCGATTGACAGGGCGGAGGACAGGCACAAGTTCTCGTCGATGTGTGACATGCTGGGTGTCGACCAGCCCCGGTGGAAGGAACTGCGCACCTTTGACGAGATAGACAGCTTCATAGAGGAGATAGGGTTCCCGGTGTTGATACGTCCATCGTATGTGCTCTCGGGAGCTGCCATGAATGTCGTCTCCAACCGCTCCGAGCTGGTCCACTTCCTGGAACTGGCTGCCAGTGTCTCCAAGGAGCACCCGGTGGTGGTGTCTGAGTTCATTGAGTATGCCAAGGAGATAGAGATAGACGCTGTTGCCTCGGGCGGCGAGATCATTGCCTATGCCATCAGCGAGCATGTTGAATATGCAGGCGTGCACTCCGGTGATGCCACCATTGTCTTCCCTCCCCAGAAGATCTACTTTGAGACGGTGAGGCGCATAAAAAAGATATCGAGAGAGATAGCCAGCGAGCTCAACATCTCTGGTCCCTTCAACATACAATTCCTGGCGCGCGAGAACGACATCAAGGTCATTGAGTGCAACCTGCGCGCCAGCCGGAGCATGCCTTTTGTGTCGAAGGTGCTGAAGACCAATCTTATAGAGTTGGGCACAAAGGTGATGCTGGGGGTGCACTGGGATAAGCCTCACAAGTCGGTCTTTGACCTGGACTATGTAGGGGTCAAGGCTTCGCAGTTCAGCTTCTCGCGACTGGCCAGGGCCGATCCGGTGCTGGGTGTGGACATGGCCTCCACGGGCGAGGTGGGATGTATCGGCGACAGCTTCTTCGAGGCGCTGCTGAAGGCGATGTATTCAGTGGGTTACCGTATGCCCGAAAAAGCTGTACTGATCTCCTCGGGGCCGGCCAAGGCGAAGGCTGACCTGCTGGAAGCAACACGGCTGTTGCGTGACCGCGGCTACAGACTCTATGCCACACGCGGCACACAGCAGTTTCTTGCCAACGCAGGGGTTGAGGCCGGGGTGGCGTTCTGGCCCGACGAGAATGACTCTCCCAACACCGTGGAGCTGATCCGGCAGAGGGTGGTTGACCTGGTGATCAACATCCCCAAGGATCTGTCGGCCACGGAGCTGAACAACGACTACCAGATACGGCGCAGTGCGGTCGATTACAACATACCGCTGATCACCAATGCACGACTGGCCTCCGCATTCATCCATGCCTTCTGCACCGTTAAGGAGAGTGAGCTTGAGATCAAGGCGTGGGATGAGTATTGATCAGGGAGTAGAGGGGCGAGCGAAGAGTAATGGCCCGGTGGGTCATTGCCGCGAGCAGCCGGCTTGCAGGGCGGGCAATAAGCATTAGTGTCCATATATTCTGGTGGACGTTTCGATGTGAGATTTACGAATTGCGATTTTCGATTTTGCCCTGGAGCCAGTCCCGATAGCCGTATGCCGTATCGTGGCGATATGGTATTGTAGAACTATGGTATAAATAAATATGAGTTGTTATCAGTCGGCAGTGAAAAATCGAAATTCGAAAATCTGAACTCGTAAATCACAGCATGCATTAAGTGGCTGGCAGTAGCGCAAAAGAAAATAATATGTGGTGGTTGACAATACCGGTGATAATATACTCTGCAGGCATTTTTTTTCTGTGGCTGATACTTCGCCGCCATTCAGGAGGTGCTGCCCCGGGCGATGACGGCCTCTCCTGGGTTACCGGAGAGGTGGCCACGCCCGGCGGGCAGGGAAACGGCAGCCTTCTGACAGAAAGCCGCCCCGGAGTTACAGGAGAGGTGGCCATACCCGGCGCGGAGGAGCAAGTCAGCCTGCTGTCAGAAAACCGCCCCGGGATTACTTCGGCTGTTGCCTCACCCGGTGAAGAGGAGCGCCCAACACCCTTGCCTGAAACTGATATAAGGGTTACTGTGGTTGTTGCCGTGCGGAATGAGGAGCGTAACGTCACCACCCTGCTTGAGAGGCTGGTGCAGCAGGATTATCCATCCGGCCTGCTTGAGTTAATCATCGTCAATGACAACTCCACCGACCGTACGCCGGTTGCGGTCAGCGAGTTCATGGAGGCACACAGGGATTCGACAGGCATTAGCATGCGACTTCTCTTCAACCCCTTTCCCGGCAAGAAGAAGGCTATCCGCCTTGGAGTAAGCCGCTCATCGGGGGACCTGATACTTACCACCGATGCTGATTGCACTGTAGGGCCGGGGTGGATCAGCGCTCATGTCTCTGAATACGGGGGAGGTGTAGAGGGCAGTCCGGGCACACAAATCTTCTCCGGACAGTTGCAGGGTTCAGCAACTGCGGGCAGTCAAACCTCATTCCTGAGAGGGGATGGCTTCGGGAAATCAGGCGAGACGGCTTCTTCTGTCAGCCGGGACGGCTCCGGTGTTACGGCCCGGCCATTAATATCTGGCAGGGGTGACGGCTCAGGTATGGCAGGCCTGCAAGACCCATCATCCGGCGGAGAGATTCCATCCATGGTGCTTGCACCTGTTGTTCAGAGGCCTGGCCGGGGATTCTGGTCGCGTTTCGGTGTTTATGAGTTCTCGGCTTTGCAGGCAATCACGGAGGCCACGGCCCGTGCGGGTCATCCGGTGATGTGCAACGCCGCCAACATGTCATACGCCAGGCAGGTGTATCTCCGCCACGCCGGTGAGCTGCACGATGACCTGCCCTCGGGTGATGATATCTTCCTGCTGCATGCCGTCAGGCGTGGCGGGGGCACTGTCGGTTTTGCAGGCAGCAGTGCGGCGGCGGTGGAGACCGCTGCCGCGGTCACGGCTGCGGCGCTGTTGCGTCAGCGTGCCCGCTGGGCCTCCAAGGCGTGGTACTACCGTGACCCTTCCACCCTCATCCTCGCCGCAGCCACGGCGGCGTGCAACGCCGCCGTCATCGCCGCCGCAGTGGGTGCAGCAGTATCACCACAATACCTTCCGCTGCCGGGTGTCCTCTACGCCATACGCACGGTGCCCGACCACCTGATCATAACCCGGAATATTAAAAAGAGCGGTGAAAAAATCGCACCCGTGCCATTCGTTCTTTCTGAGCTGTTGTATCCCTTCTGGTTTATGACGGTGGCGGTGATCAGCCTCTTTCCCAAATCGCGAAGGTTCGGGACAGGATAGTCGGCTGTCATCCCATATCTACAATACCATAACGTCTACCACGTATGGGTTCCCATATTTCCCCTGGTCTGCAATACTATAACGCCCCGATACGCTTTCCGGCTATCGGGGCGGGCGCTACCGGCAGGGTTTGGTGGGCATTGTGCGGGCTACAACACCTTTACCGCACGGTAAATTGTATGGCCATGTGTCTGGCCTACAGCCTTTTGCCGACTACTTTTAGCCACCGTAGCCACTGGCGCAGGTGGCCGAGTGCCCTAGTTCCCCTCCGCCAGCACCTTAATCCGCACCAGCCTTATCTCCTCCTCCTCAAACTCCCCGGCAAGATCCCGGATAGCCTCCTCAAGCGACCCGCTCTCAGCCTCCTCCATGAAGTAAGAGTAGATATCCTGCTGACGGTCGTCGTCAATCACGTCATTGACATAATAATCAATGCTGAGCTTGGTACCCGAACTTACAATAGCCTCTATCTCCGACAGCAGATCCTCGTACTCTATCCCCTTGGCATTGGCGATGTCCTCGAAGGGCATCTTGCGGTCGATGCTCTGAATGATGTAGACCTTGAGTCCCGACTTATTGACCACCGACCTGACTATCATATCCTGCGGCCTGATGATCTCCTTCTCGGCAACATAACTCTTGATCACCTCCACCACCTCGTTGCCGTACCTCTGTGCCTTGCCGGCACCGATGCCGGTGATGTTCTGCAGCTCCTCGATTGTGATCGGATACTGTATTGCCATCTCCTCCAGCGAGGGGTCCTGAAAGATGTTGTAGGGAGGCTGGTTGGCCTGCTTTGATATCTTCTTCCTCAGATCCTTGAGGATACTCAGCAGCTCCTCATCCGCCGCAGCTGTGCGCGCACCAAATGAAGCCTCATCATCATCGGAATCGGCATAGTCATGATCCTCATTAAGCATGAAGGGCTGGGGCTTCTCAAGGAACTCGTGTCCTTTGGGCGTCAGCCCCAGCAGTCCATAGTTCTCAATATCCTTCGTGAGGAGCTTGTTGATGAGCGCCTGCCGTATTACCATGTTCCAGAAACGCTCATCCTTCTCCTCGTCAATTCCGAAGGTCTCGAGCTTGTGGTGCTTGTACGACTTAATGGCAGAGTTCATGGTCCCGGCAAGGATCTTGGCTATATGATCGGCCTTGTGTTTCTCCTTTACTGCCAGCACTGTCTCAAGCATGTTTACAACGTAATCCTGACCCTCAAACTGTGTCTTGGGATGCAGACAGTTGTCGCACGCCTCGCAGTTGTCGTGGTGATACTCCTCACCGAAATAGTGTAGCAGTATCCGGCGGCGGCACGTTGATGATTCGGCATACGATACCGTCTCCAGCAGCAGCTGTTTTCCTATCTCCTGTTCGGCAATGGGCTTGCCCTGCATGAACTTCTCCAGTTTGACGATGTCTTCATAGCTGTAATAGGCTATGCACCTCCCCTCTCCGCCGTCGCGGCCGGCACGGCCCGTCTCCTGGTAATAGCCCTCCAGGCTCTTTGGCATATCAAAATGGATGACATATCTAACATCAGGCTTGTCAATGCCCATTCCGAAAGCTATGGTCGCCACTATCACGTCAACATCCTCCATCAGGAACCTGTCCTGGTTCTGGGTACGCGTCACAGAATCCATGCCGGCATGGTATGCCAGTGCCTTGATGTCATTCACCTTCAGGGTCTCGGCAAGCTCTTCCACCTTCTTGCGGCTGAGGCAATAGATGATTCCCGACTTGCCCGGGTTGTTCTTTATATACCTGATGATCTCCCTGGTGGCATCCTGCTTTGGCTTTACCTCGTAATAGAGGTTGGGCCTGTTGAATGACGATTTGAATACAGCCGCATTGCTGATGCCAAGGTTCTTCAGTATATCGTGCTGCACCTTGGGGGTGGCCGTGGCCGTTAGGGCAATGATGGGAGCCCGCGCGATGGTGTCTATGATCGGGCGGATGCGCCTGTATTCTGGTCTGAAGTCATGCCCCCACTCTGATATGCAGTGAGCCTCATCAACAGCATAAAATGATACCTTCACGCTCTTCAGGAAGTCGATGTTCTCCTCCTTGGTAAGTGATTCCGGAGCCACATACAGAAGCTTTGCCCTGCCCTGCATAACATCCTTCCTGACCTGTGCTATGGCCGTCTTGCTCAGCGACGAGTTGAGGAAGTGTGCCACATCATCGGTAGTATTGAAGTTACGCATGGCGTCAACCTGGTTCTTCATCAGGGCTATCAGCGGTGAGATCACCACCGCGGTTCCCTCCATCATCACAGCAGGAAGCTGATAACAGAGCGACTTACCTCCGCCGGTGGGCATGAGCACAAATGTGTCATTACCGTCAAGGACGCTCCTGATGATTGGCTGCTGGTTGCCCTTGAAGTTGTCAAAGCCAAAATAACGCTTCAGGTAATCGTGAATGGAAGCATCAGCATACATGATTTTCTCTCTCTTCCCCCTTAATTGAACATATATTAAACATACAACAAGTTACAAAATATATAGAGACGGGCATAATACCCTTATCTCAAATTTAATGTAATTTAACCAACATATCAATATTATTTTTCATATCGGCCTCTTTTCTCTTTTTACCCGGAAGAGGGCAAGTATTGTTTTGAAACGTTAGATTTGCCATCTTTACACGCTTTATTGTGAGACCACTCTGATGGCCGCAAAAGACAGCAAAAATAAAAAAACTGAAGGTGAGATGACCTTTCTGCAGCACCTTGAGGAGCTCAGATGGCATATCATAAAATCACTTGGAGCTATTGTGGCCGGTGCTGTGGTTGCATTCATCTTCAAGGACTTTCTCTTTGACAGGGTCATTCTTGCTCCCAACAATCCCGGCTTCATCACCAACAGTTTACTCTGCCGCCTTGCCGATGCTGTCAATGCCCCGGTGCTCTGCATTAACCAGGATCCGGTGGAACTGATAAACATAAAGCTGTCGGGCCAGTTCACGACACACCTGAACATCTCCATCGTTGCCGGCCTGATCATGGCCTTCCCCTACATCTTCCGGGAGTTCTGGTCATTTTTCAAACCGGCACTCTATGAGAAGGAGAGGAAATATGCACGTGGAGCAGTCTCAACGGCCTCACTGCTATTCCTTACGGGAATTCTCTTCGGATATTATATAATCACTCCCCTTTCCATCAACTTTCTGGGGTCATACCGGGTCAGCGACCTGGTGGACAACCAGATAAACATTACCTCCTACATCGGGTCGGTCACCTCGGTGGCACTCTCGGCAGGCATCATCTTCGAGCTGCCTATCGTGGTCTTCTTCCTGGCCCGCATAGGGGTTGTCACCCCCGAGTTCATGCGCAAGTACAGGAGACATTCAATTGTCGTCGTGCTTCTGCTGGCAGCAGTGATCACCCCTCCCGACGTCTTCAGTCTGATACTTGTGGTAATCCCGTTGATCTTGTTGTACGAAGTGAGTATCTTTATTGCGGCGAGGGTCATCAGGAAGCGTGCCGAGGACGATGCGGCAGAGGCGGCAGATGAGGCAGATGAGGCAGATGAGGCAAACGAGGCAAGCGAGGCCACCCGGAACAGTGAAACGACATGAAACTTGCATGACCACGGGCTCACATAGGGAATTGAATAAGGAATCTCTTCCAGGTTCCGTTGTACCAATGGAATAAATTTTACATAACAATGAAACTCCATACCACAGACCTTGTTAAGCGATACAAGACCCGAACTGTTGTCAACGAGGTCTCGGTAGAGGTGGAACAGGGTGAGATAGTAGGATTGCTGGGACCCAACGGAGCTGGCAAGACCACCACCTTTTACATGATTGTGGGTCTCATCAGGCCCAACAACGGACAGATTTGGCTTGACGATACCGAGATCACCGGTTTTCCGATGTACAGGCGTTCACGCATGGGCATAGGCTATCTTGCACAGGAGGCCTCCATCTTCCGGAAGCTGAACGTGGAAGACAACCTGATGGCTGTCATGGAGCTGTCAGAAATGAGCCGGGAGGAACGTCGCGAACGCCAGGAGTCGCTCCTTGAGGAGTTCGGCCTCACCCGGATACGCAAGAGTCTGGGCATACAGCTCTCCGGCGGCGAGCGTCGGCGTACAGAGATAGCCCGCGCCCTGGCCCTCAAACCCAACTTCATCCTTCTAGATGAACCCTTTGCCGGCGTTGACCCTATCGCTGTGGAGGATATACAGATGATCGTCTCACATCTGAAAGACAAGAATATAGGCATCCTGATCACCGACCACAACGTACACGAGACCCTCTCCATCACCGACCGTGCCTACCTGCTCTTCGAAGGGAAGATACTCAAGCAGGGAACGGCATCACAGCTGGCTGAAGATGAACAGGTAAGAGATGTTTATCTTGGTAAGAAGTTCGAACTCAGGAGGTAAATTCCGGTCCGACTTTCAGAAATCAGGAAATTTTATTAATTTTGCGCCACAATTTGCGGATGTGTCGTAATTGGTAGCCGAGCAAGACTTAGGATCTTGTGCCTTAGGGCGTGGGGGTTCGAGTCCCTTCATCCGCACCAGAATGCTGAACCGCACTGACGGTCCGCCGAATGGCGAACAGAAGGCGGTTTTTTAAATGGATTGCAAACTTACAACATATGAATATCACCAGAGAAAACATTGATCAGCTGAACGCACAGGTCAGGATTGATATTACCAAAGACGACTACCAGGAGAAGGTCGACAAGAAACTGAGAGAATACCGCAGGACCGCCTCCCTGAAAGGCTTCCGGCCGGGTCATGCCCCCCTGCCCCTGATAAAGAGGATGTACGGCACCAGCGTCCTCGTTGATGAGATAAACAGCATCGTCTCTGAGAGTCTCTCCGGATTTATAAAGAGCGAAAACCTGGATATACTTGGTGACCCCATACCGAAGGAGGAAGGACATTCCTTTGACCCGGAAAACTCCGAAGAGTTCACTTTCACCTTCGAGCTGGGACTGGCGCCCGAATTTGAGTTGAACCTTTCGAAAAAGCATAAGCTCACCCGCTACCTTATTGAACCTGATGCAAAGATGGTAGCCGATTATGTCGATAACTATGCACGGCGCCACGGTGAATTCATCGCAGCCGAGAAATCTGAGGACAAGGATATGCTCAAGGGCTCGGTGACATCTGCCGACGGCACCCTGACGAATGACGACGCCACACTCTCGGTAGAGATGGTCAAGGATGAGGCCATCAAAAAAGAGTTCCTGGGAAAAGCAGCCGGTGACAGCATCACCTTCAGCATCCGCGAGGCCCTGCCCAACGACTATGAGATATCCGGGCTGCTCAAGATTCAAAAGGATGAGGCAAAGGATATCAGTGGCGACTTCACCTTCACCGTCAGGGAGGTGTCGCGCTTCAGGCCGGCAGAAAATGACCAGGCTCTGTGGGATAAGGTCTACGGTGAGGGAGCCGTTGCCACCGCTGCGGATTTTGAAGCCAGGGTTACCGATGAGATAAGAGGCTATTTCAGCCGTGAGACCGAATTCAAGCTCAGAACGGACGCACGCGACACAATCCTGGAGAAGACCGGGTTCGACCTGCCTGATGAGTTCCTGAAGAGATGGCTGGTAAGAACCAATGAAAAGGCCACCGACGAGGAGATAGAAAAAGATTACGGTCACTTCCATGATGACCTCCGCTGGCAGCTGATCAAGAACCGCATTGCAAAAGAGAATGACCTGAAGATCACCGACGAGGAGATACTGGCGGAGGCTAAGGAGTTCACGAGGGCCCAGTTCTCACAGTACGGCCTCTATTATGCAACTGATGAGCAGGTCACGTCATTTGCGAAGGACATGCTAGGCAAGGAGGATGAAGCCCGCCGCCTGGCTGAAAAAGTGCTTGACACACGGGTCCTGGATATCGTTATCGACTCAATGAAGGTCGACGACAGGACGGTCTCAGCCGAGGAGTTCAACAAGCTCTTCGAGGCAAAATGAAACCTTCAGCGCTATAATTTCGTATATTTGAGACTTAAATCAATTCATAAATCATGTCAGATATCAAAGATTTCAGTAAATATGCTGCTTCCCGTTTCGGCATCAGCAGCCTCACCATGCAGAGATACATCTCAGCCAGCAACGGCTACATCTCTCCGACGATCATAGAGGAGCGTCAGCTGAATGTGGCTTCCATGGATGTCTTCTCACGCCTGATGATGGACCGGATAATTTTCCTCGGTCTGCCTATAGATGACTATGTGGCTAACATCATCCAGGCGCAGTTGCTCTACCTTGATTCATCGGATCCGGGCAAGGATATTCAGATCTACCTTAACACCCCCGGAGGAGCTGTTCACGCAGGGATGGGTATTTATGACACAATGCAGTACATCTCGGCCGACATAGCCACCATCTGCACAGGCATGGCTGCCTCCATGGGGGCTGTCCTGCTCACTGCAGGCGCCAGGGGCAAGAGATCCGCCCTCAAGCACTCGCGCATCATGATTCACCAGCCAATGGGAGGCGCTGAGGGCCAGGCCTCTGATATAGAGATCGTTGTAAAGGAGATCCTGAAAATCAAAAGGGAACTTTACGAAGTCATAGCCCTGCATACAGGCCAGAAACTTGAGCAGGTAGAGAAGGATGCAGACCGTGACCACTGGATGACGGCCACAGAAGCAAAAGAGTACGGCATGATAGACGAGGTACTCGCAAAGACTGCCAAGTAACGCGGCACTGATGGATAAATGTTCATTCTGCGGACGCACAAAGAAAGAGGCAAACCTTCTTATTGCAGGTCTAGAAGGCCATATCTGTGACCACTGTATTGAGCAGGCTCACAACATCCTTCAGGAAGAGCTGGGAAACAAGTCGAACTTCAGTCTCGACAGTATCAAGCTTCGCAAACCCGGTGAGATCAAGAATTTTCTGGACCAGTATGTTATAGGTCAGGACAGGGCCAAGAAAACCCTTTCCGTAGCTGTCTACAACCATTACAAGAGGCTGATGCAGAATCATGAAAGCGATGATGTGGAGATCGAGAAATCAAACATCATCCTTGTGGGAGAGACAGGCACCGGCAAGACACTGCTGGCACGGACCATAGCCCGCATGCTGCATGTCCCCTTTACCATCGTTGATGCCACCGTGCTTACCGAGGCCGGATACGTGGGGGAGGATATTGAGAGCCTGCTGACAAGGCTATTGCAGAGTGCCGATTACGACGTCAAGGCAGCGGAGAAGGGTATCGTCTTTATTGATGAACTCGACAAAATAGCCCGCAAGGGCGACAACCCCTCCATAACGCGTGACGTATCGGGCGAGGGTGTTCAGCAGGGTCTGCTGAAGCTGCTTGAGGGCTCGGTGGTCAATGTGCCCCCGCAGGGAGGAAGAAAGCACCCTGAACAGAAAATGATACCCGTTGATACAACGAACATTCTGTTCATCTGCGGAGGAGCATTTGAGGGTATTGAGAAGAAGATTGCCCACAGGCTCAACACTGCTGTTGTGGGTTATAACGCCAGCCGCAGCCGTGATCACTATGACAAGGATGATCTTCTGAAATATATTGCACCCCAGGACCTGCGGGCCTATGGACTCATCCCGGAGATCATCGGCAGGCTGCCGGTGCTGACACACCTCTCACCCCTTGACCCTCATGCGCTGAGAGCTATTCTTACAGAACCGAAGAACTCTATCACAAAACAGTATATCAAGCTGTTTGCCATGGACGGCATTGAACTGACATTCACCCCCGAGGCACTCGACTATATTGTTGACAAGGCAATTGAATTCAAGCTCGGCGCCAGGGGCTTGCGTGCGATATGTGAGGCCATCATGATCGATGCCATGTTCGAACTCCCCTCAGGTAATATGAAAGAGTTCACCGTCAACCCCGACTACGCCGCATGCAAGCTTGAGAGGGTCGATATGCAGGTACTGAAGGCATCATAAAAAAATTTATCCCGTCAGCCAGAAGGCATGACGGGATAAACGACTTTCCGCAAGGCCTTTCCGGGCCACATGTGATCTTACTCTGTAAAATTATACTTGGGATGCCTGAAACGCAGGGTTATCTCACGTGTGTCATCACCCCGTGAGAGTGTTGCGTAGGCGTCACACTCACCGGTGCCGTAGTCAAGCACGAACGGCTCGACTCCTTCGATGTTGAACGTTACGTTGCCCCCCACCAGGAACCTGCAGGCAGCATGCCACTCCAGTGCGCTGGTGACGGTGTGGGTATATGCCACTCCGTCAAGATTGGTCCCCGTTGCCACGCCTGTGATCAGGCACCTGTCATCCCACGGATTCCAGGTATCATAGCCGGCAATGTATTCTCTCTCACGCACAAACTCACGAGTGATGGTCTTCTCATCGGAAAAGGTGATCTTGCCCCCGGAGAGAGCCACCTGGAAGACTGTGTTCTGATTGCTGTTCAGACCAAGATTTGTCACGGTCTTGGTTCCTTCAACCATGGCTCCATTGACAGAATACTCCTCAAAGATGAGTGATCTCACCGATCCGACTTCACGCCGGGGGGCGGAGAGCGTGACGATGATCTTACCGCTGCGCACCACATCATTAAGTCCGGCACAGCCTGTGCCGTAGTCTATTACGATGTTGCGTGGCCAGAAATCCGGGCCGGGGGAGGTTACAGTTATTAAAGGACAGCTGTCGAGCACGGTTGCTGACTTGGTCGCTGTCTCAGCCACGAGGGTGGCTATTTCAAGTGATGCAAAGGCATCATCAAAGAGGGCCTCGGAGAGGACGGCATCATCAGCTGCCTCAATGCTTACGGCCTCCAGCGGCTCAGATTTCTGACATGAAGAAACCATGATTCCCGCCAGGATAATAATCAGGATAATTGACTTTCTTTTCATAACCGGAATTTTTAATTGTTAATTGGGTGTCTGTTTCTATGAGACGATAACAGACACTCAGGGTTTAACGTCCGGATCAAAAAAAAGTTACATCAGCCGCAGGTAAGTGGCGTATGTGAAGCTGAGGGCCTCGGGATCTTCCGCCATATAATCTTCTTTCTCTGACAAATACCACTCGCCGGGATCAATAGCCGGGAAGAAGGTATCTGCAGTGAACTCCCTGTCAATATGTGTCACCATCAGCCTGTCGGCAAGCGGCATAAACTGGCTGTATACTGATCCTCCACCCATGATGAAGATCTCTTTTCCCGGTTCGCAGAGGCTCAGGGCTTCATCTATCGAACGAGCCGTCAGGGCGCAGTCGAAACAGTCAAGCTCATTGTCGGTGAGCACTATGTTCTGCCTCCCGGGCAGTGGTCTGACCGGCAATGACTCCCACGTCTTCTTGCCCATGATGAGACAGTGACCCATGGTGATCTGCTTGAATCTCTGAAGGTCACCGGGGATGTGAGCCAGCAGGTTGTTATTGTATCCGATGCCGTTTCTACGGTCTACTGCCACTATTATGGTGATCATCTCATACAGATATTTCGCCTTTGATGGCAGGATGCGGATCATATCCCGTCAGGGTGAAATCTTCATACCTGAACGAGAGGATATCGTTCACCCAGCTGTTAAGGGATATCACAGGAAGAGGACGGGGCTCGCGGGTGAGCTGCAGCCTGACCTGGTCAGTATGGTTGAGGTAAATATGTGCATCACCCAGGGTATGGATGAACTCTCCCGGCCTGTAGCCCGTAACCTGTGCCATCATTATCGTCAGCAGCGAGTAGGAGGCGATATTGAAAGGCACTCCCAAAAAGATGTCGGCGCTGCGCTGGTAGAGCTGACATGAGAGCCTGTCACCGGCAACATAAAACTGGAACAGGATGTGACATGGCGGCAGGGCCATCTTCTCCAGCTCCCCCACGTTCCATGCTGAGACGATATGCCTGCGCGAATCGGGATTAGCCTTCAGGGAGGTGACTACGGCACTTATCTGGTCAATGGTACCCTCTCCGGCTACAGGCCATGAGCGCCACTGGGAGCCATAGACAGGACCCAGGTTGCCGTCGGCGTCAGCCCATTCGTTCCATATCCTTACCCCGTTCTCCTGCAGGTAACCGACGTTGGTGCTGCCACTGAGGAACCACAGCAGCTCATGGATGATCGATTTGAGATGCAGCTTCTTGGTTGTCATAAGCGGAAACCGTTCAGAGAGGTCGAAGCGCATCTGGTATCCGAAGGTGCTCAGTGTTCCGGTGCCTGTGCGGTCTCTCTTCTCAATGCCATGTGTCATCACATGGCTCAGCAGGTCAAGATATTGTTGCATGAACTACTACTCCTTCTCCTTCCTTCTGGTAAGCTCATCACGTATTGCGGCAGCCTGTTCATAATCCTCACGGCTGACGGCCTCGGTGAGCATCCCCCTTAGCTCTTCGACACTGAACTCACCGTACTCATTCGGGGGTGCAGGGCTCTTTTTGACAGCTTCCTCTCCTGCCTTCTTCTTATCCTCCTCCTCGGCGGTGTCGCTCATGACTATCCCGGCCTCGTTGAGTATCTGCGGCTCCATGAATATGGGGCATTCAAACCTCAGTGCCAGTGCTACGGCATCGGATGTGCGCGAGTCTATGCTGAAACGCCTCTCGCCGTCAGTGCATACTATCTCCGAATAAAAGATCCCCTCGCGCAGCTTGTTGATAAGCACCTGTTCCACGGTGACGCCGCATGCCATGGCGAAGCTCCTGAAAAGATCATGTGTCAGGGGCCTCGGAGGCTCCAGGTTCTCAAGCTTTATGACAATAGCCTGAGCCTCAAAACCACCGATGATGATGGGTATCCGCCTTTCTCCTTTCTCTTCCGCCAGTATGAGTGCATAGGCTCCCGACTGTGTCTGACTGTAGGAGATGCCTATGACCTTCAGACGAATAAGCTTGTTCTGCATAGTTTACCAGATTTTCTGCCTGACAGGCCGTTACGACAAATATATTATAATATGATTCTTTATCGGCCCGGAGTGCCATTTTTTTATCCACAGTCTGGTGGTGATAAATTAATTGCCCCGGTTTGCACATTAGTTAATTTTTATATCTTTGCAGTCCGAAAAAGAGAGATCCGGAGAGGCCCGCAGAAGTGTCATGCACAGAGGAGCATGTCCGCCTCACGGAGTAACATAAGAGAGATTGAAAATGTACGCAATCGTAGAAATTGCCGGGCAGCAGTTCAAGGTAGAAGAGGGAAGGAATATCTTCGTTCACCGTCTTGATGCAGCCGAAGGCGATAATATTGAGTTTGAAAAGGTTCTTCTCCTTGACACTGACGGTACAGTCACTGTTGGTGAGCCTGTCGTTGACAACACCGTTGTGGAGGGCAGGGTCGTGGCTCATCCCAGGGGAGACAAGGTGATCATCTTCAAGAAGAAGAGGAGAAAAGGCTACCAGAAAAGAAACGGGCACCGTCAGGATTTCACCGAGGTAGAGATACTGAGGATCGGAGCTCCGTCAGGCATTAAGAAGCAGGCTGCTCCCAGGGCTGAGAAGAAGGAGGCTGAGTCCCCCGTCGCCGAAGAGGTAAAAGCCGAAGCAAAGAGCGAGGTAAAGAGCGAGGTAAAGAGCGAGGTAAAGAAGGCTCCTGCAAAAAAGCCGGCAGCAAAGAAGGAACCCGCTGAAAAAAAGGCTCCCGCAGCAAAGAAGGCTCCCGCAGTAAAGAAGGCTCCTGCAGCGAAGAAGGCTCCTGCAGCGAAGAAAGCTCCTGCAGCGAAGAAAGCGCCCGCAGCGAAGAAAGCGCCCGCAAAGAGCGCCGGCAAAACGGAAAAGAAATAACAGGCAAACAGTAAAAATATCAGGATATGGCACACAAGAAAGGTGTAGGCAGTTCACGCAACGGCCGCGATTCAGAAAGCAAAAGGCTTGGTGTCAAGCTCTTCGGAGGACAGGAAGTCAAAGCCGGAAGCATTATCGTGCGGCAGCGCGGCACGAGGCACAACCCCGGTGAGAACGTTGGCATAGGCAGGGACCACACTCTCTTTGCCCTGGTCGACGGCAAGGTGGAGTTCAGGAAGAAGCGTGACGACAAATCTTATGTCTCGGTAAAACCGCCAGAAGAGTAAGAGAGAGCCAGAGTAAGAGAGAGACTCCTGAAAATATACGCACTGGCGCATTTTTTCAGGAGTTTTTCTTTTAAATTTGTCCCTCCCGCACTATCATAACAGAGTTGAGATGCTTACAATAAACCTTATCAGGGAACAACCGGATGCAGTCGTTGAGAGGCTGAAGATAAAGAATTTTGATGCTGCCGGCATCGTCAGCACGGTGCTTGATCTTGACCGTCGCCGCCGCGAGCTGCAGGCTGAAAACGATGCCGTGCAGGCTGAGCTTAACAACCTCTCCAGAGAGATAGGCTCAATGATGAAGGAAGGGAGGAAGAATGAGGCTGAGACTGCAAAGAGTGGCATTGGTAAGCTGAAGGAGAATCAGAAGCAGCTCTCGGAGAGCCTCGAAGAGGTGAGCCTCGCGATGCAGGATGAACTGATCAGGCTCCCCAACCTGCCCCATCCATTGGTGGCAGCAGGTAAAAGTGCGGAAGATAACGTCACTGTGCGCAGCAGAGGGACACTGCCCGAACTCTTTGACGGAGCAGCGCCTCACTGGGATCTGATAAAGAGATATGACATCATCGACTTCGATCTCGGGATAAAGA
This sequence comes from Bacteroidales bacterium UBA4772, assembly GCA_002403305.1. Classification (GTDB taxonomy): domain Bacteria; phylum Bacteroidota; class Bacteroidia; order Bacteroidales; family VadinHA17; genus SR-FBR-E99. The sequence continues at coordinate 85,878 of DHHM01000014.1, forward strand.
TCACCGGTGCAGGCTTTCCGGTATATAAGGGCAAAGGTGCCAGGCTGCAGCGCGCCCTGGTCAACTTCTTCCTCGACGAGGGGGAGAAGGCCGGCTACCGCGAGATAGAACCACCCATCGTTGTGAATGAGGACTCAGGCTTCGGCACCGGGCAGCTGCCTGACAAGGAGGGCCAGATGTATCACGTCGGCATCGACAATCTATACCTGATACCCACAGCTGAAGTGCCGATCACCAATATCTACCGTGATGTGATCCTTGATGCTTCCGATCTTCCCATCCGAAACATAGGTTACACCCCCTGCTTCCGCCGTGAGGCCGGATCGTGGGGGTCGCACGTAAGGGGACTGAACAGGCTGCACCAGTTCGACAAGGTGGAGATTGTGCAGATAGCCCATCCCTACAGCTCCTACGAAGCGCTTGAGGAGATGGTGACCCATGTCGAGGGTCTCCTTGTGAAGCTCGGGCTGCCCTACCGCATCGTGAGGCTCTGCGGCGGCGACATGTCCTTCACCTCAGCCATGACATATGATTTCGAGGTCTTTTCCGCAGCACAGCAGCGCTGGCTGGAGGTGAGCTCAACATCCAACTTTGAAGCGTTCCAGGCCAACAGGCTCCGCTGCCGCTTCAGGGAGAAGGGTGCAAAGCAGACTACCCTCTGCCACACCCTCAATGGCAGTGCCCTGGCACTCCCGCGTATCGTTGCCGCCCTGCTGGAGAACAACCAGACCCCTGATGGCATCAGGATACCAGCGGTGCTCGTGCCCTATACGGGCTTTGAGCTGATAAGCTGACACACATGAAAAAGAGCTCGCGGGCATACCTGTATGCCGCTCTTTCCGTTTTCATGTGGGGCACCATTCCCACCGCCTTCAAGATAGCACTGGCAGAGCTGAGCATTGTGACTATGCTTTCGATTACCTCCCTGGTGTCACTGCTGGTGCTCTTCGTCATCGTCGCCGCCACCGGGAAGCTTAAGCTGCTGCGATCGGTGACCGCCAGGGACCTCCTCTGGTCAGCTCTTCTCGGACTGATTGTACCCGTTGCATATTATCTCATACTGCTGACAGCATACAGCCGGCTGCCGGGACAGGTGGCACAGCCCATAAACATGATTTGGCCCATCATCCTGGTCTTCTTCTCTATCCCGCTGTTGCATCAGCGAATACCGGCACGCAGCTTTGCAGCGCTCTTCATCAGCCTGGCCGGGGTATATATCATTTCGTCACAGGGAGCCCCCCTGCGCCCCGGCAGATCAGATACCGCCGGAGTACTGCTGGCACTGGCAAGCAGCGTGCTCTGGGCCCTCTATTTTATCCTGAATGTACGCGACCGCCGTGATGAGGCGGTGAAGCTCTTTACTAACTTCCTCTTCGGAACAGTATATATGGCTCTCATCTGGCTCGCAACAGGATCCTTCAGTGAGACACTGAGCCTGAAAGGGGTGGCAGCATCTGCCTGGTGCGGTCTCTTTGAGATGGGCATCACCTTCTGGATGTGGCTCAAAGCCCTTCAGATGGCAGAGACAACTGACAAAATCAGTAACCTGGTCTATTTTGCACCCTTCATATCATTGGTACTCCTGCATTTCATTATCGACGAACCTGTCTATTATACCACTATCGTGGGTCTGCTCCTCATCATCGGCAGCGTGATGTACCAGAATAGCGGAAGAGAGGCACAGCAACAATGACAGACCCGCTTCTCATAATCGGCAGCGTGATGTACCGGCCACGGCAGAAAGGCATAAAAGTAATTCCTGTCCTTCAACTGCTCCACGACAGCCCCTTGAACCGGATCAGCGGCAGGGAGGTACAACAATAGCGGCATATTTTTTGTTACTTTTGTCCGTAAACCGAAACATAAAATGAAAAAGATACTTCTTTTCACAGCACTTATCATTCCACTCCTTGCGGGATGCAAAAAAGACCCACCCGATCCCGTTGATGAATACACTATGGAGGAGAGGGCCCGTGACGGCCTTTACGACCTTATGCAGACCGTATACCTGTGGTACAACTACATCCCCACCGTCAAGGTAACCGACTATCCCGGGCCGGATGAGATACTTGACGCCATCCGTTACAAGCCAAGAGACAGATGGAGTTTCGTCATCAGCTGGGAGGATTACCTGGCGATGAAGGAAGGGACATTTGTCGGCCATGGCATAAGAATGGGACTCGACAGTGAAAACAACGTAAGGGTGGTAAGCCTCTATACCGGCTCTGACCTATGGCCCGGCGGAGTACGCAGGGGATGGATAGTGAAGACAGTCAACGGCACACCCATAGCTCCCATATTCATCTCGGGAGACGATGCGGCCTACAACACCCTCCTGGGTCCATCCACAGCAGGGGTGACAAACAGTTTTACTTTTCAAAGACCTGACGGAACCGAAGTGACCTACAGCTCCACCAAGGCCACTTTCACCATCAACTCGGTGTCATCACCAAAAATACTTGACCTTGCAACCGGAAAGACCGGGTACTTTGCATTCGACACATTCATTGAACCTTCGGAGCAGGAGCTGGACAACCTGTTTGCCGATTTTAAATCCACGGGCATCACCGACCTCATCATTGACCTCCGCTACAACACCGGAGGCTTCATGAACATAGCCGAGCAGCTTTCCAGCCTGGTGATGGAGGCTGCCGACACTACCAAGTTGTGCTACAGTCTCAAGTACAACGACCTCGTCGCACCTGACTGGGATCAGGACTATAATTTTGTCAGAACGAGCAATCCTCTCGGTCTCGACCGGGTGGTATTCATAACCACCAGAAGCTCGGCATCCGCCAGCGAGGTGGTTATAAACAGCCTGAAACCGTATATCGAGGTCGCAATTGTCGGGGACACCACCCACGGCAAGCCTACCGGGATGGACGGATTTGGATTTCCCTTCCCCTCACAGACGAATCCCAATCCTGCTCTCAAATATGTCTTCTTCCCCATCACCTTTGAATATCTGAATTCATTGGGTGAGGGTCGTTTCTATGACGGCATGGTACCTGATATAAAGGCCGTTGATGACATCACCCGCGACTTCGGTGATCCAGAGGAGGCATCACTGGCTGCTGCGATAGCATTTCTTGAGGGCAGGAAGGCGGAGACAGCTGTTCCCTTCACCCGCAGCCGTATATTTTCAGAGGGTGACCAGCTCCCGAAAGAGCTTTTTCGTGATCCCAGCCACCTGTTTCTGAAGTGACTAAAGCTGAAGACGAGAAGATAATACTGGGCATAGACCCCGGGACCACCGTGACAGGCTACGGCCTGATACGTGTGACCGGCAGAACACCCTCTCTCATCACACTGGGCATCATTGATCTGCGTAAGAAGGAGGATCATTTCAGGAAGATTCGCACCATCTTTGAGCAGACATTGATGCTCATTGATCAGTATCATCCTGACGAGTTTGCCATTGAGGCGCCCTTTTACGGCAAGAACGTGCAAAGCATGCTGAAGCTGGGCAGGGCGCAGGGTGCAGCCATCGCTGCCGCACTCTACCGTGATCTTCCTGTCTTTGAGTATGCCCCGAGGATGATCAAGATGTCAATCACGGGCCGGGGACAGGCGAGCAAGGAGCAGGTGTCAGCCATGCTCAGCACCATTCTCTCATTCCACAGCGAGAAGATGGTGCTTGACGCCACCGACGCCCTGGGTGCCGCCCTCTGCCACTTCTACCAGAGCAGCAAGCCTGCAGCGGCAAAAGAGTACGGGAACTGGGGCGACTACATAAAGAAGAACAGCGACCGCCTCAAAGGGTAAGCTTCTGTGCCACCGCCAGCGCCACAACACTGACCTTCACGTTACCTGCCTCATGCAGTGCGTTGACGCATGCCTCAACGGTAGAACCGGTGGTGATGACATCATCAACCAGCAGCAGATGCCTGCCATCTATCTGTTCGGGTTTTACCGCCCTGAACAGCCCCTGAACATTCTCCCACCTCCCGTACCTCCCGTGCTTTGTCTGTGAGCCCGACTGAGAGATGCGGAGGAGCATATCTTTTCTTGAGGGCACTCCTGTTGCCGCCGCCAGACCGGTGGCAATACATTCACTCTGGTTATAGCCCCTGCTCCGCTGCCTGCTCCTGTGCAACGGCACGGGGATGATCATCTCTATGCCCTCCATGAAACCGCTCTCCGCAAGAATCGAGCCGTAGAGTTCTCCAAGGCATCTGCCTGTATCCGTCCTGCCCTCATATTTCAGGGCATGAATCATCTTCCTGATACGGCTTCCACGGTTATAGACCGAAAAGGCTGCCGCCCGCTCAACGAGACACCTGCCCCATAATGCCTGCTCAAGCATGTTACCCCGCTGGAGGTGAAATCCGGTCATTGCCATGGAGAGCAGGCAGCCGGTGCAGAGCACCTGCTCTCCCCTGACAAGATGTGCCCTGCATCCGAGGCACAGCCTCGGCAGAAACAGACTCAGAAAGTCGTCGCCAATATCTTTTAACTGAAACACTTCACAGCGAGAAGCATTTCAAAGATATGATAAATGCAATAAACAGATATCACTGACATCAACTTTACCTATTTTGCGCCTGTTACTTTTCAAACCAATTAACAACAGTTATGAAGAAATGGATGATTGGCAGCCTGATACTCATCGCACTGATGGTTGTGGCTGCGGGCGTTTATGCCCAGACTTCCGACAAGGAGAAGAAGCATACGAAAAAGGAGTGTACTTTTGTAGACAAGAACACGGACGGCAAGTGTGACATATGCGGTTCAACAGCAGATGCCTGCAAGAAAGAGAGCAAGGCAGCTGCCACAAAGACCGACTGTGCTACCACATCTGCTGGCACGGATTGCTCAAAATGCCCCTCGGCTGCAGGATGCGCCGGTACTGAGGCTGAGGTAATCCCTGCAGGCAAGGGTGCTGCAACTGCTGCTCCCTGCTGTCCTGGCAAGAAGTGATTTCTGCTGACAGATTAAAAAAAGCCCCCGTCGGTGTGACAGGGGCTTTTTTTATCTTCCTGTATTTCTCTTTTCAGAGTCTCACTCTCTCTCCTATGGCTTTGGCCAGCCGTTCATTCTCCTCCGGTGAGGGTGAGACACGGGGGTTGCTGAAGCGCAGATCGCTCTCCTCTGTTATTGGTACCAGGTGCACATGGGCATGAGGTACCTCCAGCCCGAGCACTGCTACCCCTATACGGTTGCACTCTATCACCTCCTTCATGGCCACGGCCACCTTCTGTGCGAAGAGCGTCAGGCCGGATAGTGTTTCCGGATCAAGATCAAATATATAGTCAACCTCTTTCTTGGGTACCACAAGGGTATGGCCGGGCTTCAGCGGCCTGACATCAAGAAAGGCAATGAAGCGTTCATCCTCGGCGACCCTGTAGCAAGGTATCTCACCGTTGATGATCCGTGTAAATATTGATGCCATTTTCCCGGTTGGTTTTTCAGATTGATATTTCTTCTATCTCAAAAGGTATGACACCGGCAGGTACCGTGACCTGCACGATATCACCCACCTTTTTCCCCATGATGCCCTGCGCAATGGGTGAGGTAGCTGCTATCTTGCCCTCCTTGAGGTTCGCCTCAGTCTCAGGCACAAGCTGGTACTCCATTACTTTTCCGTTGGCTTTGTTGCGGATTCTGACCCTGTTCAGGATCTGCACCGTCTTGGTGTTGATCCGTGAGCTGTCAATGATGCGTGATCTCGCCACCTGGTCTTCCAGGCGCGCTATCTTCATCTCAAGCATCCCCTGAGCCTCCTTGGCAGCTGAGTATTCGGCATTCTCTGCAAGATCACCCTTGTCACGTGCCTCTGAGATCAGTCTCGCAATAGCCGGCCTTTCATTACGGAGCAGATCAAGTTCCTCCTTCATCTTCTGAAGGCCCTCCTCTGTTACATAGACAAATTCCGACATAATTTACTGGTAATAGGTTAAAAAATAAGAAGAATCCCGGCACTACCGGAACTCTTCAAAGAACAAATATAATAAATTTTTAAATTAAATCCAAAAAGAATGGCTTTTGTAATTATCTAATTACCAGATTGTGTACTCTTTTCTGTCGAGCAAGGCCGAATAAATAACAGCCTTTCTCAGGTCAAACCCGTCAAAGAGGTCATCCGGGATTGCGGCATTGTAATCATACTCCGGGGCATCGCCTATCTCGCTGTCAGAGATCTCAGTATGGACGAAGTCCTGTTGGGTAAGATCGGCCAGTGCCGACACTCCCTCGGAGGCGAAGGCTGCTGCCT
>DHHM01000014.1:92154-273222 GCA_002403305.1 Bacteroidales bacterium UBA4772
ACAAAGACCCCTCGGAGGCGAAGGCCTCAGCCATGGTGGTGGCCGATGATCCCTCTCCGGCAAACTGGGCTGCCAGGGGTTCCTCATAGCCGCCTTCATTGAGAGGCTCGATTGGCTTGTACTGTGGCCTCGGCTGTGGCTGGGCCGCCGGCCGGGATTCGCTTCTGACCGTGGTGGCAGGTTTGGGCGGAAACGCCTTCCCTGCCGAGGCCTTCTTTTTCTTGTTGCTGCTCCGCACTGAACCGGCAATGGCAATTATCGCCAGTATGACATAAAAAATGAGACTGCCTATATCTTCCATAATGTCAATATTTCTTTATCTTGTATTGCTTCAGTTTAGGTTGTTTCTTCGGTTCCTTTGTCTTGACCTTTTTTTTATCCTTCGGGGGCTTTGACTGAACCGGTTTCTTCAGGTCCGGCTTTTTCTGCTCTCTTTTCGTCTTCAGCTTTTTGGCCTTGTACCGCTCTTCCGTCAGACGGCTGTTGTTGTCCATCCTCTCCCTGGTTGCAGCACTCTGACTTTCATAATGCTGCCTCCTGAGCTCCTTCAGAGCTTTTTTATCCTCCCTGTCGCGCCTGGCCTCCTTCTTCTCCTGCTCCTTCATGGCCCTGGCAGCCGCTCCCCGTGCCTTGATGCCGTCATTTGACTGCGGGCCCTTCCGCGTTTTACCGAACACCTCCCTCTCAAACTTTCGGGTGGCATTGCGCTGAGCATGGCACTCGTCAGGCGGGACGACAAACAGGAGCAACCCCGCCACAACAATAATCCTTAAAAATACTAATTTAAAATCCATTTCGTTACGCAATTGCAGCTTACAATAGAGAATTAACTACTTTTACAAACGTTTATTCCGATATGTCAGGTATAAAAATAAGGCTTTTTTTCCTCATCACCGCGATTATGGTGATAACTCCTTCCTGTGAAAAGGAGAAAAACGATGTTATTCCTGATGTGTATGTTGATTTCTATGTCGACCTGCAGTCAGACATCTACTTCTTTGATCTTGCATCCGCACTTGGCAACAGTGTTTATGTATCATCACAAACAAACAATTGGGGTATCAAGTCAGCAGGATATGATGGCAACGGAATTATAATATATCACGCGTTACCGGATGAGTACTACGCCTATGACCGGACCTGTCCACATTGTTTTGTGACCTCTTCTATAAGCCAAGCGGTCAATATTGACGGAATCTATGCTGTCTGCCCTCGGTGCAGCACCACTTATGCCCTCCCTAGTTTTGGGGTTAAGTCATCCGGCCCCGGTCAGTATCCTCTTAAGAATTACCGGGCAGTCCTTTCCGGGCAATATTTACATGTTTGGAACAGATATTAAATGAATCCCTTACTAGTACCTGTAATGATCAGGCTTGAAGGGCCCTTCAGTGGGAACACCTATATAGTCGGCCTGCTTCTTATTCATCGTCGTGAGATGCACACCGAGCTGCGCCAGGTGAAGGCGGGCAACCTCCTCATCAAGATGTTTCGGCAGCCTGTAAACGGCTATTTCATAGTTGTTGGTCCAGAGATCGATCTGTGCAAGCATCTGGTTGCTGAATGAGTTGCTCATGACAAACGATGGGTGGCCCGTGGCACAGCCAAGGTTCACCAGTCTTCCTTCTGCCAGCACAAAGATGGCATGACCGTCAGGAAAAACGTACTTGTCTACCTGTGGTTTGATGTTGATCTTGGTGATACCCTTGTAATCATTGAGGGCATCAACCTGTATCTCGTTGTCAAAGTGCCCGATGTTGCATACGATAGCCTGATCCTTCATCTTCTCCATGTGTTCAATGGTGATGATGTCGCGGTTCCCGGTTGCGGTGACAAAGATGTTCGCCTCAGGCAGAGCCTCCTCCACCGTCTTTACCTCAAATCCTTCCATGGCAGCCTGCAGTGCGCATATGGGGTCTATCTCGGTGACAATAACCCTGGCGCCGTATGAGCGCATTGAGCGTGCCGATCCCTTTCCCACGTCGCCGTATCCGCAAACAACAACCACTTTACCTGCAATCATCACATCCGTGGCCCTCTTGATGCCGTCGGCGAGTGACTCGCGGCAGCCGTACAGATTGTCAAACTTACTTTTGGTGACAGAGTCATTCACATTGATGGCAGGTACGAGCAACTCACCGGCCTCAAGCATCTGGTAGAGCCTGTGCACACCGGTGGTGGTCTCCTCTGAGATACCCTTCATCTCCCTGACTGTCCTTTGCCATTTGGTCTGATCTTCCGCCAGTATACTCTTCAGCGTGTCGAATATGATACCCTCTTCCCTGTTTGAGGGCGTGGCATCAAGTGCCGACGGGTCATTCTCAGCCTTGTACCCCATATGCACCAGCAGTGAGGCATCACCTCCGTCGTCGACGATAAGGTGCGGACCTTTCCCGTCCGGGAATGAGAGCGCCTGCGCGGTGCACCACCAGTACTCCTCCAGCGTCTCACCCTTCCAGGCAAAGACCGGGATGCCCTCAGCAGCAATGGCTGCCGCGGCATGGTCCTGTGTAGAAAATATATTGCAACTCGCCCAGCGTACATCGGCACCGAGATCCCTCAGTGTCTCTATAAGCACAGCCGTCTGTATCGTCATGTGCAATGAGCCGGTGATCCTGGCGCCCTTAAGCGGCTTTTCCGCCGAATACTTTCTTCTGAGTGAGAGCAGTCCGGGCATCTCCTTCTCCGCAATCTCAATCTCCTTGCGGCCAAAGCTTGCCAACCCGATATCCTTTACCTTATACGGAAGTTCATGATTTATGAATGACATATATCTGTTTTTTAGGTCTGCAAAGATAACTAAAAAGAGTGATATTTGTTCAAGGGTGCAACAGTGTGAGTGTCCTCTCTCTCTCCGTGTTCAGTAATACAGCAGCATGAGTATTATCTTACCGTCCCTGTTGAGGACCGCAGCAGCCTGAGCGTCATCTCCCTGTCCCTCTGGAGCTGCGCAACAAGAGCCTCAACATTTTCAAACTTCATCTCGTCGCGCAGCCTCTCACGGAACCTGACGGTCACATTCTTACCGTACAGGTCTGAGCCGAAGTCGATCAGGTGGGCTTCAATAGTGCTCTGCCCGTCGCTATCACTTATTGTAGGCCGGAGCCCGATGTTCAGCATGGCAATGTGCCACTGCGGGTCATTTTCAACCAACACCTCCACGGCATAGACGCCCGAGGCGGGTATCAGTTTATACCGGAAGTGCGGGGAGATATTTGCTGTAGGGAAGCCAATGTTTCGGCCAATCCGTTTGCCTGAGACCACCCTGCCTCTCACCGAGTATTCATATCCAAGCATCATCGCGGCTTTCTTCACCTCTCCCCTCTCCAGGACTCTTCTTATGCCGGTGGAGCTGACAGCCTCTCCTGCTATCATGAAGGCCTCTTCTCTTGAGACACTGAACCCCAGCCTGGCGGAACAATCGGTGACAGTGGTGCTGTTACCCTTGTGCCTGTTTCCGAAATGATGGTCAAACCCTGTCACAAGATGGCTGACGCCCAGGTGCCGAAAGAGTACAGCCTCCACAAACTCGCAGGCGGTCATGCGGCTCAGCTCACGCGTAAAAGGTATTATCACCAGGTGGTCTATGCCTGTCGCCCGCATCAGGTCAACCCTCTCCTCAATGTCTGTAAGGAAGCGAAGGTGCGAAGGGTCGCCGGTAAGGACAATGCGCGGGTGGGGATCAAAGGTAACGGCCACAGCATCGGAACCACGGCTGGCGGCCTCCTCCGTCACACGGCGCAGGAGCATGCGGTGGCCCAGGTGTACGCCGTCAAAGACACCCATGGTGACCACGGGTTTCCTGAATCTGATATTCTTATAGTCGTAGTGTACCTGCATAACTTTCCGGCAGAGGCAAAATTAATAAAGAGTGCACACCATTACCCAATTTTTGTAATTTAGTAAAGAGATAATGTGACATGAAACTTGTATGAGCAGCAGACCGCATAAAAATTTGAAATGTCAGGTTTCATTCAAACTCCATTCAATCAACAGAATAAATATTCTCCCCGCGAATGAAAAGATTTTACGACATTGACCCCTGGCTTGATCCCTTCAAGGGTATCATTGAAGCGCGGATGAACTACCAGCGTGACCGCGAGGTTTTCATCACAGAAGGGAGCTCCCTTACTGACTTTGCCAACGGGCATCACTGGTACGGACTTCATCGCACCGATGACGGATGGCTCTTCAGGGAGCATGCTCCCAACGCCACAGACATAACACTTGTAGGCACTTTCAGCGACTGGAAGGAGGATGACCGTTACCGTCTCACCAGGGTAGGTGAGGGTGACTGGGAAGGGCATTTTGAAGAGTCGATGTTCGCTCACGGTGACCTCTACAAGATGATAGTGAGATGGAAGGGCGGAAGCGGCGAGCGTATACCCGCCTACGCCACCCGTACCGTTCAGGATGAGGATACCAAGATATTTTCAGCACAGGTGTGGCAGCCGGCAGAGGGCTACCGCATGAAGCACCCCTCGCCTCCTCCCCCGCCCTCACTCCTTGTCTATGAGGCTCATGTGGGCATGGCCACCGAGGAGGAGAGGACCGGCAGCTACCGCGAGTTTACCCGTACAGTGCTGCCACGGATAAAACGTCTGGGATACAATACCGTACAGCTCATGGCCGTGCAGGAACATCCTTATTACGGGTCGTTCGGGTACCATGTATCGAGTCTCTTTGCCGCCTCATCACGTTTCGGCACCCCTGATGAGCTCAGGGAGCTGATAGACACCGCGCACGGCATGGGCCTCAGAGTAATCATGGACCTTGTCCATTCACATGCCGTGGCCAACACTCTGGAAGGACTGGGTCTGCTCGACGGTGACCCGGGGCTCTACTTTCATGCCGGGGACCGCCGCAGGCATGTGGCATGGGACTCACTCTGCTATGACTACGGCAAACCTAAGGTGACCCACCTGCTGCTGTCGAACTGCAAGTACTGGCTCGAAGAGTACCGGTTTGACGGCTTCCGCTTCGACGGTATCACCAGCATGCTCTACTATGACCACGGCCTGGGGTCCGACTTCGTATCATACAGCCAGTACTTCAACGGCAACCAGGACGGTGACGCTATCGTCTATCTCACTCTCGCAAATAAGCTGATCCATGAGTTTGACCCCAATGCCACCACCGTGGCCGAGGAGATGAGCGGCATGCCCGGGCTGGCAGCACCGCTGTCCGCAGGAGGCATCGGGTTCGACTACCGCCTTGCAATGGGGGTACCCGATATCTGGATCAAGATGGTGAAGGAGATACCGGATGAGAACTGGGATCTGGGATATCTTCTTCACGAGCTCACCCAGCACCGGCCCGAAGAACGTGTTGTCTCCTACTGCGAGTCGCACGACCAGGCACTCGTAGGAGACAAAACCCTGATATTCAGGCTGGCAGATAAAGAGATGTACACATCCATGAGCATCCACACCCCAAGCCTGGTGATAGACCGTGCCGTGGCACTGCATAAGATGATAAGGCTCTTCACCTTCATCGCCGCCGGTGGAGGATACCTCACCTTCATGGGTAACGAGTTCGGGCATCCGGAGTGGATCGATTTTCCCAGGGAGGGCAACGGATGGAGCTACAAGTATGCACGCCGGCAATGGAGCCTGGCTGAGAATGAGCTTCTCCGCTACCGGTATCTCGATGAGTTTGACAGGGCAATGATAGAGGCAGGAGTCAGACACGGCCTGCCACAGACACAGTTTACCGAAACCCTGACACTTAACAACGCTGACAAAATCATAGCCTTCAGACGCGGGGAGCTCATTACGGTCATGAACTTCAACCCGACAGTTTCATTCACCGATTACGGTATAGAGGTAAAAGGCAAATTCAGGATCATACTTGATACTGACGATCCGCTGTTCGGCGGACAGGGACGCATAGACTCAAGCCAGACCTACTTCTCTCTGCCAGACAGGGGGAAATACGGGGTTACGGCACCACATCACCTCAGGCTCTACCTTCCTGCCCGTACTGCTATCGTGTTGCGGCAGGAAAGGGTAAAAAGCATCAGCGACCTGTAAGTCAGTCAACCCATCTCAGCAGACAGAAGTCCTGACGGTGCGGCAGGGCTTCATGTTTGGCATATATGCGAATGCCGTAAAAGAAGGCCCCGGCCATCTCGGGCTGGAACTCGACACTGTAGATCACTCTTCCCTTCTTGCCGCTTACATATTTGAACTCCTTGCTGGCGTAGAAAGCATATTCGCCATTCTTCTGCAACCGGGTGATCACCATCTCCACACCAACATATTCCGGTGGGATCTTCTTGATGTCGAGCACTATCTCCGTGGTGTAGGGATGGCCTGAACGGTAGACATTCCTCGTAGCGTCGCCCAGATCGTGTTTAACGATCTCAATCTCATCCCATACTTTGGTGATGTTGCTCTTCCAGTCGGCCAGCTCCCGTGCCATCGCATAGTTGTCTGCCAGCATGAGCCTGCTCCTCTCATGGAGCTTTCTGTAATATTTCTCCAGATAGTCGTTGAGCATCCTGCGGGAGGTAAACTCAGGGGCCACCTTCACCATGGTGTTCTTGATATAGCTGGTCCATTCACGCGGTACGCCGTCGTCGTCACGCGAGTAATATGCAGGTATGATCTCATACTCCAGCATGTTGTAGATGGTCTCTGCATCCACATCGTCCTGCAGATCCTGGTTGGCGTAAACGCGCTTTTTGGGCAGTGCCCATCCGGCAAAGGCATGATATCCCTCCACCCACCATCCGTCGAGGACGCTGAAGTGCAGTGTCCCGTTCATTACGCCCTTCTCGCCGCTGGTGCCGGAGGCTTCCAGGGGACGGGTAGGAGTGTTCATCCAGATGTCAACACCCCGCACCAGGTATCGCGCCAGCTCCATGTCATAATTCTCAAGGAAGAGCACCTTGCCGGCAAAACGGGGCATCTGCGACACCTCATTGATGCGCCTTATGAGCTCCTGTCCTCCCCCGTCATTGGGGTGGGCCTTCCCGGCAAAGACAAACTGCACCGGTCTCTCGGGATTATTGACTATCTTCTCGAGCCTGTCAAGATCACGGAACAGCAGGGTGGCTCTCTTATAGGTGGCGAACCTGCGTGCAAAACCGATGGTAAGTGCCTTCTCGTTGAGGTGGGAGCTGATATTCATCAGCGTACGGGGACTTACATGTCTCTCGAGCATGTCAGACTGCAGCCGCTTGCGGATATGGTCGAAGAGTCGCTTTTTGAGCTTCATCTTGATTTCAAATACCTTTTCGTCCTCCACCTTGTATATCTTCGCCCACTGCTCGCGGTCGCCCTGTTCTAAGTGCTTCTGTCCTGTTATCTGCTCATATACATGTTCCCACTCCGGGGCCACCCATGTCGGGTGATGGACGCCGTTGGTGACATGGCCGATATAAAGCTCATCACGGAGATAGCCTGGCCACAGTTTCGAGAAGAGTCCGCGTGAGACGTGGCCGTGCAGCTGGCTGACACCGTTCATCTCCTGCGAGAGTCGCGTTGCCAGGTAACTCATGTTGAACTTGCGGTCATACTCGTCATTTGAGCGTCCGAGTGCCATCAGCTGCTCCCAGCTGATATTGAGCCTGGCATGATAGTGAGAGATGTATTTTCTTAGCAGGTCCTCCTCAAAAGCGTCATGCCCTGCCGGCACCGGGGTATGAGTGGTGAAGAGGGTTGAGGCCCTGATTATCTCCATCGATTCCTTAAAGGTGAGGTGTTCATCCTCAATGAGATGACGCATCCTTTCAAAGCCAATGAATGCCGAGTGTCCCTCATTGCTGTGGTATACGTCAGGTTTTATGCCCAGGGCTATGAGGGCACGCATGCCCCCGATACCCAGGATAAGCTCCTGCTTGAGCCTGTTTTCGGAGTCACCGCCGTAGAGGTGGTGGGTTATGGCCCTGTCTTCATGGGTATTCTCTTCAAAGTCGGTATCAAGAAGATAGAGCTTCACCTTACCTACAGAGGCCAGCCATATATGTGCCTTGACAATGCGCCCCGGCCATGTAAGCTGTATGGTCAGCGGATTGCCATCTTCATCCTTGACGAGGGTCACTGGCAGCTGTGAAAAATCCTCAGCCTCATAGGTAGCCTGCTGCTCACCCCTGGGACCGAGCTTCTGCCTGAAGTAACCGTAACGGTACAGCAGCCCGAAGCCTGTGATGCGGACATTCGAATCGCTGGCCTCCTTGAGATAGTCGCCGGCAAGTACCCCCAGTCCTCCCGAATAGATCTTCAGGCTCGGATGGATGCCGTACTCCATACTGAAGTAAGCTACCGACGGCTGTCCGGCGATCTCAGGCCTGGCCATATAATCGGTAAACTCCCTGTAAATCCTGTCGGAATCCTTAAGAAAGACCTCATCATCGGCAAGCACCACAAGACGTTTGTAATCTATCGCCTCAAGCAGTCTCTTGGGGTTATGCCCCACATGTTCCCATAGCGTCGGGTCCAGGCGGCGGAATAGAAACTCGGCATCACTGTTCCATGACCACCACAGGTTGCCTGCAAGCTCCTTGAGATAGCTCAGACGCTCAGGCAGCTCTGACTGAACATAGATATCCTTCCATACCGGCGCCTGCCGGGGCTTGCTCACCAGCAGTTCAGTGGACTCGAGGATACGTGTATACTCCCTTGGCTGTTCGCGGCGCTCGGTGCTCCCTTCCAGCGCCATTGCGTAGGCGTCGGTGTAGAAGTGGAAGAGGGCGTTCCAGTTGGCTATTCGCGATACCTCCCATGCTTTCTCCCTGGCAGACTGGAACTCTTCCGGACTCATCTGCAGGAACCGGCGGATGAACTGTTCCATACCCTTTATAACCTCCGGCTCATTGTCATCGGTACGGTCAAGCACCAGGCAACCGTCACCGGGGTTCGTGAAATAGGTGTTTATCCACATACCGAACCCCGACAGATTGGTGGTTACGGTAGGTATCCGGAACATGAGGCTCTCGAGGGGGGTGTAACCCCATGGCTCATAGTACGAAGGATAGAGTGTCAGGTCAAACCCGATCAGGAGGTCAAAGTATGAGATGTTAAAGATGCCGTCATTACCGTTGAGGTACGAGGGAACGAAGATCACCTTCACCTTCTCTTCCGGGCTGTTGAGAATGTTCTCACGCCTGAGCTGGTTGATCACCGGGTCATCATGCACATAGTGAAGTCCGTGGGTTAAGTACCTGTCACTGTCGGTGATTTTTGTGCCGTCGTTCATCGCGGCAAGAAGATCATGCCTGGGTCCCTTGTGATATGCCGGGACCAGGATGAAAGCTACGCATATCTGTTCAGCATCTGCCTTGCGGTTGATCTCCCCAAGAGATGAGAGGAAGAGATCGATACCCTTGTTCCTGTACTCATATCTTCCACTGGTGGAGATCAGCAGGGTATTCTCAGGCAGTTCCTGCCCCAGCAGGGCACCGGCAACAGACAGCAGCTTGTCTCTCGCCGCCTTCCGTGCCTCATCGAACTCCTCCGCAGTCGGCACAAAGTTATCATCAAAGCCGTTGGGAGTGATGACGTCTGGCTTCTTGCCGAGGAATGCTTCACATTCGCGCCCGGTGATCTCACTGACGGTGGTGAACACATCAGCCTGTTCGGCGCTGATCCTTTCGAGCGACTGCTTTGAGATGACATTGAACTCGTGGGCTGTCTGTTCAGGATTTAACTCCTTGAGCCTGCTGTAGAGCTTCCTGTTGTTGCCGGCAATGCTGCGTCCGAGAACCGTTGCATGGGTGGTGAAGGAGGTGGTGATCCATGGCGCGTGCTCTTCAAGATAAAGAACGCCCATGCCTGTCATCCACTCGTGGAACTGCGCGATGACCTTCGGATATTCACGGTAGAATGTGGTGAAGCTCTCGATGACCTTACCAGCTGCATAACCGAACAGTGCAGGTTCAATATAATCCCATTGACCGGAAATGCTGTCAAGCTGGTATGTCTCCCAGAAACGGGCAAAAACCTCATTCTGCTGCCCGAAATAGGGAGTAAAATCAATAAGCATCACCCGGGGATTGCCTTTTATGTTCCATCTCCCCGTCTTTACGTTCAGCCCCTCCTGTGCTGCCACTGCCTTCCAGGGGAGATACATGCTCTCATCAGGAGTGAACTCCGGGTTTGAACTGTCATCACGCCATACATCAGGTCCTATCAAAATATAGTTGTCGCCGAACTCATTGGCTACATTCAGTGCCTTGGTGGAGATTACAGTATAGATACCCCCAACCTTATTGCATACCTCCCAGCTCGTTTCGAACAAAAAATCACCTCTCATTTTCATATAGTTATAATACAGTTAATACGCAAAAGCGTATGACAGTTACTCATTGCCATAAGATGCAACGATTATTTGCTGCCCGCTCCTTTCTTCGCCACACTCTTCCTTGCAGCACTCTTTTTTACCGACGCTTTCCCGGTATCTGTCTTCGCGGCTGCACTCTTCTTAACTGCCGGTGCAGCAACGGTTTTGGCCGTTACGGCTTTCCTGCCCGCCGGAGCCGCAACACTCTTCTTGCCCTCCTGTACCTCAACAGTCCTGGTTGTTGCCGCTTTCTTCCCTGCAGGTGTTGCGGTAGCTTTTGCCTTTGGTTTGGTGGCAGCTCTCTTTCTGGCAGAGCCTGCCTTCTTCTCCAGCTTCGTCAGTTTCTCCTGCAGCTCGCTGATGACATGATCCTTTGATTGAATTGTTTCCGAGAGGCGGTTCACCTCTTCGTCATGATAATCAAGGGGACAGAGCGTCTTGAGCCTGATCTCAAAATCACTCAGGATATTCATGTAGTTCATGAATGCCTGGTACGGATTTTCATAGGGATTGAAGTAGGCATGTACCGCTCCGTCAGAGAAGAATTTCGTAGACATGTAGTAAAAGTGGTCGCTCGACTGCAGATAGACCCAGTCGCGCTGCAGTTGCTCAGAGCTGCATCCAGCCACCCTCTCTGCCATGCTGTATAGCTTTGTCACCGCCGCTGTCTGCAGCTCATTACCCATCCATGCCGTCAGGTCACGCTCCTCATCGGCCCAGGATATGGGCGACGGGACATGCAGCAGCGAGACCGGCTGATAATTGTCGGCCACTTCAGAAACGGTCATGAATTTGAACGGTGTCTTTTTGATGATGGCATCCGGCATATGTTTCAGGAAGTCAAAGATTCCTGTCTCCTTTTTCTGGTGCTCTCCGAAGGTCTCATAGTCCATGAATATATTCACGACCTCAGATGACGGAGCCAGACCCTTGATCCATGAGGCGTACTTATCTGCAGTGAGCGGGTAGCTTGACCATGCACTGTTGGAGAAGCGGAAGGCGATGTCATCACTGAGGGTATAGTTGCGAAGCAGCACCTTCAGCCGCGGGTTGATGGCGTTGCAGTAGACAAAGTTGGGCGACTTCCATCCCAGTATGTGCTTTGCCCCCTCGGTAACAACAGCCTTATAGCCCATATCGGCCATCCAGTTCCCGATCTCATCGGAGTATATCAGCTCGGTGTTCCTGATAGAAGTCGGCTGATATCCAATATGCTCCACCATCTTCTCACCGTGGACCTTCACCTGCAGCTCAAACCTCTCCCTGTTCATCAGTGAGGCCAGGGAATGAGAGTCGGTTTCGGCAAGAAACTCAACGCATCCTGTCTCTGCAAGCTCCCTGAAAGAGGCGAGAACCTCCGGTGCATATAGCCTGAACTGATCAATAACGATTCCCGTGAGCGAGAATGTCACTTTGAACTTGCCCTTGTGCTTCCTGATCAGGTCCAGGAGCAGGTTGTTGGTCGGCAGGTAACAGTTGGAGGCGATCCTGCGAAGGATCGATTCATTCATGAAATCGTCATAATAATAGTGTTCATGACCCATCTCAAAGAAGCGATAGCGCTTGAGCCTGAAGGGCTGATGAACCTGAAAATAGAGGCAGATTGCCTTTTTCTGTGGTGTGCTCATATCTGTTGGCTTGTCTGTTTCAAAACGCGGGTGTAAATATCTTTCACATGTGTGGCGGCTTTCTCCCACTTGAGCTTGTCAACCTCCTCCTTGCCGTTCATGATAAACATCCTTGAGAGGGCAGGATAGGTCAGGATTCCGTAAATGGCATCAGCCATGGCCTCTATATCCCAGAAATCGACTTTGACGGCATGGGTGAGCAGCTCGGCCACGCCGCTCTGTTTGCTTATGATGACGGGGACATTCGACTGCATGGCCTCCAGTGGTGAGATGCCGAAGGGCTCCGATACTGAGGGCATGACATATACATCACTCATTCTGAGCATCGTGAATACATCATTGCCACGGAGGAAACCTGTAAAGTGAAACCTGTCAGTGATACGGAGGCTGGCAGCGTGGCGCATCATTCGCTCCATCATGTCACCGGAGCCTGCCATCACGAACCTCACGTTGGGCATGCGAGACAGAACCATCCTCGCCGCCTCTATGAAATACTCGGGCCCCTTCTGGAGGGTTATGCGGCCAAGGAAGGTAACGATCTTGTCATCATAGGCCCTTGCGGGGACGTCAAGCTCGGAGGCATGCAGAGGCTCAACGGCATTGTAAACCGTCTCCACCTTATCCGGGTCAATGTCATAGTTGTTGATAACTATCTCACGGGTGAGATTGCTTACCGTGATAATCTTGTCGGCAGCATCCATACCCTCCTTCTCCATCTTGAAGACCCCCGGGTTGACATTCCCTCCGCTGCGGTCAAAATCGGTGGCATGGACGTGTATCACCAGGGGCTTGCCTGAAACAGCCTTGGCAGCTATTCCTGCCGGGTAGGCGAGCCAGTCATGCGCATGTATGATGTCAAACTCCTGTTCCGAGGCTATTACCTGGGCAACTACCGAGTACTTGTAAATCTCATCCATCAGGTTGGCTCCGTAGGTGCCTGAGAAGTCGACCTTACCCTGCTTGTTGGTACTAACCAGCAGGTCAGTGTCGGCTACCTCTCCCCGGGTCATCTTCCAGAAATCTTCAGGATCAGTATAAGGTACCAGCCGGGAGAAGACCTCGATCTTTTCCACCGGCTTCATGAAATAGCGGTACTTCACCTTCTTGAAGGCCACGGGCACGGTGTTGGCACCAATAAGGCTCACTATGCTCTGATCTTCATCGCCGTAGGCCTTCGGAACCACGAAGATCACATCCACATCCTTCTGTGATGCAAGACCGCGGGTGAGACCGTAACTGGCAGTCCCCAATCCACCTGCAATATGAGGGGGGAACTCCCAACCAAACATCAGGACACGCATATCATTATAGTTTTTCTTTGTATTTCGTCTCCAGAATAGTGTAAATGCGTAGCACTTCGGCCACACTCCAGGCCTGTGATATCGCCCCCCTCGGTTCGTGGGGCGGGTCACCGTCATAAATTTCCGATATGGTGGAGATCCCCGCCTCGGTCAGTGTCTCCTCAAACCCCATTATCAGTTTTCTCACGCGCGGGACGCCCCCTTCGCCGTAGACCCTGAGCCATCCCTCGCAGAAGGGACCCACGAGCCACGGCCATACTGTGCCCTGGTGATAGGCGTTGTCCCTCTTCTCCTGCGTTCCGCAGTAGATACCCTGGTATCCCTCCTCCGAGGGAGACAGTGTTCGCAGTCCGCGCGGAGTGACAAGCATCCTGTTTGCAATATCCAGTATGCTCTTCATCTGTTCCTTTGTCAGCATGGTATAGGGCAGTGAAGTGGCGAGCACCATGTTGGGCCTCACCTGCATGTTCCGCTTTTCAGGGTCACTGACATAGTCGGCCAGGTAACCCAGTTCCTCATCCCAGAAGAGTTCTGTGAACGTCCTTGTTATCAGCTCAGGCATCATCTCCCACTCCTTGACGAATGTGCGGTCCCTGGCACTGCGTGCACAGTCGAGAGCAAAAGATACTGCATTGTACCAGAGGGCATTGATCTCCACGGCATAGCCGCTGCGCGGTGTCACCGGCACTCCGTCGACTATTGCATCCATCCATGTGAGCGCCTTGCCGGGTGCATCGGCATAGATGAGCCCGTTATCCCTCATATGTATACCGAATGAGGTGCCGTCACGGTATGCAGCAAGCACTGCCTTCATGGGCGCCCCATACCTCCTCCACGCCTCCCTGGCCTCCAGCCCGTAGCTGTAGATCGCCTGGAAGAACCACAGAGGAGCATCAACACTGTTGAAGACAGGATTGTCTGCCTCGCCCATATTGGGGAAGAGCCCGCCCTTCATGCGCCTCACCTGGGTGTCAAGCACGGCAGCGTACAGATCTTCCTGCCTTCGCGCCAGGGCGATGCCGGGCAACGAGATGAAGGTGTCACGGCCCCATGATCCGAACCAGGGGTACCCGGCCACAATTGTTGTGTCTTCACCTCTCTTTTCTATAAACTGCTGCGCAGCATTGCGGAGGGAGTTGTAGAAGTCGCTGCGCGGTATCTTTGATGATACTGTCCTGGTAAATTTGGTCTTGAATCCTGCGGGTTTCTCCTCCCGCGTCGAGGCTGAAAATACGATTACATCACCTTTGCCGGCGGTAAATTCGAAGAAACCCGGGACAAAGAGATCCTCCGAGAAATCATACCCCCGCTTCTGCTCCTCCATATACTCCACTCCCAGGTGCCAGTCAGGAACGGGAACGAACTCCGACTTGCAGGAGAGCTGCATGTTAAGCCAGGGAAAACCGTCATACATGCGTGACCTGATGCCACCGGGAATCTCCTCCACACGGGTGTTTGCCCACATGTTGGCATGAGTAAGCTGATGTACATTCCTGAAAGCAAGAAACGGCCTCAGCTGTATCTTCACAGGCTCGTCAGTGTCAATGATGGTGAGTCTGAGCAAAAACTGCTCTTCATAGTGAACCAGCAGACGCTCCTGCTTCATAAAGACATTGCCTACCCTGTAGGTCATGCCGGGGATATCCTGTATGTCAAAGTCTTCAATATACTTGTGGCCTTTAGGACTGAAATAATCGCCCTGATACTTGCGGATGCCAGTATTGAAGCTCTGGCCGTTGCTGACAACAGTGGAGTCGAGTCCCGACAGAAGTACATGCCTCTCGCCACCGAGAGCATCAACGGGACAGACAAGGAGACCATGGTATTTTCGTGTGTTGCAGCCTACTATGGTGGTCGAGGAATAGCTGCCGGCCCTGTTGGTTCGCAATATCTCACGGCTCAGGGAATACTCAAGATTTACTACATGAGCCTTGTCAAATTTAATGTATCCCATAGTTCTAGGAGTTCCGTTTAAGTCCAGAAATAATTAAAAAATAACTCTATTAATATAACACTAATAAAAATCAAGTGCAAAGAAAAGCAAAAAAAACAGATTTATTAAGCGGCAGCAGAACAAGCCGTCACCCCTGAAGGCTCTCAAAAAAAGATATCTTTGCAGTCTGATTACTGAACCAATGCGCGTCCAAATAGTTCGATCAAGATGAAATATTTCAATAGCAGAAAAGAAAAAAAACTGTTTTATGTAATATTTAGCCTGAGGAAGCCTGTAATAGTAACGGCAGCCGTGGCCCTGATTGCCGCAATGAGCGGCTGTGGCAGTGATAATTTCACCGTCAGCGGCACCTTGGAAGATGCCGGTGAGGGTGAATACCTCCTTCTGAGACAGGTGAGACCGGGGCTTCTCGAGCCGGTTGATTCGGTGATACCGGATCAGGAGGGGAAGTTTATCTTTCGTCACAAAACCCCATGGCCGGCGTTTTACATGCTCAGCATGGGCAGTGATGACTTCCTGACCCTGCTGGCCGCTCCGGGTGACAGGATAACCGTTATGGCGAAACGCAGTGCGCTATCGTCGCCAACGCAGATCAATGGCTCTGAAGAAAGCTCCCTGATGGTGGCATTCCGCAGTGATCACCAGGAAGTGATAGAGGAACTGCAGCATTTGACGGAGGTGTACAACGACAGTCTGGGCAGCCCCCGGTTGCCGCTGCTGATGGACAGCCTCGACAGGAGGGCCGCGGAACTGGTCTCCGGCCTCCGGGAGAAAGGAATTGCACTTCTTGAGGAGAACGGCAACTCGATGGTGGCCATCTGGCTCCTGAACCAGCAGGTGGTGCCCGGTAAGCAGCTGTTTGAAGCTGCCCGGGAGCCGGAACTGTTCTACCGGGTCGACTCACTGCTCTTTGACCGTTACCCGGAAGCCGACCTGGTGGTCGATCTTCACAGGTTTGTGGCAGGACTCAGAAACTCGCTGGCAGTGAGCACCCGGGCCGACCCCCGGCCGGCTGTCGGAAGCCTGCTGCCGGAGATAACACTACCCGGACCTGACGGTGACACAGTAATGCTGTCTTCAACCCGCGGCAGCATTGTGCTTGTCGACTTCTGGGCTGCCTGGTGCCCGCCGTGCCGGGAGGAAAACCCTAACCTTGTAACCCTGTATGACCTGTACCACAGCCGCGGGTTTGACATATACCAGGTGTCACTTGACATCAGGAAGGAAGACTGGACAGAGGCAATAAGAAAAGACAGGCTGGAAAGATGGCACCACGTCAGCGACCTGAAATACCGTGACTCAGAGGTGGTCAGGAACTTCGGGCTGTCAGAGATACCGTCAAGCTTCCTGCTTGACCGCGAGGGAAGAGTGGTGGCGGTAAATCTCAGGGGAGACGCTCTGCGCAAAAAAGTTGAGGAACTGATTGGCGGGCAGTAGCCAATGGCTATTTTTGTTTTCTTTGCAGAGGAAACTGACATTCAAAATGAAGAGGCTGATATTTCTTTTTCTGGCAGCACTTACAATTGCAGGCTGCAGCAATGATAACAAGGTAACCATCAGGGGCACACTCAGTGACAATACGGAGGATCTCGCCATCCTGGAAAAGTCAGAGGTAGACCACAGTACTGTGATTGACTCTGCAGTGATAAAGCGCGGCCAGTTCAAATTTGCACTTGAGATCACAGGCCCCGAGTTCCTGCAGGTGCGTTTTGAAAACGGCGAGTTTATCGGTCTGCTGGCGATGCCTGGTGAGAATATAGACCTCAGCTTCGGCAAATCGCCGGTGGCAATGAATTATACCGTCACCGGATCACCCGGATCTGAGGAGGTCAGGATGCTTGACCTGCAGCTGCTTAAAACGAATTCAAGACTCGATTCCATCAGGGAAATATATTCAGGCCTGAGTGATGAGGAGATAGCCTCCAGGGGTGCCGGGCTGGAAGAGGCATATGTTGGCATCGTTGATGCACAGCGAAATTTCAACATCAAATTCGTCATCGAGAACATCAGCTCCATGGCTGCGATCAAGGCACTCTACCAGCGTATTGACGAGAACACCTATGTGCTGTACCAGCCCCGTGACCTGCAGTATCTGAAGATCGTCTCCGACTCCCTCTCGGTAAAGTACCCGGTGTCACGACATGTCCGTGCCCTGAAGGAGAATGTCACTTCGGAGCTGAACCGGATGTATATCGACCGTATGGCTTCTCTTGCCTCGCAGCTGCCGGAGGCGAACACCACACCGGCACTGCCTGATACAAAAGGTAATATGGTCAGTGTAGCATCCCTCAGGGGGAAATATGTGCTTGTCTCGTTCTGGACCACCACTTCGCCGGAATGCATTGCTGAACTGCCCCTGCTGAGGTCGCTTTACACGAAATATCATGCTAAGGGACTGGAGATCTTCCATGTCAGTCTTGACCGCGATGAGGAGATGTGGAGGAACAGGGTACGTTTCGAAGAGATCCCGTGGATAAGTGTCAGGGAGGAGGATCCGCTCAACCCTGTCTACGCCCGCCTGATGAACGTACAGTCGGTGCCGTCAAATATCCTGTATGATCGCGAGGGCAATATTATCAACACCAATCTCACCGGCCGCAATCTTCAGATCAGGCTGGATCAGATATTCAACAAACAGTAGCAATTTTGGGAGGCCGGAACACATACTTTGCATCTGACTTTCACCTTGGACTGGCAGCCGGCACCGACCCCCGTGAACGTGAGCAGAGGGTAATCACCTGGCTGGAGAGGGTGGCCGATGAGGCCTCTGCAATATATCTTTTAGGTGATCTCTTTGATTTCTGGTGGGAATATACAACTGTGGTCCCGAAAGGATTCGTCCGTTTCCTGGGCACCCTCGCCTCTCTCTCTGACAGGGGTATCGATATCCATATCTTTGCAGGTAACCACGATATGTGGATGAAGGGTTACCTGGCCGATGAGTGCGGAGTAACGGTGCATCATGAACCTCTCCTGACAGAGATTGGCGGTGAAACCTTCTACCTGGCCCACGGTGAGGGTCTCGGCAGCAGGAACATGGGCGGCAGGATGCTCTTTGCCTTCTTTCGCAACAGAATTGCCCGCACTCTCTTCTCTGCCATCCATCCCCGTTTCGGCATGGCCCTGGGCCATGGGTGGTCACAGAGCAGCCGCCTGGCCAAACATGTCTCACTGCCCTTCATGGGTGAGGAGAGGGAAGACCTTATCCGCCATACCCGTTCCCTGGCGGCAACAGGATGCGAGGCACGATACTATATCTACGGGCACAGGCATCTGCCCTTTACATTCGGCGAGGATGGGAGGAGGATGATAATACTGGGCGACTGGTTCAGCTGCCGTGAGAGCTATGCCGTTTATGACGGAAAGGAACTGAGCCTGGTAAGTGAGCCTTTGCAGGCCGGAGGCTCTTAATCTAAATCTGACTGACAATTGATGGGGTCAGCGCGATTCCCGGCTGAAGTCTTCTTATCCGTGTAATAATTTACGGTCAGCGCGATTCCCGGCTGAAGTCTTCTTATTCGTGTAATAATGGTTACGGTCAGCGCGATTCCCGGCTGAAGTCTTCTTATTCGTGTAATAATGGTTACGGTCAGCGCGACTTCGGACTGCGGGCTCTGACCCTCACCGTTATTGTGTAATAGGAATAGTCGTCGTTCACCTCTTCGAACTTGTAGGTAAGCTTGTGCCCTGACCTCCTTGCCATCTCCAGGAGTCCCATGTAACCGGTGGTGATCTTGGTCATATCCTGTCCCATGAGAGCCACCTTGAGGAGCTTCTTGAGGCCCTCCTCGTCGTAACTGTTGACCATCTCCAGCTTGCGGACCAGGTGTTCGATGTCACTCTTCCTGATAAGATTGCCCGAGGTGATGATGAATGATGTTGGCCTTTTCCTGATCATTGCCAGTGGTATACCGTACTTCTGTTCGGCATCAAATCCCGGGCTGTGCTGTGCAACATTCTGGAAGAGCTCTATCAGGGTGGCGAAGACACGCTTGTGCAGGTTCTGCTCGAGGTCTGTCTCCCGCATGGTGGCTTCGCTGAAGCTGAGCAGCTCCTTGCTGATGGCATGTGTCAGGGGTCCGGCCCAGATGAAGATGATATCGTTTGATTTCATGGTGCGCTCGAGATTGGCCACCATGGCTGAGTCAAATGAGCCTTCGGAACCGGGTTTGGCAATACCTTTGCCTCCCGCATCAACAGTCTTGCTCAGTATAAAGTACGAATATCTGTCATCTATCGGCAGAAAGTCATAATCGAGCTTGTTGCCCGTCTTGCGTGCCATCTCCATGAGGCCGAGTCCTGCCCCTCCCTTGTGTCCTATGTTGGAATCCTGGAGCATGGTGCGGTATACCTCCCTGACCTTCTCGGGGTCGAGACCGTTGATCTTCTCGAGGTTCTTTCTCAGACCTTTCACCTCGCTGTTTTTCAGAGCATTGCCAGTACTCACAGTATACCCGTCGTCCGTTTTGCTGTAGACCACCAGTGAGGTTACCTCATCGTTCTTTGAGATGCCGTGCCTTGTAATATTCTGAAGGTTCTCAAGGACGAACATGAAGAGCCTCTTGCGGCCCAGCGGATTGAAATCCGAGAACTCCATCTCCCTCTCAAGAAGAGTGAGCAGCCCCGCTGAGTTGTCCTCTGTCACCTCGCCACGGTAGGCAAACATCAAATGTTCATCCGACAACTTTTTTCTTAATCTGTTAATCAGTTCCATGCTTTCCGACCAAAGATGAAATAGTACTATTCCCCGGTCACAAATTAAGCAAAAAGAAATATGTTAAAAAATAATAATTGATTTTTATCCGGCCCATCCCTCCCTGTCGAGGCTGCGGTAGTTGATAGCCTCGGATATGTGGTCGGGTCTGATGGTCTCCGATTCATCCAGGTCGGCTATGGTACGGGAGACCTTAAGTATTCTGTCATAGGCCCTGGCTGAGAGTCCGCGCATCTCCATTGCAGCTCTGAGGAGTCTGCCTCCGGTCTCGTCGAGGTGGCAGTGGCGCCGTATCATGGCGGAGGTCATCTGGGCATTGCAATAGATGCCGTCGACGCCGGCAAATCTTACAGTCTGTAATTCACGGGCTCTGACGACCCTCTCCCTGACGGTAGCTGACGACTCTGCCGGTGCCCTTCCGGACAGCTTTTCATAGTCCACCGGCGTCACTTCTGCATGGATGTCAATACGGTCGAGCAGCGGGCCCGAGATGCGGCTGAGGTACCGCTGTACCATCCCCGGTGCGCAGGTACACTCCTTATCCGGGTGATTATGATAGCCGCACGGGCAGGGGTTCATACTGGCGATAAGCATGAACGAGGCCGGGAAGTCACAGCTCAGCTTCGCCCTGGCGATGGTGATGATACGGTCTTCCAGGGGCTGGCGCAACACCTCCAGCACGCTGCGTTTGAACTCCGGCAGCTCATCGAGGAAAAGGACGCCATTATGTGCCAGGCTGATCTCCCCGGGCTGCGGCACGCTTCCCCCGCCGACCATGGCGATGTCTGAGCTGGTGTGGTGAGGACTGCGGAAGGGACGGCGGGTCATCAGTGAAAGGTGATTATCAAACTTTCCGGCCACTGAATGTATCCTGGTCGTCTCCAGGGCCTCGCCAAGGGTGAGAGGCGGAAGTATCGAAGGAATGCGGCGGGCAAGCATGGTCTTGCCTGAGCCCGGCGGACCGATCATGCAGGCGTTATGGGCCCCGGCCACGGCAACCTCCAGGGCACGCTTGACGGTCTCCTGTCCTCTAACGTCTGCAAAATCAATGTCGTAGATATTACCTTCATGACTAAAGAGAGAGTGCAGGTCAACCTTCAGGGGTGTGAGCAGCTTCTCACCGCTCATATAGTCAAGTACGTCACGGAGGCTTGTGACACCGAAGGCATCCAGACCCTCAACCACTGCCGCCTCCTGCGCATTCTCCGCCGGCACCATCATGCCGCGAAAGCCCGACGCCCGTGCCTGCAGTGCCATGGGCAGCACACCCCTGACGGGCTTCACGGCGCCGTCGAGCGAGAGCTCGCCGGTGAGCAGCAATCCGTCGAGCCTGCTGCTGCTGACTGTCTCCGCCGCAGCCAGTATGCCGACGGCGAGCGGGAGGTCATATGAGGATCCCTCCTTGCGTATGTCGGCAGGAGCCATGTTGATGATCACCTGCCGGCCGGGCCAGTGGAGTCCCACTGCCCGGAATGCCGACTCAATGCGCTGCTGACTCTCCTTCACGGCAGCGTCAGGCAGCCCCACAAGCATATAGCGTACACCGCGTGTAACCTCAACCTCTATGGTTACCGGTACTGCCTCGATGCCGAACACCGCAGCGCTGAAGGTCTTAACCAGCATGGCTCGCAAATTTATGTTGCACAATAAAAGAGGAAATGCTCCATAAATTTATGAACTGCAACTGAAAAGTGCAAGAGAAAAAGAAAAAAGAGAGTGCAGGGTCAGTTTTGGCGCGACTTCTCTCCGAACTTATGGAGTTTCACCTCTGTGGGGCTGATATTGACGAGGCATCCTTTCGGGAGGTCGGAGAGTTCGGAAGAGATCAGGTTATAGAATTCCTCAATCTTTTCGGTGCGGTCAATCATCTCGATAACAACGGGCAGCTTTTCTGTCAGCTCCCGGAATTTTGAGGTATGGATATGGCTGCTGAATCCGTCCCCATCACTCCCCGGTAGACTGTCGCTCCCGAGATCCCTTCCTCCCTGGCTCTGTAAACGATAGCTTCATACAATAACTGTGAGCCAAGTCTGTCGGTTGTACCGGCATATACCCTCATGACGGAATGGGAGCTCTTTTCCATGATCATAGCAGATTAGTCAGTATGTAACCCAGATAAACGGCAACAAATCCGAGAAAGATGCTCACCCTGTGTAAAGCAGTACGGACATCATCTGTCCGTTATGGATCAGCATCAAATTCTCATTGGCAATTGCAGTGAAGGTGGTGAAGCCTTCGCAGTATCCCGGTGACGACCTGTTTGCGGCCGGGAAGAGCCTGATCCGGCTTGCCGGGGTCAATCTCCCTGCAGCCGGGCATAGCCTGATCCGGCTTGCCGGTAATCAGCCCCTCCTACACCCCGAGAAAAATCAAAAAATAATTTGCCATTTAAAAAGAATAGATTTAATTTTGACCAATTAGTTAAATCATTTGTTTAATCTAATTAGTTAATATAAATGGTTAAGAAAAGGGAACTGATCGGCCAGACCCAGTCGAAGATCTTTGAGGCCGCCACGGAAGTATTTGAAGAAAAGGGATATACCGGCGCCCGCATGCAGGAGATAGCTGATCGTGCAGGGATCAACAAGGCTCTGCTTCACTACTATTTCCGGACCAAAGACCAGCTCTTTATGGCTGTCTTCCATGTGCTGCTAAAGAAAATGTTCGAAAAGATCCTCTCCATTTTCATGGAGGAGGCTACCTTCAAGGAGAAAATGCGCAGGTTTCTCGACGAGCATATTGAATTCCTCATCAGGAATCCCAAGCTCCCCATTTTCCTCCTGAACGAGATATCACGCAACCCGGCCATGGCGGAAGGACTGAAAGAGACGTTACAGTATGCTCAGCTTCGCGACCTCATATACGAGACGCACTCAAAGGAGCTCAAGGGTTACGGCATTAAGAAAAACGATATGCCGCAGCTCATGATCACAATAGTGGGAATGTCGGTTTTCCCCGTTGCAGCACGCGACATGATGGCGATAATGATGCCGCAGATGAATGACACCAGGAAGTTCAACGCCTTCATGCAGGAGAGGAAGGAGTTTGCCGCCGGCTTTGTCATGACCGCCCTGAAAAACCGCAAGAAATGAAAAGGATATTTGTTGTTCTCTGGCTGCTGGCTGTCCTGTTAACCGCTGGCCGGGCACAGAAAAGCACCGCTGTTGAACGTGCACATGAGAGTTCCGCCACTTTGCAGGCACAGAAGAGCACTGCCCACCGGACACAGAAACGCATCACCCTGCAGCAGTGCTATGACTCTGCCGCTGCGGTGACACCCCTGGCAGGTGAGCGTGAACTCTATTCACAGATGACCCGGCTCCGTGAGCAGAACCTGGATGTCACCTGGCTGCCGTCGCTCGACCTGAACGGCACCTTCGCCTGGCAGTCCGATGTTGTTGATCTCTCCGAGATGCTTGGCTCCGTACCCCTCCCTCCCGGTTCACTGCCTGTAATACCTCACGAGCAGTACAGGGCTACCCTGGATCTTGGGCAGGTAATATGGGACGGTGGGGTGACACGCAACGCCAGAGCCGTGGAGCAGGTGGTCAGGGAACTCAACCTGAAACAGAATGAGGCAGACGTCTACCGACTCAGGGAACAGGTGAACAACTACTTCTTCTCCATCCTGCTGGTAAGGAGTCAGATTAAGGTTACCTTTGCTCTCCTCAAGGAGCTCATGACGCGGACCAAAGAGGTCACCTCCGGAGTGGAAAACGGGGTTGTGCCGCCGGTTACTCTCGATGTGCTTAAGGCCGAAACCATAATGGCAGAGCAGTCAGTACTCGAGCTGATATTCCGCCAAAATTCACTGGCAGAGGCACTGGAACAGATCACAGGCATGACGGAACTGGCGAATGCGGAGCTGATTCTCCCGGAACAGGTCATCACCGGCAGCGACCTGAAGAATAACCCCGATCTACGTCTCTTTGACACCCGCAGCCGGCAGCTGGAGCTTTCAAAGAACCTGCTGAAGAGCCAGCGGATGCCCAGGCTCTTCGGTTACGCCCAGGCAGGGTACGGTAATCCCCCAGGCAACAATTTCCTCTCAGACAACGCAGACTTTTACTATTCTCTCGGTGCCGGGGTCAAATGGAATATCTTCGACTGGAACAAGAACAGCAATGACCGTAGGTCCCTTACACTGCAGCAGCAACTCCTGGAGGTAAGAAAGAGTGCGGCGGAAGAGGCGTTGCAACGTCTGCTGACTCTC
Organism: Bacteroidales bacterium UBA4772; assembly: GCA_002403305.1. Taxonomy (GTDB): domain Bacteria; phylum Bacteroidota; class Bacteroidia; order Bacteroidales; family VadinHA17; genus SR-FBR-E99. The sequence continues at coordinate 116,246 of DHHM01000014.1, forward strand.
AAAATGGCTGACATAGAATCATTGCGTAAGGCTGCTTCCCTCGATGAGGAGCTGATAACCATACGCAAAAGGATCGCCGCCACCGCCGCCTCCCAGCTGGATAACGGGGTGATCACTGCTTCTCAATATATGACGGAGCTCAACAGCGAAATGCAGGCAGTCATCACTGCTGCCGCCCGCAAGATCAGACTTGCAAGGGCTGAAACCGAATACCTGCATATCACCGGATACAATAAATAAAACCAATATGAAAAAGTTACTCATACCGGCTTTAATTCTCCTTGTCTGCGGCTGCGGCCGCGGCGAGAGTAACGCGGATGCCTGGGGCACCTTTGAGGCCGACGAGGTCACCATCTCCTCCGAGTCATCGGGCAGGATCATAGTCATGGATGTCACCGAGGGCAGCCTGGTGGCCGGCGGCGCCGTCATCGCCGTCACCGACACCACCATGACGGTGCTGCAGCGGGCAGAGCTTGACGCGGTGACGGCGCAGGCGCAGGCGCGCCTGGCGGGCATTGCGGCTCAGGATGCCATAATACAGCAACAGATCGCCAACATCAGCGTCAACCTCGAACGCACGCGCCGCATGCACGCTGACGGCGCCGCCACGCAGAAGCAGCTCGACGACCTCACCGGGCAGATGGAGGTGCTGCGTCGCCAGGCAGAGGCCAACAACACCCAGCGCCGTGCCGTGGCGGCAGAGATGAAGGGTATAGAAGCCAAACGCGCCCTCCTCAATGAGCAGATAGCCCGCAGCACGGTGCGCGCCCCGTTCGACGCCACGGTCATACAGAAATATGCCTCGGCATATGAGGTCACCGCAGCCGGCAAACCACTGGTGAAGATAGCCGACATGAAGACCATGAAGCTGAAGGTATGGGTCAGCGGTGCACAGCTGGCAGACGTAAAGACCGGCGCGACATACACCGTCCGCATTGACGACGGCGGGAAGGGATTCAGAAACTTTGACGGCACCGTAACCCACATAGCTGAAAAGGCCGAGTTCACCCCGAAGATCATACAGACAAAGGAGGAGCGCGTTAACCTCGTCTACGCCGTCACCATTGCCGTCGCCAATGACGGCTCCATAAAGGCAGGCATGCCCGGCGAGGCAATATTTCAATGAGATGGCGGCTGTTGAGGCACTGAATATTACCCACAGGTACGGCAGGGTAACCGCCCTCGACGATATCTCCTTCAACGTCAATGAGGGCGAGTTGTTCGGCTTCATCGGTCCTGATGGCGCCGGCAAGACCACCCTCTTCCGCATAGCCGCCACCCTCATCATACCCGCAGGCGGCCGGATGACGCTCTTCGGCCTCAACACCGTCAGTCGCTACAGGGAGCTGCGCAATCACATAGGATACATGCCCGGCCGCTTCAGCCTCTATCAGGATCTCACCGTGGAGGAGAACCTTAACTTCTATGCCACCATCTTCGGTACAACAATAAAAGAAAACTATCATCTGATTGAGCTGATATACAAACAGATAGAGCCTTTCAGGAAGAGACAGGCCGGGCGCCTCTCAGGTGGCATGAAGCAGAAGCTTGCCCTCTCATGCGCGCTGATCCACAAGCCCGGGATACTCATCCTCGATGAGCCCACAACAGGTGTCGACGCCGTCTCACGCACTGAGTTCTGGGAGATGCTTGCAAACCTGAAGAGTGAGGGGATCACTATCATCGTATCCACGCCCTACATGGACGAAGCCCTGCGCTGCGACCGCATCGCGCTGATACAGAAAGGAAAGCTACTGGCCATCGACACACCCTTCAACATCCGCAGCTCTTACGCCAGGAAGCTGTATGCCGTCAGCCATCCCGACAGGTACAGGCTCCTCATCGCATTGCGCTCACTGCCACAGGTGATCACTTCTGAGCCTTTCGGCGACTCGGTGCATGTCGTGCTCAGGGATGACGTCCTCCCCCCGGAGGTGAAAAAAGCACTTGAAGAGACAGGCTTACATGGTGTTTCAATAGCCGGGACCATGCCGGGCATAGAGGACGTATTCCTTGAACTTATGCAAAAGGAACAGTGATGGATAGGGAAATGGCTATCGAGGTCAGGGACCTGGTTAAGAGGTTCGGGTCGTTCACGGCAAATGACCGTCTGACCTTTGACGTCTATAAAGGTGAAATATTCGGCTTCCTGGGCGCCAATGGCGCGGGTAAGACCACCGCAATGAGGATCCTGTGCGGGCTCTCACGCCCCACCTCCGGCAGGGTGACCGTGGCAGGCATCGATTCAGGCAACCCTGAGGCGATTAAGAGGCGGATCGGGTATATGTCGCAGCGCTTCTCCCTCTATGAGGATCTGACAGTCAATGAGAACCTCGAACTCTACGGAGGCATCTACGGCATGACAATGAAGGAGATACGTCAGCGCAGGGAGGAACTGCTGCAGAGGCTGAGCTTCACAGGTTACTGTGAAACGCTCATTCAGGCCCTGCCACTTGGACTGAGACAGAAGCTCGCCTTCGCTGTAGCTGTCTTCCACGAACCTGAGATAGTCTTTCTTGATGAGCCTACCAGTGGGGTCGACCCCGTCACACGCCGCCAGTTCTGGGAGATGATATACGAAACAGCCTCGCGCGGCATGACTGTTTTTGTGACGACACACTACATGGACGAGGCCGAATACTGTGACCGCATCACCATCATGAGCGAAGGCAGGATAGTCGCACTCGATTCCCCCTCCGCCCTTCGTGAACAGCACGGAACTGCCTCGGTGGAAGAGCTGTTCGTGAAGATTGCCAGACCTAAAAATACCAACTCATGAAAAGGTTCATGGCATTTGTACGCAAGGAGTTTCTCCACATCTTCCGCGATGTGCGGACGCTGATCATACTGTTCGGGATACCGGCAACGCAGATACTCATCTTCGGGTACGCCGTGAGAACCGATCTGAAAAATGCCTCCATTGCCGTGCTTGACAACGCCCATGATGATGTGTCCAATGATCTGATCCTCAAACTGGAAGCTTCAGATTTCTTCACCATTAGCAACCGGCTGAATTCCTATGATGATATTGATGCAACCTTTAAAAAAGGAAAAATAAAGGCGGTGGTCATCTTCCCCGAAGACCTGGCAGCGCTGCTGACCCGCGATGGCCATGCTACCGTCAGTATCATCGCCGATGCCTCGGAGCCGAATACCGCCAGCCTGGTTACCGGGTATACTTCGGGTATACTGAACGACTATTCCGCCGCCCTGACAAAACATATCACCACAGGCCTCCCGGTAATATCACCGGAAGTAAGAATGTATTTCAATCCCAACCTCGAGAGCCACTTTATGTTCGTGCCCGGTGTCATAACACTGATACTCATAATGGTGTCGGCACTGATGACATCCGTGGCGATAGTCCGCGAAAAGGAGTCCGGCACCATGGAGGTGCTGCTGGTCTCACCGCTGAAACCGTGGCAGATCATTGTGGGTAAGGTGGCACCCTATTTCTTTCTGTCACTGGTAAACATAATTGTAATCCTTCTGATGGCCTGGTTCGTCTTTAAGCTGCCCGTCAGGGGAAGCATCGCGCTGCTTATTGCCGAGTGCATGCTCTATATCCTGATGGGATTGTCTTTCGGGATACTTATCTCCACCATAGTGGACAAGATGGAGAATGCCATCATCATAACGTTTATGGTACTTCTGTTGCCCGGACTGCTGCTGTCGGGATTTATCTTCCCTATTGAGAACATGCCGAAGGTTTATGACTATCTCAGCGCTATCCTGCCTCCCAGGTGGTTTATCGAGATCATCCGACCGATAATGATTAAAGGGGCCGGTTTTGTCTATGTGTGGAAAGAGACGCTGATACTGGCAGGAATGACTCTTTTCCTGATTGTGCTCAGCGCCAGGAAGTTCAAGGTAAGGCTGGAGGAAAGCTCAGGATGAAAAGCTTGCACCCGGACATAAACGAGGAGGAGGCAATATGACAGAAGTGCCTGTACCGATAAGAAGGCAGATCGCATTATGAAGAGGCTGCTGTTCCTTCTGAAGAAGGAGTTCCGACAGATAATCCGGAATCCGTTCATGCTCAGGGCCATTATTGGAGTCCCGCTGCTGCAGATGCTCATCCTTGTACCTGCCGTCACCTTCGAGATAAAGCGTCTCGACCTGGCCGTGGCAGACAATGATCGCTCTCCAGACTCACGCGAACTCATCTCGAAGCTCACCGGATCCTTATTCTTCCGTTCAGCTGCCGCTCCCCTGAACATGGCCGATGCAGAGGCAATGCTCTTCTCCGGTGATGCCGACATGGTGCTGGTCATTCCTGACGACTTTTCCGAGGGGCTGGCAGGTATCACAACACCACGTCTGCAGGTGCTTGTCGATGCTGTCAACGCCACCCAGGCTATGCTTGGCTGGAGCTATCTGACTTCCATAGTGCGCGATTACAACAGGGAGGTAATCATGGCCCGCGGGGCGGCAACGTCAGCAATTCCGGGAATCAGCACCTCCCCGCGCTACTGGTATAATCCAACGCTTAATTACAAATATTTCATGCTCCCCGGCATTCTGGTGATCCTGATCATCGCCATCGGCCTGATGCTGGCGGGACTCAACCTGGTTAAGGAGCTGGAGACCGGCACCCTTGAGCAGATAAATGTAACCCCGGTCAGGAGATGGGAGCTGATAGTCTCAAAAGTGATCCCCTTCTTTATTTTCGGACTGCTTGACCTTGCCCTGGGACTGGGGGTGGGATGGATTGCGTTCAACATACCCTTTGAGGGAAGCCTCCTGCTCTTCTTCGGCTGCTCAGCCATCTTCCTGCTGGCCGTGCTCGGGCTGGCACTGTTCCTCTCTACGCTGGCCTCAAACAGACAGCAGTACCTCTTCGTGGCATTCTTCTTCACCATGGTGTTCATTCTCATGAGTGGCATCTTCACACCCACAGAGAGCATGCCCGGATGGGCACAGCAATTCAACTGGGTGAACCCGGTGGCTTACCTCATGCGCATCAACCGCATGGTGATGCTGAAAGGTGCAGGGTTCCACGATATCGCCCGTGATGTGGGAATGCTGACCGTGCTGGCCATTGCCTTTATCACCCTTGCTATAAGAGCATATCGGAAGAGAGCCTGAGCTCTCCAGGGCACCTTATGCAGTTGTGCTAAATCATATCGGGGAACACCGAGGCATCTGTGCATTATAATCCTCTGACTCTTGCCGTCACGGGCCAGTGGTCGGAGATGAACACACCCTCTTCGATCACACGGTGCGTTTCATGTGACAAAGCCTTCATACCGCTGCGTATGAAGATGTAATCTATCCGGCCCTCGCCCGGTGCATCTTTCCACCCGTTGAATGTATAGTTTTCGCCGACGGGAGGCGTCTCTGACAATGTATAACTGTCCACGGCATATCCCTCTTCAGTCATCCTCTCAATGGCAAGACTCTCAGGCCTCGCGTTAAAATCACCTGTAATGATGAAATCACTGTCGCCTGCCAGTTCCCTCAGCCTGCCGAGGAGTACCCCCGAGCTCATCACTCTCGCCAAGTCGCTTATATGGTCGAAATGGGTGTTCATAAACAAGAGCGTATCCCTGACAGTGCGGTCATAGAGCCGTACCCATGTGGCTACGCGTGTCAGCGCCGCCCCCCAGCCTATCGATCCCGGTACATCAGGGGTGGAGGAGAGCCAGAAAGTACCTTTGTCAAGAATGTCAAACCTGCCCAGGCGGAAGAAGACGGGGCATGCCTCCCCCGCACGGAGACCATCATCACGTCCTGCAACCACTGACCCGTATCCTATCAATGCTGAATCGAGATACTCATACTGATGCCACAGAACCTCCTGCATGCCAAGCAGATCAGGAATCTGATCATTGACAAACCCGGCAACCATGGCCGCCCGGTTAGGCCATGCGTTAGGTCCGTCATGAGGCGTGTCAAGTCGAATGTTGAAGGTCATTACGTCGATGGACGGCTCATCACCCGGGGCACACGAAAAGCAAAGAACTGCGAGAAGGAAAGCGGGGATAAGTGATCTAAGCATATCTTTGAAGTTTATTTGTGCAACGGTTAAAGTTACCTGAAAAAATTGATTATGGCGAAGAAAAGGACGATTGAGGAGATCAATGATAAGATCCGCAGCGGCAGGGCAGTGGTGCTCACGGCTGAGCAGGTCGCATCCATGGGCCGCGAATCGACCCCGGCGGAGATAGCGGAGAAGGTTGATGTTGTCACCACGGGCACCTTCGGACCCATGTGCTCGTCGGGCATGTTCATCAACTTCGGTCACACCGATCCGCCCATGCGCATGGAGAGGGTCACCCTTAACAACGTACCGGTCTTTGCAGGCATTGCTGCCGTTGATGCCTATATCGGTGCTACCGAGACGGCGCTGCCGTACGACCAGTACGGTGGGGCTCATATTATCGAGGAGCTGATAGCAGGCAGGGAGGTGCTTTTGCAGGCAACAGCCAAGGGCACCGACTGCTACCCCCGGACGGAGGTGAAGACACTCATCAGCAGGGATACCGTCAACGAGATGATAATGTTCAACCCCCGCAACGCCTACCAGAACTACAACGTGGCGGTGAACAGCACGACCGCCATTAAATACACCTATATGGGAACGCTGTTGCCATCGTTCGGCAACGCCACCTTCTCAACTTCCGGGGAGCTCAGCCCGCTGCTCAACGACCCGGACATGCGCACCATAGGGATAGGCACACGCATCTTCTTCGGCGGTGCCACGGGATATGTGGCATGGCACGGCACCCAGTTCAACACCGGCAAGCCGGTCAACAAACACGGCATCCCGTTAGGCAATGCTGCCACGCTGGCCCTCATCGGCGACGCACGTATGATGAGCACCCGCTTCATCAGGGCTGCTTACTTTGAGAAATACGGCGTATCAATATTCGTTGGCGTCGGGATACCCATTCCGGTGCTCGACGAGGATATGGCCAGGAGGGTTATGATACGCAACAGCCAGATAGAGACCAACATCATCGATTACGGCTCTCCTGGTCACGATGTGCTGGGGCGCGCCGACTACGCCTCGCTCTTTGGCGGGGAGATAACCCTCAACGGCAAGAAGATACGCACAGCTCCGCTCTCAAGCGTCAAGGTGGCACGCGAGATAGCCGATACCCTCAGGGAGGAGATAACCGCCGGCCGCTTCCTGATCACGGAGCCCGCCGAACAGTTTCAGAAGACCTCCGGGCTGAACAGCCTGGATATAAGACTTTAATTTCAAAATTGACAGTGTATGAAAAGCAGGAGATTTGTGCTGACCTTCCCGCCTGAAGCGACGGGTGAGCCGATAACATATAACCTCATCAGGAAGTACGACATAATGGTGAACATCGTCAAGGCCGATGTCTCCCCCGGTAAGATAGGCCACCTGGTGATGGAGATGACTGCACCGGCAAAGGTGCTTAAGGAGGGAATGGCTTACATGGAGCAACAGAATGTGGAGTGTGTGCCTATTGACCGCACCATTACCTACCTTGAGGATCTCTGCATCCACTGCGGCGCCTGCTCCGCCGTCTGCTTTGCCGGGGCGCTGACAATGAACAGGAAGACAGCCGAGCTGTCATTCGAGCCGGAAAAATGCGTTGTATGCGAGCTCTGTCTCACTGCCTGCCCACTAAAACTCTTCTCCATCGATCTTGGCTAAGAGTCCCGCATACCAGCCCCGCCTCTACCGTCAGACCATGGGCAACAGCCGCTGGACGAGCTTCAGGGTCTCATGGCGTGAGACCGACCTCTGGGTGGCAATCGATAAACAGCATTACCGCCGGGAGGCTGAGCAGTTTACCATGGACCGTATCCTCCACTACCGGGAGATACTGGATTCACATATCATCCAGTACCCCGGGTTCCGTGATTCGTTAACACCTGTGGTGGCGCCCGGTGGTGTTCATCTTCTCATCACCGCCATGAGCGACGCCGCCCTGGCGGCAGGCGCCGGACCCATGAGCGCCGTGGCCGGGGCTGTGGCGGAGTTTATCTGTCGCGACCTGCTCAGGGAATATGAGGCTGACGAGGTGATCATTGAGAACGGGGGCGACATCTTCATGAAGCTGACAGCCCCGGCATCGGTGGCTGTCTATGCCGGAAGCTCACCCCTGTCGAAGAAGATTGCACTCCAGGTGACGATGGAAGATACACCACTGGCACTCTGCTGCTCATCGGGCACGGTGGGTCATTCGCTCAGCTTCGGAATGGCTGACGCCTGCATGATAGCATGCCGTAACGGGGCACTGGCCGACGCTTTTGCCACTGCCTGTTGCAACGAGGTTAAAAACGCGGATGATGTGCACCAGGTGACGGAGAAGGCGCTGGAGCAGCCGGAGATACTCTCGGCAGTGATCATCGCCGGAGAGAAGGTGGGCCTCGGAGGCAGCATCGAAATCAAAATTGTGTAGTCACAAAACAGGGGGGTCTGAGATTAATAATTGTACAAAGCTCCCCTGACACATCCGGTCCCTGCATCATAGCCAATAAGAATGCAACCGGGGAAAAGTTCTTCCATTCTTCAGGAGTCGCCTCAGTAGCAACGGCGCCGGTGTCATATCTTCGGCGGGTAGCCGGTGACATCCCTGATCTGCTCATAGAGAGGCTGCAGGTGTTTGTACATCTTCGAGTAGACCCTGTCATACAGCTCGCCATAGATCTCCACATTCTTCGGGTCAGGCACGAACTCCTCACCCCTCCTGGTCATGGCAGCCGCTGCTGAGGTGAAATCACCGTAGTACTTCATCCCCACCGCCGCATTGACAGCCGCCCCCAGTGATGATGACTCATAGGTGTGGGGCCTGTAGCAGTTCATATTGAAGATATCGGCTGTAATCTGCATCGCCTGCCGGCTCTGTGAGCCGCCTCCAGAGACAACGACCGAATGTACCGGCACTTTTGTCCGGCTGACGGTACGAAGGAGACCCTCCCTGAGAGAGTAGGTCAGCCCCTCGAGTATCGCCCTGTAAACATGTGCCCTGGTGTGCACGTCGCCGAACCCTATGATGGCCCCCTTGGCCTCCGTGCCGGGCACCTTCACCCCGGGCGACCAGTATGGCTGCAAGATGAGCCCCATGGATCCGGCAGGCACCTCGTCGACCATGGCATCAAAGAAGGTCTCAGGATGGCGTCCGGTCTGCTCAGCCATCTGTATCTCCTTCAGTCCGAACTCTTTCTTGAACCAGCTGATCATCCAGTAACCCCGGTATATCTGCACCTCGGTATTATAACAGTCAGGCACGGCGCTGGGGTACGAGGGAAAAAACGGTATCACCTCATGATACCTGCTGTGCGTCGTCTGTACCGTGGCCGTGGTGCCATAGCTGAGGCATGCCACATCGGGAGTGATGACACCCGAACCCAGCACCTCACAGGCCTTGTCGGCAGCCGCGGCAATGAGAGGTAAACCCTCAGGGATACCCGACAGCTCTGAAGCCTCGCGACTGATATGGCCAAGCACCTCCGTGGGTTTGACAAGATCAGGCAGCTTATCCCTCTCAATAGGAAACATCTTGTAGTTCATGTGGCTCCTGTCAGTCCACTGCTGTTTCCTGTAATCAAAGGGCAGGTAGGCTACGGTGCACCCTACCGAATCGCGGTATTCTCCCGTCAGCAGCCAGGTAAGATAACCTGAGAGCAGTAGGAATTTACTGGTTTTCTCCCATACCTCCGGGCTGTTCTGCATGAGCCAGTTGCACTCGCCCTGCTTGACCGTATGCATCACCGCCTCTCTCATGCCCACTATCCTGAGGGCTATCTGCGTCAGCCAGTCAGGGTATTTTCCTACAGCACACAGCCTCTGGTCAAGCCAGCTGATGGCCGGCCGCAACGATTTGCCCTCGCTGTCGAGATTGATGAGGGTGGAACGCTGGGTGGTAAGCGTGACAGCCTTGATCTGATCCTTGCTGAACTCCGTCTCCCGGAACAGTTGTTGCAGCGTCTCGAACATCCTGTCGCGGAAGTATTCGGGATGCTGCTCGGCCCACCCCGGAGCAGCGGAGAAGTAGGGTTCAATGACGGTTTTGCATATCTGCCTGACATTGCCCCCGAGGTCGATCAGCACAGCGCGCACAGATTGCGTGCCGAAGTCAATGGCCAGTATCAGCTCATCGGATGATTTCATAATCTCTCTGTTACAGTCCCAGCATGCCGCCGGGGTTCATGATATTGTCAGGATCAAGATGCTTTTTTACTGCTGTCATCAACGCCATGGAGCTCTTCCCGAGATGCCCCTCCATCCAGGGGGCCAGCACCCTTCCAACTCCATGGTGATGGGATATGGAACCCCCGTTCCCAATGATAGTGTCAACCAGCCCGCGGTGAAACAGTGCGAAGTCCTGCCTCTCATTGCCCCTTTCCATGGGACTGAGGAATGTGAAGTAGAGGTTTGCCCCGTTCTCGTAGACGTGGGAGATGTGTATCATCATGAAGGCCCCCGGCCTGCGGTTGACGTACTCATGAGCAGCACTCCACACCTTCAGCAGCTTATCCCATGTCACCGCCGTCTCCAGGGTGTCGGTCATGATGCCGAGGTCCATCAGCGGGTCACGCATGTAAGCGCTGGAGTATCGCTGGGCAAGCCACTTCCTGACAGGACCGCTGCCAATGAACATACCCTTGCCCCGGCGTACCGTCCTCCTTATCTTCTTCATGACGAAGCGGGCGTAGCTCTTCTCTCCCTCCACCGTCACGAACATCAGGCAGCGACTGCCGGTCATAAACCCGAGTCCTTTCAGCAGCCTGTCCGCTGTGGTTCCGTCGAAGCCGGAAGTCCTGAAGGCTATGTCGGTCTCTCCAGGATCGGATATCCTGAACAGGTGAGGTTTGCCGTACTCGCTCTGCATCACCGTCCGCATCGCCTCCACTGCCTGTTCAAAGCTCCTGAAGATAAAGCCTGCGGAGGCAGTGTTCTCCGGTGCATGGTTGAAGATGTGCAGCGTGGCTTCCGTTATCACCCCGAGGGTGCCCTCTGCACCGGCAAAGAGCCTGTGGATATCCCACCCCTGCGCCATCCGGGGAAAATCTTTCGTCTCTATGACACCTGCCGGTGTCACCGCTTTCAGCGCCACCACCATGTCTTCTATCTTGCCGTACCCCGTGGAGGCCTGGCCGGCACCCCGGGCGGAGATCCAGCCGCCGACGGTTGAATACTCAAACGACTGCGGGAAGTGGCCGCAGCTGTAGCCGTGCCTGTTAAGCTCCTCTTCAAACGCCGGGCCCATGATGCCGGCCTCGACACGCACAGTCTTGTTGACGCTGTTGATCTCAATGATCCTGTTAAGGTGCTTTGTCAGGTCGAGGGCTATGCCTCCCTGCGGGGCACGCAGAGCGCCGGTGACAGACGACTGTCCTCCGGCCGGAATGACGGCTATCTTCTCATCGCTGCAGTATTCGACGATCTTTACCACCTCATCATGACTGCGCGGTGCCACCACGGCATCGGGAGGGTCAGGCACCTGGCCGAGCCTGAGGTCAAGCAGCTCACCGTAGAACTTGCCGCAGGACCAGCGTGCGCGGGAGAGATCGTCAGCAAGCACGTTGTCACTGCCGCAGAGGCTCCCCAGAAAATCAAGGTGGGACGGTTTCAGGAGAGAGGGCTTCTCAAGTCTCACTTCCTCCCTGCCGGGAAGATGTTTTTTCTTTAAATCTTCATCTGTAAGACCGAATTTCTCCTTTAACAGGGTGATCATGTGGCTGTCAACCTCCTCTTCCCTCTTGTCGCCCCACTTGAGGATATGACGGTAGGTGTTCTCTCTCTCCATGCTCCTAATATAGTTCATATTCTTTCAGTATAGAGGCTGCCTCCTCCTCCCGGCGCTTTTTATCCCAGCCCAGAAGCTCTGCCGCCACCGTGGCGATCCTGTCGATGATCTCTCTGCCCGGGTTGCCCAGCGTGCCCGTGCCGGTCCTGCGCAGCATGATGTCCCTGAGGGTGCGTGCGCTTTCATACCTGACAGCGTAGACAACTTCGGCGAGTATCTCTCCGTCATGGCTTACCACCTCAGCATAAAGGGGTTCATCCCTGGCGATCTGGAATACAATTCTGCTCTCGGTGCCGTAATTCCTGCTGACATATTCCACCGTATTTCGGCTGAAGTCCGTGTAGTTGAGATGCTGCCTTATCATGAACTGCCGCATATCCCTTATCTCGCAACCGGAGAGATATAGGTTGTCGGATACAGAGTCGGAGAGCGTCCTCTCAAGCTTCGCCGAGATCTGCCTGAGCACCTCACGTGCCAGGCTCCTGCTGGTGGTATATTTGCCGCCCTCGACGGTGATCATCCCTTCAATGCCGTCATTGGCATTGTCATATACCTCATACTTTCTCGATGTCTCATACGATCCCTTCGTCTGGTCGTCAACCAGCGGGCGCAGCCCACCGTAGGCATGGATGATATCGGACCGTGAGATCTTACGGCCGAAGTTCTCATTCACGTTGTTAATGATCTCGTCAATGCTCTCCTCTGATACCCTGTAGTCGTCCGGGTCGCCGAAGTACTCCTTGTCGGTGGTGCCGATAAGTGAATGATCGCGCCACGGCATGATCATCATGTGGCCGCCGTCACTCTTCTGCAGTGAGACCACATGATGGCCGGCAATTTTCTTTGTTATTATGTGGATCCCCTCCGAACGCTTCACCCTGTGTTCCGGCAATTCTTTCCCGGCAGCAAGATTGAGTATCTCATCGGCCCAGGTGCCGCCGCAGTTGACCACCAGCCTCCCTCTGACCTCCTTCTCTGATCCCGTGAAGGAGTCCCTGACCTTCACGCCGGTGACCCTGTTCCCTTCACCGAATATAAATCCCTCCACAGGTGTGTAGTTGGATACCTTAGCTCCGTACTCCGCCGCCGATTTGATGAACGCCAGCGTGAGTCTCTCGGGGAAGATGCTCTGATAGTCGAAGAAGTAGAAGGAGTTTCTGAGATTCTCCATCTTGAGGTTCGGCTCCAGCCTGACGGTCTTCCTGCGGGGAACAAGCCTGTGGTTCTGCAGTTTCTTGCTTCTGTCCCAGGTATCTTTCTTGTCATACGACAGGGCATCATAGAGGTACATGCCCGCGAGCATCTTCCAGATATTTCCCTTCCACCGCTTGTACATAGGCAGCAGGAACGGCAGCGGATATACAAAATTGGGGGCGATGTTGCCGAGAATCCTTCGCTCGCGTAACGACTCGCGCACCAGCTTCAGCTCACCGTTGGCGAGATACCTCAGTCCGCCGTGGATCAGCTTGGATGTGGCGGCGGAGGTGGCACCGCCGTAATCCTTCCTTTCAAAAAGAGCGACGGAGAGGCTCCGGGCGGCAGCGATATAGGCCACCGCCGCTCCGGTGATGCCGCCACCGACGATTATCAGGTCAAATATCTGGTCATCATCCTCTTCAATATACCGCTTGAGTATCATGTGAGAATCCGTTTTAATACAACCCCGTAATTTACTTCAAAATCATCAGAATGCATAATAATCCCCCAATACCATTTCACCCCTCCCCCGGGAGCGGGAGAAGGGTGAGACATGGGGACTCCCTCCGTCAGAAGAGTGGAGTCCGTCAATGTTGTGATTACTCATGTGGAAGCCTGTGCTAATCCGCCATCAGCGGTAGGGTACTCCCTGAACAACCTGTAATTTGCTGCCCGGATACCCAGGCTACTCCCCGAAAAGCCTGTAATTTGCTGCCCGGACGCGCAGGCTACTCCCCGAAAAGCCTGTAATTTGCTGCCCGGACGCGCAGGCTACTCCCTGAACAACCTGTACTTCGCCGAGACCAGCATGAGTACGGCCAGCAGCACAAACAGCCCTATATTGCCGGCCAGGAAGGCATAGTCCTTCATCGCCAGCAGGAAGAAGATGAAGAGGTACAGCACCGTCAGCAGGCCGCTTATAAGCAGCACCATCCACCTTTTCTTCAGCAGTGATGCGAAGAAGGCCGTCAGCAGGCCGATGGTGGCTGCCGAGGAGATAAGGTATGCCGGGTTGAACCCGATATGTTCGCTGAGTGCTGTCAGAAGCGAGAAGAAGAGTATCAGGGCCAGGGCCACCAGCAGATAATAGAAGATATGTACCCTCTTTTCAGACCGCAGCTCAATTATTATCAGTACCAGGAAGGTGAGCGCAATGAAGAGTAGCCCGTATTTGGCGCTCCGCTCTGCCTTGGTATAGTGGTCAGACTCCATTATCAGGTCGACGCCGAAGGCATCATCGGACGGGATATAGTTCTTTCCTGTCCATACCTGTGGGAAGCTCCTGTTTAGATGAGTGACCGTCCATGAGGCTGTGAAGCCGGTGTCAGTCACCTCCCGCTCTGCAGGGAGGAAGCTGCCTGTGAACTTCGGCGCCTCCCACTCCGACGTCAGGCTCACCCCGGTGCTCTTGCCCACCGGCGCGAAAGCGATGCTGCCACTGCCCCTGAGCCCGAGGCTGACCGTGAAATCGCCCTTGAACTCGTCGATCTGCGAGACGTCAATCGGAAGTGGGAAGGAGATGCCTTTGTCAAACAGATCAGTCTGGACTGCCCCCGGGCGGGCACTGATAACCCTGCCTCCGATGGTGATGTCAGCCCTGTCGCTGATGCCCTTGTTGTCTGAGACGCCCAGCGAGATATAGGCCTTATCCCACTGCCAGGTATAATCATTGAACTCATCATAACCTGTCAGAGAGAAGCTGCCGGAGAGCTCCAGCTCAGAGGTATAAACAACGCTCTCATAGATGCCCCTGTAGCGGATCTCAGGCACTAGCACACCGTTTACCTTAATATCGTCAGGAAGCATGTGCAATGTGGTAGTTACATACCTGCCGTCGTCAGCGATGACTTTTGTGCCGGGCACATTCAGCACCGGACCGGTGACTGTCTGCGCGGAAGCCCAGAGGTCCCCTATCTCCGTACGGGCAGTCTCCGCATTCTGTGAACGCTCCCTGATTACCTCCATTATCAATGCCAGCGGAATCATAAGCATGAGACCCAAAATTCCCAGCAGGACCATCTTGACGGTCATCGACTGGTACCACTTTTCCTGTGTTGCATTTTCATTTTCCATTTCAACTGTTTTTATAAAAGTACTTTGTGCTTCAAAGTTATGAGTAAAAAAAATTATTTTTTATTGATCAGTTCCTCCAGTGCCTGAAGGTGGCTGTTGAAGCTGTCGAGTCCTGCTTCGGTTATGGTATACCGGGTATTTGGTTTACGGTTTATGAAACTTTTTTCCATGATGATATATCCGGCATCCTCAAGTGCCCTGAGGTGGCTTGCCAGGTTGCCGTCGGTCACCTCCAGCGTCTCCTTCAGTCCGGTGAAGTCCATGCTGCTGCTGACTGCCAGCACCGACATTATTCCCAGCCGAACCCGGCTTTCAAACGCCTTGTTGAAGTTTGTAAGTATCGTCTTCATCCCCTGTATCTGAGATGCATGAAGAGGCCGTAGCCTATATGCAGCAGGCCAAATCCAAAGGCCCATATCATTATACTGTACTGTGGCAGCAGCAGGCATACCAGTCCGGTTATCACCTCAAGCACCCCCAGCCAGTGGATCTCCCCGAAGGTAAATTTACCTGCGCTGACCACGGCCAGCCCGTAGAAAATCAGTGTTGAAGCCACCGTCACACCGGCAGGCACGGCAGCTACGGTCAGAAGTATGAATAGCCCGCCGGTACCAAGAGGGATGAGCAGGCTTGCCAGCATTCTGCGGGTCACGGGCGTCCATGCCCTGTGACCGCTTTTCCTGGCCTTGCGTGAGGAGAAGATCACGGCTCCCGAGAAAGCCAGCACCAGCACCGCTGCCATCACTGCCACGAGCGGAAGAAACTCGCGGTATCCGTCCGGACCCTCCGCAAAAGGCCTCATATACCAGTCGGCCGGCGCAGAGATATTTGTGATGATTATCTGTGCTGCAACAGCCCCCGCCAGACCCAGAACTCCGGCTACGATGCCTGATAAGCCGCTGAGCGACAAAAACCTGGATGAGGCCTCCATCAATTTCCTGATGGCCTGGATATCTTCAAGATGCGGATCTGACTGGTTCATGACTTTACTTTGTAGTACTTTGTAGTACAAAGTAAACATTAATAAATCATATGGCAAAATATTTTCAGCCTTTTTTTTACGACAGGCAAAAAGGAGAGACAAGACAGCAGCCTCGCGAGTTGATCCGGGACGGGGCGGGGTGATGAATCAGGGTAATAGTCATATGAGACGAATAAGAAATATGTTAAGCTACTGTTACCAGGGCGGCAGACCCGTGAGAAAAGCCGGGATGGTTGCTTTGCGGGTTGATCCGGGGCGAGCCGGCGAGAAAAGACAGGATGGCTACCTTGCAGGTTTATCCGGACAGGGAGGGTGAGGTGACCCATTGCCGGCCGGTGAAGTGAGACGACCCTGGGCAGGCCAGTGTGTTGATCCGGGGTCTATTTGATATTGTAATACGCCTGGTAATCGTAATATACGCCCTCCACCGGATACTCTCCTGCCTTCAGTGTATCGGTGGAGACCGACACTGCTCCCACCACTCCCAGTCCGCCGGTAATATTTGTGTATACCGGTACCGGCTCTGCAAGGAAATTGTCTATCGTCTGCCTCTGGGCCGAGTACGACTGAAGGTAGAGGTAAACATCCTTCGTTATAGTGTGGAGACTGAAATAGGCGTGGATGAATTCATAATGATCAATTGCCAGAGGTCCGGGATAGCTGTAGGCCAGTGTCAGACTGTACTCTTTCCCGTCAATAAGCTCATCCATGAACAGGTAGAAGTCGTTCCGCAGGTACATTCCGAACAGGTCATCCTCCTGCTGAGGGGCAATGAGGGGTTCGCTGAGTGCCCCGTAGCCTATGTCACTGTCATACACGGTAACCGGGAAGAACGGGTCATAGGGCACATCGGACTTGCCGAGATAGGTTCCGGTCAATGCCCTGGCTGTAAGTCTGTAGTAATTGTCAGTATCTGCCGGATCACGAAACTTCAACTTGATTTTTACCTCTCCTGTATACTCCTCAAAAATGACGGAGCCTGTGTCAACGCTTATCACCGGGACGGGCTCAGGCAATCTTGTCTCACCCCATGCGCTCTCCAGTCCTTTGACATCAACCTCTATGCGGTAGGTGCTGCCGTGAACAGGTTTATGTTCTCTTGACACGTACCGGGAATAAGGGTAAGCAGGATAATACTCAGGTACCGGTTCTGCAGGCACATATGTCAGCGTCTCAATCAGCTCGCCGTCACGGTAGAGGCGCACTGAGGCATCGGTGATCTGGCGCGGCTCGTACCGGGTCTCAAAGACAGCATGGCTCTCGGCAATGGTTACGGTAACCAGGCTGTCAGGGTTGAGCAATGAATAAATGACTATCTTAGGTTCAACCTCCGACCCTTTGAATTCTATCTCACTCTCGCACGCAGCCGCAGCTAACAGCATGAACAGAGCAATCGGTATATATAATCTCAGTTCCTTCATCTCCCTGTCAGAATTTAAATGAGTATGAAACTGATGGAATGATCGGGAAGACACTGATTTTCTTGAGAACAGGCTTGCTGTAAAAAAGCATCATGCCGGGATTGTCGGGATCGGGCTCCTCGTAGTATTCCGATCCCCAGTATATGAAGAAGGGGTTCAGGCGGCAGTATGCATTATAGACCGAGAAGCTCCATGTTCGTGTCCCTCTCTTCTTCTCCTTGTGAAGGTTGACGCCCAGGTCAAGCCTGTGGTATGAGGGAGTGCGGTAGTTGTTGCGTCCGGGGAAGTCCGTTACGTTAGTATTATAGTAGTAAGCGTCAGTGAACTCCTGTGGCGGATATTCCATGACGCCCAGCGTTGCGGCGTTGCCTGTACCGTAGACCCATACGAGTCCGGCATCGACCCTCTCGCTGAACTTGTGTGTCAGTGCCACGCTGATATCATGTCTGCGGTCATATTTTGCAGGGAATGTTTTACCGAAGTTCAGGTTATCAAACTGACGGTAGGTCCATGACAGTGTATAGCCGATCCATCCCGTCAGCTTACCGTAGTTCTTCTCAAGCAGCACCTCTGCGCCGTAGGCCCATCCCCTGCCCTTCTCCACCTTCGTTTCCCATCCTGCTCCGGTGCCTCCGAAGAAGGCACCCTCCTTATATTCGATGAGATTATCCATGGTTTTATAGAAGGCTTCGACCGTCATTTCCAGGTCGCCTGGCATCCCGAAGGCTGAGCCGACGGCCACCTGGTGCGATATTGGCGGCTCGAACCTGCGTGTCACCGGCAGCCAAAGGTCTGTTGGGAGGCTGATGGCCGAGGTTGTCAGCAGGTGCACGAACTGCGCCATCTTGCTGTACGAAACCTTGAAGGAGAGGTCATCAGTGACCAGGTAACGCAGAGAGAGACGGGGCTGGAAGACAAAATAGCTGGTATCCTGAACATTGAAGAGCGACAGGCGTATGCCAGCGTTCATCTTGATGCGCGGTGTGATGTCAAAGTTATCCTCAGCATAGAGGATGAGCTCATTGGCTCTGACTCTCATGTCTCCTATCACCGTGTCGATGCCGTTGCTGTCCTGCATCGGGTCATACCTGAAGGTCGTTACCCCCGGCTTGAAGTGATGCCATGTATAGCCTGTACCGAACCTCACCGAGTGGCCGGAGGCGGGGTACCAGTCAAAGTCGATCTTCGCACCCAGGTCCTCAATCCCTGAATAATACTTGAAATAGTCAATCTCCTTCTCTTTGGTGGTGAGGTTCTCTGACGATGATTCTATGGTTACATCGAAGTTGTACTTGCTGTATGTAAGCGTGGTGTTGCTGAACAGCCGGTTGGTGATGAGGTAGTTCCATCTGAGGGCGTTGATGATGTTTCCCCATCCCAGGCCATAGCTCTCTTTGTATCTGTACCTGTCGGAACTGCTGTAGTAGTAGTTGGGCTCGTCGGTGCTCCTTGTATATGCCCTGTCCCTGCCGAGATATGAACTGAGATAGAGACGGCTTCTCTCCGTGAACTCATGGTTGATCTTCGCATTAAGATCATAGAAATAGTATCCCCCGGTGGTCCACGAGTTCTCGTCCTGGTTCATTGCCAGTATGAACGGTTGTGCCAGCACATCATAGTAGGTGCGTCGTGCCGAGAGGATAAACGAGGTTTTGTCTTTGATGATCGGTCCCTCCAGCGACAGCTTCGATGATATCAGACCGATGGCGAAGTTACCGTGCAGCTCCTTCATGTTACCCTCCTTCATGCGTATGTCAACCACCGAGGAGAGGCGTTCCCCGTACCGTGCCGGGAATCCGCCCTTGTACAGCTGCACCGATTTTACGGCATCGGGATTGAACACTGACATGAAGCCGAAGAGGTGGCTGGCGTTGTATACCGGCACCCCGTCGAGCAGGAAGAGGTTCTGGTCGGGACCTCCACCGCGGACATAGATCCCTGTCGATCCTTCGGTGCCCGACTGCACACCGGGGAGCAGCTGTATGACCTTCAGCACGTCAGCTTCGCCGAAGATCACAGGCAGCTTTATGAACTTTTCCACCGGTATATCTATCATGCTCATCTGCGGGCTCTCTATCACCGACTGGCGGCGTGAGGCCGTGACGGTGACGGCGTCGATCTCGCTCGAAGACATGGTCAGGCTGAAGTTCATCACAGTGTCACCCGTGAGTGTTACCTCGGCGGTTATAGGGTCATAGCCCAGGTATGAAACCACAATCATGTTTCTTCCCGTGGCGAGTGTCAGGCTGAAGAATCCGTAGCTGTTGGTGGTGGTCCCGGCAAATGATTCCTTCTCATAGACCGTTGCGTCTATCATCCGCTCGCCGCTGTTGGCGTCGGTGACATATCCGCTGACGGTCACCTTCTGTGCTTCGACTGTCACTGGCAGGAGGAGCAGAAGAATAAAGAGGGAAAGAGTTGTGCGCATACGATTCAGAATCCCGTTGTCTCTTTTAGGAACTTACGCACTGCTCTTTTCTCATTGAACTCAAGCATGCCGGTCGGTAGGCGGATGGTTCTGCCGTTTTTCAGGATGATCCGTACGAAGTTCTCGTCGGCGAGTATCTCATCGATCTCATGTATCGGAATAATTATCCGTGCGGGTTTGGTGTACCATCTGACTGTCAGCTCTCCCTTGTCGACTGTCAGCCTGTTGACCAGCGTACCGAAGTCGAGGCTGAGAAAAACCAGACCCAGCAGCAGCAGTGAGATAATCTGTACCCAGAACGGCCACTCTGATTTGTCGCCTGTAAGGATTATCACGATGACCATCACAATGCAGACCACTCCCAGTGACCGGTAGATTCTTTCATATATGGTATTGCGCAGTACCAGCTGTTTCATGCGATTATATTTTTTGGGTCGAATGGAACCTGCATGAGCTCTAATAATCAAATCCAGTTGTAAGCTCTTGCTCATGCAAGTTTCATGACATGATAGTTACCCTCAGGCAAAGTTAATCAAATTGTGCGGAACAGGATGCTGATTAGCGGTCTGACGCTATGGTGGGTCATATGCCCGTGTTCTCCTTCAGGAACTTACGTATAGCCCGGCGTTTATCACGGTCGAGCAGGCGGACGGGCAGGCGTATGCTTCTGCCGTCCGTTTTAATGATACGGATATAGCGTTTATCTTCTGTTATTTCGGCTATCTCATCTACGCGAATATGTTTTTTGAAGATCTTTGTGTTCCACCTGATGGTTAGTATGCCATGGTCGACGGTGAGTCTGTTGACGAGGGCTCCGAGGTTGAGTGTCAGGAAGAAAATTCCTGCTACTATGAAGGTCACAAAAAGGATCCAGAAGAGGGCTCTCTTGGGGCTGCTGGTAAACAGCTGTATTCCCACTGCGAGGAGCGTCAGTCCGCCCAGGAACCGGAATATGTACTCCTGCGCCTTGTCTCTCAGCACAAGCTGGTTCATCAGGTGTTTTTTTGTTACACCGATAAAGGTATAAAAATGTTGGAATGATCACAAGGCTGCTCTCGTGACGCAGGCTTTATGAATGATTTTTATTGTTTAGTGTTATGCAGGATAGCGCTCATGGCGTTCCGAACAAATCTGCGGGTAACAGAAGGAATACCACTGCGATAATCAGAAAGATCAGGCATCTCACGATGATGTTCCTGTAGAATGGATTCTTCTCCCGTGCGTTTTTTATCAGCGCCAGTATGATCATTAGAATGGCGAGCACTATCCCATAGATCAGTATGGTTTCGGCCATTGGATAGCCAAGTATGGAAAACATAAAAGCAACGGTCAGGGTTGAGAGGGCTACGCCGGTTCCGATGGCGATTGCAATTCTCCAGGGACCAAGGCCTTTAAAGGATTCAGCTTTAAAGATGTCACGTAACCTGACATTGTTGAACAGCGCAAACCCCAGATAGATATAGAGCAGTGCCAGTACCAGAAAAAACAGTGATACAATCAGTGAGTTTAGCGGGAGGTCAAAGAGGGTCATCAGGAGCCCGACCACGGCTCCGACAATCAGGATCATTTCAAGCTTTTTCATTATTGCAGGTTTAGATATATTGAACTTTCAATATCAGCGGCTATGGCTAACGCCTCATTAAAGTTCGAATCTTTCAGGCAAAAAAACAAGCCTGTGTCATCAATTTGTATGCAGTTATGAGAACAATGTAAAAAACAACCCTCCAAACGGATTATATCTTGATAGTAGATCAATCCGTGAGCCGGGCACCTGAGTAAGAATGAAGACACCCGCGAAAAGGTAGAAATTGATCCAAAAAAGCAGTTGAGTTACTTTCCTGCTAAAAAAAATGAAGGAGGCATAATAGAAAATAAGTGAGCAAATGAGCACAAGGAATATTCTGACCGAAGAGATTTCAGATTGTCCAAGAATGACAGCAAAACATACTGTCAGAATTGTCGAGATAATTATACTGTACTTATCCTTGAATATCCTTTGAGCTCTTCCATACGCTGTTTCCGGCTCATTTTGCTTGCCTCCCAGGAAGTTCAAACAAAGAGTCAGATAAAGTAGCGAAAAGACCCAGTTTGCCTGTTCGTGCGTAAATGTAAAATCAGTAACCAAAGGGTAGACAGCAATAAAGGCAATGCCTAAGATTGTTATCCACAAAGAAATCCGGTGATACAGTTGTGAATTCATAAATCCATAATTTAAAAAGTCCCGCAGGAATTCTCCCCTGAAAAAATCAGTTTTCCCACCTTTTTTGCTTTCTGTTTTCTAAATATTTATACAATCCACTCAGGACTAATACTGTGATAAGTATCCGTCCAGGAATTTCTCTCTCCCAGAACACCCAGAACCAGATAAGCATAGCGATTCCGATAAATAAAGATAATGGAAACAAAATCTGTGTGGGTAACCTGGTTTTTAAATAGTACACACCGACCATTATTAGCACGAACAAAACTACATGTATGATCTCCATATTACATGAATTGAATTATTACATATTACTCAGCAGCTGAATCTGTACCGCATATTACATCAGCGACTGCGGAGTTTTCTGTACTAACATCCACCAAAAAACCAAGCCGCACTAGACCATCTCATAAGACCTGCTATTGAAAGAATTTGGATAAACTAAAAAAAATCTACATCGAAAAGACAAATATGCCAAAAACCCTTCACAACCATTGATATCTTTACCCTACATATTTAGGTAAAGAGTGGGGTGTAAGATGAAGAAAATTAATTGGGATTGAAGAACGTATTTATATAATTAATTCATAAATTTGAAATGAACTTTTTGTCCTTTACGATGAAAACTGTATTTAGAATTTACAAAGGTGAAATAAAGTTTTTGGATAACAAAATCATAATCACCGATGGTATATTCAAGTGGCATAAAGTACTGAGAATAGCTTATGCAGTGTTTTTTATTTTGACCGGAATTTATTTATCGAGCAGATACTTAGTTAATCAACAATTTTTAATGATGACATTAGGAATTGTAATTTTTGCAATTGGCTTACTTGCTGTCATGACAGGACTAAAAATTAGTACTGACACCTTGTTTGAAGTACGACAAATTGAAAGAGCAGTTATTAGCAAGGATATGAACTCTTCACTCAATCTTACTCTACATCTTAAGAACTCGCAAAAACGCAAGGTAACACTGGACTATAAAGAAGAAGATCAATTTAACAGCCTTCACATCAACGAATTGATCGGAACCTTAAATTACTACAAAATTATTACAGAAGTTCATTAGTACGTGAGGTAATAGTAGGAGAATGGACATATTAAAAATCTTTAGCAAATCAAGCTAGTTTTAAGACTTTTGATGAGACTGAAAATTTCAGAAAATTGCTTCAGTTAAATGGTTCCTTAGATCATCTATCAGGAATTCGATATGTTTATGTAAAACAAAAACGGACCAAATTACAACGGGAAGGTTTCTAGATATTAAGAATATTCTAGAATAAGATCAATAGTGGTTGATCAAACTAAAGACAAGTAAACGTAATAGTTAAAAATCAGCCAAAAATATAACATAGTTGGCTGATCTTTAAATTTTGAGCACCCTAATTAAAAATGGTTTATCCAAGGACATATTAATTACACTCCTAGACAACTGTAGTCAATCGCTCATACTTTTTCTGACTTCTAATGCTCCATTTTGGTTAGATGCAAGTACAGTGTCAAAACCAGTTAGTACAAATATGCTTTCTCTTATTGGTAAATTTCCTAAACTGAGTGAAGCCCATCGTTTTAAAATTTTATTATCCAAAATATTATTCCATTAACTCGGGATAACATGAACTCATATACTCAACCAATGGGAATCCCAAGGACACAAGTCCAAGACCAGTAATAAAAAATCCTGCTCCTGCTGTAGCAGTAAAAAGTATGCCTGCCGCAACCAAAGCAGCAGTTGCTAACCAACACGACATTCCCCCTTGAGTGTTTTCCATTTCCTTAGTAGTTAATTCTTTCATAGCGAGACATAATTTTTCTGTCACCTACTCTTTTCGGGCTTTTCGGTATCTGCCCGCAGACGAAAGTTATAAAATTCCGCCTGCAACCTCAAATTAAAAACCGGGCAGTCCAATAATACAGGATTGGTGCAGTTTTTTTATCCTAATCTCAAATTTTTCATTACGTCTAGTCATTCCACGGGTGATTTGAAGCCTATAATCTAACCGTTCCCGTCAAATCAAATTCTTCCCAAAATCTTTTGTAGAGGTTATCATTCATTAAGAGCTCAGAATGTGTGCCTGAGTCTGTTACGGTCCCCTCCTCAATCAGGTAAATCCTGTCACATAACTTCCTTATAATGTTTATGCGATGGGTAACCAACAATATTCCAGTAGATTCTTTCAATCGCATCAGAATTTTTAGAATAATGGCTTCTGTGTCCCTGTCCATCCCGGAGGTGCCCTCATCAATAAGAAGAATATCTGGCTCATTTATTAAGGCCCTCATAAAGGCAAGCACCTGTTTCTGCCCGCCAGATAACTTGACGCCATCTTCGCCTGTCAAAGTGGCAAAACCCAGGGGAAGGCTTCTTATGAACGGCTCAAGGCCGTATTCAATGGTCATACTGCCCAGCTTCCTGATTTTTTCCTCATCGGCATCAGGTACAATGTTTTCCAGAACAGTGCCATTGAAAAGATGGATTTCCTGCGGAATCAGACCTATAGATCTTCGCCAGGAGTCGAGTGACACTTCCTGACAGGATATTGCATTATTAACCCTAACAGAGCCTGACTCCGGTTGGTAAAATCTCATGAGAATGTTTACCAGAGTACTTTTACCCGAGCCTGACTCCCCCACCAAAGCGGTTGCAGTACCTTTTTCAATCTCAAGGTTCAGATCAGAAAGGAGCAACTTCTGACCAGGGAACCGAAAGGCAATACTGTCCAGAGTAATCCGGGAAAAAGTTAATACTCGATTCTCTACATTTTCATCAGACCCTTCCGATTGTAACTGTGTGAATTCAAACATCCTTTCGATGGCGACCTTAGCCTCGCTCAGAGGAATGGAGACGAGAGCCAGGTTCATCACTGACGGCAGCAGGGTAGAACTAAGTGAAATGATAGCCATCAGTTCGCCCTGGGTCATCCGCGTCCCCATTACCTCAAGCGAAGTGTAGAACAATAATACCATAAGGTAGAGAGTGCCTGCAAGATTTGTAATCATCCCAAGCTTTATTTTGATCTTCCCCAATGAGAAAGCCCTCTCCTGAAAAACAGTGAATATCGATTTATTCTTTTTCTCATAATAACTCTGCCATTGCATGCTCTTGATCTCCGTAATACCCCTGAGAGTATTTATGAAGTTACTTTCGTTCATGGCATAACCTGCCATAAGATCCTGCTGTGATTTGATGACAGGCTTGTTCCAACTGTAAACCAGCAGAAAAAAGAGAGGAATTGCTACTGTGGAAATAATGCCGGCAACAGAAGAATAAATGAAGATCATGACCATTGTTATCATCACAATCAGAAAATCGATCACATAGGTGCTAACCACGTCTGAAATGACACGCTGTATTCGCATGGTGTCGTTAAGCCGGGCAACCATGTCGCCTGTTTTTCTGGTATCAAAAAATGGCTTCGGCAATCCCAGCAATGCACTGTAGAATCCGTCAACAACACGGATGTTGTAAGTTTTCCCCTGAGACAGTAGCATGGATTGTCGGACTGCAGTCAGCAGAACCCTAACTCCAAGAAGCAGTAACACCAGTATTACTGAAACAACAAGCATTCTCACATCACCTGAAGGCAGGATCCTGTCAAGTAACTTTTGCGTGTAGACTGCCATCACAACACCAAGTAATGAAATGACAATACCTACGACAACACTGACCAGGAGTAATTCATACTCCGGTCTGATTGTATCAACTATCCACCTGCGTTTACTTCTTCTTGTTAATTTACCCAAGACGAAATACTTACCCGGACTGACTGCAAGACATTTATGACTTGCCCAAATCTTTTCAACTTCTGATGCTGTTCTTAACTCCAAACCTTTTGCAGGATCCCAAACGACAAACCTGCCATCATGGAACCCATAAGAAACGATATAATGCTCATATCCCGGTCCCGGACTCACATGCAGGATTAGAATCCCATCAAACTCCTTAATATCATTTATGGAAGCCTCATAACCTGTAGCCTCCATACCAGATTCCCTTGCAGCCTGATATAAACCCAGCATTGTAGTTCCCGACTGAGTCGTACCACTGAGCCGGCGAATTTTTTCTATTCCGGAGTCTCCGCCGAAATACCTTATTACAGATGCCAGACAAGCCGCTCCACAATCAGTGGAGTCGTGCTGAAGAAATGATGCATCTTTAACCCTCTTAATATTAATCATTCTCATTCAGGTATTTCAGGATGGTCTCCGGCTTTGTTGCGCCCTTGAACACTTTTATAAGCTCAAGCTCCTTATTATAGATGAAGTTTGAAGGAATTACGTCAACTCTGTACAAATCACTCATCCTGAAATCAGGATCATGCAGAATATGCATATTTAATGCCTCAA
This sequence comes from Bacteroidales bacterium UBA4772, assembly GCA_002403305.1. Classification (GTDB taxonomy): domain Bacteria; phylum Bacteroidota; class Bacteroidia; order Bacteroidales; family VadinHA17; genus SR-FBR-E99. The sequence goes on from DHHM01000014.1 coordinate 142,632, forward strand.
TATTCCCAACTTCTTGTATGAAAGACTGTATATCATCCACCTTAGCATAGCTCACAAGAAGTATTATTAAATGACTGTCAATCAATTCAGCGTTAACAAGTGACGATATCTCATATTTGCAGTGATCGCATTCGGGATGGAAAAATGTGATTAACAGAGGCCCGGATGTAATTTGATCAGTACTGAAGGAATTGCCCCGGATATCTTTCATAACAAGTACGGGGAGAGTCCTGATTCTCTCGGCAGCTTGCTCGGCTTTCACCTTCTTTGTCATTATACCAACTATCAGAAAGATCAGAAATCCTCCCACCAATACAAGCAAAACCTTGCCAATCCGTTTTTTCATGCCTGTACGTCAATTGAGAGAAACATTACCAGTGCAATCCAGACCACCATGGCCGGAACATAGGTTGCGAGAACAACTTTGTCAGCAGCCTCCTTTCTAATTGAACTGATCTTAGACAGCCCCAGTGCAAGCAATAAGATATAGACCAACTGGAAAAAATTTACTGTTTGCAGAGGATAAATCCAATAAGCGGCTACCTCCGACCGGCTGAACAGATTAATCAACGAGAGCGGATAGAAGAAGCTCATATCATCCAGTGTGTAATTGCCAGCAAAAAAGATGAACCACAATAGTTTAATAATAGAGGCAACAATAAACACCAGTTCACTCGCAATCACCACTTTAAATATCTTCCCAAGGGTAATCTCTTTATGAAGGTCACTGAAAAATATCCCGATATACAGAAGCACGCTCATCGCTGAGAATTTGAGCAATAGAAGTATAGGGGTAATGATGTAACTAACCCATGAGAAAGAACGCATCTGGCTAAATACCTCCATAGCTCTGTCGTATGTAAGCTGCTCACTGTAAGTGTTGAAGAATACAATCTCGTTTATAAGAGTTGTTTGGGATAAAAACAGTATGAGCAGATTCACCAATACTATACCGCCAAATAGCTTCCAGCCTTTAAGTAATAAGAGTCGTTCTACCATATCCTTATTATTTGATTTGTTAGAATTCAATACTTTCCCATGACTTCTCCATCAAGGGATGGCAGGCACTGTTACGTCAGGTATGTCATTGTTTCTCACCGGCTTTCTCAACTCTGACTATTATTCGCCTGGCATCGCCATAATAATAGGTCTCCCTGATGTTGGAATACCTGATGTCAACACCCATCAATTTCATCTCCTGAAGCGTCTCAAAAAGAGTGCTTCGGCTTAGGTTCATCTTATTAGCAAATTCTTCCGGGGATCCGGTTGCCTTCAAGGCAATTAGTAGATCCATCCGTTGCAATCGAGCAATGTACTTAGACAACGACATGTGAATAGTTTTAGAAATGCAGCATCTCAAATTTAAAACTGTTTTTTAATAAAGTCAACGATTTTGCGGAAAAGTTTTATGGAATTAGCCGGAAGAAGGCAAATGAGCTGATTAATAAATTCATTACCGTTAAAATGCGGTTGCCATTAAAAATGATAAAATCAAATCGCAACGAAAAACTTGACTCATATCCAGTCATAGCGTAAATTTACATATCAGCCGTTGAGAAACGTCAAATCAAAATTATAAGCTTATGAAAAAGACTGTTCTTTTCAGTACTCTGCTCCTGCTCATCCTTGCCGGATGCAACCAGGAACCGGTGAACCCTGTCGTTGGCGCATGGGATCTGATCTATGCCAGGCAGGTGGAAAACGACTCCATCGTGGCTACCTTCCCCGGAGACTTCCAGGGAAGCCAGGTGAAAATGTGGTGCGACAGCTACTGGATGTTCACCGGCGAAATGACACAGGACACCGTCACCAACGACAACTTCGGCGGCGGCTCCTACACCCTTGAGGGTATCGTCTACAAGGAGACAATAAAATACCACAACAATAAAGACAATGTCGGGAAAACCCTCCGGATGAGGATCGTGGTTGAGAATGACACCCTTATCCAGGTCTGGCCTGCCGATGAGCTGGGAGTGGTTGACAAAAGTAACTACAATAGCGAAAAGTACGTCAAGGTGAAGTGAGCGGGTGAGGCTTTGCTTCCATTAAAGACATTCACCGGTTAACCGGCTGGAGGACAGCCTTATTCATCAAATATACTGAAACCGCAGCTGAGTGATCCTTGATCATAAAAATCCGGGGACCGGGGCAAGCCCTCTGTGGTAATTCAAGCATCGTGCACAGGCTGCAGGTCCTCTCCTGGCTGATCAGGCTCCGTGCACAGGGCCGGCGGGGCTTTTGCCCGTGACCTGCAGCAGCTTCTCATGCAGCCTTGCCGCCCAGGTCTCCACCTCGTGACTGCGGAACTCGCTCTCCTTCAGCAGGCTGAACAGTATCCTCAGTTTGAACTTCGACCTCTCGCCGGGCACTGCCTTCTGTCCTGTGACACCCTCACCGCTGAAGAAACCTTCACTCACGGGATGAACCATGCCGCGCACATGAGCCGTGTACTGCATGATTACCATGCGCGACTCGGCGCCCTTCTCGGATCCGAGTGCCGGTATGACCGTGAAAAGCGCCAGAGGCTTCTTCTTCAGCAACGCCTGGTTGACCCTGATAAACTCCATCGCCTCGGGCATCCATCCCCTTCCATGCTCAATGCTGCCGGCAACGACCGCCGAAAACCCCTTGACGGTACTGACACCGCTCATGGGAAGCAGTGTAACCTCCGCCCCCAGTCCGGTCATCACCCTGGCAATGCGGTCAGCCACACTTGATGTCACACCTGCGCTACCGGCAAAAGTGACAAGGATCTTCATCGTTCAGGTATCAGGTTTAAGAAACCCAAAGGTAACAAAAAGAGAACAATTCTAAAATTCCGGTTACCACGGCCGGAGTTCAGAATTCAGGCTTTTCTTACTATTTTTGCAAAAAGTGCGTCATGGCTATCCCCAGTTTCTTTAAACAGAATAAACCGCGCGGCTTCAACTACATGCCGCGATATTATGACCCGGCGAAGGAGGAGCTGGAGCAGAGACTCAAGGCATGGAGTAAGGAGTCCTCTTCCGATGAAGCTCCGGACTCCGTCCGACGAAGCGGACTACGTCCGGCGGAGTCGGAAGACGGGCCCTCCTCTGCCAGGGCTACGGAAGACGGAGCAAAACAGCCCTACCGCTCAAGGATCATGCGCGGTGACATGCGTAACTACTACCGGAGAAGAAAGGAACGTGTCGAGAGACATACTACCATAAGACTTCTGGTCATCATTATAATAATTGTTTTGGTCGTCTATTTATACCTACGTTTTTAATCGCTGCAGATGAGTGACATTATCAGGCTCCTTCCCGACTCCGTTGCCAACCAGATAGCTGCCGGCGAGGTGATACAGCGGCCGGCCTCCGTGGTCAAGGAGCTGACGGAGAACGCCGTCGACGCCGAAGCCACAGAGATCAGCATCGTGATACGCGATGCCGGCCGCACCCTGGTGCAGGTGATAGACAACGGCCGCGGCATGAGCGAGACTGACGCCCGCCTCGCCTTTGAACGTCACGCCACCTCCAAGATCTCATCCGCCGACGATCTCTTTACCATCACCACCAAGGGCTTCCGCGGCGAGGCGCTGGCCTCCGTCGCTGCCGTCTCCATGACCGAGCTGCGCACCCGTCGTGAGGAGGATGAGGCAGGCACGCTGGTGGAGATAAACAACTCGCGTGTGATAAGACAGGAGCCATGCTCCTGCGCGGCAGGATCGGTCTTCAGCGTCAAGAACCTCTTCTACAATGTCCCTGCCCGCCGCAAGTTTCTCAAGACCGACAACACCGAGTTCCGGCATATAATAACCGAGTTCCAGCGTGTGGCGCTGGCACACCCGGAGATAAAATTCACTCTCATACACAACGACCAGGAGATATACCGTCTTCCGCAGGGCAGCCGCCGCCAGCGCATCATCTCCCTCTTCGGCAAACATTACAACCAGAACCTGGTCACCGTGGAGACAACCACCACCATCATCTCCATCAGCGGCTTTGCCGGCAAGCCTGAGAACGCCCGCCGCTCTGCCGGAGAGCAGTTCTTCTTCATCAACAACCGCTTCATCAGGCACCCCTACCTGCATCGCGCGGTGCTGGAGGCTTACCAGGGCATCCTGCCGCCCGACACCGTGCCTGCCTATTTTATCTACATGACCGCCGACCCCTCTGCCATAGACGTCAACATACACCCCACCAAGACCGAGATCAAGTTCGAGGATGAGCGTTCCGTATGGCAGATCATGCTCGCCTCCCTGCGCGAGGCCCTCGGCCGGTTCAACGTGGTGCCGTCGCTCGACTTCGGGCCGGAGGGCGCCGTGGAGATACCCGTTATCACCGGCGGCATGACGGCGCCGCCACCGCCGCAGGTGGAGGTGGACCATACCTTCAACCCCTTCGACGGCACGGAATACCACCGGCCGGAGACGAAATGGGACGGTGAGCGTGACCGCGGTAATGCCGGCGGATGGGAGTCGCTCTTCACCATCACCGCCCGCAGTGACCAGCAGGAAGGCACCGGCGCCGCAGAGGGCCAGCGCCGCTTCTTCCAGGTAAAGAACAGATATATAATGTGCCCGGTGATTTCCGGCATCATGATGATAGACCAGCGCAGGGCACACGAGAGGGTGCTGTATGAGAAGTACCTTACATCACTCAGCGACGGACCCCGCCCGGCACAGGTGTCGCTCTTCCCCGTCACCACCGAGCTGAACCCCGGCGACATGGTCATAGTGCAGGAGATAGGCGACCAGCTCAGGACCATAGGCTTCGAGCTGGAGACAGACTCTGACAACAGGGTCACCATAAAGAGTCACCCAGCCGACAGTCGCAATGCCAACCCTCTTGCCATGCTTGAGACACTGATAGCCGAATACCGCCAGACACTCTCTGACCCCTCCATCGGTGCCCGTGAGAGGGTGGCGCTATCAATGGCTAAGGCTGCGGCGATACCGTACGGCATGCCGCTGACGCATACCGAGATGGAAGAGCTCTTTGACATGCTCTTTGCGTGCACCATGCCAAACTACTCTCCCACAGGCAAAACGGTTATGAATATCATCACCCTCGAAGAGCTCGACAGAAGATTCAGCTGATTTTTCCTCAGAATGGCTAAATTTGCCGTCTGAAACAAGAGAATACCAACTATGAACAGAATATTATCAGGCACGCCACCGGTGGTGAAGAACCTCATCATCATCAACGTAGTGATGCTACTCCTCAATGAACTGCTGAGATTCACCTCCGGCATCAATCTGAACGGGATCCTGGGGCTATACTTCCCTAAATCGGAGTTCTTCGGATCATGGCAGATAGTTACCCACATGTTCATGCACGGCGGCTTCGTGCACCTGCTGTTTAACATGTTCGCACTGTGGATGTTCGGCAGGATACTGGAACAGGTGTGGGGACCGAAGCGTTTCCTGCTATACTACCTGGTCACCGGACTTGGCGCGGCATTCTTCTTTGAGCTGGTACAGTGGATACAGTACAACAAGGTGATGGATCTCCTCACCCCGGAACAGCTGCAGTATGTATATGACTCGGGCAGCGAGGCCGTAAGCCAGGGAAAGAACTTCACCGATGCACAGATGGGAAGGCTTAACGCGATACTGAATGTACCCGTTGTGGGGGCTTCAGGAGCCGTCTACGGCGTCCTTCTCGCCTTCGGGGTGCTCTTCCCCAACACACAGCTGATGTTCATCTTCCCGCCCATACCCGTCAAAGCCAAGTATGTGGTCATAGGTTATGCTGCCATCGAACTCTATCTCGCCATCACCAGTCCCGGCAGCGGCATAGCCCACACAGCACACCTCGGCGGCATGATCTTCGGCTATCTCCTGATAAGGTACTGGCGCAAGACAACAAAAACACTCTACTGATGAGCATCTGGGATGAGATAAAGGGATCATTCAGGCGTGGTTCAGCCCTCACCAGGCTCATATACGTCAACGCGGGAATATTCCTTCTTATAAAGATCATTGAGGTCATCGGGGTGCTGTCTGCAAATCCGGTCCTGGCCCCGACAGTTATCTCCTATCTGTCGGTCCCGGCTTCCATCGGCGCCCTGGCCCTGAAGCCCTGGACGCCCCTCTCATATATGTTCACTCACCAGGGTTTTATCCACCTCCTCTTCAACATGCTGTGGCTATGGTGGTTCGGGAAGATATTCATGAGCTATCTCGATCAGCGTAAGCTGGTATCACTCTACATCCTTGGCGGACTGGCAGGAGCACTGCTTTATATTGCCGTGTTCAACATCTTCCCCGCCTTTGCCGGCATGGTGCATGTATCCATGGCACTGGGGGCGTCAGCCTCGGTGATGGCGCTGGTGGTTGCCACCGCAGTATACCTGCCGGACCTGGAGCTTCATCTCCTCTTCTTCGGCAGGGTGAAGCTGAAATACCTTGCGCTGATAACCTTTCTCATCACCTCCGTGTTCGACTTCTCGGTCAACACCGGGGGCAAGATAGCGCATATCGGAGGAGCCATGATGGGACTGGCCTACGGGTACAGTCTGAAGAACGGCACGGATATCGGGGCGTGGCTGAACCGTTTCATCGATTTCATTGTTACACTCTTCAAACCGGGCAGAAGGCGCATGAAGGTCACCTACAAAAATGCCGGCACGCAGTTTGATGCCAGAAAGACAAAGACGGATTACGAGTACAACGCGGCGAAGGCAGAGAGGCAGAAGGCCATAGACCATATACTAGACAAGATCTCAAAAGGAGGTTATGACAGTCTCACCAGGGAAGAAAAAGAGATCCTTTTCAGCGAAAGCCAGAAAAAAGGATAGAGGGATAAAACGGTTTTCGCGAAACATCCTCCTGACAGTGAACATCGTTCTTGTCATCATGTTGCTGGTCGCCTATCTCTCAATCTTCGTCAACCCTGCCACTACAGCCATCCCCGCTCTCTTCGGGCTGGCATATCCATACATCGCAGCTGCGAATATCGCAATGGTTCTCTTCTGGATCATCTTCAGGAGATGGTATGCCCTGATATCGGCCGCCGCCATTGTCATCGGCTTTGGTTACATACACAATTTCATCAGGTTCACCAATCACGGCAACGAAGAGCATCACGAGCTGAAGCTGATGAGCTACAACGTCAGGCTCTTCAACTTCTACGAGGAGAGTGAGCATAATACCCTCAGCAAGATGCTGCAGCTTCTCAGGAAGGAAGATCCCGGCATCCTCTGTCTTCAGGAGTATTTTGTCAGGGGTGATCCGGCTGCCGGCGAGCGCAAGCTGAAGAACGGGCTCGGAGGAAGGTGGTCAACCCACTTCAAGCTCATAAAAAGCGGTGCTGCCAGTCGTTACGGCATCGCCACCCTCACACGCTACCCCATTGTTTACCGGGGCGATATTGTCCATCCGGGCTCATCATCGCTTACCATCTTCACGGATATTGTTGTGGATACCGACACCTTCCGCGTCTACAACACCCACCTGCAGTCGTTCCGCCTGCGCCGCGTCGAAGGAACTCTTCTCAGCGACATCACCGGAGAGGTGCAGAGGAGATCCGTTGACAACATCAGGGGGCTTTACCGGAGTCTCACGGAGGGTTTTGCCAGCAGGGCTCTGCAGGTTGACAGGGTGAGAAGGCATATCGAGAGCTCTCCATACCCGGTGATCGTCACCGGCGACTTCAATGACACGCCGGTCTCATACACATACCGGCGTATGCGTCGCGGGCTGAAGGATGCCTTTGTGGAGGCGGGGTACGGTGCCGGATTCACATACCGCGGGAAGTATCCCCCGAACCGTATCGATTACGTTCTCTACAATGATGAGATTGAGTGCACCGATTTTGACATCGTCAAGGTGCGTTATTCGGATCACTATCCTGTCATCGCCTACTTCAGGCGTCTTGAGCAAAAGGCAGCTTCGACAGGTCAGCATTCCCGCCGGAAACAATAATCCCAACGCTCTTATCTCTGAATAGCTCTCTGTTGGCCAGCACCGCGGCCAGCGGAACAGCCGCTGATGGTTCAACCACGATCTTCATCCTCGTCCAGATGAGGGTCATTGCCTCTGTTATCTGCTCTTCGGTCACCGTCAGGATACCGTTGACACTCTCCCTGATGACTGTGAATGTCCTTTCGCAGAGTGATGTGAGGAGCCCGTCTGCTATTGTCCGTGGCGGCAGTGCCGGCTGTATGGCTCCGGCGTGCAGTGACCGTGCTGCGTCATCAGCCAGCAGCGGCTCGGCGCCGTATATCTTTGCTGCGGGAGCGAGATGTCTGGTGGCTATCGCCGAGCCGCTGAGGAGGCCGCCGCCGCCGACGGGTGCGATGACCGCATCAGGGGCGGGGATATCGGCCAGCATCTCTATCGCGGCCGTACCCTGGCCGGCGATGATGAAAAAGTTGTCATAGGAGTGTATCATGGTGGCGCCGGTACGTCTGATGATCTCTGCGGCGGCGGCCTCCCGCGCCGCCAGCGTGGGCTCACAGAAGGTGATCTCCGCACCGTAGCCCGCCACCGCCCTCTTCTTTACCTCCGGAGCCGAGGAGGGCATAACAATATAGGCTTTCACCCCCCGTGACACCGCGGCATGAGCCAGGGCGGCGGCGTGATTGCCCGACGAGTGCGTCACCACGCCGGCGGCGCGCTGGCTGCCTGACAGACTCAGCACTGCATTGGTGGCACCCCTGAACTTGAAGGCCCCCACCTTCTGGAAGTTCTCGCACTTGAAGAAGAGCCTGGCACCGGTGATGGCGTCAAGCTGCCGGGAGGTCAACACCGGAGTACGGTGAACATGCGGTGCAATCAGCTCCATGGCCGATTCAATATCTCTGAATTCAGGAATGAACATCACCCGTCAACGGTTTAGAACAAGTAACGACGCCCGGTCAGAGCGTCGTTACAGAATGATTTTCAGCAATTAACCCATTATGCTCCATGTCACTGTCAGACCGGCCATAACGACCGAGACCATCGACATGAGCTTGATGAGGATGTTGAGCGAAGGGCCGGAGGTATCCTTGAAAGGATCACCAACGGTGTCACCCACCACGCCGGCCTTGTGCGACTCACTGCCCTTGCCGCCGTAGTTGCCCTTCTCAATGAATTTCTTGGCATTGTCCCATGCACCGCCGGAGTTGTTGAGCATACTCGCCAGCGTGAAGCCGGCAGTCATGCCTCCTATCAACAGTCCCACCACACCGGCAACACCCAGCGTGAGCCCTATGGCCAGAGGAACGGCGATGGCTATCAGCGACGGAAGCATCATCTCGTGCTGTGCACCCCTGGTAGAGATGGCAACGCATCTTGCATAGTCAGGCTTGCCTGTCCCCTCCATGATACCGGGTATCTCGCGGAACTGGCGTCTCACCTCATCCACCATCTTACCGGCTGCGCGTCCCACGGCTTTCATCGACATCGAGCTGAAGAGGAACGCCATCATGGCACCTATGAAGATACCGCCAATAAGCAGCGGATTGAACAGCGACAGGTCATATGCTGCCACGAAGTCATTCACATGAGCCGTGTTTAAATCGACGGCCGTCATCCCTTCAGGTATCACAGATGGCATGGTGCTCTTGTAGAAGAGCACATCGCCAATCTGCTTGTATCCTTCGGCTGTGTCGTCGGCCAGGCGTCCCAGCCAGAGCTTGACCTCCTCCATGTACGCTGCCACGAGGGCCATGGCGGTAAGAGCGGCTGAGCCGATGGCAAATCCTTTCCCGGTTGCAGCCGTGGTGTTGCCAAGCATATCCAGCGCATCAGTGCGCTCGCGCACCTCTTTGGGCAGATGAGCCATCTCGGCGTTGCCGCCTGCGTTGTCAGCTATCGGACCGAAGGCGTCGGTAGCCAGGGTGATCCCCAGGGTGGAGAGCATCCCCACAGCGGCAAAGCCGATACCGTAGACACCCGCAGCGAAATCCTGGAACCCGCCGGCGAATCCGTAGGCGGCAATGATGGCAATGGCAATGGTGAGGACAGGAATCCATGTCGACTGCATACCGACGGCTATACCCTCTATGATGGTGGTGGCCGGTCCCTGCTGTGTCTGTTTTGCAATGCCCCTGGTGGGCTTGTATTCATCGGAGGTGAAGTATTCGGTCGACTGGCCTATGATGACTCCGGCAGCGAGGCCGGCGACCACGGCGCCGAAGACGCCCCAGGTGATCCATCCGGTGAAGGCCATGACAGCCATGGCCACCAGTATCAGTGCCGAGCTCCCGCCCGTGCCGAGCAGCAGTGCGTTGAGCAGGTTCTTCTGGGTGGCCTGTTCTTTGGTACGCACCATGTATACACCTGCAATGGAGAGCAGTATTCCTATTGATGCCACTATCATCGGTGCGATGACAGCCTTCATCTGGTCAGCGGCCGTCAGCAGCGGCAGGGCTGCTCCGAGCGCCGCCGTTGCCAGTATAGATCCGGCATATGATTCATAGAGGTCAGCACCCATTCCTGCCACGTCGCCAACGTTGTCGCCAACATTATCGGCAATGGTTGCAGGGTTACGGGGGTCATCCTCAGGTATGTTTGCCTCAATTTTGCCTACCAGGTCAGCGCCTACGTCAGCAGCCTTGGTGAAGATGCCGCCGCCGACACGGGCAAAGAGAGCCTGTGTGGAGGCACCCATACCAAAGGTAAGCATGGTGGCAGTGATCTCGATCATCTTCTGGTGATCAGTGGTACCGGCGTGAACGAAGGTCAGTCCCAGCCACTTCCATCCTTCAGCCATGTTCTCGGGGGAGAAGACCCAGTTGTTCAGCACAAGAAACCATATTACAATGTCAAGCAGTCCGAAACCGACAACTATCAGTCCCATCACCGCACCACTGCGGAATGCAATCTTGAGCCCCTGGTTGAGAGATTCGGAGGCACCCTGGGCTGTCCTTGAGGAGGCGTTGGTTGCCGTTCTCATTCCCAGGTAACCGCAGAGGCCTGAGAAAAACCCGCCGGTCAGGAAAGCTACCGGCACAAAGGGGTTCTGCACCCCGAGATAGGCCAGTATCACAAGCAGAATTACAAGAACAATGAAGACCTTTAAAACAACACCGTACTGGCGTTTGATGTAGGCCATCGCACCTTCCCTGACGTAACCGGCGATCTCCTGCATCCGGTCGTTGCCGGCTGGTGACTTCATCATGCTCCTGTAGAATATCCATGCAAAGAGCAGGGCCAGCACCGCTGCGACAGGTGCTATCCAGAACAAACTACTGATCATAAGCTTAGGTTTTTTAAGATTAGAGTGACAAAACTAATCAGTTTTTTCTGATAACCTAACCGCTTATTGCAGATATTACTTTTTGTTCTTTACATATTTATCAAGCCACCTGATGTATTCCCAGTGCATGTGCAGCAACGACTCGCGGGCGGCGTAACCGTGGGCCTCGGCAGGCAGCAGCACCAGCCTTGTCGTGGCACCGGCACCCTTAAGTGCGGCGTAGTACCTCTCACTCTGTATCGGGAAGGTGCCCTGGTTGTCGTCGGCCATGCCGTGTATCAGTAACAGGGGGTCCTTAACCTTTGTGGCATGCGTGAATGGCGACATCTCAAGATAGAGCCCGGGGGCCTCCCAGAAGCTGCGACGCTCGCTCTGGAAACCGAAGGGCGTCAGCGAGCGGTTGTAGGCACCGCTGCGGGCTATGCCGGCAGCAAAGAGTCTTGAGTGCGAGAGCAGGTGAGCCGTCATGAATGCTCCGTAAGAGTGGCCGCTGGCAGCCACCCTCTCCGGGTCTGTCACTCCCATCTCCACAGCCTTGTTTATTGCAGCCTCGGCATTGGCGACAAGCTGACTGACAAAAGTGTCATTGGGCTCCTCTCCCTCAGCACCAATAATAGGGAAGCTGGCATTATTGAGGATGGCGTATCCCTGTGTGACATATACGAGTACCGAGGAGGGACTCACCCTTGTGAAGCTGTATGGCGAGCCGCTGATCTGCCCGGCTGTTGAGGGATCATTATATTCTCGGGGATAGGCCCACAGTATCGTTGGCAAAGGACCGTCCTTCTCCCTGTCATAGCCTGCCGGCAGGTAAAGCATGAATGAGAGATCGATGCCGTCATTGCGCTTGTATGTGACCAGCTCCCTGTGCACGCCGTCAAGCTGTGGATAGGGATTCTCAAAATGGGTCACCTGCTTCAGGGTCCCCTTCTTCAGATCACGCAGAAAGTAGTTGGGCACCTCTGTGACCGACTGCCGTACGGTGAGCATCACCTGCTTCGCCGGGTCAATAAGCTCATTGACAGTCTCGTAATAGGGTGCCTCCGAACGCCACAGGCGTGTGGTCTTGCCGGACCTGAGGTCATACTTATCGATGAAGGGCCTGTCTCCCTCGGGAGAAGCGCCCTGGCCGGAGAGATAGAGGCTCCTGCCCCTGTCGGCCAGCAGCAGCACCTGCATTCCGTAGCTGTTGGTCACGGTGACGGGGAAGCCGGGGTTATTGTAACGGTCGTCAGCATTTATTTCGAAGATCTTTTTCAGTGTCGGCTGCGGGTTGGCCGGGCTGAAGGTGCTGGTGACCCTGATACGGCTTTTTGAGAGCCCCTCGCTGAGCATGGCAAGATTGTCATTACCCCAGACAATACCCTGGTAACGCTTCTCCGTGGCAATGAAAGGCACCGGTTCTCCTGCAAAGGGAGCATCAAGCATAAAGACCTGATCGTGGTACTGCATCTCATTGGCATGGTAATCACCCTCATCCAGCGCCTCCACCCACATGATGGTGGCCGGCTTGTCGCTGCGCCAGCTGTAGCCACGGGGACCGGGATTAACCACATCGTAACCGCGGGGCAGGTTCTCCTGGAGAGGCTTCTCGAGGAGCGTGGTGGCGACATTACCCTGCAGATCCCATATCTGGGTGGTTGTTGGGAAATAGTAATAAGGTACTATGTATGAGAATGGCTTGTTGATTTTTGTTATGAGCAGATACTGACCGTCGGGTGAGGGCGACAGGTCAGTGATTATACCCCGGCTGCCAACTGACGTGCTGCTGCCACCGCTCCAGTGCATCAGTTCGGAGGTGGCATAATATTCAAATATCCTTTCATCGTCAGGGTTCTTGATGAGATCCTGGAAGGTACGCGACTCTCCCCTGACACCTGCACTCTCCTGTATGGCCGGTCCCTTTGGCACCCTGGATGCCTCCGGAGCCTTACCCCTGTCGCTCAGCGTGCGCAGATAGACAATCGATCCGTCAGGAAGCCAGGACATGGTCCTCCAGAAGATGTCATTCAGACCCTCATCGATCTTGCGTGCGGTCATCGTCTCCAGATCTGCCACCCAGACCTCTAATGTGACATCCGTGGTGTTGGTGAAGGCAAACATGGTGCAGTCGTCAGACCATGTGACCCCGCCGATATGCGGATCAGCCGGCACCCCCTTCAGCTCGCGCAGGTTGGTGCCGTCAATGTTCATGGCGGAGATCCTTACCACTCCCTGCCCGCGGCTTCTTCCATTGGTAGAGGGATTGAACCTGATGCCTGCAAGACACAGCTCCGGCTTCGAGAGGTCGGCAATGGACGGCAATTCAGGCCGTTCAAGCAGGAGAATGCTTTTATTGTCGCTGCTGACAAGTACTGCAGGTGTCTGCGGTGCGTCAACTATTGAGACTATCTCAGCGGGCGGAAGCTGGTATCCCGGGGTGTCCTGAGCTCCGACAGCCATAGCCGATCCGATGATGATGGCGGTGAGGAGAATTTTCTTTATCATGACGGTTGTTTTAGCTTTGGTTCAAAATTATACTTATGTATCAAAGTTTATATTCCAAAATAACAGCTATTATTGTTTTTTAACTTTTGCCGCCGGCACTGAGCGGTGCAAGGACAACGGAGAGCAGCAGCGGCGGCTCTCCCGGAAAAACCGGAAAAATATTTCGCCATGGAAAAGGAGTACGAAGATGATATCAGGAAGGCCCTGAAGGTCCTGCGCGACGGCGGGGTTATACTCTATCCCACAGACACTGTATGGGGACTGGGTTGCGATCCCTCAAACCGTGAGGCAGTAAGAAGGATCGGTGAGATCAAGCAGAGGATTGATAAAAAGGGTATGATCATTCTTGTCAATTCACTTGTGATGCTGACACGTTATGTTGTTGATCCCCCTGATGTGGCCCTGCAGATGGCCGAATGGAGTGAGTCTCCCCTGACCGTTATCTACGACCGCGGGCGGGGAGTGGCTGACGGTGTGGCGGCCGATGACGGCTCACTGGCAGTGAGACTCTGCAGCGATCCTTTCTGCGATGACCTGATCACTGCATTCCGCAAGCCCCTGGTCTCTACCTCCGCCAACGTCAGCGGCACTCCTGCCCCGGCATTTTTTGATGAGATAGCCGGGGAGATCAAAAGCGCTGCCGACTATGTGTGCCTCTGGAGACAGGATGACCGAAGCAGCGCAGAGGCCTCCTCGGTCATCAAAGTATCCGGGAACGGAGTCGTTAAGATATTGCGCGGCTGACTATTTCGTCCGCACCTTGCCGGAGCCTGAAACAGCTGCATCAATCTTCGGGTTGCCCGAATAGATGATGCTCCCGCTGCCGGAGATGGAAGCCCTGAGCATGTCCGTAACATAACAGTTGCAGCTGCCGCTGCCGGAAATATTTGCCTCCAGCGTTCCCACCCTGGTGGCCTCCCCCAAATAGTCACCCGAACCTGAAATATTTATCTCAAGGCTTTCCACGGTGCCGCTTCCGGCAATGATGAGGCTGCCTGATCCTGAGATCGAGCACTCTACATCCTGCAATGCTACTTCTTTAAGAAATGCTTTTCCGCTACCGCTGATACCTATGTCCAGGTCTTCCCCCCTGAGAGGGTCATTGACTGTGACCTTCCCGGATCCTGACACACCGATACCCTCAAGCTTTGGCATGGTGATACGCACAACGACCTTTTTGTTCCCGGAATCAAACCATTTGTCCCTCTTGATCCTGAGCTCATCCCCGTAGACCCTCGTCTCTATCTCACGGATATATTCCCTGTCGCCCTCAAGGACAACGCTGTACTCATCCCCGATGTCAATTAACACTTCACCTGACACAGCGAAGGCCACCTCGCTGAAACCGGAGACATCTCTTGTTTCCCTGTATGTATCCTGTGCCTGTGATACCTGGGCCGCAACGACCAGAAAAGCTGCAAAAAGGATTGATTTTTTCATTCGATTTTATTTTTATTTTATTGGTCGAATGGAACTTGCATGAGATCAAATAATCAAACCTGTTGTGAGCTCTTGCTCATGCAAGTTTCATGACTGAACCATTTTCAAACTATCGGCTAACAGATTAAAGACGGCACCGGGGTTACAGTGCTGCATGATAACCGTGAAAAAGATGAATTAGTCGTTCAGACTGGTCAGACCTTCAGGAAGTGACATCTCAATGATTTTCCTCCTTCTGTCCACCGAGATGATCAGGTCGGGGTGCAGGGGAACGAGTATCACCCCTGCCGGGGAGGTTACCTCGGCAAGCAGCTGTCCGGGATTGTGTTTGACGGAGATAACCTTGCCGCTGAAGCCGCTGACGGTGTCGGTAAGGGTAAATCCTGCCAGCTCCTGCAGCTCATCGCCCTCCTCCTTCTCGCCGGCGATGATGAGTTCACATCCTTTCAAGGCAGCTACCGATTCAGCAGTCACGTAATCGTCAAAAGAAATAATAAGTGTATCGGGTGCAGGGCAATAAGCCTCCCTGACAAAAAAGGGAACCGGTATCCCGTCTGTAACGACGAATACCGGTTCACCCTGTTTCGGTTCCCCTGTGATGCCGCCATGCATCCTCACCACCACGGCTCCTTCATAGCCGTAAGTCTTTGTTATTCTGCCAACGGTTTTCACTGTCAGGCGGCGGGGGAGAGAAGCGCTTTATTCAGGCTTCTCAGTCTCTTCGGCACTCTCTTCTCCTGCCTCATCGGCGGGGGGCTCTGCCTCTTCTGCCGGTGCTGCGGCAGTCTTCTCTGCCTCTTCTGCAACTGCAGTCTCTTCTGCCTCCGGGGCGGCCGGGGGCTCTGCTTCTTCTACAGGTGCAGGGGCAGTTTCTTCGGCTGTGGCCTCTTCTGCAGGGGCTGCCTCTGTGGCGGCAGCTTCATCAGCAGGGGCTGCCTCTTCTTCAGGAGCTGCCTCTGCTGCGACCTCTTCTGCCTCTGCTGCTGCTGCGGCCGGCGTTTCTTCGGCGGTCGCCTCAGCTGTTGCCTCCTCTTCCGGGGCTGCTTCTTCAACAGCGGTCTCTTCAGCTACAGCTTCAGTGACTTCGGTTTCGTCGGCAGCTTCTGCCACGGGCTCCTCTGCAGGTGCCTCACCTCCCTCGGCAGCCCTGGCGGCAGCCTCGGCCTCGGCGGCAAGAGCAGCAATCTTTTTGGCATATTCGGCAGCCCTGGCTTCCTTGATCGCGGTCTCAGCCTCAAGTCTCTTCTGACGTGTCTCCTCGCCCTTCTTCTCGATGCCCGTCTTCTTGTTCTCGATCTGCTCCTCCTTGACCTTCAGCCATTCATTGAAACGGCGGTCAGCCTCTGCCTCGTCAAAGGCACCCTTCTTTACTCCTTCAAGCAGGTGCTTCTTCATCATGACACCCTTGTACTTGAGGATCGCCCTGCATGTCTCTGTGGGCTGGGCACCCTTCTGAAGCCAATCCAGCGCCTTCCCGAAATCGATCTCTATCGTTGCCGGGTCGGTGAGAGGGTTGTACATTCCGATCTTCTCAATAAATCTGCCATCACGTGGCGCACTGCTATCCGCTACCACCACGTGGTAGTAGGCCTGCTTTTTGCGGCCCTTCCTAGCTAATCTGATTTTTACTGACATTTAAAATTTTCGGTTTAATTGATACCTGTTTTTTATGAGGGTGCAAATATATTACAATATATCGAGCTTACAAAAAATATCAACTGCCGTCATGTTAATAAATAAATTGGCCGGGCAATGACCTTTTTGATATTTTTGTTTCCAGCCACCGGCACAGGTCAAAATCCCGATAAAATGTCTTCATTTGTTCATTTACACGTACATACACAATATTCCATTCTTGACGGGGCATCAGGAGTAAAGACGCTTGTCAGGAGAGCTGCCGACCTGGGCATGGATGCCCTGGCCATCACCGATCACGGAAACATGTTTGGCGTAAAGGAGTTTCATGATGCAGCCACGGCGGCCTCCATCAAACCGATCATCGGGTGCGAGATCTATGTGGCACGCACCAATCTTGAAGACAAGACGTCCGTCGAGGACCGCTCCGGCGATCACCTGATACTGCTTGCCAAAAACCTCACAGGTTATCATAACCTGGTGAAGCTTGTCTCCGAGGCATGGATCAGGGGCTTTTACTATAAGCCCCGCATCGACAAGCAGCTTCTCCGGGAGCACAGTGAGGGACTGATAGTCTCATCGGCCTGCATTGCAGGCGAGGCAGCCCAGGAGATACTCTCTGGAAACATGAAGGGTGCCGAAGAGGCTATCCTGTCATACAAGGAGATCTTCGGCGACGATTACTATCTCGAGGTACAGCGTCATGAGACCTCCGACCCGACGGCAGACAGCACCGTCTTCCCGCAGCAGCAGAGGGTCATTGCTGCCTACCGTGAGCTGGCTGCAAGGCACAATGTGAAGATCATCGCATCAAATGACGTTCACTTCATCATGGAGGATGAGGCCGAGGCGCATGACCGCCTCATCTGCCTCAACACCGGCAAGGATATTGACGATCCCAAACGTCTTCGCTATACCAAGCAGGAGTACCTCAAGAGCGAGGAGGAGATGCTGGAGATCTTCAGGGATATGCCTGAGGCAGTGACAAACACCCGGGAGATTGCCGACAAGGTTGAGTACTACTCTCTCTCCAGCGACCCCATCATGCCTGACTTTGCCATCCCCGAAGAGTTCCCGGACAAGGATGCCTACCTGCGCCACCTGACGCTGCAGGGTGCTGCCGAGCGCTGGGGTGATATCTCCCCGGAGCTGCAGACCAGGATCGACTTTGAGCTGTCGGTGATAAAGAACATGGGCTTCCCGGGATACTTCCTGATAGTGCAGGACTTCCTCAGGGCGGCACGCGAGATGGGTGTGTGGGTTGGACCCGGGCGAGGCTCTGCCGCCGGCAGCACTGTCGCTTACTGCCTGAAGATAACCGACATCGACCCGATCAAATACAACCTGCTGTTCGAGAGATTTCTCAATCCCGACCGCATCTCTATGCCTGACATCGACATCGACTTCGACGAGGACGGCCGGGAGAAGGTGCTGAAATATGTAGTCGACAAATATGGTCACAACCGTGTGGCCCACATCATCACCTTCGGTACCATGGCAGCCAAGATGGCCATCAGGGACGTGGCCAGGGTGCAGAAGCTGCCGCTGCCCGAAGCCATCAGGCTGACGAAGCTCGTTCCCGACAGACCCGGCATGACCCTCGCAACAGCATATGAGGAGGTGCCCGAGCTGCTGAAGGAGAGAAGCTCCAAAGATATGCTGGTAGCACAGACGCTCAAATATGCCGAGGTGCTGGAGGGCAGCGTCAGACAGACCGGCGTTCATGCCTGCGGCATCATCATCAGCAAGGATGACCTGTGCGAGCATATCCCCATCTGCACGGCCAAGGATGCCGAGCTCTACGTCACTCAGTATGAAGGCAACTACGTGGAGTCGGTAGGACTGCTGAAGATGGATTTCCTGGGCCTGAAGACACTGTCGATCCTCAAGGATGCCGTAGAGAATGTGCGCAAGTCAAAGGGCATCACCATAGACCTCCCGTCACTGTCGCTCGAAGACAAGGCCACCTATGAGCTCTTCAGCAACGGCGAGACAACCGGCGTCTTTCAGTTTGAATCCGTAGGGATGAAGAGATACCTGCGCGAGCTCAGGCCCAACCAGTTCGGCGACCTGATAGCCATGAACGCCCTCTACAGGCCAGGACCCATGGATTATATCCCTCAGTTCATCCGGCGCAAACACGGCAAGGAGAAGATCAGTTTTGAGGTGCCTGCCATGGAGAAGTACCTGAAGGAGACCTACGGCATCACCGTCTACCAGGAGCAGGTGATGCTCCTCTCGCAGGAACTCGGGGGGTTCTCCAAGGGACAGGCCGACTCGCTCCGCAAGGCTATGGGGAAGAAGAAGAGGAACATCATGGACCAGATGAAGATAGAGTTCATTGAGGGTTGTCACAGAAACGGCTATGATCAGAACACCATCAACAAGATATGGTCCGACTGGGAGTCGTTTGCCGAGTATGCCTTCAACAAGTCGCACTCTACATGCTATGCCCTGATAGCCTACCAGACCGGATACCTGAAAGCCAGCTACCCCGCAGAGTTCATGGCCGCAGTACTCAGCCGTAATATCAGTGACATCAGGAAGATCACCGTGATGATGGAGGAGACAAAGAGGATGGGTATCGAGGTGCTGGGCCCCGATGTGAACGAGAGCCTCCTGAAATTCACCGTCAACCGCAAGGGCAACATCAGGTTCGGACTGGGTGCCATAAAGGGTGTCGGTGAAAACGCCGTGCTGCACCTGGTGGAAGAGAGGGAGAATAAGGGCCCCTACAGTGATATATATGACCTTGTCGAACGGGTCAACCTGAACACCGTCAACAAGAAGATGCTGGAGGCCATGGTGGTATCAGGAGCCCTCGACAGCCTGCCGGGCATCACACGGGCGCAGTACTTCTCGGCAGACAGTAAGGGTATCAGCTTCCTTGAGAGCCTGATACGCTACGGCACAAACGTCAAAAACATACGCAACAGCAGCCAGCAGTCGCTCTTCGGAGAGACGGCAGGATTTGAGCTGGTGAAGCCTGAACCGGCACCGTGTGCCGACTGGTCGAAGCTGGAGAAGCTCAACAAGGAGAAGCAGGTTATCGGAATATACCTCTCGTCACACCCCCTCGACGATTTCCGTCTTGAGATCAATACATTCTGCAATGCCACCCTTGCTGACCTGCAGAACCTCAAGGAATTTGCCAACCGCGATGTCACTGTGGCAGGGATCGTCACCGAAACAAGAAACGGCGTTACAAAAAATGGCAAACCCTTTGGCGGTTTCACACTTCAGGATTACACTGATTCATTTTCCTTCCTTCTCTTTGATAAGGAATATGTCTCGTTCAGTAACTTCTTTAACACTGACTACCAGCTTCTTGTCAAAGGCAGAGTGCAGGGCAGGCACTATAACCCCGATGAGCTCGAGTTCAAGATCCGGGAGATATTTCTTCTATCCACCGTGAGGGATGAGCTGATCAACTCCATCACCATAACACTGAAGGCAGAGCTCGTCAACACGGAGTTCATCAAGAACCTCAAGTCACTCATCAGCGACAACCCGGGAAACAAAATACTCAAATTCCTGTTGATAGATCATGACGACAAGATCACCGTTCCGCTGTTTTCACGAAGCATCAAGGCAGGCATCACCGATGAGCTGATCGGATGGATTGAAGATAACCCGGAGCTTGATTTTAAAGTAAATTAGATATATTTGCGAACTCGGAAAGAGATACAAACAAAAAATGATAAAATATTATGGCACAACAAGTTAACGATAATAATTTTGATGAGGTTGTTCTGAAGTCGGACATACCGGTGATTGTAGATTTCTGGGCAGAGTGGTGCGGTCCCTGCAGGATGATAGCCCCGTATCTTGAGCAGATAGGCGAAGCATACAAGGACAGGGCGCTTGTCGTTAAGTGTGATGTTGACAGCTCTCCGGATATTGCAAGAAGGTTTGGCATCAGAAACATCCCCACGGTGCTCTATTTCAAGGGCGGTGAGGTTGTTGACAAGCAGGTAGGGGCTGCCGCCAGATCGGCTTTTGAAGCCAAGCTCACCCCTCTTCTCTGATCACTCATGAGAGTCTGTGTTTTCGCGGCATCGAGCAGCCGCATTGACAATGCATACCTGCAGGCCGCCGGTGAACTCGGTACCGCATTTGCCCGTGAGGGTGTTCATGCCGTCTTTGGCGGAGGCGGCATAGGCCTCATGGGCATCCTCGCAGACAACATGCTTGCTGCCGGCGGCAAGATCACGGGCGTAATCCCCGGATTCATGATAGATGAAGGATGGGGCCATGCCGGTGTCAGTGACATGATCGTTACTGCCGACATGTCAGAGAGGAAAAAGACGATCTTCGCGATGTCTGATGCCGCAGTTGCTCTGCCCGGTGGCGTGGGAACACTGGAGGAGCTGACAGAGGTAATCACCCTGAAGCAGCTGGGGCAGTTTAACAAACCCATTATCATTGTTAACGTTAACGGCTTCTATGACCACCTTATAGAGTTCTTCGAGCACATGTTCAGGGGCAACTTCATAAGGCTGGAACACAAGGACATATGGCAGATCGTCACCACCGCCGAGGAGGTGGTGCCGGCCATCCTGAACTATACCGGATGGCATGCTGACCCGAAGGTGATCGCCAAAATTTAGTCCTGACCCCTAACTTCCAACCAGTAACTGAGGAATAGTCCGAGGCTTATCGCGGGTACAGTTTATTACGGTATCCTCGTTCCTATGAACAGGATATCGTCTATCTGGGAAGAATCCCCCATCCAGTCCCTGATGGCCTTCTCAAGCAGCCTCTTCTGCTCATCAATGGGGAGCATGTATATCTCTGTCAGCAACGAACGTATGTTTACCGTCTTGAACTTCTTCTCCCCGGGACCTCCGAACTGATCGGCAAAACCGTCGGTGAAGATGTACAGCATGTCGCCCTTCATGACATCCAGCCTGTGGTTGGTAAAAACCTTCCTGGCCTGGCCGTCGATCATGCCTATCGGGAACCGGTCAGCCCTGATTACGGAAACCCGCCCGTCCCTTACATGGTACAGAGGCTGGTATGCACCTGCATACTCGACATAATGGTCAAGTATGTCATATGAGATCACGGATATGTCCATGCCGTCACGTACTGCCTTCTCGCTCCTCTGGAGCAGTGCATGTACCACCTCAGTGTTGAGGCGGTCAAGTATCTCTGACGGTCTGGTGATGCCGCTCTCCCTGACGATCTTGTTAAGGGAGTTATGGCCTATTATTGACATGAAGGCGCCGGGGACACCGTGCCCGGTGCAGTCCACCGCAGCAATATACTGTTTGAACCCGCTGTCATACATCCAGTAGAAGTCGCCGCTGACGATATCCCTGGGCATGAAAAGCACGAAGGTGTCGTTGAAGAAGTTCTCCGGCGGGAGCATGGCAGCCTGGATACGCTCGGCATACCTGATGCTGGCGGTGGTGTCCCTGTTCCTCTCCTCAAGCTCGATACTCTTGGTCACCACCTCGGCCGTTCTCTCATCTACCTTTTGCTCCAGCAACTCCTTCTCCTTTCTGAGAGTGCGTTCCCTCAGACTTATGAATATGTAAATGGCGCTCAGCAGGGCCGTGATGCAGAGTATCATAAACCATGCTGTCTGGTAGACCGGTCCCTTGATGGAGAAAGCCAGTTCTACCGGCTCGTCGTTCCAGTAGCCGTAGTTGTTTGATGCCTTCACCCTGAAGACATACTTCCCTGGACTTAGGGAGGAGTACATGGCACGCGTCTGGTCGGTGGTAACCCACTCTTCATCGGCACCCTCAAGCATGAACTGGTATCTGACGGTCTCCGGATTCACCAGGCAGATACTGAGGAAGTCAAAGATAATCCTGTTCTGCGTGTGTGAGAGGCGGATGCCGTCATGCATCGGAAAGGTCTCATAGTTGACCAGCGTCCTCCAGATATGTGTCGCCGGCTCGGTCACCACGGGAGGCATCAGCGAGGGGTTCAGCCTGATGGCCCCGTTGGCCGTGCCAAACCAGAGATCGCCCCTGTTGTCGGCGAAGGAAGCTCCGGGCCTGGTCTCTATCCCCGTGAAGCCGCTCTTCTCCGTGAAAGAGGATATCCGTCCGGTGGTGCAGTCGTACCTGTTAAGCCCGAGGTTGGTACCTATATAGAGGTTGCAGTCGGTGTCAGGCTGCAGCAGATTGATGGAGTTCATCAGCAGCCCGTCAGCCTCGGTCAGCTTCTTCCATACCGTATCATTTCTTAGCCCGTATAGCCCGTCTATGGTCCCTACCCACAGTGTACCGTCAGCAGTCTCACTGATGGCCGTAGGCCTGACATCGGAACCGAAATCAACGGCAGTGAAGATCGCGCTGCCGGGTATGTGTTTCGTCAGTCCGTTGCGCTCTTCGGTGCCTATCCACATCACTCCCCTGCTGTCACAGAAGAGCGAGGTTATATTATTGCCCGTCAGCCCGTTGATCTGAGTGTAGGTAGTGACCTGCTTCCTCTTTTCATCCCACGAGATAAGTGCACGGTCAGTACCCAGCCAGATGTTGTGACTGTCGTCGGCAGCCAGCGCGGCTATCCTCAGAGAACGCAGGCTGGCGTTGAGATCGAGGTCATACCTGTAGGTCTTCTCCCGGAGATCATACCTGAAGACCTCATCGCCCGAGGTGACGATCCATACATTGCCATAGGCGTCAGGACTTACGATGTTTATGTGCACCTCGTCAAGGGCTGAGGGGAAGCCGCTGAGCATGACACGATCCTCTCCATCATTCTCCGGGTCATACAGTGAGAGTCCCTTGCTCGTGCCGAACCAATAGCGACCGGTGGTATCCTGGGCAAGGCTATAGACATCATTTGAAGGAAGAAACTCAGGTGCAGGGAACGAGGTAAAGTGATCACCCTTGTAGATAAAGAACCCGGCATCCCTGTCTGCTATCAGAATGTTCCTCTCCCTGTCTTCGGTCATGCACAGTATATGCCGTGCCATGAGCCCGTTGGTGCTGTTGAAGATCCTGGTGCCTTCAGGAGTGAATATCGTGATCCCACCCCTGCTCTCCCAGTCCTCCATTGATGAAACCCATATGTTGCCCCGGTAATCTTCAGTGATGTAGGTCACGAAGTTACCCCACAGACTGTTACGCGTATCGTAGAAGCCCATCTCACCCGTATCGCTGTCCAGCCGGTAGAGCCCCCCGTTGAAGGTGCCAAACCACATGTTGTTCCGCGAGTCTTCAAAGATGGTGGTTGTCAGAAAATACTTTGTCAGTCCCTCCGGATGAAAGGGGATGAACCTGTCGCTGGCATGATCGTACTTTTTGATCCCGATGTCAGTGATGCAGTAGAGGCTGCCGCGACTGTCACTGAAGAGGCCGAAGGCATCATTGCTCAGTCCCTGCCTCCCCATATACTGCTGTCCGGTCATCACCGCAGCGCCGTTTTCCGGTATCTCAAGACGCAATGCTCCTCCCAGGGATGTGGCTACCCATAGTGAACCCTCATATTCAACAATCGCGGTAACATCTCCCGTGAGACTCATCACCGGGATCAGCGGGTCGGTGATACGGGCAGAGTCAACCCCGATGAAGAGGGAAGGAGAAAAGCTCACCCGTCTGAAGATATTGCCTTCAAGGACCGACATTCCTCCTCCGATATGGCCAAGCCATAACCGTCCCCGGCTGTCCTCGAAGATACTCTTCACCCCTCCCGGTGCAAGGCTGTCAGAGGTGGAGAAGTTCTCGAACCTCAGTCCGTCGAACCGTGTCACCCCGCTGCCTGTGCCAAGCCATATGAAGTCATTGGCATCCTGAATGACAGTGTATACCTTGGAAGCGCTCAGCCCCTCCTTGGAGCTGTAATGTTCGAAATAGTAATGCTGCCCCGATGCACTGATGGGCCACAGCAAGGATATAAGAAGCAGGCACGCCGAGAGGAGAGAGAGTGAGTTCCCGTAATAACCGCTTCTCAGGTACATCAGGCTATTTCTTTACAAAGAAGAAGGTGCCATCTTCATCTTTCAGGCCGGTAATTTTTCCGAATTTGGGCTTCTGCTGATTGTTTTGGGAGACGGCTTTCGTAACCTGCATCACTATCTCTTCGATGGAGATGCAGGTGTTGGGGTTACCCCTGAGAGTGTTCACGAAGGTACGGGTGAACTGGGAGTCGTCAACCGCCAGCTCATAACCGGCGGATGAAAATACCTGGCTCGATTTGAACTGTGTAGCCCTCCAGTCGGAACAGTTGCGGGGCTTAATGTCAGATCTCATGGCCTGGTAAAAGCTGGGACCCGACTCACAGGCGTCGGTGATCACAAGAACATGTGTCAGGTAGTTCATGTAGGTCTCCATGGAAGCCCTGAGAGTGTTGAGGCTGTAATAGGTGAACTCCTCATCGCGGCGGGCGTCAACAGGTATCCAGTAACCGACATCGTTGATAAACTTGCCGTGCCCGGCAAACCATATCACCAGCGACTTGATCTTCTTGGCCCTGACCTCATCACGCAGGTCGATGGAGAAAAACTTCTCCATCTGCTGCTTGGTCTGGTTCCTGAGTCTGCGCACGGGAAGCACCTGGTAGTCGCCTTCCAGCACGGAGCTGACAAGGCTTGCATCCCTGGGCGGTCCCTGCAGCTCAGCAAAGTTTTTGTAATCGCTGTTCTCAATAAAGACCACAAGCGTATTTCCCATCGGGTTCGACTCGGAGATGGTTGTGCCGTTCCGATTGAGGGCGAAATCTTTAATGGTCCTGTTGCCGTACTTGTCCTCCACAAGGATGGTGATCTTGTCGTTGTTCCTGATATCTACCCCCTTGGCGATGAACTCGGGGTTAAGGTTGTCATGCGAGAACTGGGCGCTGATGTTTTCGATCATGACCGACTTGATCATGTTCTGGTCAAGTATCTTACCCTCTATGTCGATGCGGGTGGCGATGCTGTCTATCACCAGCATGTTCTCTCCTGCCAGGTAAGGCGCAAGTATCTCTATCTCCGGTGGATCCACCTCCGTGCGCCTGACACGGTATGACAGTGCACTCTCGTTGTCATAGATATCGCGGGCAACGATCCGGACCATCTCATCTTCGGATATCTCAACCTCCGCTGAGAACGGTATGGTGCCATTGCCCTCGCAAGCTACCGGCTGGCTGTTGATGGAAAACTCTGCCAGCATGCTCTTGTCTGTTATCTTGCCTGTAATGAGCACGGTCTCCCTGTCGAGACCGACCTCTATCTCACGTCCTGATATGATGGTGGGTGACTCTATCATGATCTCGGGACTGTTGGTCTCGCGGTTGATGGCGTAGAGCCTCTCATTGGCCTCCTTAAGCATCTGCTTTGCTGAAGAGTTGCTGTCATTCATGGTGATGACCCGCGAATAGTCGTCGCCGGCCTTTTCGAAGTCGTTCATCTCCTCATATGACTTGGCGCGCAGCAGGAATGTCTCTGTCATATAGGGGTCAATGGCCAGCGCCTTGGTGAAATCGTTCACCGCGGCAAGATGCTGGTTGAACTTCTGATAGAAGGTGCCCCTGCTGACATAGTGTGCGGCCGTTGCCGGTTCGAGCAGTATAGCGGTGGAGACATCGTTGATTGCTGCCGGATAATCGAGCTTGGCTTCATAAGCCAGTGCCCTGGTCAGGTAAGCATCAACATTCCTGTCATCCTGCTTCATAACCATGTTGCATTGGCCCAGCGCACTGTTCACGTCGCCCTGACGGATGAGCACCCTGGCCAGCTCCAGACGGGCTTCGGTAAACGATTTGTCCTTGGTCACAGCCTTTTCAAGCTGCCGCCTGGCAGTGTTGTAATCGTTCTTCCTCTGGTAGATGATTCCCTGGTAATAGTAGTTCAGGGCATCGTCTCTCATCTGCAGGGCAGTGTCAGAGGCTCCGAGAGCCTGGTCCCACAGTTCCATGCCTATCAGTGATACAACCTTCTCCGTGTATAGCTTGCCGTTGCGGTACTCTGCACGGATGGCCCTCTGCAACAGTCCGACAGCTTCCGAATAGAACCTGATCCTCTCGTCCGTGGTTGTCTTCTCTTCAGCCCCGAGCCTGTTGCACATGCGTGCCAGGTTATAAAGTATACCGGTATCGTCGGGTTTGAAATTGCCGGCTCTTCTGTAGTCGTCACACGCCAGGCCGTAATCGCCTGTCAGCTCGTAAGCCATCGCTCTTTTGACATATCCGTCGGCAGAGGCGGGCGCCTCATCTATGGCCCGCGAAAACTGGTCTATGGCATCCTCGAACATACCGTTGCGAACAAACTCGTCTCCGGCCTTGATGTATTTGCGCGCCGTCTGTCCGCTCAGATCAATAACGGCAACTAAAAGAACCATTACAAGAATTGAGAATCCTCGTTTCATGATGTCAGATCCTTTTTAAGATTGGGTCTCAAAAATACGAATAATTATTTATTAACAAAGTAATAGCAGTTACTAACAGTAGAGTTATACGGAGTTCCCGTCAAAATGATACGTAATTTCCAGTTTACTTTTCTCAAAAAGGAATGATTTTTCGGGTACCATGTCGGAAAAAGGGTCTGGTACCCCGCTGCCGAAGCTCATCATGCCGGTGAAACGCCTGGCCTCATCCCACGCTCCGGCATCGATAAAACTTCTTATGATAAAGGCGCCTCCCTCAACGAAGAGCGACTGCACTCCCATGGAGTGGAGAGTGCGGAGTATCTCATTTACAAAATCGTTCTTACCTGACAGGCTGATGGTCTGTACGCCGGGCAGACTGATGGTCTCATTGCAGGTGAAGAGCAGTGTCTCCGTCGAACCGTCGAAGACTTTTGAGTGCGGGTCAATGTTGCCGCTGCGGCTGACTATCACCCTGAGAGGGTTCTTCCCTGTCCATAAGCGCACGTCGAGCGACGGGTTGTCGGCACGTATCGTGGCTCCCCCTGCGAGGATGGCATCTTCAGCCGCGCGCCATCGGTGCACCAATATCCGTTCCGTCATGCCGGTAATCCAGTGAGGCTCTACGGGGTCATCGGCGCTGCGCACCAGGTCGATGAAGCCATCGGCGCTGCGGGCCCACTTGAGGATCACATAGGGACGCTGCCTCTCATGCCACGAAAAAAACCTCCTGTTGATCATGCGGCACTCCTGCTCTGCCACTCCCGTCACCACCTCCACACCTGCCTCACGCATCCGTGCTATGCCCCTGCCGGCCACCCTGAGGCTGGTGTCCACGGCGCCCACCACCACCTTGCGGATGCCGCTGCTGATGATCAGATCGGCACACGGCGGGGTCCGTCCGTGATGTGAACAGGGTTCCAGGCTGACATACATGACCGATTGTGGCAGCAGCGTCTTGTCGCTCACGGCATTCAGGGCATGTACCTCGGCATGAGGGGTGCCTGCCTTCATGTGGTATCCCTCGCCGATGATCACGCCGTCATGCACAATCACCGCACCCACCATGGGATTGGGAGCTGTTGCTCCCTCTGCATTGCGTGCCAGGTCAAGGCAACGGCGCATGCAGGCCAGGTCATCGGTGTGTCTCATGAGAGCAAATGCCTATCTTTGGTTCATGGCCGAAAAGTTACAAACAATAAGCGACATTCAGCGCCATCTTTCATTAATGCTTGGCCGCCTGTGGTCCCCGGAGGAGGCGGGGGCCATGGCCTCCTCCATCATACTGGAATACACCGGAATGAACAGCGGTGCACAGCTGGCCTTCGGCGACCGCACGGCAGAGAAGGAGCAGCTGGAAAGAATACTTGCCGCCGCCGCCAGGGCAGCTGACGGCGAACCGCTGCAGTATATATTCGGCTATACCATCTTCTGCGGACAGAGGATAGAGGTCGGGAGCGGAGTGCTGATACCCAGGCCTGAGACCGAGGAGATGACTGCGATGATTATAGCGGGTAACCGTGGTTACACCGGTACCGTCACCGACCTCTGCACCGGGTCGGGGTGCATTGCCATAGCACTGTCGGCTACCTTCGCGGAGGCAACGGTGGTGGCTGTCGAGAACTCTCCCGCGGCACTGCGGGCAGCAGCGCGCAACATACAACTCACCGGCACCTCCGTACAGCTGATCGCTGCTGACATACTCAGCCAGGCGCCTGAAACAGTGCCGGTGAGCGGCATCATCGTCAGCAACCCTCCCTACGTGAGGATGAGTGAGATGGGGGAGATGCACCGCAATGTCACAGAGTTCGAGCCTCATGAGGCTCTGTTCGTGCCTGACGGCGACCCCCTGCTCTATTACCGCAGCATAGCAGCCATAGCCGACGCCCGCCTTGAACCCGGAGGAGCACTCTGGCTGGAGGTCAACGAGCAGCTCGGCGCAGAGACGGCCGCACTGCTGCACCGCGATATTTATGAAAATATAGAAATCATAAAGGACATCAGGGGTAAAGAGAGGTTCATAAAAGCTGTCAGACATGGGCGATAAAGTTGACACAGAGGTGCTGCTTCTCAGGGCCATGAAGGCCTGCTCGGGCAGGGAATACTGCATCAGTGACATCAGTTCGATGCTCGACCGGTGGGGAGCAGAGGATGAGAACGTGAAGGAGCAGATCATTAAAAGACTGCTGAAAGAGAAATTCATCGACGAGCAGAGGTACAGCAGGGCTTTTGTCATTGATCACTTCAGGCACAGCCACTGGGGCAGGGTGAAAATCACCATGGGACTGCGGTACAAGAAGGTATCTCCGGAGGCGATTGCAGCAGGACTGGAAGCCATTGATGATGATGAATATATGGATCTGCTCCGAAAGACGATAGAGGATCAGCGAAAGAAGATCAGGGCAAAGAACAGGTATGACCTCAAGGGGAAGCTGCTGAGGCACGCCCTGGGCAGGGGATTTGAGAGTGATCTTGTTTACAGGGTAATAAACTCACTGTTCGACGAATGATAGTTGGGGGAGGTAGAGACAGATATAAGTAACAGCCTCTCTTGCAAAACGGAGGATCAGAAGAGTGATATCCAGAGTGCCCTGAGGAAAGGGTAGAATGCATAGAGGGCCATTGCTGATGAGATGACCGCATCAGCGACCGTAACCTGCCTCAGACCTGACAAATTTCCATTTTCGGGTGCCGTTACTGTCTCCGCCGCCCGCCCGGAACCTGCAGTCTCCACTGAACCCCTGCCGGCCAGCAGTGTCCACGCCCCCAGCCCGGCGCGCATGACCAGCTGAACGGCAAAGAAAAGAAAGACCCTCAGTGAGACGCTGTTCCACTCCATCGCCTCGGAGATTCGCCCCCTTACAATAAGTGAGAACGCATGCGAGAGTCCGCATGACGGACACGGTTGCCCTGTAATCTTCTCATGGATGCAGGCGACAGGGTACTGACCGGTGTCTGGGGAATAAAAAGCGGAGTAACCCATGATGAACAGGATCACTCCGGCAAATATCGCGTTTACTGCAAAATAAGCTCTCCGGGAAGATGACAGCTTCACTTTTGCACTTCTTCCTTCTCCGTTTCCGTTTCCGCTTCGTTCTTCACGGTGTCAGTCGTGCCCTCGAGCTCCTCAAGCCTGTCCTTAAGCTCATCCTTCTTGGCAGAAGCCTTGATCTCAACAGTCTCGTCATCATTATCGATACGGATGGTGATCTCATTATCACCGAACTCCTTCTCGATATCGTCAGTGACATCCCTGATCACCTTCTCGATGTCGTTTGACCATTTGCCTGAGTTGTTGGCGATCTTGCCTATCACGAAGCTCTGCGACACAGAGATCATGAGGGCGATTACCGCGACGACCAGTCCTCCTACCAGCATACCCTGGTTGTTGTTCGACCGTGAGAGACCGACGATGGCCAGAACGATGGCTATCACTGCAGGAATGATTGCGATAAGTCCAAGGCATGGCACTACTGCCAGCAGGAACGCTATTATGGCTGTCACCAGGGCGCCCACGTCCACTCCGGACTGGTTTTTGGTTATTTCTTCTTCCATTGGTTCAAAAGTTTATCGGTTCATATTTTCCTTCGAGGATATCTCTGCTATCCTGTTCTAAAGACGATACCGGAATCTCAATGATGCGTCCCTTCTCCAGATTATTTTCAAAAAAGATAAAGGTAGGCACTCTCTCTATACCCAGGCTGCCATAATCATCCAGCGGAGCCACCTTGTTTATGTCAACTCCGATAAACCGTATCTTTTCTGTCGGAAAGCCCCACATCTCAGCCAGTTTCATGAACCGCGGCACCTCCCTGCGGCTGTCGGGGCACCATGTGCCGAGCACCACGGTGACCGCAAGGTCGCTGATATCAATCTTTCTTAGCTGTTCCAGGTATTCAGGGTCCGGGTTATAGCTGGCGTAACCCTCCAGGTACCATGATGCGTGGGGTGGTTCTGCCAGCCTCTCCGGGCTGATGTCGCCCAGTAGCCAGGTGGTGGCGTCACGGAAGTCCCACACATGGGTGGCGGCTTCACTCTCTGACTCTTCTTTGCCGGCAAGGGCGGCATTGCCGAACGGTGCTGTCTCAGGAACTGTATCCACCGGTGCAGGCTGCTCCTTTGCCGCAGCTATCGCAGTCTCTCCTGCCCCGGTCTTCCGGGAGGTGCCGCATCCGGCCAGGACGGTCAGAATGGCAATGATGGTGATGATACTGTATATTCTCATACTGTCTGTAATAGCAAAGATAATATCTCTTTTGCTGTTTTCGACACTGAGGTTCCGGGACCGAAGATGGCTGCCACGCCGGCATCATACAGGAACTGGTAATCCTGCGGGGGTATCACGCCCCCGGCTATCACCAGTATGTCCTCGCGCCCCAGTTTCTTGAGTTCGCTCATAACCTGCGGTATCAGGGTCTTGTGGCCGGCAGCAAGGCTTGAGACACCCAGCAGGTGCACATCATTCTCCACTGCCTGGCGGGCGGCCTCGGCAGGGGTCTGGAACAACGGCCCGATGTCTACATCAAAGCCGATGTCGGCATAGCCTGTCGATATCACCTTGGCACCACGGTCATGGCCGTCCTGTCCCATCTTCGCTATCATGATCCTGGGCTGTCTGCCGGCCCTGGATGCAAACTCGGCCGCCATGGCCTTTGCCTCTTCAAAGTCGGAGTCCGACTTGTACTCCGACGAATATACTCCTGATATTGTCCTTATCACTGCTTTATACCTTCCTGCTATTTTTTCACATGCGTATGATATCTCGCCGAGGGTGGCTCTTTTTGATGCTGCTTCCACAGCAAGTTCGAGGAGGTTCCCCTCTCCCGTCTCTGCTGCCCTGGTGATGGCTTCGAGGGCTGCGCGGCACTCCTCCTCGTTGCGCGATGCCTTGAGCTGCTGCAGCCTCTTGATCTGGGATTCACGGACGGCGCTGTTGTCGACCTCCAGTATCTCCAGCGGGTCTTCCTTCTCCAGCCTGTACTTGTTAAGCCCGACGATGGTCTGTGCCCTGGAGTCAATCCTGGCCTGTGCCCTGGCAGCCGCCTCTTCTATCCTCATCTTGGGTATTCCTGACTCGATGGCTTTGGCCATCCCGCCGAGGCTCTCCACCTCCTCAATCAGCTCCCATGCCTTGTGCGCTATCTCGTCGGTGAGTGTCTCCAGGTAGTATGAACCGGCCCACGGGTCTACGGCCCTGCATATGCTGGTCTCCTCCTGGAGGAATATCTGTGTGTTGCGAGCTATCCTGGCGGAGAAATCCGTCGGCAGCGCTATTGCCTCATCGAGGGCGTTGGTGTGCAGGCTCTGCGTGTGGCCCAGGGCGGCAGCCATGGCCTCGATGCAGGTGCGTCCCACATTGTTGAAGGGATCCTGCTCCGTGAGGCTCCATCCCGAGGTCTGGGTGTGTGTGCGGAGGGCAAGCGACTTGGGGTTTTTAGGGTTGAAGCCGCTGACGATCTTTGCCCAGAGCATCCGCGCTGCCCTCATCTTGGCTATCTCCATGAAGAAATTCAACCCGCTGGCCCAGAAGAATGAAAGACGGGGTGCAAAATCGTCAACACTCATACCGGCATTGACGCCGGTACGCAGGTACTCGAGCCCGTCGGCAAGGGTGTACGCCAGTTCTATGTCTGCTGTGGCACCAGCCTCCTGCATATGGTACCCGGAGATGGAGATGCTGTTGAACTTAGGCATCTTCTCCGAGGTATACCTGAAGATGTCAGCGATGATGCGCATCGAGAAGGCCGGGGGATAGATGTAGGTGTTACGCACCATAAACTCCTTCAGGATGTCATTCTGTATGGTTCCCTGCAGCTCCTCAAGCCTTGCCCCCTGCTCGAGGCCGGCGACGATGTAAAAGGCCAGCACGGGAAGCACGGCACCGTTCATCGTCATCGAGACCGACATCTTGTTCAGGGGTATCTGATCGAAGAGTATGTTCATGTCAAGCACCGAATCCACTGCCACACCGGCCTTGCCCACGTCACCGACGACACGCTCATGATCCGAATCGTATCCGCGGTGTGTTGCCAGGTCAAAAGCCACCGACAGACCCTTCTGTCCTGCTGCCAGGTTCCTGCGGTAGAAGGCATTAGACTCCTCCGCGGTGGAGAAACCGGCATACTGCCTGATAGTCCACGGTTTCATGGCGTACATGGCTGAGTATGGGCCTCCCAGGTAAGGCGGTATTCCTGCCGCAAAGTTCAGGTGCTCCATCTCACTCAGGTCGGCACGTGTGTATACGCTCTTCACGCGTATGCGCTCGGGAGTTTCCCAGAGAGGCGTGATGCCGTTCTCCTTCTCCCATTCGGTGATATTGCGCGAGGGAACCGTGACCCTGTCGATATCGTGCTCTGTATATTTTGGTCTGTTGCTCATCTCCTGTTACTTTATTCCCAGTAATCCGTTGAACATCTGCAGCGTCTCCAGCACATTCGAGCGGACGCTGATGAAATGTTCCACCCCCAGCGCTTTGAGGTCATCCGTGCATGGCGGATTGCCTGCAACCACCACCAGGGCATTGCCTGCAACCATCTTATAGATCTCCGGAACCAGGGTGGCATACTCCTCATCGGAGCTGCAGATGACTATTATGTCTGCCTCTGCCTTCAGGGCGGCAGCGACACCCTCCTCCGGCGATCCGAAGCCGTTGTTGTCTCTGACCTCGTATCCTGCGCAGGCGAAGAAGTTGGATGAGAACTGCGCCCTTGCCATCCTCATGGGGCGGTCGCCTATGGTGAGCATGAAGGCCAGCGGCCTGCGTCCGGCCTTTCCTGTAGCCAGCCTCAGCTTTTCAAACCCCTGTGCCCCGCGTACGGGCATGATGCGTGTCACCTCGTCATCCTCTGCAGCTCCGGCTGACGGGAAGAGCTTCTCCTTTTCGTGTTGCGGAGCCTGCTGCTCGGTGAAGTTCGGGTACTGGTTGGTGCCCGGCAGTATGGCGCGCCGGCGAGCCACGTCACCCTCGCGCGAGGCAGAGGTGGTGTTTATCCTCTCCTGTATCAGTCCTTTCCGTACTGCTGCCAGGAATCCGCCCTCGTTCTCAATCTCCAGGAAGAGTCGCCATGCTTCATGAGCAATGGCCGAGGTGAGCTCCTCGAGGTAGTATGACCCCGCGCCGGGGTCCGCCACCTTGTCGAGATGCGACTCCTCCATCAGCAGCAGCTGCTGGTTGCGGGCTATCCTCTCCGAGAATTCTCCGGCAGTGCGGAAGACGGTGTCAAAAGGCTCCACGGTTATTGTGTCCGCTCCTCCGAGGACAGCAGACATAGCCTCTGTCTGCGTGCGGAGCATGTTGACATATGCGTCATAGAGGGTCTTGTTCCACCTCCCTGTCACGGAGTGTATATGCATTAAGGAGGCCTCTGCGGAAAAAGTCTTGTAGCCTTTGACAATCACCGCCCACAGCAGGCGTGCTGCACGGAGTTTGGCTATCTCCGGGAAGAAGTCGGGACCGATGCCGAAGGTGAACCTGAAGGCTCCTGCGGCCATATCGGGGTCTATGCCCCTGGATGTCAGGGCCGCCATGTATTCATTACCCAGCGACAGGGTGTAGGCAAGCTCTGCCACCGGTCCTGCCCCCGCGTTGCTGAAGAGGGTGCCTGAGGGCTCCACACACTTCAGTCCGGGCAGCGCCGTCCTCTCCTTCACCAGGTCAGCGAGGTAATCAAGACCCTCCTCGACGGTGACGCACAGCTTGCCGTTGGCCAGCAGCCTGCCGAGGGGGTCGGCCGAGACGACTATCTTCACCTTGCCGGGGTCGCTGCCCATGCCCTTCAGTACCGTTTTGAGGGCGGCGATGAGCTCTTTGGCCATGCCGGCGGTGATAACATTGAGCTCAACACTCTCCGCGTGAATGCCCTTGAGGAGCGTGGCTATGTTGGTATCGTTGACCGACTGCGGATCTTCAATGACGAAGCCGGGTGCGGAGACCCCTTTCATCAGTATGTCGAGAGCCTTGCGGTTTGCCTCTCCATAGTCGGTGACGCTTATATCCTGCCGCACCAGCCAGCTGTTGTCAGAGAGCCTGTTTCCCCTGAGCCAGGGAAAGTCTCCCGGCAGGAGGTTGGTGAGCGGGTGGCTGTCGAGATCCTCCTGCCTGTAGAAGGGCATTACCTCGATGCCGTCACGCATCTTCCATACCAGTTTCTTCCTGAAATCACCACCCTTGAGATCGGCGGTGATCTTTGCCATCCACTCTTCTGTGGTGACAGGCGGAAAATCCCCGAATAACCTTTCTTTCTTATCCATTGATATACTTGTTCCTGATGGCGTAAATAAACGGATTATCAGCCTTTTAAATCATGCTTTTTGTCATGAGGAATCACTGGCTGCCACCGAACTCCATGAGGTATGACTTGATGAACCCATCGAGTTCGCCGTCGAGTACTGCCTGTGCATTGCCGGTCTCAAAGCCGGTACGCAGGTCCTTCACCAGCTTAAAGGGGTGGAGTGTATATGATCTTATCTGTGAGCCCCACTCTATCTTTTTCTTCGACCCTTCAATCTTTGCCTGTGCCTCCTGTCTCTTCCTCAGCTCCATCTCATAGAGATGCGACCTGAGAAGGCGCAGTGCATTCTCCCTGTTCTGTCCCTGCGAGCGTGACTCCTGGTTCTCTATCACCAGTCCTGTGGGTGCATGACGCAGTCGTACCGCGGTCTCCACCTTGTTGACGTTCTGTCCGCCCGCACCCGACGAGCGGAAGGTCTCCCAGGTGATGTCGGCAGGGTTGATCTCGACGGTTATTTCGTCATCCACCAGCGGTGCCACATATACCGATGCAAATGTCGTCTGACGCTTACCCTGGGCGTTGAATGGCGAGATGCGCACCAGGCGGTGCACGCCGTTCTCGCTCTTGAGGTATCCGTAGGCGTTGTCGCCCTCGAACTCGAGGGTGACAGTCTTTATGCCTGCCTCGTCTCCCTCCTGGTAGTATGCTTCGGTGACCCTGTAGCCGTTCTTCTCTCCCCACATGAGGTACATGCGCATGAGCATCTGCGCCCAGTCGTTGCTCTCCGTGCCGCCGGCACCGGCATTGATCTTGAGCATAGCCCCGAGGCGGTCCTCCTCATTGCGGAGCATGTTACGCACCTCGAGCTTCCCGACGGCAGCAAGGGCAGTGTCATACTGCTGCCCCAGTTCCTTGTCGGTGACCTCTCCCTCCTTGTAGAAGTCATAGAGGACCAGGAGGTCCTCGACGGCGGTATCGACTGTTTCAAAGGCGGTTGTCCAGCTCTTCACAGAGGATATCTCCCTCATCAGCTCCTCGGCCTTCTTCGGGTCATCCCAGAAGCCCGGAGCACGGGTCATCTCCTCTTTCTCTTTTATCTCTGTTCTCTTCCCGTCGATGTCAAAGATACCTCCTTAACGCATCCCGGCGTTCAGTGAGCTCTTTTAGCTGGTCATTGGTTATCATGGCTCTTTCTGTCTGGCGCAAAGATAGTAAAAATAGGGAGTGAAGTCCTCAGTCTTCAGTCGGCAGTCGGCAGCCGGCAGTAGTGTCCGTAGCATAGGCCGTAGGCATTCAGGTATGGTAGACAATGTGGCAACATAAACCATTCGCCGTAGGCGATAAGGTATTGTAGAGTAGCACCGGCATTATCCGGATAATCATAGGCCGTAGGCATTCAGGTATGGTAGACAATGTGGCAACATAAACCATTCGCCGTAGGCGATAAGGTATTGTAGTTGGGGGGGTGTTTAAAATCTTTTACCCGGCAAATTCTTTGTCAGAATACCCGGAAGCCGGAGAAGTAACCTCCGGGCAGTACGAAATAGTCATAATTACTAGGTTGGCCTGCCCAAACTGTTACAACATTAGACGCAGAAAGCCTCAAGGTAATGCTTCCCACATAATGTCCCGCAGTATTATAAGGAGTAATTATTAATTCCTCGCGATCATCCACTTTAACAATTACACTAGTTCCAGGAGGTAGTTCCAGTGAGACATTAAAGGTATATATCCCATCTGAAGATGGTCTAAACTCTCCTAAAGATGGATTGTAATGACCCCCGATATTAAAATTTGGTGCTGTTATAAAATCATCAAATATTAATTTCACTGTTTGCTTACTTGGCAATGTGATCTCAGATGTATTGCTTGCCCTGAAGGCAACCATTGGTTCCAGTGCAACTCCCTGGCCGCCGGTAATAGAAAGGGTCCTGGTGGAAGGATTGTAACCCAGGTCCTGCAGCTCATTCTCCGGGTCGGTGTCAACCGTGACGGACTTGTCGACCCCGGAGATGGATAGCTGGTCACCATTCAGTGTCAGCTCCTGTAGAAGTGTCTTCCCCGCATAGAGTGCGTAAGGCACTGACATGAATGAGATGGTGCCCATCCTCTTCCATCCGTTGCCAAGGTCGACGTCGACCTGAAGTGAGTGGTTTCCCGTGGACCAGTCGATCTCCTCAAAAGTGCCCGTGAGCTCCTCATCAGGCTTGCCGATGACGAGAGAGAAGACACCGTACTGCGATGTGGTGGTATGGTGCAGCTCCTCATAGACTGTTGTCCCCCCGGCAAGGATGGAGAACTTTACATCAATGGATTGGTTTTTTATCTCCCCTCCTGCATCGCGGGCCACAGCCTGGTAATGTATCCCCGGAGGGACCGTTCCTGTTTCCTGCCCCATGACGCTCCCCGCTCCTCCAGCAAGAAAGAGTGCTGCCAGCATCAAATAATATATACCTCTTTTCATCTTCATCGTTTTACATCTTTAGTATCCTCGCCTCATCGGGATCGCCGTCAGACCTCACCACCCTGACTATGTAAACACCCTTGGAGTAAGCCTCCATGTCAATAAACCTTTTGTAGAAGAAACTTCCCGTAGAATATGTGCTCCAGCTGTCGACAGAAATGTCAAGCACCTCACTGTAGATAACGGAGCCGGCGAGATTGACAATAACAATCTCGTAGGACCATGGAAGCGCAGCACCGGTAAACAGTTCCAGTATAAGGGTATTCCTGATCTCATTCTCCTTTGATACCGGGTTGGGGTAGAACCTGACACCGCTCTCCTCCGAGACATCCGGCTTCTGTATTATGCTGGGCTGCTGGAATCCCTGTGTCAGGACAATTTCTCCCTCACTGATCAGACTGACCATGGCCTCTCCGGCGGTATGCTGGTAGAAGACAGGGCCTGTATTGATATATTCTACGCCGGCGCCCGATACGATCACCCTGTGTGACAGCTCCTGCGAAAACACCGGCGAGCACGCAAAAGCCAGTATCATGATTGTATACAACCCCTTCATATCACACACGCATGTACAATTCCTGCCAAAAATAACACTTTTTAAACAGATTCGGTGCCGGCGATGATCAGTTTCAGGCTTTTGAGCGGCTCAATCATTCTGAAAGCCAGTGCAAAGGCCATTCCGGCAACGATCTGCACAGCGGCTGCTGCCATCCAGGGCATGCCGGCAAGCACTGCCAGCCGTCCTGCCGCAAAGGTGAGCAGCAGCATCAGTGCAAAAAGTGATACCAGTTTTACGGACTGTCTGCTTAAAAGGTTTCTCTCCACCGCCAGGAAAGATGCCAGTGCCACCAGCGACTGCGTGCTGAATGCAGCCCAGGCGGCACCGGGAGCCTGGCAGCGGGGGATGAGAATCAGGTTCAGGACGATGTTCATCACCATCCCCGCAAGGGTGATAATCCCGAGTCGCTTCATGCGGCCCGCGGCGGTAAGCATCGTGGTGTAAATGTATATCAGCCCCACAGGTATCAGCGTCATCATCAGGAGAGCGAAGGCAGTCACGGCTCCTCCTGCCGGGGTGGCATAGAGGAGGTCGAGCACCTCCCCGGAGCAGGATGCCAGCGTCACCGCCACCACACCCACGGGCACCAGAAGCATACGGCCGGCCATTGATGCCAGCGGTTTGATATTGCCTCCTGTGGCAAGCTCCCTGGACATGATGGGTAGCAGCAGACCGCCGAACATTACGGGGATCATGGCAAACGCATCAAAGAGCCTGAAGGCCTGTGCATAGACGCCCGCCTGCAGCGCCCCGTCGGGCAGGAGCCTCTCTATCAGAACCGAGTCGAGACGCCAGCAGACCGTCATGGCAAAGACAACAACTGCATAGGGCAGACCGGTCACTATTATGTTCCTCAGCACCCGGGCGTCGGGCCTTACCCCTGAGACCCCTCCCATTCGTACCACGGTCACCAGTGCCAGGCACATGACGGTGAAGTATGCTGCCGACTGCGCCCATACGAACCACTCTATCCTGAAAGGACCGTCAGTCACCCCGCCCCAGAGCAGCACCGAGCAGATGATGATCATCACCAGCCTGTCGGCCACCGAAAGCAGGCTGTCGAGAAAGAGGTACTGCATGCCGCTTATGTTCGACCGCAGCCAGAGGATCATCGAGGCCATCACCTGGTTGACCATCAGCACCAGAAGTAATGAGAGCTGTCGTCCTGAATAGCCCAGCGCCAGCGCCACAGTCAGGGTCACGGCAAAATATGCCACCGTGAGCAGCAGCCGCAGCAGAAGCACGTTTCCAAAATAGAGCTTTACCCTGCCGGGATCAGCCGAGACGGCCCTGTTGTTGAAGCCCGAGAGCCCCATGTCGAGCAGCAGTGTGAAGAGCACCGAAAAGCCGAATAGGGAGAAGTAACTGCCGTATGCTGCCTCACCGACGGTGTTCTGAACGGTACGGTCGATGCCCAGCACCCAGAAGGCCTTGACAAGGATGCTTACCGTCAGCAGGAAAACAATATTTACCAGGAATTTTCGCTTCAATCTGCTCTTTTGTTCGCTTCAGGAAAATGGATGACAATTTATAAATTAATTGCCACATTTGTAGTTCGGAAAGAGCAACAGGAATGATCATTGCCATCAATGCACGCACGCTGAGGCCGTTTCCGCACGACGGTATCGGGTGGTTTACCCTGGAGGTCATCCGTGGCATGGTCAGGGACCACCCGGAACACCGATTCGTGCTCATAGGAGACAGGAGTTATGATGTACTGCCCATAGAGGCTGACAACGTGGAATACATCACCATCCCGCTGCGCACTGTTCACCCCCTGCTGTGGCAGCTGTGGCATGAGCTGCTTCTGCCGGGGGTGCTCAGGAGATGTGGCGCTGATATTTTTATAGCTCCTGACGGGATGATACCGCTGCGGACGGATATACCGTGCATACCTGTAATTCATGACCTCAACTTTGAGCACCGTCCCGAAGACATACCGAGATGCGAGCGCAGATACTACAGGCGTTACTTCCCCCGTTTTGCCCGCCGGGCAGCGCGCGTTGCCACCGTTTCACGCTTCTCGGCTGAAGATATAGCTGCCACCTACGGTATGAGCCGCGGGAAGATCAATGTGGTGCCCAACGGTGTGGCTGAGATCTTTTCTCCGCCATCGCCGGGGGAGGCTGAAGCAACCCGCAGCGAGTTCACCGGTGGCAGACCTTACTTTCTTTTTGTCAGCAACTTCTCTCCGAGAAAGAATGGGGAGGCTGTGATCAGTGCCTATAATATCTTCAGGAGCCGTGGTGGCGGTGATCATCTGCTGCTGCTTGCCGGCAGGAGGCTTTATCTGACGCGTGAGCTCGACAGGGCGCTGGCCTCATCGCCCTACGGCAGCGACATACGCTTTACCGGTTCTGCAGGGCGCGACGTGCTGCGCAGGCTCTACGGCGCTGCCGGGGCGCTGCTGTTTGTGCCGTGGCTTGAGGGTTTTGGCATCCCGGTGGTGGAGGCGCAGCGGTGCGGCACGCCCTGCATCCTCTCTGACACCACGTCGCTGCCGGAGGTCAGCGGCGGCGCGGCGCTCTGCGTCAGCCCCGCTGACGCAGAGGCCATAGCGGCAGCTATGGCACGCCTCATCGATAATGAGGCGCTGCGCCGCCGCCTGACGCAGGAGGGGATAACCAACTCTTTGAGGTACACCTGGCAGAACGCCGCTACAGAGATGTGGAACTGCATCAGCCAAACACTGAAATCAGAACCCTGATGCTGAAACCTCACTTCGGCGACGGCATAAGGGAGGCGGGATGCGACGAGGCAGGACGCGGTTGCCTCGCAGGTCCGGTATACGCGGCAGCAGTGATACTGCCGAAGAGATACCGCAACAGGGAGCTCAACGACTCCAAGAAGCTGACAGCACGACAGAGGGAGAGACTGCGCGATGAGATCACCGCCAGAGCCGTCGCCTGGAACATAGCCTCATGCAGCAACCAGGAGATAGATGCCATGAACATACTCCGCGCATCGATCAAAGCCATGCACAGGGCGATAGCCGGACTGAAAGAGGAACCACTGCTGCTGCTGATAGACGGCAACCGATTCTATATCTACAACAACATACCGCACCATACCATAGTGCGCGGCGACGCCACCTACCTCTCCATAGCCGCCGCCTCGGTACTCGCCAAGACGGAGCGCGACAGGCATATGGAGGAGCTGGATGCTCTCTTTCCGCAGTACGGGTGGCGCCATAACAGGGGATACCCCACGGCAGACCACCGGCGGGCAATCAGAGAACACGGCATCACCCCCTACCACCGGCTCTCCTTTAACCTCACTGATTTGCAGCGAGAACTCCCTTTCCCATAAAATGTTAAAATCATATTCCCCGAACATCTATTTTAATATCTTTGGCAATTCGTAAAATTTATCAACATTAAACTTATGAGAAAATTCTTATCCGTTCTTGTAATTCTGATTACATTCTCCGGCTACCAGGCCAGGGCCGATGAAGGCATGTGGCTGCTGCCGCTGCTTGAAAAACTGAACATCGGCACCATGACCGAGATGGGCCTGAAACTGACGGCTGAAGATATCTACAGCGTCAATAATGCAAGTATCAAAGATGCAATAGTGATCTTCGGCGGCGGATGCACCGGCGAGATAGTATCGCCCGAGGGCCTCCTGCTCACCAACCACCACTGCGGTTACGGGGCTATACAGAGCCACAGCACCGTGGAACATGATTACCTCAACAACGGTTTCTGGGCTATGTCGCAGGCAGAAGAACTGGCCAACCCCGGCCTCAGCGTCACCTTCCTGGTGCGCATCGAGGATGTTACTGACCGTGTCCTTGGCAAGGTCACTGACGGGATGACAGAGGCAGAACGCCGCGATGCCATTAATGACGAGAGCTCAGCCATAACTGCCGAAGCCACGAAAGACACACACTACAACGCACGTGTACAGCCCTTCTACAGCGGGAATCAGTATTTCCTGCTTGTATATGAGGTTTTCTCCGATGTGAGACTTGTAGGTACACCTCCTAACTCGATCGGTAAATTCGGTCATGACACCGACAACTGGATGTGGCCGCGCCACACGGGCGACTTCAGTGTCTTCCGCGTCTATATGAGTCCCGACGGCAAACCGGCACAGTATTCAGAGGATAATGTGCCCCTCAAGCCGAAGCACTACCTCCCCGTTTCCATAAAGAACCTTCAGAAAGAGGACTTTACCATGGTGATGGGCTACCCCGGCGGCACAACAAGATATATGACCTCCTGGGAGGTTGATGAGGCAATGAAGATCACCAACGCTAACAGGATCAAGATACGGGGCATAAGGCAGGATATCCTGATGAAGGATATGATGGCTGACCCGAAAGTCAATATTCAGTATGCATCAAAATACTCAGGCTCTTCCAACTACTGGAAATTCTCAATAGGCCAGAATGAAGGACTGGAACGTCTTCGCACTGCGGAGAAGAAAGCTGCATTCCAGAAGGAATTCATGGAGTGGGTCAGAGCCGACCCGGCACGCACCGATAAGTACGGTACAGCCCTTACCCTGATTGAGAACGCCATCAAGGGCCGGGCAGAGAAGTACAATGCCCAGCAATACCTGTCGGAGACCCTCGGCCGTTCACTGGAACTGATCAGCCTGGCAGGGATGATGACTCCCATGGAAGAGATGCTCGCCGAAAAAGACCAGGAGAAAATTGACAGGTTGAAAGGCAGGCTGAAGAGCTATACTGACAATTTCTACGGCGACTACAACTACCCCACTGACAGGAAGGTCACGAAAGCGATGATCAAACTCTACAGGGAGGATATCGATCCGAAATACTGGCCTGACTTCTATACCCTCATCGACAAGAAATATAAAGGGAACGTCGACGCATTTGTTGATAACATCTTTGTTAAATCTATATTTACATCACCGGAGAAACTGAATGCATTCCTCTCCGACCCGAACCTCAAGGTTCTGCAGAAGGACCCTGCATTTGTGGTGGCAAAATCGATCAGTGAGGTTCAGTCGACACTCCGCAAAGACCTTGAAGGTTACAACGACGACCTGACAAAGGGACGCCGTCTCTACATGGCCGGTGTCATGGAATATCAGCCCGACAAGACCCAGTATCCTGATGCCAACTTCACCATGAGGCTGACCTACGGCAAGTTGCTCGACTACTACCCTTATGATGCGGTTCATTACAACTGGTATACGACGCTCGACGGCGTGGTGCAGAAATACAAGCCCGGCGATTATGAGTTCGATCTGCCACAGCGACTTATAGACCTCAACGAAAAGAGGGATTATGGCAGGTATGCTGCAGAGGAAGGCCATTTACCGGTCTGCTTCATCACCAGCAACGACATCACCGGCGGCAACTCCGGAAGCCCGGTGCTGAACGGCAACGGTGAGCTGATAGGACTGGCCTTTGACGGCAACTGGGAGGCAATGACCGGTGACATCGCCTTCGAACCTGACCTCCAGAGATGCATATGCGTTGACATACGCTACGTCCTCTGGGTGATGGATGTCTACTCCGGTGCCGGCCATCTTCTTGAGGAGATGGATATAAGGCAGTAGTCCTCAGTCCTCAGCCCTCAGCCCTCAGTAAAGCAGCAATTAACAGACTGCCGACTGGTACTGCTGACTGCCGACTGGTACTGCCGACTGGTACTGCTGACTGCCGACTGGTACTGCCGACTGGTACTGCTGACTGCCGACTGCTGACTGCCGACTGTTACTGCCGACTGGTACTGCTGACTGCCGACTGAATTAACTATCTTTGCAAAAATTTTTACATGCATTTAAATTTTCTGGAGATAGTAGCTGCCTTCATGGTCCTGTTTGCCATCATTGACATTCCCGGATCAATACCCATAATACTGGATATCAAGGCAAAGGCGGGGAAGGTTAATGCCGAAAGGGCAACGGTCGTTTCACTGGCCATATTTCTGGCTTTCCTCATCTTCGGTGAGAAGCTCCTGGGTATCTTCGGCATCGATGCCGGCTCGTTTGCCATTGCAGGTTCATTCATCATCTTCCTTCTCGGTATGGAGATGGTGCTGGGGGCAGAGTTCTTCAGGCACGATTCTCCCGGTGGAGGAACTATAGTGCCGATTGCCTTTCCTCTTATTGCAGGGGCCGGATCCATCACCACAATCCTTTCACTCAGGGCGGAGTACGAGACAGTAAATATCCTCATTGCACTGCTGCTCAACATGATCATAGTCTATATCGTACTGCGCCTCACATCGGCCATCGAGAAACTCCTGGGGCAGACCGGACTACATATCCTGAAAAAGTTCTTCGGCATAATTCTTATCGCCATAGCCATACGTCTGTTCATCAGCAACACCGGTATAACCCTGCCCAATGGCTGATGAGGTTACAATCTATACCGACGGTGCCTGCAGCGGCAATCCGGGACCCGGAGGCTACGGCGTCGTTCTCAT
This sequence comes from Bacteroidales bacterium UBA4772, assembly GCA_002403305.1. Classification (GTDB taxonomy): domain Bacteria; phylum Bacteroidota; class Bacteroidia; order Bacteroidales; family VadinHA17; genus SR-FBR-E99. The sequence continues at coordinate 187,312 of DHHM01000014.1, forward strand.
GTCAGGCAGGCACCGCAAGGAGCTATCGGAAGGGTTTCGCCTTACAACCAACAACCGTATGGAACTGCTTGCCGCCATCATAGGCCTTGAGGCTCTTAAGAGAGACGGAACGACCGTGACCCTCTATACCGATTCACAGTACCTGGTCAACGCGGTCAACAACGGCTGGCTCTTCAACTGGGAGATGAAACTGTTTGCAAAAAAGAAGAACCCGGATCTGTGGAACAGGTTTCTGGAGGCATACCGTCGGCATAAAGTGACCCTGAAATGGGTCAAAGGCCATAACAATGATCCTGAAAACGAACGTTGCGACATGCTGGCCGTTGCTGCCTCACGGGGTACGACTCTGTCGGAAGATGAAGGCTACAGTCCTGATGCTGAGGAGAAAGGGCTGTTTTGATATTTATTTTTGACATTTGAAGAAAAAATGCAACTTTTGCATAAAAGGGGAGTAGAATGAAAGATTTCAGACACAGGGCCACAGACCTCACACCGGAGATCATACTGGCACCTGAAGAAAACAAGTTTCTCATTGCCGGCAAATCGGCGCCGGAAGATGTCCGCAGCCTGTATTATCCGATTCTTGAGTGGATGGAAGAGTTTCTGATCTGGGTCAGGGAGAAGAGACCCTATACTGATCAGAAGCCTCTTCTGCTGAAACTTGATCTCGAGTATTTCAATTCGTCGTCAGCCAAGTTTCTCTTCGATATCTTTACAAACCTTCAGACACTGAGGGAAGAGGGTGTACCCGTGGAGATCGAATGGCATTATGATGAAGAGGATGTAGACCTCCGGGAAGCAGGGGAAGATCTCGCGCTGCTCTGCGATATGCAGTTCAAATACTGTCCCAAACCCTCAGGCGGACAATGAGAGGGCCGGCAGAACTATATGCTCTGCTCGACCGTCTTGAGATCCCATACGAGTATATTGAACACCCGCCGGTGCCTACCGTTGAGGAGGCTATGAAATATTGGGCCGGCATTGATTCAGGCCACTGCAAGAATATCTTTTTCCGCAATCATAAGGGCAACAGGCATTACCTGGTGATATTATACTATGATTCGAAGCTCAATATCCGGGAACTGGAACAGAAACTCCACCAGGGCAAGCTCTCCTTCGCATCAGACAGGAGGCTCATGCAGTACCTGGGACTCACCCCGGGCTCTGTCTCCCCCTTCGGGCTGATAAATGACCACACCCGGCATGTGCATCTTTTCATCGATAAAAACCTGCTGAACCACGAGAGACTCTCCTTCCACCCCAACACAAACACCGCCTCCCTGATAATCCCCCGTGAAGGACTCTTCAGATTTCTCTCCCACACCGGCAACAGCTACGAGTTCATATGACCAACCCTCCCCTTTTACAGTCTTCAGTCCACAGTCCACAATCCGCAGTCTTAAAGACAACTCTTAATTCTTAATTGCGACTGAAGGCTGAGGACTGCCGACTGAAGACTGCCGACTGAAGACTGCCGACTGAGCAATCCCCCATGCAGCATTAGGACCAAAACTAAGTCTTTAAACCGGACTTGCATTTTGGACTTTAACTCTTACCGCCATGAAAAGAATTGCTCTGACCGCGTTTTTAGCCTTTTTGTGTCTGCTGGCAGGCGCCAGGGATACAATACCCAGGAAGAGCTACTGCGCACTGTTCACCTCAAAAGCACCCACAATCGACGGATACCTTGAAGATGAAGCTTGGCTATCAGGTACATGGACCGGCGAATTCACCCAGTTTGAACCCCATAACGGCGCTCAACCCTCGCAGCAGACCCGGTTCTGCGTGAGGTACGACGACAATAATATTTACGTCGCCATAAAAGCCTTCGACACACAGACAGACAGTATCGTCAGGCGCATCTCGCGGAGGGATAATGCCGACGGAGACTTTGTAGGCATCTCCTTTGACAGTTACCATGATCTTCGCACCGGCTTTGTCTTTATTGTCAATACTGCAGGAGTGAAGAACGATTTCATATGGGCCAGCGACGGACAGGTAGAAGATGAAACCTGGGATCCTATCTGGTTCACAGCCACTAAAATGTATGACTGGGGGTGGGCCGCTGAAATAAAAATACCGCTCACACAGCTGAGATTCAGGATATCAGATAACGGAATATGGGGGCTCGAAGTGCTCAGAAAGCTGTTCCGCAAGCAGGAGATGTCTGTCTGGCAACATATAGACCGCAACTCCTCAGGCCTGGTTCATAATTTCGGTGAGATGACCGGTATAACAGGTATCAAACCGAGAAAGCAGGCTGACATAACACCTTTCGTGGTGGGCAGCCATGAGCGATTTGAAAGCGAAGAGGGCAACCCCTTTGCAACCGGCTCCGCCTGGAAATACAACGCCGGACTTGACGCCAAATTCGGCATCACCAATAACATGACCCTGGATCTCACTGTTAATCCTGACTTCGGACAGGTTGAGGCTGACCCTTCGGAGGTCAACCTTACCGCCTATGAGACCTTCTTTCAGGAGAAGAGACCTTTCTTTATTGAAGGCAATAATATCACAAGCTTCAAGACTGGGATAGGCGACGGAGACATTGGCTTCGACAATCTCTTTTACTCCAGGAGGATCGGCCGCAACCCCCAGATCTATGCAGAAACCGAAGATAACGAATATGCAAGAGTACCGCGTGTTACCCCCATCATCAGCGCCGCCAAGCTGACGGGCAAGACCCCGGACGGCCTCTCTATAGGTATCGTGGAGGCAGTGACGGCAGAGGGCAGCGCAGAGATCGACTCGCTGGGTGAGAGATCGTGGCAGACCGTGGAGCCCCTTACCAACTATCTTGTCTCGAGGGTGATGAAGGACTTCGGAGAGGGTCGTACTGTCATCGGAGGAGGCTTCACAAACACTCATCGCTTTCTTGAAGGAACAGGAATCAACACGCTGGTCAGAAGCGCCAATACTGCCGGAGTCGATTTCTCCCATCAGTTCGGCAGTGAGAGAAGCTGGTTCGTCTCAGGAGCTGTGGCGGCAAGCAACCTCAACGGTAGCGAGGAGGCCATAGAAAGGATCCAGCGCTCACCGGTCCACTTCTACCAGAGACCCGATGCTGATTATGTTGAGGTGGACCCCACGAGAACCTCCATCAATGGTTTCGGCGGTAACGTGCAGGCAGGGAAAATAGGAGGTCACTGGAACATAATGGGCTTCGGCTATTTCAAGTCTCCGGGGTTTGACCTCAACGACGTAGGTTACCTGCAGAGCGCTGACGCCGGCATGACAGGACTCTGGTCGGCCTACAACTTTGACAAGCCCTTCGGCATCTTCAGGCAGATAAGACCCAATGCAAACTTATGGACCGGATGGGACTGGGGTGGCACGCATCTTTTCACCGGAGGTAACCTGAGCGTTTACACGCAGTTCAAAAACCTCTGGTGGATAAGCCTCGGTGGCAACTATTCAGGTAACTCCCTATCCAACACCATGCTCCGCGGAGGCCCCTCCATGCTCAGCCCGTCATACCTCAACGGTTTCATCAATGTAGGCTCAAACAACTCGAAAATGATTTACGCAACCTTGTGGGCCAACAGCGGAAAAGGTGGCGAGGATGCCTCAAAAAGATACTCCGCAGGCTTCAACCTCACGGCCAAACCGGGACAGTCTTTTTCTGTGACGCTCTCCCCCTCCTACTCAAAGAATATGAATACCCTTCAGTACGTATCCCATATTTCTGAAGGCGACCACTACATTCTCAGCCGCATAGACCAGCAGATAGTCAGTATGTCGCTCAGGCTGAACTACAACATCACTCCCGACCTTACCATCCAGTACTGGGGACAGCCATTCCTGGCAGCAATGGACTACAGCAGGTTCAAGGTAGTGACAGATCCCGGGGCAGAGAAACTTTCAGACCGTTACCGCATCCTGACGGACGGTGAGGTGACTTTCGATCCGGATGAAAACAGGTACTACGTTGATGACAACAATGACGGCACCAGCGACTACGATTTTCGTAATCCGGACAACAACTATGATCAGTTCCTGTCAAACCTGGTTGCCCGATGGGAATTCCGTCCGGGGTCAACAATATACCTCGTATGGTCGCAGACACGCGACTACTATGACAGCACAGGCTCGTTTTCACTTGAGCAGAATCTGAACAATCTCTATACCGATAAGAAACCCTATGACGTCTTTCTTATAAAATTTACCTACAGGTTCGGGCTGCAGTAAGCGCCTGTACATGCAGGTCTGGAAGAGCGGGTGGTATAAGCCCGCTCTTCTTTTTTTGACCACCCCTCTGCTTAGTATTCCGTGGTGAACAGAATTTTATTTAAATTTGACTCGCTGTCTGGTAGTAACCCTGCAATACTGACTTAATGAAACTTGCATGAGCAGCAACTCAGAAAAGGATATACTTATTTTATTTCATGCTAGTTCCATTAGACCAATGAAATAATAATCGAATGAGAAAATGCCTCATCTTCATCTCTGTACTGCTGTCGCTGACGGTCAGCGGGCAGGACTTTGCCAAGAGGATCTACACCGCCACCCGTATTACTGACCCGCCTGTCATCAACGGAGAGCTGGATGATAAGGCCTGGGAGCAGGGCGAGTGGAGCGGTGATTTCCGACAGTTTGAACCCTATGAAGGAGCCCCGGTAAAGCAGAAGACCGAATTCAAGCTGCTCTATGACGACCACAGCATTTACGTTGCCATTAAGGCCTATGACACCGCCCCTGACAGCATCGTCTCGAGGATGACCCGGCGTGACGATACCGATGGTGACGAGGTTGTTATAGCATTTGATTCATACTTTGACCAGCGTACCTCATTTGGTTTTGGAGTCAGCGCTGCCGGCGTCAAGGGCGACCTGATCTGGACCGATGACGGGATGAACGAAGATGAGACTTTCGACCCCATCTGGTATGTAAAAACAGCCGTTTATGACTGGGGATGGGCGGCAGAGATGCGTATTCCGCTTACCCAGCTCCGCTTCTCCGCCTCTGAGAATCAGGTGTGGGGACTGGAAATAATCAGGGAGATTTACCGGCATAATGAAACTGACCTGTGGCAACCTATCGCCAGAAATGCCTCCGGGCTGGTGCACAATGCAGGACTTCTTTACGGACTGAGTAATATAGAACCGCGAACTCTGTTTGATCTTACACCATACGGGGTGACCAAACTTGAAACCTACGAGGGGGAAGAGGGCAACCCGTGGTACGACGGATCTGATATAAAAGCCAATGCAGGCCTTGACGCCAAGATAGGATTGACGAACAACATGATACTCAGCCTCTCCCTGAACCCCGACTTCGGGCAGGTCGAAGCTGACCCCTCAGAAGTCAACCTGACAGCCTTTGAAACATACTTCAGGGAGAAAAGACCTTTCTTCATTGAGGGCAAGAACATTACCTCATACAACCTTGGTATTGGCGATGGTGGCGTGGGAAACGACAATCTTTTCTATTCGAGACGAATAGGCAGGAGACCGTCACTGAGCCACGATGCAGAAGACGGTGAATTTGCCTGGACACCACAGTTCACTCCAATCATCGGTGCGGCAAAGTTAACCGGCAAATCGGCCGGCGGACTCTCGGTAGGGGTCATTGAAGCGGTGACGTCACATGTCAATACCAGGATCCGTAATGAACTGACAGGCGAAACATCATACCTGACCGCCGAACCGCTGACAAATTTTGCCATCGGAAGGGTTCAGCAGGATTTCAACGCTGGAAAGACAATCATCGGGGGAATGATGACCAGTACCATCAGGGTTCTGAATGAGGAGACTGAGAATTACTTTCATAAATCTGCGACAACGGGAGGCATTGATTTCACACAGTATTTCGGCGAGATGAACTATATCTTCCAGCTGCGCGCCGTTCTCAGCAACGTAAGCGGAACTGAGGATGCGATAGCCCGTACACAGCGCTCAGTAATACATAACTTCAGGAGACCGGATGCAGAATACACCGAGTATGACCCGTCGCGAACATCCCTGAGCGGCTTCGGCGGAAATCTGATGACTGGCAAGATAGGAGGCAACTGGCAGTTTCTCTATCTCTCGGCATGGAAATCGCCAGGGCTGGAGCTGAATGACATGGGATACATGCAGGTTGCCGACCAGTATCTGGGAGTGGGGGTAATAAACTACAACATCTACGAGCCGTTCAGTATCTTCAACAGCATTTACTTCGGTACCAACCTGATCCATCTGATGGATTTCGGGGGGCATACCAATCTGATTGGCATATCTCAGTCATGGTCAGCACATTATAAGAATCTCTGGAGCTCATTTATCAGCGCACAGCTTAACAGTCAGGAGACAGACAACCTGCTTCTCAGAGGCGGCCCGGCGATGAAAATGCCAGGACAGTTATATATAGGCGGAGGAATCAACTCCAACTCACGGAAGAAGCTCTCCGCTGAGGTTGACTTCAGCCTCTTTAAGACCTTCCAGGCCGTTCGGACAAGTTACGATCTAAGCCTTGAGCTGGAATACCGGCCTGTCAATACTCTCACAATCAGCGCTGAGCCGGAGTGGAGCAGGTCGAAAAGTGAGATGCAGTACGTGACCACTGTCTCTTTTTTAACAAGCGGGCTCTACACACCCAGGTACATCTTTGGCGCCATCGATCAGAAAATACTCAGTATGTCCCTGAGAGTTGATTACAATATCACCCCGGACCTGACAATTCAGTACTGGGGCCAGCCCTTCTTCGGTTCGGGCAAGTACAGTGACTTCAAGCGTATCACAGATCCCGTTGCCGATGAGTTGTCCGGCAGGTACCACACATTCGCGACTGGTGAGACAAGCTACTCTGATGGCACATATATGGTCGATGAGAACCTTGACGGCATGATTGATTACAATTTCGGCAATCCCGACTTCACCGTGAGTGAGTTCCTTCACAACCTGGTGATTCGCTGGGAGTTCCTTCCCGGTTCCACAGCCTACCTGGTCTGGTCACAGACAAGGGAATACTATTCCGGTGACGGTCTTTTCGATTTCGGCTCACAGGCCAATTATCTCTTCACTGACAATAAGCCGCATAACGTTTTTCTGTTGAAGTTCTCCTACAGGTTCGGATTAAGATGAGAAAAAGCTGCGAATGGCCCTCAGGCGACCCTCTGATGATAAGCTACCATGACAATGAGTGGGGCGTACCCTTACATAATGATACCAGGTGGTTTGAGGCCATCGTCCTTGACGGCGCCCAGGCAGGCCTGTCATGGAGAACAATACTCCACAGACGCGAGGGATATCGCAGGGCATTTGAAGGCTTTAACCCTTCCAGGATAGCCAGGTATGACGAAAAGAAAATCAACGAACTTATGATGGATGAAGGGATCATCCGTAACAGGCTGAAAATAAAGTCGGCAATAAATAATGCCGGGGCTTTTCTCAGGATACAGGAAAAGTTTGGGTCTTTTGATAAATATATTTGGGGGTTTACCAACGGCTCTGTTATAGTAAACCACTGGAAGAGCCTGGATGAGCTGCCTGCACGCACCCCTCTATCTGACCTTATAAGCAAAGACCTGAAGAAGAGAGGCTTTACCTTTGTGGGATCAACAATAACCTATGCTTTCTTGCAGGGTGCGGGGATCGTCAATGACCACCTGGTCCACTGCTTCCGGCATCCTTCAAACCTTGATTGAACCATAGCCCGGACAAGGTCAGATAAAATTCCTGTCGAGAAACCTCCGGAAATTCTCCCTGTACTGGTCGGTAACAGGGATACGCACCTCGCCATAGACGATACGGTTGCGCTCAATGACCCTGACGGTTTCAAGGTTGACGATGTAAGACCTGTGTACACGCATGAATTTGTCATCAGGAAGCCTGGCTTCCAGGGCTTTCAGGGTGGAGAGTGACAGAACAGGCTTTTTCTCGCCGATCAGGAAGATCTTGACGTAATCCTTCAGCCCCTCAATGTAATGTATCTCGGAGAAATTGATGCGCCTGATCTTATAGTCTGACTTGATGAAGAGAAAATCACTCCGCACCTCAAGCTCCGGCAGCTCCTTCCTCTCTAGCTCTATCAGCCTGTCAGCCTTCTGTGCCGCTTTCAGGAACCCGGCATAGCTGAAGGGCTTCAGCAGGTAATCGATGGCGTCAAGCTTGAAGCCCTCCAATGCATACTTCTCATATGCTGTGGTAAATATCACCTTCGGTCCGCCGCTGATGACCCTGGCCAGCTCGGTGCCCGTCAGGTCGGGCATCTGCACGTCGAGAAGCACCAGGTCAACATCTGATGAACCTATAAATGCCACGGCCTCTACAGGATTGTCGAAGAGACCTGCCAGCTCAAGAAAGGGCGTCTTCTCAACGTATCCCCTGACCAGCTGGAGCGCCAGCGGCTCATCATCTATGGCAACGACCTTTATCATCTGCCCGGGGGTTGAGTCTTTATCGTCAGCTCAACACTGAACACCGATTCCTGCTCATCGATCTTCAGCTCATGACGGCCGGGGTAAAGCAACGCCAGCCTCTTCCTGACATTCTCCAGTCCGATGCCCGACACGGCCTGAGGCCCGCCGGTGTTCGCTGCGCTCACGCTGTTTCTGGCAACAAAGGAGATCAGATCCTTCTCCTGACTCATGGAGACCTCAATAAAGGAGTTATCCTGATAGCTCACACCGTGCTTGAAAGCGTTTTCTATGAACGGGATGAACAGCAACGGAGGTAAATCAAGATCGTCATACTCCGAAGGCCAGCTGACCGTAAGACTTACGCGGTCACTCATCCGGAGCTTCATGAGATCGATATAACCCTTCATGAATTCTATCTCATGGCTGAGCTTTGTATTTCCCTGCTCCGATTCATAGAGCATGTAACGCATCATCTTCGAGAGACTGAGCACTGCATCCTGCGCATCTTTCTGATTTATCTCAATAAGCGAATAGATATTGTTCAGCGTGTTGAAGAAGAAGTGGGGACTGACCTGGTTCTTAAGAAGCGCCAACTCCGAGTTCAGCTTCTCACGCTCCAGTTCCTTGATCTCCTCCTCCTTCCGCAGTGCACTCTCAGCATACCTTAATCCGACCGCAAACCCTGAGACAAGGAATGAGGTTATGAAGAAGTTGTAGAGCGCCATACCTTCTCCCCTGCGCCTGCCACGATCATCACTGTGCGGAGTCCTTTGCTCTTCCTCCCTCATCCGCTCAATGACCTCCGGGGGTGGAGTGAAGAGCCGTTCATAGAACTCCCCTGAAGCCAATCCCATTATCACTATCAGGGATGCTGCAAGAATAATGAAGCTGAACCATCTGCCCTTTTCGGCCAGTCGAGGGACCAGCCAGAGGTAATTGACGTAGAACAGAACGAAGAAGACAAAGGTGTTGAATAAAATAACAGTGGTGGTCCGGCTATCTTTGAACAGTCCGCCTGCTATCAGGAACTGAGGCAGTATGAAGAGGATTAACCATCCTGTTGCGTGCAGCAGCAGAGGCAATCCCTTTCTCTTCCTTATCGTTCCCTTATTACTCATACCATCGTCAAAGCTAATGATTCTCCTTCTATTATCATTCATATCTGAGTGCGTCGATGGGGTCCAGCTCAGCTGCCCTCCTCGCGGGATACCATCCGAAGAAGATACCGATGACCGTACACACAACAAACGCCAGTATTGCAGAGCTCCACATCACGCTTATAGGCCATGAGGTAAGTGCCTCAACGATTTGTGAGGCCGCAAAGCCCAGCATGATACCAACGATACCTCCGAAAACACTAAGCATAATAGATTCTATCAGGAACTGAAGCAGTATATCCATACTCTTGCCACCGAGCGACATCCTCAGCCCTATCTCCCTGGTACGCTCAGTGACCGAGACATACATTATATTCATAATCCCGATGCCTCCCACGAGAAGTGATATTCCGGCTATTGCCCCCAGGAGAATGGTAAGTATATCTGTCACTGAGGTCATCGTTGTTGAAAGCTCCTCCTGGCTTCTGATCTGAAAATCATTATCTTCATTTTCACGCAGCTTATGGGTGCGCCGGAGTACCTCCTCCACCTGCCCCATAGCCGGGGCTGACTCTTCAGCACTGCGGGCCGACATCTGGATCGACTGGATATGATTCTGGGCAAGTATCCGTTTCTGAACGGTTGTATAGGGTGCAATCAGCACATCGTCCTGGTCCTGCCCGAAGCTGTTCTGCCCTTTTTGCTCCAGCACGCCTATAATTTTGAAAGGGATATTCTTAAAACGTATTGTCTCACCCGTGGGATCTATCCCTTCGCCAAACAGCTCGTCGGCCACGGTGCGTCCGATGAGACACACCTTGGCAGAGCCTTTAGCTTCACTGTCGGTTAAATTGCGTCCGCTGACTACTGTCCAGCTCTTTATCTCAAGATAGTCCTCATTGCCACCGTATATTGTCGTGGGCCAGTTTGAATTACCGTAGACGGCCTGTCCGCTGCTTCTCACCTCGGGCGACACTGCAATCACGGCATCACACTCCATTTTGATGGCGCTGACATCATTCACTGTCAGACTCTGCGAGCTGGCGCTTCCCTGCTGAACGCCTCCCGTGCGCATGCCGGAGGGCATTACGAAAAGCATGTTCGAACCCATACTCGCTATCTGATCCTGTATGCTCTTCTTTGATCCCTGGCCAATGGCGAGCATGGTGATGACTGATGCCACGCCGATGATTATCCCGAGCATGGTCAGGAGAGAACGCATCTTATTGCGCTTCAGCGCATTCAGTGCAACTTTCAATAGATTTCCAATATTCATTCTGATCCCTTTGTTTAATCTTCTTCAACCGGCAATGCTTCAAGTACCTCTCCGGCAACTATACGGTTTATTATCTCTTCCTCCCTTATTATATGCCCGTCACGGAACACGATGCTGCGTGTCATGCAGCGGGCTATGTCAGGCTCATGTGTCACGAAGACTATGGTCTTGCCTTTGCTGTTCAGATCCTGGAAAAGCGACATGATCTCATATGATGTCCGGCTGTCAAGGTTACCCGTGGCCTCATCGGCAAGAATCACCACCGGGTCATTCACCAGTGAGCGGGCTATGGCCACCCTCTGTTGCTGTCCGCCGGAGAGCTGGTTGGGCATGTGACCCATCCTGTCAGCCAGGCCTACCGCTTCGAGCGCCGCAACAGCCCTCTCCCTGCGCTCCTTAGTCTTTACCGCTGAGTTGTACATCAGAGGCAGCTCCACATTCTCCAGTGCCGAGGTGCGCGAGAGCAGGTTATACGACTGAAAGACGAAGCCTATCTTCAGGTTGCGTATCGCAGCCCTTTCGTTCCTGGACATCCCGGCTACATTCACTCCGTCAAGGATATATGTACCTTCCGTTGGCCTGTCAAGGCAGCCAATGATGTTCAGCATGGTCGACTTCCCGGAGCCGCTGGCCCCCATGATCGCAACAAACTCACCCTGGTTGATCTTCAGGTCGACACCCCTCAGGGCATGGACCGTCACCTCTCCCACGTAATAGTCCTTTTTCAATGATGATATGTCAATAATTGCCTTCATAGTCAGTTTCGTGCAGATGAGTTTGTTCCTGATGCGCTGGATGTACTCCGCGTATTTCTTCTTCCGGGAGGGGCCGGCATGAAGGGATTTGAAGCCACCTCCTGCTCTTTCTTCTCTTTTGCCGTGGCCAGGGTCATCTTTGTGACAACCTCGGCACCCTCCTCCAGACCGGTTCGCACCTCTGCATTGTCACCGTCGCTGGATCCGAGTTCTACCCGGACCGGGTGAATTCCCTTCTCATCCTTCACCCATACCATTGTTGGAATCTTGAATCCCTCAGGCGGGGTAAAGCCCTCCGGCAGCTGGCTACCGGGAATGCCTCGCATTCCACTGCCTGCTCCAGTACCTGCTCCCGGGCCGCTCATGCCTCCTGCAGGCCCGCCGGTGCCACCGGGAATGCCGGCGCCACCGGCCGTGCCATTCTTATCACGCGTGGAAGCCATCTCCTTAACCAGCCTGGCAAGATAATCAGCATCAGGGGTGAACTTAACTGCCCTGTAAGGAACGATGAGCACATCTTTTATCTCCTCCGAATAGATGACAATGTTGGCCGTCATCCCGGGCAGAAGCTTTTTGTCAGGATTGGGAGCATTGATGATAACCGTATAGGTAACAACACCAGATGTGTTGACCGGTGACAGCCTTATCTGCTCAACGGTGCCTGCGAATTTCTCATCGGGGAATGCATCGACGTCAAACTCTACCCGCTGTCCCTTCCTGATCATCCCGATATCTGATTCGTCTATGTCAGCCTCTACCTGCATCTGCGTGAGGTCCTGGGCTATTGTGAAGATTTCAGGGGTGTTGAAGCTGGCAGCTACCGTCTGGCCTTCATCAACCGCCCTGTTCATCACCACCCCGTCGATGGGCGAATATATTGTGGCATAGCCGAGCTGCACCAGGGCTTTGTCATACTGCGCCTGAGAGTTTTTAAGCGTGGCCTTTGATTTCTCATAGTTATACCTGGCCTGGTCATGATCAGCCTGCGCAATCAGGTTCTTCTCATAAAGAGCCTTGCTCCGCTCATAATTTGATGCCTGGTATTCCATCTCTGCCCTGGCATTCTCAAGTGTGGCAAGCGACTGCTGCACGCTTGATTTCAGTGCAGTTTTGTCAAGCTCTGCAAGGACCTGTCCCTTTTTCACCTGTGTGTTAAAATCCACATGCAGCTTTTCAACAATACCGGAGACCTGTGTTCCCACAACAACCGAGGTGATGGCCTCAATGGTCCCTGAAGCGGTAACGGTATTGACAATCGAGCCCTTCGTTACTTTCGAGGTCTCATAAATGTATGACTTGCTCTTCTTGCAGCTATGAACAGTCAGCAGCGTTATCGCAACAACCGCCAGCATTCCGCCGCTTATTAAAATTCTTTTGCCTTTCATTGTTATCACTCTTTAATTGTTCTTTAATTTTTAAAACGAAAGCGGGACTCCCCTGTAGAAGTCGATGATCTTGTGACTGTAAACAAGCTCGTATTTTGCCTGAAGCAGCTTGCTCTCAGCCGTGGTCAGGTTTGTCTTTTGTATCAGGAAATCGATGGAGTTCATGGCTCCGAGCTTGAACTTCTCCCCGGCCACATTGTACGATTCCAGGGATGCGTCGTGCTGTTTGACTGCAGCCTCATAACTGATAACTGCCGACTGTGCGTCAAGGACCGCCTGCTCTACCTCCTTGCGCAACTGGTTCTTTGTGTTGAGCTCATCGAGCTCTGCAGTGGTAATTCCATACTTCGACCTGGCCACTGACGATTTGTTCTGGTTGTTTCTGAAAATGGGTATGGAAACGGATAATCCCACTGAAGGCGAGAATCCGCTCTTTAGCTGTGATCCCACCTCTGCCGCCTGGGTGAATCCTGTACTCAGTCCGGCATTCATCGAGACGGATGGATAAAATCCTCCCTTTGCCAGATCAAGGTCCACCTCCGAACTCTCACGGTATATTTCTGCATTCTTGATCCGGGGCTTTACCTGGAGGGCCTCTTCATAAACATTCGCCGCATCGGCAGCGGGTATAGTCGATATAATGGCATCCATATCCGGCCTGGCAATTTCAAATGACTCATCAACAGGATATTCCATAAGCTGCATCAATGTCACCTTTGCCATTTTCAGGTTATTTACCGCGTTGGCGAGTGTCAGCTCCTCGCTCGCGAGCTGGGTCTTCACCTGCAGGTAGTCGCTGTTGGCAATGGCTCCGAGGCCATACCTTTCTCTTGCCAGGGCCAGTTCTTCACGGGTGGCATCAGCCTGGTTGCGGCTGTTGACGACCTGCTCCTCTGCGTAGAGGACCTGCAGATAAGCGTTCATTATGTTCAGGGAGACGTTCTCCCTGGTCTCAGCGGTGCTGTACTGAAGACTTTCGAAGTTCAGTTCGGCCTGTCTGATCTGATTCTGTGTCTGAAAACCGCTGAAGAGGGTCACGCCGCTGCTCAGAGAGGCGCTGGTGCGTGCCGAGCCATCAAACGAGGTCTCACCGTTGGTTCCGGTCACCTGCTGCCATCCCAGGTTCTCACCCAGTGAGGCACTCAGGCTGGGCCAGCGGTTGTCCCTTGCCTGTTGCAGGCTGATCTCTCCCACACTGACAGAGACCTCCGCCTTGCGTACCTGTATGTTTTCATTCAGGGCGTAATCGATGCATTCTGCCAGAGTCCACCGCTTCTCCTGGGCAGAGGCTGCCATAACCGCCAGGACCATGACTGCCACGGCAGTTAATAATCTATTTGTACTCATCCTTTTCATTTCGTGAAACTTGATGAGACAAAACTATAATGGCAAACTCCCGGGAAAGAATTCTTTAGACTGGTGTCACTGATTTATCGACAGACAGTGATTTTCTGCCGACGGTTATGATGGAGCAAAAAACCTGCGCTGCATCCACCTCACGACGGGAAGATGTTCTGACAGCTATAAATTAGCCGGTAATTTCCGAACTCAAAAATCAAGCCTTATGGCAATACCACCGGGAAATACACTAACGGTCCATTCACTTTCAGGCTTCAAAGGAGCCATGCCTGCTTCCGGATGATTTTCACGGAGGTACCTCTCATAATCTTTTATTGCCCTTGTGGGCTGAGTCCATATCTGTGCTTCCGTCACCGCGGTATTAAGGGCAAAATTCGCCAGCCCGTCCCATACGGTTCGTTTGAACCCCAGCCATGTGATCAGACCGCTGCTGATGTTCACCACGCCTGCAATGGCATGGGTCTTCCATGACCTTCCTTCCTTTTCCCTTAAAGCCAATGTCTTCAGCAGTTCAGCTGCCTGCTCTTCCGATAAAGGTTGTTCTCCTGCAATATAATCTCGATAGGAGGGATAATCTGCATTCGCATTTTTGGAGACAATGGGTGTAATTAACTGCCCCAGCGCTCCGAGAAAAGTCGTTGCAGCCCCCAGGACCATATCCTGACGTGTGGCCAGGTTATCCGTTGATAAAGAGACGATTACCTGCCCTGCAGTGGCCGCACTGTACCCGGCAAGCCAACCGTACCACCATATCTGTGCATTCTGCTTGTCCTGCAGGGCCGTCAGCTGAACATGCTGAATTCTTTTGTCCGTAACAGAGTCGGCAACCCCATCCTGTCCTTTGAGAGAAATACCCTGCAAAAGAAAGATGACTGACAGAAAGAGGGTTACTGATGCTGATCTGTAGTTTCTCCTTTTCATGGTTTGTCCTGCTTGTTCTGTCCGCTTAAGAGTGCCGATTCCCTTAGTCGGGAAGAAAAAATAAAGCTGACAAGCATCAGTATGATCATCACAAATAACGGTGCGGTCATTGACCCGGTCACCGGAGACTTGAAGCCGTCCATACCGAAAATGAACGCTATCCCTGAGATCTGTCCCATGAGCAGGAGAATTCCGTTTGACGTGCCTTCGGAAACGGGAAATGTCACCTCGGCGCCATACTGGAATCCTATCGGACCCGAGCTGAGCAGGAAAAATCCAAATGCTCCAGCCGAAAAAAGCAGCAAGGCATAGTTTGTAGCGTAGGTTACTCCTGCAAGACCTGCCGTTGCACCTGCCAGAGCAATCATAATAAACGGTATTCGCTTCCTGTAGCGGTCTGAAAGGAAGGGCATGACAACAGCCCCCACTATTCCGCCAATGATCATAAGACCGCCGGTAATCCCCGCCTGTTCGGCAGAAAATCCTCTGGGACTCAGGATATTCTCAATCCATGTGGTAACAGAATTGAATACTCCCAACCCGATAAAGAATATTACCATTAGCCACAGAAAATTCTTATTCCTGAAAAGAAGCTTCATTCCGTCGATGGCCAGGGCGCGTTCCTCCTGGTCAGGATGACATGGAGCCGTAAGTGGCCGCTCCCTTGCGAATAGGAAAAAGATCGCCGCGATAACCAGGGAGGTGATTCCGTAGATGTAGAGCATCCCGTCTATCCCGTGGCCATTTGCCAGGAAAGGTGTCAGGCTTATCCCCGCCAGGATACCGAAATACATGGCCAGGGTGCCCAGTCCTGAGGCTGTTGCTCTCTCCTTCATGGGAAACCATCGTGCTGCAACCTTCGTGATGGAGTTCAGAAGAAACGGCTGGCCTGTGGCAATTCCGATCTGCGCCAGCAAGAGCAAACTGTAATTATCTGAAACAAGCCCCCGCATCATGCCGAAAACCCCCGTCAGTACCACACCGGTCCCCACCCCTGCACGGATACCGTATGTATCAATGATCCATGATGCAGGAATCGACACCACAAGGTAAACGATCATGAAACACATGGAAAGAATCCCGATCTTAAGGTCGGAAACGCCATAGTACCCCGTTGCATCAATTGTTATGGGTGCAAAAGTGATCCACATTATCTGGTTGATTGTAATTGCCAGCATGTAGACACTCAGCATAACCCAGCGGTAGCCGTAAACCCTGAATTCTGTTTCCTGCATGATTACTTTTCTGTTTGGTGGCCCGGATTGATCATTCCCAATCCTGATAGTTCAGATCGGTCAGTAAAAGTAACTTTTCATCAATTTCAAAAATGATTTAGGGTTAAATATTTGTATGATCATATCAATCAGGTCATATTGTTGTTAATTTGTTCCGGAAATCAATACTGACAGTTATGCAACAAGGATTAAAAGTCATAATCACCGGCGCTACCGGGATGGTCGGAGAGGGTATACTGCTGGTATGTCTTGAAAACCAGGCCATCAGCAATGTGCTTATCATAAGCAGAAAACCGCTCGGAATCACTCATCCAAAACTGAAGGAGATCATCCACGAGGATTTCCATGATCTCTCACCGGTGGCTGAACATCTGGCAGGATATGATGCCTGCTTCTTCTGCCTCGGCGTCTCATCCGTGGGAATGAAAATGGACAAGTATCGTAAAGTGACCTATGATCTTACGATGCATTTCGGTGAGACCGTAAGCAGACTCAACAGCGATATGGTTTTCGTCTACGTATCCGGGGCAGGTACTGACGGTACTGAAAAAGGCAAGACCGAATGGGCGCGGATCAAGGGAAAGACCGAAAACGACCTGAGGAAGCTGCCCTTCAAAAGGGTTTACGGCTACCGTCCGGGATTCATCAAACCATATAAGGGACAGAAGAAAACGCACGCCTTCTACACATATATAAACTGGTTCTTCCGTGTCGGTAAAAAACTAAGCCCGGATTATTTCAACACAATGGAGGAGCTGGGGCTCTCGATGATAAGGCTTGTCAGGCATGACTACCCGAAGGATACCCTCTACGGAAGAGACATCACCCTGCTGGCACAGGAACAAACCACCTGATCAATATCTCAGACCATGTATTATATCCTCTTCTACAAGACCGTTGACAACTACATAGAGCGGCGGGCTCCTTTTCGCGAGGAGCACCTCGGGCTGATACGTGAATTCCACCGTGACGGACGGCTGGTGATGGCCGGAGCCCTGGCAGAGCCGGCCGACGGTGCTGTGCTGATATTCAGGGGAGACAACCCTGACGCTGCACATGACTTCGTCAGCCGCGATCCCTACGTGAAAAACGGCCTGATAACCGAGTGGTCAGTCAGACCGTGGAACGTGGTGACAGACTGAAGATCACCGATGAGCTGCGTCTGTGGCCGAAACACAAGCCATACCCGGTTGACAGATAAGAGGTCTACCAGGTAGCAGGAAACAGGATAGAGACGTGCAGTATGTGCGTCTCTATTTGCCTGCAGCATCCACCAACTGCCTGCCGGCAGGATTATTCGGGAATTTCTGAGCGAGCTGCCTTGCATAGATCATGGCCTTAGCCTTCTCACCGTGCTCCAGGTAAAAGGTGGCCAGGGCATACAGGTAATCATAATTATCAGGTTCCCGGCCGAGGATTTTTAGCAGATAACCTTCTGCCGCTGCAGTATTGTCCAGGGCGTTCTCGAGCAGCCCGAGGTTGTAAAGGATCCTCGTCTGCTCAGGCATCAGCGTAGCTGCCTTTTGAAAGTACTCCCTGCTCTCCTCGTATCTCCCCTGCTCGGCCAGCAACATGGCCAGGGATCTGTTTATCTCATGCAACTCCGGGTGTTCCACCAGTATCTCGCGGAGAAGCCTCTCCGCCTCCCTGTAGTTACCCTGCCTCGCATATACCGTTGCCAGATTTACCTTTGCCAGGTAGAAGAGCCCGTCGATCCTGAGCGCCTCCCTGTAAGATTCTGCTGCCTTCTCCAGCTCACCGGCGTTAGCATGCATGACACCCAGGTTGAAGGCGCCTCCCGGAAAGTCAGCCGTGTAGATGTTTATTGCCCTGTACTCCTCAAGGGCCTCTCTCCTGGCTTTCCTCGCGGCGGCGCTCAGCTGCTCCGCCGGCAGCTCCGAAAGCCTGATGCCGGCTTCGGCGCGTATCGCTCTGACGGGGTCATTGAGGCGAGGCATCATCAGCTTCTCATATGTGACAGCATCTGGCGGGTTGTAGCTCATGACAGCCGTATGCCGCACCAGCGAGGCGGGGTCTGTCAGCGCCCGCTCCACTGCCCTGTTGCTCTCCGCAGTGTTGAACCGTCCCAGGTACCTCACCGCCGTGGCCCTCACCATCAGGGGGAAGAGCTCATTCTCAGCATAAAGCACCAGGTCCGGGATCGCGCCGCGTTCATTCCTGTCAGCCGCCGCAAAGGTCTCACCGTAATGGGGACGCCTTCTCTCCCCGTACCACTTCTCAATATAACTCAGTGACCATGCCGTTGTCTTATCCTTGTGACAGTCGTTGCACGCGTTGGGCGTCCCTATGCTCATCGTCAGGTCGGGACGCGGTATCCTGAAGCTGTGGTCACGCCGGTAATCATTACCCATATAGTACCTGCCGGTCATGTGACAGTTGACGCACTGGGCTCCCGTGCCTTCAACATATTCAGGCTCCCCGCGGTTTATCAGCCGACCGGCTCCGGTACTCTCCCCGCCCTCCCCTGCTCCCATGCCTGCCGATTGCCTTGTACCTGTTCCCGGATCCATCTTGTGAAAGTGATGCCGCGGTGTGTCGTAGATATCAGGACGGTGGCACTGGAGGCAGAGTCTGTTGTCAGGCTCTTTCGTAGTGGCGGAATGCGAGTCGTGACAGTCGCTGCACATCACCTCCTTCTCATACATCCTGCTCTGGGTGAACGAGCCGAACTCGTAAACCTCGTCCAATATCTGGCCGTCAGCATAGTATAAGGGCGGCGATACAAGCATCGGGATCATATAGTTCAGCAGGTCGCTGTTGTCATCTTCATAGTCGCCCATTATGGCACGGCGTGAGTGACAGCGGGCACATACATTGAGCAGCTCCTCGTTGGTGAGGTTACTGGTCCGCACTGTCAAACCGGTGTTGACATCCATGGGCCTTGACCCCTCGGGCAGGTTGGCCCAGATAATATGATCGGAAGCGGGACCGTGGCATGCCTCGCAGCTGACATCGATCTCCGACCAGGTTGTATTATAGGTTTTGGTGACCGGGTTATAGTTCTTTTTCAGGTTCGTAGAGTGGCAGTCGGCGCACATGCCGTTCCAGTTCTGCGCCTGGCCGGTCCAGTAGAGCCAGTTCCCAGGACCCAGATCTTCGCCGTCATAAACCGTGTCGCCCAGGTGAAACCACCTGCTCCTTTCGGTATCCCATGCGATGGGGAGACACTGCAGTCTTCCACCTTTAAACGGCACCAGGTATTGCTGCAATGGAGTATATCCGAATGTATATGCCACCAGGAAATCCTCAAAACTGCCGGTTGGACCCTCAGTATTGACATAAAAGAGACTGTCGCGGCGGAACATGCGGTGCACCTTGCCACGGTGACTGAACTCGTAATCGTTGAAGTCGCCCAGGACAGTGCTGTCCGTAGCCCTGTCCATGGCAAGGTCGTGGTGCGACCCAACCCAGAGGTCATCCTCTATCTTGTGACACTCGATACAGGCGTTCCTGCCAACAAAATAAGCCCCCGATGCTGTCTCTGCCTCCTGCTTCTCCAGGGCTGTCCTTGCCAGGTAAACGGGAAATGCCGCGACAAAGATGACTGTAGCCGCGAACCCTGCCCTCTTCCAGGGTCCCATCCCGTTTTCTGCCTGTTTAAACCGCATAGGTCACCTGCTCCTGTTCGAATCTCTTTCGCTTTGTATGCCGGCTGATGTTGACCTTCACCTTACCCTCCTCAATGATGACCGGGAAATAGTCAAGCGGCCTGGGTGCCGGCGAGCTCAGCACCACCCCCTGCCGGTCAAAGGCCGATGAGTGGCACGGGCAGTCGAACTGTTTTTTCGTCTCATCCCACAGAACCGAGCATCCGAGATGCGGGCACACTATCGAGAGAGCAAGGAACGCGCCGTCCTTCTCACGGACGATATATAGCTTGTTGATCCTGTCGGGCGTCACCGTTCCGGGAGGAAAATCTTCAATATTGCCAATCACTCTGAGGGTTGCTTCCGGTTCGCCGCTTCCTGCCTCCCTTGAAGGTTTCAGGAGGCTGATGAGGAAGATGAATAGCTCGGCCACAGCCACCAGCCCGAGTATCTTCCATGCCTTCCGGAGGAAGTTCCTTCTTCCCTCCGCCAGGATTTGGGAGTTAATGTCTTCTTCCTCTGGCTTGTGGGCATTACTAACTACCTCCTCCGGCCCGGGAGAATTAATTCCTCCCTCCACTGGCTTGTTGACGTTAATTCTTCCATCCTCCTGCCCTGGTGAGGTTCTTCTTCTCTCCCCCGGCCTGAGAAAATTGTCCCATCCCCCTCCTCGTTCTTTTTGATGTGCTGCAGGTCTCTTTTTCACTGTTCAGCGCTACTTTTTCTGTTCATACCTTCCACGGCCACACCAGGTTCATCCCTTCACCCCTGAGGAATATGCCCGTAAAAGTGAGAATAGTATACGAAGTGACAACCACAATGATAACAGATTGTATCATCTCAGAGCGGATCAGGGAGAAACGTCTGCGGATATAGTTCATAAAAACCCACACAGTCAGCGCCAGCAACAGAAAAGGGAGCAGTCCCGTTGTTATCAGTGGTGGTACCCCCGGCAGCAGCATCTCGGGATCAGGCAGCAGCTCGCTCAGGCCGATAAAAAACACTGTAAAGAGTACTCCTGCCGAGAGAGAGAATTTTGCAGATATGACCCCGCGGTGGGAGATGAACCATATGCCCTGGTTGGTGTCATCACTCTTCATATAAGGCATCCAGACGGCTGCGGCCAGCACCGTCAGCGGAAAGACCGCCACGGCAAAGAAGGGATGAAAGTGTATCAGCAGCTCCTGCAAACCCATGAAGTACCACGGTGCCTTGGCGGGATTCGGGCTGAACGCCGGGTTGGCACGTTCCCTCAGGGGAGCATCAAGCAGGCTGCTGATGAGGAAGATGGCTGCAAGAAGGACCAGTGCCACGACAAACTCGCGGTTAACGAGATGGGGGCTGGTATCAACCATGGGACTCTCCCTGTCCCTGTCTGCAACGATGACACCGCCGGCCCTGCGTATCCTCCAGAAGTGCCATGCCATCAGTGCTATTATCAACAGCGGGATTATCCCGGTATGGAGGTTGAAGAAGTTGGTGAGCGTGGGCTGTCCCACCTCCTTTCCTCCCAGCAGCGCCTCCCTGATGTACTCACCGGCGAGGGGCACATACGACAGCAGGCTGGTGGCCACCGTCACTGCCCAGTATGATAGCTGGTCCCACGGCAGCAGGTAGCCGGTGAAATTCGACAGCACCACCAGTATCATCAATGCCAGTCCCAGGATCCACGAGACGTCCCTGGGTTTGCGGTAGGCACCTGTGAAGACGACGCGCAGCATGTGAAGGAAGACTATCCACACCATTGCCAGGGCGCTCCAGTGGTGGATATTGCGCAGCATTTTTCCGAAGAGCAGGCTCTCCTGCAGATTCAGAATCGAATTATAGGCTTCCCCCGGTGAGGGCTCATAATGAAATTTCAGCAGCAGTCCGGTTACAACCTGTATCACCATCAGCAGTGCTGCCATGCCCCCAAGGCCGAAGGTGAGGCTGAAGCGCAGTGTTGACTCCTTCACTTTACGGGGATGAAGGTGAAGGATCAGGCCGAAGGGAGATTTCTTCTTTTTTTCAGTAATGCGGTCGTGATTCATTGAAGCTGTGGTGGAGTCTGACTGCCCTGTAAACAAAGATAATTTTTTTATCTTTGTCACCACCCGTGATGTCAGTTCGGCAGGCATCGTCAGCCTATCGGCCGATCACCCGCAAGAGCCATTTGACATAAGTCGGGACGTTAGCTCAGTCGGTTTAGAGCGCTTGCTTCACACGCAAGAGGTCACTGGTTCGAATCCAGTACGTCCCACACCGCGATGAAGATACTCATCAAAAACGGCACCGTCGTCACTCCTGAGATAAGCCGCATCACTGATGTGCTGACACAGGACGGGGCAGTTTCCTCCGTAGTTACTGATTTACCCGCAAATGATGCCGACAGGATTATTGACGCTACAGGAATGTTCGTCCTTCCCGGGGGCGTTGACCCTCATGTGCACATGCACCTGCCGTCACCTGCAGGCTTTTCATCGGATGACTTCCTCTCCGGCAGCAGGGCCGCACTCTTCGGAGGCACCACAACACTGATCGACTTTGTGACACCGGAGAAGGGAGAGCCTCTGCCCCTGGCACTTGAAAAGCGGATGAGAGAGGCAGAATGCTCCCTGACCGACTATGCCTTTCATGTCAGTCCCGTTGAGTGGAGAGAAAGCATCCCCGATGAGATCATGGAGTGCATCAGGCTGGGTGTCACCTCCTTCAAGGTATACATGGCCTACAAACAAACCGTTGGACTTGGTGATGAGGATCTACTGAGGGTGATGAAGGCTGTCGGCAAAGCCGGTGGCACGGTCACAGTCCATTGTGAGGAGGGAGATGAGATTGAAAGGCTGAGAGACAGATTCATCCTCGACGGTCATACCCTCCCCCTGTACCATCTCCTCTCCAGACCATCACGCCTGGAGTCATCTGCGGTAAAGAAAGCTATTGGGCTGGCAGCAGAGGCAGAGTGCCCTCTCTATATAGTCCATGTTTCAACAGCAGAATCACTTGAACATATCAGGGAGGCACGTTCCCGTAGTCAGACAGTCTATGCAGAGACCTGCCCCCAGTACCTTCTTCTCGATAACTCAAAGTATACGGGACCGTTTGAACATACCTCGCCCTACGTCATCAGCCCCCCGCTCCGTACGGAGGCCGACAGTGACGCCCTCTGGCATGCCCTGGCCGACGGCACACTCAACACCGTCGGTACCGACCACTGTCCTTACACAGCAGAACAGAAGAGGGCCGGCCTGGAAGACTTCAGAAGAATCCCCGGAGGAGCAGGTGGCGTGGAACACCGACTTGCACTGCTTTATACCTTCGGAATATTAACCGGGCGGTTAAATTTTAACCAATTAGTTAATTTATACTCTTCTGAACCTGCCAGGATATTTGGAATCTATCCGCGGAAAGGAGATATCAGTGCCGGTTCCGATGCTGATATTGTGATATGGAACCCGGAGCCGGCAGGAATTATCTCGGCAGAGAGTCACCACATGAACTGTGACATCAACATCTATGAAGGTATGGCTGTAAGGGGTTCACCTGAATATGTCATCAAAGGCGGTGAGGTGGTGGTTGAAAAGGGAGAGATGACCGGCCACGAGAGAAGGGGTAACTATCTGCTGCGTACAATCAGCTGATTGCCTTGATAGCAGTATTACTAATCGTATATGAGCCGCCCCGGACTATCAATGCCCCCGGAAACAGGTGAGGCGATCTCTTATCTTCCTGCTGCCCGCTGACAGCCATTAAACAGGATAACTACTCTGCCCCCTACATCATAAAATATCACCACCCCACTCTCATGTGGTTTCTTTTCATCATGCCCGCAAGTAACTCCCCGGGGTTTTCAAACCGGTTGGCAAGCATCATAGCCGCGATGATGTACGGTTTATATCCTGCCTCCCTGTAGGTCTCGATCCTGTAACGCTCAAATGCTTCGGCGCTGACCTCCCCGCACTCGCATGAGACACCACTGATGTCAGCCGGCAGGCAGTGCATGTAAAGGGCTCCGCTGTTCTTCGTCAGCTTCAGCTTCTCATCATTGAACTCCCAGTGCCTGAAGCTCGCATTCTTTGAAAGGCATACATTCTCCAGATCCTTCAGTCCTGCCCTGTCTCCCTTTTTCAGCAACTCCGTCCTCTGCTGCATGATATTATATGGTGCCCAGCTCTTTGGATAAACAATGTCCGCACCTCTCATCGCCTCTTCCATCGAGTGGCTGACACGGAGAGAGCCGCCGGCAGCAGCAGCATTCTTTTCCGCCAGCTCAACTATCTCAGGGATAAGGTTATACCCTTCAGGGTAAGTCAGCTCTATCTCCATCCCGAAGCGTGACATAAGTGCAATGATTCCCTGGGGCACCGACAGCGGCTTACCGTAGCTCGGCGAGTAGGCCCAGCTCATCACCAGCTTCTTTCCCCTCAGGTTCTCCAGTGATCCGAAATGGTTTCCAAGATGCATAAGGTCAGCCATTGCCTGTGTCGGGTGATCCATGTCGCACTGCAGGTTGACGATGCCGGGTCGCACCGGCAGCACACCCTGCTCAAAGCCCTCGTCGAGGGCAGTGCCCACCTCGCGCATGTACCTGTTGCCCTCGCCCAGGAAGATGTCATCTCGGATACCTATGAAATCAGACATGAAAGAGATCATGTTCGCAGTCTCACGGACAGTCTCACCGTGGGCTATCTGCGACTTCTCCTCGTCAAGATCCTGCACCGCCAGCCCAAGCAGATTAGCTGCCGAGGCAAATGAAAATCGTGTACGGGTCGATTTATCCCTGAAGTTCGAGATGGCCAGTCCCGAATCAAACAGCCTCGTTGAGATGTTCGAATTACGCATCTCCCTGAGCACCGATGCAATATCCAGCACCATGTTAAGGTCTGTCAGGCTTTTTTCCCAGGTAAGTAGGAAATCCTTGCCGTAGAGACCTGATTTAGTCGCAGCTATCTTATCTGTCTTTTCATTCAGCCTCATATCACTGTTTTCAGTTTTTCATTAAATTTTTTCTCTCACCCCGGGTTAATAACGGACTGCAAACTCATAAGAAATGTGCCAGGCACCAGGAGCAGCGAGCATATCCATATTCTTCAATAACAGGTGCCCGGGAGGCAGCAGGGTTATCCCTGTCCCGTAAAAATAAATGCCGGGGCAGCAACCAGGTCATCCCTGACCCGCAAACTCAAATGCGAATGCAGCATAGAATGCCGAGGCAGCTATCAGGTCGCTTACAGGCACCTTCTCATCGGGGGCGTGTGCCAGCACTTCGTTCCCCGGTCCGAATCCTATTGTCGGTATCCCGAATGTCCCGCAGGTCATGATACCGTTGGTAGAGAAGGTCCACTTATCTACCACCGGCTTCTTTCCGAAGAGGCTCTCGTATACCCTGATTCCGGTTTGCACTGACTCATGGTTTTCATCTGTCTTCCATGTCGGGTAGTAGCTCTCCATGCCGTACTCCAGTCCGGTGTAAGCCTTTTCGCGGTATGAGACCAGCTTCACCTCAGCATTCATCGCTTTTATGATCTCCTCTATCTCTGCCACGGCGCTGTCACGGGTATCCCCGGCCGTAAGACGCCTGTCGAGGTGTATCCTTGCATAGTCGGGCACCGCGCAGAGCGAGGGGCCTTCTGTTTTGACCTCCGTCACCGTAATGCTTCCCCTGCCCAGAAAATCATCACCAGCAAGCCTCTCATTGAGTTTTTCTATCTCAAGAGCTGCCCGTGATGCCATATATATTGCGTTGACGCCGCGCTCCGGGGCCGAGCCATGTGATGAGACACCGTAAAAATGAACCTGCATCTCCATCCTGCCTCGCTGGCCCCTGTAAAGATTAAGGTTCGTGGGCTCGGTGATTATGACCGTGTCAGGCCTGATCTTATCCTCTTCGATGATATACTTCCAGCAGAGCCCGTCGCAGTCCTCCTCCATTACCGTACCGGTGAAATAGATCGTCGCATCCCTGTCGAATCCCAGCTCCTTCAGTATGCGTCCTGCCGTCACAAAGGCAGCCGGTCCTCCCTTCTGGTCTACAGAGCCGCGGCCGTGAACATAACCGTCGCGTATCTCGCCGCCCAGCGGGTCAAAGCTCCAGTTGCGTCCCAGGTCAACGGTATCCATATGGCCGTCAATGGCAAGCATCCTCTTTCCACTTCCTATCCGGCCGATTACATTGCCCAGGCCGTCAATGCGAACCTCGTCAAAACCGGCCTCCTCCATCTGCCGTCTTAGTTCCGTCTGCACCTCCCTCTCCCTGGTTGTCAACGATTGGATCCTTACAAGTTTAGAGAGATTATTGGCCGTATAATCACTGTATTTCTCCGAGAGTTCTCTGATTTTCTGACTGATGTTTTCCATGTAGCGGGTATTTATGCGGGAAATCAAAGGTAAAATAAATCCCGATTGAATATATTTGTGTATGGTAACATTCATCCTCAATGATGAGACGGTCAGCACCGTCAAGCCATCCGGATCTTCGCTGCTCGACTTCATAAGGTATGACATGGGCCTTACCGGCACCAAGACGGGATGCCGTGAAGGCGACTGCGGAGCCTGTACCGTTCTTGTCGGCACGGTCGAAGGCAACAGGGTCACTTACAGCAGTGCCGTCTCATGCCTGATGCCCCTTGTCAATGCACACGGCAGGCACATAGTCACCGTGGAGGGCATCAACACCGGAAAGATATCAGCAGTGCAGCAGGCTATTGTCGACCACAGTGCCACACAATGCGGTTTCTGCACCCCCGGGATAGTGATGTCTCTGACAGCCGAGAGCCTCGCAGCCAGGAAGACGACCCCTGGGACTGCCATTGCCTCTGTCAGCGGCAACATCTGCCGCTGCACAGGTTATAAGTCGATAGAGAAAGCTGCAGCAGTAATAGCCTCCGCTCTTTCCGACAAGCAATTATCTGATCCTGTCAGCTGGCTGGTGGACAGGGGAGAGCTGCCCGCATACTTCCTCTCCATAGCCGGGAGGCTCTCCGTGATCCCTCCCCTGTCCCCGGAGCCGGCAGGAGTGCGGGGCATCGGCGGCGGCACCGATCTGATGGTGCAGAAGGCAGACCTTCTGGCAGAATCGGACAGTGTAACCTATATTGAGAGGAAGGAGCTCAAAGGCATCAGAGCTGACAACGGCAGGTGCACTATCGGTGCAGCTGTAACAACAAGTGAGCTGGGACATTCAGAGCTGTTAAAGAGACTGCTGCCGGACCTCTCATCCTATATTCAGCTCATCGCCTCCGAGCCGGTCAGGAACATGGCCACCGTCGGGGGCAATATCGTCAACGCCTCTCCCATAGGCGACATATCGGTCATGCTCCTTGCCCTCAATGCCGATGTGATACTCACTGACGGCCGCCGGGAGAGAACAGTACCCCTCAAAGATCTCTTCCTCGCCTACAAGAAGCTTGACATGAGGGAGGGTGAATATATCCGGCAATCATCCTTCATCTACAGCGATGACCCACCTTTCTTCAGTTTTGAGAAGGTAAGCCGACGTACCCATCTTGACATAGCCAGCGTGAACAGTGCCATATCCCTGCGGATGAGCGGCGACACCATTGGTGAATGCCACCTCTCCGCCGGCGGGGTGAGTCCTGTTCCCCTCTGCCTGAAGAGGACCGCAGCGTTTCTGACCGGCCGTACGGTTAGTGCAGAGACGCTGATGCAGGCCAACGAGGTCATCCAGGAAGAGATATCTCCCATCAGCGATGTAAGGGGCAGCAAGGAGTACAAGAGGCTGCTGCTGCGCCAGCTGTTTATAGCCCATTTCCTGAAGCTCTTTCCGGGAAGGCTGAATCTCAAGATTGACGAGCTATGAACAACCCGGATATAATAAGCCACACCACAGGAAGATCGCAGTATCTTGATGACATACCGGTACTGAAGAACACCCTTTACGGTGTTATCTTCGGTTCGCCCTCTGCCCACGGGAAGATAACTGACCTGGATCTTTCGGCAGCTCTCGCCGTGCCTGGTATACGCCGCATCTTCACCCATGAAGACATCCCGGGCAAGAATGAAATCGGGGGAATCATCTCTGACGAGACCCTCTTTGCCGTTGATGAGGTGCATTACCGCGGTCAGCCAGTGGCGCTTGTTGTGGCTGAGACAGAACAGGCAGCACGCAAGGCTGTGAAACTGATACAAATAGCGGTCAGTGAGCTGGAACCCGTCACCGATCCCCGGGAAGCTGCCGCAAAAGGCCATTTTCTCATTCCCTCGCGCACCTTCCGCATGGGCGACGTGGCAGCTGCCTGGGATGCATGTGAACACATCTTCGAAGGGAGGGCAGAAACCGGCGGGCAGGAGCATCTCTACCTGGAGACACAGGGAGCATACTCCTACCCTGCAGACAACGGATGCATCAGGATACACTCCTCCACGCAGGGGCCGACGCTGGTGCAGAAGGTCACCGCCAGGGTGCTGGCGCTGCCCATGAACCGTGTGGAGGTGGATGTGGCACGCCTGGGCGGGGCTTTCGGGGGCAAGGAGGACCAGGCCACCTTCGTGGCGGTGATGTCCGCCCTAGCCGCTTCACTGTTGGACAGGCCGGTGAAGATAACCCTCAGCCGCAGCGACGACATACGCATGACGGGCAAACGTCATCCCTACAGTGCCGACTACCGGATAGGCCTCACCGGCGACTACCGCATCATGGCCTACCAGGTCGTGATGTACCAGAACGGCGGCGCTGCGGCCGACCTCTCTCCTGCTATCATGGAGAGGTCACTCTTCCACTCCACCAACGCCTACTTCATACCCAACACGGAGGTCATCGTTCACAGCTGCCGCACAAACCTGCCCCCCAACACTGCCTTCCGGGGCTTCGGGGCACCACAGGGGATTTTCATGATTGAGGCGGCTATCGCCAGGGCTGCCAGTGAGCTGAAGATACCTGCCCGCGTGATACAGCAGGCCAACTTCCTGAAGGAAAATGATATGTTCCAGTACGGTCAGGTAGCCATGGATGTTAACATCGGAAAGTGCTTCACCGCTCTCAATAAAGAGTTTGAGATCGACAAGATCGAAAAGGAGATCGCTGAGTTCAACGGCCGCAGGACTATCTATCGGAAGGGGATGGCACTGATGCCGGTCTGCTTCGGCATCTCATTTACCAACACATCGATGAACCATGCCCGGGCTCTGGTTCACATCTACCAGGACGGCAGCATAGGCATCAGCACCGGTGCCGTGGAGATGGGGCAGGGCGTTAACACCAGGCTGGCCCGGGTGGCAGCAACTGCCTTCTCTGTCGCCCCGGATAGGATAAAGATCGAGACCACTAACACCACCCGCGTAGCCAACACCTCACCCACTGCTGCCAGTACCGGTGCCGACCTGAACGGCAACGCCATGCTGATAGCAGCAGACAGGCTGACAGGCAGGCTTAAGGATGTGGCATCGCAACTGCTTAACCGTGCCCCCGGGGAAGTATCACTACATGATGAGAAGGTGCTCGTGAACGGAGAGCCCACGGAACTGACATGGGAGAAGCTTGTGCGTGAGGCATTCCTGATGAGAGTGGCACTGTCGGAGACAGGCCATTATGCCACTCCTGTCATCTATTTTGACAAGACACGCGAGAAAGGGCATCCCTTCATCTATCACGTATACGGAACAGCAGTGATCACGGTGCTGCTCGACTGTCTCAGGGGCAGGTACAGCATCGAAAAGGTGCTGCTGGTTCATGACTTCGGCAACAGTCTCAGTCCGGACATAGACCTGGGCCAGGTTGAAGGAGGAGTGGTACAGGGTATCGGATGGATGACGATGGAGGAGGTGGCCTTCAGCAAGGATGGCCGTATGCTTACTGACAGCCTCTCGACCTACAAGGTGCCGGACATATACTCTGCCCCCGCAATGCTGGAATGCCGGGCGCTGGGGACAGAAGGACCGCAGTTTGCGCTGATGAAGTCGAAAACCATTGGCGAGCCTCCCTTCATGTACGGCATCGGCGCCTTCTTCGCACTGCAGAATGCCATCAGGGCATTCAATCCTGCCTGGACGCCCGACTTTAATGCGCCGCTGACACCTGAGAAGGTGTTGATGAGACTTTACGACAGAAATAATCAATGACTATAACAGGCAGATTTCACCCACTGCCCCTGAAGCAGCTTCTCGGGCTTATTCTTGACGAACTCGGCAAAAAGGGTTCAATCTTCGGCATCCCGCAGGAGCTTTTCTTCATCCCCTCAGATCACGGCACCCTCGGAACCGGGATATTCGGTCACCATATTCACAATCCCGCAGGCGTCGCTGCCGGCCCCCACACCCAGATGGCGCAGAACATCGTCGCCGCATGGCTCACGGGAGCCAGGTACATAGAGCTGAAGACGGTGCAGACGCTTGATGAAATCGAGGTCTCCAAGCCCTGCATCGACATGCAGGGTGAAGGCTATAACTGTGAATGGTCACAGGAACTGACGGTCAGGGAGAGCTTCAATGAGTACCTCCATGCCTGGATAATAATTCACATACTCAACCGGAAGCTGGGATGGGGCGATGACCCCGGCACACTCTTCAACATGAGCGTGGGCTACGACCTGAAGGGTATCATGAGTGAGAAGGTGCAGTGGTTCCTGGATATGATGACAGAGTGCGGCAACGAGATCCATGTCAGGGTCAAAGAGATAGAGGATATATGCCCTGAAGCTGCTGATACGGTCATCCCGTCACGCATCTCTGACAGCATCACCCTCTCAACCATGCACGGATGTCCTCCTGATGAGATTGAATCCATAGCCCGCTACCTGCTATCGGAGAGAAAGCTCCACACTCTCGTCAAGCTAAACCCCACCCTCCTTGGTCCCAAAGATCTGCGCGGCATCCTGAACGACAGGCTCCGCTTCGGAACCATAGTACCCGATGAAGCTTTTGAGCACGACCTCAAATATTCTGACGCACTGAGGATAATACGGTCTCTCCGGGAGACTGCCGATAACCACTGGCTGCAGTTAGGTCTCAAGCTGACCAACACCCTTGAGTCGGTCAACAACAGGAAGGTTTTCGGGAGCGATGTGACGATGATGTACATGAGCGGACGCGCCCTGCACCCGCTCTCCGTGGTGCTGGCACGAAGGCTGCAGGAGGAGTTCGACGGGGACCTGCTGCTCTCCTTCTCCGCCGGTGCTGATGCCTTCAACATAGCCCCGCTGGTCTCCTGTGGCTTCCGTACGGTAACCGTCTGCAGCGACCTGCTCAGGCCGGGCGGATATATGAGACTGAACCAGTATTTCAGGGAGCTGGAAACTGCACTCCGGGCAAAGAAGGTCGGAGACATTACTGAATTCATCAGAAAATCTGCAGGCCTGAGAGACAAAAATGCAGCTGCGCTGGCCAACCTGAAAGCCTACGGTGAGACGGTGCTCTCCGATACCCGATATCGCAGGGAGTATATAAGGCCGCCGGATATCAAGTCGCACCGCGACCTTGACCTGTTCGACTGCATCAGCGCACCCTGCCGCGATGCCTGCGCCACATCGCAGGATGTTCCGGATTATCTGTGGCACACATCACAGGAGCATTTCGACAGGGCGTTTGAAGTTATATTGCGCACCAACCCCTTCCCTTCAGTTACCGGCATGGTGTGTGATCATCTGTGCCAGGGCAAATGCACCAGGATCAACTATGACGATCCGTTGCAGATAAGAGAGGTGAAGCGTTTCATCTCC
The DNA here is from genome assembly GCA_002403305.1 of Bacteroidales bacterium UBA4772. Classification (GTDB taxonomy): domain Bacteria; phylum Bacteroidota; class Bacteroidia; order Bacteroidales; family VadinHA17; genus SR-FBR-E99. The sequence continues at coordinate 218,937 of DHHM01000014.1, forward strand.
TCTCAGGATGAGGTGGATATTAAGCCGGCCCCCGGCAGCGGCCAGAAGGCAGCCGTCATCGGAGCAGGTCCTGCCGGCCTCTCTTGTGCTTACTTCCTGCAAATGGCAGGCTTTGCCGTTGACGTCTTCGAAGCCAGATCCAAAGCCGGCGGCATGGTGCAGTATGCCATTCCGGGCTTCAGACTTACCGATGCGGCGGTGAAAAAAGACATCGACCGCATCACGGGACTGGGTGTAAAGATACACTACGAAACCCCTGTCGGCAGGGAGAAATTTGAATCCCTGAGGCAGGACTACCCTTACATATTCGCTGCCCCGGGAGCGCAGCTCTCAGCGCCCCTGAAGATTGAGGGCGCCGATGCCGGGGGTGTCACCGAACCCCTTGAGTTCCTGTTCAAAGCACGCCAGGGTGAGGATACCGATACAGGTAAAGATATTGTCATCATCGGGGGAGGTAACACGGCCATGGATGCAGCACGTACCGCCCACCGCATTGCAGGCAGGGAGGGCAGCGTGACGGTGGTCTACCGGCGCACCCTGAACGAGATGCCGGCCGACCAGGGAGAGATCCGGGAGGTGATAAAGGAGAAAATCACCCTCATTGAGCTTGCCGCCCCTGAAAAGATAGTCACCGACAGGGGCAGGGTGACGGGACTGCTCTGCAGCCGTATGGAGCTGAAAGGTACTGACAGCAGCGGGAGGCCCTCCCCGGTAAAGATCGCCGGCAGTGAGTTTATGATTCCGTGCGATACTGTTATTCCGGCTATTGGACAGCTGACTGACATCGGTTTCGCCGGTGATTACGGACTGTCGGTGGCGGACAGGCCCTACAAGACAGCCATCAGGGGTGTCTATACCGGCGGTGACGCCATGCGTGGTGCCTCAACAGCCATCAACGCCATCGGCGACGGCAGGAAAGCAGCAGAACAGATCATGCGCGACGCCGGCATAAACTTTACCATCCCGAAACCGGCCTCCGCAAGGAATTACTCTGCAAAAGAGCTCATCATCAAAAGAGCCACGAGAATCCTGGCAAAGCCAACGACTGAAACCACCGATGAGCAAAGGCTGACCTTCAGTCTTTTAAGCGAAGCTCCGGACAGGAAGACCATGGTAAGCGAAGCCTCACGCTGTCTCTGGTGCGATGAGATGTGCAGCATATGCACCACCGTCTGCCCCAACATGGCAAACAGATGTTACACCGTCACACCTGTAAGCATTGAGCTGCAGAAGGCTCTCCTGACGGAAGAGGGAGCCATCCGTTTTGAGGATGACACCATCTTCTCCGTCAGGCAGAGATACCAGATACTTAATATTGCCAACTTCTGCAACGAATGCGGCAACTGCACCACCTTCTGTCCCACCGCCGGGGCTCCCTTCCGTGACAAGCCGAGGTTCTACCTGACAACCGCTTCGTTCAACTCAGCGGAAGAGGGTTATTTCCTCTCACTACTTAAGGACAGAAATAATTTGATATACAAGCACAAGGGCAGCTTCGCCACCCTTACGGAGATGTCAGGCTTCTATATCTATGAAACCGAATTCGTCAGGGCCACCTTTGACCGGGAGAGCTTCAGGCTGAAGGAGGCGAAGTTCCTCACCCCCTGCGTCAGGGAGGCGAGGTTCGTCAGGGCCGCGGAGATGGCGGTGCTGCTGAAGGGTGCCGGAAGCATACTCTGACCATGACGAAGAAGAGTGTTTATTTGACGGCATATTGCTATCTTGCAGTGCACATTTGACTTAAAGCCAATGATAGTATGATCAGGCCAATAGATAATATTACCAGTGAGACAGCGCTGGAGAATGCTGTCAGCCGTTTCCGGGAGAAGGGCATCATCCTGCCTACTTTCGGGCAGCAGATGCACCCTGAGCTGATCCCGGCGAAGATCGCTGAACGACTCAAGGATATCGGGCTGTGGGAAATAAATCCGCTAAACCTCTTTCGTATCACCTGGAAGAACGAGCCGGTGGAGCATGGCGGACTGTTCGGGGATGCCAACTGCATCGAGCTCCCCTCGCTGCTCACCGGGGTGAAGGCGCGCATCGTCCTGCTCATCGGCAAGTGGTTCCCTACCGGAGCACATAAGGTGGGAGCCGCCTACGGCTGTCTTGCACCGCGGATAATCACCGGCGGCTTTGACCCCAGCTATCACAAGGCCGTATGGCCCTCAACGGGAAACTACTGCAGGGGCGGAGCCTTCGACTCGAAGCTCATGGGAACGGAGTCGGTAGCGATACTGCCCGAGGAGATGAGCAGTGAGCGTTTTGCCTGGCTGCGTGATGAGATAGGATCAGAGGTTATAGCCACTCCCGGCTGCGAATCCAATGTCAAGGAGATTTATGACAAATGCCGGGAGATACGCGGAACCAGACCCGAGTGCATCATCTTCAACCAGTTTGATGAGTTTGGTAACAGCGCATGGCACTATAACATCACCGGTCAGGCCATAGAAGAGGTCTACGCACGGGTGAAGAGCGGGAAAAGTAAGTTTGCAGCCTACGTCTCGGCAACCGGATCGGCAGGGACCATAGCAGCAGGCGATTACCTCAGGAAACTGGTGCCTGACATCAGGGTGGTTGCCTCCGAGGCGCTGCAGTGCCCAACACTGCTGATGAACGGGTTCGGCGGACACCGCATAGAGGGCATCGGCGATAAGCACGTACCCTGGATACACAACGTCAGAAACACCGATGTGGTGACAGCCATAGACGATGAGGACTGCATGAGGCTGCTGAGACTGTTCAATGAGAACAAGGGTGGAGAATACCTCTCGTTCCTCGGTCTCGGAGAGGAGGTGGTCAGCAATCTGCCACTCATAGGCATCTCAGGTATCAGCAACCTGCTGTCAGCCATCAAGACAGCACGGTATTTTGAGCTGACGGAGGATGACGTCATCATTACCATAGCCACAGACTCGGCTGAGATGTACAGGTCAAGAATAGATGAGCTGAGAGAGGCCAGGGGCGGGTATGACACGCTGCAGGCTGTGCGCGACTTCGAGCAGTGCCTTATGGGTGCAAGATGTGATAATATGAAGGAGCTCTCCTACCGCTACAGGAAGGCGATACATAACCTCAAATACTACACCTGGGTGGAGCAGCAGGGCAAGGATGTGGAAGAGCTGAACCAGCTCTGGTACGACAGAGAGATCTGGGATACCATGTTCAGCCAGACCAGCCGGTGGGACGAACTGATCAACGAATTCAATGAGAGGACCGGGTTGCTGAGAGACCTGTAGCCTGTGCGGCTATGACCCGGCGGAAGAAAGATTGAGTAGCAGCAGGCATATATCGGTTCAGCGAATGTGGCAGAGAGGATGAACAGGAGCAGGAATATGCATCAGTTTGACGACTGTCGCTGAGAGGATGAACAGGAACAATCAGATCGATCAGTATAACAGATTCACGGGTGAGAATGAGTAAAAGCAGGCATATATACCAATGCAACGACTGCGGAAGGGAGTACGGCGGAGAAGAGATTATGTATCTCTGTCCCTCCTGCAGTGCAGACAACAGTGCAGGCAAGCCTCCCCGGGGAGTACTGAAGACACTCTATGACTATGACGCTGTCAGGAGTTCCTCGCCCTCCTTTGCAGAGCTGAAGACCGGAAATTTCATCAGCCTGCTGCCTCTTGAGACCGTTGAGAGCCTTCCTCCCCTGAGGATCGGCAACACGCCCCTCTACCGCATCACCTCATCCGTAGGGCGAAAGATGCCTTTCCGTCTTTATCTCAAGGACGACTCGCAGAATCCTACATGGTCGTTCAAGGACAGGGCCTCGGCACTGGTATCGGCCTATGCGAGAGAGAGAGGAGTGCAGACCATCGTCACCGCCTCCACCGGCAATGCAGGATCATCCCTGGCCGGCATCTGCGCCTCACAGGGGCAGAAGGCTGTGATACTGGTCCCGGAAGCCGCGCCGCCGGCCAAGCTGACACAGATAGTGATGTACGGGGCTACCCTGATTCCTGTAAAGGGCACCTATGACGATGCCTTTGCCCTCAGCATCAGAGCCACTGAACATTTCGGCTGGTATAACCGCAATACCGCCTTCAATCCACTCACCATCGAAGGTAAAAAGAGCGTCTCATTTGAGCTTTATGAGCAGCTGGGATTTCGACTGCCCGACACCGTGTTCGTGCCGGTTGGCGACGGGGTGATACTGTCTGGGGTATACAAGGGTTTTGAAGATCTGCTACGCCTGCAGATCACAGATCGCATGCCTGTCGTTGTGGCGGTGCAGTCGGCCGGGAGCGACAACCTCGTTCGTAATATTCCCCGGGAGGATTTTGAGATCATACCCTCATCCACTATTGCCGACTCAATATCCGTTGATTTGCCCGGCAACTTTTATATGGCCCGCCGATTCATCAGTAACTATTCCGGCAAAACAATGACCGTGACCGATGGAGAGATACTGCAGGCATCAAAGCAGCTGGCTGAGAGTACAGGCCTCTTCTCCGAGCCCGCGGCGGCGGCGGCATATGCGGGTTTCATGAAATACCAGAGGCAGGGATTGCTGCCTGACGGCTCCGACAATGTTGTACTGCTGACCGGCAGCGGTCTTAAGGATACAGGATCCGTCCGGCAGATGATAAAGATTCCCGAGGCCATCTCACCTGATATTGACAACCTTGAAAAAGCGCTGGGATGATTACCTGGTTTCTCAACGGAACAAAGATGCATTTTGACGGCGATCCTGAGGAGTCGCTCCTTGACCACCTCAGGAGGGAAAACAGGATCACGTCACCCAGGGACGGCTGCTCGGGTCAGGGTGTATGCGGCACCTGCACCGTGGAGACAGACGGCAGGGCACGGCTGGCATGCCGTACAAAGATGAAGAGCCTCGAAGGCGTTGAGGTATGCACCACCGAAGGGCTGCCGGCCAGGTTCAGGGAGGTGATCAGCAGGCAGTTTGCCGAAAAAGGGGCCGTGCAGTGCGGCTTCTGCTCCCCGGCGATGATCATGAGGGCAAAGGCACTCTATAATGTTAACCCAGAGCCGTCACGTGATGAGATCAGGAAAGCCATCACCCCCAACCTCTGCCGGTGCACCGGTTATGTTAAGATCATCGACGCCATGGAGGCAGCCTTCGCAGAGCTGACCGGCATCGCAACACCTGCGGAGAAGTCCACTGCAATGATAGGTGACCGTTATCCCAAATACCAGGCTGCAGAGACGGCCCTCGGCGCCAGGGAGTTTGTCGATGATTTGCACTTTGACGGTATGGTGCACGGTGCGCTCCGCTTCAGCGACCATCCACGCGCCCGCGTGAAGAGTATTGATCTCTCCGAAGCCCGGCAGGCCCCGGGAGTCATCCGTGTATTTACCTCAGCAGATATCCCGGGAGCCCACAAAACAGGACTTATCTTCCACGACTGGCCCCTGATGATCGGGGAGGGAGAGACAACTCACTGCCTCGGTGATGTGCTGGCAGGGGTGGTAGCTGAGACAGAGGCAGAGGCTAGGGCTGCAGCACAGCAGATAAGAGTGGACTATGAAATCCTCGAGCCGGTTGCCGACATGCACGAGGCGGCCCTTCCCGTCAGCACAGAGGTGCATGAAGGACGCTCAAACGTGCTGGAGACATGCAGCATCAGGTCCGGTGATGCCGACCGGCAGCTTGCCGTCGCTGCATGGACCGCCGGAGGCGTCTATGAGACCCAGCGTATAGAGCACGCCTTCCTGGAGACGGAGACGGCAGTGGCCATGCCTGAAGATGACGGCATAAAGCTCTACAGCCAGGGACAGGGTGTGTATGTCGACCGCAGTGCAGTGGCTGAGATACTTGCGCTGCCGGAGGAGAAGGTGCGGGTGATACAGGTGCAGAACGGAGGAGGCTTCGGCGGCAAGGAGGATATCACTGTACAGGGCCATGCCTCCCTCTTTGCCTGGCACCTCAAACGTCCTGTCAGGGTACATCTCAGTCGCGACGAATCGATACTCATGCACCCCAAGCGTCATCCGGTATGGATGGAGATAAGCCTGGGGTGCGACAGCAACGGCAGGTTCACAGCCCTGAAGCTGAATGCCGTGGGTGATACCGGCGCCTACGCCTCCGTGGGCACCAAGGTGATGGAGCGGGTGGTGGGCCACGCCACAGGTGCATACACGGTCCCATGCGTTGATATCAAAGCTGTGACGGTATATACAAACAACATACCCTCCGGGGCGATGAGAGGCTTCGGCGTGCCGCAGGTAACATTCGCCGTGGAGAGCTGCATAGACGAGCTGTGCCGCCAGGGCGGCTTCGACCGCTGGAAGATACGGTATGACAACGCCTTCGAAGAGGGCAGCAGGACAGCGACTGGACAGCTCCTTAAAGGAGTAGGGCTGAAGAAGACCCTGCTGGCAGTCAGGGATCAGTTTGAAAAGGCCAGGTACGCCGGCATAGCATGTGGCATCAAGAACACCGGCGTCGGTAACGGTATGACCGACGAGAGCGAGGTGGCAGTGCATATTGTGTCAGACAAAAATGTGACTGTCAGCCATGGATGGAGCGAGATGGGACAGGGAATACACACCATGGCCGTGCAGATACTGCACCAGGAGACGGGCATCGACCCCGGCATCATCGAGGTGACCGTTGACACCAGGGCGGGGCTGACCACAGGGATGACCACCTCATCAAGGGCCACAGCCCTGCTCGGGAATGCCATCATCGACGCCGCATCAAGGCTGAAGGAAGACCTGCGGCATGGATCGCTGCAGCAGCTGGCGGGGCGCACATACAGGGGCAAGTACGTGTGCGACTGGACCAGCAAGCCGGGGGAAAAGAGCGATGACACCGCCATTCATTTCGCATACGGCTATGCCACGCAGGTGGTAATACTTGACAACGAGGGAAACGTCTCGAAGATCATCGCAGCCCACGATGCAGGAAGGATAATGAACCGGATGCTCTTCGAAGGTCAGATAGAGGGGGCCGTTCATATGGGACTCGGGTATGCCCTGACGGAAGACCTTCCTATGAAGGAGGGCAGACCGGTCAGCTTGAAGTTCAATGACATCGGGATAATCCGTGCCGACAGGATGCCGCAGGTGGAGGTCATCGGCATCGAAGAGAAAGACCCTGTCGGACCCTACGGCGCCAAGGGCATCGGAGAGATAGGGATGGTCCCCACCGCCGCTGCAGTGGCCAATGCCCTCAGTGCATTCGACGGCATCCGCAGAACAAAACTGCCACTGAAACGTAAAAGATAAATACAAAACATTTCAGTTATGAACCTGCTGCTGAAAAACGCGACATACATCGACTGGAAAATGCTGGACTTCTCCCGCAAGAGTATCCTCGTGCGGCGTGATGATGAAAATATTCAGCTGATCGGCAATGACGACGATGGAGTGGTCTTTCCTGATACAGAGGTGATCGATTGCACCGGAAAATTTGTTACGAAAGCCTTTGCCGTGGGTCATCATCATGCCTATTCCGCCCTGGCGCGCGGCATGGGGCCCCCGAAGAAGATACCCCGCAATTTCAGGGAGATACTGCAGTATATATGGTGGACCCTCGACAAGCAGCTTGACAGGGAGCTGATAGAGACCTCCGCCCTGGCGACGGCCATGGAGTGTGCCAGGAAAGGCTCCACCTTCGTGATAGACCATCATGCCTCTCCCTTCAAGGTCACAGGCTCCCTGGAGATCATCGCCAATGCCTTCAGGAAGGTGGGAGTGTCACACCTGCTCTGCTATGAGACCTCCGACCGTGAAGGCATGGTCATCGCCGGGGAGGGCCTTGACGAGACGGCTGCTTACCTGAAAGAGCACCAGGGACTCGTAGGACTGCATGCATCATTCACTGTGAGCAACGAGACCCTCGACCGTGCTGTCAGGCTGATGCACGAGCTCGATTCGGGCATCCACATCCACGTGGCCGAGGACAGCTGGGACCAGGAGCACTGCCTCAGCGAATACGGCAAGAGGGTGGTTGAAAGGCTCTCGGATGCAGGGGTGCTGGCCTCGCCCAAAAGCATCCTCGTGCACTGCCTCCACCTTGACGAGAGGGAGAGAGAGCTGGTGATGAACTCACCGGCATGGGTGGCGGAGAACTGTGAGAGCAACCTGAACAACAGGGTGGGATACTTTAACGGTACCGGACTGGGAGAGAATATCATGCTCGGCACCGACGGCATGCACAGCGACATGCTGCAGAGCATGAAGGCTGCCTTCTTCTCCGGGCAGGGTCATGATGCCATCTCGTACTACTCAGCCTACAGGCGTCTCAGGAACGTGCACCGCTACCTCGGCGGAAACGGCTTCACCGGTGACGGGGAGAATAACCTGGTAGTCCTTGACTATGATCCGCCCACACCCGTCACCAAGGAGAACTTCATCGGTCACCTGCTCTTTGGCATCTCATCAGCGCACATTACCGATGTCATCTCCGGAGGGAGGCTGATAGTGCGCAACAGGAAACTCACCACCGTTGACGAACAGGAGATAATGAAAGAGTCACGCAAACAGGCGGCACGACTGTGGGAGATGATCAGTCGTCACTGACACCGGAGTTCCTTTTCCTGAAGATGAAATAGACAGGTATACCTGCAAGGATCAGCGTCAGCCCTATCAGCGCCTCACGGGGCTGGGTCATGATGGTGTTAATAAACAAGCCCACGCAGAACAGCACGAAAACAGCCGTGATCACCGGGTATCCCGGCACCTTGTAGGGCCTGTGCGCATCGGGCATCCTGCGGCGCAGTATGAACACGCCAGTGGCGGTGGCCCCGTAGAAGATGTACACGGCAAAGATCAGCATGTCAGTCAACTGATCAAAGGTCCCTGACAGCACCAGCACCGAAGCCCATATCCCCTGCCACAGCAAAGAGTTGCCCGGCACGTTGTGCCTGTTGAGCTTCCCGATACCGGAAAAGAAAAGGCGGTCGCGCGACATGGCAAAATAGGGGCGCGAACCGGTCAGTATGCTCGCATTGAGGCAGCCGAGAGTGGTTATGAGTATCAGCACCGAGATAAAGAGTACTCCTCCTTTACCCCACAAGCTCCTTACCACCTCCACTGCGGCAATCTGGTTTCCGGCCTCGTGCACCTGCGCCAGCTCAGGGATAGACATCACGCGCATATATGCCAGGTTGACAAGCAGATAGACCACTATCACCACAAAGACACCTATCGCTATCCCTTTGGGGATATTGGCCTTGGCATCCTTGATCTCCCCTCCTATAAAGCCCACGGAGACCCACCCCTGGTACGCCCAGAAGGCAGCAAGCATGGCTGTATAGAATGATGAGAGGGTGACGGCGCCGCTGCCCAGCTCCCTGACATCCATGAACCGTTCAGGCCTGGGAGCATCAGTGGTCAGTCCTGCAATGATGATCACAGCCAGCCCTGCACATACGATGAAGAAGATCGCCTTACCTGTCCACGCCCCGCTCCTCAGTCCTGACATGTTGAGAAGGGTCAGGAGCATGATAACCAGTATGGCAGTCAGCTTGATGCCAAAATCGCGGAACGGGAAGAAGATCCCTCCTATGGTATAATCATTGAGCGCTGGCAGTATATCGGGAATGGTTATGATGCTGTTGAGTGACTGGGTCAGGACGTATGCCAGTGATGAGATGGTGGCTGTCTGGATGACGGCGAAGAGCGACCATCCATAGAGGAATGAAAAGAAGCGGTTGTATATTTTCCTGAGATAGACGAAGTCGCCGCCGGTGTCGGCAAGCATCCCTGCCAGCTCAGCATTGCTGAGTGCGCCGAAGAGGGTGATGATCCCTCCCACAAGCCATACCAGCAGTATCCATGAAGATGACTGTAGCTCGGCAGCCATCGGGGCGATTTTCTTGAAAACCCCGGAGCCAATGATGTTGGCAATGACAAAAATGATAACATATCCCAGTCCGAGTGTCTTGGCAAGGCTTCTTGGATTACTCATGGGCGGGCTTCATTCTGCAGGTGAATGCGCTAATTTAAGAAATAAGTTGAGTGATCGGGTCGCCATTCCCGGCAACCTTCAGAAAAAAATGAATCAGAGGCAATCACCACCCGGACTGTATTGTATGCTAAACTGTTTCGTAATGATGTAACTTTCTGAAAAGTTAAGCGTTCTAAGTAATATGGTTCGCCCGGGACTGCCGGGGAGCCTGCGCAAAAAAGTAATTTTTATAACAAGAACCTGCAACGAACAGGTGCTCCGCGCAGATTTGATCGATAAATATTTAACCGAATGAAAAAGATAATCGCCCTCATGACATTCACCCTGCTGGCTTCAGCGGCAAGTGCACAGTGGAAGGCGCAGAGCGTCGAGACATACGAGCAGACTTACAGGATGGCATTTGTCACTTCCAGAAGCGGAACCGAAACACTGCGGGTGCTGCGCGCCGTACCCGGAGAGAAGGGGACAACCATATATGATCAGATCTCAGGCCAGATTCTGCTGAACAGGAATATAAGCACGGACTACAACGTCTATAATCTTGTCTTCAGGTTTGACGACAGTCCGAAGATGTATATCCTCGACCCGGAGGGGATAGAGCAGCAGTGGGATGCCAATGTCAGGAAATATATTATTGACTCTGACTGGAAGACCTGGAGGATAGGAGACACGCGCGACAAGCAGGGGCGCAAGAGTGCCGGTGACACTGGCGCAGACCATAAGAAGGAGATCATAGACCTTATGAAAGCCAGCGGGAAGGTCACATGCCAGATAGTCCTGCTCCGCAAGGGAGACGGCTCGCAGTCGATGATCAGCACTGAATTTACCCTGCAGAACTCCACAAAATCAATTAACTACCTCTTCAGGTAACCTGAACGGGAACCGCCATCCTTCAGTAATTGGGAATAAACTTTTCTGCCGGAGAAATCACTGGGGAATAATTATCCGTCGGATACAGGGCTTAACCCCCATTTACCGGAGAAATGACCTGCAAGCTTTGCCCGTTCACCGGATCTCACCAGGAAGTGATCTGAATTTTAATAAATTCAGTAATTTTATATCGGAAATAATTGGCTGGATGATGATGAAGAGGATTATACGCTGGATGACGCTAATTGTACTTGCGGCATTCATTCTTGCCGGTTGCGAGAAGAAAGTGATCCCTGAGGAGGAGGAAGAAGAACAAAAGCCAGTGCAGGCCTCTGCCCTGATTCAGAAAATTAATGGCTTCATCAAGGAGGTAATGAGTGACGCCTATCTCTGGTATGACAAAATACCGGTCATTGACATAAGATATGAAACCGACCCCAGGGATTATTTTTATAAGATACTTTACAGTGAAGACAGGTGGTCTTTTATAACAGATGACCTGGCTGCTCTTGAAGGAAGTCAGCAGGGAATTGAAAAAACATATGGTTATTCTCTGGCGTTCGGCAGGTTTCTTAATGCTGTCGGCAATCCGACTGGCAATTATTTCGGAATTGTGGAATATGTTTACCCGAACACCCCTGCTTCAAAGGCAGGTTTTACAAGAGGTGACCTCATCATCAGGCTCAATGGAGGAAATATTACCGCGGAGAATTACATAGATCTGCTGTTTGGCACTTCAGTTTCAGTGACAAAGGGCATCCTTACCAGCCAGGGCATTTCAACCGGTGAGACAGTCGTTTTGGTGGCGGAGGAACTGCACCTTGACCCGGTTCTTATGTATAAGATAATAGAGAATGAGGGCCATAAAATAGGATACCTTGTTTATCTGCAGTTTATTACGGAATACAACAACACCAGTCTCAAGCTGGCTCTTCAGTATTTCAAGGATAACCAGATCACTGACCTGGTGCTTGACCTGAGGTACAATCCCGGTGGCTTCATATCTGCCGCACAGTATCTGACCAGCTCCATTGCACCTCAGAGTGTGGTTGACAATGCAAGTACTCTTGTAACATATCAATGGAACGATAAGTACCAGGCCTACTGGATCTCAAATGACATACAGGATCAGCTCAGAGTGAATTTTGACCCGACAGTTCCAGTTAAACTGGATCTGGGCAAAGTCCATATTCTGACCGGTTACGGATCTGCAAGCGCATCAGAGCTTACCATTTGCGGGCTTGAACCCTATATGGAGGTGACCACCGTGGGTGATACCACCTACGGAAAGTATACCGCTTCCACCACCATAAAACCTGAGGAGTGGTACACCAACGAGGCCGATTATTCCGGCTTTGAAAACTGGGGGTTACAGCCTATCATAATTCGGTATGCCAATGCTCAGGGCATTACAAACTTCAAGGATGGTTTTGCCCCTGATTTTCTTGTAAATGATGAGTTGTTGCCCGCTTATCCTTTGGGAGATCTGACGGAGCCACTTCTGAAAAAGGCAGTTGAAGAGATAACCGGTACAACTTTGCCTGTACCGAAAAGAGCAGTGTTGCCCGTTGAATATATCATTGTCGACCGCGGTTTCTCAAAATTTGATGATCAGAAGAGAAACCTGTTTATTGACCTTCCCGGGAATTTCAGAGTAATCTCTGAGTAAAAAATCCTTGTTCAGCTCTTAAAATATCTGGAATCCAACGAGGGTCTACTCACACATTCTTTTTCAGTTACCGGACTACCGCCTCACAGTTACTCCACTGCTATGCAGAGACTCCCTGTCGCCTTCTGATATGACCGAAATCTCATAGGTGTATAGCTCGCCTTCCGAGACTGACTTATCAAGGTACTCATCAGTAGTTTTCTGCAGGGTGATGACAGGCAGCGGATTCATTCCCGGCCGCGACCGGTATACCTTGACCGAAACAGCCTTCTCGTCGGTGACCTGACCCCAGTTTACCAGAATCCCCTCTTTTGTGTTGACAGCCCTCAGGATTTCCGGGGCAATAACCGTTGATGCTTCGGGGACAAATAATACAGAAACACTTTGTGGACTTTCATTACCGTAGAAATCGATCGCCGTAACAGTGTACCGGTATCTCTTCCCTGTCATCAGAGTAGTGTCCCTGTAGAAATTCAGGTCATTTTTGAGAGTATCACCCGGTAACAGTTCATAACGGCCGTCCGGATCCTCTTTTCTGAAAACCTTGTAACCCAGCAGGACCGGTTCCGTCGGGCGCATATCGTCCCATATCAGCAATATCCCTTTGTCTCTCCTGGTGATGCGCAGGTTCATCGGGCTGCCAACGGCTGCCTTCTTGCCAGGGCTGGCACTGGCAGTTTCAGAAAAATCGCTTAACTGGTCAACATCGTTTACCGTCCTGACAGCATAGCGGTACACCTCATTGCCCTGCAGGTAACCTGCCGTATCGGCAAAACTGTATATCTCAGCACCGGCCGGTATCAATCCGGATACCTGCTCGAATTCGGCAGTCTCGTAGACATACCGATAGACATAAAATCCTTTGGCATACGGTTCCTGACAGCTCCAGTATACCATAACTCCATTATTGATGCTCTCCGCGCCTGTCTCCTCCGGTGGCAGGGGCTTTTCCCCGCTGTTTCTGAACATGGCAGATACCTTTGCCGAGGGTAGACTGTTGCCGTTCGGTCCGCCGGTAATGAGATAATACCAGAAGTTTTCATTGGCAACCGGCACTATGTCCGTAAAGGAGGTGTCCTTCGGAGAGAGCCGGGCAATTCTAATGTAACCGTCGTCATAGGACTTGCTTCTGTACAGTTCTATGCTGCGCAGGTATTCTGTCTCATTGAATTTCCATGAAAGCTCCACCTGGTGATCCTTCTCCCCGCCCCTGGCATTGAAATAATCCGGCACCGCGTAACCGACACTGCCAAGTGTCCCTGCACTTGCCACCTCTGACTCTGGTCCGCTGTTACCGTAGATATCCAGCGGCATGATATAATATTCGTACAAGGAAGGAGTCTGTATTGCTGTGTCGGCAGCAATAAGATAAATCGTGTCCTGCGAGATATTGAATCCCCTTTCAATATCCACTCTCTGGTATTCGCCCTTGCCGAATACCCTTCTGTAAACGAGGAAGGAGTTCAGGTTGCTTTCTCCGTTAACATACCAGCGCACTACCACCTGCGTCGCAAACTCCTGTTTGCTGCCAAACTTTGGCTTAGGGAGATCTGTTTCGGAAGGAAAGTTCACCCTGTTGCTTGTTTTCTCCCACAGGCGGTCCCTTCCGGCTATCTTCGCCACCCTGTAGCGGTATGTCTTACCAGCAGACACCTCAGGGTCAAAGAATGCAGTCCCCAGAAGAAGGTGCATCAGCGAAAAATTTGAAATGTAGATGGAGTCGGTGGTTCTGCTCCTTGAGGCATAATCGCGCAGGAATGACAACTCGCTGTCGGCAGGTTTGTCGAGGTTGCCGAAAAACGGATAGTACTTTTCCACTGCAGTTTTCATTGTTCCCGGATCTTCCCGGTAGGCCGTTGTCCCCAGAGGAACAAAATCACCGTTCCCCTCACTCTTCAGCACCTGGTATTCAAAGCCTGAAGGAATTTCATTGCCGAGCCAGATCCAGACACCCTTTTCAGTGGCGACTGCGGTTGGTTCCTTCTCCTGTGCATAGGAGGAGCTTCCCAGCGTGAACATAAGAATGAAGATGATCGGGAGATTGAGATATGGTCTGTTGTACATCGTATTCCTTTTACAGATTATTAATCATCAGTTACCTGTCAGGTTGGCCTGTCCGCTGCAGTTGCCGAAGCTGAAATCGAGGCTGGTGTTTCCTTTCGAATCGAAGAGCAGGTCAAGCTTTACGCTCTTGCTTACACCCCCTCCGATGCAGCCGGTACAGCAAATGCCGTCCCAGCATGGTGTCGGGAAGCATTGACTGGCTGACCCGCCTATGGTGAAGCTACCGCATCCTGCTGCCGTGAAAGCTCCCGTGCTGGTCTGATATATTCCTGTCGCACCCAGCTCGGCCCTGGCTTCAGCGCTGAGCTTTGTGCAGGTTATGGAAGTAGCCTTGAACCATGCATGCACAAATGCCATGGCACCTATTCCGTATTCATTGCCGCTGCCGTCGAAGCCCATCCAGAGGCGGCCGTCGAGCCCCGCTGTCAGCCCGAGGCTGGCGCTCATTACGCCGAGATCAATAGTAAAATCAGGAATGTTTATTATTGGCACATCCTTCCTTCCTGTGAAGAAAAACCCCGAGATCCCTGTCCTGAATGCCGTAGGAACTCTCTTGTCATAGGCGAACTGCATCAGGGTACTCACCACATCAGGGGCCATTGTGCGGTAGTCACCTATAAGCATCCCGGCGGCCATGTCGCCAAATCCAGGTGCCGTCAGTTGACCTCCCGTAAGGAAGTACCAACCCGAAGCATCCACCAGTACGTTGGCCGCTCCTTTGATTCTTACAGCTCCTATCTGCCTGTCAATATCCATGTGTCCGGTAAGGCGGGCATTCTTGATATCGTATGTCAGGTTCATCCCTCCGAAATCGCTTGATATATTCTTAACCCCCAGACTCTCATTATCTGCAGTAATGCTGCCGTGAACCGTGAAGGTCTTTGTCAGGTTCGACTGCATGCCGTTGAATCCCGTCATCTTGCCGCTGAAGGTGAACTTCGACCAGTCGTTGATATTTGGCTGAACCTCCATCCGACCCTCGATGTCCGACAGTGAGGTGGTTCCTGCTCCCAGGGGCATCTTCTGTCCCTTGGGATCCACCTCGAGCCATGCACCGCCTGTCGTGCGGTGCAGCTTACCCTTCAGGTTGATTCCCTCCTTATCCTTTATGAAGCCTGAAGCTGTATATCCCGAGGCATCCAGGTTCTGATCATCCTGTGCTATGCCCGACACGAATCTCACGCCACCGGGTCCTTCGAAGCTGACGTTGAACGGATAGAGCCGGAACAAGATCTCCGAAGCAGGTTTTGAGAACCTGATCACGCCGGTGCCGGCTTCAATGCGCGGGACATCCAGGTCTATGTTGCAGGCCATCTCGAAATACCTATCCCCGCCGGAGAAGGATATGGGCCTGACCTTAAGTATCTTGTGGAAGATCAGCTCCTGAGGCAGTCCTCCCATATTGATCTTCTGCTCACCGTTGCTCAGCAGCGAGAATGCCTGGAACTCCAGTGCAGCCCCTGCCTCCATGCCGGGAAGCCCGGTGATGGAGACACCCGGAGCTCCCTCCGTACCCACTATCCTGAGCTCCCAGTGCCCTCTCAGATCGGATCCGGTACTCGGATTATACCCGAACGAATTGTTCTGAGTAAGAATATTGAGAAGAGTCACCCCGGAAAAGGTCAGATCCGACATCTCAAACGAACCGACGTTAAATTTGTCAGGGGTGATCAGGACACTCTTTACCGGAACGTCAACAAGCCCGGTTTTGATGGTCCCCTGAGGAATCAGTACCCCTTTCAGATTCTGATTCAGCGACCAACCCGTACTATGGAAATCCCACTTCTCAAGCTTGAGCGACAGCGGCTTTGTGCCGGTCACTGTCTCAATCATTGATGGCCGCAGTACCAGGTCGCCAAGTGTGATGCTGAGTTTTGAGGGAACCATACCGGTGATCTCGTTCGTGCTTATCACGGTGGTCAGGCCTATCCTGTCACCTTCAAGCCACGATGTCTTCCTGTCAGCCTTTGCCGTGAAATCGAGGAGCCTGAACTGAATATCTGTTCCCCCGGCACCTGCAATACCCCATTTTTTTGCCGGGTAATCGGCTGCTGTCAGGGTGACCACTGATAACTGGGCGCTGCCGGGCTGGCTGGTCAGGTATATCGGAATGTTATTCTGGAAAGTGATGTAATTACCGGAATACTGGAATGATGTTTTCATTATTCCGGCCTTACCCATGATCCGTCCCTTACTGTTCTCGGAACTTACCTTCATCACTGCACCCGTTGCCGGGGTTTGCAATACTCCAAATGCCCCGTTCAGCAGCAGTTGCAGCTCCTTGACATCGGTATTGAATTCAGACGCCGCCGGAACGCCCAGAGGCACACCGGAGGTGCTGTTACCGCTCTTCTTTATTTTTAGTTTGGTGAATGGAATGGTCTGGCTCTCCTCTGACAGCTTGAAGTTAGGATTGGCCGGGAGGTTGATCAGGGCACCGCTGACAAGATAAGTGCCGTCAGCCTGCTTCTCCTTATTCTTTATGTCTGCCTCGAAGCCAAAAATGTTTTCGATGGCAATCTCCTTGTCATATGCAAGCACAAAGTCGAGCATGTTGTTGTCCTGCAACAGAATCTGCTTCGACTTGCTTATCACATTGGGAACGGAATTCGGTTTGGAAGCCCACACAGTTATCAGTGCTGGCTGTTTTGGAACCCTGGTCAGGGTGTACTTACCGCTCTTATCCGTTTTGGTTTCCATACGGTTGCCGTTACCCGTCTCAATGTAGACCGTGGCACCTTCAAGAGGGCCTGCAAGCTGATCATTACCAATGGAGACCTTGCCTGTGATACGGGTTGCCTTTTTAAGCAGGGCTGCGGGGTAAACAACTTCCGTCTTTGTGTCCTTGACGTTATTTATGATATAGGTGGTACTCTCCAGGTCAGAATCCTCCGGAGGTGTGATATCGAAGGTGAATGAGGAACCGTTATTATCGAATTCAAATACGACTGTACCCCGGGGATCAGTCATCTGAGTTATCTCAGCCCCTGGTATCTTCAGTATTACCTCCGCATTGGGCACAGCCTTCAGGTTCGATGCCAAAAACAGATTTCCGGAGGGTTTCTCGGCAACCATGAACCGCACCCTCTTTTTCATCTTGTAGACGATATATTGCTTCTGCTCCTGGCTGGTTGAGGTCGAAGTGGCTTTTTTCACATCGACGGTGTATGTCTCCGTTGAATAGCCCGGATTCTTTGGTATAATGGTTAATGTCCGCGCCTTGCCGGAGGGTGCCTTGAGGGAGAAGACCTGCTTCACGCCTGTGGGCATCATCAACGACTGTGATGTACCCTGCAAGCCCGTTTGCCGGATGGCACCGCCTGTTGTCTGGATTCCCACCTGCTGGATGGCGCCGCCGGAAGACTGGATTACAGTTGTCTGAGTGCCGCCACCGGAAGTATTGACGCCTGTCGGCTGGCCAACGGCTGATGCCGGAAGACCCGATGGCAAGGTGCCGCCACCCGAACCCGGCAGGCCCGACGGAAGGACACCTCCCCCTGAATTGGGTAGGCCTGACGGCAGAGTGCCGCCCCCCGCAGGCTGGTCATACTCAAACTGTGGGGTAGTTGAGGCAAATGCAAGGTCATCAACCTGTATGTCGGCTGCAACGGCAAGACCTGTCTCATCAGTAACATATCCGGTCAGCAATCCGTCAGGCTCGAGCAGAATATCCTCGATTATCTGCTGTCCCCACATCATCTTCCCGTAGTAATACGTCTTACCTTTAAAACCTGCGGGAGTACAGAACAGGGATCTCTCCGGGCCGATCACCCGGGTAGGACCCTCAGTATTGTAATCGCCAAGCTCCACATCAAGGTTGTCAAACTCATAATACCCTTTCGCATCGGTCTTCGCCGTGCGCACAGGAACATTGAAATCAGAAGATCTCTTGTAAGTGCTGAGCACCATCAGCGTCACATTGCTGAGCGGTTTGGTACCCACCTGCTCTGTCTCGACCTTGCCGGCTATCCTGGGCTTGTCGGGATAGAGCTGAATCTCTATCTCATATGTTTTTACCTGCAGCTGGCTGTTCCATGTGATCTCCTCACCATACGCCTCGTACTGGGTTGCAGGCATGCCGGGAGCAGTATCGAGATACCTCAGGGAGTTGAACGGGAAGTCCTTCTTGTCCTTATCATAAAGTGGATAGAAGGGCTTCGACTGCTTCTTGAAGATATAGAGACCGGTGACCTTGTCAGGCTCGCAAACAATATGATACCTGTCCTGGAGATTATCGGGATCGTGCTGAACCAGGTTCCTGAAGGTATAGGTGCCATCTTCCCCGGTAATTCCTGAGGTTATGTTTTTGGGGAAGATGTTGAAGGGGGGTATGTTTCCCGATATGGGGTAGACCGCTTCATCACGGGGCACAGCCGGCACATCGGTCCTCCTCTCAAGTACCGTCTTGACCTTATCAAGCGGTTTGCCCTGTCCTCCCACCACATCCCAGAACTGCGAGGTGGTCCAGGAAGTATGGACTTTCAGGTTATAGCTCTTGACGTAGGATACCAGAGTACCGAGATCGAGAGCCTGCCATGGCTCCAGCTTGATATTTATGTCAGGGCTGCAGTAATATTTATTCTCCACAAGCAGCCTGAACACCTTGTACACCTTGCCGGTCATCATGTCGAAGAATTCACCCCCGCCCGATTTCCAGTATGCATCCTCATCCAGAAGGCCAAGATCCTGTGAGGTATTCAGGAATGTGAATGAAAAGCTGCCGTCCGATGCTGTGGTTGCCGTGGCAAGTACTTTTCCATGATCGGGGAAAACCTCCAGGAACTTCTGATCATCCAATATATTACTCATGTCAACCGGCATCCCGTCGTATGTCTGGTTGTTAATTGTCCCTTTCAGAACGTATGACACAATCAGGCTGACCTTTACGTTTTTCAGCGGATTGGAATTTTCCGGAGTGACATCGCTGACATTGTACTGCAGGCCGTCGCCGGCTAACTGGATGGCGGCCTGCGATGGGCTGAACTGGGCAGTGGACTGTGACGTGCTTACCTGGGCAGTGGACTGCGGTCCGAACTGGGCAGTAGTCTGCGATACGGCTGATGCGGAAAGTGTCCCCTTGAATTTATAATTGAGTTTCCCCGATACTACGGAGATCGGGATCTGGCCGGGACCTGTTACGGGCTCCAGTTTGGCTCCGCCGGTAACTACCTTTTCTGCAGGGGCATCAATTGCTATTGACGGCGGTTCAAAGGGATCCCATTTGAACCAGCAAACAGGACTGCAGCCGTTGTTCGAAAATTTTGCCTGTGTCTCTCTCTCCTCGGCGATGACCTGCCAGGCGTAAATTCTGCCTTTCTCCAATACCGGCTGTGCCGGTCCATAGTAAAATGAGAACCTGCCCTGCAGTTCCGTCTCGAAGAAGGCCGGCTCGGTCGCCGACAGCATTGCCGCATCCGGATTCTGGGTTGAGTCGATCAGCTCAACAATCTTGAGTGTGTACTGTGTCCAGGCCGGAGCATTGGTTGCAGGGGTCCAGCTGAAGACAATATTCTGAACCGCAGGCTGGGTGATGGTGGCGCCGCACTGCGGGTTAACAGTCATGGGAGGCTCCCCGTAGCGGATGTTGAAGAAGTTGCTGCAGCCCATCGGCTCGTCCGGCGAGATGAAGGCCCCGTCAGGGCCCATCACCCTGACGCAAATCTGATAACTTCCTTCGGGAAGTCCGTTTTCAATCAGCTCCTGCATTGGAATACCCCTGCTGATCAGGTTCTGATATTCAAAATACCCCGAAATATCGTTGCCGGTGAACTGGTTGATCTCATTGGCATTTATGTTGACTGCGGTGCCAAAATAATCTGGAGAGGTAATGAGGTCCACACCGTTGTTGCCCTTAATGTGAAAGAAGAGAATCCCGCTCGCCGAGTAGGGATAGGTGATTGTCACCGTGGTCAGCTCGGGGTAAAGATCAAGCTGCGTCCCGTACGGTGGTCTGACCATGACATTGACCGTGAGCTCCTGTTGCGAAAAAAGTGATGCGCCGGACGTTCCCGAAAGCACCACTACAAGCAGTAAGTATCTGAGGATTTTATATCTGCAATTCATCAGCATCTGTCTTTATCAGAAGGTGTATGTATAGTCAAAATCGAGCTTGCTCTCATAGTAGGAATTGGAACCGGTAGAGAGACGGTTGTTCTTACTGTAGTTGTACTTCAGTGCAAAACGGTGGTTTCTGAAAGGCTTGTAGCCGAGCTGCAGGGAGTATATACCCGTGGTGCCTGTATCTTCATCCTGCACCCTGTTGGTTATAAAAGACAAATAAACCGAGGCGTTCAGTTTGTTCTTCAGGAATGACTTGCCCAGACCCGCTGAAGGACCGTATGCAACTGTTGTGACGGTATCCTGAGCAAAGTGGGTGTAGAGGAATGCAGCCGACCCATTGATGTTGAATGGTATGTAGGTGATGAAATAGTTGGCAGACAGTATTTTAGTGGAGAACTCGCTGTACTGTGAGGTATTCTCATTCCTGTCGTTAAGCTTCTGGTAATTGAAATTCGCCATCAGGTTATGTGCCAGCTTCTCCCCGGTCAGGTTCAGCGATTGTGTCACCCCGATCTGGCTTGTCGCCTGCGCCACCTCGCTCTGGCGAAGGGTGTCTATCGAGAGAAGTCCCGATTCCTGTGCCAGCCCGTAGTTTGACCAGAAGGCGCTCAGGTTGTACTGGGGCACCGGCACGAAATTTACCCGTGCGGAGGTGATGGTCCGGCGGGTGCGAAGGTTTTTGTCATTCCTGAGGTTGTCGACCTGTGTTCCCACACTCCCGGCAAGGGTCAGCTTCTTCTGCATGAGCTTCAGCGAGGGCTCTATAGTTATGTTGCTCAGGTCGGTGGCAAAATAATAGGCCCCCATGGAGCGGAAATCAGGCTCAACACGCTGGTACCTCATCATCAGGCTGAACAGGTCCGACTGGTATCCGGCAGATGCCCTGACAGCATTGCTTGAGGTGGTGGACTCGTGATTTTCGATGAGAGATGAGAAGATTTTCGCCATCACGTCACCCGTTGAATCGGAGACGGCAGTGCGGATATCCTTTGTGTAAAGGCTCTGTGCAACCTCTGCCTCAAAGAGAAATTTTTTGGCAATGGTCTGCTTGGTCTGAAAAGAGACAACAAGGTTCTCGTCGGGTGTGAGCCTGTATTCCGTTGGTACCGCGCCCAGCGAGGTAGAGTCGTCCTTCGCCTTGAGTATCACGAGGCTTAAATTGTTGGATGAACTGCCGTAGCCAAGCCTGAGGGCCATGCCGGTCCTCTTATAGGCAGGAGTTTGCAGTTTGATATTCTCAGGATTTTCCAGGTACCTGACAGGCTTCAGCAGCCTTCCCGTTGCAAAGCCCACCTGGAACTTCCCGGGGGTCAGCTCCAGTCCGACACCGGTGATGGAGTGGCCAGCCAGGGCATAGGTCGACCAGTTGTGTGACCTGTAACCCAGGTGTAGTTTAGCCCACTTGTAGTAAGGACTGACGCCAAACTGGTTGAAGGGCTGCCTGAAGTCTCTCTGCTGTTCACTCAGCCGGAAGGAGAACGGCAGTACGATGCCGTACACCGTGATCACAGGGCTTCCCTGCAGGTACCACATGAAGGGCGACCTGGAGGGGTTGTCCCTGTCGGTGTTGTAGAGTTGCAGTTTTGCAGTGAGGGTGCCGCTGATCCTGAACGGATCCTGCTCCGAAAGAGAGGAGAGATCCTGGGAAAAAGCATGACTGTTTACTGCAATAAGAAATAGCAGGGCGAGGTTAAAACGGCCGTTTCTACTCATGAAGGGGTTATTCGGTTGTAGAAGTAAACGTAAATCTAACAATATTATTGATATTTATCAATTTGCGGCAGATAAATTGAAACATCTGTAAACAGTCCTGAGCTATTTGTTAAACCCATACGGGTCGCGCACAACAGGTTCAGTTTCCGTTACTGCCAAATTGGTACCCGGGGAGATTGTTGCCATAACCTGCTCCCTCGTTGCAGCGTTTCACAGGTTCATTTCGTATTAGCTTATAAAAGACCTGATTCCTGTAGTACTACCATTAAAATGAGACTATTTATGAAAACCCATGTATTGCTAATTCTCAGCCTCGCTACTATTACCGGATTTATCTCATGCTCCAAAGATAATGGAGGTGAAGAGCCCGATCTGACCCCGAAAACCCTCGAACTTACCGCCATGGGACCGGAAGTTATTGCCTATGGTAATGAATTCGGTGTCGAGCTTTTCACAAAAGTTGCCCTTGAGGAGAACAAAAATCTCATGCTTTCACCACTCAGTGCAAGTGCCGCACTCACCATGCTGCTCAATGGCTGTGAGGGAGACACCTATGATCAGCTGAAGGCAACGCTGAAATATCCGGAAAACATGACCATCAGTGAGATAAACGAGGTCTACAAAAGCCTGGTAGCCCAGCTGCTTGTTGTTGATCCGAAGGTCAAGCTGGCCCTCGCCAACGCCATCTTTTACAGGCAGGGGTTCACCGTTAAGAATCCGTTCCTGAGTACAATGGAGACTGATTTTAATGCGGAGATAGCCGGCCTTGATTTTTCACTGCCATCCGCACTTACAACCATTAACAAATGGGCCAGCGATAACACCAACGGCAAGATCCCGAAGGTGCTTGATGTCATTTCCTCTGATGCGGTCATGTTCATCATGAACGCACTTTACTTCAAGGGCGACTGGAGTTACCAGTTCGACAAGTCGCTTACCTCTGACAGACCGTTCTATACCGACGGCTCAACCTCAGTCAATGTCAGTACCATGAAGGGAGATATCGGCTCCAAAGTGACCTACGGGACCGGCTACAATGCAATCGAACTGCCGTACGGCTGCACAAATTTCACAATGGTGGTGATTGTCCCGGAAGGAACACTATCCGATTTCAATGCATCATTTGACGCAGAGAGGTGGAACGAAATTACATCAGCATTTGATCAGTCGGATGATTATGGAGAAGTGACAGTATATATGCCAAAGTACAAATTCTCATACGAGAAGTATCTGAACGACCAGCTGAAAAGCATGGGCATGATTGACGCATTCATACCCGGTGTGGCAGACCTTTCAGGAATTTCCGATGCCTCCATTTTTGTCAGTTTCGTTAAACAGAACTCTTTCGTTGAGGTCGATGAGAAGGGCACTGAAGCTGCTGCTGTTACAACCATAGCAATTTTTGAAACGACCGGCATGCCTCCACAACCCCGGGAGTTTGTGATCGACAAACCATTTGTCTTTGCGATCAGGGAACGGACCACCAATACCCTCCTCTTCATCGGGCAGGTGATAAATCCGTGATATTAAATGTTCATTTATCTGGCCTGTAGGACTTTTTAACTTATATCATCCTTAAATAAACCACAATATGAAACCCACATGTATTGCAAAACACAAACCTGCATGTATATAATTTCCAGACATGTGGGTTGTCCCGATAAATCGGGACAAGCTATCAGACCATTAAAATTAAAATTATATACTGATGAAAAACCTGCTTAAATCCGCAACACTTCTGATAGTTATGATGGCTGCGCTGACAGCCTGTAACGACAGAACCACACAGTTTATCACCTATGAGGCAAATGTGCCGGTTTACATGTCATATGATGAATTCCGGGCAAGCTTCCATAAGAGTGCTCCGGCCGAGATCTACCATCCCGGGAAAATGTATTTCAAGGATGGGTATCTATTCGTTAATGAGTATGGCAAAGGCATCCACGTGATTGATAACTCAGATCCTGCCAATCCTGAAAAAGTGGCTTTCTACGAGATCATGGGCAACGTCGATATGGCCATCAGGGGCAACATACTCTTCGCCGACAGCTATATAGACCTGCTGGCAATTGACATTGCAGATATAAATAATCCCGTCGAGATTGACCGCATTAAAAATGTCTTTCCGGAGATCGTCCCGGAGGGAGATTTCTGGTATCCGTATGCAATGGTTGATAAATCCAAAGGCGTAATCGTTGACTGGGAGGTAAAGAAGATTACTGAGAAGATGGAGGATTATACATATGGCGGTGTGCTGTTTCGGGGTGAGATGAGCTTTATGCTGAGTGCTGATGCAGCCGTTAACTGGACTGGTGGCAGCGGTACCGGAGGCTCCATGGCCCGCTTCATGCTGAATGAAGAGTACCTCTACGTTATCGCAGTGCCTACACGGCTGAAAACAGTAG
Organism: Bacteroidales bacterium UBA4772; assembly: GCA_002403305.1. Classification (GTDB taxonomy): domain Bacteria; phylum Bacteroidota; class Bacteroidia; order Bacteroidales; family VadinHA17; genus SR-FBR-E99. Next base: position 243,607 of record DHHM01000014.1, read on the forward strand.
ATATCACCACGGCATCAGAGATGGCTGTGGTCGACAGTGTCGATATGCCCCGTAATATGGAGACACTCTTCCGCCTTGAGGACAACCTGTTCGTGGGAACCACAACAGGGTTGCTGATCTTCGACCTGACTGATCCTCAAAAACCTTCTTATGTTTCATCCTATGATCATATCACAGCCTGCGACCCCGTGGTTGTTGACGGTCAGTATGCCTATGTGACGCTTAGGTCAGGCAACAGGTGCAACAACGTACAGAACCTGCTGGAGGTCGTTGATATATCATCCATTGCAAACCCATACCTGGTAAAATCGTACCCGATGTTCAATCCGCACGGCCTGGGCACTGACGGTGAACTGCTGTTTGTCTGTGATGGCACCGCGGGACTCAAGATTTACAACAAGTCCAATCCCATGGCCATTATAACAAGCCAGGTAGCGCACTACCCCGACTTTGACACCTATGACGTTATCCCGATGAACGGGATTCTTATGCTCGTGGGTAAAGGTGGTATTTACCAGTATGACTACAGCGATCCGGAGAACATAGTACAGATTAGCCACATAACAATTATTGAAGAATAGAAATATGTTCAGACTTACTGCAGTTGCGGTTTGTGTTCTGCTTTCACTCTCTGCAACAGGCCAGCACCGGAAATATACTGTTGTGCTTAACGATGGTTCCCTCATCCGGGGGACCATCGTTGGCGATTCCACGGATTACCTCGATCTTAAGATTACGTCGCCCCAGGTCATCAGATTAGGCAGGTCTCAGGTATCATCGGTTGAGGCCGTTAAGTATCCTGTAAAGAAGAGCATGAATACATCCGGTTACTACGCAAGGTTGTCCATTGGCTTCCTTGCGGGAAAAAACGAAAGCGGAAACCAGTCGAGCCTGAGCTTTCACCTGTCAAACGGTTACCAGTTCAGGAACGGCTTCGCAGTGGGAATCGGCTCAGGAATGGAAGAGTTGGGTGTGGTTCTTGTGCCTCTTTATGCAGATTTAAGATTCACACCGCTGAACTCGGGACTGTCGCCTTATGTCTGGCTTAAGGCCGGTCACGGTTTTGCCATTACCGACCAGACTGTTGACTACTACGAGGATGACACATCAGCAGATGACAACCAAGAGGGCGGATTCCTGTTCAATACCGGGGTGGGCATCTCCATGTTTTCATGGAAGAGAACTGCAGTAAACATTGGCATCGGGTACAGGTACCAGAAGGTTACACTGAACGAGGATATCTACTGGTGGTATGGCAGAAATACAGTCAGACATACTGTAACCCAGTATTACAGGCTGGAATTCCACCTGGGTTTTGTCTTTATGTAACAGAAGAAATATGAAATTGTCAAACATTATATCGTACGAATTGAGTTATTTCGGAAAAACTTGATTCCGGGCGGTATAATGGGTAAAGGAACCTTGCATGGTCATGAATACTCTGATTCGGATCTTGTCAGAGGATGTGCCGATGGCGACATCCGCTCGCAGGAATTGCTTTACCGGCGCTACTTTTCCTTTGCCATGTCAATTTGCATCAGGTATGCGGGAAATGAAAACGAAGCCATGGAGATAGTCAACGATAGCTATATGAAAGTCCTGGACGGCCTGAAAGGCTACGACCACTCCAGGCCGTTTAAAAGCTGGTATGGCAAAATCCTGGTTAATACCGCAATAGACAACTACAGGAAGAACCTGAAAAGCAACGAACACATCTCTATCGATGCAATTACTGATGCCGGGGAAAGCGATCCTGAAATAGAAGCAGAACTTTCCGTTAATGATATTCTGACACTCTACAGGTACCTCCCGGCAAATTATAAGATTACATTCAACCTCTTCGAGATAGAGGGGTATTCACACGAGGAGATCGGCCGGATGATGGGAGTGACCGCTTCTACATCGAGGGCCAATCTTGCCAGGGCCAAGAAGATGCTGCGGGAACTATATAACAGGCATATTATTTCGGTAAGGAAGAGTCATGAATAAGTTTGATGACATATTCAGCCGCAAGGCAAAGGAGGCATTTGACAATTACAATGCCGACCACCTCGCAGAGGAGGGTTGGAACTCCTTTACCGGTAAATATGGCAGGAGACGCAGCCGGGCAATTTTAATCCCGCTATGGGCCAGGGCTGCCTCCATAATAATATTAGTCACTGCCGGGGTGCTTTTAACTACACGGTTAAACAACCGTAAAGCCGGTGAACCCGTTAATCAGATTGCACAGGAAACCCTGAGCGAAAAGGCAGATTCTTTAATAATTAAGGAGGATTCAGTATCATCTGCTCCCGGAGTCTCTCCGGGAAAGCCTGTGATCATCGCAGCTAACCCTGAGCTTTCTGCAACAAAGCCTGTAATCAATACTGCAACTGCTGAAACCACTGAAGCAAACCCGGAAATCAAAACTGCATCTCAGGAACTCACTGCTCAGGCTTCTTCCACCAGAGACTCCGGTCAGGCTTCTTTTACGACAGTCAGCCCGGCAGGCCAGCCCCGGCAGGCGGGTGGGGCTGCAAGCAGTTCCCGGGTCAGCCAGACTGCCGGACCGGTACTGGCTGAGGCCGTTAAGGCTGGAGAGATAATTTCATCTGAGGCTTCTAAAACTGACGCATCACTTTTGGCTGATACTTCTATGACTGAGCGATCGCTTTCAACTGAGACCTTTTTGGCTGCAGAGATCTCTGCATGGATGAATCTTCCTGATAATCCCATAGAAATCAGGTTGGCTGATGATGCTGATACGGAACTGAAGCTGAAACCTGAAGAGGCCCCTCTTGTTTATTTTGATATCCCCCGTGAGAAGTTGACGACAACCATTATGACCGGTTTATCGGGTATGATGGCCACTGTTGACAATGCATCATCAGCTTCCCAGGGTGTATCAATCGGCTTTTATGTTGAGCAGCAGCTTACCCGCAGGATCTCGGTTCGTCCCGGGCTGGCGATGGCCAGACATAATTACACTGTGGAAAACATGTCAGGAGGAAGCCTGGACATGGCCTATGGAGCACCTGAACTGAATGGCATGGCAGCCTCGTCAACCACCTACAATGCGGATATAGACGTAGTCTCCATGGAAGTACCGGTTAATTTTGTCTTCTCACTCCGGAAACGGGCCCGCTCAAACCTGTTTGTAAGCACAGGTGCATCAACGGTGATCTATCTGAGCCAGAACCTGTCCGGCAGTTTCAATAATACCTACACAAGGTCAGTAGTCGACAGCTATACCGGTGACGTATCGTACGAGTCAATGACCACCTCCGTTAAGATAGAAAGCGAACAGGAAACTTTAAACCGTGTCGACCTCCTGGGTCTTGCCAACTTCTCCGCAGGGTACTCTTTCCCGTTTGCCGGGACCAGCCAGTTACAGTTTGAACCGTTTGTACAGTTACCGATAAGGGATCTCACAAGCCTGAATCTCCGAATCTGGTATGGCGGACTATCAATGAAGATCCGGTTCTGAAAGGCCGGTCTGAAGTTTTATAAATAATAATCTTCCTCCTGATCAGTGATTGATTTTCACTTCCCGGAAGAATCTATCCCGGAACCTTTTCTTCGGAGGAGGAAATAGACAGGTATTCCCGGCAGGATGAGTGCAACTCGGCAGCCACGGGGGCAATCTTTTTAAAGACCCCCGAGCCGAGCATATTTGAGATGACTATGATAATGACATATCCCAGCCCAGCCCTGCCGCCCTTGTCAGATCTCTTTTCCCCGTCATATCAGAACATGCCAATCAGCATTGGCAGTTGATAAAAATAAGATTAATGTTGTTCACGGATTGTAACAGGTGCTTTTTGTGGGGCAGCTTCCGGGATTTTTGTTTTCTTCCCTCAGCATTGCAAGCGGGGGCGGATTATTTCGTGATCCGCAGGTGGGGGGCCTGTAAAACAAAACTGCTGTCAAGCCATCGCATGTCTACTATTCAGGCGCGAGTTAGAGCAGGGCCGCAACCGAGATATCCTCGTCAATACTCTCCCAGTGAATTCCAATTCCATTGCCGATAAGGCGCCAGTTCCCAAGCTGTTCACTGGTAGCCTTCCTCAGCTTCGGAAACCATAAGAGCGGAACGCCGATCTCCCTGCCATCCTGCAGAAGCACATAGAGCATATCACTGGTAAACCATACTTTGGTGGCAAGGGCATTTATCGATTTATCTGCTAAAGTATTCATTCCATTTCTCCCTGATCACTAATTCGTTTCTTTCAATAATCTCACTTATCTCTCTTAGTTCTTTCCCGGTGAAGCCATAATTGATAACTACGCAAAGAGGGTCAAGCCAAAATTTTGCATAGCTCTCCGCTTTTTCAATATGTATATGCACCGGCTCATTTCCTTCATTACTGAAAAAGAATAACCTGTAACCTTTTATTAATAATACCGTTGGCATCGCTTAACAAAGATAGGAAAAACTATCGAAGACATTGTGATTAAAGAACTGCCAGATTCGCACATGGGGCCGTAATCAACAAAATCCCTTAGCGCTTTCAGCGCTATCCGGGCTTTTTTGTTCTCATCCCTCCGCCTCGCAAGCGGGCGTCGGTCTGAAAACAAAAAATCCCCTTCCTTCGCTATGCTCAGGAAGAGGATTTTGTTGAGGTCGGTGGCGGAGAGTAATTAATTGCCTTTTCTTAATTAAAAACACTATTATTTTACTATTTAATTGAATTATAGTGTAATAAATAATCTTTATTGCAAAATAAAGAGTAATTAATTTGCCCCAAAGTGTAACATATTGCTTTTTATTTCGTATATATAAGAAATATTAGGCAATTTATTACTTTTATGAAAGATAACAACACTTACATCATTCCATTTGAAATCGTCATAACGCTCGAAGGGGGTTATTACAGATTAAATATTACCCACCCAGGATATAAAGGCCGCATCAGAAAAAGGATCGGTAACGGGAACCAGGATAAACACGAAACACTCCTTTCTCATTTGAAAGTTGAATTGGAGAAGCACTTCACTGAAGTTGATGTTTCAAAAGAAGCCGTTGATTCTTTTGTCAACTATTATGTGGACATGTACTATAAGAAGAACGCATCAGTTTTTGATTATTTCCCGGAGTTTATAAAATCAAAACAAGAGACGTACAATGAAAAAACGAAAAAATTCCTAACCAAAGCTTCACTTCTAACATATGAGAGAACAGCTATTTTCTTTCAGAAGTATCTGGCTGCGAAAAGGATTAAACCTTACCCAGCAAACATAAACAAAGATATACTTGATGGCTATTTTCATTATCTGAAACAATCTTACAATTATCGGGTAAAGCTTTTTCAGAAGAACAAGGAATTCATTAGCTATCTCGCCAAAGCAAAGGGATTTCCAATACACCCATCATATTAGTTATCTGTATTTAACGAAAATTATGACAATCAGGAGCCGAAAGAGCATGACATTGCTAACGCTATTTATAAGGAACTGGCTAAAGGATAGTCACACCTTGACTTGCGAATATATATTTCAAAAAAATACAAACAACATTTCTAATTTTCCAGAATTTTTGTTCAGGAATTTTTGCAAGATCAGTTTTTATGAGCAATTCAGAATTTTCAGAAAAATTTTTCAGAATATTTTTGACTCTCATTCATTCACGAAATCAGAAAACCTCCTGGAAAACAGATGCATGTATCACCCCCGGCTCTCAGAGCCACCCCCCCGGTCGTGCATATTATGGGGGGATCCCGGGGAGGCACTAAAACAGAGATTGTGGCACATTTTATTATTAATCAATAACTTAATATATGAAAGACCGAAAAAAAGACAGGTTTGAAATTACAGAACTGTTCATGGCACAGGTTAATAAAGACTTGTGTTTTTATGGCACCATTAAGAGATTTACCGACTCAGACGGAAATCCTACTGTTTTTGGCCGTATCAAAGTAGGTGATGTTTATGTTTGCGCCCAGGCAGCAGATCAATTTGAATTAGGGATTAAATTGGATCAGCTCGTTACGATGGTTTATTATGGTTTGATTTAACTGCATTTTTCAAATTTGCGAAGCTGCTTATTAAAGTTCCTCCAAGCCTCCTTAAAATCCTGAAGATCTTTTATTTGATGACTAAGGTTTTCATTCCATGCTTTTTCAAACGCCTTCTCCTTTGCTGTTACCTTTGCAACAAATTCGTCCGGATTGTGACCTTTGTGTTTAGCTTTAGACTGATATTCGTAAAAGATATCCTGCAATTCAATTCCCTCATTGTTTGTTAAATACTCGAAATCATAAAGGTCACGTGGTATAGTCCTACCCATCAATGCAGCCATTTTTTCAATGACAACTTCTTCCAGACTATAACATTGAACCATGACTTCCTCCTCTTCAGCGATATCTGAATACTGATTAAGCATTTCCAAATTCTTAACATCAAACTCAAGCTTTTCACCCTTGGAGATGTCCATTTTAACATGATCTCCACGTCCACCTAAAGGCCCAATAAAAGCGATAAAGAATTTCAAACCACCGGATTCATGAACTTCTTTTGAATTCTCAGGAATGGAAAGATCAATATTGGCTGCCTCTTTAATTTTAATAAAGATTTCATCAAACGCAGAAAAAATTTCATCATCTGAAATATCTTCCTCCATATCTGGATGAAGGGTGAAATCCATGTCCTCAGAATAACGATAGTCCTCAATATGGATCTTCTTGATGCACGTTCCACCTTTGAAAATTAATGCCTCTTCCAGCAGCTTATTGTTATATATCCCCCATAAAATCCAGGATATAATATAATCCTTCTCGATTTGCTGCTGTCTTACGCCTTCTGTATTGGCCTTTCTGCTTATTTCTCCTTGTTTAATCATGTATAAATGGAATTTTTAATAGTTTCAGTATCAATATTAATTTTAAGACCAAACCTGGAATCTTTTCTTCCTTGATCTGGCCCGGAAGTATCTAATAAAGGATAACTGGTACCAGTATTTTTTAACAATCCCTCATGATAAGACGTCCATTCCATTCCAAGAAGATCAACAAGAAAAAGATATCTTTTTTTCGCAGCATAATTATTATTTCTCGTGAAGTAATCAATAAGCTTTTGTTCATCTACTTTTCCTTTTGACTCATGTATTGCCTTTCCAATTTCAACCAACCCACCGCATAAATGTGGTCTTGTTACGGCATCAACAAGTGTCTTCTCAAGGTCACTTACACTTACTTTTTCGTTTTGATTGATCCAGGCATTTTCATATCCAAAGAATCTTTCCTTGGTATGATATACGAATTGGAAATTAGTTCCCTGAATTTTCTTTAAAGATGGCTTTATTTGTAAATCCGTTACAATGATTTCGGTCAAACTTGGTTGTGTTATTAATCCATGGATTTGCATTGCAGAATAATAACCAATATAATACCTCTTTCCTTTCATCAGGTACTTCGCAACAAGATGCCAATCCGGAATATATGAATTCGCATCTAAGTTTGTAGGCACAATATGATAAAGGTCTCTGTTAAGTTTAATTAGCATCCCCTTCTCTACCATTCCTGCAAGTATCTTAGATAGCTGTATCTTGTGAGTATTGGGATACTCTCTTAATACATCGTTGTAGGTAAAACAGTCTTCATCGATTCCGGAAAATCGTTTAATTATATCCCAACTTAATTCACTTTTCATATTTCAGATAATTATTATCGCTCTATTATACATGAACTGCTAATACAAAGATACAATATATCTACAAAAGGACAAACATTATCGCTCTATTCTATCTCAACTGCTAATACAAGGATGTAATTTGTCTAAATGTACCCATTGTTATTAACCATAAAGAAAGACTTTAGGATTTGATCATAAGTTGGAAATCAGAGATACCCTTAATTGCATAACGACATTGCTCAATGAAAGTTGGCATCAACTGTACAAGGGGGTGAACAGAATTAAAAACCAATTCTGGATTATCAAACTCTTCTCCAACAGGATATCGAACGGTCGAAACATACTCGCTTAGAACCAGATTTAAATGAAATAATATCATAACTGATTTTATATAGGCGGGAAAGTAATTCTTGAAATTATCTTTCATCCTGGAAAACTCAAACTCTATGTTTCCATTTAGTTTAAGTTTGTCAGGAAAATCTGGGGCCTGTTTCTTAATGATTATATCAATCATTAATTCTATTACTTCAGATGGGATTTCCAATTGCTGATTCTCATCCAATACTTTTATGATGACATCCTTAGCTTCTTTTAGTCCAGCTTTTTTAAGAAGGTGCTTTAAATCATTGTAGCTATTATTAATGTCTGCATCAGAATCTCCTGTTAGGTGCTTAACATGGCCAACGACTCGTTTAAAAATCTTCTCGGTTTTATGACCAATATCCTTTTGTAGATCTGAAGGCTTTACAACCCCATTATATACTCCAAGCTGTTTTATTGACTTTTCAACAGCCTGCTGCATATAAAAAATTGATTGAGGGTAGAATTTATTTTCGAATAAGATTATAGAGGCGTTTAGATCACTAAATGCAATGTCTAATAGAGAAAAGGTAGCTTTCATTTATTCTGTTTTGGTTATATCCCGGTTAAGGCATTAATCTTTCTAATAGTGTTGATGCTATGATTGGTAATTTGTGCGACCCTTCTCAATGACAAATCACTCTTCACAACCAGATCAACAACATCCTTATATTTATCCAACAAATCTTTTGGATCCGCTTTGGCACCCTTTTTCCGTCCCTGATATCTGTTTTTCATCTTGGCCAACTGAATCCCCTCCAATTGACGTTGACGCCTGAGATCATTCTCCATCTCGGCTCCGATGGAAAACATTTGCAGCAGAAGTTTGGTGGTAGGGTTCTCCTTGCCGTTTTCATAGGTCAGTTCCCGGAATCTTGGAAGAAATATTCCAATTTCCTTTTTGTGCAAAATATCTACCGTATTAAGAACATCTACTACTCTACGTCCAAGCCTGGATACCTCAGAGGCCATCACGATATTTATATCCCGGTGCTGATCCAGATATTTGAGCATATTATTAAACTCAGGCCTCTGACTCGAATCAATGGTACCACTTATCTTTTCTTTAAAGACCCTTTTCACGGTCCAACCCTTTTCGCTTGCGATTTGTCGGAGTTCAACAATCTGCCTTTCATTTTCCTGATATTGACTGCTTACCCGACTATAAATAACTGCATTCATTGTATCATCTTTAGTATAACCCTATATTTGATACGTAGAACATGAAAAAATGTTACATTCAGGCCAATAATATTTTGAGAAAGTGTATCAATCCGAAGTATACCCTTATGATGGTCTAATGTGGCTGGACAATATTTTTATCAAAGTTAATTGGTTATGTTGAAAAGAGGGGGTCTGGGGGAGACTCATAACTCGATTTTTTGTTAATAAATCATGCAACCATCTGATATACAAACATTGGCGGGTTATTCCCGATTGAAGAATGATCGCGCCTTTCATTGTAATACTGGATAAACTGTGAACAGATATGGTATAATTCACTTCCGGTTTCAGGCCTCTCAAGATAGATCTTCTCGTATTTGATGGTTCTGAAAAACCTCTCAATATAGACGTTATCAATGGCTCGACCTTTCCCATCCATAGATATCCTGACGGTTTCAAGGCTTTTTACATAACCGATATATTCATCCGAGGTAAACTGGCTGCCCTGATCCGAGTTTATGATCTCAGGCCGCCCGTATTTGTTTACCGTCATTCTCAAAGTATTAACAACCCATTCAGCTTCCATAGTGTTAGACAAACTCCAGCCCAGGATGCATCTGCTATATACATCCATAATGGCCAGAAGATACATGTAACCCCGGACCATGGGAATATAGGAGATATCAAGTGACCATACCTGGTTGGGTCTTTGTATTTCCAGGTTACGAAGCAAATAGGGATATTTATACCTGGCAGGATCAATGATGGTGGTGCGCGGCAGGCAATAAACCGTCTTTAATCGCATGATCTGCATAAGAGTACGTACATGGCACCGGCCGACTTTATGACCTTTTTTCTGCAACTCACGAGCCATCCTTCTCGTTCCTCTTGTGGGATCCTCAAGATACAGCTTATCAAGCGCCTCCATTAACTGCAGGTCCTTGTTACCGGCTTTTGACGGCGTATAGTAGAGCGAGCTTCTGGCAACACCAGGAAGTTCACATTGATGACATATACTCATAGGGCTTTCTTCCCGGTCGATCATCTTTCTACGTGTATCCAGCGACACTACAGAACCTTTTTTTTTAACCAGTTGATGTCTACTGACAGTTGCCCAATCTGATGGACCAGGTCCTCATTCTCTTTTTTAAGCTTCTTTACCTCGGAGGAACCATCCTTCCCGGTATCGAATACTTTCCCGGCATTGGCAAAAAACTCTTTCTTCCAGTGCGTTATCAGGTTCGGATGAACCTGGTAGATCTGAGCAAGCTCAGATATGGTCTTGATCTCTTTTATTGCCTCTATGGCAATCTTGGCTTTGAACTCAGCTGTAAATGTTCTTCTTGACTTTTTCATGTGACAGAAATTTTAAAGTTATTAAATTCCTGTCCAGTTTTTCTAGACCATCTCACAATAAATGTAAGGTTCAACGATGAAAAACAAAATTTCGTTGACAATAGAATCCCTGAAATTGAAAACTATAATCAGGATGAAATTGATGCTCAGATTGAAGGATACAATACTCAAAACACCATGGAAGACGTTGGCGACTATGATTGTTTATGTGAGGATGATTTATTCCAGAATACATGGCTAATTGCTGGCAAAAAGTTTCAAAACCACATCGATTATTTCTGGGATGCTGAGATAACAGATTTATTTCAAAACGAGAAAAGAGATTTTTATACCAAATACAGAGATGACTTTTCTGAAGATACATGGGAGAATTATTCGAAATATAGATGTTTGGAAGGAGAATCTGGATTCGTTTTTTGTATGAAGGAGAACTGTGAAGGATGCAATCATGTCAACACAAAAAAAGTTATTAATCCACATTACAGATTATGGGAAAAATATGTTGAGCCATTAATATTGGCTTAAATGTATTCACATACCTTAACCAGATTCATAATAGCAATTAAGGTTGCCAAGTGGTGTGGGGTTCGATTCGGTTAGCTAAAAAGGTGATGATATTACCTTAGCCATTCCCCGGTACAAACAAACCCCATTTGCCCACTTCATCTGCTCTATGGTATTGCATTCTACCTCAAATATCCTGGGTGTTGAGACAAGTATACTTGTACATTTGGCCCGGCTTGTTGCCACATTCATACGATTCGGATTGTACAGGAAACTCATCCCCCTGGGAGCATTCTCAGAAGACGAACTTGTCATCGAGTAAATAACAATGGGAGCTTCCTGTCCCTGGAATTTATCAACGGTGCCTACTGAGAATCCTGGTAATGACTCCTGCAATGCGCTTACTTGTGCATTATATGGAGCGATGATTAATATGTCATTTTGTTCAAGTGACCTTGACAACCCATCTCGGTCAATCCATTTTATTCCTGCTGACATAAGATGATGGACGATTTTCTCAATTGCCTCAACCTCTTCTTTGGATTGACTCTGATTGCCAAAATGATCAACTGGCACATGGAAAAGACCACTGCCGGCAAAAGGTGTGTCCCCTTCCAGCCTTTGATTCTCAAGTCCTTCTCTCGACCGCAATCTTCCTTCATAATAAAGAGTGGAAGTAAATTGGGTTATAAGCGGGTGCAGTCTCCAAGTTATACCCAGGAATAATCCCATGTCTTCAGGCATGGTTTTGTTTCCATCAAGTATGTGTTCAAGAGCGGAGATATCAGCACCCTCCGGATGGGCACCCTTTTGAGGTTGTTCCAGTTGCTGCGGATCACCCAATAAAATGATGTTTCTGGCTGCCCTGGAAATGGTCAGAACATTGGTTAAAGACATCTGCCCTGCTTCATCAACAAAAAGATAATCAAGAGTCTCTTCAAATATATCATCCGCCCAGAGCCAGGCAGTGCCACCTACTATTGTGCCCTGATTTAATGCTGCTAAACAAGCATTCTTATCCTTCAGAAAAGTTCCATCTCTGAGGTCCGCTTTTGCCTTATGCCCGATTTTTACATTGATTGCTTTTTCTTTCCCCAGTTCGACCGCTTTATCCAGCAAATTACGAATTACCTTATGACTAACTGCTGTCACACCTATTCTCTTCCCTCTTTTCACAAGTTCAGCAATTACACTACCACCCAAATGCGTTTTCCCGGTACCAGGAGGACCCTGAACTGGTAAGATCCCATGTTCCAGATCGAGCGCAATTCTCAAAGCCGTTTCATCAATTGTCTCACCATTCTGAATACTCAATGGCCTCCCAGCCGATAATCGTGGTGGGTGTTTCAATAACAGGTCTCTGCCGGCTCTGTATGGCCCACTGCCCTCAATGCCATTGGAAATAATTGATTCTATAAATTTATGAAAAGAAGGAACTAATGCACCGTTAGATACTATTTCTTTAATAAACACTGCATAGGGATGAATACCAGCCGTTTTGCCTGTTTTCTTTATATCAACTGTTCTGTTTTCAAGTGAAAAATCATGGATGGTTCCTATTTTATCTCCCTGTGGTTCATAAACCTCATTCCCCGAATCCATCGAAATTTCCTGCGGTGGATAAATATATCTATCAATTGGGACTCTATTTGATTCTGGAAGCGTAGACTGAAACCTAAGTCCTGCAATTCCTTTTCTTTCCTCCATCATTTCGTTGGAATCCAGTTCTCGTAGTCTGAAAAATTCCCACCAGGCACTCCGCATTTCCCTGCGATAAAATTCTACCTGGTGAGCTAACAACCACTTTGCCTGCTCTTCATTTCCCCAATCGCCCGGATCATCCCCAAGTTCACTAACTAAGCTATCGTATAAGTCTCGTGCATACGCTTCCCCTTCAGCAATGGCCTCATTTGCATCACCCAAGGAGTCTTCCAATCTTGTTAATTCTGCTCCTTTGGCTATTTCATCCTGGTAAATAGATTCTATCCATTGATGCAAAGCAAGCGTAGCGAGACAATCATCTTTATTGTACGCTTCAATCAGTTCAAAATCGGAATCAGCGAACGTTGAAAAATCATCAAAGTCAAGTGCGATGGATATCCTTCTCCTTGCATCACTGGCAAGTCTCAAATCAGCTTTGCGTGTATAATCCGTGAACTTCTCGATCTCCTTTAATGAATAACTTTCAACACTGGCAATAAGAGTTTCTTTTATCACTGAAAACAAATCAATAAACCGTTCTGAACGCAACAGTCGATCAACTTCTTGTTCAAATATTGCACTTCGGGATGCTAATCTCTTGATTGCAGTTGGCTCGTAGGGAGCATAGTGATATATATGCATTTCAGGAAAGACCTCCCATCGTTTCAAAATAAATGACATGAATTCTGAGAACATATCCTTTTCTTCCTTCCTGTTTCTTGCCCAGTAACCCTTGTATTCAATTTCATTGCCTTCATTTAAAAAAGCAATGCCAAACAGATACTCAATCCCTCCATCCTCATAGAAATGATCACCTTCTATATCAAAATACAAATCCCCTCTTGATGGTTCTGGTAGTCTATTCAATCCTCTTAAAGGTTCAACGGGAAGTAATTCATGGAGCATTTTTTTCTCTTTCCTTCCTTTTAGCTGGATCTTTGCCTGTTCATGAATCTTTTTATATGTTTCTTCATTACCCTGTTCCGGGACTTTACGAAATGGTTTTGGCTCCTGGGCATATTTCTCAAGGCTGGAGATCCCCTGCTGTTCAAGCTCCTTCATCTGGTGAGATCGGACACCGGCAATCAGGCAGAGGTGATCATCCACATGCCATTTGGTATTGCATTCTTTCCACCATCGGCATGTATCGCACTTGGCTACTGGTAATGGATATGTTGGAACTGGTTCAGCCAAAATAACCTGATGAAACCTATTCTTTACAAATCTATAGTAGGCTTCAAACTCAGGGAACCTGAAGATATCCTTTGGGAAATCAATTCCTGGTTTTACAACATACATGTATTCAGGAATTCTACCTTGAAGCTCACCAAGTAACTCAGAATACAGGCATAGCTGAAGCACTGTTCCGGCCTTTGTTTCCCTGGCAAGTTTCGTATCTTCCACTTCATAATAATACTCGCCAAGTTCGCTCTCTCCTGGTACTTTTCTCAGTATATCGGCAATACCTACCCATCCATCCTTTTCAAATCTGGCCTGGGTGATAATATCATATCCCTTCGAGATTGCAACATTTGTTTCATTGGTAGAATGTCCTTCTAATTCAAAAACCTCTAAACCCTGGGATTTTAAATGAGCAACATAGGCTTGTTCATGCTCAATTCCCTTCTGCTGAATTAATACTAATGCCGGATTACTCCAATCTGGGGGATCTATTTCCCCAAGAGCAGTTTTCCTGTCTAATTCAGTTAGGTGCCTGCATCCTAAAAAGTTTACGAGGTCAGAGGCTGAGTAATGAATTGATTGGTTGATAATTCTCATTTAAGGGAGACCAATTTATTATTAGGGTAAGTTACAGATTTTTTTATTAAATAAATTAAATAGTATCTCAACTCATGAGATATTTTTCATACCTTCATCTGCAATTATAATGGAAAACCTATGAACAGGATCAAGGAAGTCCTCTATGAGAAAGGAATTAAGCAGGTTTGGCTGGCTGAAAAACTGGGCAAAAGCTATAATATGGTTAACAGCTATGTACAGAATCGTAGACAACCATCCCTCGAAGTTTTATACCATATCTCTGAAATTTTGGGAGTGGATGTAAAAGACTTAATTATAAGTAAAAAGTAATATTCATTGCACCCCAAACGGATCACCTATGAATATATTAAAATTCCACGACAAGCTGATTGAAAATTATAGAAACTACATCACCAGTTTCTTAAACATCAAAGATCCAGGAATAAGCCAATTTGTCGATCAGGAAATTCAAAATAAGAAACTGTGGCCAGACCCTCTTGTCCAGTTCAATCCTACATACCAGGTTGGAAGTGCATTAAAGATATTGACCAAAGAAAGAGTACTGCATCCTGATTTGGAAAAGATATTCATCGGATATGAGCTGTATAAACACCAGGAAGAAGCGATCAGGTTGGGAGCAGCAGGAAAGGAATTTATAGTTACATCCGGCACAGGATCAGGAAAATCTTTGACTTACATGGCCACTGTTTTCAGCCATATCCTAAATAACCGGGAAGCAGTCAGAGACAAAAATTTATCGGTCATAGTTTACCCAATGAATGCCCTGATCAATTCGCAAAATGAGGAAATTAAGAAATATGAAAGGAACTACCTGAAATCATCTTTGCCGTCTGGTATTACTTATAATGAGGAACTTAAAACTCTGGATGAACAGATAAAAGATTTGAAAGAAATTGTTGGCGACATCTTTCCCATTAAATATGCTCAGTACACAGGTCAGGAGGACGAAGAAACTCGTGAGGCAATAAGAAGGAACCCACCTCACATACTTCTCACAAACTATATGATGCTGGAGTTAATCATGACAAGGGGAGGAAAAGATGTTGAGATTAGAAATGCTATTCTTGACGGTATCAGATTCCTTGTATTTGATGAGTTGCATACCTACCGGGGACGCCAGGGATCAGATGTATCAATTCTGATAAGACGAATCAAGGCCAATGCACAAAACAAAATTTCATGTATAGGTACCTCTGCCACCATGATTTCTTCTGAGACAGCCACTTTATTGCAACAGAAACAAGAGGTAGCGAACATAGGTTCCCTGATATTTGGATCCGATATTAATGAAAATCAAATCATCAATGAATCTTTAGTAAGAAGTATTGGTGAGGATGTAGTAATAACCCCTGAGAAAGTTGCGCTTGCGGTTCAGACAGATATTGACCGTTCCTGGTCGTTCCAAGAATTTGAACAGCATCAGACTGCCAACTGGCTTGAAGATAATATTGCGCTTGAAAGCAAAGAAGGTGTAATGGTCCGCAGAAAACCCCTTACCATTCAGACTATAAGTGAGAAATTATCAGATTACTGTGGCGTTTCAGTTGAAAAATGTCAACAACATATACTTGATTTACTCGAATGGGCAAACCTGTTAAACTCTCATAAGGAGAAGGATCAGAGGAAGAACTATCTTCCATACAGGATTCATCAGTTCATTGCACAGACAGGATCCGTTTATGCAACTTTGGGTGATCAGCACGACCGGCAATTATTTATGGATGCCGGTCTATATGCCGAAGATAAAGACACATTCATCTTTCCATTGGTTTTCAGTCGTTCATCCGGACATGAAATGTATTGTGTTAATCTGAATGAAAATGAAAGCAAAATTCTACCAAGGGAGTTTTATAATCTAACAGATTCTGAAGAAGAAGAGGAGCGTCCTGCATCAGGATATGTTTTTATCCAACATGGTGAAGACGATGAACCTGTGTGGGATGAGGAAAGGGATCTGCCGGATCTGCCAGAATCCTGGTTCAACCCACCTCGTAAAGATGGTACACAAACATTAAAGAAAAATGTTCAGGCACGTATTCCGAAAAGGATTTATTTTGATAAAGAGGGTAACTTTTCGTTTCAGGAAAAATTGAAATACGAAGGGTGGTTTATTACAGAACCACTAATGATTGATCCAACTTCGGGCAATATTTTTGATGCAAGAACTGCTGAATATACCAAAATCATTAAGATTGGGGGCGAAGGTCGGAGTACTGCCACAACCGTTCTTTCCTTTGAGGCCATCACCCAGCTTCAGGCATTTAATGAATCTCCCGAAAAACAGAAACTTTTAAGTTTTACAGATAACCGGCAGGATGCATCACTTCAATCAGGACATTTCAATGACTTTGTAAAGGTTGGCCAGCTCAGGGCAGCAATAGCAAAAGCATTGGAAGAAAATGATTCTTTAGACTATTCCAATATAGCAGATAAGGTCTTTGATGCAATACATATTCCTCAGGAGGAGTATTCAAAGAATCCGGCAAAATTCCCTGGTCCAAAGAAAGAAAATGAAGACACATTCAAGGATTTCATCATTTACAGGTTGCTGCATGATTTGAGACGAAGCTGGCGGGTTGTGCTGCCTAACCTTGAGCAATGTGCCCTTTTAAATATTGATTATAAACATCTGGACAGTTCAGTATCCGATGATTCATTATGGGAAGATCAGGAACTGCTAAGTAGGATGTCTCCTGAAGAACGCAAAGAATTCCTTCATCAGATTTTTGATTTCTTCAGGAAATTATATGCATTGAATTATACGATGCTCGAACCTTCAGCAATCAATCAAAACACCATCAAAATAAGAGAGAAACTCAGAGATCCCTGGACATTGGATGACTCTGATAAAATTGAATATCCCTCTCATATAAGAATTGAAAAACTTGCCCGATCAGCCATCAGCTTCTACACCGAAAGTGGAAGTTACCAGAGTGTATTTGGGCGATATATTAAAAGGAATGCTAAAGAATTTGGAGTTGATTTGAAGGGCAAGGAGGTATATAATTCCTTCTTATATGATTTATTGGATTTCCTTGTCGAAGCAGGATGGCTTATTCGTAAACCAGTGAAATCTGATGCCAATGAGGAAATATCCGTTTATCAGCTAAGAGTGGATAGCATCATCTGGAAGAAAGGGGACGGGAATACAATTACTCCTGATTTAATTAAGCAACGTTCCTATAAACCATTAACCCCCAAGGTTAATGAATATTTTAAAAGATTTTACAGAATCGACTATCGTGCTCTTAAACCATTAGAGGGCAGGGAACATACAGGACAGATTAATTCACAAAAAAGGAAAGATCGGGAAAAGGAGTTCCGTGAGGGTAAAATTGGAGTCTTATTCTGTTCCCCTACTATGGAATTGGGTATTGATATATCAGATCTTTCCATTGTGCATTTGCGCAATGTCCCCCCTTCTCCCTCAAACTATGCTCAGAGAAGTGGCCGTGCAGGAAGATCAGGACAGGCTGCACTGGTCATGGCCTATTGTAGCAATTTCAGTCCTCATGACCGGCATTATTTTAAGAATCCGGCCAAAATGGTATCGGGTGAAGTCTCGACTCCAAGGATGGATCTGATTAATGAGGAACTTTTAAAAAGCCACTTGCATGCAAGCATCCTTACGCTGAAATCGATAGCTGGTCTGAACAATTCTATCGGAGATATTATCAATAAGGACAACCTGGAGAAACTACCAATCAGGGAAGAAGTTGTTGAGTCGCTTAAATTATCTGAACAGCAAAAAATCCAGGTACTGACAACTTTCAGAAAAGTGATCGATGATTCCTATTTCAAAAATGAATTAAATCAAAGAAAACCAGCCTGGTTCAATGAAGATTGGATGAGGCGGTCGATTGATGAGTTCCTACAACGATTTGATGAATCATTGGACAGATGGAGGTTGCTGTATAGAAGTGCAATTATACAATTCAGATCAGCAAATGATATAATTGAAAACCGAATCTATGCTGACAATCACGAGAAAATAAAAGATGCTAAGAATTCCAGGCGACAAGCCGAGAGGCAAATGGAATTGCTCCTGAATGATTCGAAGGATGGAGGCAGAAATAACCAGGGAAGTCAATCGGAATTTTATCCATTCAGGTATCTGGCTTCTGAAGGGTTCTTGCCTGGTTATAATTTTACACGACTACCAATACGGTCTTTCCTTGAGAATAAGGAAGGTTCCGGTGATTTTGTTTCCCGGCCAAGAATACTTGCTTTAAATGAGTTCGGTCCTCGTAATGTGATTTATCATGATGGTGCAAAATACCGGATTGATAGAATTATGTTATCCGAAGCAGAAGCCAAACTTGAGAAGGCCAAAATCAGTCCTTATACTGGTTATATTTTAATGAAGGATCAATATAACTATAATGTTGATCCTATGGTAAATAAGGAGCTTAATGAAGGAATGGATAAGTTCACTCATCCTGACCTGGTCAACATGGCAGAAACCAAAGCATACGAACTTCAACGAATAACCTGCCAGGAAGAAGAAAGAACTCGTAGGGGATTTGACATAAGAACCTATTTTGCTGTGGAAGGTGGATTTGATAGCATTACAGAGGTTGTGGTTAATGTGGATAAAGAAAAACTTCTTCATATCCACGCCATTCCATCCGCCAGACTGGTAAAAATTAGCTACAAATGGAGATCCTCACCCGAAAACGGTTATGCCCTGAATTTAAAAAACGGATACTGGCAAACCAAAAAACAGGAAACCGAGGAAGGCAACAATGATGAAATCAGAAGAATTAAACTCTATACTACTCTTACTGCAAATGCGCTCTTTATACAACCGGTTGAATCACTCGCTCTGGAAGGTGGTAAAGATGGAGTAATAACATTGATGTATGCATTAAAAAGGTCTATTGAGAACTTCTTCCAGGTTGAAGCCAATGAAATTGGTGCTACGATTATGGGTGAAGGTGATATCCCCAATCTATTGATCTACGAGGCCTCTGAAGGCAGTTTGGGAGTATTGTCACAGGTTGTTGATAATCCTTCTATCTATAAGGCAGTGATGAGTGAAGCTTTCGAGTTCTTGTTTATGAAAGATGGGGTTGAAATACCTAAAGAGGATTTGGTTCCAGCATCCTATGATGATCTGCTGAGTTATTATAATCAGATCCATCACCAATCTATTAACAGGAACTACATCAGGGAATCGCTGAGATTATTGAAAGATTCAGACGTTGAAATTCTTACATCCCGATCCTTTTCTTCTTATGATGAACAATACCAATCCCTGCAGGCAACAAGAGATCCGAACAGTAGCACAGAGGATCAATTTCTGAAATTCCTGTATAACAGAGGATTAAAACTACCAGATGAAGCGCAGCCAATAATCCCTGATATGTATGTACGACCTGATTTTATGTATAAACCTAATATCTGTGTTTTCTGTGATGGAACTCCTCATGATGATCCTATTGTCAAAAAGGATGATCTGGAAAAGAGAAAGGCACTTAATGATTCTGGGAAATACCAGGTATTGTTCTGGTATTATAAAGATTCGATAGAAGACTTTGTAGGAAACAGGCCAGATGTCTTTAAAAAAGTTCGGTCATAACTTTTAATCCGTGATTTACAAACATTGATAACTAAAAATAAATGAATTTTGATTTCAAACCGGGCAGCTTAGTAACCCTCAGGGATCGGCCCTGGATGGTACTTCCTTGTGAAGATGAGGATCTCCTACTGGTTAAACCTTTAGGTGGATCAGAGGATGAAATTACGGGTATTTATAAGCCTCTTGCCAATGAATCTGATCTGCCTCAATCCTATAATTTTGTAAAACCTTCGGCAAGGGATTTGGGAAATTTTACATCGGCCAAATTGCTTTACAACGCAACCCGAATCTCATTCCGAAATGCTTCCGGACCTTTCAGATGCCTGGGAAAACTCTCATTCCGGCCAAGGGCATACCAAATGGTTCCTCTTATAATGGCTTTGAGACAGGAAACAGTAAGGATGCTGATTGGTGACGATGTGGGGGTTGGCAAAACCATTGAAGCACTTTTAATTGCTAAAGAACTATATGAACGGAAAGAAATAAAACGATTTGCAATAGTTTGTCTACCTCATTTGTGTGATCAGTGGCAGGATGAATTAAAAAGCAAATTCGGAATAGAGGCTGTGATCATACGCTCGGGAACGGCAACTGCATTAGAACGTCAGATAAAGGTTCATGAAAATATTTTCCGTTCATTTCCATTCCAGGTTATCTCTATTGACTATATTAAAACAGGTAATAAAAGACAGGTATTTATTGACCATTGCCCTGAATTGATTATTGTTGACGAGGCTCACACCTGCGCAAGACCAGCAGGTGCAAATAACTCTCAACAACTTCGTCATCATTTACTTCACGACATTTCTAAGAAAGAAGATCAACATCTATTATTACTTACTGCCACTCCTCACTCAGGAAAGCAGGCAGAATTCCAGTCTCTCTTAGGATTAATCAATCCTGAATATGAAAAAATTGACATCATAACCTCATCAGAGAACCAGAGAAAAGAACTTTCTAAATCCTTTGTTCAGCGAAGGAGAATTGATGTACTCAAATGGCTTGATGAAGAAACCAAATTCCCCACCCGTAATTCAAGTGACAAAGATTATGAAGTTGGGAAAGAGTATGGCGATATTTTTAATGAAATTCTGAATTATGCCCGTGAAATTGTTGCTGCAAGTATTGGTGACGGAAGGAAACAAAGATATAGCTACTGGGATGCACTTGCTCTGCTTAGAGGAGTTATGAGCAGTCCTGCTGCAGGTATTTCTATGCTTGAAAAGAAGGCTTATAAGAAAAGTCTTGCTGCAGATTTCGATGACTCTGATGCTGATGAGATAGACAAAGGTGCTGATACTGTAATGGACCTTGATTTTTCTAATGATGATAATCTGCCATTATCCGTACTGGGTAAGATTCCGACAAACAATTCTGAATCGAAACGCCTGCTGGATTATGCAAAGCGATTAAGCCAGGTATATGGAATTGAAAAAGACCGCAAAGCATTGGAAGCAGTTTCACATATTAAAAATTATATCGATAGGGGATTTAATCCTATTGTCTATTGCCGGTATATTCAAACGGCTAAATACCTTGGAGAAATCTTCCAGGAACAATTTAAGGATAAGAACTATAAATCGCTGCATATCGAAGTCATTACGAGTGAACTGAATGACGAATTACGAAGGGAGAAAATAGAGTTAATGAATACCTCCGCAAGGAGATTGCTGATCGCTACTGATTGTCTGAGTGAAGGAATCAACCTGCAGGAAGGGTTTAATGCTATTTTGCATTATGACCTTCCGTGGAACCCAAACAGACTTGAGCAAAGGGAAGGCCGTATTGACAGGTTTGGGCAACGTTCTCCTTCGGTTGAAGTAACCTTACTTTATGGAAGCAATAATCCCATTGATGGCGTGGTGCTCGAAGTACTTCTTAGAAAGGCCAGGGAAATAAGAAGAACCATTGGGATTTCTGTCCCTTTCCCGGAAAACAGTGCTTCGGTTATGGAGGCAGTAACCAATGCTATTTTACTTAAACCAAATATATCGGTCGAACAGGAATACCGTCAGGGAACCCTTTTTGAAGCAGAAGAAATTAAAGCGGAGAAGAACAGGGTCGCAAAGGCTTTTGATGAAGCGGAAAAAAGAGAAACAGCGTCCAGAAGTATTTTTGCTCAAAATGCCATTAAGCCGACTGAAATTGAAGATGATCTGAAAGAGGTTGATGAAGCTATCGGTGATGTAAAAGCGGTAGAACAATTTGTTATCGAATCGTTACGCTTTATTGGTGTTCAGGTTGATGAAGTTAAGGACGGATATAAAATTTACACCACCAATATTCCTCAGCGGATTCGTGAACTCCTTTCAGACAAAAATGAAATACTAATATCTTTTCTCTCACCCACACCTCAACGGTACAAATATATAGGCCGGAACCATCCCTTTACAGAGCATCTTTCACAATTCATTATTAACAGTGCATTAAATGGATTGGCAAATAGTGCTGCCCGTGCTGCAGTGCTTCGTTCTAAAGATATTGAAAGAAAGACGGTTTTGTTTCAGTTCAGGGTGAGGAATGTTATCGCTGAACAAAGAAGCAATGAGGAGATCGTTGCAGAGGAGATGTGGCTGTGGGGTTATGAAGGTGGAATGTCTGATAATAAGTTTGTCGGAAAAGAAGATGCGCTTATGCTGTTGATGACTGCAAAAGCCACTCAAAATCTGGAATTGACTGAACAGCAATACTGGCTTGACCAGGAGATGGGATGGGTGAAGGATGAAAAAGTATTCAGGGAAATAACAGATCCCGTGGCATTTGAAAGATGTGAACACCTGGTAGAATCACATACCCGCTTTAGAAAACTTGTAAATGGCAGCAGATATAAAGTCGTTGAACCGGTTTTGCCAATGGACGTACTTGGCATTTATATATTGTTACCTGAAATATAAGTTGTTATGAATCTTGAAGATATTAAGAAAATACTTGTACAGGAAGAAGGAATCAAAATTGAGTTTAAAAAAGCTAAAAACGCTGCACCTAAATCCTTGTATGAAACCGTAGTTAGCTTTTCCAATACAGATGGGGGAACTATTGTTCTTGGTGCCGATGATGATGGAAAGGTTATCGGTGTTGATAATAGCTCAATAGGCCAGATTCAAACTGATATCGTTACAGCATTGAATGACAGAAGTTGTATTAATCCTCCTCTTTATTTGCAACCTGAAGTTATTCAGCATACTAGTGGAAAACTAATTGTTTTACAGATCCCGGTAAGTAGTCAGGTACATGAACATGCTGGAAAAATCTATATCAGGGAAAGTGACGCAGATATTGATATCACAGGCCAGCAATCTAAAATTGCAGATCTGTTTCACAGGAAAAGAACACTCTTTTCTGAAGGTGAGATTTATGATCATTTGAATATGTCGGATTTGGATGAAAATCTCTTTAGTAAGGCAAGAACCCTGATCCGTAACTACAAAAGTGACCATCCCTGGTTGCTTACTGATAACCTGCAAATGCTCAAAGATTCCATACTCTGGAAAAAAGATTTTGCTTCAGGAAAAGAAGGGTATACCCTGGCCGCAGCATTGATTTTTGGCAAAGACCAGACTATTCAGAGTATCCTTCCGGCATATAAAGTGGAAGCAATGGTCCGGATTAAAGACAAAGATCGATGGGATGACAGGATCACGCTGCGCACCAACCTGATTGATACCTATCTTCAGTTGAAAGAATTCATAAATAAACATCTGCCTGAAAAATTCTACATGGAGGGAGATCAGCGGATTGACCTGCGTGACAAAATATTCAGGGAGGTCATTGGTAATGTGATTGTTCACAGAGAATATACGAATGCGCTTTCAACGGATTTGATCATCACTGAAAATGAAGTAACCTTTACCAATCCAAATAAACCTTTGTTTCATGGTCCCCTGGATCCATCCAGCTTTAATCCCTTTGCTAAGAATCCGAATATTCGAAAGTTCTTTACTGCTTTTGGATGGACGGATGAAATTGGTTCCGGAATTCGAAACACCAATAAATATCTGCCATTATATATACCAGGTGCTAAACCGGTATTCATTGAAAATGACACATTCCGTACAGAAATTCCTCTGCGTTTCTCATCTATGGCCGACTTTGCTGAAAGAATTCCGGAATGGTTAGGTCTTCAAAATGCAAACGTTGATCATTTAAAATCAGGTCTGGCAGAAGTTTCGCTTTCATCATCACTTTCAAATATGAGTTGGAATGAAGCTCTTATACATTTGGTACCCAGCTGGCAGGAAAAAGGTACCCAGTTATTGAAAACAAAGTGGCCTGATGATCAGCCATTTATAAAAAAGAAGCTGATAATGGTACCCAGTTCCGGTACAAAAGGTACCCAGCTTGATCAAAAATGCCGGGAATTGTTTCAGAAGAAATCATGGTACCTGCTATCAATACTAATCCTAACTTCAGACCCAATAAGCATGGCTGCCTTAATGGAGGTCTTTGAATATAAAAATGAGAAATCTTTCAGGGAAAATTACATCAAACCCCTTCGATCAGCAAAACTCATCCAGCAAACAATTCCGGATAATCCGACTGATCCTGCAAACAAATATGTGTTAACCGAAAAAGGTAAACACTTCTTAGGAGGAACACTCTTATGAAATATACAAGCATCAACATACAGGGAAACCTGATCTCCGAAGAGATTCTTCAGAAAATTGAAGAAGCAGACGTACAAGGACAACTGGCTAAGGATTTTGGATTTGAACCGGGTATAAATCTGAGAAGTGAAATTGAATATGCCTGGAGTCGGATTAAACTGGACTGGAAACATTTCAGTGAAAGAATAGAAAAGTTACCTCCGTCTGATCCATACGGTACTACCCTTGCAAGAAAATGGATGGTAGGATTTTTCAACACATTGGGGTTCGAAATTTCCTTACAAAAAACATCATTACAAGGGGATAATGAACAACAATATACCATAAGCCATACCTGCAATCAACTGGATGGCCTTCCTGTTCATATCGCAGGTTTTTACGATCCAAATCACGCACAGAAAAATACTCTGGATATACGATCCAGTGGCGGTACCACACGAATGTCCCCCCATGCTACTATTCAGGAATACCTCAACGTAACGGAACACCTTTATGGCATGGTGACTAATGGAATGCTATTGCGGCTCGTTAGGGATAGTGGTCGCCTTGTAAAGCTGACCTACATTGAATTTGACCTGAAGAGATTACTGGATGAAGACAAGTACAGTGAATTTACTTTACTCTACCGATTACTCAATGCTTCCCGTTTCCCTAAAACAAAGCAGGAAACGGAGGAATCACTTCTTGAAAAGTATTACCAGGACAGCATAGAATCCGGGAACAGGATCAGGGACGGTCTCAGCAGTGCGGTGAAAGAATCCCTGATTGCCCTTGGAAATGGCCTGTTAGAGCATCCTGAGAATGAAGAGCTGAGGGAAAGAGTATCATCAGGGAGACCCGACCCAAGAGATTTTTACCATCAATTACTGCGATTGATTTATCGCCTGTTATTCCTGATGGTAACCGAGGAGCGGGATCTCATTTTTGCTGAGATTCAGGATGAAAAACAGGAACCCGACCTGGACGACTTGTTAAATGGAATTAAACGACCTACTAAAAAGCAAAAAGAAATCTACTACCAGTATTACAGTCTGATCCGGCTAAGGAGGCTGTCAGAAAAACGTTATCTGCAGGAAAACCAGTACACCGATCTCTGGCAGGGATTATTGCAGACCTTTGCCTT
Organism: Bacteroidales bacterium UBA4772; assembly: GCA_002403305.1. Taxonomy (GTDB): domain Bacteria; phylum Bacteroidota; class Bacteroidia; order Bacteroidales; family VadinHA17; genus SR-FBR-E99. Next base: position 269,390 of record DHHM01000014.1, read on the forward strand.
ATTTGAATCAGGTGGGACCGGAAATAAACTGGGTATCCTGGCATTGGGAAGCGAGTTGTTCAGCGGGAATGCCATGCCGGATATCACCAGCTCCAAATTGAATAACAAAGTTCTGTTGCAATGCATCCGTAGCCTGAATGAATTTGAAGATGCAAAACACAACCTATCATTTATCAACTATCGTGCGCTGGATGTGGAAGAACTCGGATCCGTTTACGAAGGTTTACTTGAGCTGGAACCTGTTTTTGAAACGGAAAATGGAAAACCAAAATTCAGTTTTAAGAAAGGAAGTGAGCGAAGCTCCTCAGGATCCCATTACACTCCTGAGGATCTTGTAAAACCTCTCATACAGCATTCACTGGAATACCTGATTGAGGAAAGAACATCTGATTTTTATAAGGAGAAAACCACAGTAGCAGTAACTAAAAAGAAGCTTCTCGACCTTAAAGTATGTGATGTGGCCTGCGGAAGTGGCCACATTCTACTAAGTGCAGCAAGGAGAATTGCTATAGAAGTGGCAAGGGTTGAAACCGGAGAGCAACAACCCAATCCCACATCATTCCGGCAAGCACTGAAAGAAGTAATCCGGAACTGCATTTATGGAGTAGATAAAAATCCTCTGGCTGTAGAATTATGTAAAGTGGCCCTGTGGCTTGAAAGTCATAATCCGGGAGAACCGTTGAGTTTTCTTGATCACCGTATAAAATGTGGCGATGCCATTGTGGGACTGGCACACAGGGAAGAACTTCAGAATGGCATTGCTAACGAAGCCTATAAAAAGTTACCTGGGGATGACAAGGAGATCGTTTCTGCATTTGCAAAAAAGAATAAACAGGAAAGAACCCTCAGAGAAAAGAGCAGACAGGCTGTTCAGTTAACTACAGAAACCGATCACAAATTAATGCATCAGGTCAGGGAACTCAATGAAATCATTGATAACTTCTCAAGACTACCTGAAAATACAACGGATGAAATTGAGCAAAAAGAGAAAGCTTATCGCAAGCTTATCAACAATGAAACGCTGAAACGATTAAAAATCCTGGCTGATTTTCAGATCATGCCATTCTTCTTAGAGAAGGCAGTGAATAAAAAAGAATATCTGATTACCGATGCACAATACCATCGATATTTGAGAGGTGAATTAAAAACACCTTTTGCTCTTGAAGTGAAAGCAATTGAAATTGCATCAATCAATCGTTTCTTTCATTGGTTTCTTGAATTTCCAGAAGTTTCTCAAAAAGGTGGATTTGATTGTATCTTAGGAAATCCACCATTTCTTGGGGATAGAAGATTGAAAGAAGCATTTGGGGAGAAATATCTTGAATGGATAAGACATAATTTTTCCAAAGGTGCAACAGTAGATCTGGTTGTATATTTCTTTTTAAGAATTAATTCAATAATAAAAAATTATGGTTTCCAATCCTTAATTTCTACAAACACTGTCGCACAAGGTAAAGCAAGAGAGATTGGACTTGAAGAAATAATCTCTAATGGTTCAACTATAAACCATGCTGTCAAGGGTATGAAATGGCCTGGACTTGCTGCTGTAGAAGTTTCATTATTGACGATTCATAAAGGCAAATGGGATCGTGCCTGTTTATTAAATGGTAAAACAACACCTCAAATCTCGGCATTTATTGACGATAGTGAGGATTACGGAACCCCGTTTCAATTGTTCAGTAATGCTGGTAAAAGCTTCCAAGGAAGTATAATCTTAGGAATGGGGTTTGTTTTGAGACCATCTGAATATGAACAGATTATTAAAACTGACAAACGAAACGATGAAGTCTTATTCCCTTACCTAAATGGCGATGACCTTAATAATAATTCTGAACAAAATCCAAGCAGATATGTGATTAATTTTTTTGATTGGACAGAGAATGAGGCTGCAGAGTATAAAAATCCATACTCGATTATTTCGGGAAAAGTTAAACCTGAACGTCAACGCTGGAAGAAAGATAAGACTGGTAATGATATAGTTGGTGTGTACGCTTTAAGGAAACCTTTACCAGAAAAATGGTGGCAACATGCTGAAAGAAGGCCCGCTCTTTATAGAACAATAAATAAGCTTCAATCGGTGTTAGTTTCTTGTCGTGTCTCAAAATATGTCAACCAATCCTTTATTGAGGTAGGGCCCATTTTTGACGTTGCAACTACAGTCGTTGCTCGAAGTGAATATTGGGAGTTTGCTCTTTTACAAAACTCACTTCATAACCACTGGGCATGGAAATATGGATCAACAATGAAATTTGATATCCGGTATACTAATAGAGATTGTATTGATACATACCCATTTCCCAAAAATTTGGATCAAGGATTAATGCTTGAATTAGATAATATTGGGAAGCAATATCACAATCATCGAAAAGGCTTGATGGCTGCTATGTATCTTGGTCTTACTAAAACGTATAATGCTTTCAATGCAAAAGAGATAGATGAGACACTGAAATTTGATGAATTACGAGTCTTAGATAAAAAGACATTCAAAGAACAGAATGGAAGAGAAGCTTGGAACCTATGGAGCCATATTGAGAAAACTGATAATACATGCACATTCGAAGCAGCCGTATTTGGCATCATAAAACTTCGTGAATTGCATATCCAAATGGATAAGATAGTACTTAGTGCATATGGATGGCTCGATATTGAATTAAAACATGATTTCTACGAAATGGAATACCTACCAGAGAATGATCGTATCCGTTTTACTATTCATCCGGATGCCCGAAGGGAGGTTTTAAAACGGCTTTTGGAACTCAACCATAAGATTCATAAAGAAGAGATGAAGGCTGGATTGTGGGATAAGAAATCCGAGAATAAGAGAACTACAAGAAGTAAAACAAAAACAGACCAGGTGAGTGAGGATGAAGTGGGGTATGGGGGATTGTTTGGGTAGGAATAAAGACCTTGATAAAGAAGAAAAATAGATTTTGGGAAACCCTGTACTGTATTAATAGAAACTTTGCAACTAAAATAGCTTGATATGCAATTAGATTACCTGTGGATAAAGAGCCTGTGAAGATTTTTGTGTAAACGAGTAGCTGCCGGGTTTAAAGAACGCCACATCTGTCTTCAAATTTAATGATAAATTGATTTACAGAGCCCCAGTCCCGGATGGGCATGGTCCATCTCTTCTCGACATTGGCAATAGCCAGATATACAGCCTTTAAAGCCGCCTGATCATCAGGAAAGACCGTTTTTGTTTTGGTGTACTTGCGGATAGTGCTGTTCAAGCTCTCGATGGCGTTGGTAGTATAGATGATCCGGCGGATCTCCACGGGGTAATCAAAATAAGCTGTAAGCTCGTCCCAGTTGTCTCGCCAGGATTTGATGGCATAAGCGTATTTACCGCCCCATTTACGGGCAAACTCCTCAAGGGCATCATATGCCATCTCACGGTTAATTGCCCCGTAGACGTTCTTTAAATCAGCCACAAACTGCTTACGGTCTTTCCATACAACATACCTTGTGGAGTTACGTATCTGATGGACCACGCAAAGCTGAGTAATAGCCTGAGGGAAGGCAGATTTGATTGCCTGCCTGATACCGGTGAGATTGTCTGTACTGGCAATAAGAATGTCTTTTACTCCGCGGGCTTTGATATCCGTGAGAACATTAAGCCAGAAGGAGGCGCTCTCCGTTTCACTGATCCACATGCCCAGAACCTCTTTATGACCGGTTCGCTTCAATCCGATCATCAGGTAGATGGTCTTACTCTGCACCTTGCCGTTTTGCCTCACCTTAAACACGATGCCATCCATCCAGACAACTAAGTACACCGGGTCAAGCGGCCTCTGCTGCCACTCCTTGATGTCTTCAAGAATAGCGCCGGT
>DHHM01000016.1:0-24503 GCA_002403305.1 Bacteroidales bacterium UBA4772
TGTAACCCATATCGATAAGTTCGAGTTGGAACTCATCGATAACTTTTTTGATTTTCTTCGGCATCGTTTTCATGTTTAACAGATTGATGCCTAAAAGTATTCAAAGCAATGTTATGTAAAGAAAAAATGCAAATCAGATCTGATTAATAGGAACTTAAGAAGAAATATCTACATAACAATAAACTTTACATATGATTTATTATGTAAATATTTACATAATAAATCGTTGGCTGAGAATGCTGTAAACCTGATGTATCAAAGAATATTTGCTCCATTAAGAGATATTATCTTCAATTCAATAAGTGAGTTGAACGAGGCCGCATGGGAACTATTAGAAAAGCACAACAACACTCCTTTCCAGAAAAGGGATATAACCCGCAGGCAATTATTTGAGGAGATTGAAAAAAGTGAGCTGCGGCCATTGCCCGTTGACAGATATGAATTAAAACGCTACCAGGTGTCCAGGGTTGAATTCACTTATCATGTTTATCTGAAAGAGGATAAGCATTACTACAGTGTCCCGAACCAATATAGTGGCAAAAAGGTAAAGACCATTTATAGCAGCAGAGTAGTGGAAATTTACAAAGATAATGTTCGTATTGCCATCCATCAAAGAGATCGTAAACCCTATCGCTACACAACGATAAAGCAGCACATGCCCCCGGATCATCAGTATGTCAATGGGTGGAGTCCGGACAGATATATCAAATGGGCTGAGAAAATGGGAGGGTCAGTGAAGGAATTTATTCAGTTAATGCTCGATCAAAGGGAGCACCCACAGCAGGCCTTCAAGGCTTGCATGGGGGTACTGAAACTGGGAAAGAAATACGATAATGAGGCCATGCAGCTTGTATGTAAAAAAGCCATCGAAATCAATTGCATATCCCATCGATTCATAGCTAACTCACTCAAGAACAATACCTATAAAATAGAAGAGCAAGACCCCGGGGATATGAAACTACCCTTCCATGAGAATATAAGAGGCAAAGACAACTACAAATAATCCAATATTAATTAACTCTGAAAAATTAAACATTATGAATCAAACAGCAACCATGCAAAAACTCGAAGAAATGCGTTTTACCGGTTTTGTCAGGGCTTATCGTGAAATGACAGAAACAGGGGTGGCAGGAAAATATACCACCGATGAAGTCATCGCTCACCTGGTACAGGCCGAATGGGATGACAGGTATAACCGAAAACTTCAAAGGCTGTTAACAAATGCCCGGTTCCGGTACCGGGCAAGCTTTGAGGAAATCGATTTTGCTGCCAAAAGAAATCTCGATAAAAACCAATTACTGAGTCTGTCTTCATGTGACTGGATTACAAAAAAAAAGAATATCATCATCACCGGATCCACAGGTGCCGGGAAAAGCTGGATAGCCTCGGCACTGGGTCATCTCGGGTGCCAGCATGGGTACAAAGTACTATATCGAAACTGTCTCAAGCTGTTTGATGAATTAAAGATAGCCAAGGCTGATGGAAGCTATATTAAAGAGATTAGTAAAATCGAAAAAATGGATCTTTTGATCCTGGATGATTTTGGTCTTAAACCCCTGGACGGTAATCAACGATTGATGCTCCTGGAGATAATTGAAGACAGGCATGGGAGAAAATCTACCATAATAACATCGCAATTGCCTGTAAAACAATGGCATGATGCCATAAATGACCCTACAATCGCAGATGCCCTGCTCGACAGACTTGTACATAGTTCCTATCGAATAGAACTCAATGCAGAAGTATCAATGAGAAAGACATATAAAAATGATTAATTTAGATGAGATATTTATGCAAAAAAAAGAAGATGAAAAAAATGTCCGGTTTACTCAAGACAAGGTGTCCGCTTTGAGCAGGACACGGTGTCCGGTTAAAGCAGGACACGCTGTCCGATTAAAACAGGACTGAGTGTCCGGAATCGCAAGAATACGCATTAGTGTGTTTAAACTAATTTAAGCCACATCTGTCTTTCTTTAACCACTTCAGAAGAAGGGCTGAAAATTTTACACATATCCAAGAAACCATGTCCTAGCCTAGCCCCCAAATAGCTGGGCCCAATCTTCAAACCATCCCCAACCTCCCCGTGGATCAGGTCAGGTTAAGGTATCATTTTTGACCCCAGAGACACGATGTCCATGTTGGATGGGGAATGGTGAGGGTCGTGGGAGGATCGTCGGGTTGGGCAAACCAGATCGAGAGAATGGACAGGGTTTCCCTTCGGTAGTCAAAGATGATTCTGAATTATTTGACTTTGCCTTTTTGGTGGTATAACTTGCATCAAAATTACTGAATTACTGTTATTTCAATTTAATAAATCACTAAAAGCCCTCTAGATGAAACCGCAACTTTTTATTATGATTTTGCTAATTATCTGCATTTCATGCGGGACACGGAATAAACCTGTGTCTGATGCTCAGAAAGAGAAAATTAAGGGAGAGGTAAAAGAAGTTGTTAATTCTATTTTCAAAAATTCGGAAGAAGCAAATTTTAACAACATTATTGAATCATATTTTGATTCGACTGATTATGTCTGCACTTACAATGGAAATTCATTTGGTTATAAGCAGGCGATGGCTGTTAATAAATCCTATTTTAATTCTTTAATAAATCAAAAGTGCACAATCTTGGAAGAAAAATATGCTATTCTTGATAATTCCACTGTTGTGTATACTGCAAATACAAAGTGGTTGACAAATTTTAAGGATGGTCATTCTGTTCTTCAAGATCCAAGGGCAATCCAATATATTTTTAAGAAAACAGATGACGAATGGAGAATAATTAATGTTGTTCTGTCTGGTCCTGAGAAAATTGTTAAGTACAAAGAACAATCAAAAGATCTCAATCAGGTCGACTTGTGGAAAAAATTTTCAGGTACATGGAAAGGAGAAATAGCCAGAGACACTTTTATTGTTTATGAAGAAAAACCATATGGAACTGGAATGGAAAACAAGATTAAGATTATAACCAAAGATAAAATATTGCAGGAGGGGATTGGCCTTTTTGGATATGATATAGAAAGTGATAAAATAATTGAAGCCACTTTGCTAAATGGTTCAGACATTATCTGCAATGCCTTTTGGTTTACATCGGAAAACACATGTGAAGGAATACCATTTAAAGACATTCCTAATCCCGAAACTGCAGATTTGAAATGGAAGATTGAATTTAAATCCCCTGACATGTGGGTGGTTGAAACAATTAAGGATAACAAGACAATTGAGGTAGATACCCTTTATCGAGTGAAAAAATGATAAGGTTCTTAATAGAGAAGAGTTTTCCTATTCATTTTTTCACCCTCAGCCAATGATTTTAGTTCAAAAGCTGGCCCAAAACTGGCGCGTAATAAAAAACCACTTACCCGAAATCCGTGTAAGTGGTTGACTTGCTTCGCTCCCCAGCTAGGACTTGAACCTAGGACCCCCTGATTAACAGTCAGGTGCTCTGACCAACTGAGCTACTGAGGAGTATATCTCGCTTTTTAAAGCGGCACAAAATTAACCGCTTTAAACGAATTAAGCAATATCTTTGGCGAAAATTTCAGGATGAAGAAGATTATTGGCATCGGCAATGCTCTTGTCGATGTGATGACAATAGTGCCCGACGAGACCTGCCTCACCCGCTTCTGCCTCCCTAAAGGCAGCATGACCATGGTCGACGCCATGCGCTCGGGTGAGATAAAACAAGCTATTAACGGACTGAAAAGAACACTCTCCTCCGGCGGCTCGGCAGGCAACACTATGTACGGCCTCGGCACAATGGGTGTGCACGCCTCCTTCATCGGCAAGGTGGGACGCGATGAACTGGGTATCTTCTACGAAAAGGATATGGTGGAGGCAGGACTTACACCTGTGCTGATACGCTCAAAACTGTCACCCACAGGCACCGCCGTGGCACTGGTGACACCCGACTCGGAACGCACATTCGCCACCCACCTGGGCGCAGCGACAGAACTCGTGGCCGAAGAACTGCTGGCCGACTATTTTAAAAATTATAATATCCTCTACCTCGAAGGATACCTCATCTTTAACCTCCCCCTGGTGGAACAGGCATGCAGGCTGGCAAAAGCGAACGATATGTGCGTGGCCCTCGACCTGGCAAGCTTCAACGTGGTGAACGACATGCGCCCGGCATTCGACAAGATAGTAAATGAATATGTCGATATCATCTTCGCCAACGAGGAGGAGGCCAGGGCCTTCACAGGCCTGGGCCCCGTGGAGGCACTCGACGAAATATCAAAAAGATGCGAGATTGCCGTAGTCAAGACCGGCCCTGACGGATCGTGGATCAAGCGCGGCGACGAGGTAGTAAAGGTGGAAGCCCTGAAGGTCAACGCCGTTGACACCACCGGCGCCGGCGACCTTTACGCTGCCGGATTCCTGTACGGCTTCTCAAACGGATTCAGCCTCGATAAATGTGGACTCTTCGGATCAATACTGGCAGGAAAGGTGATAGAAGTCATCGGAGCCCGCATGCCCGACGAGAAATGGGCCGAAGCCAAAAAGCTGATCCGGGAAATTGCCGCGGAGTAATAACTTCCCTGACCGCTATCAGCAGGCACAGAGCACCGATCAGTTTCTATCTTCTTCGCAGAGCGTTGTCGGCCGGGCAGTTGCACCTGCCCAGACGGATAAACCTGTATCCCACCCCCACCGTCACACCACCGTTGGTCAGCGTCTGCGGATGGTCCTCGGGCGAGAAGTGCAGCAACCCGTATTGCGCGGCATAGGCCCGCACCCTGAAGAAGATGTCGGATTTGAAATTGTACTGGAAACCAGCAGCCAGGGTTACCCCCAAACCGGTCATATCATCCAGTCGTGAAAATCCTGTCTGAAAGCCTGCCACAGCACCGACATCAGCAAAGAACCACTTCAGGAAATCAACCCTCGCCGTCAGCGGCAGGGATATAATACCGAAGTCGCCCGGACGATCTTCATCGGTAATGCCCGGCGCCGGACTGGTATAATAGTACTGTTGCGAATATGAAATCCCCGTTTCGACACTGAAGTGATCTCCGAACAGCCTCCGGAGGTCAAATCCTGCTGTCCACACCCCGGTGCCAGTGACTGAACCGGCTCCGTCCAGCTCCTGAAACCTGAAGATTTCATTGTCACCCCCGCCTGCAAAAACCGAATACTCTCCCCACCATGTTCGCTGGCCGCTGCAGACGCCGGAAGACAGAAGCAACGTAAAAAAGAGTATAAATGTTTCATTTTTAAGCATGCGAATGTTTTCCCTCTTTAAAAATTATGATACTCTTCGCCCGGAAAAAGGCATACCATGCAATGAAGGCAAAGCATAGCAGCGGCACAATAAACCCTACTGCCATCCCGGAAACATCGGCTATGCGACCCATTATCACCGGGCATATAACTCCGCCCACTATTGTCATCACCAGTACCGAAGATCCCTTCCTGGTCATTCCTCCGAGGTCTTTTAATCCTAACGCAAAGATAGTCGGAAACATTATGTATATACAGAAATAATTGAGGTACAGGGCAACGAGCGAGGGCCACCCGAGACCCAGCATCACCAATGCCATGGCCGCGGTGTTGACGAGAGCGCAGATCCCAGGCATCTGCCTCGGGCTGAACCAGCTCATGAAGAGCGACCCGATGAAACGGCCCGACATGAAGAAGACAAATCCCAGCGACAGCAGGTAGGCAGCCTTCTCCGGTGAATAGGCGGGCATGGTCTCCACAACATAGTTGATAAAGAAGCTGTTGATGCCAGTCTGGGCAGCCACATAGAGGAACTGCGCCATAACGGCATAACGGAAATGCCTTACCTTCAGCAGTCCCCTGTACGTGCCCCTGTCGCCGTGGTCGTCAGTCTCTTCCAGGAAAAATTTCTTTCTTTAAGTTGCATCCTGCCAAAAGACTATTTTTACATGCGTTATGTCAATCCCAATAATTACACCCGCTATGAGAAAAGGAACAAAGAGATACATCACACTTCTGGCCGCAGTTGCCTTCTCTGCACTTACTCTTGCCCAGGATGCCGGAAATCAGCTGCTGCTCAAATATTTTCACTCCATCAGCAGTGAGGAGATCGCTGACTGGATGACGGAGATGTGTGATCCGAAATACAACGGCAGGCTGGCCGGCACCCCCGAATACCTTGAAGCCGCCGGATGGGTGGCGGGCAACCTTAAGCAGTGGGGCGTGAAACCTGCCGGCGACAACGGCACTTATTTCCAGTGGTTTGACCACCCCTTTACAGTTGTAAACGACATGGGAGCGCTGCAGCTTCACCTGCCGCAGAAAGACGGAACAACAATCATGAAGAGCTACAAGGCCCCCGCTGACTACTACCCGGGAATGAACTCCGGAAATGGCGAGATAACGGCAGAAGTTGTCTATGTCGGGTACGGAGTGACAGCCCCTGAGCTCAACTATGACGATTACAAGGGCATCGACGTCAGCGGCAGGATCGTGCTGATGAACCGCGATGTGCCCTATATGGATGCCCGTGACCCGGAATATTCAAAGTGGGTAAAGTACTGTTATCACCACTACAAGGTTGAAAACGCCGCTGCACACGGTGCTGCAGGTATGCTTTACATCGACGGCAACAGCGCCAATCCCAATATCGCATATGTGAATGATATGATTGTCATAGGAATCGGCCCGGAGCCGCTGGCTGACATCTTCGCCGGCCTCCACAGGAAAAATGAGACACTGCTGTCACAGATCGACAAATCATTCAGACCTGCCTCATTTGCCACCGGAAAGACCGTGACCATGAAGGCAAACACCACACGCCATCCTGAGGGCAGGACCTGCAACGTCGTAGGCATGATCGAAGGATCGGACCCGCTCCTGAAGGATGAGGTGATAATAATTGGCGGGCATCTTGATGCCGTCGGTAACGCAGGGGGACTGCTTGTTCCCGGCGGACTAGACAATACCAGCGGGGTGGTAGACATACTGGCTGCTGCGAAAGCCCTTGCTTCCTCGGGCATCAGCCTCAAAAGATCGGTGCTGTTCCTGCTTATCGGCGGGGAGGAGGTAGGACTGCTGGGAAGCAAGTTTTATACTCAAAATCCCGTCTTTCCAAAAGAGAAAACCGTTGCCTATATTAACCTCGATATGGTCGGCAACGGTACAGGACTGGCTGTCAGTGCATCGGAATCATGTGCCGGACTGACTGAATTTTTCAGAAAGGCAAATGAGAGTTATATCCACCGTCCTTTGAGAGTCGCCACCTCTCGCGGTGTCTATTACGGCCGGCCCCGCAGCGACGGACTGGTGTTTCTTGCCGACGGCTACAGGACGATGAGCATCTCAACAACCGACGCAGTGAAACCTGTCTTTTACCACCTGCCGGGTGATGACGCCACAGCTGTCACTCCCGACATAATGGAGGATGTTGCCAGAATGATATACCTCGCTTTCATTGAGATGGCCAACGCCGAAGAGCTGAGCTATTGACTCCCCGGATTGGAAGGGACTGCTGTCGCAAATAAAAACCGGCAGCTTACTGTGAAGTCACCGGTTTCCTGCACTGCCGCCGCCTTTATGTCCACAGCCAATATTATATCTTCATGGCCGGCGGGCCAATTCAAGGGCTGACACTTTACTTAACCACCATCTGCACCTCGAGCTTTATCTCGTCATTGATGGTGTTGTCTCCCAGGTTTGAGAAGAACTTGCCGGAGCCGAACCTGACATCGTACTTTGAACGGTCGAAGACGATCGTGGCAGTGTAGGTCGAAACATCGCCCGACTTAGACCACAGTGCCGTGAACTCAACCGGATGGGTAGCCTCCTTGACAGTCAGGTTGCCCCTGACCGTGGCCTTGCCGTCAGTAAATTCACTGCTCCCGGTAACAACCAGTTTTGCTACGGGATATTTCTCAACCCCGAAGAAATCTTCGGACTTAAGATGACCCACAAGGCGTTCCTTCATTTTTTCATCCTTGATGTCAATGTTGGCAATGCTGTTCATATCAACCCTGAATTCACCCCCGGTAATGACATTGGCTTCCGTTGAAAGCCAGCCATCCATGAGCCCTATCGTGCCTGTATGGGCACTGCCGATGACCTTGTCACCATACCATGAGATTTTTGTCGCTGAAGGGTCAGCAATCTGCTTTTCCTGGGCCTTCATCTGTGCACAGGCAAAAAGTGTGACCATCAGTATTAATGCTGTTGTCTTCATTTTATTGTCTGTTTTGTTTTGAACTAAAACCAGAAAGAGTGTGATTTTGTTCAACAGACGTTAAATAAAATGATATAAGAGGATCTGTGTCTGAAAGTAAACGATTGACTTCTAGAAGCTTCTGATATTCATGCCTCCGCTCACCTCAAAGACAGAACCGGCGGAGAATGGCCAATCGCCCCTGGCAAGTGATGCCACAGCTTTTGCCACATCCTCAGGGGTGCCCCAACGTTTCTGCGGTACAACTCCCTCCATGATTAGCCTGTCAAATTTATCCTTGCTTCGGGCGGTAAGCTCTGTCTCTATCAGTCCCGGCCTTATCTCATAAACATTGATCCCCTCCTCTGTCAGCCTGTCGGCAAGGACGAGGGCTGCCATGCTGAGGCCGGCCTTGGAGATGCATACCTCAATACCATTGGGGAAAGAGGTATATGCAAGAAATGAGGTGACGAACATAATCGAAGGCCTGTACTCTTTCATCTGCTCCTTCATCCAGATCATCTCCCTGGCGACCCTTCGTGCCAGGAAGACCGGTCCCTTCAGGTTGACCCCCATGACACTGTCGAATGTCTCCTCATCCATGTCAAGCATATCCCTGCGCTCTATCGGCGCTATACCGGCATTATTCACCAGGATGTCTATACGGCTGAAGTGCTCAAGTATGTTGGAAATAGCCTCGTCATGCAGATCGGTACGTGCCACGTCAAGGCCTACCGGGAAGAATCCGGCCCCGGTACTCTCTATCTCGGGTTGCAGCGATAGGATGCACTCACTGTCAGGCGTTCGTGTAATGGCGGCAATATCATATCCCTCACCGGCAAGTGACAGAGCGATGGCACGTCCAATGCCCCTGCTCGCTCCTGTGACCAATGCTACCGGTCTGTTGTTCATATCACACCTTTTTTTACGGCCACCGGCTTCCTGCGAAGCTTCATGACAACCTCGCATTTACCCTTTATATCAGCATCTGCGATCAGGTAACTGCTCCTGTTGATTGCTGCTGTGATATATTTCTTCTTCCTGCCGGCTATGGTAAGATCTTCTGCCACATAGCCCTCGGGAACAGGCAAAGAAAGCTGAATATACTCGTAGCTTCCATCCAGCTTCAGGGTGACGGTGTCAGCGTCACGGCTAAAACTGTATTTCACAAAGGCTCCCGAACTGCTGTAGTCGACCATGACCTCAGCCTTTTCCACTCCCGCTGCCGTCCACCTGGGACAGATTCTCACTCTTCTAAAGAGCCTGTCCTTGTCCTGTATCCCGGCGAGCCCCTCTACCAATGCATAGAGCATCGCCGACGAACCCCATCCATCGGTAGGCTTGGCTTCGGGTGAGGTGCTGGTCTCGACTGTCGAGGGCCTGCCGTCGGGGAAGTACCAGAGATAAGTCTCACCGTTGGTTGAGATGAGGTCATAGTAGCGCATTAGTATGTCAACGCCGTACTGCTCATAGCCGTACTCAAGGGCAGCCCTCGCCAGCTCACCGCCGGTGAGGGGCATGATGCCGCCGTTGCAATAGGCACCTCGTGAAAGCTTATAGTCGCCGAAGATGCCTGATGGGAAGGGCGGGTCAATTGAGAACCACTCGGCAAAAGCTTCGGTGGTCTCGCGACGCTTCATGTATTCATTTATGATGGCCGAGGCTATGGATGGCGAGGCGGCCCCCCTGTTGATGGCGGCAGGATTGCTGAGGCTTAGCTGTGCCGACTCGTCAACGTCATCGATGGTGACAGGCGTCTGCTTGACGAAGTGAGTGTAGAACGAACCGTTGAAGCAATGGCTGTTAAGGCTCTTGCGCAGTTTCAGGGCACGGTCGCGCCACTGGGCTGACCTTACCTTGTCGCCGAACATTGCATACCAGTACGACATGAAGTGGAATACCTCGTAGTATCCGCTGTTGTCACCGTGAAAATAACCCCAGAAAGTGTTGTCGTCTATCTGGAACTGAAGCCAGTCGTGACTGCCGGCATGATAGGCAAAGTCCCACGTGTCAATGGTATATGGCCTGCGGAAGAGGTATTTCTCCCTGTCGAAGTAATGCCCTCCCATAACATACTCAAGGGCTCTCTCAAACGACGACATGTGATTCCTGATGAAGGCATCGTCGCCGGTGGCCTGCCATGAGAGCCATGCTGCCTTTATGTACCTGAACTCGGTGTCAGCCTCAACGGGTGTCCTGACATACTTGGTCCAGTTCTCGCGCTCACACGGCAGCTTCTCCGGGAAGGTGGTGAAGTAATCGAAGATGCGTCCGTTGCGTGCCTGGTTGTCGGCAAAATGCTTAACCACGCTCTCCAGATCCTTCTCTGAATAACGGAGAGCCCGCATCATGTCGGAATAGTTTCTTATCCATACGGAACGGGCATCAGGAGAGCGGTAGCCTCTTATCTTTTCGCCGTCGATGGTAAGTTCAAGGAGATCCTGCTCAAGGAACCTGTTTATCCTCGGAATGAGCTCATCAAAGGCCGGTATACCAGTTCTGACGTACATTACTGGGCGTTTAGGTTGGTTTTGGAGGCCTTAAAATTAGCAATTAATTCATTTGATTCATTGCCCCGGGCTCATTTTCTTCTTCATCACCATCATCCTCATCCTCTTTCTCATAAAACGGGACCGGCCGCTGTGGCCCTTCGGCGCGGTACCATACGGCAAGAAGCAGTCCGGCGGCTGCTCCAAGCATATGCGACTCCCATGATATGTTGGGCCTGAAGCCCGGGAAGATACCCCACACCATCTCGCCGTAGAGGAAAGCCACCAGCAGTGAGAGCGCCATGAGCGGTATGTGCCTTCGTATGATACCGCTGACGAAAAGGAAGGAGGCCAGACCGTAGACAATGCCGCTGGCACCGATGTGCCACGAGGGTCTTCCCGTCAGCCAGACGGCGAGGCCGGTGAGGAGGAAGAGCCAGAAGAGCACCCTTAAGGAGACCTGCGGATAAAAATAGAAGAGGGCTGTACCCAGCACGAAGAGCGGTATGCTGTTGTTGAACAGATGCTGCAGGTCGGCATGAATGAATGTTGAGGTAAAGATGCCTGTCAGTGACGAGGCCCGCAGCGGGAAAATGCCCAGGAAATGAAAATCCGTCTCAAAGAGAGCCTCCGCCCCCGTGACCAGCCACATGAAACAGACCATCAGGAAAGGTATCAGCATGCCGAGAAGCAACCGCCTCTTTTCAAAATCGGAAGGGCGTTCTTCCATTCTATGACCTCCTCTGTGCTGTTTAACGGTCACGCCCCGGGTAGACGATACCTGTTATTCCGCGTATGGCATCGAGGGTCCGTGCCAGGGTGAGAGTGAATGAGAGAGGAACGACGCTGCTCTCGGTAAGACCCCTGTCGAGACAGCTCATCACCTCCATCGCCTCGTACTGGTACCCCATCGCCGGCGGCGTGAAGATGCGGTCATCAGTGTCTTCGGAAAACTCGATGATCAGATGCTGGCTCCTGTCACGACCCCTGGTCAGAATGAGGTTCCCCTTCTCACAGTTGAATTCGGTGGAGACACCGCCCATGTTTCCGAAAGAACAGTATGCCTCGGCAAGCCTGCCGTCACCGAACCTGAATATTGCGGAGGTGCTCTCGTCGGCCCCGGTTGGTGATAACACTGAGGCAGCGCTGATCGACGCAGGCTCGCCCATGAACCTCAGAATATCCATTATCGGGTATATACCGATGTCAAGCAGTGCTCCTCCCCCAAGCTGAATATCATAGGCACGCAGATCAGGGTCATAAGAGGAGATAAAGGCGAACTTGCCCCTCATGTGCAGCAGCTTGCCCATCTTACCGCTCCTGAGTATCTCCTCAGCCTTGAGATAGGATGGCTGAAACGGAGGCCAGAGCGCCTCCATGAGGAAGAGCCCGTTCTTCCTGGCCTCGGTAACCATGATCTCCACCTCGGCGGCATTCAGCGACATCGGTTTCTCGCATATGACATGCTTGCCGTTCTGCAGTGCCAGCAGAGTATGCTCGAGGTGATGCGAGTGAGGAGAAGAGATATAGATTATCTCCACCCCGGAGTCGGCAACCAGCTCCTCGTAGCTGCCATAGCTGTTTCTGAACCCGTATTCGGAGGCAAAGGCCTCAGCCTTTGATCTGTCACGTGATCCTACCGCATGCAGATGCACGTTGTCAAGCAGCATCAGCGCCCTCGTAAATTTTTTGGCGATGTTGCCGGTGCCGAGAATACCCCAGTTGTATGCTTTCATGGTCGTTTGTATGTATTAGCCTGTATTATTTTTCCCGGTATTGCCCCCGACAAACATAATCCAGCCAAGTTTAATGGTGAAAGTTAGTGAATCTCTGCCATCTCACCTCATCATAAAAATCAGTCATAATGCTGCAATATAAAAATATTTTTAAAAATTTGGTTCTATGTATTGCATGGTATTATTTTTTAATTATATCTTTGCAAAGTAAAATTAATATGCATAAGCAGGTACCTTAATAATAAAACAATTAAACCTGCATTAGCAATGGCTCAAATAGAGTTTTGAATTTAAGTTCCATCCGACCAATGAATTAAATTTTGGTATACAAATGAAAGTAACGGTAAACATCAATCTGGGGGGATACCCGTTCAATTTGGACGAGGATGCCTATGAGCGGCTCCGGCAGTACATGAAGAGCCTGGAAAAGGAGTTTTCCGGCGAATCGAGCGCTTCTGAGATCATGTCTGATATTGAGGTCAGGATAGCTGAGCTCTTCAGGATGAGGCTCAATTCCTACAAACAGGTCATCACCATGAAGGATGTCGAGGAGGTGATGGCAATACTGGGATCGCCTGAGCTGATCAGCGGCAGCGGGTCATCCGGTGAGCGGCCTCCGAGGTCACAGCGGCGCATCTACCGCGATCCTGACAGACGCGTTTTCGGCGGTGTCTGTGCAGGGATTTCAGCCTGGCTCGACTGGGATCCGCTGATCATGAGGATCATCTTTGCAGTCCTGGTTCTGCCCGGCGGGTTCGGCCTCGGGCTCTACCTCATCCTGTGGATAGTGCTTCCTGAAGCAAAAACGACAGCCCAGAAGCTTGAGATGCGCGGTGATCCCGTGACCATAGAGAACATCAAGGATAGCGTCAAGCAGGAGTTTGAGACTGTCAAAAAGAAAATGAACCTTTAATTCCCGCCGGAGGCGGATAATGCTGATAACAAAGGAATGGCCATGAATACTGACAACACGAAAGCGCAGATGCGCAAGGGAATCCTGGAGTACTGCATACTGGCAGTGCTCTCCAGGAACTCATGCTATGCCGTTGACATCATCAATGAGCTCAAGAAAGCCGAGGTGATAGTCGTTGAAGGCACACTCTATCCACTGCTAACACGACAGAAGAATGCAGGATTGCTAAGCTACCGCTGGGAAGAGTCGCCCCAGGGGCCTCCCCGGAAGTACTATGAACTCACCGAACTGGGGAAAATATACCTCAATGAGCTTGACAAAGCCTGGGAGGAGCTGGTTGAATCGGTTAATCAGATACGTGACAGGAAATAAAGGCAGCCATGAAGAAAACGATCAACATCAACATTGCCGGGCAGCTCTTCCGTATTGACGAGGAGGCCTGGGAGATACTAAAACATTACCTCGAACATGTTTCTGCCCGTTTCAGTTCAGAGCAGGGCGGTGATGAGACCGTTGCTGACATCGAGGCACGCATCGCCGAGATCTTCGGCGGAGGAAATGAACCTCCCACACTGGTCTCCAGGGAGATGGTGAATGAGATGATCAACATTATGGGAGCGCCGGAGGACTACTATGATGACACGACCGTGTCAGGCAAAGGCCGGTTCCGCACCCGTAAATCGATGTACGATCCCAACAGTCTGTCGGCGCGCGTGGGCAAAGCACTTTCTGAGTTCTTCAGGGCCTTCGGGAAGCTCATGTCGGCAATAATAAGGGTTGTGGCAATAATCCTGGGCGTGGTATTCACTGTTCTGGGCTTTGTACTGCTCTTCACCTTCGGCCTTCTGATCTTCTTCAACAACGCACCCTTCCTCACCTCGGTGATGGAGCCGCAGATTTTGAACACCCACACGCTTCTTTCCATTGTGCTGAACAGCAATATGGTGTGGCCCGTGCTTATACTGGCAGCACTGGTAGTTCTCATCCCGCTGGCAGCCCTGACCTGGCTCGGCATCAAAATGATTTTCAATATCAGGGAGAGATTCAGAATCCCTGCTATTATCATCTTCGTCATCTGGATTGCATCACTCTGCGCCCTGGGTGTCTTCCTCAGTCTCCAGCTCTCAGTCTATTCCAACAGGGAGTTTGTTGAAAAAAGGGTAAGCCTTGACCCGGCCCCTGAAACACTATGGATCGCATCCGGGGCCACAGCAGATGAGATAACTTATGACGAAACAGCTTCTGTTGACCAGTTTACCTTCTACCTGGATCATTTGGGTGACAGGCTTCATGCTACTCCCGAGCTTAACATTTACGGAAGCGAAAACGGCTCGGGATTTATCTCTGTTGACCGACGGGCCTGCAGCAACTCTGACGTTGAGGCCCGGACCTACGCCAGGGCAATAGACTTCAACTGGAGACTGTCGGGTGACACTCTTTATCTTGATGAATTCTTTTCACTGCCGGCAGGCAGCAGATGGAACGGCTCACTGGTTGATATAGACATCAGCCTTCCGGAAGGCGCTGAAGTACGGTGCGTTCCGGGGACCTCCCTCTCCACCTGGCTCTTCAGAAAGAGTCGCCCCGAGGTGACCGCCTGGCGCGTTAAAGAGGGATACCTTAAAGCAATTGATGAATAAACGGGCAAACAATTCTGCACCGCGTTTGATTACTCTTCAATATCCCGGTCTGAACAGCCGGGATTTTTTTGTCTCCAAAGCTGATTCCATTACTTTTTAAACTGGTCCCGCTGATTTTAATCCCCTCGTGGTAATACGCCCGATTTTATGTAAGTTTAAACCCTAAAGGTTTAGTCGATGGAACTTGGGATCCTGAAGGATATTGTCATAATTTTTGCGCTCTCAACCTTCGTCAACTTCATCTTCAACCGTATAAAGATCCCTGCAATCATCGGGTATCTTATCACCGGCATCATTGCCGGGCCCCACCTCCTGGCGCTTATAGACTCCCCCGAGAATGTTGAGGTGATGGCTGAGATAGGCGTCATCCTGCTGATGTTCACCATCGGGCTGGAGTTCTCCCTGAACCACCTCTTCAGGATCAGAAAGATTGTCTTTCTGGGCGGATTCATGCAGTTGCTGCTGACGGCAGGGATCACATTACTGCTTGCAAAAGCCTATGACCTTCAGTGGTCTGAGTCAGTATTTGTAGGGTTCCTTACCGCACTCAGCAGCACGGCAGTGGTCCTCAAGCTGCTTCAGGAGCGTTCGGAGCTGACTACCTATTACGGCCGCACAATAGTAGGCATCCTCATCTTCCAGGATATCATCCTGATACCGATGATGCTCTTCACCCCCATGCTCGGCGGTAATACTTCCGGCATTGGAAATGAGCTGCTGATGCTGCTTCTCAAGACAGTCGGTATTTTGATATTCATCTGGGTAGGCAACAGGTGGCTGATGCCGTGGCTGCTTCACGTGATAGCCATGACGCGCAGCCAGGAGCTCTTCCTGATGAGCCTGCTGCTTATCTGTCTGGCAGTGGCGATGCTGACCCACGAGCTTGGCATGTCGCTCGCCTTCGGGGCCTTCCTGGCGGGACTGATGATCTCCGAGTCGGAGTACAGCCACCATGCCTTCGGCAACCTCATCCCGTTCAAGGATGTCTTCACCAGCTTCTTTTTTGTATCCATAGGGATGCTGCTTGATCTGGGATTCGTGGCGGAACACCCCTGGCTGGTGATCCTGGCAGTGCTTCTGGTAATCATTGTAAAAACCACGGTGGCAGGATTCACGGCATTTATTCTGGGGCATACATTTTTCGGCACAGTGGTGGTGGGACTCTCACTTGCACAGGTGGGTGAATTTTCCTTTATCCTGGCAGGACTGGGGCTGTCGGAAAATATTATAACTCCCTACCACTTCCAGCTCTTCCTTGCCGTTGCCATCACCTCGATGGCTCTCTCGCCATTGCTTATACAGGTCTCCAAGCCCCTTGCCAACCTGATCCTCAGGCTGCCGCTGCCGCCCTGGATGGTTAATGGCCTGTTCCCCCTTCGACAGGTGGAAATACCTGAGATTAAGAATCACACCGTACTGATAGGGAAGGACTCCAGGGCCATCAACCTGGCAGCAATGATCAAATCAATGGAGCTGCCCTTCACTTCGATAGTGTTTGACCCTGACCGCGCAAGAAAGGAGATGGAGAAGGGCCATTATGCAGTATTCGGTAATGCTGTGTATGAGCCGGTGCTGCGACAGGCATACGTGCACAATGCCGAACTGGTTATTGTGTCAGTTGGCGATCTGATAACGGCGATGTCAGTGGTCCAGCATGTCAGGGCCATGAACAAACATGCCCATATAATCGTCAGAACCAGGCATGTGACTGACATCGAGGAGCTCTACCGCCTGGGAGCTAACCAGGTAATCCCCGAGGAGTTTGAAACGGCCATAGACTTCTTTGAGAGGATCCTCGGCAAATACCTCGTTCCCAGAATGGAGATCGTGAGGGCCATAGCACGTATCAGGGAGGATAACTACGGCATTTTCAGGGATAATGCCAGGGTCAGGGGATATTCCCTGCTGAAGGATATACCTGACATTGAGATCTCAGCCGTAAAAGTGGAAGATAAATCGGCCTTTGCCGGCAAGACAATAGCCGGTACAGCCCTCAGAAAAACAACAGGAGTCACCATGGTGGCCATAAAGCACGGCGATGATATTATCCCGAATCCTGAACCATCCAGGGTTATCAACGGAGGTGATATTGTATATCTCTTCGGTAAACCCGAGATGATTGCCATAGCCACCGACCTCTTCTCGGAAGAGGTGAAGGAGCAGTGACACCCTGACCTCATGCCCGTGCGGCGAGAACAAAAAGTCCCGTTTTATTGTTGGAGTAGAAGAGGTGCCCGAACTGCACCTCCAACTGTTCCATATGAAATAACTAAAATATTTATCACCATGAATAATGCTATATACGCCATCCAGAAGCCTGACAACGAGTCCCTTCTGACCTATGCTGCCGGAACCCCGGAGAGGGCTGCCCTGGAGAAGGAGCTCAAAAGGATCTCGTCAGAAACAGTTGAGATTCCGTTGATCATTGCCGGGAAGCCGGTGAAAACCGGAGATACCGGTAAGGTGGTGATGCCTCATGATCACGGTCATGTTCTGGCGACCTACCACCTTGCAGGGAAGAAGGAGGCAGAGGAGGCTGTGGAGGCCGCCATGAAGGCCAAGGAGGCATGGCTTACGCTCTCCTGGATCGAAAGAGCCTCGATTATGCTCAAGGCGGCTGAGCTGCTCTCAAAGAAATACCGCTACACCATCGTGGCTGCCACCATGCTCGGGCAGAGCAAGACCGTGCACCAGGCAGAGGTGGAGGCTGCATGCGAGACCATTGACTTCCTCAGGTTCAATGCCTATTTCGCAGGCCAGATCTACGGTGAGCAGCCCTTCTCGAACATTGATCAGCTTAACAGGGTGGAATACCGTCCGGTTGAAGGATTCATATACACCATCTCACCTTTCAATTTCACCGCCATAGCGTCAAACCTCAACATGTCAGTGGCCCTGATGGGTAACACCACGGTATGGAAGCCGGCAACAACATCGCTGCTCTCAAGCTGGATACTGATGAAGGTGTTCATGGAGGCTGGGCTGCCTGCCGGTGTCATCAACTTCCTGCCCGGACAGGGTTCCGTCATCAGCTCCGTGGTGATGAACCATCCTGACCTCGGCGGCATACACTTCACCGGATCCAACGGCACCTTCAACACCCTATGGAAAACGGCAGCTGCAAACCTCGAAAAATTCAAATCATATCCGAGGATCGTCGGTGAGACCGGAGGCAAGGACTTCATCATGATACACAACTCAGCCAACCCCCTTGAGGCTGCAACCGCCATCATCAGGGGTTCGTTTGAGTACCAGGGACAGAAGTGTTCCGCATCTTCAAGGGTCTATATCCCGCGTTCGCTCTGGCCCGAGATATCAGAACACGTGAAAAAACAGGCTTCGGAGATTAAGATGGGAGACCCGTCCGACTTCAGCACCTTCTTGAATGCAGTGATAGATGAGAAGTCGTTTGACAACATAATGAAATATATTGAACTGGCAAAGAAATCTCCTGACTGCGAGATAGTCCACGGGGGCAATGGCGACAAGAGCAGGGGCTACTTTGTTGAGCCAACCATCATCCTGACAACCGATCCCGATTTCATCACCATGAAGGAGGAGATCTTCGGTCCAGTTGTTACTCTGCATATTTATGAAGACGAAAAGTACGAGGAGACGCTGCATCTCTGCAATGAGACCTCTCCCTACGGTCTCACCGGGTCAATCTTCTCAACCGACAGGTCGGCAATGGTCAGGGCGTGCCAGGTGTTGCGCTTTGCGGCTGGCAACTTCTATCTCAACGACAAGCCCACGGGTGCCATGGTGGGACTCCAGCCCTTCGGCGGCGCGCGTGCCTCGGGTACCAACGACAAAGCCGGCGGCAGGCTGAACCTGGTGAGGTGGACCTCCCCGCGCACCATCAAGGAGACCTTCCTGCCCGCCACGGATTTCCGTTACCCCTATATGGATTAGAGTCTGAAGGTCCAAAGGTCTGGGGTCTGAAGGTCAAGTCGAAAGTCCATACTACTGCCTGAGGCCTGCTGCCAGGGTTGACTGGGGACTGAAGTCCGAAGTTCCAGCGCAGAGTGTGCCCGGTAATGATTTTGGTGCGATTTTTGTTGTAAATTGCATGTTAATTCTGCCGTGAAAATGAAAAAGATTCTCCTCCTGTTACTGCCCGCATTGTTGCTGATCTCATGTGAGAAAAACTACCTGGTGCCAGCCTCCGAAGTTCCCGAATGGCTTGAAGACCGTATCGCCGAAACGGAAAAGGATATCCGGACAAACGAAATGTCAGCACTGGATATGTGCGCATGGGTGAGATATACCTATAATGGCGATTATTACTACGAGTGGATCAATCCGGTAAGCTCTTACTGGCCTCACCTCTACAATCAGAAGGGAGAACTGATGACCTTTGACAGCTTTTATATCGAAAAGTACTGGGCAGAGAAGTGCTGCAAGCAATTCATCTGGAAAGGTGCAAATTACATAGACGGGATTGAGGATTAGCGGCCGGCCTTCAGCATTGGTGACTCTTCCGGTACTCCTTCCTGAGCTCATCAATTGAGACCAACTCTCCCTCCCTCTCCGCATGCCAGTAGCTCCAGCCGTTGGTACGCTCCCTGCCTGAGACAATGGTTCCGAGACTGTGAATTGACCCTGTCATGCCGTCACATACCAGCGAGGTGTCAGCCTGAACCTCGGCACTGACACTCCTGTCGGCCGACCAGAGCCTCTCTCCCACCCTGATATATCCCGAGGCAACCAGATTACCGAACGGCACCCTCGGCAGCCGCCTCTCGGTGCGGTATTCCAGCAGAGGCCTGCCCAGCGGCGTTATGCGCGCAATCCTTTCCCGTGCAAGGTCGACATATTCCAGTTCACGCTCAAAGGCAATAAAATTCCTTCCCAGCCTCTTTGCCACGGCGGCGGCGGTGCCGCTGCCGGCAAACGGGTCTATAACCAGGTCGCCGGGGTTTGTCGTGGCCATGATGATCCTGTAGAGCAACTCCTCCGGCTTCTGCGTCGAATGCGCTCTCTTCCCCTCCTCTCTGATCCTCTCCGGCCCCTTGCATACAGGTATCAGCCAGTCGCTGCGCATCTGCAGATCATCATTGAATCCCTTCATTGCCTGGTAGTGAAAAGTGTATTTAGCGTTCCTCGATTTTGAAGCCCAGATCATCGTCTCATGGGCATTGGCGAAACGTGTCCCCATGAAATTGGGCATCGGGTTGGTCTTTACCCATATGATGTCGTTCAGTATCCAGAACCCTGTGTCCTGAAGCATCGCCCCCACCCTGTAGATATTATGATAGCTACCGATGACCCAGATGCTGCCAGTATCCTTCAGCACCCGCCGGCACTGCAGCAGCCACGCCCACGTGAAAGCATCATACTCCCGGAATGAGTCAAACTTATCCCATCCGTCGTCAACGGCTTTTACACGTGACCTGTCAGGCCGGAAGAGATTTCTGTGGAGCTGAAGATTATACGGCGGATCGGCAAAGACAAGATCGGCCGAAGAGTCAGGCAGCAACTTCAGCAACTCCAGGCTGTTGCCATGGTGTATGCGGTTTATTTCAACAGCTCCTGTTTTCAACTGCCATTTTTTTCAAATTTACCGCAATAATTCATTCGCTTATCGTAAAATAGTGACCAATAATCAAAAGAGCAACTTCCCGGCTCTATAATTTTTTATCTTTGATCACGTAAGACAGTGTGCAGGGCCCGGCTTGATGATGCAGTTCAGAAAAATTCACTGTCATAGCATTCTTAAAAAAAAGGACCATTATGAAAACAATCATCCCGTTCATCATCTCCTTATTGCTTCTTTCGGTATCGTACACTCTGGACGCCCAAAAAACTTACAAGGCGGTATGTGACAAGAGCGACGGCAAAGTAAAGATTGTCGACGGCGACGACCGGTCGCCCAGCCTGGTGCCACTCAAGGGCGGCTTTCCCTTCTACCAGGTGGCTGAGAAATGGGTGAAGGAGAACTATCCCAGTGGCAGCTGTGATCCTGCAGCTGCAGCAGCGCAGAACAGGGCAGCGGCCAACGCCGCGGCACAACCGGCAAACCTGCCGAACCAGCCGCCGGCGAACCCGACACCACCTCCGCCCCCTGCCTCCTACGGAGCTCCTGTCGGCCAGCCCCTGGCCCCTGTACGTGGCCCGAGGTATCGCAACACCTCAATGTTCATCTCGTTTACCTTCTCCGACTTCGGGAAGGTGTACGGCATTGAACCGCCACTGTTCCCCGGTGTGAGTATAGGCATCGATCAGGTGATAGGGACAAAATTCTACGGAGGCACCGGCCTTCACTTCAACTCACTGATCGGGAAAACGGCAGATGCCGGCGACGTGGATGCGTTTTACAGCGTCCGTATACCTCTCTTTGCAGGCTACAGGATGATCAGCGGTAAACGCTACTGGAGTGTTGACTTTGGATTGGCCGCCAACACCATGCTGCGGCCACTGTCAAGCGACTCAAACCTTCACGGAGAGATCGCCTCTGATGCCTCATTCAATTCCATGATGAGGGCAAAATTCGGCACCGAGAGAAGAGCATTTGAGATAGGAGTTGACCTCTGGATGAATGATATTCTCGCATCTTATGAAGGATACCAGATGATGCTCGTATCCCTGGGATACAGGTTTTACTTCTAATAACCCCCGGCATGAAAACAGTCGTAGCACGGGCCGCTGCCCTCACCATTGCCATCCTGATATTGCTGGTCTTCACCGACATGTTAGATGCGCAGTCGGGCAAAGCGTACATGCAACTCACCGATGAGCAGAAAGAGACACTTGACGATGTCCTTTCTACTTCAAAGGATATGGTCACCGAGTCACAGGAGAACCTGACCAAAATGCTTGGTGAATGGCAGAAGCTGAAAGACCAATTTCACAGACTGCCCGAACCGGTGCAGAACGCTATCAATGATGCCGAAGCTGCAGGCCTCACGGCGAAGGTAAACTACACCCTGGGAAAGCTGAAGCAGTTTGAGGGTGAGCTCAAGGATGTCATCAGCGTCAAGGAAGATATTGAAAAGGCAATCAACTTCTACCAGCGTTACGCACCCGATGACCAGAATCCGTTCCGGTCACTTGAGGTGATGAGCAATCTCTTCGAAGATGTTGAAAAACTGCTGCCCGACGAACAGGAGTATGAGGCTTTCAAAGCCCCGGTGACTTTCATGATACGTACAGGGATAAGGTATTTCAAGGAGGGGATCGATCTGGCACTGGGGGGTCTGAGGAATATACAGAAACAGATAAGGGACAGGGCCGGTAACTGCATGGGTTACGTCGGAGGCGATGGTAGCGCTGACAGCTCTGACCCCAGGCGAAAAGCCTTCACTGACCTTGGGACCAGTTATACAATCTGTTATACCGGCGTCAGGCCCGTGGGTGGCGAGATCTGGAGTGACGAGACCGGCAATGCCGTATATATCTGGAGCTCCGGTAAATGGACCCGGCTGCAGGCAGGCTTAGGCCTGGTGACCGAGATTTTTCGAAACTGGAAACTGGCCAACAGCATGGTGCTGACAGCCGATGAGATGATCCGATGGTGCAACAGCTACCAAAAACTATACATAGAGTCGCGCGACTGGGGAGCCAGGGAGTTTGGCAGGCTTTCGTCAATGGACCTCTGCCGCGAAAGGCTACTGGAGAAACGCAACAGTTACGGCGACTGGATGTCGCTGATGGAGTCGGTAAACACAGACCGCAATCTGTACATTGCAAAATACATCTTCGATAAAGACGGCATCAGGGCGGAAACAAAGAGACTTACTACCATAATGTACGACCAGCTAATGTTTGAAGGCATCATTGAGGATCAGGAGGGAAACAGAGTCTCAGGCGCTACGGTAACAATATCAACTCCTGCCGGGGTCAGAACCGATCAGACTGTCAGCGGCCGCTACACATTTCTGATGGATTATCCCGAGGCAGGGCGGAACGGAGCCCCGATTGAAATAACCGTGACTGCCGCCGGATATTCCGACCTGAAAGAGACCTCTGTGATATATAATCAGTGCCAGGACCTGGGACTCCTCCGCCTTGACAGCGTGGTTCAGGATGAAGAGGAGGATATGTCGTGCGGTCCCAATGAGTACTATGACCCTGTCGCACAGGTATGCATCTGCAACGACGGTTATGTGAGAAACGCACAGGGAATATGCGTCCCGGAGAATGATGTACAGCCGGTGGCCCCCGACTGTCCCGACCCCAACTCCGAGCCTGTTTTTAACAGTGCCACAGGGGTCTATGACTGTGTATGCAAAGATTACTTCATAGCTGATCCGGTGACTGGACTCTGCAAGCCGGATGTGCAACAGATACTCAATGACTCAGACTGCTCCCAGTGGCCAAACACCAGGCCGTTATGGGATTATGCAAGGAACGAGCCCTACTGCGACTGCCTGCCCGGATACTCCTGGAGGCCTGATAACCTCGGATGCGAGGAGACCGGAAAGCTGCTCGCCTCTCAGGCCGACTGCTCAGGCTATCCCAATGCACAGGGTGTCTGGGACCCGGTTGACAAGAAGGTTTACTGTGACTGTCTCCCGGGTTATGTCTGGGATGAGGACAGGATCATGTGTATCCCCGCAGCGGTGGCACAGTTCGGCGGGTTCAACTGCGACAACCTGCCTTACACAATGCCGATGTGGGATCCGGTGCGGCAGGAGCCCTACTGCGACTGTCTCCCGGGGTACAAGTGGCGCGAAGACAGCAAGGGATGCGAACCCATAACTGCTACACAGATAGTGCAGGCCAACTGCTCGCATATACCCAACTCCCAGCCTGTGTATGACGCTATCAATGACGTTATGGCCTGCGACTGTTTGCCGGGGTTTGTATGGAACAGCTCCAGAACCGCCTGTGAGCCGGAGAGAAGGAGGCCTGCCATAGACATGAATTCCCTGGTTGATTTTATGACCATAATCTCTGGTGCCATAACCGGTAATGTACCAGGCGGCATGCCTTCAGGCAACACACCCGTGCCGGCCAATCAGCAGCCGCCCGTGGTGCACCAGAGCCGGTGCAACGACACCCAGAAGGCCGGTGGCGACGCCCCTGAGGTGCATCAGATAGACCTGGGTGTCACCAGCGGTGTCTTTAAATTCGACTATCAGACATTTGATGTCAAGGACCAGATAATCATCTCACACGGAGGCAGGACGATATTCAACTCCGGCTGCGTGGGTGAGAGTCGCTCCGTACAGGTACAGTTCAGTGGCTATACCACCATGATAGAGGTGAGAGTAAACCCGAACTGCGCAGGATCATCAGGTACGGCGTGGAACTTCACGGTTCACTGCCCGGGATATTGAGGTCAGGGAGCAGGCAGTAGAGGGGCAAGCGTTAAGTCCCGACATGGTATGTCGGGATAGCGAAGCCGCCAGCCTGCAGGGTGGCGGCAGCAGGCAGTAGTGAAACCAAACCTTACCGCGTAGCGGTTATGGTATTGTAGATCGTGGCATCACCCTACACCCCTACCCCGTAGGGGTTTAATTATTGTAACCCGGCGCGTGACAACATAAACCTACCCCGTAGGGGTTTAATTATTGTAACCCGGCGCGTGACAACATAAACCTACCCCGTAGGGGTTTTGGTATTGTAGCACAACCCGCCGTTA
>DHHM01000016.1:24573-186492 GCA_002403305.1 Bacteroidales bacterium UBA4772
ACCCCGTAGGGGTTCAGGTATTGTATTTCAGTGTTTCGAAACTCTCATGAATTTCAATGTACGGCCGTCAGAGGTAACAATGATATATAGGCCCGCGGCGTACCTGCTGATATCAATTACTGATACCTCCCCCCCTGCAAACATCAGCTGACCTCCCGCAGAGTAAACCCGGCAATCCACAGACTCACTCAGCCTGATAAAGTCGCCGGTGGCAGGATTGGGCCAGGCTGTCAGCTTCCGGTCGGCGATGATCACACCGGCAGAGGTCAGGCTGTTTGAACGGCCCGGCGTGACGATAGCAAGCGAAATGATCTCCTCCGCTCCGTCACTCCTCCGGCCCATGCTGATATCCACAGTCTGTCTGCCGAATGAGAGGGTGTCAATAACAAGCATACCGGCAGAATAAATCCCTATCTCCTCTCCATCCTTATCGAGCTTGAAGGAGGTATGCCTCAAGCCGAGCGCAGGAGTGCCGTCAGCCCAGAAAACCATAAATCCGCCGGCGGGCAGGATAAAGTCCGGAAGCTGCCATTTGTCGGGGATACTGAAGTTGTCTGTCAGGTAGAGGTCCCCCAGAAAGACACCCTCATCATCACCGTTGTATATCTCAATCCAGTCGCAGTAGTTGCCGTACTCGTCGGTAACGGTCGTCTCATTGTCAGCCATGAACTCATTGATATAGAGCAATGGGGTGTCGCCTGCAACCGGACGTATATATAAGGGTTCGCATGGCATGATACTGGTTTCTCCTGCTCCGGCCACCGCCATCACCCTGTAGCTCACGGAAGCATCATCCGGGACGCCGTTCAGTATGGCGGTAAATGTCGCGGCACCGCCACCGGTCATAGTCTGCTGAAGAATCACGCCCCCATCCACCGAATAGAGGAGGGTTACCGTAACCGGCGAGGCATGCGCCTCAACGAATGCACTTAAGGTTATTTGTTGCACTGCCTGCCTTTGATGCCTGATATATTTTATTACCGGCGTCATGGTTCCGGGTTCTATCTGTGCCAGCATCGAAGATTTCCTGGCCTCCAGGTAGGGGTATAGGCCCCACTTAACATGGGCGCCGATGGCAGCAGTGTAGGAATTCATGAAATCACCGTAATCGTACCCGTAATCAAGCGGATAGTACGGGTCAATGGCCACATACGGCGCAATCATATTCTTTCTGTCATCAATTGCCTGCATCAGCGAATCATTGTCAAGAGTGCTGTTTATGAGCTGTTCCGCATACCGGCTGAACTGCTGCCGGAAGGCAGGGTGGTGTATCAGGCGGTCGTACAGTGGCCCTGGCTGATCCCCTCCGGGCTGCCATCCGTAGATATCACGGTTCGCCCAGTCGATGCCAGACCAGTCGATGCCGAAGGTATTGTCGACATCATACGGTATGTATTCAAACTTGCCTGTTAAAGTGTTGTGATACAGGTAGAAATTGTTCTTATTGTAACAACAGTATCAACGAAAAGCTCTCCCCTCTCAGGGTGAAGTGGCTGCCCCACGGCACCTGGGGCGATAAAAATGCAGGCCAGTATGAGAGACAGGATCCTTTTCATCACACAATAATACTCAAATTAATACCTTTATGCTCCGAATTAAAGGGCTGCAGATCATGAAAACCACCCCGCTCAGATTCACCGACGGTGTTGTAACCATAAGAAAGTTCAGGCGCAACGACAAATTCGCCATGGCAGAAGTTGCCAACAACGAAAAGGTAGCAGTGAATCTCAGGGATGCATTCCCTTCACCCTATACTATTGAGGATGCTCAGAAGTTTATCTCGATGTGTCTCAGGCAGCAGCCTTACCAGGTCTTTGCCATCGAATTCGAAGGGGAGTATGTCGGAAACATCGGGCTGCACCCGCAAGACGACGTTTACCGCAAGACGGCCGAACTGGGCTACTTCATCGGGGAACCGTGGTGGAACAGAGGTATTACCACCCGGGCGGTGAACCTCATCTGCGAATACGGCTTCCGTGAGCTTGACGTCATAAAAATCTTCTCGGGAGTATTCTCCTTCAACACCGCCTCACAGAGAGTGCTGGAAAAATGCGGGTTCGGGAGGGAGGCGGTGCTCAGGAACGCCGTCATCAAGAACGGGCAGATCTGTGACGAGATAAGATATGCAAAGCATACCACTCCCTGAGATTATAATTATGCAGGGACTAGAGACGGTCCAGGGCTTTTTTCAGATGCTCCCCCACCCGGGCAGCTACCTCAGTCACAACATCGTTTTGTATTGCCATCATTGAATCCGTAGGGTTGACAGCTGCAATTTCCATCTCATTTTCACCCTGTTCGATCACCAGGACGTTGCATGGAAGCATTACCCCTATCTTATCCTCGGCCATCAATGCTTTGTAAGAGAAAGCCGGGTTGCATGCCCCGAGGATGCGGTACCTCTTGAAGTCAACCCCCACTTTAGCCTTTATCTTCTCATGTATGTCAATTGCCGATATAACGCCGAATCCCTCTTCTGAGAGTGCAGCGGTTACCTTTTCAACTGCATCATCGAATGATGTCTGAACTGTTTTTGAGAAATAATATGCCATGATTGCAGGTTTTAGTGTTCGTAATGGTTTAATGTAAATGAAACAAATCCGCAGCCGTTTGGTTCGGTGAATCCCTGGAACAATTACCGGAAATGCTGAAATTATGACCCGGAAAGCCGGAATAAGCTTTTCTTAAAAATAATATGAAAAATTTGCAATCTTCATGCTTGTGTAATAACTTTGTAATTACATTATTTCAATGTTGCTATGGAAGTGTCAGTTGTGAAAATAGGAAATTCGAGGGGTATAAGGTTCAGTAAAACAGTTATCGAGAGGTATAATATCCGCGATAATGTTGAGATGATACTGGAAGATGGTCATATAATCATCAAACCTCTTCCTCAAACCAGAAAGGGCTGGGATAATGCATTCAGGGAAATGCATGCAAGGGGAGACGATAAACTGACTATGCCTGATATTTTCGACGATGAAACAGCGGAGGAATGGAAGTAAAACAGTACCAGATTATCCTGGTTAACCTTGAGCCTGCCATCGGTAGCGAGATCAAAAAAACAAGACCCTGTGTTGTAATCTCACCGGACGAGATGAACAACCACCTCAGAACAGTGGTAATAGCCCCAATGACAACAAGTTCCAAAAACTATCCTACCCGGGTCGAGATCAAGCATGAGAACAGAATCGGCTGGGTAATTCTTGACCAGATAAGGACCATTGATAAACAGCGCATTATCAAGGATCCCGGAAAACTGTCGAGACCTGAGATCAAGGAGGTCAAGGCCGTTCTGAGGGAGACTTTCGTTGATTAGAAAAGCTAATCTATTTTCAACAGAAAAAGCCGCACAAAGCGGCTTTTTCTGTTGACCCACAGGGGCTCGAACCCCGACTCTTCTGAACCAAAATCAGACGTGTTACCAATTACACCATGGGTCAATCGGCGCCTGATGAGGCGGTGCAAAAATAGCTTTTTTTTCTGATTTCAGGTCTGCTCCGTCTCGTAATAGATGAACGGACAGTCTATGAATGACTGTATTATCTGACCCAGCTCATACTGCTCCTCGTCACCCTTCTCGTAAAACCACTCTATGGAGACATTCTCACGAACATTGGGATAAAGCGCCAGCCTCGTGACAATGGAATAGACCCACTTGGTCGATGAGGTGTTGATGAAGTCAAAAGAGAATATGACCCGGGTCCTTACCTCCGGCTGCTCTACATAGACCGCCACCCACGCTTCCAGCGGCCTGTAGAAATCAGAAGCATTCTCGGCAATAGACCTGCCCCTGATCTCAAGATGCCCCTCAAGAAACAGTACCTGAG
Source organism: Bacteroidales bacterium UBA4772 (assembly GCA_002403305.1). Lineage (GTDB taxonomy): Bacteria > Bacteroidota > Bacteroidia > Bacteroidales > VadinHA17 > SR-FBR-E99. The sequence goes on from DHHM01000016.1 coordinate 28,404, forward strand.
GAGTTACCTTAGTAGGTTCTATTTTTATGATTTCCAATCCCATATCTGCCCCTGACGATACTATTTCCCCCCTGTCGTGGCTTCACAAAAATAATAAAATAAGAGTTGACACTCTCCGATCTCAGTTATTTTTCAGATCCCGTGAAAAAAGGGTAAGCTCCCCCTGTTCCCACAGCGTCGGATGCTGCGCATCAAACCTGCCCACAATGGCCTGCATTATGGTACGCCTCATAAAATCCGACTTGCTTCTGACACGGAACCGCCTGCAGTAGAGATTCAGCGCCTTCGCCTCCCTCTCATTAAGCCTCAGTGTGAGAGTCGTGGTTCGTTTTATCCTGTCCCCGTTGGCCGGTCCGCGTTTCAATCCCGCTATAAATTTTGTACTAAAATAGCCCATCCTCTCCTGCCCGCCGGGCACCCGATCTTTGAATTATTAACAATAAAAAGCAGGTCAGCGTTAAGTTGCTGACCTGCTATGTTTTAGCTTCTTAATAAGTATTACATCCTGTTAAGTGCATTGAGATCGGCAAAGGCCTCCTTAAGCCTTGCTATAAAGGTCTCCTGACCTTTGCGCAGCCATACCCTGGGGTCATAGTACTTTTTGTTCGGTTTGTCATCCCCGTCGGGATTGCCTATCTGACCCTGGAGATACCCCTTCTTTGCCTCATAGTAATCCTTGACGCCAGCCCAGAACGCCCACTGCATGTCGGTGTCAATATTCATCTTGATGGCTCCGTAGGTGATGGCTTCTTTTATAAGATGCTTCTCTGATCCCGATCCACCGTGGAAGACGAAGTTAACAGGGTTGGGTCCTGTTTTGAATTTCTTCTGTATGTAGTTCTGCGAGTTCCTGAGTATCTCAGGTCTCAGTGTTACATTACCGGGCTTATACACACCGTGCACATTGCCGAAAGAGGCAGCAATGGTGAAGTTGGGAGAGATCTTTTTCAGCTCCTCGTAGGCATAGGCCACATCCTCAGGCTGGGTATAGAGCCTTGAGCTGTCGACGTCTGTGTTGTCCACCCCGTCTTCCTCGCCTCCTGTCACTCCCAGCTCTATCTCGAGGGTCATCCCAAGCTTATCCATACGCTCAAGATATTTCTTGCAGGTCTCAATGTTCTCCTTCAGCGGCTCCTCAGACAGGTCAAGCATGTGTGAGCTGAAGAGGGGCCTGCCGTTGGCCTCGTAAAACTCCTCACCGGCGTCGAGAAGCGCATCAATCCATGGCAGCAGCTTGCGAGCTGCATGATCGGTATGCAGCACAACGGGTACGCCGTAGTATTCAGCCACATTGTGTACGTGCAGGGCACCCGAGATGCCTCCGGCAATAGCTCCGGTCTGATTTTCCTTCGACAGACCCTGTCCGGCAAAGAAGTGTGCTCCGCCGTTTGAAAACTGGATGATGACCGGCGAGTTGACCTCGCGGGCGGTCTCCAGGACGGCATTTACCGAGTCAGTACCGACCACATTTACCGCCGGTATGGCAAAGTCGTTTTTATTGGCATAATCAAAAAGTCGTTTTACATCCTCACCGCAGATCACTCCGGGCTCCAGATTTAATCCTTTGTTACTCATTATCTTGAACGTTTTAATGAAACATCAAACCAAAAGCAGCACAAAGATAAGCAAAAATGACGGACTCCCCTCCACCACCTTATGTAGCACGATATTAAATAAGATGTCTTTATATTACTGATCAATTTCATATCTTCGTAGCTTCATTTAAAGCCATCATTAAAGAGAATATGAAAAGAAAATCCCTCTTCCTGGGTTTTATCTTACTGCTGGGGTCGGTAACGGTAACGGCCCAGCAGAAGGCCTGGACACTGGAGGAGTGTATCTCGCACGCCCTGCAGAACAACATCCGGATAAAGCAGCAGGAGATCATGACCCAATATCAGCAATCTGCCCTCGAACAGTCAAAGCTGAACCTGCTTCCCACTCTCAATGGCAGTGCCTCGCATAACTACGCCTTCGGCCGTGCACTTGATGAGACCACCTACGAGTTCACCGAGAACGAGACCGTACAGTCGAACAACTTCTATGCCGGCAGCAATGTGACGCTGTTCCACGGGCTGGTCAACTACAATACCATTCAGAAGAACAAATACCAGCTTCTTGCCAGCGAGCAGGACCTGGAGCGCTTCAGGGATGACATCTCGCTCAGCATCGCCCTGGCATACCTGCAGATACTGCTGAACCAGGAGCTTGTCACTGCCACTGAGGCACAGGTAGATCTCACCAGACAGCAGATAGAGCGGACGGGCAGGCTGGTTGAAGCCGGCAGTGTCGCCCGTGGCAACCTGCTTGACATAGAGGCGCAGGCAGCACGCGAGGAACTGCAGCTCGTCAACCTGCAGAACCAGCTGATCCTTTCACTGCTGACGCTGGCGCAGATGCTCGAGCTGCCCAACGCTGACGACTTTGCAGTAGCCGTACCGGTCATAACACTCAATGATGAAGCAGTGAAGGGCGGTCCTTCAGCCATCTATTCCATTGCCGAGAAGACCCGTCCGGAGATTCTCAGCGCCGAATACCAGCTGAAGAGTGCCGAGCTTGACCTGGCCATCGCCAGGGGAGGCAGGAGCCCCAGGCTCAGCCTTGGCGCCTCGGCCTCAACAGGCTACTCTGACAAGAGGCTCAAGCCTGTCACCTTTGAGGCATATCCCTTTGGTGAGCAGTTGAATGACAACCTCAACTACGGCCTCGGATTCTCACTCAACATACCCATCTTCAACGGATGGCAGGTAAATACAGGCATCAGGAACTCAAAGCTGGGCATTGAGAACTCACAGTATGCCCTTGAAAACACCAAGAAGGATCTCTACAAGAACATACAGCAGGCCTTCACTGACGCCACCGGTGCATTGAAGAAGTACAACGCCAGCCAGAAGGCTGTGGCCTCAATGGAGGAGGCCTTCAGATATGCCGAGCAGAAGCTTGACGTGGGTCTGGTGACAGCGGTTGAGTATAATCAGTCGAAGACACAATTGCTCAATGCACAGAGTGAGATGGCCCAGGCAAAGTATGAGTTTGTCTTCAAGAGCAAGGTCCTCGACTTCTATCGTGGCATACCCCTGACCCTTGAGCATATAACCCGTCTGGCAAAATAACATGAAAATAAGTACCCGAATGAAAAACAACAACATACTCAAGATCCTTGTCCCTGCCGTATTGCTGCTCATAATAGTTGCCGCCATAGGCAAAAAGAAGGGATGGTTTGGCAAGGAAGCCACAATGAAGGTATCTGTGGAGAAGGTGGCCGTCAACCCTGTCGTTGAGGCTGTCACAGCCAACGGCAAGATCCAGCCCGAAACGGAGGTGAAAATCAGTCCTGACGTCTCCGGCGAAATCGTCGAACTTCATGTCAGGGAGGGTGACTTCGTTCAGAAAGGGACGCTCCTCTTCAGGATCAAGCCTGAGATATACATATCAGCCCGTGAACGTGCCGCTGCCACACTCAACTCCACAAAGGCGCGGCTGGCACAGGCCGAGGCGCAGCTGATACAGGCGGAGCTGGCATACAACCGTAGCAAAAGGCTCTATGAGGAGAACACCATCTCACAGGCCGACTTCGAGCAGGCGGAATCACAGTATAAGATCGCCAAAGCCGAAAAGGAGAGTGCGGAGTATTCCGTGAAGAGCACGGAAGCATCTCTCAAGGAGGCAAATGAGAACCTGGTGAAGACCACCGTTTACGCACCCATGACGGGGACCATCTCCAGCCTCTCGGTAGAGCTTGGCGAAAGGGTGGTAGGTGCCAACATGATGACGGGCACGGAGGTGTTGCGCGTGGCCGACCTTAACCGGATGGAGGTTGTCGTCGACGTCAATGAGAATGACATCATAAATGTCAAACTCGGTGACAGTGCAAAGATTGAAGTTGATGCATATATGGACCGTGCCTTCGCCGGCGTGGTGACGGAGATAGCCAATTCTGCCAACACTCTCGGCACCACCTCTGACCAGGTCACAAACTTCGAGGTCAGGATACTGATGCTGAAGGAATCCTATGATGACCTGCTCGGCGAGAATAATCCCAGTCCCTTCAGACCAGGCATGTCAGCATCGGTAGACATTTTTACCAACAGCAAGAGCGACGTTCTGACGGTGCCCATACAGGCGGTCACCACCCGCACTGACACAACTGAGGTGCAAGCCTCCGGGAGTGACGAGATACGCACCCTGGTCTTTGTCTCTGACGGAACCTATGCCCTTGCCCGGGATGTAAAGACAGGCATTCAGGACAATGCCAACATCGAGATCCTCAGCGGACTGGAAGAGGGCGAGGAGGTTATAGTCCAGCCTTTCAGTGCCATCTCCAAAAAACTGGCCGATTCAACACTTATCGAAGTGGTTGACAAGGACGAGCTTTTCAAGATTGACAATAAGAAAAAGTAACGTCACAAAATACACGTACCGGCAATGATCCTTTGCATTGAGACAGCCACCGAAGTCTGTTCGGCAGCACTGTGCGATCAGGCGCGGGTGATCAGCGTGCGTGAAGCTCCGCAAGGTGAATCGCATGCCGCACAACTTACAGTCATCATCGGCACTCTTCTCGAAGAGGCCTCGGTAACTGCCTCCGACCTCGAGACGGTGGCGGTGAGCAAGGGCCCCGGCTCATACACCGGACTCAGGATAGCCGTCTCCGTCGCCAAGGGCATAGCCTACGGCGCCGGCATACCCCTGATAGGCATCAACACTCTCGAGGCAATGTGTCACGGATACCTCGCTTCCAACCCTCTGCCGCCCTCCTCCGGTACGCTCCTCTGCCCGATGATCGACGCAAGACGAATGGAGGTCTACAATGCGGTGTTCAGGAGCGACGGCACAACCATCAGAGAGACATCGGCCGACATCATTAACGAAACATCATACAGTGAAATGCTTGAGACCGGCAAGGTGATCTTTTTCGGAAACGGGGCCGAAAAATGCAGGGAGATCATCAGGCACCCCAATGCTATCTTCGAAATCCCATTCTCCCTCTCGGCATCATATTTGCATATACCGGCTGTGAGAGCATTGCATGATAAACAGTTTGAGGATGTTGCCTATTTTGAACCATATTATCTCAAGGAATTCATTGCAACGGTCCCCGGGAAGCTTTTCCCGTAATAATCCAGGTCACTCTATGAGAATAAAAATAATCATACTTGTGCTGATCATGACTGCCGGCATGCAATGGCTTGATGCACAGAAGCAACCTTACATGCCGGGAGAGAAGGTAACATACCAGATAAGATACGGCCCTGTCGGCAGCGGCCAGGCCTCCATTGAAATCAATGAAGCATTTTACCGTGGAGAGCCTGTCTGGCATGCCAGGGTCAGCGGGCAGACAACCGGGCTGGCCGATGTGATATACAAGGTGAGAGATACCTACGAGAGTTATATTGACCCGCAGACTGACCTGCCGGTCTTCTCCATCAGAAATATCCAGGAGGGACGCTACCTGAAGTATAACGAGGTGGGGTTTGACCAGAGATCAAGGAGCGACTCCACCCTGGTCTTCAGCGACCTCTCCGGCAACCATACGGCACCGAAGGGACTGCTTGACATAGTCTCTTGCTTTTACTGGTTCAGGAAATACTACCTGGCCAACGGTGTTTCTCCGGTCCCCGGTGAGACCTATGAGATGACAACCTGGTTTGCTGATGAGTTGTATCCTATCATACTGAAATACAAGGGCAGGGAGATAATCAAAACCAGGGACGGCAAGATAGAATGTCACCGGTTTCATCCCGTCACCGAGGTGGGAAGAGTCTTCCAGACGGAAGAAGACATGACCATGTGGTTTACTGCCGATGAAAATTTTTTACCGGTTAAGATACGTTTTGATATCTTTGTGGGGTCATTTCACGTGGATATGACAAGTTATGAGGGGCTTGGAGCGCCACTCAGTTTTATTGACAAATAAGAGTATTACAGATTTTTTTATGGCAACAACGGCAGATTTCAGGAACGGAATGGTGATCGAATACAACAATGATCTCTATACCATAGTACAGTTTCAGCATGTAAAGCCCGGCAAGGGCCCGGCCTTCGTGCGCACGAAGCTGAAGAACGTGACAACGGGCAAAGTGCTTGACAATACATTCAACTCAGGAGTAAAGGTCAATGTGGCGCGCGTCGAGCGCAGACCCCATCAATACCTCTACAGCGATGACATGGGTTATCACCTGATGCACCTGGAGACTTTCGAGCAGATAACAGTGCCGGAGACGATGCTGGAAAACAGCGACCTGCTGAAAGAGGGAGAGACGGTTGAGGTAGTGGTTCATGCAGACACCGAAACTGTACTGCTGGTTGATCTCCCCGTCAACGTGGTTATGGAGGTGACATACACCGAACCCGGACTCCGCGGTGACACAGCCACCAACACCCTCAAGCCTGCGACTATAGAGACAGGCTCGACAGTAATGGTGCCTCTGTTCGTGAGCGTGGGCGACAAGATCCGCGTCGATACGCGCGACAGGTCATACATTGAACGCGTCAAGGGTTGAGACGGCCGTGATGACCCCGGGCAGGCTTCCGAAGGACAGGTTAAAGATGTCGAAATTCAAACTCGACGCCCTGCTCGATATTACTCTCTCCATCAACGCCAACCTGCCTACTTCGGATCTTCTTAAGAAGTATGAATCGATCCTCCGTGATGACCTTGGCATAGGTAAGATCCTGCTTTACAAACACGGTGAGCAGTGGGAAGCGTTGCTTAACTCCGGTTTCCGTGACAACCTCCAGACCAATATCGACGTTAAGCGCGACCTGCTGCGCTTCAGGGAGATACAGACAGAGGTCGCCCAGAAGCCGTTCAAGGGCGTTGATTTCATCATCCCCGTCCTCAACAACAATATCCCTTCAGCCTATGTGCTCATAGGCGACATCGACGAGGAGGGCGAGGGGATGAGCCCCCTGATCAAACACCTGAATTTCATTCAGACAATCTCCGGCATCATTGTGGTCGCCATCGAGAACCAGCGCCTTTTCAAAGAGAGTCTCCGGCAGGAGGCCCTGCGCCGGGAGCTGGAGCTGGCGGCACGCATGCAGACGATGCTCATCCCTGACAACAGCAGGCTGCCGGCTGATGACCGGATCAGGGTGCAAGGCTTCTACAACCCGCACTATGAGGTAGGCGGCGACTATTATGATTTCCTCACCCTCTCGGAGAATGTAATAGGCTTCTGCATAGCTGACGTATCAGGAAAGGGGATGTCAGCCGCGCTTCTGATGTCCAACTTCCAGGCCAGCCTCAGGTCTATCTTCACTGTCGAAGCCAGCCTGGAGGAGCTGATAAGAAAACTGAACGCCCTGGTGGTGGTCAACTCCGCCGGCGAACGGTTCATCACCCTCTTCATCGCAAGGTATAATCTGAAGACACGTGTGCTCGAGTATGTCAACGCTGCCCATAACCCCCCCGTGACCGTGGATCTCAAGACACACCGTACAGCCGTGCTGAGACAGTCGTGCGTGGGTGTCGGGATGCTCGATGAGATGCCCTGGGTGCGGACTGACTATGTTACGCTCAGCAACCCTACCAAGATCATCTGTTACACCGACGGTCTGTCAGAGCTGAAGGATGATGCGGGCATCGATCTTGGAACAGCACCGATAATTAAACATTTCGGCGACAGGCTGCCTGTCTCGGATAACATCCGGAGCCTGATCAACGATCTTGACATCCACCCCGGCAACCCGAGGCTCTTTGATGATGTCTCTATCCTTGCGATGGAGTTGCTGTAGTACTCCCGCCCTGATCCTCTTCAGGGCTCCTCTCTGTTTCCAGGTCCATTGCAACCAGTATGGCAATGAAACCCCACCAGAGGGCGGCAATCTTGTCGCTGTCGAGGAAGCTGTTCATCAGGCCGTGCACCGCATAGGTGATGAGGCCCGTGAGCAGGGCCGGCACAAAGATCCCTTCCCGGCCTCTCCTCCCCCGGTACCAAACCCTGATTCCCGTGATCACCGCCGTCACTGTGATGAGAAGGAAAAACAGAGCGCCGGGCAGACCCGACTCGCTGAGTGCACCGAGGTATTCACTGTGCGCGTTGCCGGCATCGCCGAAGTCGGTGCTTATGGCCGTCCTCTCCGATGCCTTCTGGAACGGAGCATAATTGAACTGGTAGGTGCCCGGCCCCCAGCCAACAACAGGCTTGACGGTATACATCCTGAGGGCGCACTTCCACCTGTTGATGCGTTCGAGGTTCGACTGGTCAGTTGAGATATTGGCTGCCGAGCGCAGATGCTGGCTCAGGTCGGCAGAGGAGTCTTCCGTCGTGCTGTCCATCCTCTGCCATATCCATCCGGCGCTTAGAACCAGTGCCAGTATTAATCCTGCAGCAGCAAACCAGAGCACCCTGACAGGCATCCTGATCCAGAGTATTATTCCCAGGAGGGTGGCAGCGATGAGGCTAACCCATGCCGCCCTGCTGTACGACAGGATGAAGCCTGCGACAAAGAGAAGCAGAAGAGAGAAGAGCAGCACTTTTGCCATCAGGCCGTTGCCCTTCCTGAACATGATGACCGTCAGCGGAGGCAGGAGAAAGGCCATGGATGCCCCGAAAGAGGTGTGATCCCTGTAAAAGGGATAGCATGCCGAGTGTGCAAACTGCTGGTTCAGAAAGCCTGCTCCCTGGACCCTGACGATGAAATATATCACCACGATGGCCAGGCCGGCGGAATAGGCTGTCACGTATCTTCGCCTGAACCTCTCACCGGAGGCCAGCTGTGCCGCCATCAGATAGAACCCGGCCGTGAACCAGAGCCGGTATGCCAGTGTTTTGAAGGAGACACCCGGCATTGTGGAGGTCAACGATGTGATAAGCGTCCATATGAGGTAAAGGCCGATCAGAATTGTCATCGGATGTCGCAGGAGCCTTGAGGGAAACTCACGGGTGACCAGCAGCTTGAAGAGAGTGATCATCAGCAGCAACACCAGCACCGGTTCCGTGGCGATGGAGAGATCAATGCCGGTGCCACCTGTCAGGTAGCTCAGCTGCAGTGACAGCGGGGTGAGAAAGAGAGTCAGCAGCATAAGATGCTCAAGAGAGAAGAGCGCCAGCAGGAGAATCGCCAGCGCTGCCGGGAACAGTAATATCAGCAGCTCACTGCCTGTCATCACTGCGGTGCAGCTTCACCCCTTCAGCCACGAAGAGGACCAGGGCCATGAGAATCAGCACTGATACCGTTGAGACAAGGACGATGATACTCCGCCTGGGGAAGGCCTTCTTTTCAGCCACAACGGCAGAGTCGACCACAAGGGTGTAGGGCATCGTCCGGCGGCTGAGAGCCAGCGCCTCAATATGTCTGCCGCGGATGAGATTCAGGAAGTCGGTCTCTGTCTCCAGTATCGCATAGCTCTTCAGGGCGGCAGCACCATCAAGAAGAGTCAGCGAGTCCAGGTACTGCCTCACCAGTGCCTCCTGCTCCGCATAGCTGCGGCTTATCTCTTCAACCGTCACGGCAGCTGCGCTGCGCTGCATGTTGTTGAAGATGGTATCGGCGCGGGCAGCTATATCATTGGCCATGATGCAGGCCAGCTCCCGGTCGCGGTCCCTGACTTTTATCTCCACCGACCCGAAGGAGGTCTTGGAACTGCGTATATATCTGTCCATCTTTTCGGCTATGACAGTGTTGGGATAGCGCTCTGTCGGTTTGATGCCGTAATGTGCGGCCAGGTTATACTTCTCCCGCAGGTAATCCCTTACCTGTTCGCTGCTGATCACCTGTATCAGCTTTTCTGTTGCATCGTCGCCCCCGAAGAGTTCAGAGTTGGACGCAGCCTCCCCCAGCAGTGTACGTGTCTCGGTGATGTTTGATGAGGGATAGAGGGTGACGGTTGATTCATACAAAGGCTTGATCATCAGCGATATTGCTGCCGAGATGACGGCGGCAGCAACTCCGGCGACCAGAAATTTCTTAAAGTGGCGGATAATGAAATTCAAGAGGTCAAAGGAGTCCGCCCTGAACTCAGCCCTTACTTTTTGTTCCATGGAGCTTCTCTTTGTTTATGTCACTCTTATCAGGTAATAGCTCTTCTTGCCCTTCTGAATGAGGAGGTACCTGTTGTTCAGCAGGTGATCCGCAGTGACGGTCATATCCGGACTGTCCACCCTGCTCCTGTTGAGGCTGACACCCCCGCCCTGTATCAGTCGTCTTATCTCTCCCTTTGAGTCGGCTATCTTCGTATGAAGAGCACAGAGGTCAGAGACATTTACCCCTGCCGACAGCACCTCCCTGTCGAGGTCAAAGAGAGGCACTCCCTCGAAGACGGAGAGGAATGTGTTCTCATCCATGCGCTGCAGCTGTTCGGTGGTACCCTTGCCGAAGAGTATCCGGGAAGCCTCCACGGCAGCATCGTACTCTTCCCGTGAGTGAGCCATGACCGTCACCTCTTCGGCGAGCCGTTTCTGCAGGAGGCGCTGGTGGGGCTTTGCACTGTGAGCCTTGACAAGATCTTCTATCTCGCTGCGCGAGAGCATTGTAAAGATCCTGATAAACTTCTCCGCATCATCGTCAGCCACATTAAGCCAGAACTGGTAGAAGCGGTAGGGTGTTGTCTTTGCCGGGTCAAGCCAGACATTACCGCTCTCGGTCTTGCCGAACTTGCGTCCGTCGCTCTTGGTTATCAGCGGGCAGGTCATAGCCCAGGCTTCTCCGCCGGTCTTGCGCCTGATCAGCTCGGTGCCGGTGACGATGTTGCCCCACTGGTCAGATCCGCCCATCTGCAGGCGGCAGCCGTGATTGCTGTAAAGATGGAGGTAGTCGGTGCCCTGCACCAGCTGGTATGAAAACTCGGTGAATGACATCCCCTGTCCGGTCTCGGAATCAAGTCTCTTCTTCACCGAATCTTTTGACATCATGTAGTTGACGGTGATGTGCTTTCCTATATCACGTATGAATCCAAGGAAGGAGTACTCCTTCATCCAGTCGTAATTGTTAACCATCACGGCCCTGTTGGGTGCCGAAGAACTGAAGTCGAGAAATTTCTCAAACTGTCTCTTCAGACAGGCCTGATTATGCCGCAGTGTCTCCTCGCTCAGCAGGTTGCGCTCCTCGGACCTGCCTGAAGGGTCACCGATCATCCCGGTGGCACCTCCTATAAGCACTATCGGTGTGTGTCCCGCATTCTGGAAATGCTTCAGCATCATCACCCCCACAAGGTGGCCTATGTGCAGTGAGTCTGCCGTGGGGTCAAAACCAACGTAGGCTGAGCTCCTCTCCTTCAGCAGGAACTCTTCTGTTCCGGGCATGATATCGTGAATCATACCCCTCCATCTCAGCTCTTCAACAAAATTGATCATCAGAATCTTGAATTCAGGTGTCGCAAAGATATCAAAACCGGTCAGATGGTCAGCCCGGGAGATTGCTTTTTTGGTCTGTTGAAGCTGTCGATGAGGTCGCCGCCCTCAACCAGGGGGAATATTGCAGGCACAAGGTCGGCAATCGGATTATAGAGAAATGATCTGGATATGGTGGATGAGGGCAGGAAGTGTCTCTTCTCGTCGATGCTGTTGAGGAAGACAAAGACAACACTCAGTATCAGTGCGGTCTTAAGAACACCAAAGACGGCGCCCAGGGATTTGACCACAAATCCCAGTGCCATAGCCCTCAGGAGGGTGTCGAGCAGCTTGCCCAGCAGATAGACGCCTATTACAATTGCGATAAATGTGACGGCAAAGGCAATTATTCCGGTCCATGACGACTGCATGTCGAACCATCCCGACAGCTTGCCGGCTGTCCAGTCCGAAAAATGGATGGCACCCCAGATGCCCAGCACCAGCGCCGCCAGTTCGGCGATCTCGATTATCAGTCCGTTTATGAACCCCTGTATCAGCCCGAATGCGAGCACGGCAATAATGACTAAATCGATCCAGTTCATTGGTCAGAGAGTTTAAGATGCTGAAGTTAGGAAATTGATGCGCAACATAGCCTATCCGAGCAAACCAATTTTTTATCTTTGGGAAACAAACAGGAATTAATATGAGCTACGATCACACTGATGTAATAGCCGTTTTCGATATCGGCAGGACCTGGAAGAGGTTCCAGCTTTTCGACAGAAGCCTTAACCCCGTGCAGACCGAGGAGAAGATTATAGGGGAGGTTGTCGACAGTGAGGGTCATCCATGTGATGACCTCCAGGCAGTCGAGAAGTGGATAAAGTCATGTCTCAGCGAGGTGATATCCGACTCCATCTACAGGATCACTGCAGTGAGTATGGCTGCCGGCGACGGCTGCCTGAGCGGCCTGGAGAGTGACCTGGAGGAGATACTGAAAAGTGCCCATGTGGGTATTAAACCTCGTAAATGTCATGTCATAAACAGCTCCACGGTTTCGCTGATACCTTACCTGAAGGATACTGACAAGACTTTTATTCTGGTTTCCACCGGCACCTGGTGTATCTTCATGAACCCTTTTGACAGGGAGCCACTGACGGACGCACAGTATGAGGCCGGCAACGCGGAGATAATGACCGTTGCAGGGCAGCAGGTAAAGAGCGCGCGCTTCCTGCTGGGAGAGATCCACGACAGGAACGTTGCCATGCTCGATGAACACTTCGGGGTTACGGGAGAACTGTACAAGACCATCAGGATCAAGAGCAAAAAGATAGGCAAGATGCAGGCAAACAAGCGGGGAAGATCCTTCTTCCGCCACGGCATCCCTGAGGACCTGGTGGACAGCGAGGCTGATCTCACACACTTCCTCACCTATGCCGATGCCTATCACCAGATGATGTACGACCTCGTTGACGAGTGCATGGGTGCATACCGGCTGATCATCCCTGAGGATGACACAACGGAGATAATTTATGTGACAGGAGGTTTTGCGCGCAATGACACTTTTATGAGAATCCTGGCTGCACGGTTACCGGATAAGAGGGTCTATGCCAGCACCATCGATTATGCCACTGCCCTGGGAGCAGCCATGGAGCTCTACAGTGAGGCCTTTGACGCAGAGCTCCCGCCGGTATACCTGGGACTGAAGGCCATTATTGATAACGATTGAATCATGAAAAAGAAATTTTTTCTCTGCTGTGCGCTGACTGCCCTCACTCTTGTTCTACCGGCACAGGTTGTCATAACCGGACTGCTGACTGAAAATATGACCTGCCCGGTGGGTATGGACATTGACCATCCGCGGTTCTCATGGCAACTGCTTACTGATAAAAGAAATGTTCTGCAAACAGCATATGAACTCAGGGTTTTCGACGGTACAAAGGCGGTCTGGAATACCGGTAAGGTAAATTCAGATCAGTCTGTTCATGTCGTCTATGCCGGAGAGCCGCTGAAATCAGGCAGATACTACAGCTGGAGGGTTCGGGTATGGGATAACAATGGGAACCGTTCAGCGTGGAGCCTGCCGGCAAATTTCCACACCGGTTTCTTTGACAGTACGGGATGGAAAGCAAAATGGATTGGGCCGGGTTATGCCGAGGATACGGTGATGAGGCCAAGTCCTCTGATGCGTAAGGAGTTTACAGTTAAGGGAAAGGTTGCCAGGGCTACTGCATATATCACCGCACATGGCATGTATGAGGCAGAGCTGAACGGAAAGCGCATCGGTGATGCCTTCCTTACCCCCGGATGGACCTCTTACGGCAAGCGTCTTCAATACCAGGCATTCGATGTGACTGCCCTGCTTAACAACGGCCGCAACGCCATCGGTGTGATGCTTGGCAACGGGTGGTACCGTGGCAACATCGGGTTCAGCAGGAGCGTCAACTTTTACGGCAGCGATATTGCTCTTTTATGCCAGGTTGATATCGCGTATTCAGACGGCACCACAGAAACAGTAATTTCCGATGAATCGTGGAAATCATCCACCGGAGCAGTACGGTACTCGGAGATCTATCACGGGGAGATATACGATGCCAGGCTTGAGAAAAAGGGATGGACACTTCCCGGGTATGATGATTCCGGATGGGACGGCGTGAAAGTGGCCATGCATGACATGGACATTCTGACAGCCACACAAAATGAGCCGGTGAAAAAACACGAAACCTTCATTCCCGTTAACATCCTCCGAACACCGGCGGGCGAACAGGTTATTGACTTCGGCCAGAACCTCGTCGGGTGGATTCAGATGAAAGTGAAGGGTAATGCAGGCGACACGGTCATCCTTTCACATGCCGAGGTGCTCGACAGGGAAGGCAACTTTTATACCGCCAACCTGCGTGCAGCCAAAGCACGTGATATATATATCCTCAGGGGCGAGGGAGAGGAGATTTTCGAGCCTCATTTCACATGGCACGGTTTCAGGTACCTGAAGATCGAAGGGTATCCGGGGATAATCAGGCCTGAGGACTTCACGGCTGTTGCCATCTATTCCGCTATGAAGCCCACGGGTATATTCACAACATCAGACAGCCTGATAAACCGGTTGCAGCACAACATTCAATGGGGACAGAAGGGTAATTTTCTGGATATCCCCACCGACTGCCCCCAGCGCGACGAGAGGCTTGGCTGGACGGGTGATGCCCAGGCCTTCTCGCGTACCGCAGCCTTCAACATGAATGTAAACAGCTTCTTTGCCAAATGGCTGAAGGACCTGGAGGCGGATCAGGTGGAGGGGAAAGTGCCTCACGTTGTTCCAAACGTGCTGGGAACGGGATCTGTTAACAGCACGGGATGGTCCGATGTGGCAACGATAGCGCCATGGAACATGTACCTGGTCTACGGCGACCGGCAGCTGCTTGAACAACAGTACGGGTCAATGAAAGCTTATGTTGAGAGTATCCGGAGAACGGCACGGGAAGATCTCTGGAACTCAGGTTTCCATTACGGCGACTGGCTCTTCTACAGGCCTGACGATGATAACAGCGGGAGAGCAGCAGTGACCGACAAGTACCTCATCGCACAGTGCTTTTACGCACATTCGGTACAACTGCTGATCAAAGCCGCAAACGTGCTGGGTATGACAGAAGATGCCGCCTCTTACAGTAAGCTGCTTGAACGCATAAAAGAGGCATTCATGAGAGAGTATGTGACTCCGGCCGGCCGCCTGGTATCTGGAACACAGACCGCATATGTGCTGGCACTGAACTTCGACATGTTGCCGGAGGAGCTGAGAGAACAGGCAGCCGACCGGCTTGTGTCTAATATTAAAAGCTACGGACACCTGACTACCGGTTTTCTGGGCACACCCTACCTCTGCCATGTGCTGTCACGCTTCGGTCATACGGACCTGGCATATGAACTTCTGTTACTGAAAAAATACCCCTCCTGGCTATATCCGGTGACCATGGGAGCAACAACCATATGGGAGAGATGGGACGGTCAGAAGCCCGACGGCACCTTCCAAAACCCGGGCATGAACTCCTTTAACCACTATGCATACGGAGCCATAGGCGACTGGATGTACCGTGTGATGGCAGGAATTGACACCCGGGAAGAGGCTCCGGGTTATAAGCACAGCATTATTAAGCCTCACATCGGCGGAGGGCTCACCCATGTCTCGACAAGTCTCGATACCTACTACGGAAAACTGAGCAGCGCCTGGAGAATTGAGGGTGGGAAACTAAAGCTTGATGTTGAGATCCCGGCCAATACAACTGCAACAGTCTATATCCCCGTTGATGATCCGGATGCCATTCTAGAAGGAGGCCGTCCGATGAGGCAGGTGAAGGAGATAAAGATCGCCGGCCGGGAAGATGG
Source organism: Bacteroidales bacterium UBA4772 (assembly GCA_002403305.1). Classification (GTDB taxonomy): domain Bacteria; phylum Bacteroidota; class Bacteroidia; order Bacteroidales; family VadinHA17; genus SR-FBR-E99. Next base: position 44,054 of record DHHM01000016.1, read on the forward strand.
CTACGTGGTGGTGAAGTTAGGATCAGGAAGTTACAGGTTTGAGGGGGTGGACAAATGAACTGACAGGCATTTATGGATTACACGTTTAATGTCTCATGCTCATTTCAATCCTTTTTTATATTCTATGATCTTTAGCAGATCTGAAAGTTCCTCAATTGTATTAACAACCAGAACCACGGGGTGCAGTTTGCCGAACGTTTCCGTTTCCTTCAGTTTTTGCTTGATATTGTCGTCTATCTCCAGCTCAAGGATACCCTGGATGTGCCTTTCCGTAAAGTAGAATACCGTCCTGAAGAAGCCATCCCATACTGACAGCCAGAATACAGTCTTCTTTTTAAAGACTACCTTGCATAGCCAGGCCTTACCGTCATTATAGTATCTCCATTCCGGAATCAGTCCGTACGGATCACCGGTTATAATCGCCAGCGTCTTTTCATACATCAGGTAACTAGCACCCAATGCATTTTGAAGAACCTCCGGGGAAGGAGGCACAGTGGGATCGTTTAATAATGGCTTGTTCATATACTTGTATTTATCGAACTGATTCTGAGGGCTCTACACCTCCAGGCCCAGCCCGGTCAGCTCCTCACGCAACTGATCAGGCGACAGGAAATGAATTGCGTGAAACCCCAGCTCTGTCGCAGCATCGGCATTCGGCTTATTGTCATCAATATAGACTGACTCCACGGGATTGACACCGTATCTCTCCACCAGCACACGATAGATAGCATGATCAGGCTTCAGAAGCTTCTCATAACCGGAGACCACCAGCCCGTCAAACTCCTTCATGAAGTCATAGCGGTTATAGGCTACAGGGAAGGCCTCATGTGACCAGTTTGAAAGGGCGTAGAGGGGCATCCCGGCCGATTTAAGCTTACGGAATATCTCCACCGTCCCTTTTATCTCACCGTTGAGCATCTCCTCCCAGCGGCCGTAATATAGGGCAATCCTGTCACTGTACTCAGGGTATTTCGCCTGGAGTTCAGCGGTGGCCACGCTGAAAAGCTTGCCACCGTCCTGCTGAACGTTCCATTCATAGGTGCAGATGTTCGCAAGGAACCACTCCATCTCCTCTTCATTATCGAAGACTTTCCGGAAAAGGTGCCTCGGGTTCCAGTCTATCAGAACACCCCCGATATCAAATACTACGCTCGTAATGTTCTTCATGGTTCAATATTCCGGCGCAATAATAGCTATTTTTGACGCAGCCACCGGAAATATTCGTCCATAAACTCCAGTTTTTCAAGATTTGGTACTGCTATTGTAACCGGTTCGGAACCCCTGAGCCAGAGTACTGTCTCCTCACCCTCGCTGAACAGGGGCCACTCAGGGAGGCCTTCACCGTTGGGATCGCCATTCTTTGCAAAGTTTGTCCAGTACTTAATCATGAGGTCCGAAAGGGCCTGCTCCTCTTCGGTGACCTGTGCATTGGGATTCAGATTCAGATGTCCGAAGACGTATGCCATCTCCGATCCATGGCCAGCGCCCCGCGGTACCGGGCCATCGGGGAAGAGAGGTTCAGCCCTGAACTGGTCAAAGTAATAGGTGTAGACTCCCGAGCTGCCCGTCTCTGTCTGCAGCCGCGCCCAGGCATATGAGGGCCAGGCGAAGGCTGTCTCACGGAATATGTCTGACAGTGAGTGATAGACCTCGAGCCGGTCATCGCCCGGGTAGAGCTCCAGCGCCCTTTCTGCCATAGGGCCGAAGCGTGCCTTTACCATGTCAGCATATTGCTGCGGCTCCATCGGCTGAACGAACATAGACCCCTCATCAGAGTTGGTGCCTATAATGACGTTCACATCATTGTAGTTGCCTTCCGTGTAGAGTTTGTACTGGTCTCCGGCAATGACATAACCGTCAGCGTTGGGCCAGAAACCGCCCATCTGCGACAGCGGATCGTCGAGCCATCTGTCGTATGGTACCGTCCTGAGTGCTTCCAGGCTCTGTGCGCCCATTCTTTCGGCAAACTCAAGCCCCTGCTGTTCAGCACCCTTCAGTGTGGTCATAAATTCACCCATACCCCTGCTGTCGCTCACCGGCCCGAATGACCCGCCGCTCTGGCTGATGGCTCCTGCAAAGAGTCCCTTTGCAAGTGGCGAGGCACAGAGCATGCTTACAGAAATTGCTCCGGCAGACTCTCCGAAGATTGTCACCTTACCGGGGTCTCCGCCAAAGGCTTCTATATTATCCTGTACCCACCTCAGCCCCGCAATCTGGTCAAGCAGTCCGTAATTGCCTGATACACCGTTCTCCGATTCCGCCGACAGTTCCGGATGAGCCATGAACCCGGGGGCGCCCAGGCGATAGGCCACGCTGACCATGATAACGCCGTTGTTGGCAATATTGTTACCGCTGTAAAGGGGTGATGCAGTGCCGCCGTTGGAGAAGCCCCCGCCGTAGATCCAGACCATGACCGGAAGCTTCTCCCGTGATGATTTCGCCGGGGTCCATACGTTAAGAAAGAGGCAGTCCTCAGACATCTCTATGTCACCCATCCACTGCGTTTTTACCTGCACCGGCACAGGGGCATATCTGTCTGCATTCAGAACCCCCTCCCAGGGCTCAACGGGCTGCGGCGCCTTCCAGCGCAGTTCGCCCACCGGAGGGGCGGCAAAAGGTATGCCCCTGAAGACGGCTATGCCATCCTCAACGGTGCCCTGAACAATGCCGTCATCAAGCTTGACGGTAGCTTCTGAAAGCTTCTCACTGCGGCAGCCTCCGATGAGGGCCGTCAGAATCAAAAGTGACATTACTGCTGTTGTTTTCATTAGATTATTTGATTACTATATTTTTGGTCGAATGGAATTTGCCGGAACCATTATGACCGGATCCTATCGCAGGCTTATTACTTCTGAAGACTGCAGTGCTGCAGCATCAGGCTGCGAAAGTTTCCAATCGTTGTCAAAAGTACCCTGGCTGATTACATTGTCAGGACTCTCGCGGAACAGTATGAAATCACCAAATTCTTTCAGCATCTCGATATTCGAGCCCATGAAGGTCAGACTCTGTTCTCTGGCGGCCTGTTTCGGCGGAGTCCACCACGGGAGACCTGAGCTGATGAGCAGGTAATGCCTGTTCATCGGGTAAATATAGAGCAGGCCGTAATCCCCGGTGCCAGCGTAGAGATGCAGGGGAAGCCTGTCGGCAAACTTCTCAATGACGGCATTTGTCTCCCTGGTGCCAAAGAGTATCAGGTTGGAAGTGACATAATCGCTTTGTCTTACCTGCTGATCGGAGATGACGCGCGGAAAAACCATTATCCGTCCTCCGCGACCTGTCCAGTCTGCCGCAGCCGCTGCCTGAGCCCTGCGGGCAGCCAGCTCCTCCCGCGACGGATCGCCGCCGGTGCCGTAGACATAGAGATGGCTCCCGGCAACAGCTGCAGATATCGGGCCCTCTCCGCCCGGCTGTTTGGCTGTCAGCCCGGGGGTGAATTTCCTGTTTGCCCAGCTTCCCCTTGTTTTTGTGAAAGAGACAGCATCGGCACTTTTTAGTGAGAACGAGCGGCCGTCAACAGTAAGGGAGACCTTTTTTCCCGTATCAAACATCGGGTGGCCCGCAAGATTAAGGGTAAAGGCTTCCAGGCCCGTCGTCTGCACTTCGATCCGGTTGTTTCCGGTAAATTTTGCATCGATTGTTGCCATCTGACCCGGCACAAGATCATCAAATTTTACCCAGTAGGCCTTATTGTATTTGAACCACCTGGAGCTGAACCTGACCTGCTCAGGGTATAGATCTCTCCTGAACTGGGAAAACCACTCAAAGATGAACCCGTCCTTGTATGCCCACTCCCAGCTGTTATGGCCCACACCGGGGTATTCTATGTAATCGAGCCTCTGCGCTGTTGTCTCAAGCTTTGCCTTCCACCCGGAGACCACGGGATATAGAAAGTCCTTGTCCCCCACAAAGAGATGAACCGGCATATTTGATGCATTGCCGGCAAGTTCAGTGATACCTTCAGGTGGAGCAGGACATACCGGTGCTATTGCTGCCCAAATGTCAGGACGTGTCAGTCCCAGCCATAGTGTGCCCCCTCCTCCCATGGAGAGGCCGGTAAGGTAAATGCGGTCTTCATCTATCAGGAACCGCGACTTAATATCATCAATCATCTCGTACACGTCCTGCTCGGGAATGCCCTGGTATCCGGCGGTGCCCCGGGCATACGGCGCTGCTGCGATGTAATCGACCGGTGTGAAGGGTGGCCAGTACCTGGTTGCCTCAACATCATTCTCATATGGCACGCTTCCCGGCTTGATGAAATCATAACCCTGACTGTTACCTACGCCAAACAGGCGCCTCAGTCCGAGACGGTGATTTGAGTATGCCCCGTGAAGAAAAACCACCAGGGGATAGGATCTTGACTCGTCAAAGTTGTCAGGGATATAGACGGCATAGGGCTGGTCTGCGTCATCCATCGGTGAAAAGAAGGAGAGGTCCTGGGGACCGGCCTTCAGCTTCTGGGCTTCGACAGTATTAATGCTATAGGTTGTGAAAAACAGGACGAACAACAGAATAGAACTGATCTGGAAAGATGGTTTTAATTTCATTTTACTTAACATCTTTATTTAAATTATATTCAAGCTTTTATAAGAAATTATATTGAGTCATACTTCATATATACATGGTTCTGAAGTAACTGTTTAGTCAAACCGGCGTAACTCCCTTTATAAGAATGATATTGCCATACTTCGCCGTCTCTCCCGTCATGACAACGGCAAAAGCGTTTTTTGCTCTCTCATAAAAGGCATACCGGTCGATGCGTTTTATGGTCGGCAGTTCAGGATTGGTAAGGGAGATGCTTTGCTGGTATGAGATATCAACCTGTGGGTCGAGGGTGTCACCTGCAACGGGTTCCATCATTATCAGCGGATGGGGAACGTAGGTGTCAAGCTCGAAGAGCGGCAGGATAGCTTCCAGCAGGTCGGCGATACGCAGTCCGTCTGCCCTGATAACCCGTTTGCCCATGCTCTCGCCGGGGAAGTGTGCGTCCGCCAGTACCAGCTCGTCACCGTGGCCCATGCGGGCCATCACCTCAAGCAGCTGGGGTGAGATGAGGGGAGAGATTCCTTTCAGCATAGTTACTGTTATTTATACAGGAAGTGAATTTAATCAATGGGGAGCAGAAATGATAACCGGGGATGACTTTTTCTTGCCGATGCAGGCTTTGGAATACTTTATGTCCTTCGGACAATGGGTCTGAATGGCAATGTGAAAACATAAAATATTACTTCGTAGGAGTTATAGTATTGCAGGACCATGATCAATCGAAAATCTCCTTTTCAACGCAGGGTATCAACAATTTTGCTGAAAGAGGGTTATTAGATAGTAATCAGTAATTTTATATCACATATTTAAACCACACAATGAAAAGCACCAATTTCTTCACACTTGCCAACGGAGTGACGATTCCGGCAATTGGTTTCGGCACATGGCAAATTCCTTCAGGTGACCTTGCCTATAACTCGGTAAAAGAGGCTCTTAAGGCAGGATACCGACACATTGACACAGCGCAGGCTTACGGCAACGAGGCCAGCGTCGGTCAGGCAATAATTGACTCCGGCATTGCCCGCAGTGAGATCTTCGTCACCTCAAAGCTGCCGGCAGAGATAAAGAGCTATGACCAGGCGGTCCGTCATATCCGGTTCACGATGAAAAAGATAGGTCTTGACTATATTGATCTATACCTCATCCATGCCCCCTGGCCATGGGATAAGATCGGGGCCGATTATACAAAGGAGAATATCGAAGTATGGAGGGCTATGGAAGAATTTTACGAGAGCGGCAAAACCCGTTCCATAGGCATTTCAAACTTCAGTGTAAAGGATATCGATGCTATTCTTGACAACTCCCGTGTCAGGCCCATGGTCAACCAGATCAAGATGCACATCGGTCATCCCCAGGAGGAGATAACTGACCACTGCCGGAAAAACGGAATCCTGGTTGAAGGTTACTCCCCGCTTGCAACGGGAAGGCTGCTTGACAGCAAGGAGCTTGCCGCCATGGCAAACAAATACGGTAAGACAGTAGCGCAACTCTCCATCCGCTATGTTCTTCAAAAAGGTGCGCTGCCCCTTCCGAAGTCGACCCATCCCGAATACATCAGGCAAAACTTCGATGTCGGTTTTGAGATCACCGCTGACGAGATGAGCTACCTCGATACTCTCTCTGCCGCACAACCCAGGCCTTGGGAATAGGAAAAGTCACCCGAGGTCAGTGGATGCAGTGTGAGGGCTCAAAAAAGAAAAACCCCTCAAGCTTTTCTACTTGAAGGGTTACCAGTGTAGCCCCACCAGGAATCGAACCTGGATTTCAGGTTTAGGAAACCCGCGTTCTATCCATTGAACTATAGGGCCGCTCCATTGCAGCCGCAAATGTAAATTAATTTTCGGTTATCGCAAAAAATCAGCAGCCGCCTGACGGCTTCTTCTTTGCCTTGGCGCTCACGGGCGGCTTCACGGCCTTCACTGCCGGCACATCCGGCTCCGTGCTGACCACGCCTCCGCCACCCAGCGCCGCAGCTGCGCTCTTGCGGAAGTCGTACCTGGCAAACTCCTCGTTGGGACTAGTCTGCGAGGGCTCTTCCGGGGAGAGTATGTTACCAAACCAGTAGTTCAGTCCCCCTTCCAGCACAAGGTTGTTCTCATATCCCAGCTGCCTGGTAATCATCCATGCCTGGTTGGCATAGACCGAGCCGTTGGAATAAAACACATTCACATATGCATTCTGGTTGAGGATGTCACTATACTCATCGGCAAGCAGGTTGCTAAGGGGTACGTTAATGGCCCCCGGCATGCTGTAGTCGTCAAACTCTTCCGGAGTGCGTACGTCAATAAGGCGCAGCGACGGGTCCTTCTGAACGAGCATGTCAGCCACCACATCAGGTGAGATGAACTGCACGCCGGCACCAGCTTCCTGCAGAAGCTCGTCGGCCGTGAGCTGAAAGTGCCTGATCCTGTCTGCCGGCACCGCGGCAAGGATTATCCCCAGCGGGATGATTATGAGTGCAAGTAATTTTAATGTTTTCATAACTGTCTCTTTTTGTTTTGTTCCTGATCCTTTTCTCCCTTTAACTTAACAACTGTCATTGAGAAATGTTTATTCTGCAAAAGGGATCTGTTTTACCATCATTCAGAAAAAGCATAATCCGCGTAAGTGCATTTTTAATCGTTATGCTGTACTGGTTTTTCAGTACTCTTCCCTCGGAAATTTCTTCTCTGCCCATTCAGCCACAACAAACATGCCAAGGGCGACAATGATGAGCAACAGCCCGAAAAGTCCGTCCTTCATCCCCAGTGCCTCGCTCAACTTCGGTTCCCCGAGATAATTTGCGTAGTAGAGTTTCTCCCACCATCCGTAGGTAAAGGCGAAGCCATAAACGCCGATAAATAGTCCGACTACGAATACCATGGCGTCTATCTTCCCTATGGCAGCGCCGCAGAAGCTGGTGCCGGGGCAGAAGCCGCCCATGATAAAACCAGCTCCCATGATCACTCCGCCGATGATGGCAGAGGTGAGATATGTCGGATTGACATATACCAGGTCGAGGTCGATCCATCCGAAGAGGCTCATGAAGAGCAGCCCCAGCATACATGTGATGGCTCCGGTGAAGAAGACCTTGAGTACGACGGCGTCATAACCGTAGAAGATGCCGGCCAGCTTGCGGCTCGACGAGAAGCCGGAGCTCTCGAGTACCCAGCCGAAGGCTATGCCGATGAAGAATGCAAGGAGAAAGTTGGTGTTCTCCGATATTATTTCGTATGGTGCTAGCGGTCCCATTGTTCTCTCCTTTCTTTAGATCCAGTTTCTCCTGAAGAAATATGCCAGTGCGAAGGCAGTGCCAAAGATGGCCATCATGGTTATGAAGCCTCCCATTGAGAGTACTGCCATGCCGCTCAGGGCAGAGCCGCTGGTGCAGCCACGGCCCAGCTGTGAGCCGAAGCCGAAGAGCACCCCTCCCATCAGTGCGAATACCAGCCTGCGCCGGGAGGTTATTTTTGGCGAATGCTCAACTTTAAGCTTGAGACGGCCGGCTATGGCGCCGGACAGGAATCCGCCAACAATCACACCGAGCATTTCAAAGACAAGCCACGACTTCATCGGGCTGCCGCTGTGCGATTCGGCATAGTCGGCCATGAAGGGCATTGTGTTGATGGCATCCTTATCAACCGCCTCTATGGTTGTTACAACCACACTCTTAACGGCGCCGCTGGCCCCCAGACCACGTCCCGAGATGAAGTTGGCGGCAAGTAGTACGAGGCCCAGAAGGACACCTCCCACGTAGGGGTTGAGGTACCGTCTGCCTCTCTCTTCTGTTTTACTGTTGCTCATAATATTGTCAGTTTTATTGTTTTATCAGTATAGCCAACGGCTTACCTGGCCGGCGAAGACAAAGACAAAGCGGAAGGCAAAGCTGCCCATTAGTACCAGCACGCCGGGTATGAGTGCAGGTATATGCCTGCCTCCCAGCTCCATCAGGTCGAGCACTCCGGGAATGATGATCCCGAGTATCACCACAAAGATCCAGAACACCATTGTGTAGGGTCCTCCCAGGAACAGTCCCGCAGCCTCTATCTGCACCTGGGTGCTGGCCAGGAAGCCCATGAACATGTGTACAATAAGAAACAGCTCCGTACCCAGGATTATGAGGTCTATCTTTGTGAAGAGGAGTCTCTCCTCCCTGTTCTTCGAGGAGAGCACTATCGCTGCAGCCCCTGCCGAGAGTCCTGACGCCAGGAAGAGCGGCCCGAGCACCGAGGTGTTCCACAGCGGCCTGGCATTGAATGCTGACAGCAGAATACCCGTGTAAACCCCGGTGATGATGGCAAAGATCAGCATCACCCATGCCAGTGGCTTCTTGTACCTGTTGAAGAATGCCTCCAGATCTTTGAGCCACCTGTATTTCCAGTCCCATTTCGGAAAAAACTCCCTGATATGCAGTGCACACCAGATGAAGGAGGCGATGGTGATGACCAGCAGAGTCCAGGCTCCCCATGACATGGGCGACTCAAGCCTGATGGTCGTATAGAGCTGCCAGAAGAAGGCCTTGTGGTTCAGGTCATAAAAGAGTGCTGCCAGTCCTAACACCAGTGCTATCGGTGCAATGAAGGGCACCCTGCGCACTGCTGTGCGGTACTGCTCCTCCTTGCCCATCAGATAGTAGAGTGCGGCAAAGAAGAGCACCCCTGCCGCCAGTCCTCCGAGAAAGAGGTATAGGGGTATCGGCCAATGCCAGATATGCAGTTGCGGGTCAACCATCAGGTTCTCTCTTCCGCTGATAATCAGTTCTTCGTTCATCGTCTGCTCAGATCAGGAAATACAATTGCGGTTTGGTTCCGGCTTCGGGTATCAGTGTCTTGTACTTGCGCTTCTTCAGCACCACGCTCACGTCACTATTGGGATCGTCAAGATCACCGAAGTACATGCATTTGGTTGGGCACACCGCCACGCATGCCGGTTTCATGCCCTCTCTTACGCGGTGGATGCAGAAGGTGCATTTGTCAACATATCCCTTTGGATGGGGATAGCGTGCGTCATAGGGGCATGAGGCTATGCAGGCGCCGCAGCCTATGCACCTGTTGGGTTTTACCAGCACCACGCCGCCCTCGACGATATGACTTGCGCCAGTAGGACAGCATCTGACACATGGGGCATTGTCACAGTGGTTGCACCTCTCTGACCTTAGCTCTATCTCAAGCTGAGGATAGGTGCCGTCGATCACCTCCACCACCCAGTCGCGGCAGAAGCCTATGGGAACATTATTCTCCGTCTGGCATGCAACGACACAGTCGCTGCAGCCGACACACTTCCTGCTATCAACTGCCATTGCGTATCTCATGATGCCACCTCCTCTGCGTTAAGGTCAGTAATGAAGGTCACGAAGTTGCCACGCATGCCTGTCCCGCCCATGATCGGGTCGACGAGTACCTTTGTTATCAGGTTGGTGTCGCTGGCTCCCTTGCCGTAACATCGCCGCAGCTTCTTCTGGTCGTGGCCGAAGCCGTGAACCATGTATACGGAGTCCCAGCGTATTCGCTCCGTCACCCTCACCTTTATCGGGAACTCCGACCGCTTGCCGTCCTGGTTCATCAGATGGACATACTGTCCGGTGCTCAGGCCCCACTCTTTTGCCACACGAGGGTTGACCCACACGCTGTTCTCCTCCATCAGGTCGGTAAGGTTGGGATTGTTGGCAGTGCGGCTGAAGGTGTGCATCGGGGCCCTACCGTAGTTAAGGCGGTAGTAACCTTCCGGCGGTTCCTCGTGCATGGTATATTTTGGCAGCGGGTCATAGCCTGCCTCTTCCAGCGCCAGGGAGTAGAGCTCTATCCTGCCGGTTCCGGTATAGAACTCAACATCCTCGTCAGGTGCGAAATAGAGGTCATCATAAGGTCGGTCGAATGTTTTCACACCTATCTTCTTCATCTCCTCGAGGCTGCTCCCCACCTGTTTCAGCTGCCAGTCGAGCTGTTCTTCCATTGTCTCAAACGGGAAGTATTCAATCAAACCCAGCCTCTTTGCCAGCTCCCTGGCCATCCAGAATGCCGGTTTGGTGTTGTACATCGGCTCTGCCGCCGGGGCCCTGAGGGCTATCTGCGGTTTGCGGTGCGGCCCCACACGCAGGTCATCGTATCTCTCCAGGTAGGTGCATTCGGGCAGTACTACGTCAGCCCAGCCCGTTATCTCCATGGGCATGGTGTCAATGACCACCAGGAGCTGCAGCGCCTGGATGGCAGCAATGGTGTTGGCCTGGTTGGGCAGTGTCTCTATCAGGTTGGTGCCGTTGACGATCCACCCCTGGAACTGGCAGTGACGGCTGGGGTCCGGAATGGTGGCATCGCACAGGCCGTTGGCCAGAACGGTGTCAGCCATTTTATAGAGGTCGGGAAACTCCGTGCGCCATGATCTCTTTGGTGTCGGGTAAGCAGGATGAGGGGGCTCGGGCAGCTCGAAAACCTCCGGGCGGAAGAAGCCTCCCCTGCGGCCCCACGAGCCAAGCAGGGCATTCAGGATTGCTACAGCACGAATCCGTTGTGTGTCATCACCGTACCATGTCACGTGGCGTCCTGGGTGAACGATCACTGCCGGGGCGGCATTGGCCATCTCACGCGCTGTTTCGCGTATGACGGTGGGATCAATTGTGGTGATACCGTAGGCCCATTCCGGTGTCATGTTCTTCACATGTTCCTTCAGATATTCAAAGCCGTAGGTGTATTTCTCAACGTAGGGCTTATCATAAAGCTCTTCGGTAATTATGACATTGATCCATGCCAGCAGCAGCGCCAGGTCGGTGGCAGGTTTTATCGGCAGCCAGTATTTTGACTTGCCTGCCGCTGTTGAATAACGGGGATCAACAGTAATGATGGTGGCTCCCTTGTCTATCGCATCCGACATCTCCTGCACCTGGCCGTTGTGCATGTTCTCACCTATGTGGCTGCCTATAAGCACCAGGCAGCTGGTGTCGCGTATGTCGGTTCTCTCAGGGCTTTCGATGGTCTCTCCGAAGGTAGCCTGGAAGGCCACCTCGCGTGGTCCGCGGCACTGTGCGTAGGAGGGTGCTGCCACGTGCGGTGAGCCCAGGGCGCGAAGCAGCGTCGAAAAGTATTTGCCGCCCGAGCCGTGGGTGAAGAGTGCCAGGCACTCTGGACCGTGTTCTGCGGATATGACCCTGATCTTTTCTGCTATATAGTCAAAGGCCTCCTCCCATGTAGCTTCGCGAAAGCTCTGCCTGCCGCGCTCCTCGGTGCGTATCAGAGGCGTGCGGAGACGGTCCTCGTCATAGTACATTCCCACACCTCCCGTGCCGCGCGGACAGAACCGGCCGTTGCAGTTCATATCTTCATTGTTGCCGATAATCTTCTGTATTGTCCCTTTTTCATCCTTGTAGACCCACCCTGCACACTTCCAGAAGCAGACCTCGCAGTATGTGGGTGTACGGCCGGTGAGTGCAGCCACGGTGGCCTTCTGTCCGTCAGTGAGAGCTGAACCAAAGAGCCTGACACCTGCCGCGCCTGCAGCTACCGCGCCTGCACCCATTGCCGAGATCCTGATGAATTGCCTGCGTGTTGCCATCTGTATTAATGTTTTTAATTAGACTTCATCCCGGTCCGGGATGGTTTATGCCTGTCAAAGTATGACAATGAACGAAAGTACTGTTTTTAGATTAACAGGACCAATAAAATGATTTATATAATAGTCCAGGATAATCTAAAAAAATCAGGAGAGCCTCTTGTACCTGAACCTTACCGGTCCGGTACCGGCAGTCCGTTTCCGGTAGTTTTCATCATACTCCGAAAAACTGCCTTCGAACCATACTACCCTGGCTTCTCCCTCAAAGGCAATAATATGTGTTGCCACGCGGTCGAGGAACCAGCGGTCATGCGAGATGATCACGGCACATCCGGCGAAGTTCTCCAGTCCCTCTTCCAGTGCACGCAGAGTGTTGACATCGATGTCGTTTGTCGGCTCGTCTAGCAGAAGTACGTTGGCACCGCTTTTCAGTGTCAGGGCCAGGTGCAGCCTGTTGCGCTCGCCGCCGGAGAGCGCGCCGCATTTCTTCTCCTGGTCGGCGCCGGTGAAATTGAACCGTGCGGCATAGGCGCGGGCGTTTACCGGTCTGTTGCCCACTATCACCTCGTCAACGCCTCCGGAGATAACCTCATACACGCTCCTGGCCGGATCGATGTCGGCGTGCGACTGATCGACATATCCCAGCACAACTGTATCGCCCACCTCAAAGGTGCCGCTGTCGACACTCTCCTGTCCCATGATCATACGGAAGAGGGTGGTCTTGCCGGCACCGTTGGGGCCTATGACGCCCACAATACCGTTGGGTGGAAGGTTAAACTCCAGCTCTTCGAACAGCACCTTGTCTTCGAAAGCCTTGGATACACCCCGGGCCTTTATCACCTTGTCGCCCAGCCTGGGGCCGTTGGGGATGAAGATCTCAAGCTTCTCCTCCTTCTGTTTCACGTCCTGGTTGAGAAGGTTCTCGTAGGCGCTGAGCCTGGCTTTGGATTTGGCACGTCGTGCTTTGGGAGACATGCGCACCCATTCCAGCTCACGCTCGAGGGTCTTGCGGCGTTTGACGTTGCCCTTTTCTTCAAGAGCAAGTCTCCCGGCTTTCTGTTCAAGCCATGAGCTGTAGTTACCCTTCCAGGGTATCCCCTCACCTCGGTCGAGCTCCAGTATCCATCCTGCCACATTGTCAAGAAAATACCTGTCGTGAGTGATGCATATCACCGTACCGGCATACTGTTTCAGGTGTGTCTCAAGCCACTGTACGCTCTCGGCATCAAGGTGGTTGGTGGGCTCATCAAGCAGGAGGATGTCGGGTTCCAGCAGCAGCAGCCGGCACAGCGCCACACGGCGTCGTTCGCCGCCGGATAGGATGTTTACGGGTGTAGAAGGATCAGGACAGTTGAGTGCGTCCATTGCGCGCTCAAGACGATGTTCAAGGTTCCACCCGTCGAGCGTCTCTATCTGCTCCTGCAGCTCAGCCTGCCGGGCGATAAGCCTGTCCATCGCTGCCGGATTCTCATAGACCTGCGGATCTTCAAAACGGCTGTTTATCTCCTCATACTCCTTAAGCACCGCCACGGTGCCGGCAGCACCCTCTTCTACTATCTCGCGCACGGTGCGACTCTCATCCATCAGCGGGTCCTGCGACAGGTGTCCCACACTGTACCCGGGGGAGAAGACCACTTCTCCCTGGTACTCCTTTTCAATGCCGGCGATAATCTTCAGCAGTGTCGATTTTCCCGAGCCGTTGAGACCTATGATGCCGATCTTGGCTCCCAGAAAAAAGGAGAGGGATATATCTTTAAGTACCTGTTTATGGGGAGGGTAGCTCTTGCTCACCCTGTACATCGAAAAAATGATCTTCCTGTCGTCGGCCATAACATTGGTGGTTACCAACGACAAAAATAATCATTTTGACTGCAGCAGTGACGGGCTTATTCTTATTGTACGACGGGAAACCTCCGGCAGTCCTGACGGGCTTTTAAAAATTTGCCACGGGTGGCTTCGGGGAGAAATGAAGGGCCTTCACCTATTGTGTCACGGGTGGCTTCGGGGAGAAATGAAGGGCCTTCACCTATTGCGTCACGGGCGACTTCGGGCAACCCTTGTCGAAGAGCGAGACTGTCTCGGTCTGGACCAGAGCCCAGATGATATATACCCCCTTAAGCGTTCCGATAGGAATGTTAAGAAGTCCCAGTGCAGCCATGATAAGGGTGAGTATCCTTGCCCAGGGCTTGCATGAGAGCAACCCTATACCCCCGGCAATCATTGCACCTCCGATGAGAAGGAACAGGACAATCATAGGGGTGCCGACAAGACCCAGTACCTTGATGGCGGTAGGATCGTCAACAAACTGATCAACAAAGCCAAAGGCAAACGCTATGGCCAGGGCAGCTATCACATTCAGTGATCCGAATACTATCTGGAGTATGGCAGCAACGCTGACATGTTTCTTCATCCGGTTCTCTTCTACGGTTACCTGCGGCTGTGAGACGGTGTTCTCTTCCATGATACAAAAGTTTTAATGTTCGAATGTTCTACAGAATAATGACACTAATTTATGAAAAATGCTGCACAGGGTATGTAACACTATTTTTTTAATTTTGCCGTTATCTGATGAAAGTATGAAACTTGCATGAGCAGTAACTCACAAAAGGAGTTTATTATTTAATTTCGTGCAAGTTCCTTTAAGCCGATGAAATAAACATGTTATTATCAAATGAAACTTGCATGAGCAGTAACTCACACCGGAAAATGATTATATTTCTTCATGTAAGTTCCATTAGACCAATAAAATAATAATCAATTAGCCTAATGAAAAGAAAGATTGCATATATCGCCTCCCTCATTCTGACGGCAAGCCTCCTGACATCATGTGAGATGCTGGGCGACAACTGCCAGATATGTCACCAGGTAACATATGACAACGGTAATCCGGTCAACTACGGTGATGAAACAGAACTTTGCGGAGACGAACTCTTCGCCGTGAAGGCCAATCCGGAAACTACTGTCGGCTCTGTCACCATCAGATGGGTATGCTATTAAAAGGGCCCCGCAGCTCATTATCTGAATGTTAACATACTGCTTATTTTTTGTTTAAAAGTTGTTGTTAATAAGTTGTTCCTAAAGTTGACATTTGGAACAGAATTCTTTAATCTTGTTAGCCTCCGCCGGATATTTTTGTGATGAGTTCGGAACATTAACCCCGGGTTCAATTATAAAAGATGCTTGATATTACTGGCAAACGGATTGCGATCGTTGAGGACGATGCTGCATCACTGAAGTATTACGAAACACTGTTAAAGGATTCCGGCGCTGTCATCTCCGTTTACCGTAACGGAAGGGAGTTTGTCGATGCGGTTACCTCAGGCAGGGAAAATTTTGAACTCATATTCATGGATTTTCTCGTTCCCCTTGTCAACGGCATAGAATGCACCAGGGCCTTCCGGCAGGTAAACAAGTCGGCACCCGTTATCCTCATCACCGCATACTATTCCGAGCAGACCAGAAATGAGGCTTATATAGCAGGTTGCACCGAGTACAACCTCAAGCCGGTCTTTCCCGATAAGATCCACATGATTCTGGAGAAGTATCTCTCCCCGCGGCCTGCATATCAGTCATACGACTGAGGTTCAGTCCACAGTCGGCAGTCGGCAGTCGGCAGTCCACAGTCGGCAGTCGGCAGTCGGCAGTCTGACAATAGCGACTGAGGACTGAAGACTGAAGACTGGCTACTGCCTTAGCGCCATATATTTGGCATATAGTTCATTGAACCCTGCATTAAGCTCTTCGGCGAGATCAGTCTCACCGTAGTCATAGCAGGTCTGTATCAGCGGTGAAACTATCTGGAGTGTGATAACAATCTCCTGTTCCGCGTACAGGGCAACGGAGGGCACCTGATTTATCAGGTATTCAGCACGACTGAAATAATAGTCTGCCAGGCCTCGGGCAAGCTCATTGGCCTTCTCTCTTTTCCCGGCAGCAAAACAGACAGATATTGTCTCCGGCATATAAAAATCATATCCCAGCTTTTCTGTCGGGAAAAGTTCCAGGCATCTGTCAATGACAGCCGAAGCCCTGACGGTGTCTCCCTCCTCAAGCAAGGCTCCGGCCAGCCTGGCATGGTTGAGCCTTGCCCGCACCACAGTGAGAGTGCGCTTGTGGTAGTAATCTATGTTAACATCCGGGTCTGCAGCACCGCCCCAGACAAATTTGTTCATCATGTTATCGTACAGGATGTCTGTATTTATACGGCCGTAATCGAGCCTTCCCCTGTTGACTCCCTTCACCGGCACCAGTCTGTAGGCAATGCCTTCCAGCTGGAAATATTCCTCCAGTCCCATGGCATCGTCATGCTGTCCGGCCACAAAATATATCGGTCGCTCCCAGTCGTTGTGGGCAATGATATCGAGGACCATCAGCTGGCTCTTCATCAGCCACTGGCCTTTGAGGTTGATATCTATGTATGGCACTATTCTGTCTGCATCCTCTGGCCTGACGGTTCCGTTGGCCACCACTTTGGCCGAATCAACCGGGATGCGTATGGTACGTGTTGGGATATAATAAATCTCCTCACCGTACATTTTGAGTTTTGACACTTCGCTGCCGCTGTTGATGAACCTCATCACCTCCTTTGCCGTTGCCGGCTCTTTGACGCGTTCGAATACCGCCACCTGGTTGTTTACCCCGTCATAGTACAGTTTCTTGGGCAGGCTTATGGGCAGCGGTTCGGAGCTGTATGCCTTCATCTTCATCTGGTCAATATACCAGTCGGTGTTGAGCAGCATCAGGTTGCACACCCGCACATCGGTACGCATGCCTTCCACCTCCTGGGCATACCACAGCGGGAAGGTGTCGTTGTCGCCGCCGGTAAATATCACCGCCTGCGGGGCGCATGAGTGGAGGTAGTTGAATGCCACATCCCGGGCAAGGTACCTCCCCGACCTGTCATGGTCATCCCAGTTCTCGGCAGCCATCAGTGCCGGGACGGCGGCAAAGGCAATGACGGTGGCGGCGATGGCTGCGGGCTTCTCAGTCACCGCCTTTCGCAACAGCTCATAAAGTGCCAGTACGCCCATGCCTATCCAGATGGTGAAGGCATAGAACGAAGCAGCATATGCATAATCGCGCTCGCGCGGCTGGTTGGGAGACTGGTTGAGGTATACCACAATGGCTATCCCGGTCATCACGAAGAGCAGCGACACTATCCACCAGTTGCGCACATCACGGTTGAAGTGCCACAGGAAGCCGGCAAGGCCCAGCAGCAGCGGCAGCAGGAAATAAGTGTTGCGCGAGGGATGGTTCCTCATGTCATCAGGCATATCCTTCAGTGAGCCTGTCCTTGGTGCGTCAATAAAGTTTATTCCGGTGATCCAGTTGCCGTTCACCGGTCCCCCGAGGTGCTGTATGTCATTCTGACGGCCGCTGAAGTTCCACATGAAGTACCGGAAGTACATAACCCCGAACTGGTACCGGAACATGAACTTCAGGTTCTGTCCGAAGGTAGGCACACGCAGGGTAGTCGGCTCTCCCGACTGCGGGTCGGTGACAGTGACCGCCTTTCCCCCGGTGCCGGCATACTCTTCATAAACCCTCCTGTGATCAGGTGCTTCGCTCCACATCCTGGGCAGGAAAGTCACGAACCTCTCATCATACTCGCGCTCGGTGGCACGGTTGGTGATCACATATTTGCCGTCAACAGGATTATAGGTAGGCTTACCCTTCGTATAATCGGTTATGGGGGCATTGTAATAAGGACCGGTAAAGAGGGGACGCTGGCCGTACTGCTCGCGGTTGAGGTAATAAAGCAGTGCGAATGGGTTTGACGGGTTATTCTCATTCATGGGGGTATTTGCCGTTGATCTGATGACTATGGTGGCAAACGACGAATACCCTATAACGATGACGGTCATCGCCGTCAGGATGGTGTTAAGCGCCACACGCTGACGCGTTGAGAGGTACCATGCACCGTAGATGAGCAGGGCAAGGAAGAGGAGGTTTGCCGCCAGTGAGTCTGTCAGCAGCCACATGCCCGACAGCAGAAGTGTCACCGCCGCCAGCAGGAACCCCTTTCTGCCGTCACGGTGGGTAAAGGAGTACCATACCGAGAGGATCAGTGCAGTGACAAAAAGGAGCAGGTGAATGACCATGCCGCTGTTGAAGGGCATGCCCAGGCTGTTTACAAAGAAGAGTTCAAACTTCGAGGTGACCCTGAAGATCCCCGGTATAATGCCGTACATTATCAGTACCAGCAAAATCACTGATACACCGGCAGATGCTGCCAGTCCCTTCCATGAGAACTGATACTTGCGGAAATACCAGACAAATACTATTGCCGGTATTGCCAGCAGATTTAGCAGGTGCACCCCTATTGAGAGCCCCATCATAAAGGCAATGAGTATAATCCACCTGTCAGCATGGGGCTCATCGGCCTCATCCTCCCATTTGAGAATGGCCCAGAAGACCAGTGCGGTGAAGAGTGAAGAGGTGGCATAGACCTCGCCCTCAACGGCTGAGAACCAGAATGTGTCAGAAAAGGCATAGGCCATGGCGCCCGTCAGTCCGGCACCGAGAACGGCGATGATCCTGCCGGGGGTATAATCAGACTCCTGCTTCAGGAAGATCCTGCGTGCAAGATGGGTGACGGTCCAGAAGAGAAACAGTATTGTCAGTGCACTGGCGAGTCCTGACATGGCATTGATCATCATTGCCACCCTGGAGACATCACCGCCGGCAAAATTGGCAAAGAACCGGCCGAGGATCATGAAGAAGGGAGCCCCGGGCGGATGCCCGACCTCAAGCTTAAAAGCAGAAGCGATGAACTCTCCGCAGTCCCACAGACTGGTTGTCGGCTCCAGGGTCATAAGGTATGTGACCGCCGCAACGGCAAAAGCCGTCCAGCCGAGTATATTATCCCAAAGCCTGAATTTTTTTACCATAACTCTCTCTTTTCCATTTGCCGGTAATACCGCACGAAAATAATAAGATTTTGGAGTGGCGCGGTGGATATCAGCCATTTTTGGTATTTTTGAAGAAACCGCCCTGCATGAGGAAATTCATTATTCTGCTCTTAGTCAGCATCATAACTGCTACGGGTGCTGTAGCGCAGTATTATGATACGGGGCAGGATCCGGCCTCACTGCGGTGGCGTCAGATACGCACTCCCCATTTCCGCGTCATCTTTCCCGTGGATTTTGCCGACGGTGCCGCGGAATATGCACGGCTGCTGGAGGATTCATACAGCAGGCTCTCCCACCTCTATCCTGATGCCAACGTCTCCGTTCCGGTTATCATCCACAGCCACTCTATGCTCTCAAACGGCTATGTGAGCTGGGCTCCTCGCAGGATGGAACTCTATCCTATCCCGGGCCAGGATAACCTGCCGATGTCTCCTGCCCGGCAGCTTGCTGTGCATGAGACTGCCCACGTCCTTCAGCTGGCATCACTAAACAGGAGAGGGCTGGGGAGGGCAGTATGGTACCTCCTGGGAGAACAGGCTGTCGGGCTGAGTGCCGTGGAGATACCCATGTGGGCCTTTGAAGGCGACGCCGTCTATGCCGAGACGGTCACAGGAGTGTCAGGCCGGGGCCGCAGCAACGCCTTCATACAGGAGGCCCGGGCACTGGCGGCCGGCCCCGGTGGCATCTACGGGTATGACAAGATGCTGGCGGGATCGTACAGACACTTCACACCTGACCATTACGTCTTCGGATACCTCATGATGAATCATCTTCACAACACCGACAGCAGCGCATGGATCACCGCCGTCAGGAAGGTGTCGTCAGGCTATCCCTTCAATCCCGTCAACAGGAGCCTCAGACAGGTTGCGGGACTTACCAAAAAGAGTCTTTATGATTCTGTTTTCGCGACGCTGGAGAGACGGTGGCGGGAGTCAGAGAGCCACCACGGCTACACCGGTTATCCTGCGCTGAACCTCCCGGCCCGAAGAGACCACGTGAACCACTATATACCCCACCGCACAGCTGACGGCACCATTATCTCACTCAAAAGCTCCATGTCCGCCCCCACAAAATTTGTGATCACTGATGAAAGTGGTGGTAAAGAGCATGTTCTGACCACCACCGGTTATATTTATCCCTATATTTTCTCGTATAATGACAGTACTGTAGTATGGTCAGAACTGCACCGCGACATCCGGTGGGACAACCGCGATTACTCTGTCATCAAGAAGATGAGCCTGGATGGCGGAGGGATGGAGCAGCTCACCCGGCGCTCCCGTTACAGTGCCCCCGATCTCTCGCCCGATGGAAGAACCATTGTGGCGGTCTCAACCACTCCTGAGCTGCGATGCTCCCTGGTATTTCTCGATGCCTTCACGGGCGAAGTGCTGATGGACCTGGTACCTCCTGAAAACCTCTTCCTGCAGCGGCCGGCATGGTCATCCGACGGCAGTGCCGTGACGGTGGTGACACTCAGCGACAGGGGAGAAGGCATCCGTACCTACCGGCCGACAGGCAAGCGATGGAAGGTGAACATGGAAGAGAGTAATACAGATATCATCCAGGCGGAGATTTACAATGACACCCTCTTTTTCCTGGCCCAGGGCGACGGCTCTGACAACATCTACCGCATCACCAATGACACCGTCGTCACCCGTGTCACAAGGTCGCGCTACGGTATATCAGGCTTTTCAATATCCGACGGAGAGATTCTCTTTTCGGATTACACTACGGACGGCTTTGTAATTGCCTCGGAGAAGAGCTCTGCCGATGCGGGAGAGCCGTCGGGCAGCATGTACGGCGTCATCCCTGACCCTGCACCTTTTCCGTCAGCCGACGCGGGAGAACCGGCATGGGCCGGTCGTGGTGTCACCAATGATGAGGCTGCCTCAGCAGGAGATACTGCAAGCAAACAGTATAGCGTCATCCCCGCTACGGCTCAGGCAGCCCCTGATGACAAAACGGACAGGTCTTATTTTCAAATGCCTGAGTCAGAACCTTACAGTAAGCTTGCCAATCTCTTCAACTTTCACAGCTGGTTTCCATTTTACGGAGACCTTGACCTTATCACGACAGACCCGACGAGCATCAGGCCGGGGGTTACGCTGATGTCACAGAACCACCTGAGCACCCTGATAACCACCGTGGGATATGAATACAGCGACGAGACCCACCGTCTTCATACAGGTATAATATGGAGCGGATGGCACCCCGTGATAGAGGCTGACATAGCCTTCGGGGGTGACCGGATAATCAGAAAGGACACTGCCTCCCGACCTGATCCTTCCGATATCAAAGGTGACATAACCGTCAATGCCAGCATCTATGACCAGCTCTGGTTTGCCTACGGGAAGTTCAGACAGCTTCTGATGCCTGCACTCTATGTCAGTTACCGCAACGCCTATACATATATCAGTGAGGAGCATGGGTACGACAGGGGATTTGCCTTCGTCACCGGCAGGCTTTACTTTTCCAACACCTTCCGGGTGGCATACCGTGACATCAACCCCAGGTGGGGGCAGGTAGCAGATCTCAGGGTGACCTCAGCCCCGCTGGACAGGGACCTCTACGGCACCAGGAAATATGCCGGGGGAACACTCTATCTCCCCGGCATCTTCAGGAACCACAGCCTGGTGCTCAGGGCCGGGTACGAAGACCAGTCGCCCTTCGGTAAGATGCTCTACGGTAATGCCCTGTCATATCCAAGGGGATATAATGAAACAGTCGTGTCGGAAAAGCTCATCTCCCTCTCAGCAGACTACACCATGCCTCTCTTCTACCCTGACCTGGCGGTGGGCAGCCTGCTATATCTCAAGAGAATAAGAGGCTCGGCATTCTATGACGCCTCAAGAGGGGAAAACACCTACAACTACGGATCAGGGAGCTATGCAGGAGGACTCACCGGATACAGTTCATTCGGCACCGAGCTGCTTGCAGATTTTTATCTTCTCCGGTTTCCGTTCGAGATAAGCGCAGGAGCCACTGCCGGTTATATCCCCTCGCAGGAGCGCTTTTTCATCAACGGCACTGTCTCAGCGAATATCTACGGTACCGTCCTGGGCAGAGAGCGCTGAGGCCATCTCTTTTATCAACTCCCAGGCATCAATCACATGCTTCTCCGTCACGACAGTCTGGGCCGTCACCATGCGAAGCACATATCTTCCGTCAAGGATCGTGTGGGTAAGGTATATCCTTCCGCTGTCATTCAGTGAATGATTGAGCTTCTCATTGAGCCTGTCGGCCTCCTCCGGGCTCATGGGGGCAGGTTCATACCTGAAACAGACAGTATTCAGCGGTACCGGGGCCATGAGTCTGAAGTTCTCCTCTGCCTCTATGAGGCCGGCGAGCATCTTCGCCAGGCGGATGTGCTCCCTGATCATCGACTGCAGCTTCTCAACCCCGTAGGTGCGTATCACGGCCCACAGCTTCAGCGCCCGGAAGCGTCTTCCCAGCGGTATTCCCCAGTCGCGGTAGTCGTTCACCGCTCCCCGAGTACGTGTCTTCAGGTACTCCGGGAGAATTTCGAAGGTGCGTATCAGTGCCGCGGCATCGCGTACAAAATATGCTGAGCAGTCGAAGTTGGTGAACATCCACTTGTGAGGGTTGAAGACCAGTGAGTCGACATACTCCATGCCGTCAGCCATCCACCGCATCTCCGGCAGCATCAGGGCTGTGCCTCCCAGGGCAGCGTCAACGTGAAGCCATATATTCTTCTCAAGGCATATCTCACCCACGGCACGCAGCGGATCAATGGCCGTGGACCCTGTCGTTCCCATGGCCGCCACAACACAACAAGGTATGTATCCCTCCCTGATATCCCTGTCTATTGCCTTCCTGAGGGCACCGGGGTCCATGGAGTAGTCGCTCCTGACGGGTATCCTCACAAGATTGCCACGTCCGAAGCCTGCCACTCCCGCTCCCTTCTCCACCGACGAGTGTGCCTGTGTGGAGGCGTAAACGCGCAGTCGTCCCGAGGATGACATACCCTCACTGTTGGAGCTGTAGCCTGTCACCCTCTCGCGTGCCGTTATCAGCGCCGCCAGTGTGGCGGATGAGGCGCTGTCGTGTATCACTCCCTCGAAGGATTCGGGCAGTCCTGTCATCAGGCGAAGCCACTCCATCATCCTCTCCTCCAGCTCCGTAGCTGCAGGGGAGGTCTCCCAGATCATGCACTGTGCGCCAAGGGCGGCGGTGAGCATCTCTGCCAGTACGGAGGGCGGACTGCTGTTGGCGGGGAAGTAGGCAAAGAAATTGGGACTCTGCCAGTGCGTTATGCCCGGCATGATAATCTCGTCAAAATCCTTCAGGAAGAGGTCAAACGACTCACTGGCGGAGGGTGGTATCTCCGGGAGGGAGGCTTTGACAGCGCCGGGGGTCACACCTGATTTTACGGGATACTGTTCTACCGTCTCATAGTAACGGGCTATCCATTCAACAATCTGATGACCGTACCTGCGAAATTCATCACTGTCCATCAGCCTCAGCTTTGCCTGACGGCATCGGCGAGGAGGATGATCCTGTTTTTCTTCACCTCGATGAGGCCGCCGGTGATCTCAAAGTGCTGAACGGTCCCCTGTTCGTCGGCCAGGGTGACGGTACCTGCGTCAAGGGTGGAGATGATGGGAGCATGGTCCTTAAGCACCTGGAACGATCCCTTTCTGCCGGGCACCGTCACCGACTGAATATCTCCTGAATATACCTTGCTGTCGGGTGTTATTATCTCGATCTTCACTTACCTGTCTGTTTGTCATTACCTGCTTTCTGCAAGCAGCTTTTCTCCCTTCTCAATGGCATCTTCAATCTTCCCGACAAGCATGAATGCCGCCTCCGGGTACTGGTCCACCTCACCGTCCATGATCATGTTGAATCCGCGTATCGTATCTTCAATTGACACCAGTTCGCCGGGTATGTTGGTGAACTGCTCGGCCACATGGAAGGGCTGCGACAGGAACCGCTGCACCCTTCGTGCACGGTGCACCGCCAGTTTATCCTCCTCGGAGAGTTCGTCCATCCCCAGGATGGCGATGATATCCTGCAGCTCATTGTATCTCTGGAGTATCTCCTTGACCCTCTGGGCACAGTTATAGTGCTCCTCGCCCACAACCTCGGGTGTAAGGATCCTGGAGGTCGAGTCAAGAGGGTCGACGGCAGGATAGATACCCAGCTCCGATATCTTACGGTTGAGTACCGTAGTTGCATCTAGGTGGGCAAAGGTGGTTGCCGGTGCGGGGTCAGTGAGGTCATCTGCCGGCACGTAAACAGCCTGCACGGAGGTGATGGAACCGTGGCGTGTGGAGGTGATCCTCTCCTGCATGACCCCCATCTCCGTGGCCAGCGTGGGCTGGTATCCCACGGCTGAGGGCATGCGGCCGAGCAGCGCCGACACCTCCGAGCCTGCCTGGGTGAAGCGGAAGACGTTATCCATGAAGAAGAGTATGTCGCGGCCTGTGCCGTCACCCTCACCGTCACGGAAATACTCTGCCACGGAGAGGCCTGAGAGGGCCACGCGTGCACGCGCTCCGGGAGGCTCGTTCATCTGTCCGAATACCAGTGCCAGCTTTGACTCCAGCAGTGCCTCACGGTCTACCAGGTCAAGGTCCCATCCGCCTTTCTCCATATCTTCCATGAACTCCTTGCCGTAGTTAATGACATTAGCTTCAAGCATCTCGCGCAGGAGGTCGTTGCCCTCCCTGGTGCGCTCGCCCACGCCGGCGAAGACCGAGAGGCCCGAGTATGATTTTGCAATGTTGTTTATCAGCTCAAGGATCACCACTGTCTTGCCCACGCCGGCACCGCCGAAGAGACCTATCTTCCCTCCCTTGGAATAGGGCTCTATCAGGTCAATGACCTTGATACCGGTGTAGAGTACCTCCTTCTCTGTCGACAGGTCTTCATATTTTGGTGGTTTGCGGTGGATAGGATAGCCTCCCTTCTTGTCAAGTGGACCGATACCGTCTATGGGCATGCCGGTGACATTCATCAGGCGGCCCCTGATCTGGTCTCCGATCGGCATGACTATCGGCTGTCCCGTGGCCACCACCTCCGTTCCGCGCTGCAGGCCGTCAGTAGAATCCATGGCTATGGCCCTGACGGTTTTCTCACCTATATGCTGCTGACATTCGACCACCAGTACCGACCCGTCGGGACGGGTTATCTCCAGAGCATCAAGGATATTGGGCATCTCTGTACCGACTGTCTCAAAGGTTACATCAACCACAGGCCCGATGACCTGACTTATCACTCCTGTTACTTTTGCCATCTCTCTGACTTAAAATATATTCTACTTTACTCTTCTTACCTCGCTCGCCGCATTCACGGCACACTTTCATTTGACCCTGCCGATGAGGTTCACCGCCAGCTGTTTAAGTTCATTCTTACGTTCGTCCTTCACTGACACCTGGTCCAGTGCCCTGAAAGCCCTGTTGAAATAGTCATAGGCCAGGTTCTCTGCCTCCAGCCTTATCTCCAGCTCATCATAGATAGTCCTGACGGCTGTTATCTTCTCTTCCGGGTTGCCGTCGTTGGTTTCGATCTGCTTCCTCAGCTCACGCAGCTTCTCTCCTCCTGCCGTCTCCAGTGCCCGCACCAGCAGATATGTCTTTTTGTTTGAGACGATATCATTGCCGGTTTTCTTTCCGAACTTTTTTGTATCACCATAAGTGTCAAGAACGTCATCCTGTATCTGGAAAGCCATTCCCAGGGAGCGGCCGAACTCATAAAGGAGATCCTGGTCTTTTTCGGAAGCCTCGCCGATGACGGCTCCAATCTTCAGCGATGCTGCCACCAGCACAGCTGTTTTGAGCTCTATCATGCGCAGGTACTCCTCAGTGGTGACGACTCCCTTTTTCTCATAGTCCATGTCAAGCTGCTGACCGACGCACACCTCAATCGCGGTGCGGTTAAAGATCTTCAGTGTCAGTGGCAGCACCTTTTCGGGTGCATGGCCTATGCACTCGGTAGCCAGGAAAGCCATCACGTCCCCCGAGAGTATAGCCTGGTCAGCACCCCATCTTGCATGAACGGTGGGTGAGCCTCTTCTGATATCGGCTCTGTCCATGATGTCGTCATGTACAAGGGTAAAGTTATGAAACACCTCAATACCTGCTGCCGGCATCACGGCATTATCAATCTTGTCGCTGAAGAGATTGCATGCCATGAGACACATCACCGGCCTGAGCCTCTTGCCACCTATTGACAGAATATACCGCACCGGCACGAAGAGCCTGTCGGCTTCCGATGAAGACCCCAGGCCGGTAATAGCCTTGTCTGTCAGTTCTCTCAGGTAGTCGCCGGTGAACATTTATCTCTCCTTTATCCGTTAAGTGCTTCCGCGCCACTTACCACCTCAAGCAACTGGTTTGTGATGGCAGCCTGGCGAGCCTTGTTATACTGCAGAGTGAGATCCCTGATAAGCTCCGTGGCGTTGTCAGTGGCCTGGTGCATGGCAGTCATTCGTGCACCGTGCTCTGCGGCAAATGAGTCGAGCAGTGCCTTGTAAAACTGTATCCGCAGACTCTTGGGTATCAGCTCCCTCACAATGCTTACCTGGTCAGGCTCGTAGATATAGTCAGCTGATTCATTATCAGTGTCATTCTCCGTAACGGTAACCGGCAGGAACTGCTCCGCGGTAAGCTTCTGGACAGCTGCATTCTTAAACTGGTTATAGACTATCTCTATAGTATCATACTCTTTTGAAAGGTACAGCGTGATAAGTCTGTCTGCCAGGATGGCTGTATTTTCATAGGTGAGGTCTGACCACAGATCACTGTGCTCTTCAAGTATGTTGCACTTCAGTCTTTTGAGCAGGTCATTTCCCTTTTTGCCAACGGTGACGAACCAGAGGTCTCCTCTCTTCGCCTGTTCCGGGTATTTCTCAGCCATGATGCGTCTTGCCTCCCTGACGACATTGGCATTGAAGGCGCCGCAGAGTCCCTTGTTGGAGGTGACTATTACTATCAGCACCTTGCCGGAGGTCTGCTTCCTGGCGGCATAGATGTTCTCGGTTTCGGCATCACGCAGGGCATTATTCAGTCCTGTCAGTATCTCCTCCAGCTTGGCAGCGAATGGCCTCAGCTGTACGATCGCATCCTGTGACCTGCGCAGCTTTGCAGCCGCAACCATCTTCATCGCTGAAGTGATCTGGCGTGTCGATTTGACCGAGCTGAGTCTGACCCTTATTGCCTTGAGGTTAGCCATAGTTTACTTACCGTTTCAGATTAACGCTGGGAGTATCGCAGTGCAACATCCGCAGCAGCTTTTTCAAGCACCCCCGTTACCTCGTCATTGATAATGCCTTTGGCGATGGTCTCAAGCACATCGCTGTGATGGTCGCGCATGAAGGTCAGAAAATCGTTTTCGAAGAGCTTTACCTTATGCACCGGGATATCCTTAAGCAGCCCCTTTGTGCCGCAATAGATGATCGCTACCTGTTCTTCCACCTTCATGGGAGAGAACTGGTTCTGCTTCAGTATCTCGACGTTCCTGGCACCTTTGTTAAGTACTGCCAGGGTGGCAGGGTCAAGGTCGGAGCCGAACTTGGAAAAAGCCTCCAGCTCGCGGTACTGTGCCTGGTCGACCTTCAGGGTGCCTGCGATTTTCTTCATCGATTTTATCTGGGCGTTGCCCCCTACCCTGGATACGGAGATACCCACGTTGATGGCGGGCCTGATACCGGCATTGAAGAGGCTGGTCTCAAGAAATATCTGTCCGTCAGTGATGGAGATCACGTTGGTGGGGATGTATGCTGACACGTCTCCTGCCTGTGTCTCGATGATGGGCAGTGCTGTCAGTGACCCTCCCCCCTTGATCATATCTTTTATTGAATCGGGAACGTCATTCATGCGCTGTGCCACCTCGTCAGATTCGATGATCTTGGCTGCTCTCTCGAGCAGCCTCGAGTGGAGATAGAAGACGTCGCCCGGGTATGCTTCGCGGCCGGGGGGCCGGCGGAGCAGGAGTGACACCTCGCGGTATGATACTGCCTGTTTCGACAGGTCGTCATAGATGATCAGGGCATCGCGGCCGGTGTCACGGTAGAACTCGCCGATGGCGGCGCCGGCAAAAGGAGCATAGAACTGTGCGGCGGCGGAGTCGGCGGCGGTGGCACACACGATGACCGTGTAGTCCATGGCGCCGTAGTTCTCAAGGGTGGCTGCTATGTTTGCCACCGTCGATCCCTTCTGACCTATAGCAACATAGATGCAATAGACAGGTTTCCCCTTCTCATATTCGCTCTTCTGATTGATGATTGTGTCAATGGCAATGGCTGTCTTGCCGGTCTGACGGTCGCCGATGATCAGTTCGCGCTGTCCCCTGCCGATGGGTACCATGGCATCGATAGCCTTGAGACCCGTCTGCACCGGCTGTTTCACCGGCTGCCTGAAGATAACACCCGGAGCCTTCCTCTCGAAAGGCATCTCGTAAAGCTCTCCGGTGATCGGGCCCCGGCCGTCGATGGGGGTGCCGGTGGTGGTGATAACCCTGCCAAGCAGTCCTTCACCGACCATTATTGATGATATCCTTCCTGTGCGGCGTGCTATGTCACCCTCCTTTATCTTCTCGGAGGCTCCCAGGATCACAGCACCGACGTTGTCTTCCTCGAGGTTGAGGACAATGGCCTTGATGCCCGACTCCACGAATTCGATAAGCTCATTGGAGCCGACATTCCTGAGACCGTAGATGCGTGCGATGCCGTCACCGACCTGAAGTACGGTCCCTACTTCCTCAACATCAATGGCCGTCTTTACTCCTTCAAGCTGCTGCCTCAGGATCTGTGATACCTCTGAAGGTTTGATATTAGTCATCTCTCTTTATCTTATAATCTATTCTTCGGCATACCCTGCCAGTGAAAATTCTTTTCTGAATCTGTTAAGCCTGTTTCTCACGCTCGCGTCGATATATGCATCATCAACTCTGAGAATGAAGCCTCCGATAACCGATTCGTCAATCTTTTCAATGAATTCGATCTCTCCCGTCTCCTTCTCCTCCATCAGCAGGGCCATCTCCTTCCTGAGACTCTCGCCGACAGGCACCGCCGTGGTAAGGGTGACTTCGCGTATGCCCCTGTGGCGGCGAGTCAGGTCAATGACGTTCCTTGCTGCTGCCCCCAGGAATTCTCCCCGGCCCTGTTCAAACATCAGTCTGATGAACCTGACCGTAAATGCATCAGCATCATCACCTGTAAGGGCAATCATTATCTCCTTCCTCTTCTGCAGCGGTATGACCGGATTGCCGATCATCTCCTTCACCTCCTCCATGGAAGATACCCGGCTTATGACCTTCATGTCGCGGTACACCCTTTCCAGCGCATTCTTTTCGAGTGCGAGGCTGAAGAGGGCGGTGGCATACCTTACTGCTATCTTGCTTGCGTTCATGAGATTCAGTTACGGTTCGCCTCTATCTCCTTAAGATATCTCTCTATAAGCTTCTGCTGCTCGGCGTCGCTCTTCAGTGTCTCTCCGACAACCTTTGAGGCCACCTCTATTGCCAGACGGGCTACCTCGCGCTTTACCTCGGCGATAGCGCTCACCCTTTCACGTTCGATGAGCTCCCTTGCTCTACGGACCATGGCATCTGACTCCGACTGGCTCTTCTCCTTCGCCTCGGACATCATGCGTTCGTATGCCACACGTGCATCACGGAGTATCTTGTCTCTCTCCTCACGGGCCTTGCGAAGGATGATCTCATTGTCAGCCTGCAGGACCTTCATCTCTTCGCGCGCCTTTTCGGCAGCATCAAGGGCATTATGTATCATGTCCTCGCGCGAACTGACAGCCTTCATGATCGGATCCCAGGCAAACTTCCATAGAAGGACCAGCAGGAGGAGAAAGATCAGTGTTGTCCAGAAGACAGTCCCGATGGCGGGACTGGCAAGACTGCTTTGTAGTAACATATCGTATCTTTTTCGTTGATTCGGTTGATAGCCTGCAACCAACCGTTGCAGGCTATGTTTCCTTGCTTACTTGATCATTGCCACAACCACGGCGAAGAGGGCAACCCCCTCGATGAGTGCGGCAGAGATGATCATGGCAAGCTGGATCTTCGAGTAGGCTTCAGGCTGACGTGCTATGGCGTCCATGGCCGAGCCGCCGATGCGGCCGATGCCGATGCCGGCGCCTATCACCGCGAGCCCGGCTCCTACTGCTGCTAATGACATTACTGCTTGTGCTTCTTCCATAATTCTGAATTTAAAACTACAAATTGATATAATGATCTTAATAATGTTCCGGTTCAGCTGTCGCCATTCCGATGAAGAGGGCCGACAGCAGGGTGAATACATATGCCTGCAGGAAGGCAACCAGCAACTCTATGCAGTCCATGAAGAGGACAAAAAAGATAGAGATGGGGGCTACAAACACCGACTCAAAGATAAAGATGAGCGCCACCAGGCTGAGGACAATGATATGGCCTGCAGTGATGTTGGCAAAGAGACGGATCATCAGGGCAAAGGGCTTTGAAAAGAGCCCGATGATCTCAATGGGTATCATGATGGGCAGCAGCCAGAAAGGGACCCCCGGAGCGGCAAAGACATGCCTCCAGTGCGACCTGTTGCCGCTGAACTGCGTGATGAGAAACGTGATCAATGCCAATACAAATGTCACGTTGACGTTTCCGGTTACGTTGGCACCGAAAGGGAAAAAAGGTATCAGCCCCAGCAGGTTGTTAATGAGTATAAAGAAGAAGACCGTGAGAAGGTAGGGCATGAACCGTGAATATTTGTTCTCGCCGATATTGGGTATGGCAATATCATCCCTGACAAAGAGAATGACAGGCTCAAGGAAACCCTGGAAACCCTTCGGTGCACTGATGCCGCTTCTTTTATACGACCTTGCCAGTCCAAGCATAAGCAACAGAAGTATGACCGATGCCACCATCATACCGAAGACAGCCTTCGTGATTGAAAGATCAAGCGGCGGTTTGGAGCCGTCATGATTGCCATCACTGTTCACTCTGACAATTTTCCCGGCATACTTGCCTTCGTGGGCAATTGCATACCCCATGTAGCTGTGACCGTGGGCAAGCTTTTCCGATGAGAAGATGTGAAGTCCTGAATTTTTGTCGTAGATAATTACCGGAAGGTATATGGCAACATGAGTGCTGTCTTTTTTGGTCAGAATATGCCATTCATGCGAATCAGCCACATGATCCATGATGAAGGTGCTGGCATCAAATTTTCCTCCATTTTCATGTGACTCCGTCTCATCCTTCCCGGTGTCCGATGATGCTGACTCAGCCGTTCCGACTGTTAAGCCAAGCATTAGAATAATTAAATATAAAAGTCTGGTTTTCAACCTAATCTAAATTATACTGACATCTTTTTCAGGACACTGAGAAACGTAAGAATTACAAAAACTGTGAATGCCAAATATAGGATAAAAAACAATATTACTGAAGCGGTATCCCTGTTTTTAAGCACAAGGAAAAACAGCAGGGCAAGTACCAGAGAGAGGAGCAGCTTGATTCCCAGCGCAATTAGTGTAGCAAAGACACTTGTTTCAGGATTTTTCCCTGCCCCCCGAAAGAAAACGATTATGGAAGCCAGGGCTGAAATGGCAAATCCGCCGGTCAGCATAAGTTCGCCTCTGCCCGGAAGAAGTGAGGGTTTGGCCGCATTGAGTGAGAGTATCAGTATGATGAAGATGACTGAGAGGCCCAGCAATGACAGCAGATTCTTGATTGGGACCGGTGAGGTCATGCTGGTTGTTTCTTTAGGATTCGCTGGTTGCTTGTTCCGGCATATGAATTCTGTCTGTTTCTGACGGCTATCTCTATTAATTGAATTGGCTGAGGCATGCTATCTGTTTCTTGAAGCTTCTCTTATTACAAGCCAGATGGCAGCTGCCACCCCCAGCAGTGAGAGGATCACGGTGAACAGGTGTTCTGTTCCGATGGCTTTGTCGAGTTTGACTCCGCCCAGGGATGTCAGGATTATTATTACCGCCATCTCGATGGCGATGGCGCTGTATCTCGAGTAGGCCTGCAGGCCGTTCTCCCCCTTATTTTTCTCCCTCTTTTGGTTTGGCTGCCGTTCCTCCATTATCTCCGTCTTTCATGGAGCAGTTTCCTGTAAAGAGGGCTCCCGGCTCAATGGAGAGCTTGTCTGTCATAATTGTGCCGTTGATCTTTGATGATGCCTTGAGTATCAGCAATTGCGTGACAGTTATCTTGCCTTCAATAAGTCCTGACACTTCGGAGTTTTTACACTCCACCTCGCCCTTGACACGTCCGGTAGGGCCGATCACCACCTTGCCCCTGGTTACCATGTTACCGTTCAGCACTCCGTCAATGCGTACATCTCCGGTTGACTTTACGTCGCCGGTAATCTCCGTACCCTGGCTTATCAGGTTAACTGCCGTTCCGTTGTCTGTCTCTATTATTTTTGCCATATGAAACTTGTGTTTAATCCTTTTCCCTGAGTTATTTTAACCCACAAATATAGAAAGTATTGTGGCCTGTGAAAAAAAAGAGGGCTGAATCAACGCTCCCTGTCAGATTCTTATTCCGGGGGGGCTGAATCATACGCCCATTTCAACCATATGCTGCCCCATGTAAAACCGCCTCCGAAGGCGGCCAGCACCAGGTTGTCACCCTTTTTGAGTCTCTTCTCGAACTCCCAGAGAACAAGCGGTATTGTGGCTGCGGTGGTGTTGCCGTACTTCTGAATGTTGATCATCACCTTCTCCGGTGGCAGTCCCATCCTGCGACCTGTGGCATCGATGATGCGGAGGTTTGCCTGGTGTGGCACCAGCCAGGCGATGTCTTCCGGACGGAGGTTATTTCTGTTCATCACCTCAACAGCGATATCTGCCATGTTTGAGACGGCAAACTTAAAGACAGCCTGTCCCTCCTGGTATATATAGTGCTCTCGTCCGCCCACCGTTTCATGCGATGCCGGCCTTAGTGACCCTCCGGCCTTCATGTGAAGGTATTTTCTTCCTGACCCGTCGCTTTTGAAGACATGGTCCATAATACCGTATTCCTCAAGTGTGGGCTCAAGCAGGACTGCACCTCCGGCGTCGCCGAAGAGAGTGCAGGTGGTACGGTCAGTGTAGTCAGTTATGGATGACATCTTGTCGGCACCGACCACTACTACCTTTTTGTATCTTCCCGATTCAACATATGATGCTGCGGTCTGCAGCGCAAAGAGAAACCCTGAGCAGGCAGCCCCGACATCAAAGCTGAAGGCATTCTTAATTCCTGTCTTGTCACAGATGATGTTCGCAGTGGCGGGGAACATCATGTCAGGCGTAATGGTTGCGCAGACGAGCAGGTCCACCTCATCGGGAGAGGTGCCGGTCTTCTCAAGGAGGCCTGTGACGGCCGGTGCGCCCAGGTCGGAGGTGCCGAGGCCTTCACCTTTAAGTATCCTTCTCTCTTTGATGCCTACGCGTTGCATGATCCACTCGTCGCTGGTCTCGACCATCGTCGACAGCTCATGGTTTGTAAGCCGGTATTCCGGCACCCAGGCATTTATTCCGGTAACTGCAGCTCTGATCCTTGTCATGCTCCAAGCGCCTCCTTGATTTTTCCGGCAAGGTCGGCATGAACAACATCGCATGTCTGAAGAAGCATGTTCATTATAGCCTTGCGGTTTGAGATACCGTGACCTACCACGACATTCTCATTGATGCCAAGCACGGGTGTGCCCCCGACAACCTCAAAGTTCATCCTGTCAAAAAAGTCATCGCTGATCCCTTTTGATTTCAGCACCACATAGAATTTCTCAGCCATCTTCAAGACCACGTTACCCACGAATCCGTCGCACACGATAACGTCAGTCATCTCATCGGTGAAGAGGTGGTGTCCTTCTATGTTGCCTTTAAAACTGATCTCGCTGCTTTCGCGCAGCATCTCGAAGGCACTCTTCACCGCTGCCGAGCCCTTTGTCTCCTCGATGCCGATATTCAGCAGCCCGACGGATGGATTGTCAATGCCAAGCACATACTTTGCATATACCGTTCCCAGCAGCCCGTACTGAAGAAGGACATCCGGCTTGCTGTCAGGGTTTATCCCCACGTCCAGCATTACCGATGAGCTGCCGTTGATATTTGGGATGAGGGCGGCAAGGGCAGGCCTGAAGACACCGGGGATGACATTGACGGTATAACTTGCCCCAACCAGCATTGCACCGGTGTTTCCTGCACTGGCAAAACCGTCGATGAGCCCGCTCTTAAGCATGTTGTATCCTACTGCGATGGATGAGTCTCTCTTCTGCGAGAATGCCTTTGCAGGATGGTCTGACATCTCGATAACCTCCGTTGTGGGAACAATATCGAACATGTCAGGGTCAGCATGCATCAATGCAAGCTTCTCCCTGATCTTCTGACCGTCACCCAGAAGTACGACACGGTCACCTGACGGCAGTTGTCCCAGGGCATCCACAGCCCCTTCAAGAATAGCATCGGGAGCAAAGTCGCCCCCCATGACATCAAGACCTATTTTCATCGTTCAGCTTTTTTGAACGGTTGAAAGATCAGGCGGTCGTCGTCTTCTCGACGGCCAGCTTACCTCTGTAGTATCCGCATTCAGGACATACCCTGTGATACAGATGGGCGGAACCGCAGTTGGGGCATGCAGCCACTGTCGGGGCCACAGCCTTGTAATGGGTTCTCCTCTTGTCTCTCCTGGTGCTGGAGTGTCTGTGTTTTGGATTTGGCATCGCAGTAATTAATTTCGTTAGTTGTTCGTTGTCAGTCTCTCAAGCTCATCCCACCGGGGATCATGCTCTTTCTCCCCATGCGCGAGATGTTCTTCAAGTTTCCTGATCATTTCCGGATCGCATGTGGATCGACCCTCACTGTCATCAGGATGTATGCGTTTAATGGGCAACGCCAGGTGAATGTATTCATAGAAAAACTGGCTCAGATCCAGCTCGTACTCGTCCGGAGAAATTGTGACCATGTCAGGGTCACTGTCACCCCACTCCCTGCCCTGCCTGACAAACAGCCTGTTGGCAGCAGAGACCGGCATGAAAAACTCCTCAAGACATCTGTCACATATCACCCCGACCTGACCATTAATTACTATGTCAAGCTCGAAATGAGCAGAACATTTCTGAAGCACTACCTCCGCCTTAAGCTCTCCCCTCTTTATCTCTGACCCCTCAAAAGCCTCAAAGAAATCGTCACCCAATGAAAATTCGTAGGTGTACCTGGCTTCCTTCAGTCCGGCCAGCGGTATGGAATACAATCCGGGCATCTTCCCTTTTTTCGGTCTGCAAAATTATAAATCCTACTCCAATAAAAAAAATTATGAACAAAAAAGTAACAATACCTGGCCTTTTCGCCGTTTACCGCCCTTTATCCGCAGTCTGCCGGAAATCTGTGGCAGCGGTATAGTTAGTGGTGGTATTTTTGATGCGAAAATAAACTTCAACCGACATGAAAGAGAGACACCACAATCCGTTTGCAGGCATCGCGAGATTCCTCATATCCCTGGGGCTGGTGATGATAGCAGCAAAGACAGACCTGCTCAGCCTTGGTGATATCTCAGATTACTACAGGTGGGAGATGCTGCTCATATTTTTCGGGATCTGGTCTCTCCTGAGCCTGGAGCTGGTATCAGCCGTGGTCCTGTTCGCCCTGGGATTCTGGTTCCTGATGCCCGACATGACTGTACAGCTATCGCCTCTCTACAGGCAGATATTCTGGCCTGCAGTGCTTGTACTGGCCGGGGTGGCATTCATGATCAGGCCGATTACAAAAAGAAAACAATGACAGGAAACCAATAATTGACTAGTGATGGAAAACGAAACAAACAAACCAATTAAAAATCCTGAAACCTCAAGCAGGCTTATCATCGGGATACTCCTCATCGTCGCAGGAATGGTGCTTATCCTCAAGAAAACAACTGTACTGCCCGGGCCTCTCGACGATTTTATTGATGACGTTATCTTCAGCTGGCAGATGCTGCTGATAGTCATCGGTGTAATAACACTTGTGGGCTCTGACAACAAGACTCCGGGCATCGTACTGATATCCGTAGGAGGCTTCTTCCTGATACCTGAGCTGTTCACCGATTTCTTCAGATCCTTTAATTTCTTCTGGCCAGCCCTCTTCATAGTTGTGGGCATTGTGCTTCTCATTAACTCCAAAAGGCTCGCAAAAACCGTGAGTTACAACAGCGCCAGCACCAATAAGGCCGATGTGATAGACATCGTCAATATCTTCAGCGGGGCGGAACGGCAGCTCATCACTGATAATTTCAAGGGCGGAAAAATAACCTCCATCTTCGGCGGCGGAGAGGTTGACCTTACGAGATCGTCCCTGGCTCCGGGCGACAATGCGATTGAAATTACCTGTATCTTTGGGGGCACAACGGTCATCGTGCCCGACAGCTGGAATGTTATAATAGATGTGACTCCAATACTGGGAGGCTTTTCAGACAGCAGAAAACTACGGGGCGATGAGATGAGAGACAACACCAGAAGCCTTACTTTGAGAGGCACCGTGATATTCGGAGGGGGCGAGATCAAAAGCTACAAATAGCATATGAGGCATCCGGTACTGGAGAACAGAACAAGGTTACTGACCTGGTGGCTGGTCTGGCTGACACTTGCAGCCTGCCAGTCACTCCTCATTCATTATGCCTACGGCAGTACAATGAATGTGGCCCTGCTCGACGGAACTGTGTCGATGTTGCTATACGGCTTACTTGGCCTGGCGATATGGTTTCCGGTGAGATACATCCTGAGAGATGACAGTGAAGCCTATACTGCAATCTTTAACATCGCCCTGACAGGGACGGCCACAATCTTTGCATGGCTCTTCATCCCAAGGTTCCTGGTGAGGGCGATGGTGACCGAGAAGGTGGATTACATGATCTTCTGGCATTCGGTACTGGTCTTCAGGCTTACGGCCGGCATACTCATCTTTTTTGTGATCATCCTTGTCTACTATCTCTTTCTCAGCGCCGGCAGGCTGGCGGAAAAGGCGAAGCGGCAGGCACAACTGGAGGCGCAGGTACGCAACGGTGAGCTGATGATGCTGCGCGCACAGATAAACCCCCATTTCCTCTTCAACAGCCTCAACTCCGTCAGTTCGCTCACCGTTACCGACCCCCTCAAGGCCAGGGAGATGATAGTCAAGCTCTCTGATTTCATGAGATACTCGCTCTCCTCCCGGAATGATCAGCCGGTTACGCTTCAGAATGAGCTGGAAAGCCTGAGGCTCTATCTGCAGATCGAGAAGGTTAGGTTCGGTGAACGGCTCATGATAGAGGAGGATATAAGTCCCGAATGCCTCACGGCAATTCTCCCTGGGATGCTTCTTCAGCCTCTCTATGAAAACGCCATCAAGCACGGGGTGTACGAGTCTACCGAAGAGATCATCATAAAGACCACAGCAAGGCTGGAGGATGATCTTGTAGTAATTACAATAACAAACAATATCGACAGGGAATCAGTTGTGACACGGAGGGGGGCAGGCATAGGACTGAAGAATGTCAGCAGCAGGCTGGAACTCTTCTTCGGAGAGAAGGCAGGACTGAAAATCAACCTCTCAGACGACATGTTTACTGCGGAGGTGAGGTTTCCCTGCCGGAAAACATGAAAATATTTTTTCGAGATGCAAAAAATAAGAGCACTTATCATTGAAGATGAAGCACCGGCACGCGAGCTGATAAAGTTTATGCTTAAAGATCATCCTGAGATAGAGATTGCGGGAGAGTGCGGCGACGGGTTCTGCGGGGCCAGGGAGATGAAGGAGAAACATCCTGACCTTATCTTCCTCGACATACAGATGCCCAAGCTGACAGGCTTCGAGCTGCTGGAGGTTATCGATGAAAAGCCCGAGGTGATCTTCACAACTGCCTTCGACCAGTATGCCATCAGGGCCTTCGAACTCAATGCAGTCGATTACCTGCTCAAGCCATTCTCGAAGGAGCGCTTTGATGATGCGCTGGAAAAGGCCGTCAGCCGCCTAAACAAGCAGGAGAGGGAGACGGAGAAGATAGAGAAGCTCGTGACCGCCGTCTCTGAGAGCGAGGGTCAACTGACAAGGATAGTATTCAGGAAGGGTGCCGGGATAAAGATCATCCCGCTCAACAATGTCTCCCACCTTGCTGCGGAGGATGATTACGTGATGATATATCATACCGAAGGCAAGGCGCTGAAGCCCAAGACCATGAAGTATTACGAGGAGCATCTGCCACCGTCACTGTTCCTGAGAGTGCACCGTTCGTTCATGGTCAATGTGGAGTACATAACACGACTCGAACCCTACAGCAAGGATAACTACGTGGCCATACTCAAATCGGGAGAAAAGATCCCGGTGAGCCGTGCCGGGTATAAGATGCTGAGGGAAAAACTTAACTTTTAATCTCTCTCCTTCAGCCTGTTGCAACGGGGCGTCCTGCGGGTGAAACCACCGCCGGCACGATAACGTTTGAATATATAGCGGGGTACGGGGTCATAACCGTGGGTGCCGCCGGGCCTGCACCGCAGGATACGGTCAGCAGCAAGCAGCGTTCCTGCCAGCGGACCGTGCATGGTCAGGGCATCAATAGCATACTGCGAACAGGTAGGCACATGACGGCATGAGGAGGGAGTCCAGGGAGAGATTACCCACCTGTATATCCATACCGGTATAAGCAGTAAAAAAGAGAATATCTTTGCAGGTGTCTTTAACATCGCCCTCAAAGATAATCTGAATGGTCATGACAAAATGACCTCTTTTCAGAACTTATAGGGAATGGCAGATGTTTTGATAATAAATTGACGAATTAAACTGAAGGATATATGAGCGAGTCGATGTTTTTGCACAACGGGACCTACTGGATCATCTTTATAGTCTTCATGCTGCTGAGCTGGATAGTCAGCAACAGGCTCAAGTCGAAGTTCAGAAAATATTCCAGGATGCCGATAGGCAGCGGCCTGACCGGGCGCGACGTGGCTGAAAGGATGCTGCGCGACAGCGGTGTTACCGACGTCACCATACACAGCGTGCAGGGGGAACTCTCTGACCATTACAATCCGCTGAAGAAGACCATCAACCTGAGTCGTGAGGTCTATTCCAATGCCAGCATTGCATCAGCTGCAGTGGCAGCTCACGAGACCGGCCACGCACTGCAGCATGCGCAGTCATATGCCTGGCTGAATATGAGGTCGAAGCTTGCGCCGGCGGTGAGCTTTGCCTCCAACTGGATACAGTGGGTGCTCATTGCCGGATTGGTGCTTATCAACTCGCGACCTGAGATACTGCTGGTTGGCATCGGGCTGTTCGCCCTCACCACCATCTTCAGCCTCATCACCCTCCCTGTGGAGATTAACGCCTCAAAGCGTGCACTGGCATGGCTGTCCAACGCCGGGATCACCCAGCGCGAGACTCACGCCAGGGCTGAGGATGCCCTGAGATGGGCGGCATATACATACGTCATCGCAGCCCTGGGGTCCCTGGCGACACTTATCTACTATATAATGATATTCATGGGAGTACGCGACAGGTAGATCCCTCGCGGCCTATCTCCCGTCCACGTAGAGGAAGCTGGTACGCTTGACCAGGTATCTCACAACAGCCCAGAAGATGCCGGCTGCCACCAGCAGCGTAACGTACAGCGGCTCCATGTAAACCCTCCCTGTGACTGCAATATTGCGGACCGTATCGAGTATGGCAAAGACGATGAAGAGATTGGCCACGCTGTTGTGCTCGCGCTTGAGAACATTCCTGAAAGAGAATGGAAGTGCAGGCTTTTTGTAATGTTTCAGAGAGGGTATAACCGCTTTAACCCTGAAGGCCCAGATGTCATATGTCTCTCCGAACTTGCGGCGCAGATATTGCTCCTCGGCAAATATTATCCGTTCATAGTAGAGCCAGAAGGCCAGGATAAAAATAATGAGGCACCATACTGACCTCAGGAACATAACCGGTCCCAGCCACATCAGGAAGTTGCCGAGGTAAAGAGGGTTACGTACTATGGAATAGATGCCCGTTGTATTAAGTTCATCGGCCAGCTGGTCTATTACATTGCGCCCGGAGGTGTTGCGGGGTACATACCCCACTGTAAATGACCTGACCAGTTCACCTGCGACTGATACCAGGATGCAGATTATCTCCCAGGTGTAGTTGAAATAGATGACACTGCGGTTTGCTATGAAGAGCCAGATGATTGCCGGAACAAGAATCACCACCGGCAGCCAGCTCCTGCGTCTGAACAACCAGTTACCTGATTTTTCAAGTTCATGGACAAGTGACATACTTACGGAGTTACTCCGTAAAAGTATGAAAAATTCATCATATAATAATTTACTCCATTTGTATGAAAGCCTGTCCCGGTTTATGGGAGAACCTCCATGTATCAGATTATTATTTACTTGTATTTGTGTGTGATAACACATGGAGGTTTCAGAAACTATACCTGATCCTTAAGAAGCCAAGATTAAGCTTCGTCTCTGCGGAGGCCAGACGCATGTCAAAATGTTGCCAGAGTAATGAGAAATCGACATTCTCAGCCAGTGAAACATCCACTGAAGGGCCGGCGTACCATCCATCCATGTCAGGGTACCACATGGCTGAAAGTGATATACTGAGAAGGGGCATCGGCGCCCATGTCACCTGTCCTACGGCGCTGAATTCCGAGAAGGCAAGGTCTCTGGCCGTCAGGCCCCCCTTATAAAGCACGGTGAAACTGTCGAGTGATAGCGGGCGGTTTGAGTACATCAGCTGCACAATGGCGGTCAGCCTGTCAGAGAAGACCCTGTCAACGCCGGCGGTGGCAATCACGGTGCTCCCTTCATGCTCTGATCCGTCAAAAGGGGAAAAGAGT
Source organism: Bacteroidales bacterium UBA4772 (assembly GCA_002403305.1). Classification (GTDB taxonomy): domain Bacteria; phylum Bacteroidota; class Bacteroidia; order Bacteroidales; family VadinHA17; genus SR-FBR-E99. The sequence continues at coordinate 84,790 of DHHM01000016.1, forward strand.
GTTGCCTCACCCCTGACGGAAAAGGGCCCGACGGCTCCTGACCATCCGGTGCCGGCGGTGAATAACTCCTCATCGGTCTCTCCGGCAAGAAACTGGAGGTCGGTGTTCAGCAGGCTGAAGCGGAAGAGAGCTGCGGCGGTGAACCGGCCCTGGCTGTTGATCTTGACGGCAGCCTCGGCAGCTGACGATGGGCCGGTGGAATATACCAGCCTGACGGCGTCACTGCCCGGACGCTCAACATAGTCGAAATCAAAAAATGAGTAGGTGTTGAAGATGTCATTGGGGTTCCATACCAGCGACTGGCTCCAGTTGATGCGCTGGCGGCCGGCGGTGATCTGCAGCCTGCCCAGCGTGAAGTCAGCGTATGCCCTGTCGATCATCGAATTCAGGACATAGGAGTTGCCGTCGGATATGTTCCATGAAAGGTCAATCCATCCGTCGTCGGTTGCCAGTCCTGACACATAACCGGGATCGAGCGCAATCATGTCGCCGGTGACAAACCTGTTCCTGATCTCTAAAGCAAAAGTGAACCTACTTCCTGCCCAGGCTTTGAAGTTTAGCCTGTTATGAAGCATGCTGCTGTTGATCCAGGTTTCTGCAGGCTTTTCGAACATGGCAGTATGGAGCCATGAGGCATACCCCCCGGCAGTGAGGCTGACCATCTTCTCTTTCTCTTCCGGAGGATCCGTGATGACGCCGTTCATCTTCAGCGTATCACTCTTAGCAACGCCGGGGTCGATGCCGGTAAGGGCGACAGACTGCAGCATTGCGGCAAACATCATAACTGCCGGAAGGAGTGTTCGCATCATGAAGTATGATTTGTTCTTTCGTCTGACACAACCTTCCCGTCCTCAAGGGTGATGACCCTGCGGGCCCTCTTCACAACCCGTGCATCATGTGTCGAGAAGATAAAAGTCATCTCCTCCCCGCGGTTCAGCTTCTCCATGATGTCAAGAAGGGTCTCGGCCGATTTGGTGTCGAGGTTGGCTGTGGGCTCGTCGGCCAGGATAAACTGTGGCCGCGGCGCCAGGGCGCGGGCCACGGCAACCCTCTGCTGCTGTCCGCCTGAGAGCTGCGCAGGACGACTGCTGTGGCGGTCAGAGAGGCCTACGGCTTCCAGCAGCTCCCCGGTGCGTGCCATCCGCTTCTCCTTCGGCCATTTCTGGAGGCTCATGATAAACCCCACATTCTCTGAAGCCGTGAGAACGGGGATGAGATTGTACGACTGGAAGACGAAGCCCACATGCTCCATACGGAAATCTATCAGCTCCGAGGGCTTCAGTTCCGAGAGCCTGTGGCCCGCCACGATGATCTCCCCGGCGGTAGGCTGGTCAAGCCCCCCGATGAGGTTCAGGAGGGTGGTCTTGCCTGAGCCCGACGGACCCACTATCACTGCAAAATCGCCCTTTTCAAAACTGAGCGTGACGCCGTTGACGGCCTTCACCTCAACTTCTGTATCATGATAGGTCTTGAAGACATCATTGATTTCAACTACTTTCATTGTATTGCGTTTTTCTGGTTATTCTCCTCTTAATGCTTCAACAGGGTTTAGCTGCAACGCTTTCCTGGCGGGATAGATGGCTGCAACGATCCCGGTGATCACGATCATTACAGTCAGCATGATAAAGAAATCAGCCCCGATGGTGGGATAGAGATGGGCTGAGTATCCGAATGCCTCAAGGCCCTCCGAGTACTTCACCAGGTTGATGCCGGTATGATTGGTAATGGCTATCACAATGGCACTTACTGCCATTCCCGCAAAACCTCCGACTATCGAAAGGAATATAGATTCAAGCATGATCATGCTGAATACACGGCGACGGTTCATGCCTATGGCTGAGAGCATGCCCAGCTCACGTGTGCGTTCCAGCACCGCCATCAGCATGGTGTTTACTATTCCGAAGGCCAGGGCTGCCAGGATTAGCACCATGAAGATGCCATATATCTGGTTTACGTAATCGGCTATCATGGCCAGGTCAGTCTGTATCTGCTTCCAGCTCATCACCTCCAGTCCGGGGAGCGCTTCCTTTACGGATGCGCTGGCTTTGTCAGTCAGGTCATCATCCTCCAGGCGTGCAATGATGCGGTGGTACTGCCCCTCTTCCATCCCTGTGAGGCGGAGCAGTTCATCATGCGGCACAAATACCGAAAAGGCCTCGAAAAAGTCGTTGTTCGTGCGGAAGATGCCGCTGATACGGAAGGCAGCCCCTGTCTGTGTGCCGTTTGCATCAAGGAAGGTGAGGATGACCTTTGATCCCTCTCGGTATGACCAGGCTGCCTCCTTGATCCTCATCCCGTACAGCTTCCCCTCCTTCTCCGTGAGCAATCCGGAACAGGCCTCCGACAGTTTCTTTTCCGCGGTGAACCTCTGGTTTTCGAGGGGTCTGAGTTTCTCAACAACGGCTGCAGGAACATCCTCAGCTTCAAGGGCGGTAAAGGATTCTTCCGTGAGGATATACCGGATTATGTAGAGCTCTTTTGCCAGCTTCTCGCCGATGAAGGCGCTGTTGAGCCTGGTGTCGGTTCCAAAGTAGCTCCCCGTTCCGGGTATGAGACGTTCCTTAAGGGTAAACATCTGCTGCTCCTTTTCAACGTCTATGCCCGTGATCTCCACGCCCGCGCTCCCGGCGGAGGTTGAGGCTATGCCCCGTACAATTATCCGTTCGGTGATATGAGTCACTCCGGGTGTCTCTTCGAGCACCGATACAACCTTTTCAGGCTCGGCTATCACATTGGCTATGTCACTGCTGCCCCTGAATCCGGGGTTGTTTACCTGGATATGAGACAGCTCCTCGTTGACAGCGGCATCAATGCGCTGAACAATAGAGCTGTTGATGGCAGCCATGGCAAAGACGCCCGCAAAGACGCCCACGGTCACGGCAGCTATCACGGTCAGGCTCCTGGTCCTGTTCCGCCAGACATTCTTCCATGCAATGGATGTTATCATTTTAGTCTTCTGTTAGGCTCTGATAGCATTTATTATGTTCAATTTGAATATCCTCCGCACACTGAATGTGATGGCTATGAGCAGTATCAGCAGCACAATCGCTGCCTGCCACAGGTAGTAGGTGTCCGGGAGATGCATGGGCATCACCGCTTCAAAGCCGTACTCCTCGTACATCTTTGCCAGCTCCCCGGTGAAGCGCAGGGGCCTTGCATAGCCATAGTAGACAATGGGCAGTGATGCTGCAATACCTGCCAACACACCCAGCAATCCGATGAACAGCATCTCCATGCTTACTATGCCGGCCAGCTTACGCTTCTGCATCCCTATAGAGACCAGCATGCCGAACTCCCTCCTCCGTTCAGCCATCATCATAAGTACTGTACCGGATACGCCAAAGGCTATCACCAGGTAAAGGATGCCTATCATGATTGCCCCGCTCTTGTTGTCAGCCTCCATCTGGTTCAGCAGGAGGGCATTCATCTCCTTCCAGTTGCGTATTACCAGCCCGTCATTGCAGGAGGCGGACAGCCGCTGTTGCGTTTGCAGAAGCTCCCTGTCATCTGTATCGCTTATACTTATTATGGCCGAGGTGACCATTTCGGGTGCAGCATAGAGATACTGTGCATCTGCCAGGGTGATGTAAACAAATGCATTGTCAATCTCGGGGTTTGGCATGCTCACTATACCCTTTATCACGAAGAGTCCGGCTGCGGATACCCCGTGATAGCCCTGTCCCATCACCACCAGGGTGTCTCCAACGTCTGCGCTGAGATAACGCGACAGTCCGTATCCTATAACCGCCCGGCCGGAATCTGCCGAAGTGAGGTAACGGTTGTCGAGTGATGCATACTTCCTGAAGAGAGGCATCACTGCTGCTGAATCATCATCGCCTATGCCGAGGTCAGAGATGAGGCTCTTTTCATCGGTCCAGGCCTCACCGGAAAATACATCGACCAGCTTAGCGGTGCGGGACGGCAGGTTTTCTCCTTTAAGAGCTTCGGTTGCATCAGGAGTAAGGCGGTATTTTATGAGACGGTTCTTTATGTTCAGCGTCTTCTGCTCATTGTCGGGATCCATGCCGATCACCATCACACCCCGGGTGCGACTCCCGGCAGCTGCCAGCGCGAACGATTCCAGCTTTGGAATAACCCCCGTTACATTGGGGTCTGCCTCTATTATGTCAGTCAGCGACTGCTCAGGAACAAACCCGTTGTCAAGATTTGATTCATCAAGGTAGTCACTGTGCTGAAGCTGCAGGTAACCGGAGTATGATTCGATGACATCCCTGTACATCTTTTCGTATGTACCCAGCTGAAACGACCTCATCACCAGTGCAAAGAAGACTGCAAAGAATACCGAGGCTGCCGTTATGAGGGTCCTCCTTTTGTTTCGCCATAGATTTCTCCAGGCAAGCTGATAGTTCTTCATTCGATTATCTTATTATTTCATTGGTCGAAAGAAACTTACATGTAGTAAAAACAATCATGTCCAATTGTGAGTTTCTGTCCATGTAAGTTTCATGCCAGTGGATATTTGATGGACACTATCTGATGGTCTTCATATTCTGCTGTGAGAAGAAGCTCTCCTCAATCTTTACATTGAATTTTACCTCTGTTATATTAAGGATGGTCTTGCGGCCCGGCTCCTCGGCGGGGATCAGTTCAATGGTGGTGGGTATAAACCTTCCGTCCATTGTCCTGAGATCACTGCCCCGCTCCGTTCTGACCAGGTAGCCGTCCTCATCATAGAGCTCGGCTTTCAGGACAATAAACTCATTTTTATCAACCCACCACAGCTGGTGACTCCAGAGAACGTCGGCATCATCCTTTGCCGTCAGCCTGATCTTGTGGCACATGCGGCCGTCGATCTCCTCCTCTCCCTCGAAAGTGTGGGTGTAGTCTTCCACCACGGAGGACTCCCTGAGGATATCATCATTGGTGTAGTCTGACCCCATCCAGCCCTGCGACATCATTGAGGGCGGCAGCTTGATAAGCCTGTTGATGGCGGGATTCCAGCTCCACATCTCCGTGCCCCGTTTGAGAAATGTCTGTCCCTTTTCGCGCGCCGGCGCGGTGATTAGCGTGAGGGCATAGTCATCTTCCAGGGCCCACGATTTGAATTCTATTGTGCGCTGCCATGAGGAGCGCACGATGGTCATGCTCATGACGCTGTAGCCCGAGAGCTCACCGTTGAATTTCTCGTCTGTTTTTTTGATTATTTCTTTGGCGCTCAGCTGCTGCGCGGTGGCCGGCCCGCTTGCCGGCAGCAGGAGGAGCATTGCGATGCCTGTGATTATCTGACCTGTTAGTTTCATTAGATTATTTGTTTATTATTATATTGGACTAATGGAACTTGCATGAAGTTTACAGTCATTTCCCCGGGAGGAGTTGCTGCTCATACATGGTTTCATCTGTATCTTTTTATCAGTGCGTCTGTTACCTTTTCATAATATTCACCCTGATACTGTTCTTCAGAGAATATGGAAGTGATGGCAAACCCCTTGATCGCATTTATAAACATGAGCAGATCGGTCATCGGGTTATAGTCCGGACCGGCGTTCTCTCCCTTCTTCCGGAAGTATTCCACCAGGAGGCTCATCATGCTTTCGGTGTATTCCCTGAAAGGTCTTCCTGATATTGATAAGGACCCTGACTCCTCCCCGAATAGTTTCTCATAGACTCCGGGCTGTATCATTATTCTGAAGAGCAGTTTCCGGAACTGCCTCTTCTCATGAAGCACTTTAAATACTTTCCGGATTTGCAGAAAGTGTTGAAAATAAAATATATGTAGTAATATTAACATTATTGCATCTGGTCACTGATGAATTCTGTTTCAATTAGCGATTTCAGTATTGCTGAAGGTTTGATTGGCAGAAAGAATTACCAGGATCAGGGTGTAAGCAAAAAATCGACCAGATTTTGCCATTTTATACCATTTCGCACGTTGCCATAATGCCTGTCCATGGACAGTACAAGTTTGGGATAATTGTCCCGCACCGTTTCAAGAGCACCAAATTCTCTTTCAATAACAGCCTCATCTGAGAGCATATAGGCAACTTGTATGTAAGTTTTGGTGTTACCTTTTACTGCAATAAAATCGATCTCACGTTCGTATAGCTTGCCAATATGAACTTTAAACCCTCGTGCAACCAGTTCAAGGTAAACAATGTTTTCAAGCTTCCCGGATATGTCCTGAAACTTATCACCCAGCAAGGAATACATAAATCCGATATCACCAAGATAGTATTTGTCGTAAAGCTCCAGCTGTCTCTTCCCTTTTATATCGAACCTATTCACCTTGTGTGCCATGTAAGCCTGAGAAAGCCAATGCAGATAATTCTGCACCGTATCAGCAGAAAATTTTAGGTGTTGGGATTTAAAATAGTTGCTTATACCTTTGGCAGTAGTTATATTGCCAATATTATCAGCAATATAGGCGGTTATCCTTTCAAGCATAGCTACATCACGTACCTGGTTCCGGGACACAACATCCTTTAGAAGAATGGTGCTGTATATGGCGCTTATATACTGACTGATAACTTCATCAGCAAATTCCATTCTATGAATCCCCGGGAAACCGCCATATTTCATGAAAAGGGCAAACTCATCATCCCTTTCAGCCCCTGATTTGTTTCTGAATGTAAGAAATTCACTGAATACAAGAGTATTCATCTTAAATTCAATATACCTCCCTGTCAAAAGTGTTGCCAGGTCAGATGCCAGTAAATCCGCATCGGACCCTGTGATGTATATATCTGCAATCTCATCCGCAAAAAAGCCGGCAATTGCCTTCTCCCATTGTTCAATTTCCTGAACCTCATCAACAAATAGGTACTTCCTGGCATTGTTTTTAATTAAATTTTTGGTTACATAGACATGAAGATCCATATAGGTCGTGATGAAGTCAAATTCCAATGAATCTTTGTTGATATACAGTATATCAGCAGGGTCTACTCCTTCAGTTTCCAGCTCATTAATCAGCAGTTTCAGAAAGGTGCTTTTGCCACATCTTCTTATCCCGGTGATTACTTTTATTACAGGTTTATCGATGAATGGTGCTATTCGATCAAGATACATGTCTCTCCTAATCATTTTCGAGTATATTACGATTATTACAAATATATGCAAATATTTCGACTGTATTCGTTTTATTGAAGTTTTTCTATGATTGAGGAGAGTCTGTTCACGGCAGGTGCGGTGGAGGTAACGCTGTCCCATGCCGTTCCGCGGGCTCCCGGCAAGTACTCCTCGCAGCAGATGACGTGGGTTAAGAGATCTTGCGTTGATATGTATCCATATTAAATAGAGTACAAGTACAGTTATTAAAAGTATTGTCAGCAACCCTGACCTAAAAAAAATCCGGGAGAGATCACCTCCCGGACTTTTAAATTGAGACCGTACCGGATTATAATCCTTCCTGAATTTTCTCGCCAGAGGATAGTGCGAATGAAATCGGGACAGAATACCATACGTTGACAGGCTTACCGCCCTGCATTCCTGGTGTCCAGTCGGGAAGAAGACTCATTACCCTTACTGCTTCGGCATCAAGCAGGGGGTCAATTCCTCTGACAACTGTAACATCTTCGACTGAACCATCAGAAGTGACCACGAACCTCAGAATGACTTTTCCCTGTATACCCCGTTCTTTAGCTTCAGGCGGATACCTGACATTTTCATTTATGAATTTGAACAGGGCTTCATCACCACCCGGATATACCGGCATTTTTTCAACTACAACAAATATTTCCCCTCCTCCCACCTTGTCAGGCAGCGAGAATTTAGCAGTGATTTCGGAGGTAAAGGGTTCATTCATGCCTGGATTCTTCGGAGGTTCCCACAGGGGAGAGGTTTTGATCACTTCTGCCAGGGCATTGGCAAGAAGAGGATTGGTTGTTCCTTTGGGTTTTATATTGCTTACAGAACCGTCCGGCTCAACCGTAAAGCTGACATGGGCCCAGCCCTCTATTCCGGCTGCAGCAGCCTCAGGAGGATATTTGGTTCGGCTTATCACCCAGTCGGTAAATGTAGTATGAAAGCTGCCCCCAAAGGTCGGAAAATCGTCCTGGGACTTCCTGCGAAGGGGAACGGTCATGCCCAGCTCTTTGGCTTTTTCCCTGGAATATATTTCCATCACGCCTGCAGCTCCCTTCTCTCCATACTTTTCCTTGGCTTCACTAAAGGTTAGGGCTTTTGCTATACCCAGGTCGTTCCCCATCTTTTCCATAATTTCAGTAAGGGTCTGATCAGTGATGACGCCGTCAACAACCAGCAGCTGCTTCGGTTTAGGTTTATCCGTAGCATCAGGCTTCACAGTGGCAGGGTCAACGTAATTGGGGTCAGGTTGCATCCTGACTATCATCTCCTTGTCTGTAACAGGATTAAGTGGCAGGTACTTATAGCCTTTATAAGTAAAAACCAGTATCACATTTTCGGGAATGCCCCTGAACTCAAAGCGGCCTGAAGCATCGGTACTCACTGAAAGGGAGGTGCCGGATACGTTGACATTTACTCCGGGAAACGGTGTTCCGTCTTCACGGTAAACGACTCCCCTTACAGTATTCTGGATCAGGGGTGCCGGCTGGCTGATAGTTAACTCAGATGTACCTGTGGTTTCCGCATAAACATATCTGGGAGATGCAAATGCAAACAACATTCCTGCCATAAGTGGCAGTACAAGAAGCAGTTTAAGCTTCCTGAATGGAGAATAAGTTTTCTTTTTCATCATTTCAAACCTGTTTGTGTTAAACGAAAAATTGAATGAATTCGAGAGACTGATCAGCCTGGCGCTGAAGACCTGGTTGAGGAGAGTAGCCCTGTATCCTGCCGGGTCAGATGTCTGCTGCAGCGCCACCTCATCGGCAAGATGCTCATGATTCTGCCTGACAAGCGCCGAACAGATCCATGCAAAGGGATTCATCCATTGCACCAGGCTAATCACTTCAACAAGCAGGAGATCAAACCAGTGCTTCTGTCTGAGGTGCACCATCTCATGGTTCAGTATCTCCCTGACCTCACGCCCGCTCAGTGAAGGATTGATAAAAACGTAATTGAAAAATGAAAAGGCGGAGGTATATTTTTCTGATCTGACAAGCAAGGCATCTCCTTCCCTGTGTACCGGCCCGCTTCTTACAGCGCGGTACACCGTGAAGAGGTACTGCAGCGTCCGCCCCAGCAGGAAGACTAATCCTGCAGCATAGAATATCATGAACCATTTCAGCGGATCTTTCTCCGCCACAATCTCCGCCGCCGCTGCCGGTGATGAAGGCAAAACCGGGGTCATCCCCTGCGTCTCCTGTATCAGCGGAGCAGGAAGCTCAACCCTGTAATGCAGAGTTACCAGCGGAAGGATCAGTGAGAGAGCCACTCCTGCCAGGAGGTAGATCCGCTTAAGCATGAAAAACCTCTCCTTCTGCAGAAAGAGAAGGTATACCAGCGTAAAACCTGCCAGCCATGCGGCCGATTTCAGCAGGTAGAATGCAATCTGTTCCATTTTTTATTCCTGTTAGTCATCGTCAAGCTCTTCCCGGGCCTCCTCGAGTATCCTGTCGAGGTCCTTTACTGAAAGATTCTTCTCCCTGGCAAAGAACGATGTCATTGCCGGGAAAGAATTGTTGAAGTACCCTTCGAGCAGCCCGAACAGCTGGTGCTTTGAATACTCCCGTTTCGAAACCAGGGGAAAATAGAGGAATACATTCGCATAAGCCCGGTGATCCACATAACCCTTCTTCTCAAGGACCTTCAGCACTGTTGAGATGGTGTTACGCGCCGGCTTCGGATCATCAAATTTTCCCCTGATATCCTTTACCACTCCCTCTTCCAGATCCCATAAAATCTGCATTATCTGCTCTTCAGCCTTAGTCAGTTGCATAAAATCTTTTTTAATTAATACCACAACAATGCCCGTTTCCGGACACTTCTTTTCAATCAATCCTTCAACACAAATATACGACTATATTTATAGACGCGCAAGCTTTTATGAATTTTTTCGTCTATTTTTATAGTCACATAATCTGATTAATTATATTATAATGAGTTAATGATCTTTGAAGATTGGGATTTCGACAGGATTTACATTTCACTGTCTGCACCCTGGCACCTTGTCAGAATGACTCCAGCATATTCACCAGCTTCTCGCGCCCGGTGATGCCCGGGGCAGCTCTGAGAAGGTCATTGAGCCAGTTGCCGTACATGGGGTTGGGAAGCACGATGTATCTTGTGCCGAAGAGCCGGCGGTCGGCATCAACAGCAGCAAAGCCATGGTCAGGACCCCGTTTTTCGTAGATGCCGCTGTGGTCGGCGAGGTTATCACCTACCAGGAGCAGAATCTCATAATCCTTCTCGATAAGCGCCCGTCTCTCCACCTTTGAGGAGGTTGTCTCCTTAAGCAGCATGTGTGTGCTGTCGGCGTTGACAAATCCCCAGGCCGCCATGTTTTCAATCGTGGGACCCATCTCCTGCACGGTTCTGTTTGACACATAGAAGACCTCTACTCCCAGCGAATCAGCATACCTGGTGAACTCCACAGCGCCAGGAAGAGGCCTGGCGCGGGCAAGCTCCACCCACCGGAACCAGTCGTCGTTGTTGAATGACTTCTTCTCAAGCACCTGCCATCCCTGGAAGGGGGAGTTGTCGAGCAGCGTCTCATCGATATCAATAACCACCGCGGCAGGTTTCGGCAGCTCCGTCCTCTGAAGGTTGCCGGAGGCGGCTCTCTTATTATCACCCAATGACTCTTCGTTAAAAGTCCCGGGTTCCGGTAGAGAAACATCAGCAACAGTCCCGGTACGGCCTGATGATGCAAGGTTCTCCTTCAGCGCGATCCCGGCATTCCGGAAGCACTGGTAGAAAAGCGCCCGCATCTCGGCCGATTTCTGGAACCAGAGGGTCGCCAGTATCAGGTGGTCCTGGTCCTCTGCGGCTGCCAGTGCAGGGTGGCTTCTGGCCTCCACTGATGACGAGTCCTCAGCAGTCACGGCCTTTGCCTCACTGCCGGTCTGGCCGGACTGGCCTTCCGGAGGCAATACTGCATGGCTCCTTGCAGCCCTGGCTGATCGCTTCTCCGCAGGCTGGGTTGTTTGTTTCACCGTGGCACAGGATGCCACCATTATCAGAAGGGTAACAATAATGAGCTTTTTCATCCGTTTTTATTCTGTTGAAAATAAACTATTTGTCGCAACTGATCCGATTTTGTTTGTTATTGCCTAATTAACAAATAATTGGCTGATGCGACTATAATGTATGAAAGATATTTAACTTTATCCGAACTATACCAAAAAGCAACCTGCAATGTCAACCTTAAAGCTGATGCTGGGGATGATCCCCTCAACCTCCAAAATCGAACAGGAAGAGAAGGCTCTGATTGCCGAGTATGAAAAGATGATCGCCTTTGCCGGCTCGGAAGCACTGGCACGATACAACGTATTGCACGAGAGTGTCAACTCGGCCGGCTTCATGCAAAAAAAGAAGGAGATAGAATCGCTTGCCTACAAGGGCTCGGAGGAGCACGCCAGGGAGACTGAATTCCTGGGCCTTCAGAAGGCAAAAGACATTGTATCATATTTCAGGACAGAGGGCAGCGCCCTGCTGAAGAATTTCCAGTCGCTTGACGCATCAGCCAGGATAAAGGAGATCGAAGACCTTCAGCTCTTCGTGCAGTCGCCTGAATTCAGGCAAAAGGAGAAGATGAAGCCGGTGACATTCAGGGATACGGAGGAGTATGGCAAGTGGCTGGAATTCAAAAAACTGAAGAGAGACAAGGAGGTTAAGAAGAATCTTAATCCCGAAAAGGTGAAAAGGTTCTCCGAGTTGCAGTCCCTGGTGACCTCATCGGCCTTCCTGCTGAAGAAAAACATGAAGCCCGTCACATTCAGGGATACTCCCGAATATCAGAAACTGCAGGAACTCAAAACCAAAAAGAGTGCTTCGGATATTGTTTCCTACTACAAGTTTCGCAATTCAAAGGAATATCACAACTACACCGGTGTAAAGGATTCCGCCCGCCTGAAGAGGTACCATGAACTCCAGGAGTATCTCAAGACTAAGGAATTTTCGGAGAGGAAAGAGTACCTGCTCGACAAGCGTCGGTTTGAAAAGACGGAGATGTTCAAGGAGCTGAAGGAGTACGAGACACTGAAGAATTCACCTGACATCAAATGGTACTTTGGCGTTAAGGATTCGAGCAAGTTTGATATCATCAAAAACCGCAAACTCACTTTCAGCGATGAGTTCGACGGTACTGCCCCTGACAGCAGCAAGTGGATAAACAAATACTATTGGGGTGATAAGCTGCTACACGACAGCTACAGTATTGCCACCGATCTTCACTGTTACACACCTTCGGACAATTTCGAGATGCGTCACAGTGTACTTCGCATCATCACCAAACCTCAGAAGATAAACGGCAAGGTATGGGATCCGTCAAAGGGTTTCTACACCAAGGATTTCAACTTTACCTCCGGCATTATCAACACCGGCGCTTCTTTCAGGCAGAAGTACGGCACCTTCTCCGCCAAGATCAAGCTTGCCGACCACAATGTCCGCAACGCCTTCTGGCTGATCGGCGACCGCATAACACCTCATCTGGACGTCTGCAGATCGGGCGGCGGAAAGGTCTGGTTTGATCTCTTCACCTCGCCGGGCAGCCATTATAAGAAAAGCATCGGATCACGATATCTCTCTGATTTCTACATATACACCCTCGAGTGGACGCCCCGGAGCCTCATCTGGAAGATCAACGGTGTGGAGGTGATGCGCCAGACAACAGGCGTGCCCCAGGAGGAGATGTACATCAACCTCGCAGGAGGCGTTGACAAGCCCATAGGAGGGATCTCATCGATGGAGATCGACTGGGTCAGGGTTTACCAGGAGAAATAAGAAAACTCATATCACTGAAGAGGCCGCCCGGGGGAGCAGTCGAAAACTGCACACCGGCGGTCTTTTTTATTCCTTCAGGGTCGCCAGGCAAGTACTGGTTTTGTGAGCTCCGGCGGTCTTTTTTCCATTCCGTCGGACCGGAAAGCCTCCGGTTTCATTGCTGAAGCAGGCAAATTCTTACTGTTTTCCTGATAGCTGTAACCTTTTCTGATTTCTCACCGGGCTTTGCAATTTCTCTCATATTTTTACCGGAGAGCTGTAACATTTGCCGTCTTACGGCCGTCTTTATGTTGTCAGTGCATTGACCTGAATGACCGTAAAAGAGTACAATAACGCCGTCAGGGAGTTCGGTGACCATGTTTACCGGTTCATCTTCCGCAGTATCAAGGACAGCCACAGGGCTGACGATATCGTACAGGACAGCTACGAAAAGCTGTGGCGGAACGTTACTGAAATAGAGTACTGCGCCGTGAAATCATGGCTCTTTTCAACGGCATACAACAGGATGATTGATGTTATCAGGAAAGACTCCAGGCTGGTAGGCGTGGAGTATTACGATGACAGTTCACTATATGCGGAGGAGAACGGCAGCGACCTTAACGAGGTGCTGCACAGGGCCCTGGAGACCCTTCCGCCGGCCCAGCGATCGGTAATTCTCCTGCGTGATTACGAAGGGTACAGCTATAAGGAGATAGCTGACATCACCGCACTCTCTGAGGCACAAGTCAAGACCTACATCTTCAGGGGACGTGTGGCTCTCAGGAACTATCTGGTAAAGACATCGGTATGGCAATGACAGAAAATACAGACTTCCCACACCTTACACCCCGGGACGACAGGCTGCAGGGCGAAGGGAAGCTGTTCCGCCGGCCGGAGGAGCTTACTGATGAGCAGTTTGATCTCCTCGCTGCCGCGTGGGCCGATGATGCTCTCGGCGGCGACAGTCTCGCAGAGACAGAGGCGGCGCTGTCCTCCAGTCCTGAAAGAAGGATGCGCGCTGAAAGCTTCCGGCAGATCAGGCTCTCTCCTCTGATTGACAGGTGGGAGGGCAGGAACCGAATACTGAAAGCTGATCCGGGTACCTACGCCATCAGGCGCATACTGATTGTCACACTGACTGTCGCCGCGGCACTGGGAGCCCTGGTAATCCTGGGCCCGTTAAAAACGGAACCCGACAACAAATCAGCGGGTCCGGCTGTTGCTGAGGCACAAAAAATTGGTGAGGCCATAACAATAGCTGAAGCACAGACAATGGGTGAGGCCCTCATCTCCGAAGCATCACCGGTGATCGTGGCCCTGCCGGCAGAGAGTGTGACTCCTGCGACACAAAATATTAATCAAACTGCCGGTGCGGCTAACCCATCCATTGACAAAACAAGCAGTACCCGGTTGGCCGGTGTCATCTCCGGATCTGCTGCTGACATAACGAGTAAGCCGCGGCCAGTCGGGGTGATCCCGGAATCACTTAAGCCGGAAAGAATAGTGCCGCAACAGAATGATATTACTGCCTCAGTTACCAACTCATTCATCCACGCTAATAGTGAGCCGCGAACCACCGCGGAAATTGCTGAATACCGTGATCTGGCAGAGTCTATTGCCTTGATGCATGATTTTTCGGGTGCAGTGCCCCTGCTGGCTGCCGGACCGGAAGCATCCCGCCTGGCTCCGGTGGAGCTTAAGGATATAACCCCTCTTCCTGCTCTGGAGAGAGAGGAAAACTGGCTGGTGAGAGGTCTCTCACTGCTGGCGGAGGCCATAACAAAAGAACCGAAAAGTGTTGACGGATACTTTATTGCCGATGCCTGCATCAGAGGAGTAAACAGAGTGCTGGGCTGGGAAATGGAGCTCGAACAGGAGAAAAATAATGAAGGGGAGCAACTTGCAACGAATTTCAGCTCTTCACTGCTAACCTTCTCTGCCCCGGCGAAAAAAACTCATCCCTGAGTGTAACTTTCCGGGTGCATTGATCGTCCCACCAATAAACAACAGAAACTTGCATGAGCAGAAACTCACAGCAGTAAATGACTACTACATTCATGCAGGTTCCATTCGACCAGTGAAACTTGCATGAGCAGGAACTCGCAACAGGTTTTGATTGTCAAATTCATGTAAGTTCCATTCGACCAATAAAATAATAATTATATAACCGAATGAAATAATAATTAAATAAACGCCATGAAGAGAACATTGTTAACAGTCACTGTGATAATTGCGCTGATCCTTCCGGTGCAGGCACAGGAGAAGGAAGAAAAACTGAAGGAGTTGGAGAAACTTGAGGCGGAGGCAGGTACGGTCACTCCCCCTGACACCCTGAAAGCGAAAACGGACATCAGTGCAGCAGAGGCAGACACCCTGAGGCAGGAGGCAGAAGCGCTGCCGGCAGAGGAGGGAAACCTCCCGGCAGAGGAGGCGGAGGAGATAATGATTGAAGAGCCGGAATCTCCGGCTCTTCCCGGCGATGGTGAAGACACTGCCCGCATTACAATAGGTGAAATAGTCACCGTGGAGGACACGGGTGACGAGACAGTGATAAGGATCGGGAAGAAGGCTGTCAGGATTCTGACAGACGGTGACAACGCGGAGATCCGGATGGAAGATGAGGAAGAAGATGCAGATGAAGAGTTTTCCACTCCCGGCAGACGCTTGTTTGAGGGCCACCTCGGAGGCATTGAGATCGGCTTCAACAGCTATTCCACCGGACAGTGGGGCCGTAATCCGGAAATGGCCGATGACTATCTCGACCTGAACACGGCAAAATCTTCCAATTTCAATATCATCTCACCGCCAGTGAGCCTGGGACTGTCGCGCCACATCGGTATCGTGTCGTCCCTGGGTGTCAGCTTCAACAACTACCGCTTTGACAACAACAACTCGGTCATCCCGGGAGACGGCGGGATCGTGGAACCATATTATCCTGCTGATGGAATAAATTATGAAAAGAGCAAGCTTGCTACCGTCTACGGCGTGCTGCCCGTAATCCTGGAGGCACAGATACCCGTGACATACAGTAGCACCCTGAACATCGGGGCGGGCATCATCGGGGCAGTGAAGCTGGGATCACATACCAAGGTGGTCTACTACAGCGACGGAAAGCAGAAGGATAAGAACCATGACGACTTCAGCCTCAATGTGCTGAGATACGGAGTCACAGCACGGGCAGGGTACGAGATGGTACAGGTGTACGGCACCTGCTACCTGTCACAGATGTTCGAAAAGGGCAAAGGACCGGAACTCTATCCCTTTGAGGTCGGCATAGCCCTGACCATCAACGACTGACAGCAGGATCAAGGTTGACATTACCGGCATGATACGGGGAGGGTGTTTCGCGGAAATACCCTCTCTTTTTTTTTATGTATCTTTGGCGCAACAGCGCGGTCAGCAGAGTGTTGTACATTTGGCACAACAGCACATTCAGAAGAGCGGGCCGCAGGGCGTTGTATATTTGGAACAACAGCGCATTCAGAAGAGCGGGCCGCAGGGCGTTGAAGATTTGACGCAGCGGCACGTGTCGCAGAGCGTTGAAACTTTTAAGTTGTAAACATAAAACGGAAACCCGACAGATATGAGACTTTTACTTATCAGCAATTCAACCAATGCCGGAGAGGCATATCTCGAGTATCCCAGGAACAATATCCGGAAGTTCCTCGGCACCAGGAAGGTGAAGGCACTCTTCATTCCCTATGCGGCCGTCACCTTCTCCTACGATGCCTATGAGGAAAAAGTGAGATCGCGTTTCAGGGAGGTGGGGCACGACGTCATATCCATTCACCGCTTCAGTGACCCCGTGCAGGCTGTCATGGATGCCCCGGCGATAGTAGTCGGCGGCGGCAACACCTGGATGCTTCTCAAATGCCTCAGGGAAAACGGGCTTATAGCAGCTGTCAGAAAGAAGGTGCTTGGCGGCACACCCTACATAGGCTGGAGTGCCGGTTCCAATGTGGTGTGTCCCACCATCATGACCACCAACGACATGCCGGTGACGGCTCCCTCGTCATTCAGGGCTTTCGGGCTGATACCGTTCCAGATAAATCCCCATTACCTTGATGCCAATCCTGCAGGCCATGCCGGGGAGACCCGTGAGCAGAGGATACAGGAGTTCATCGAGGTCAACAGGGATATCTTCGTAGCCGGACTGCGCGAGGGAACAATGTTCCTCCTGGAGGACAGGAAGCTCTCACTCATCGGCCCGCGCAACTGCCGCATATTCAGGTACGGCAGGGAGTCTGTGGAGGTGATCCCCGGCTCCGATCTCTCCTTTCTGCTTGCCAGGAAGTAAAAATAAATGCCGGCGGCGGCAGGGACAATGAGATGGTTGAAGAAAATAGCACTCCTTGCAGGCGGACTGCTCCTGCTGCTCCTTGTCGTGCTTGTCGTCTATACCTCACTGCGACATGAGAAGATTACAGCAGCCCTGACCGGGAAGGTCAATGAGGCTGTCAACACCAAAATATCATACGGCAACCTTCGACTTACGGTTTTATCGTCATTCCCGAACATAGGTGCCAGGTTTGACAACCTGCTTGTTGCGCCGTCGCCCTACTATGACATGACACAGTTTGCCGGTGATAATACTGACACCCTGCTCTACGCATCCTCGCTCTCACTGAAGATCTCTCTCCCGTCGCTGCTCACGGGTACCGTAGCCGTAAAAGCCATCACGGTGAGTGACGGTAAGATCAGCATGCTTACAGACAAGAGGGGTGACATCAACTTCGAGGTGCTTGCCAGCAGGAAAGGAGGGGGAAAGAATGTCAGGCTGAAAAATATAAGTGCAAAGAACATAGGGGTCATATGGCATGACAGAAGCAACGAAATGAGGATAGCAGGCAACATCAGCCAGGCTACCCTCGGAGGTGAGATATTCAAAACGGGTGTCTTCCTCAATGCTGCTCTCAGTGCCAAAGTAGACTCCGCCACCATCGGGGGTATGGATTTCCACGGCCTGCCGGCCTCCGCCAGCCTCCGGATGCGCAAGTCGGCCAACTCAATCTCAATAGCAAAAGGGGCCCTGGAGCTGGCAGGGCTTGACTTTGACGTCGACGGCAATGTAAACTTCTCCGCGAAGAAGCTGGATCTTACCGTCACCGGGCAGAAGATTGAGATCTCCACCCTCTCTGCTCTCCTTCCGGCGCGCTGGGGTTCACTCACCAGCAGCTTCACCCCGTCAGGGATACTCGATATTGGCTTTTCTGTCAGCGGCCCCTACGGTGAGGCAGGCAGCCCCCATATCGATATGAGCTTCGGGCTGTCGGGTGGCAGGATGAGTCACACGGCATCAGGATTCAGGGTCAACAGCCTTGAGTTCCGCGGCGGCATGACAAACGGTGATCGCAACGGTCCGGAGACATTCCGGTTTACTGTTGACCGGCTTGAGGCATCATACGGCACGGCAAGCCTGAAAGGCTCATTCATGCTGAACGACCTCACCTCTCCCCACATCATCCTGAGCCTTGAGGGTGATCTCGACTTTGACGACCTGGGCAAAATAATTAACCCGGGTTATATTCATGATCAGACCGGGTTGCTGTCAGGAAGCATACGTCTCTCCGGAACTCTGCCCGACACCATGAAGCTGAGAGCGGCCACACTGCCGTTGCTCAATCCGGAGGTATCTCTTCTGTTCCGCGACTTCGGAGCATCATTCGGTGAAAAGGGGCCGTCACTCACCGGGATGAACGGCTCTGTAACCGTCATGAATGACCTGGTAGCCGACAGCCTCTCTCTAACCTACGGGGAACAGCACTTCATCATCGATGCCTCCATGCGCGACTTTGTACCGTGGCTGTCGGGACGGCCGGTGATGCTTTATGTCAGCGGGGATGTCAGGACGGATATGTTCATCCCGGAAAAGTTCGCGGTAAGAGACACTGTCAGTGACATTGTCAGTGTACGGAGTGAAGGAAAGAAGAGGGATATCTTCCCGGCATCGGTTACCGCAGATGTGAGGTTTGCGGCTGACAGCCTGGTATTCAAAGGCTTCAGGGCGTCAGACCTGAAAACCTCAATTGATTACAGGCCTTATGTGTTCACCTTCAAAGATATAAGTGCAGGAGGCCTTGGGGGGCTCCTTGAGGGAGAACTGATGCTCGGCAAGCAGAAGGAGAGCGATTATATTGCAAGGGTCAGGCTTGATGTTGAGGGTACTGATATCAACAGCGCATTCACCGCCTTCAATAACTTCGGGCAGAACTTCATTGTGAGTGACAATCTCCGGGGTAATCTTACCGGATCCGTTAACATGCTGTCTCCCCTCGACTCTCTATACAGGATCATCAGGCCGGAGCTCATAGCCGAGGCACATCTTGTGATCACGGAAGGCAGGCTGACGGACTTCGGGCCGGCAGAGAGTCTATCGTCATATCTTGACCTGGATGAGTTGAAGGATATCTCCTTCTCCAGGATGGAGAATGACCTCTTCATCAAAAGCGAGAGTGTCTCCATACCGAGGATGCTCATCAACTCCTCAGCCGTGAACTTCACCCTTTACGGCAGTCACAAATTCAATGGCGATTATTCATATCACCTGCGCCTCCTGTTATCGGAGGTAATGAGCCGCAAGGCCAGGGACCGCAATCGCGGCGTGAGCTCCTTCGGACAGGTGACGGTCGACGGCAGCGGCAAGGCCACCGTCCCGCTGAAGATTGTTTGTGTCGGAGGAGAAACGGAAGTTAAATACGATTTCGGACAGGCACAGGATAACATTAAGACCGACATAGCCCTGGAGAAGCAGGAGCTGAAGGGGATCCTCAACGAGGAGTACGGCTGGTACAGGTCAGATACACTCATTACAAAACCAACTGAGGGCAAGCCCAGGTTTACTATCACCTGGGAAGAGGGAAAAGAGGGTGCCACCCCTGCCGCACAGAGCCAGGAGGAGGTGAAGGAGAGTCCCCTGAAAATTTTACTCAGAAAAAAGAGGTGAGCAATGAACATCTACCGTAAGAAGTTGGTATGGAAGATATTGCTCCTGGTGTTCGCGGTTATCATAGGCCTCGGATCACTCTTTTACACCCGGCAGCTTGTGACAAAGCTCAAGCTGGAAGAGAAGAAGAAGGCTGAACAGTGGGCTGAGGCAACAAGAAGGTTGGTCACGTCTGACGACTTCGAATTCCTCTTCAGGATCATCGAGGATAACACCACCGTGCCGGTGATTCTGACCGACGGTAACAAAACCATCATATCACACCGGAATATTCCTTCAGGTATTGCATCCGACACTCTCTCCCTTCAGCGTGAGCTGAGCCGCATGGAGAAATGGAATGAACCCATTACCGTGGAGCTCGGCGACGGTATCAGCAACTACCTCTATTACCGTGAGAGCACACTCCTCCGGCAGCTCAGGATATACCCCTATGTGCAGCTGGGAGTGATCCTTCTGTTCATTGCTGTGGCATACGTTGCCTTCAGCTCCTCACGGATGGCTGAACAGAACCAGGTGTGGGTAGGGCTCTCGCGGGAGACGGCCCATCAGCTTGGGACACCCACCTCGTCGCTGTCGGCATGGAGCGAGATCATCAGCAGCAGGTACCCCGGCACTGACATAGCCGAGGAGCTGCCTGCCGACGTGGAGAGACTGGTGCGGGTGGCGGAGAGATTTTCGCTGATAGGGTCAAAGCCGAAGCTTCAGCCCGGCGACCTGCCTGCCCTGGCGGATACAACGGCAGGGTACCTGAGGAAGAGGATAGCCTCCACCATCGGGCTCACCGTCGTCAATAACACCTCCTCATGCAGCTCCGTGCCGCTGAATGCCGTTCTGCTAGGCTGGGTTATCGAGAACCTCGTCAAGAACTCGGCAGATGCAATGAAAGGCAGCGGAACCATTACCATCATCCTGAGCGAGAATGAGAAAGAGGCTTTCATTGATGTAGAAGACACCGGCAAGGGTATTCCGAGAAAAGATTTCAAGACCATCTTCAAGCCCGGCTATTCGACCAGGGAACGGGGCTGGGGACTGGGTCTCTCCCTCTCTAAGAGGATCATTGAAGAGTATCACGGTGGCAAGATCTTTGTTCTCCGTTCCGAGCCCGGCAACGGATGCTGCATGAGGATCATTCTTAACAAATGAGAGGCAACAGACGGCTACAGGGATGAAGAGAAGCGATATAGAGATAATGGCTCCGGCCGGCTCACGCGAGACGCTCAGGGCAGCTGTCGCAGGAGGGGCTGACTCGGTATATTTTGGCGTGGGCAGGCTGAACATGAGGGCCCGTTCCTCGGATAACTTCACCGTTGATGATCTGCAGGAACTGGCGGAGCTGTGCAGGGATAACGGGATGAAGAGCTACCTCACCCTGAATATCGTCATGTATGACGATGAGATGGAGGAGATGAGGGCGATACTCGATTCTGCCGTAAGCGCCGGCGTGTCAGCAGTCATAGCCACTGACCAGGCAGCCATCACAGCAGCCAGGGAGAGAGGCCTGGAGGTACATCTGTCAACACAGCTTAACATCTCAAACAGTGAGTCGCTCAGGTTCTACTCCCAGTGGGCTGATGTGGCCGTTCTGTCGCGTGAGCTTAACCTGCAGCAGGTAAGGAAGATACATGACACCATCATCCGTGATGATATCCGCGGTCCCGGCGGTGATCTCATCAGGCTGGAGATGTTCGTCCACGGCGCACTCTGCATGGCAGTCTCGGGAAAGTGCTACCTGAGCCTGCACGAGTACAATACCTCCGCGAACAGGGGCAACTGCTACCAGACGTGCCGGAGAGGCTATACCGTGACCGACCGTGAGACAGGCTATGAGCTGGATATTGACAATGAATTTATAATGTCACCCAAAGATCTCTGCACCATAGGGTTCCTCGATCAGATCATTGACTCCGGCGCCAGGGTGCTGAAGATAGAGGGCAGGGCCAGACCGGCAGAGTATGTGAAGACCGTCACGGAGTGTTACAGTGAGGCTGCCGCAGCGGTGGCGGAGGGCACCTTCGGACCGGAGAGGGTCAGCGGCTGGATGAGCCGTCTGGAGACCGTCTTCAACAGGGGTTTCTGGGACGGCTGGTACCTCGGTCAGAGGCTGGGAGAGTGGAGTACCACCTACGGATCCGCAGCTACCAAAAGAAAGATCTACCTGGGTAAGATCACCAATTTCTTCAGCAGGCCTGGCGTTGCTGAGATCAGGCTGGAGACCGGCAGTCTGAGTGTCGGCGACGAGCTGATAATAACAGGACCCACAACGGGTATTGTTGAGTATACTGTCACCGGACTGAGGGATTCTTTGGAAAATGATGCTGATACAGTACCAAAGGGAGAGCTCTGCTCCATTCAGGTGCCCGCACAGGTGAGGCGGTCAGACAAGGTCTTCAGACGGGTTGATGCCTCCTCACTCAGGAAAGAGTGACCACCGGACACCATCTCAGCGGCTGCAGCTGCCACCATTGAGGCATTCACCGCCACATCATCGGTATGTGTCTCCACATATATCACCTGTCCCTCCGGCCTCTTTGACAGGCCGTAGCGGTATGATTTGTCATAGTATTCAAGGGTGATCCTTATGGCAGTGCTGAAGTCGCCTCTCTGCAGCGCTTCGATCGCCTCCCTGGTCCTGTCGCCCCCCAGGCGTTTCGATATTCTCATCACCGAGGCGGTGATCTGTTCCAGTGGAAAGGATGTATAGTCCTCGAGCAGTCGCGGCATGCGCGTTTCTATGCTCATCATCAGGGCAACCACCGGGGCTTTTTGCATCTGTTCGAAGAAGCTGTCGGGCATGAATACCGATCCTATATTGCGGCTCTCATCCTCCAGCCATATAGCCTCTCCCTCTCTCATGCCGGAGAGATCTTCATACAACAGGTTGGCAAAGTGTTCCGATGAGGGCTGCGGTGGCTGTCCCAGGGCTCCGAATGCCGACCCCCGGTGTGATGCCAGCCGTTCCAGGTCTGTCACCTGTGCCCCCGCACTGTCCATATGATTCAGTATCCCTGTCTTGCCGCTTCCGGTAAGACCTCCCAGGATGATGTAATCTCTCTTCCGGGAAAGATCTGTCAGGATATAATTTCTGTAGGCCTTGTAACCCCCGGTGAGGAACAGGGGCGTTATTCCTCCTGTGTGGAAGAGCCACGCCATAGCTTCGGAGCGCATCCCTCCCCGCCAGCAGTAGAGCCGCAGCCCTCTCCCCGCGGCCAGAGCCAGCGCCTGCCTGAGCTTTGCCGGCATCTCCGGTGCTGCCAGCTCAATGCCCCGAAGCACCGCGGGGGTGCTGCCCTCCTTTTTAAAGAGGGTGCCCACCTCCGCCCTCTGACTGTCATCAAAGAGTGGTATGTTCACCGCACCGGGGATATGCCCGTATACATATTCGGAGGGGGATCTTACATCCACCAGCGGCATCTCCGCCCTGCGGGCAAGGAATTCTTCAGGATCGAGACCGGTAATATTCAGGGCCATGCGTCAGTCTTGCCTGTGATACCTGGTTATCACTCTTCTCAGCTCCTCCACAGTCACCGGCTTGGAGAGCAGCTCCTTCATTCCGGTCTGCTCCACACGTGTCCGGGTTTCGGGCATGGTATCTGCCGAGAGAGCGACGATAATCGCTTCACTGTGCATTGTCAGGATAGTCTTCGCAGCCTCGAAACCGTCCTTCTCAGGCATGATAAGATCCATAAGTATCAGATCATAGCTTTTGGCAGCAGCCATCGCAATGGCCTCATCGGCGCCGGAGGCGAATTCGGCATTGACGCCCAGAACCTTCAGGAGCGAACCTTCCACCTTCCTGTTGAGATAGTTGTCGTCAACGACAAGTATGACGGGAACGTCAGACCGGTCTGACGACACGGTGCCCCTGTGCTCCCTGAGGCCGGGGAAATGATCCTTGAGCACACTGACAAGATCTTCGCCAGCAAAAGGCTTGACAAGAAGATGGTCAATGCCCAGGTCAACACACTTTGCATAGTGGCCTTTGGGGTCCCTGGAGGTAAACATAAGCACGATATGCTGGCTGGTCATTCCTGCCTCCATCAGTTTGCGTGCCGCCTCAAAGCCGTCAGTTTCAGGCTCATCGAAGATAACCAGCAGTATATACCTGTTCTCGTCGTTTCCAAGGCTGGTTTTTATCTGTGACACCGTATGCTTCTGGAAGCTGGTCACCGATACCGGGAGCCCAATGCGGTGCATGATGCCGAGGAAATCGTCATCACGGCCATGTGAACCGGTGATGGCAAGAGTGCGTATCATCCCCGTCTCATTGTAGCGACTGAGATCAATCTCCTTGGCAATCTTTTCATTCAGGTGGACGCTTACTGTGAATGTCACCTTCAGTCCTCTCTCCTTTCCGGAGGAGTCTTTGCCCGCCGGACTCTCGGCGTGCAGCTCGCCGCCCATTAGCTCGGTGAGCTGACGTGCAAGCACAGGACCCAGCTTCAGGTCATCAGACCAGCCGGAACGCTCGCTGAGGTTGGTGATGTAGTCGCCAAACAGCTTCCTGATCTCGGCTTTGGTGTAATTGGTGCCGGTGTCGGTCACGGTGAACTCCAGCAGGAACTGGTTTCCCTCTGTCCTTTTTACCCTGCAACCAACCCTTATCTCTCCCGTTTTTGTTCCGGTCAGGGAGTTGTTAAGCAGATTGGTGATGACCTGACGCAGCCTGTAGGGATCTCCGATGAGGCTCTCCGGTACCGACTGCTCAACCGAAGAGGTTATATTGACCGCAGCGTCGGGGTTCTCTCTCCTGACGAGGTTGATGCAATAGTCGACCTGCTCCCTGAGCCGGAACGGGATCTCGTCGAGTATCATCTTGCCGGTCTCTACTTTCGAGACATCGAAGATATCATTGATGATGTTGAGAAGCAGGTCGGCCGACCGTCTGAGCAGCATGGCCACCTCCTTTGTCTCCTCCGACAGCTCCGCCCTGTTGAGCATATCGGTCATACCCAGGATGCCACTCAGTGGAGTGCGTATCTCAAAGCTCATGCGCGCCAGAAGCTCCGACTTGGCAATATTTGCATCTGCCTCAAGCCGGCGTGCCAGTTCCAGTGAGGTAACATCAATGAGGACCTCCAGTGTGGCACTCTCGCCATGATACTGTACCGGAATGGCGTTGTGGAATATCACCTTCTCTCCTGAGGCGCCTCCCAGCCTGATGATATTACCGTTTCCGCCCTGGCCGGCAAAGTCCCCGGCAAACTCACTGCCTGACAGGTCGGGCACCAGCTTGCCGGTCATCTCACTATCACTATCATAGCCGAAGAGCAGTGCTGCTTCACGGTTTGCCCTGAGGATCTCGCGGCCGGCATTGCATACAATGAGTCCTGCAGGCATCTTATCCATCAGTGATAGAAGGGTCTTCTCCGACTCGGCTGTCTTCTTAAGCTGACGTTCCTGTCTCCCTGAGGCATAGCGGAACAATATGATAATAAAAAGAAGTGTCAGCATCGTCAGCAGGCCCAGGATGAGCGAGTTCCTGACAATATACTTCCGGAAAAAATCTGTCGGCGCAGAGAAGACCATCCCGAAATCGAGGCCCAGAAGTGTAACCGGATAGTAGGCTGAGAGTATCTCGTTGGTGAGGCCATCCTGCTCCATGGTGTGCGTGATCCTCCCCGAGCTGCCGAGAGTGATGCCTTCTGCAATTTTATCCAGATGGTTGTAACTTACCTCACCGCCGTGATTGTCGAAGACTATCCCGCCTGTATCATTGACAACCCACTGCCACTGGTACTGTTCGAGATTGTACTTGGTGAAAATCCTGGAGAAATACTTTTTGAAATCAACGGTTATAACCAGGTTACCGAGCACACGGCCATCATCCAACACCGGCAGGAAGTACCTGTATCGGTCACGCTCGGCCTCCAGATGCTCTGTCTCAAATATCTCGGGCACATTCTGTGCTTTGTAAGATCCGTCGAGCCATGCATTCCTTTCCTCATCCTTAAACAGGGTATAGACATCACCCGAGGTGTTGTACAGCATAAGCCCGACAACGATATCCTCATACTTGGAATAGTAGAGTTTCATCCTCTCCGTGACACGCTCATTGGTAATTTCATCGGTGAAAAAACCGGAGAAATCATCCGAGAAATCAAGCTCCGTAAGGTCGCTGACAATATACATGCTGGTATTGTCAATGTCGGAGCCGGCTATCATTACCTGTCTGTCAAGCAGCTTGTTGGAATATTCTATCTGGTTTCTGTAGAGGCTCAGGTAGAATATCACCGTGACCAGCATGATCAGGAAGAAAGCAGACCAGGCAACAAGAGATATTTTTTTCATTCAGGAGCAGTTCTTACCAATAGCATAACGATTATCTGTACTTATCATTGTCTTCCAGCATCATGCTTATGTAGCTTTTATATCTCCACGGTTCAATTTCATTGCGGGCAACGGCTTCACGCACCGCACAGCCGGGTTCTGCCAGGTGGAGGCAGTTGTAGAATCTGCAATCTGATGATCTCCGGAAAATCTCCGGAAAGAAATGATATATCTCGCTGCGGTCGAAGTCGATAACACCAAATCCCCTGATGCCTGGAGTGTCAATGACATACCCCACCTCCGGCAGCGGATGCATCTCCGGGAAGGTGGTCACATGGCGGCCCTGTTCATGATACTCTGAGATCTCTCCTGTTCTCAGTGAGAGTGCCGGGTTGAGCCTGTTGAGCAGGGAGCTCTTGCCAACGCCGCTGTTGCCGGAGAGCAGTGTGATCTTGCCTTTCAGGGCAGCTGTGATCTGGCTTATGCTGCTATCCGTTGTAACGGAGATAATGTAGACAGGATACCCGATTTTTTCATACACGCTCTTTATTCTGTCAGCCAGAGCGTCATCTTCATCGCCATAGAGGTCTGTCTTGTTAATGATTATTGAAGCGGGTATGCGGTAGGCCTCGGCGGTGGCCAGAAACCGGTCGATAAACTCTATTGGCGTGCTTGGCATGGTGACGGCAATCATCAGGAAGGCCTGGTCAACATTGGCTGCGATGATCTGCGATTCCCTGGAGAGGTTTGATGCTCTGCGGATGATGTAGTTATGCCTGGGGAAGAGGTATGTGATCACGTTCTCCTTGCCGTCAAGAGTCACCCTGTCACCCACAGCCACCGGGTTGGTGGTACGGAGGCCGCTGACCCTGAACCTGCCCTTGAGGACACACTCATGGATCATGCCGTCATCAGCAAGCACCCTGTAGCGGCTGCCGGTCGATTTTATTACAACGCCATCCTTCACCCCCGCAACTATTTCCGCTGAAATAAAGAAAGTGATGCCCTGTGTGATCCGGCATCACCTTCTGTTATATCTGAACAGGTTATTTTCAATACTCTGCCGCCATAAGGAAGAACGGCTTCATCTCGAAGTTTGAATAGTAAGGCCTGAGCCTTTCGGTGTTGTAGTATTCGGATACCTTCACAACCTTTTTTGAAGAGGTGACCACGTCAATAGGTACATTGTCATAACGTCCGTTCTTGAGCACCACCACCCTGCCGTGCAGGCCTTTCATGATAAGGTCGAGGGCCAGGTTTCCGAAGGCCATCGGTACTATTGAGTCGACAGCGTCAGGGTCACCGCCCCTGACCATGTAACCCAGCTTTTGGGTAATGATATTTATGGTCTTGCCGCCGTTGAATTTTGCGGTGTGTTCCTTGATTTCGGCTGACACAAGATCTCCGATGCCGCCGAGCTTGGCATGGCCGTAAGCATCGAGCTCGCTGTCCTGGAATATCATCTCACCGCCCTTGTAGAGTGCGCCTTCCGAGACCAGGACTATGGAGTACTTGCTCGGGTTGGAGTTGCGGTCTTCCACCAGCAGCTGTGTGAGAAGTTCAATATCAAACTTGTATTCCGGGATTACGCACCTGTTGGCTGCTCCCGCCATGGTGGGCAGCATGGCGGTGAAGCCGGCATATCTGCCGAACACTTCCAGCACCATTATGCGCTCATGTGACCCGGCCGAGGTGCGCAGGGTGTTGGTCATCTGTATGGTACGGGTAACACACGTGCTAAAACCTATGCAGTAGTCCGTGCCCGGGACGTCGTTGTCCATCGTCTTGGGCATGGCCACTATCTTCACTCCCTGCTTGTAGAGATGGACACCGTAACTGAGGGTGTCATCACCGCCTATTGGTATCAGGAAATCGATCCCCAGCCACTCAAGATTCTTCAGAACCTCAGGCGTAAGATCGTTGATATCATCCTTATAGGTATCCTTCAGATGATCCGGGACATAAGCTTTGGCCACATGGCTGGGCCTGGTGCGTGATGTGTGAAGGTATGTGCCGCCAGTCCTTCCCGCTTTGTTGACAATATCATCCGTGAGCACCTGAAAACAGTTACTGTTATCGACCTTGGGATCCCTTACTATCTCCAGCAGGCCGGCCCAGCCCCTGCGGAGCCCTATTACCTTGTAACCTTCCCTGTTGGCCCTGATGGTCACCGCCCTGATGGCAGGATTAAGCCCCGGAACATCTCCTCCTCCGGTAAGAATACCGATCACTCCCCTTATTTTCTTCTGATTTGCCATTTTTAAATATTTTGATTGATCTCTGTTGATTGAAGGTGATAAAAATATGACTTTTCGAATTCATATCAAAAAGAGAATCAACTGCTACTTTATTTTTTTAATCAGCCGTCGCGTAAAAATTCAGACTTCGGCCGGTATAATCAGCTACGTCCGATGAAGCAGGCAGACGCGAAGGAAAGATAGAGGTTTTCGGCGTTTGCACCGTTCTTTGAGCCCAGAGGTCCGGGGTTCATATCATTTGATTATTTTTGACGAAAAAGCGAATGATCACAACAGATAAGGCTATCAACTTCTTCAGGGCCGGTTACAGCTGCTCGCAGTCGGTACTCATGGCCTGTGCCGGTGAGAGTGATTCTGCTTCCAGAACGGCGGGGGCTTTCGGAAAAGGTGTGCGAGAAGTGCATTCGCGGCGCCGCATCATGTGACACATGACATGCTGATGAGGGAGGTGGCCCGCCCGAAAGGGCTTCCGGTATTCCTTCCCCGCCTGCCGGTATGGCTGCTGCGTGCCGTTATGGGAGAGATGTCCGTGCTGCTGACAACCGGAAGCCGTATCTCATCGGAGCGTCTTTCAGCAGCGGGATTTCAATTCAGCTATCCTGATATATCATCTGCCCTGAGGGCCTGCTGACGTCATAATGTCCTGCCTGGATCCACTGCATCTGTAATTGCGGGGTGACCTGCTCAAATCACTCTTCGCCCGTAAAATAAAGACTATCTGATAATGAATTCCTTATCCGGAGGTAAGCCGGCACCGGTGATCAGCCCCGGCGCGAGATCACCTCAAGTTTTTTCATGTCGGCAATCTCAATGGTGCGGCCATTCGATTTGATTATGCCGTCACGGCGGAAATCGCTGAAGGTGCGAATGACGTTGGCAGGACTCATGCTGATGAGATCGGCTATCTCCTTGCGTGATACCGGAAGGTCAAATATCCTGGAACGAAATATCTCATTGGCAAAATAGAGAAGCACATATGCTATCCTGCCCGCCAGGTTACGCTGCCTGATCTCAAGGCCGAGGGCAATGATATTCTGCGAAGTGCGTGACAGAACGGAGATGAGATTGAGCGCAAACCTGCCGTTATTTTCAATCAGCTCCTTCATCAGATCAAGCCGGATGCAGCATACTTCGGAATCTTCGAGGGCAGTGAGAGAGTATCTGTAATGGGTCTCGTGGAACACGTTGGTGTTACTGACAAACTCAAGGGGACGGGTGATGGTGATGATCTGCTCGTCGCCGTCGCCGTTGATCCTGAACAGTTTTACAAGACCATGTTTCAGGTATTTGAAATCGTGTATGGCATCACCCTCATGGTGGATTATCTCACCCCTGGCATAATGCCTCTCCTCCCTGGCCTCACAGACACGACTCATGTCCTTGTCGCTGAGGTTGGTGAATGCCACATTCCTGAATTCGCAGGAGATGCAGTTACATTTGCTTTTTTGTGTATCCGTCATCGTGGCCATGAATAATGCAAATTTAGAACAATCTGTCAACAAATTCGTTCACCTTTCCTTAATTTGAAGGTGAGCTTTCAATCGCTGATAAGAGATCCCGTTCTGAAATGTTCTGATTGAACCCGTTGAAACGAACCGGGCTGATTTCACCCGGCGCAGTGTGTCAGGCAGCAGCCGTCAGGTGTTCGACCAGGATCCGGATTCCTATTACCGCCAGAATAATTCCGCCTATGATCTCAACCCTTGATCCGAGGCGGTCACCGGCGGACTTGCCTATACGTATTGCAGTCATGGATGCCAGGAAGGTGACAGCCCCTATTATCAGGCCGGCGGTCCATATCTGTACCTTCAGCAGGGCGAAACTGATGCCAACGGCAAAGGCATCGATGCTTGTACCGACAGCCATGGTGAGAACCACCGGCCAGCGGTTGATGTCTACCGGCTGACGTTCGGAACCGTCCTTCAATCCCCCGATAATCATTCTTGTTCCGAGAAACATCAGAAGGATAAATGCCACCCAGTGATCATATTTTTCAATGTATATGCTTACGGTTGAGCCCAGGAAGAAGCCGGCCACCGTCAGTCCGCCCTGGAACAGGGCAAGGATAAATGCTATCCTCATGGCATTACTGAAACGTATCCTGGACTCTATGACGCCGCATGAGAGGGAGACAGCGAAACTGTCAAACGAGAGGCCCAGGGCTATCGCCGTTATTGTGATGAGGTCCATAACTGCAAGATGGCCGCAAAAATAGTAATAATTGCTATTTTTACCACCTTGTTTGGCGGTATGAGGATAGTAATACAAAGAGTGAAGCGGGCCTCTGTAACCATTGAAGGGAAGATACATTCTTCCATCGGGATGGGGCTGCTGGTGCTTACCGGCATTGAGGAGGCCGACACTACCGATGATGTTGAGTGGCTGGCAGCCAAGGCGGTTAACCTGCGGCTTTTCGATGACAGCAAAGGGGTGATGAACCTCTCTGCCGCTGAGACCGGAAGTGAGATAATGATTGTCAGCCAGTTTACCCTGCATGCCTCCACCAGGAAAGGCAACAGGCCCTCATATATCAGGGCCGCCAGGCCGGACAGGGCGATCCCGATATACGAGGAGTTCATTATGCGCATCGGTGAGCTCCTTGGACACAAACCGGAAACGGGAATATTTGGTGCCATGATGGAAATTGAACTGGTTAATGATGGGCCGGTAACGATAATTATAGACAGCAAGCAGAGGGAATGACGGAGAAAGAGTTTAAAAGATCAGTGCTGACGGTCACTGCCTTCGCCTCATTTCTGACCCCTTTTATGGGTTCGGCGGTCAACCTGGCACTCCCCTCCATCGGTGAGGAGTTCAGTCTCAATGCCGTCACCCTCAACTGGATTGTCAGCAGCTACATGCTTACCACCTCCATGCTGCTCCTTCCTGCAGGAAGGGCCGGGGATATACTGGGACGCAGGAAGATCTTCACCGCGGGGATGATTGTTTTCACTTTCTCGATGATACTTCTGACCTTCACCCCCGGCATACGATGGCTTATCGCTGTAAGGATACTGCAGGGGGTGGGAGGAGCCATGATGTTCGGCACAAACATGGCGATACTGACCTCGGTCTTCCCTCCCGGAGAGAGAGGCAGGGCCATGGGAATAAATGTCACGGCAGTATATGCCGGCCTTGCCTCAGGACCCTTTCTGGGAGGGTTGCTGACGCGCTATCTGGGCTGGAGAAGCATCTTCGCCTTTCTAATACCCATGGGAATTATCAGCCTGATACTTATCCGTACCCGCATGAAGAAAGAATGGGCTGATGCCAGGGGCGAGAGTTTCGACTGGCAGGGATCGGTGGTCTACGGTCTGGCGATGGCGGCACTGATGTACGGCTTCTCCAAACTGCCCTCGCCGGCGGGGTGGATCATAACAGGCGCCGGCCTGTTGCTCATGCCGCTCTTCATCATGAGGGAGAAGAGAGCAGTTCACCCGCTGTTCGACATAACACTCATCTCCAGAAACAGGGTCTTTGCCTTTTCAAGCCTCGCCGCACTTATCCATTATGCCGCCACCAGTGCCGTAGGCTTCTTTCTGAGCCTGTTCCTGCAGTATATCAAGGATATGGGACCCCGTGACGCGGGGTTCGTGCTCATGTCATTGCCTGTCACAATGACACTGATATCACCTCTTGCCGGCAAGCTGTCAGACCATCATAACCCGGGAGTGCTCGCCTCCATAGGCATGGCCATATCCACGGCCGGACTGATATTACTCTGCTTTCTTACCGAACAGACTTCGATTCTGTTCATTGTTGTGGTACTGCTGATTATGGGAGCCGGATTCTCGCTCTTCTCATCACCAAATTCAAATGCCATAATGAGCTCCGTTGAGAAAAGACAGCTGGGAAATGCCTCAGGCATGCTTGGCACCATGAGAAACGTGGGCCAGACATTCAGTATGGCAATAGCACTGATGCTGCTGGCACTCTACATGGGTCAGGAAAAGATCGGCCCGGCAAACTACCCTCAGCTGATGAATTCGATGAAGAGCGCGTTTATCGTCTTCTCCGTCCTCTGCTTAGCGGGTGTTTTCGCCTCCCTGGCGCGAAATAAAAATCTTCGGCGGTAGCCTTAACTCTACTTTTTGTTTGCTTTTCATTCGGTTATTTAATTATTATTTTATTGGTCAAATGGAACTTACATGAATTTGACAATCAATACCTGTTGCGAGTTCCTGCTCATGCAAGTTTCATTGGTCGAATGGAACTTACATGGAGTAAAACAATCATAACCTTTTGCGAGTTGCTGCTCATGTAAGTTTCATTAAAAACAATTAAATTGACCCCTGTTTGCCTGAGGGCAGATAATGTCTGTTTTTTATTACATATCATTAATTATGACTAAATTATACAAGAAACTACTGAACCACGACTACTCACCCGGGGAGATGGGTGAATGCATTACCGAGGCTCAAAGGATGACCACTTCAGTGGAGAGAGGCCCTCTTTTGAAAGATATTTTTTCCATGATTGACCTGACAAGCCTCAACACCTCCGACAGCGAAGGAACAATAGGCAGTTTTGCAGAGAGAGCAGCTTCATTCCGTTACAGTTTCAGCGGGATAAACAATGTTGCCGCCCTCTGCGTCTATCCCAACTTTATCACCGTTGCCCGCCAGGGCCTGAGCGACTGCGGGATCAGGCTTGCTGCCGTCGCGGCATCCTTTCCCACCTCCCAGACATTCCTGGAGATCAAGACTCTGGAGACGGCACTGGCAGTAAGGATGGGCGCTGATGAGGTTGATGTGGTCATTCCCGTGGGAACATTCCTTGAAGGGGCATACGAAAAGGTGATAGATGAACTGAAGGCTGTAAGGCAGGCAGCAGGAGAGGCTACCCTCAAGATAATACTGGAAACGGGGCTACTCAAGGACGAAAGGAACATCTACAGGGCATCTATAATCGCCATGGATACCGGTGCTGATTTTATCAAGACCTCAACGGGAAAGAGCCCTGTCTCCGCAACACCCGAGGCAGCATGGGTGATGTGCCGTGCAATACGTGACTACTGGAATGAGACCGGCATAATGGTTGGCTTTAAGCCCGCAGGCGGGATTGTCACTCCTGATGATGCCCTGGTCTATTATTTCATCGTCAGGAACATGCTTGGAGAAAAATGGCTGACGGCTGAATACTTCAGGATCGGCGCATCAAGACTTGCCAATAACATACTGGCAGAACTGTACCCCGGCAAGCCTGCCTTCTTTTAATCGCCGGGGATGATCACCGTCACCGGAGATACTGTCACCGCTCCTGCTGCCGACACCCTTACAGGTGCAGCCAGGGGCAATACCTTCAGCATAGGCAGGTTCCTCCCGCTGAACGAAGAACATGTGCTGACCGGCGTTGGCACTCAGGCCGGCGGCATCCTCAGGACTGACATCATTCAGCAGGCAGAACGCGTTGCCGGTCTGCCACTGCCGCCGGAAAAGATGAATTCCGACTTCGGGTTCATCATTCTCTCACTCTCCCTCCTGCTGCTGACACTGCTGACAGTCATAGCCCGTAAATCTGTTTTTACCGGATTATCATCCCTGAGCTTCCGGAAACAACCGGCGCCGCCCCCCCCGGGCACGTCCGAAGTCTTTACCTGGCCGCCGGTAATACGAAACATCTTCTCGGCACTTAACATCAGCCTCTTCGCCACTTTATCACTCCTTCTCGCCGGAATCCTGAAGCCGGACAGCCTGGCAGACTCTGTATGGCTTACTGCAATTATTGCCGGCTCGTTCATTGCAGGAGTGATGCTGAGACATCTTACCAGCATAGTAACCGCGGAGCTCACAGGATGGAAGAACCCCCTGAGGGAATATATGAATGTCATCTACAACGTGTGGTTTACAACTGCACTTTTACTCTTTCTTCTCAACGCAGTCATCATTTTTTCACCTCTCAACAATCCGCTTCCGGTTATAATTGCCGGCCTCGCCGTATCTGTCATACTGCTTATTATCAGGGTCTTAAGGCTGTTGGTCATTTTTTACAACTGGCATATTTCGATTTTGTATTACATTTTATACCTTTGTGCCCTTGAAGTCTTACCTGTCCTGGTCATTCTCAAAATAATCGGTGTTTTCTGACCGGCAGGTAATCAGAGGAGGTTGAACTTAAAACTTAAGGCGTTGAAAATTAGGAAGGTATTAGTGTCGCAGCCTGAGCCCAACAATCCGAAATCACCATATTTCGAGCTCGCCAAAAAACACAATCTGAGAATTGATTTCAAGCAGTTCATTCAGATTGAAGGTATCCCTGCAAAGGATTTCCGTCATCAGAAGATCAATCCGACAGATTACTCAGCCGTTGTTTTTACATCCAAGACGGCCATTGACCATTTTTTCAGAATCTGTGACGAGATGCGCATCATGGTGCCTGATACCATGAAGTATTTCTGCATCACTGAAAATGTGGCTTTTTACCTCCAGAAATATATTGTCTACCGCAAGCGCAAAGTCTTTCACGGCAAAGCCAAATTTGAAGATCTCATTGACATTATCGTGAAGCATAAGGAGGAAAACTACCTTGTTCCTCTCTCCGAGCCCCATAATACTGATATTCCGGACCTGTTGACAAAACAGGGAGTTAACTACACTGTTGCCACCATGTACAGAACAATCAGTGCCGGATTTGACGGTGAGGAGCTTGACTATGACCTGCTTGTATTCTACAGTCCTTCGGGAATCAAGTCCCTGAAGGAGAATTTCCCCTCCTTTATCCAGGGAGAGATAAAGATCGCTGCCTTTGGCCCTACTACGGCGGAGGCGGTAACCAATGAGGGTTACCGGCTCGACATTCAGGCACCCAACCCCAAGGCTCCATCCATGACAATGGCTCTTGACTGCTTCATACGCGACTTTAACAGGAATAACAAATAGAGCTTACTGAAAAGAGACTCTTAATGAAGGCATCCATCCCTGACGCGGATCGATGCTTTCTCTTTTGAGATGACACGGAAAAAGGCATCACTGGTTAAGGGAGAAAGGCTCTGCGGGGTAAAGGCCGTCAGCGAACTCTTTGCCCGAGGAAAGTTACTGAGCGATCCTCCTCTCAGGATAATATACAGGACAGCCCCGGCAGAGAAATCGCTGAGCACCGTAAGAGTGCTCATATCAGTTCCGAAAAGAAATTTCAAAAAGGCAACTGACCGCAACCTGATAAGAAGGAGAATCAGGGAGGCATGGAGGCTCAACAGAATGCCCCTGATGGAGAGGCTCGACGGCAGCGGCAGGCGCATGGACCTTGCCATCATATGGAATGACACTCAGATAAGGCCTTATGACTTTGTGGTGAAGTGTGTCACCGGGGTGATCAGCAGATTGACGAATCTTAAATATTAACTTTGTGAAAACGGTCTTTATGAACTTGCAAAAGCGGGGACTCTCAATAGGAGATGACGTTAAAACTTCATGCAAGTTCAATCCGGCCAGTAAAATAAATATTTATACACGAATGAAACTTACAAGAGCAGTAACTTACAATAGGTAATGATTATTTCTCTTCATGTAAGTTCCATTAGACCAATAAAATAACAATCAAGTAATCTAATGAAAAGAGGCAACAGAAAGAGAATATTGCTGATACCGGTGATGGCACTGGCAGCTATGCTTGCGTTGGGGTTTCTGATGGGCGGACAGGAGAGCAAGGACTTCAAGCTCACCAGGAATCTTGATATATATATATCGCTTTTCAGGGAGCTGAACGCTTTCTATGTAGATGAGATAGACCCTGAAAAGCTTGTCACAAGAAGCATCACAGCGATGCTTTCAACCCTCGATCCATATACTGTCTACTACCCAGAAGAGGAGCGCGAGGATCTCGATTTCCTCACCACCGGGAAATACGGCGGTTTTGGCTCCCTGATAAGAAAGTCAGGTGACTATATCGTTGTCACCAATGTCTACCGGGGGTTCCCTGCCGACAAGAACGGCATCAGGCCGGGTGACATGATGCTTAGTATTGACGGCACATCACTCAAGGGAGTATCCTCCGAGAAGGCTTCTGACATGCTCAAGGGCGAGCCGGGGACTGCGGCTGAGATAACCTTCAGACGCAACGGGGAAGAGTTTGCGAAAACCATAAAGAGAGAGAGGATATCTATCTCTGCAGTGCCCTATTACGGGATGATCGATGATAACACCGGATATATCCGGTTCACCAATTTCACACAAAACTGTATCGCTGAGGTGAGGGATGCTGTCACCGACCTGAAGGATAACCTTGGTGCCACTGATCTGATACTGGACCTCAGGGGCAATCCCGGTGGCCTTGTCAATGAGGCCGTGGAGATTGTGAATCTGTTTGTTAGGCCCGGACAGGAGGTGGTGAGCACCAGGGGAAGGGCAAAACAGTATGATGCCGTTTTCCGTACATCCAGAACCCCGGTGGCCCCCGATATGCCGGTGGTGGTCCTGATAAACAGAGGCTCTGCATCCGCTTCGGAGATAGTGGCCGGGGCATTGCAGGACCTTGATCGCGGGATCATCGTCGGAGAGAGGTCCTACGGCAAGGGGCTGGTGCAGGTGGCCAGGCCCCTGAGCTACAAGGCACAGCTTAAGGTGACCACGGCAAAATACTATATCCCCAGCGGCAGATGCATACAGGCTGTCGATTTCTCCCACAGGAACGAAGACGGCAGCGTAGGACAGATACCGGATTCGCTGATAAAGACATTCACCACCAGGAATGGCAGGCCGGTGAAGGACGGCGGTGGCATCATACCTGACCTGCAGGTGGAGTCAGACATGTTCAGCCGCTTCACCAGCGAACTCTATGTTCAGAACATGGTCTTTGACTTCGCCACGGAATACTACTGGTCGAAACCGCAGCCATCGTCACTCGACAGCCTGAAGGTGACCGACAGTGACCTGGAGCGTTTTGAACAGTTCCTCCGGGATCGCAATTTCTCATACAGCACAGGTTCGGAACTTATGCTTGAGGAGCTCGCCTCCGCGGCCAGAGAAGAGAATCTATATGACGCCAACAGCAGTGAGATTGAGAATCTGAAGGCCGGTCTGAGCCATTCGCTCGACAGGGATATGACTGCACAGAAGAGCGATATCATTGAGCTGCTGGAGTCGGAACTGGCAGGCAGGTATTTCTACGATGCCGGTTCGGTGAGATATTCGCTGAAACGCGACAGACAGGTGCAGGCAGCAATGGAAATAGCAGGAGACAGGATGCGCTACAACAACCTGCTGAAAGGTGCAGGAGAGTAAGATACGGTTACGGTACTGTCAGAATATCTCTTTCTTCCATACAGGCAGCCGCTCCTTGACCATCTCCAGTGTGTGACGGCAAGCACGCGTAGCATGGTCTCGGTGGCCCGATGTCACCATGATGAAGAGCGATGCCTCGCCGGCTTTGACCATTCCCGTGGAGTGAACCAGCAAAACTTTCCTCACGTCGCTGAAAGCTGCCTTCACCGTCTTCACGATCCCGTCAGCCTCTTTCTCAGCCATCTCGCTGTAGGCAGAATAGTCAAGCGCCTTGATCCTGTTACCGTTGACCTCATCGTCACGTACCTTGCCGATGAATATTGAGACTGCCCCGGCACCGTTGTCATCATTGCCCAGTGTCATCAGCTCCGAAATAAGAAGAGGTGTAATTGGCCCCCCGACCAGATACCTGTTTTTCATCTGTTAACTGTTAATTATTTAAGGGTCAGATGGAACCGCATGATTATTTCTCTCATGCCTGTTTCATTTGGCAGAATTAAATAGGTTAACCCCCTTCAAAAGGAGGAAGTATTGCAATTATATCATTTTCTTTCAGCAGTGATTCCTCTTTAAGCAGATTTCTGTTGAGGGCGAGCCTGAAGGTGACCCTGCTCATTGCCGGGTATCTTTCAAGTATCTGCTCGCACAGGGATGCCGTATCTTCTGCCGTAAAATCCTCGGAAGCCTTGCCGGCAACCTGCTGTGCAGCACCAAAATAGAGAACCTTAACCTGTGTTGCCATGGTCAATGTGCCTCCAGCCAGTTGTTACCCGTACCTGTGTCAACCTCCAGCGGTATGGCCAGGTCTGCGGCACCCTTCATCTCTTCGATGACCAGCCTCCTTAGTTTTTCCACCTTGCCGGCATCAACCTCAAAGATAAGTTCGTCATGCACCTGGAGTATCATCTTTGCCCCGGGCATCTCTCTCTCAAGCCTTCCGGCGATCCTGACCATGGCTATCTTGATGATGTCCGCAGCGCTGCCCTGTATGGGCGCATTGATGGCATTGCGTTCGGCATTGCCCCTTACCACCTGGTTTCTCGAGTGAATATCGGGCAGCCAGCGGCGTCGGCCGAACATTGTCGTCACATAGCCCGACTCCCGTGCACGGCTGATGCTCTCATCCATGTAAACCTTCACCCCGGGGTATGAGTTGAAATAACCGTCAATCAGCTCTTTGGCCTCCTTGCGCCCTATGGTCAGCCTTTCGGAGAGCCCGAAGGCGGAGATGCCATAGATAATCCCGAAGTTGGCTGTCTTGGCTTTTGCCCGCATCTCGCGCGTCACCTCATCAAGGGCGACTTTGAAGATCTTGGCAGCCGTAGCCGAATGAATATCCTGTCCTGAAAGAAAGTCGGATATCATCGACTCGTCGCCGCTCAGGTGAGCCATAAGCCTCAGCTCTATCTGTGAATAGTCGGCGCTGAGAAAGATCTTACCCTCTGCAGGAATGAAGGCTTTTCTGATCTCGCGCCCCTCGGCGTCACGCACCGGTATGTTCTGCAGATTAGGATTCGTTGAACTCAGTCTGCCGGTTGATGCAACGGCCTGGTTATATGTAGTGTGTATCCTGCCGGTAACAGGACTGACCAGTCCGGGCAGTGCCTCGACATAGGTAGAGAGCAGTTTCTTCACACCCCGATACTCAAGGACCTTGCCTATTACAGGGTGCCTGGGTGACAGCCTTTGCAACACCTCCTCATCGGTGCGGTACTGCTTTGTTTTTGTAAGCCGGACATTGTCATCAAGCTTCAGCCTCACGAAGAGTATCTCTCCCAGCTGTTTGGGAGAGGAGATGTTAAATTCCTGCCCGGCCAGGGTATAGATCTCCTTTTCAAGTTTTATCAATGTCTCACGCAGTGTGACGGCAAAACTGTTAAGAGCATCACTGTCGAGCATGACGCCTGTCCTCTCCATATCGGCAAGAACAGCTATCAGGGGCATTTCGATGTCGGCAGCCAGTTTTTCAAGGCCCTCTTTTTTGAGTATCGGAGCAAACTTCTCCTTCAACTGCCAGGTAACATCGGCATCCTCCACTGAATATTCCCTGAGCTGCTCCCTGCCAACATCCCTCATGTTCTTCTGTTTGGGACCTCGTTCGCCAATGAGCTCTTCTATATGAACAGGTTCATAGTTAAGGTAGCTGGCCGAGAGCAGGTCCATGTTATGACGCATGTCGGGCTCAAGGAGGTAATGTGCTATCATTGTGTCAAACAGGGGACCCCTGACCCTGATACCGTATCCTGACAGCACCTGGATATCAAATTTCAGGTTTTGTCCTGTTTTGACGATTTTTTCATCTTCAAACACTCTCCGGAAAGGCTCCAGCCTCTGCAGTGCCTCCTCTCTGTCAGGCGGAAGCCACAGCATGGTTCCTGAGCCCTTCTGCCAGCTGAAGGCGACAGCTACGAGCGAGGTATTGAGAGGGTCGAGGGAGGTGGTCTCGGTGTCAAAGCAGAACTCTTTAAGTGCTGCAAGCCGTGCTGCCAGCTCCTCTGTCTCCTCCATGTTTCCTGCAACACTATATTCGTGAGGGGTATTGCTGATGTTTGAGGCGGATGAACGCGTTGCGGCGGCAGGGTTGCCGAAAAGTGTTCCCTGGCTGCCGGCGCTGGCTTCAGAGGCAGCATCGCCGAAGAGAGTCCCCGCGCTTCCGGACCCTGGTTCAGAGGCTGCTGCGCCAAAGATGGTTCCCGTACCGCCTGGTGATTCAGAGGTTGATGCCTCTGTTCCGGCAACATCATGCCGGGGTTTTCCTGAGGTGCTACCGGCTGATACCGGGAGTCGTGAGGCCATAGTCCTGAACTCCAGCTCCTCATAGAGCGTTCGCAGTGCCTCCGGATCTGCCCCGCTGCGGTGGAACTCCTCGTGACGGAATTCCAGCGGCACATTCTGTTCGATTGTCGCCAGCCGCTTTGAGAGGAGGATCTGTTCCCTGTTCTGCTCCAGGATGTCCTTCTGCCGGCCTGAGAGCTCCGATGTCTTGCCCAGAAGGCTCTCAATGTCTCCGTGCTCGCTGATGAGCCTGCAGGCTGTCTTAGGGCCTATTCCCGGGGCGCCGGGGATATTGTCAGAGCTGTCGCCCATAAGGCCGAGGAGATCGGTAATATTTGACGGGGCGACGCCGTACTCCCTCATGATTTCATCTTCTCCCCATATCTCGGCTTCGCCGCCACCGCGTCCGGGACGGTACATCTTCACTCTGTTGGTGACAAGCTGTGCAAAGTCCTTGTCAGGTGTCATCATGTATGCCATGAAACCATCTTCCGATGCCTTTCGTGCCAGCGTGCCTATGACATCGTCGGCCTCGAAGCCCGGCACCTCCACGATGGGAATGCGGTATGCCTCGAGCAGCCGCTTGATATAGGGCACTGCTATTTTGATATCCTCGGGGGTAGCGTCACGGTTGGCCTTGTATGCCGGGTATATCTCATTTCTGAAGGTAGGTCCGGGGGGGTCAAATACAACGGCTATATGCGTGGGATTCTGTTTCTTAAGCAGATCTTCCAGGGTGAGAAGAAATCCAAACACCGCAGAGGTGTTCATCCCTCTGGATGTCACGCGAGGATTCCTGATGAATGCATAGTATGACCTGAATATCAACGCATAAGCATCAAGTAAAAAAAGCCTTTTGTCCTTTTCTTCTGCCATCACCGGTTGTCTGATGCGTACCACTCGGCAAACGAGTTGGCCGTCTCATAAAGTTTCACGCTGTGAAGAGAGACACCTTCTGGTATCTTGTCGCTGATGATTGATGCAATATCCGAAACGATGTTTTCGCATGTCGGCTGGTATGGCGAGACAATGACATTGCTGAAGTGTTTCCTGTAGCTTTCTACAAGATCTGCAGGCGCCAGTCCGGATACCATCAGAGCATGGTCAAACCTGTTGACGACATGCTCCAGCACTATCCGCTTCAGATCTCTGAAGTCGATCACCATGCCGTTGCGCGGATGATCCGTATCATCAAGCGGCAGACCCGATAAGGTCACATAAAGAAGATATGAATGACCGTGCACGTTACGGCAGGGACCGTCATAATTCCACAGCACGTGCGCCATCTCAAACCTGAATTCCCTGGTTACCCTGATAACAGACATAGTACAATTATTGATGCTCACAAAAGTAACCTATTTATCACGATTTTTGTTTATCATGTTATTTCTCACTGATATTTACAACCTTAAATGTCGTACATAATTATTTAAGCGTACCTTTGTTCCCTCAAAGTAATAAATTATGGATAACAAGATGATGTTGACAATCCCGTTCCTTGCCGGAGAGAGCTTCAGAAAGCACGGCAGCAACAAGGCAATGGGATTTGTGGGAGAGGATGTTATTACATACCATCAGCTCAGTAACCGTACCCGGGCGATAACCCGCCTGCTTGAAGAATACAGGGTGCAAAAGGGAGACAGGGTGGCTCTCCTGAGCGGCAGCATGCCCAACTGGGGTGCGACCTACCTGGCAATAACCTCAATGGGTGCTGTGGCAGTACCTATACTTCCCGACTTCACTGCCGGGGAGGTTTCAAATGTGATGGTACACTCAGGGGCCAAAGTACTTTTTGTATCCAATGCCCTGAGGCCAAAAATTGAGGGATT
Organism: Bacteroidales bacterium UBA4772; assembly: GCA_002403305.1. Classification (GTDB taxonomy): domain Bacteria; phylum Bacteroidota; class Bacteroidia; order Bacteroidales; family VadinHA17; genus SR-FBR-E99. The sequence goes on from DHHM01000016.1 coordinate 126,878, forward strand.
CAAATCAGAAACGCTTGAGACGGTCATATCCAATGACGATTTCTCGGTAATATCGGGAAGCAACGGCGCCAGTTTTGATCCGGAAGGAAGGCCTGAAAGGGAATACCCGGTTGAGGAAGAGGATCTGGCGGTGATAATTTACACCTCCGGGACCACAGGCAAGTCGAAGGGAGTAATGCTGACTCATAAAAACATCTGTTTTACCGCACAGCAGGTGCTCACCATCCAGCAGGTGGTGGAGAGTGATGTGTTTCTGTCAATCCTTCCGCTATCTCACACCTACGAGCAGACACTCGGTCTGATACTTCCGCTTTTCAACGGAGCCGCGATATATTATCTGCGCAAGGCACCGACACCGTCAGTACTGCTGCCTGCACTTGAGATGGTGAGGCCTACGACGATGCTCACAGTGCCACTGATAATGGAAAAGATATATTTCAGCAAGATTCTTCCGACATTCGAGAAGAACAGGCTGGTATCCTTTCTCTATCACAAAACCCCCGTGCGCAGGCTTCTTAACAAGATTGCGGGGAAAAAGATATATGCGACATTCGGCGGCAGGCTGCGCTTCTTCGGCGTGGGTGGTGCCAAGCTCACTCCTACAGTTGAAAAATTCCTTCTCGATGCGGGCTTCCCGTATGCCATCGGTTACGGACTTACTGAGACCGCACCGCTGCTGGCAGGCACAAAGGTCGGTTCCTGCAGGCTGGGTTCCACAGGACCGGCAATGGAAGGCGTGACACTTAAGATTCACAACCCCGACCCGGTTACCGGCGAGGGTGAAGTATGGGTAAGGGGCGACAATGTCATGAAAGGATATTATCGTGAGCCGCAGATGACGGCTGAAGTAATCACACCCGACGGATGGTTCCGTACCGGCGACCTTGGGCATCTCGACAAAGATAACTATCTTAGTATCAGAGGACGGCTTAAGAATATGATCGTTGGTTCAAGCGGTGAGAATATCTATCCTGAAGAGATTGAATCAGTCATAAACGACTTTGGGCACGTGATTGAGTCTCTGGTGGTGCAGCAGAAGGGCAAGCTAGTTGCAATGGTCCATGTAAACATTGAGGAACTGCAGGCAAAATACCAGCAGATGAAGAAGGAGATCACGGATCATGCGGAACATCTGGTGGAAGAATATCTTGAGGAGCTGCGCAGGTACGTCAATTCGAAGGTAAACAAATACAGCCAGTTGCAGCTTGTAGTTTACCAGCCTGAACCATTTCAGAAGACAGCAACGCTCAAGATAAAGAGATTTCTCTATTACTGACCCGGAGCCGGATGCCGGATGATGCAGACGTCATGTAACTGATGATAACGCCGTTCGGGTTTTTTTGCTAATTTGCGCCAAATTTTAACACCTATGTCGGTTGCGAAAAAGTCACTGCTGCTGATCTTCTCCATACTGCTTGTCGATCAGATCCTCAAGATCATCATTAAAACCAATATGGTCATTGGCGAGGAGATACATGTGGCAGGCAACTGGTTCCTGATACACTTCCTTGAGAACAACGGCATGGCTTTCGGTATGGAGTGGGGCGGCAAGGCCGGCAAGATAGCCCTTTCTGCATTCCGGATGCTGGCCATAGCAGGGATCTCGTGGTATCTGGCCGGCATTATACGAAAGAAAGCCCATATAGGACTTGTACTGTCAGTCAGTGCAATAATCGCCGGCGCAGCAGGAAATCTCATTGACAGTGCCTTTTACGGCCTGATCTTCAGTGAGAGCTGGCACACCCCGGCAGTCCTGTTCCCGGAGGGAGGAGGATATTCCTCATTTCTGACGGGAAGGGTGGTGGATATGTTCTATTTTCCGATTATAGACACGCAATGGCCCGAATGGTCGCCGATCAGACCCGGACAGTCATTTGTCTTTTTCAGACCCGTTTTCAATATTGCAGACGCATCAATCACCACCGGAGTGATCGCAATACTTCTGTTCCAGAGAAAGTTTCTTGAAGAGAAAAGGTGATAATTGCATATATGTCCGGTTCTTTTCAACGCCATGCTGTGAAAAACTATCCGGGTAAAACATTTTCTCTTATTTTTGAGCTTATTACAGGCCGGAAAGATGTCAACCATTGCAGATATTAAGAGCCCCGTTGCCGCAGAGATGCGCGATTTTGAGTCCTACTTCGCAAAGACGCTCCGTAGTGATATCCCATTTTTCCGGGTCATCCTTAATAATATCATACGCCGGAAGGGCAAGCAGCTAAGGCCTCTTCTGGTGTTTCTCTCCGCCAGGCTCCACGGCACCATCACCGAGACAACATACATAGCCGCCACCTTCATCGAGCTGCTTCATACGGCCACCCTGGTGCATGATGACGTTGTTGATGATGCCTCGGAACGACGAGGACTGCCGACTGTCAATGTGCTTTACAACTCAAAGATCGCCGTGCTGGTTGGTGATTACCTGCTTGCACAGGGAATGCTTATCAGTGTTTCGAAGAAGCGTTTTGACATGCTTGGCATTGTCTCCGACGCCGTGAGGGAAATAGTAAAGGGAGAGCTGATACAGCTGCAGAAGACCCGCAGGCTGGATATAAGGGAAGAGGATTACTTCCGCATCATAAGGATGAAGACTGCGGCGCTGATTGCAGCTTGCACCGCCTGCGGCACCAGCTCTGTCACCGATGACCCGGAGACCATCGAAAAGATGAAATCGTTCGGCGTAAATGTGGGTGTGGCATTCCAGATAAAGGATGACCTCCTTGACTATACAAGCAACGGACTGACGGGGAAGCGTGAAGGAAACGACATTAAGGAAAAGAAGATCACTCTGCCGCTGATTCATGCGCTGCGCGAGGCCGGACCGGCAGAGAGAAGGAAGATAAAGCGCATCATAAGGAAAAAGAAGAAATCGCGTGGTGAGATCAGGGAGGTGATCGCTTTTGTAAAAAATAATCACGGCCTTGAATATGCCGAGACAAAAATGCAGGAGTATGCCGACAGGGCTATTCATATCCTTGAGGAATACCCCGAATCAGAAACCAGATCTGCAATGATGGAATTTGTAATATTTTCAACACTGAGAAAAAAATGAAAGATGTCGCCCGCTTCCTGTCACTGGAAAAGTATGCCATTGCAGGAGTGTCACGTGATCCGAAGAAATTCGGGCAGGTCATGTTCAAGGATCTGCGCAAAAAGGGAATGGATGTTGTCCCCATTAATCCCAACGCAGAATCGATCGACGGCGTGAGATGCTTTGGTTCCGTAAAGGAACTTCCATCAGACATCAGGGGGGTGATCTTTATGACACCAAAGGAAGAGACTGCCGCCGTTGCCAGGGAGGCCGCTGAACACGGGATAAAGGATCTGTGGATCCAGCAGGGGGCAGAAACCAAATCGCTGGTTGAGGAATTTTCAAAGGAGGATCTGAACTTTATCCACAACCAGTGCATCCTGATGTTCTGGAAACCGAACGGAGTGCATTCCGTACACCGTTTTCTGAAGAAAATCTTCGGGGCACTTCCCGCGTAAACTAAAATTTTTAAATGTCAGGAGGTTAAGACGTCACCCACAGCCTCGTTAGTCGCTGTGATTCAGGTGATTATCAAGACTGGTGAGGCTGATTGTTCCACGTGGAAAATAGTCATTTTTGGAGGGCTGCGATCACTATCGCAGCCTTTTGCTTCCCGATTGCCGCCTCAAGTTCTGCCGGGGAGGCTTCAGCTGCCTTTCTGACCGAACCGAATCTCTTAAGCAGTTTTTCCTTGGTTTTCTCCCCTATGCCCGGGATCTCATCGAGAAGAGAACTGTTCATGCCGGCACTTCTCCGGTTGCGGTGAAAGTTAATGCCGAATCTGTGTGCTTCGTTCCTGAGATGCTGAATGATCTTCAGCGTTATGCTGTTCCTGTCGAGATAGAGAGGAACAGAATCACCGGGGAAATATATTTCCTCAAGTTTCTTTGCAATACCAATGACGGTAATCCTTCCTCTCAGTCCAAGAGACTCAAGGCTCTTAACTGCCGATGAGAGCTGCCCTTTGCCGCCATCTATCACTATCAGCTGAGGCAGTGGTTTCCCTTCATCAAGCATTCTCCTGTATCGGCGGAATAGCACCTCCTCCATGGAGGCGTAGTCGTCGGGCCCGGTAACACTCTTTATGTTGAAATGACGGTATTCACTGTTGCTGGGTTTACCGTTACGGAAGACGACACAGGCCGCTACCGCTGATTCTCCCTGTATGTTAGAGTTGTCGAAACATTCGATATGAACAGGCAGCAGCGGCATGTGGAGATCCTTTTTCACCTTCTCAAGGTTTCTTTCGGTTCTTTTCTCCTTTGACTTTTCGGCTGCTTTCTTTTGTCGTTCAAGCTTGAAGAAGACCGCATTGCGCTCCGCCAGCTGTAGCAGCTTGAGCCTGTCGCCCCGCTTCGGAACACTGTATTTTACCCCCTCCTCCAGGATGTCAGGCATAACGGGAACGATTATCTCTGGTGAATCGCTTGAGACCCTCTGCCTGATCTCCGTGACAGCCGTTGACAGGACCGATTCCCTCTCCTCCTCCAGTCTCATCCTGAGCTCAACCGGCCAGCTCTGTACCACTGCGCCCGCAACAACCTTCATATAGCTGACATACAATGAGTTTTCATCTTCAGAACAGCCGAAGACATCAACATTCCTGACAGAGCTGTTGACAACCACCGATTTACTCCGGTAGCGCGAAAGTATTTCAAGTTTCTCCTTTATTTTCTGGGCCTCCTCAAATTTCAGTTCAGCTGCATAATATTTCATCTCTTTCTCAAGATGTGCTGTGACTGAACTTATATCTCCCTTGATTATCTGCCTTATTTTCAATATGTTCTGATTATATTCCGTTTCACTGATAAGCCCTGTGCATGGGGCTTTGCAGTTTCCCATATGATACTCCAGACAGACTTTGAATCTGCCTTCCTTAATCTGCTTTTCGCGCAGGGGAAGCGAACATGTCCTTATCTGGTAAAGCTGCCTGATAAGTTCAAGCAGTGTACGTACGGCAGGTACAGAAGTGTATGGACCAAAATATGATGATCCGTCGGCAATCAGTTTGCGGGTCATGAACACACGCGGAAAGTGCTCATTCTTAATGCATATCCAGGGATAGGTCTTATCATCCTTCAGGAGAATATTGTACCTCGGCTGATGCTTTTTTATTAGGGAGTTTTCCAGAAGCAGTGCCTCCGACTCATTGTCAACCACAATATGGCGCAGTTCTGCCGCTCTTGAAAGCATCACGCGGGTTTTTCCCGATTGTTGTCCCGAGAAGTATGAGGCCACCCTTTTGCGCAGGCTGCGGGCTTTACCTACGTAAAGTATTGTTCCCGAGGCATCTGCGAACTGGTAGACGCCCGGGCTGTCCGGGAGGTTTGGGACTGTAGATCGTATATTTTCCTTTTCTGGCAAAGAGGGTTTGAATTTATTTCACTTTCCCCAAAGGTATAAAAATGAGGAATTGAAGATAACAGGCAGCGGAATGATATACATATATTTGTTAGTCAAATAGTTGCCCGTAACAGACAAAGATCAATCCATTGGATTACCCATCGAAGAAAGGAATGTTATATTGTGATGCCCCGGAGCTAAGGATGTGAAGATGGGGAATGAACTGCGAAGCACCGTTAAATTCTGCGGTGGAGATAGAATAAGGTCTGATGTACCATGGTCGAGCTTCGTGGGCAAAATGTGTTCGCCGGGGCTGAACCATAATTAGCAGGGATATCAGGAAGTGCACTTCTATAAAAGCGCGTTGTTGGATGCTCTCTCCCGGTTCGGAGGAGGTACACCCTTGCGATGAACAGGCAGGGGATAAGTTTTCCTGCAGCCTATTCAACAAAGATCGGAACGGGCAGGAGTGCCGGTTTGCCGTGGGGTTTTCGCCCGTCTGGATTTAGCTGTGGCCAATGAAGCTCGTCAGCTGATTATTCAGCCAGGAGCGGAACCTGCCATCATGATGTGGTGTCACGATCTCCGTACCCGCGGGGTGTGAACCCGGTGGTGCAACTGTTTTCCTCCGGATTATTCTACAAAGAGCGGTACGTGGCGGAATGCCAGTCCGTCGAACAGTCCGCGGTCGCTTATCTTGAGCTCGGGAATGACCAGAAGGGCCATAAAGGAGAGGGTCATAAAGGGTGCATCGAGCCTGCATCCGAGATTCCTGACGCTCTCCGATAGTCGTTCGTACTGTCGAGCCATGGCTGTTACAGGAATATCAGACATGATGCCTGCAACAGGCAGACGAAGGATTTCAGCCCCGTCATCGGAGACTACTGACATACCGCCCCTGGCGTCGGTTATCATATTAATTGCACTGATTATGTCGCGGTCATTGGTTCCAACGGCTATTATATTATGGCTGTCGTGAGCAACCGACGACGCCATGGACCCGCTCTTAAGCCCGAAGCCCCTGATGAAGGCGACTGCCGGGGGTTTATCGTTGTACCTCTCCTTAACTACGATTTTCAAAAGATCTTCTGCGGGACGCGGTTCCACATATTTACCTGTCGCCGCTTCAGTTGTTACAGTATCAGTGAGAAGCCCGCCGTTTCGTGCTACGATAACCCGTATCCGTTTTCCGGTATTCCCGACTCTTATCTCGCCCGGCAGCAGGTGACTACAGTTGAAATGATTGACCTTCATAACCACTCCAGGTGAAAAGAGTGATTTCACACCGTCAAAAACGCATTTTCCGTTTATGAAGGTTTGCCTGATATTCATCTTCCCGGGATCATCAGTTACTATAAAGTCTGCCGGGTCTCCCGGCTTCAGCAGTCCGACATTGAGTTTATAATGCTCTGCACTGTTTACCGATGCGGCCCTGATAACGTTGAAAATATCATATCCCATGCTGATTAGTCTTGCCACCAGCCGGTTAATATGTCCCTTTTCCAGGGTCTCAGGATGCATGTCGTCACTGCATAGCATCACATCATCAGGATTTGTCTCCAAAAGCGGTGCGAGTGCCTCAAGGTTTTTTGCCGCACTGCCTTCTCTGATGAGTATCTTCATCCCGCCTGCAATCTTTTCCTGTGCCTCTTCAAGGGTAGTACATTCATGGTCGGTAGTAATTCCAGACCTAATATACTTTATAAGATCTTTCCCCGTCAGACCAGGCGCATGGCCGTCTATTGGAACGGCTGCATTCCGGGCAACTTCAAGCTTACGTACCACCTCGGGGTCATCATGCACCACTCCCGGGAAGTTCATCATCTCGGCCAGGAACCCTATCATATCATTTTCCAGAAGTTCTTTTATATCATCCGCGTCAATGCGTGCACCACTGCTTTCAAAATCTGTAGCCGGCACGCATGATGGTGCACCAAATATAATTTTCAACGGCACACTTCGGGAATTCTCAATCATGAATTTTACTCCCTCACTACCCAGCACATTCCCTATCTCGTGCGGGTCAGCCACCACCGCCACAGTCCCGTGCCGTACAGCAGCGACGGCAAAATGTGATGGCACAAGCATGGAACTTTCGATATGCACGTGCGCATCAGCCAATCCCGGCATGATGTAAATATCAGGTCCCGATCCGGTTTCTTCCATGCTCTCTATTATGCCTGCTGAAATAGTAACAGCACCTTGATAGATGCGCCTCTGATGCACATCAATAATTTTTCCAGATATTTTCATCTTATTGGTTAAAAAAAGTGTTCCACGTGGAACACTTTCTATTATCTGCGAAGATACATTATCAGAATTGAAATATCAGAAGTTGATACTCCGCTAATTCTTGATGCCTGACCTATGGACGCCGGTCTTATTCTGGAAAGCTTCTGGCGTCCCTCCGTTGATATTGATACCAGCTCGTCATAGCTTATGTCATCAGGGATTTTCAGATCCTCCATTCTCTTTATCTTGTCCGCCACTCCTCTCTCTCTCTCCAGATATCCGGAATACTTGATGCGGATTTCTGCTGCTTCAATGATATCTGTTTTGCTTTCCGCCCTGTTGCACAGAAGTACTTCTGATCCCCGGACTTCAGGCAGTAGCTCCTTCAGATCTATTTGCGGCCGCGCGGCAATATTTATTGCTTTAATTTTCTGACTTATTGGTGCAGTCCCACGCTCAGCAAGGAAATAATTTATTTCTCCCGGGCAAACAGTGCTTCTTTTCAGAAATGCCTCCAGCTCCTCAACCATGGCATATTTCATCTTCATTCTCTGCATCCTCTCTTCACTCACGGTTCCAATACTGTATCCCTTACCTGTCAGCCGCTCATCCGCGTTGTCCTGCCTTAGCAAGATCCGGTATTCTGCTCTTGATGTAAACATCCTGTATGGTTCGTCTACTCCCTTTGTCACGAGATCATCAATCAAGACCCCGATATAAGCTTCGTCACGTCTCAGTATAAACGGTTCCCCTCCTTTCATTTTGAGCACGGCATTTATTCCAGCCATCAATCCCTGTGCACCGGCCTCCTCATATCCGGTTGTTCCGTTTATCTGTCCTGCAAAGTAGAGTCCATCCACCCTTTTTGTCTCAAGCGTATGCTTCAGCTGTGTGGGCTGGAAGAAGTCATACTCTATTGCATATCCGGGCCTGTATATAACTACATCCTGCAGTCCCTTTATCTTATGAAGCGCACCGATCTGTGTTTCAAGCGTAAGGCTGCTGGCAAATCCGTTAATATAATATTCATTGGTTTCCCATCCTTCCGGTTCAAGGAAGAGCTGATGTGATTCCTTTCCTTCAAAGGTTACGATTTTGTCCTCCACGCTCGGACAGTACCTTGGTCCCCTCCCCTTGATCCTTCCTGTAAAGAGCGGCGAAAACTTCAGCCCTTCCCTCAAAACCTCGTGTGCTTCCCTGTTTGTATGAGTGATGAAACAGCTCCTCTCGTCCTTAATCACAACCCGGTCATTCATAAATGAAAAGCATCTGCCGTCGCCATCGCCCTTCTGCTCCGTCATCTCTGAAAACCGAACGCTTCTTCCGTCTACCCTGGCACTTGTTCCCGTCTTAAGCCTCCCGACCTCAAAACCAGCCTCTCTTAACTGGTCACTAAGGCCCAGCGATTCGGCGTCTCCTGACCGCCCCCCAGGCATGGTGCTGAATCCCACATGCATCAGTCCATTAAGAAAGGTGCCGTTTGTAAGTATCACAGCCTCTGCCCTGAACTCATTCCCGAAGGTTGTCTTCACGCCTTTTACCCGCCCATCTTCCAGTATCAGTCGGTTTGCCTGTTCCTGCCATATGTGAAGGTTATCAGTCTCCTCCAGTAACTTCCTCCACTCCCTGCTGAACAGCATCCGGTCACACTGAGCCCTCGGGCTCCACATTGCAGGGCCCTTGCTCCTGTTGAGCATCCTGAACTGTATCATCGTTCTGTCAGTCACAAGTGCTGACATTCCTCCCAGTGCATCTATCTCCCTGATTATCTGTCCTTTGGCTATACCTCCCATTGCCGGGTTGCACGACATCTGGGCCAGCTTTGTCATGTCCATTGTGACAAGCAGTGTCTTTGCCCCCATTACAGCAGCTATATGCGCGGCCTCGCAACCTGCATGACCACCGCCAACAACAATTATATCATAATTGAAATTCATCCGGCATATGATAAAGCCAGATACATCTCTTCCATCTCCCTCATCTTTGCCTTCTGCTCAGCTGTTCTGTCATCATATCCGCACAAGTGGAGTACTCCATGAAAAACAACCCGTTTCAATTCACTCCTGAACGGTACATTGAACTTCATTGCGTTTTCCCGCACCCTGTCGATGCTGATATATACTTCACCGTTAACTGTCTTACCGCTGTTATAGTTGAACGTAATAATGTCTGTGTAATAGTCGTGCCCCAGAAATTCATTGTTTATCTCATACACCTTACTGTCGCCCGTAAAGACCAGGTCAATTGTCCCCTGCTTCATTCCCGCATCAGATATTATCCTTCCAATAACCCTCTTCAGTGCCTTACTTTCACGCAGTCTGAACTTTTCAATATCGTAGTGTACCCTTATTACCAATCTACTAATATCTGAACTGCATTTTAACCTCGTTACCTGACTCATTAAACTCTATCTCATCTGACAGGTTTCTCATCAGAAAAACACCCCTGCCGTGAAGGTTTTCAATATTTTTAGGATCAGTAGGATCCGGGAGATTGCTGTATTCAAATCCTTCTCCCTCATCAGTTACAGTTACGTTGAAAAAGTTCCCGTCAGCTGCGAAATCAACCTTAACAATCTTTTTTATGTCTCCCTTGTTTCCGTGCAATATGGCATTATTCACGGCCTCAACGGTGGATATGAGTATCTTGCCGTATACCTCATCCGGTATTCCCAGTTTCTTCGAAAGTGTATCGACAACGGTTTCAACAACCCTGAGGTTTTCAACGTCTGAATTAATAGTAATACTTTCCATCCTGTTTCCCTATCAGTTTTTATACTAACAGGTCAATTTTTTTGTTTCAAAATTTAATCATTTTTTTAACAGCCACCGTTCCGGGTCAAGTTTTTTCTTCTCTTCGTAGATCATGAATTTTATTACGCTTTTTCCTCCATCCCTGCTGTCGCTGAAAACATCGCCCAAAATCCCTCCTGTTACAACTGCATCTCCGGCCTTTACCTTCACATTAACAATATTCTGATATACAGTCAAATATTTACCGTGCCGTATTATCACTGCCATATTCGCACCTGATATTGCGAACACTCTAACCACCTCACCCTTGAATACTGCTTTTGCCCTTGTGGTCCCGCTCGATGTAATCTCAATCCCAATGTTGTCCTCAGTCACATTCTTCAATACTGGGTGCGGCTGCAGTCCAAAGTGACTTGTGATCAGTCCCTGGTCCACAGGCCATGGTAATTTCCCCCTGTTCTCCCCGAACAACTCTCCTATAACCTTCATCTCATTGCTCATCGGGGTCACAGCACTTCTTTTTCTCTCTTCCTCTATCAATCGGGCAATCTCATTTTCAATCTGCTTTGCTATCCTTTTCTTCTGTGCAAGATCCTGCTTCAGCTGTGCTTCCTTTTTCGCCAGGGTACTTACCATCCTCTCCTTCCTGCTCTTTTCATTCCCCAGCATCTGTTTCTGCCTTTCTTCCCTTTCCTTCAGATCATTGATGTTTTTCCTGTCTTTCTCCAGCCTCTGCTGTGTCTTATGCAATTCCTTATATATCGTCTCTATTGTCTCCGATTCCTTTCTTCTGTATCGTGCTATCTGCTGTATATATTTCAACCTCTTGTAACCCTGGTTGAAATCTGCAGATGATAGAATGAACGCTACTGCCGGAGTGCCCTTCGTGGCCTTGTATGCACTTACTATTGACCTGGCATAATCATTTTTAAGACTATTCAGGTCCTCCTCAAGCATCTCTCCCGCCATCCGGTTGAGTGAGATCCTGTATTCCAGAAGTGATATCTCCCGGCCATATTCATTAATCAGCTTCTCCCTCAGGTTCAGCTTCTTTCCAATGACCCTGAGCTCATTCAGGTTCTCGCTCCTTTCACTGGCCGTACTCCTGAGCAGTCTGTCAACATATTCTATCTCCTCGAGGTTTTTCTTCCTCATCTCCTCAAGCTCGGCACGTGACTGTCCCTTAACTGCGATCAGCGCGCACATCATGATCAAAGCCGACAGAAACACTCTTTTCATATGTTGCTTCTCCGGTATGATGGCAGGTTAAACACGATCTCCTCATCAAAGCCTGTAACCAGTTCGTCTATCCTCACTGTCACATGCAGCTTTTTCTTTTTCTCATTCATCTCAATGTGCGTAGCATATTTCTTATCTCCGCCACTCTTGAAATCGCCGAAATGCATCGTAATCTCATGTCCCGACGCCACGGTACTAACACTTTGCCTGCACACCTTCATCTCATCAACACATATCACCACCTCTCTTTCCGTGTTCATGTCCGATACCCTCATTATCAGCTCATTTGCGCTCACTGCTTCAAACTGTGCACTGTACAGTTCCGGTATGTCGCCAAAGAGTATCTCCACGAAATCGCCAGGCATCCCGTTCTTTTGCATGAAGACATCTCTTTTTCCCACATACACAGTTCTGTTGAACCTGTCTATTGCTGCTATTTCATTTCCCACAGCAAGTAATCTCACCAATTCTATTCCAAGCGGTCCTCTCACTGACGCAAGAAAATCACCATCCCTGTTTATCCTCGCAGTAAAGGCAAAGGTTCCCTCCACCTGTGTTCCCTGAAGTTCTACTTTTCCCCTTCGAATAACGAATCCCTCTTCAGTGATATTATATCCCTTGACTATGCCAGCCATTGCACTGTAACTTACCGCACCTCCTGCCGCATCCGGTATAGCGCTCTTCCTTCTGCGTGCAGCTGAGCAACCGGCAAGCATAACTATCAGCAGAACTACAATCGCTAATCTTAATCCTTCCCGCATTTCTTTATCTCCTCCTCCAGATAGGATTTTGAGCTGTCCTTTTCCAGCGATGTCTTCCAGTATTCCGCAGCCTCTTCGCATCTTCCCAGTTCATATAGAATAAATCCCATATGTTCCAGTATCTCTGCGTCATTCACATCATCCGCATCAACTATTCTCTGCATCTGTTTCCATGCGCGCCTGTGCTTTCCCAGCTTATATAGCACCCATGCATATGTATCTATATACGTGGGATTATCTCCCTCCTTCCGCATAACCTCTTCTGCCATCTTCAGGGCCTTTTTCAGCTCACGCTCATCTTCGGCAAGAAAATAGGCATAATTGTTAAGTATCAGCACCTCTCCTGGCGACAGTGTCAGGGCTTCCTCATAGAACCCGAAGGCAGCATCCGGATCTTTCATCCTGAATTTAAGATCTCCCATCATTGAGAGAACCTGTACCTTCATCCCGTCATCATTTCCTGCCAGGATGAGTGCTTTCTTCAGTTCTGTGTCTGCTACCTGGTACTCTTCAAGTTCCATCGCAGCTATAGCATAATATACTTTCCCGATGATGCTTCTGTTGTTTTCACGTGAATAGACTGCGGCAAGGTTATACACCTTCCTGTATTCTTCTTGTCCTGCATAGAGCAGTATCAGTCTCTCCTTTAGGTAAAATCCGGGCTTCACCCTATCAATTATCGCTTCATACCGCGAAATTGCCTCATCGAGGCGGCCTGCGTTCTCATACATTAGGGGCCTCATTGACAGTATCTCCTCATCGTCGGGATATTTACCCTCAAGTATTATCAGGCTCTCTTCCAGTGAGTGGGAGTTTTCCTTTACATAGGCAGTGTCAGTCAGCAGTCTTCCGGCGACAGATATCTTTCTTTCCCTGTCAACAACCTCACTTTCAAAAACACTATTCAAAAATCCCGAAATATCAGCATAATCCTTTTTGTATACCTGGTTCATCAGGTATAGCAGCTGTGTCTCTATATTATCCGGATCCTTATCAATTATTGACCTGTATATGCTGTCGCTCTTCTCAATATCACCCGCCTCGTAACTTATATCTGCAAGCAACGCTTTGTATCTCATTTCGTCCGGCTCTCTTTCAATCAGTCTTTCGGTTCTCTTTGCAGCCTCTTTCAGGTCTCCTTTCATTATCAGGCCGGAGATCATCATGAGGAACATGTCATCGTTGAGCGCACCCTGGTTGTTCAGAATGCTGAAGAGCGAATCTGCCTTTTCGGCTTCTCCTCTTTCTGCATAGAGTCCTGCCAGTATTGAATTAACCTCCACCGCCCGGTTGTCAGCCTTCAGCGCCCTGCTGAAATATACCAGTGACGAATCCTTATGTTCATACTGTGTGAAAAGCGAACCGGCTGCCAGCTGGTACCAGTAGTTATCCGGCTCCAGTCGTGCTGCTGCCGAGGCATACTTAACCGCTTTCTCTCCCATGCCTGCGGCCGAATATATCTGTGCCAGCTCGAAGTAGGGAACAGAGCGTGCCGGATCAGTCTCTATGCATTTCTCAAACAGTCTTGCAGCTTCATTTACATCACCCACATATTTCTGTCGCAGTGCCTCGGTCAGCATATAGTCATACCTGCTGTCGGGCCTCACTATCTTATCTGTGTCTGCCGTAGGTGCGACGGTTCCTGTGGAACAGCCGTTTATCAGCAGCACTGCTGCAATTATCCAAAGCTCTTTTCTCATCTCTTGCCCGAGTGTCCGAATCCTCCGGTTCCTCTCTCCGTCATTTTTATTTCATCTGTTTCAATCAACTCGGCCTTCTCATTATGCGATATAATCATCTGCGCTATCCTGTCGCCGTCATTTATGGTGTAATTACAGTCTGACAGGTTTATCAGGATCACGCATATTTCTCCCCTGTAGTCGGCGTCAATTGTCCCCGGCGAGTTTAGCACCGTGATCCCGTGTTTGATGGCCAGGCCGCTTCTTGGCCTTACCTGTGCCTCATAACCTTCCGGCAGTTCAATAAACAGACCTGTTGACACAAGTCTTCTTTCCATGGCTTTTAGGGTAACCGGTTCCCGGATATCAGCCCTCAGATCCATGCCTGCAGAAAATTCAGTCTCGTATGACGGCACCGGGTGTTTTGACCTGTTAACTATTCTGATCTTCATTTTTCCTTTTAAACAATAACGTAAAGTATTTATCCTTAATCTCTGCCACGGCAAAGAAAATGAAAAGGAGTATAGTGTCAAAAACGATGCCGGTTATTTTGTTCTCCGGGGCCAGCAGTCGTGATAGTGCCAGTAGTACCACCGCCAGCGTTATGTAGAGCACTATCTTCAAAGTCTCATACTTTATCGGATAATATTTCATGCCCACAACATATGATAACACCACCATTGACAGGTAGCAGGCCACGTGTGCCCATGCAGCGGCGATATAGCCGTAGCGGGGCACAAACAGAAGGTTTACCAGTACTGTTACGGCGGCTCCCGCCAGCGTGATCCATGCTCCGTAGATGGTTCTGTCATCTACCTTGTACCATATGCTTTGGTTGATGAAGATGCCGAGCAGGAGGTATCCCATGCTTACTATAGGCACCACCACCAGTGATTCCCTGAACAGCGGTCCTATAATTATCTGCAGTGCTTCAACATACAGGTTTATACCCAGGTAGAGTATCAGTGCGGTTATCACAAAATACTTCATGGTGACCGCGTATATCTCCTTCGCATCCTTGCTTCCGGCCTTTTCAAAGAAGAAGGGCTCCGCGGCAAAGCGGTACATCTGAATAAACAGAGACATCAACACTCCCACCTTGTACCCTGCACCGTAAAGACCCACTGTGGCGAGACCCTCTGCGCCTCCTATCAACCGCCGCAGCAGTATTTTGTCAAGCACCTCGTTCAGTGACCCTGCCATGCCTCCTACCAGTAGCGGCCAGCTGTATGAGAGCATACGCACGAACAGTTTTCTGTCAAAAACCGGACGTATCTTCAGCACATATGGCAACAGCAGCAGCAGCGTAACGGCTGACCCAACCAGATTGGCCACGAAGACGTAACCCACCTGCATATCCGGATTATATATCTTAAAAATCTGTTCATTTCCCCGCTCTGCCATCGTCGGCGCCGCCTTCAGGAAGAAAAAGACCGTGATAATGGTCACGGCCACATTTATGATCTTCAATATGCTGAAGGTTCTGGCCCTGTTGTTATTGCGGAGCCATGCAAACGGTATTGCCGAAAAGGCATCTATGGCCACTATCCATGAGAACATCCGTATGTATTCCGGGTGTTCCTCATAACCGAGAAATCCTGACACAGGAGTGATGAAAAGGCTCACCGCCATTATGAAAAAGGCCGAAGTGGCAAAGAGACTGACCAGGGCGGTGCTGTAAACCGTCTCTGCCGGCGCCTTTTTTCCCGAGAACCGGAAATAGGTCGTCTCCATCCCGTAGGTTAAAATGACCAGGGCCAACACCATCCAGGCATACAGCTCCGTGACAACACCGTACTGTTCCCTGCCTAGAATATAGGTATAAAAGGGTGTCAGCAGAGCATAGTTCAAAAATCGCGGCACAACGGTGCCGAAACCGTAAATGACAGTTTGCCCTGCAAGCTTACGTATATCGTTCATGCTTAACTCTTACTGCAAATATATATCTTTGTCCTTCGTAAATAATAAGAAAATGAGGAGTTCCTTACGCATCTTGTTACCGCTTTCAGCCGCAATGCTGCTGGCTGGTTGTACAACCGGCAGCGGATCCGGCGTCCGCGCCGAGATCAAAACTACCGAGGGAGACATACTTATCTCCCTGTCTGACCTGACGCCCCTGCACCGCGACAATTTCATAAAGCTTGCCGAGAGTGGCTTTTATGACGGGGTCTCTTTTCACAGGGTGATAAAAGATTTCATGATCCAGACGGGTGACGGATCCACAAAACAGGATACGTCCATACTGAATGATGATTATACCATACCGGCGGAGATCAACGACTCACTCTTTCACAGGCGGGGAGCTGTGGCAGCAGCCCGCATGGGCGATGATGTTAATCCTGACCGCAACTCATCAGGAACACAGTTCTACATTGTACAGGGAAAGGTTTACAACGATGAGGAACTGGCCAATACCATTCAGCGCATTGAGTACAACCACCGTCAGTATCTCTACAACAAAGCTCTCAGTGAGCTGCGTCGGGAGGCCATGCAGTCCGATAGCGTCGTCTCGGAGGATATGATTCAGCAGAATGCTATTGTCAGGGCTTATGAGGCGATGGAAGATGCGGGCCCATATAGCATGCCGGAAGAACACATTAATGTTTACAAAACTACAGGTGGGACACCCTTTCTTGACGGTGCATATACCGTCTTCGGCGAGGTTCTGGAGGGAATGGAGGTTGTTGATGCTATTGCCGCCACGGCTACAGACATGACTGACAGGCCGGTAAATGATATCAGGATAATAAATGTTAAGATCATAAAATAATATTGGGCCACGGAGA
The DNA here is from genome assembly GCA_002403305.1 of Bacteroidales bacterium UBA4772. GTDB lineage: Bacteria > Bacteroidota > Bacteroidia > Bacteroidales > VadinHA17 > SR-FBR-E99. The sequence goes on from DHHM01000016.1 coordinate 143,702, forward strand.
TGATTGCCAGGATTGCAGAATTAAGAAAAGAGGTTGAAGATTTTCAGATATCAGGATCTGATCTGCTGGAGCAGTTCAGGATAACATATCTGAGCAAGAAGGGCAGTATTTCAACGCTTTTTGAGGGGTTCAGAAATGTTCCGCCTGAAGAGAAGAGGGAGACAGGCAGGCTTTTGAATGAGCTAAAACAGCTGGCTACCGACAAGTACAATGAGCACAAAGACCGCATCTCCGTTGCTGATACCGTCACTTCTGAAACTGACCTTTCCCGTCCGGCCTGGCCCTTCAGTGCGGGTACACGCCATCCCATATCCATTGTCCGCAACCAGATAATTGACATATTCAACCGGATAGGATTCACAGTTTCGGAAGGACCGGAGATAGAGGATGACAATCATGTCTTTACCATGCTCAATTTTGCCAGTGACCATCCGGCACGCGACATGCAGGATACCTTTTTCATCAGGAAGAGCTCCGGCGTGGAGTCTCATCCCGACGATGTGCTTCTGCGAACACACACCTCATCCGTACAGGTGCGTGTGATGGAGAAAGAGCAGCCTCCCATCAGAACCATCTCTCCCGGCAGGGTCTTCCGCAACGAGGCTGTCTCAGCCCGTGCCCACTGCATCTTCCACCAGGTTGAGGGACTGTATGTTGCCGAGAACGTCTCTTTTGCCGATCTCAGGCAGACGCTTCTCTATTTTGCCGTAGAGCTATTCGGCAAGGATGTGAGGATAAGGCTCCGGCCTTCCTTTTTCCCCTTTACGGAGCCTTCGGCAGAGATGGATATAAACTGTAATCTGTGCGGAGGAAAGGGCTGCAGCGTATGCAAGGGCACAGGCTGGCTCGAGCTCCTTGGCTGCGGCATGGTTGATCCCAATGTCCTTGATGCATGCGGTATTGATTCAGAAAAATATACGGGATATGCTTTCGGCCTGGGTATTGAGCGCGCTGCTATGCTTAAATACGGCGTCAATGATCTCCGTCTCTATTTTGAAAACGACATCAGGTTTCTTAATCAGTTCCGGTCTGAAATTTTATGATTTTCATTAATTAATACTCACCTTTGTCATCCTAACCTCCCGAGTTATGAAACAGCATGACTTATCCATGGTATTATGTGAAAAATGCGCGTTTGAAACAAACGCCGTCTTCCGCTTTCTGACCCGTGATGAGATTGACAGGCTAAACTTTGAGAAGGATTTCAGACACTACAGGAGAGGTGACATTCTATATCATGAAGGCAACCGTATAAGCGGTTTCTTCTGTATCCATTCAGGCATCATAAAGGTATTCAAGACGGGTGTTGACGGTAAGGAACAGATCATCCGTTTTGCACGCCGCGGCGAGATCATCGCCTACCGGTCAGTATTGAGCAATGAGCCGGCATGTACTTCGGCCAAGGTTATCGAGGACAGCCAGGTCTGCTTCATCCCCTCCGAGTTACTGATACAGTTTGTAAAGACGAATCCATCCTTTGCCTTTGAGGTGGTCAAGCTCACCTGTAACGAGCTTGCAGAGGCTAACTCATATATTACTGACATAGCCCAGAAGACTGTGCGGGAGAGGGTTGCAGAGGTGCTGGTGAAACTGGTCGGCGATTTCGGTCTTGACGACCAGAAATTCCTCCGTATATCCCTGACACGTGAGGAGCTGGCGAACATCGTCGGCACTGCCACCGAATCTGTGATCCGTCTTCTCTCTGAATTCAAGAGCGACAGGCTTATTGAGCTCAGCGGCAGGAAAATTAAGATTATTGACCTCAAGGGTCTTGAAAAGTTGAGTTCTTAGCTTACCGGGCCCTGTTGTTCTGAAAAGAGGATTAACATATTTTCCCGGCACCGCTGTGTCAGAACAGTCTTCCGTCACTGCCCGGCACCAGTCCCAGGTGTACGTAGGCAATCTCCGTCGCCTCACGTCCCCGGGGCGTTCTTTTTATGTAACCTTCCTTGATAAGGAAGGGCTCATATACCTCTTCTATGGTTCCGCTCTCTTCTCCCACGGCTGTGGCAACGTTGTTCAGTCCCACCGGTCCGCCCCTGAACTTTTCAATGATTGTCTTAAGTATGCGGTTATCCATCTCGTCAAGACCGTGCTTGTCAATATTCAGTGCCTCGAGGCTATAGCGCGTTATCTCCAGGTCAATGGCCCCCGTACCCTTCACCTGCGCAAAATCACGTACGCGCCGTAGCAGTGAATTGGCTATCCTCGGCGTACCGCGGCTGCGTGAGGCGATCTCCAGCGCGGCGATCTCGTCTATGTTTATATTGAGAATTCCTGCTGATCTTTTCACTATCCCTTTCAGTATCGGAGTATCATAATATTCCAGGTGGAACTTTATGCCAAACCGGGCTCTGAGAGGGCTGGTCAGCAGGCCTGAACGGGTGGTGGCCCCAATGAGTGTAAATGGATTCAGCTTCAGCTGAACGGAGCGGGCACCCGGACCCTTGTCTATCATGATATCAATCTGGTAGTCCTCCATCGCCGAGTATAGGTACTCCTCCACCACGGGGCTCAGCCGGTGGATCTCATCTATGAAAAGAACATCCCCGTCTTCGAGGCTGGTGAGCAGCCCGGCCAGATCTCCGGGTTTGTCGAGCACCGGACCCGAGGTAACTTTCAGTTTAACCTTCAATTCATTGGAGATGATGGTGGCCAGGGTGGTTTTTCCCAGTCCCGGAGGCCCGTGCAGAAGCACATGGTCAAGAGCCTCTCCACGCTGCAGTGCTGCTGTGACAAAGACGTTCAGGTTTTCGGTAATCCGTGGTTGCCCCCTGAAGTCGTCAAAGGTTAGTGGCCGCAGCTGTTTCTCCAGTTCCGCATCACCGGCGAGGGTTATCTCTTTTCTCAGGTTGAACTGTTCGCTCATTGTCCGAAGCTATTTTATGCGCCTGACGCCGCTCTCGGGCAGATTTACCGCCACCCCGTTTATACTTGTCTCTACATCATCACGGTAGGTGACTGAGAGAATCACTTCGCCCTCTTCACTGTACTTTTTCCATGTGCGCGTCCTGAGGCCATTCCGGTAATAGCGATCCTCCCTGAGCCTCCCGCTGTCATACCACAGCATATGGTGGCCCACGGGATTACCCTGTCTGTATTCTCCGCGGAATCTCAGTTTTTCATTGCGATAATATGCCTTCCACTCGCCTTCGCGTAGCCCCAGAAGATACTTGCCTTCTTCGATGTTGTCACCTGTTCTGAAGATCCATTCGCCGTTTCTCTCTCCGTCAGCATATTCTCCCCGTGCTATTACTTCTCCGGTGCGTGTGAACTCAGTATACTGACCATCTCTCCTTCCCTGGTAATAATCCTCCTCCCTCAGCAGTTCTCCCTCCGGATAATACCAGCGCCATGTTCCGTCAATGCGGCCGTTATTGTATGATCCTGCCTGCTCAAGCCTTCCGGCAGCATTATAGAATTTCCATGCTCCGGCGCGCCTGTTGTTGACATATGCCCCCTCCGCCATCAATGTTCCGTCAGCGGAAAAATCCTTCCACGGACCGTTCCTGTTGCCCTCATCATCAACGATTCCTTCAGATATCAGGACGCCGTTATCATTATATATTTTTGCAATCCTGACTGTTCCGTCGCTGTTGTACTCACGGTGTATCCCCACCGGGATACCCTCTTTGAACGGACCTGAATAGATCAGCTTTCCCGATTCGTCATACCGGTTCTCAATATCAATCTCTGCGCTGTTGTCAATCTCTGTGCCGGTGACCTTGCCGTTGTCATAAAGCAGTGTAACCAGAAGCCTTCCCCTCTCATCATATTCCTTGTAATAGCCGTGAAGCATGTCATTACGATAATTTCTCTCGGTTTTTATTGTACCGCCAGGGTAAAAATCAAGCCATTCTCCCTGTTTTAGTCCTGCTGCATCTGTCTGGTTTATGCGCTCGCGGCTGATGAGGAAGTCATTGTTGTATTCAAACATGGTGACTATTTTTCCCTCTTTGTCATACTCACGTGACAGTCCGTCTTTTTTACCGTTAATATAGGGGATTGTCTGTCTTATCTTGCCATCCGGATAGAAAATGCGTGCTACCCCCTCCTTTTTGTCGCCCGCGTATAGCTCTGAAGAATGCACATAGAGTCCGTGAACCGCGTCTTTCTTATACCTGAAATAATATCCGTTTCTCTTTCCCAGAAGATAACTGATCTTCTCCGTCGTGTCACCTGCCTGGTCATAGAAGATCCATATGCTGTCAAGGAGAAAGCTGGTTCTTTTCCCTTCGGACTTAAGCACACCGGTGACATAGTAACCTTTCCAGTATCCGTCCGGCTTCCCGTTTCTGATAAATCCTTCGCTTGATATATTGCCGTTTGGATATTTAAACTGCTGGAAGCCATCCTTCAGTTCCCTGTTCTGCTGCGCAGCAAGGTAAAAAGGAATAAAAATCAGAAGGGTGAGTATAAGTCTCTTCATTTTATAAGCCCAGTTTTGCCGATATATCAAGCATTCTCCTGATAGGTATCAACGCCTGTTTTGCTATCAACGGATCAACTATTATTTCAGGCTCTTCAAATTTAAGCGATTTATATATCTTTTCAAGAGTTATGAGCTTCATGAAATTGCATTCACTGCATCCGCAGGTTGAATCTTTCGGCGGTGCCGGAATAAATATCTTCTCCGGCCTGGCTTTTTTCATCTGGTATATGATGCCAGGTTCTGTAGCTACTATAAATGTTTTACCCTTATCTTTTTTTACAAATGAGAGCAGACCTGATGTTGAACCTATATAATCTGCAACAAGTCTAACCGGCATCTCGCACTCCGGATGTGCAATTATCTTTGCGTCACTGTTTTCACGCTTCAGCTTCAGGATAGCCTCCAGGGAAAACTCCTCATGAACATGACATGCACCGTCCCAGACAAGTATATCCCTTCCCGTCAGGCTCTTTATATAATTTCCAAGATTACGGTCTGGTCCGAAGATTATCTTTTCATCCTCAGGAAGAGACTCAATTATCTGCCTGGCATTTGAAGATGTGCATGCAATATCACTCAGGGCCTTTATGTCAGCTGTTGTATTTACATAGGTAACGACAGTTCTTCCGGGGTTATCACTGATGAACTTAGCAAAATCCTCCCTTCGGCATGAATCGGCCAGTGAGCATCCTGCCAGCATATCCGGAATGATTACCTTCTTTTCCGGTGACAGTATCTTTGCAGTCTCGGCCATAAATTTCACTCCTGCAAACACTATAATATCAGCTTCAGTCTCTGCTGCCTCCTGTGAAAGCGCCAGGCTGTCGCCAATGAAATCGGCTATATCCTGAATGTCAGAAGTCTGATAGTAATGTGCCAGTATTACAGCATTTTTCTCCTTTTTGAGCTCTTCAATCCTGCTTGCGATATCTTTTTCAACAACCATATTTTATATTATAGTTTTAAGAAATTTATATATGATGCTTATTATATACTGTTAATTCTGTTCAAACAATTTTACGATTCATTTTGCAAAAATGGAGGTTAAAAGATTAATAACAGCTTTTAAACACAACAAAAAGCATACCTTATTTGAAAAAGAGACAATTACCCATTAGATTAACAATTGTTACGTCTTTTTTGTTGACAGTGAAAGTTAATAAAAGATCACACTCCGGGTGTTGAGCAATGGTTGAAATATCATCATTCAGAAATGAGAAATTGTTTTTGAAAACAGAAAAAAAATACATGTAGGACAAAGAACACGAGCCAGAACAATTAATGAACAAAAAATTAAAACGGTGGTTACATGTTATTAACAGATGAAACTTGCATGACCGCCAACTCTCAGACAGATTTGATCAGCAATGTCACGCAAGTTACATCCGACCAATCAGATAAAATTGTTATTTACGAATCAAACAGGCTATGTTTTCTTTTCTGGTATTAATTACAGGACTATATTTGTATAAAAATATAAGGGTGTTTTGGAAAAAATCATAATTGCCTCAGATCATGCCGGTTTCAGGCTCAAGGAAAAGCTCGTTACGTGGCTCATTTCACACAGGTATGAAGTTAAGGATATAGGTTCTTTTTCTGAAGACAGCGTAGATTATCCTGATTTTGCCCATCCGCTGGCAGAGGCCGTGGAGAAGGGTGATTTCAGCTACGGCATAACCATATGCGGTTCTGGCAACGGCATCAATATGGCGACCAACAAGCATCAGAAGATAAGGTCTGCTGTATGTTGGTGTGAGGAAATCAGTAAGCTTGCCAGGTCACACAACGACGCCAACATCTGTTCGCTTCCGGGACGGTTCCTGAAGGAGGCTGAAGCAATAGCGATAGTCAAAACTTTTCTTACAACAGATTTTGAGGGAGGCAGGCACAAGAGAAGGATTGACAAAATTCCGGTAAAGAACCCCTAGATGCTTTCATCAACATGCAAATACGGCATCAGGGCTGTGATCTTTATTGCGGCAAAACCTGAACAGAACACACATACAGGACTCAGGGAGGTATCTGAAAAGCTGAAAATCCCGCAGCCCTATCTGGCGAAGATTCTCCAGATACTGACGAAGAAAAAGATACTTCATTCATCAAAGGGTCCGCACGGCGGATTTATCCTGATGGTCCCCGCCTCTGATCTTACCCTGATGGATATAATAGATGCTATTGACGGAAGGGATTTCTTTGACAGCTGTTACATCACCGGGGAGAAATGCAATTTTGATGAGCCCGACAGGGGAGTCTGCATTCTTCACAATGATCTGAGGAAGGAAAAGGTACGCCTGGAAAAATTCTTCAGCTCAAAGAGCATTGAAGCGTGTGCCGCGCAGCTGAAGAAATATCCGTCGATCAGGCTCTGAATCTTGCCAGCATCATTCTCGCCAGATAGGCTACCAGAAGACCGGTAAGAACACCCCCGACATTGGCCAGCAGGTCAAAAGTCTCAGCCTTGCGCGATGTGGTCAGGGTCATCTGCATGATCTCCATAATTGCTCCTAAGAGAAGCGGAATGAGCATGAGGGGATAAATGAAGCTGCGGTTCAGCTGCCATCTGCATGAATCGAGAAGCAAGACAGCCGAAAAAAAGGCATACATCGTAAAATGGCCCATCTTGTCAATATAGGGAATGTCGAGCATCCGTCCGGGAACCATCGTTTTGCTTCCGGAGAGACTGAGCCAGGTGATCAGCAACCCGATGATAATGCTCTTATAATATTGTTTTATAATGCGATATAGCATGCATGGGTGATGAGATTGCGAAAATAGCAAACTAATGTTGAATCTTTTGTATTTTTAGAGGATATATTTATCATGGCCGGCGTCTACATCCACATACCTTTCTGCAGGAGCTTTTGCAGCTACTGTGATTTTTACAGCGTCACAGACTGCAGTGAAACGGATGCCCTGGTTGAGGCGCTCACACGCGAGGCTGCTCTGAGATCGGGCTACCTCTACAATGAGACGGTGGATACTGTATACCTGGGGGGAGGAACACCCTCTCTGTTGAGCGTGGCCCAGGCAGAAAGGATTCTTGCTGCAGTGTGGAAGAACTTCAGTATAGGCAATGACCCTGAGATAACAGTGGAGGTAAATCCTGATGATATAAAGCCAGGGTATATAAGCTCCCTGGCATCCCTTGGCGTCAACCGGATCAGTGTCGGAGTGCAGTCCTGGGATGACGACAGGCTTAAATACCTGGGCAGGAGGCATAGTGCGCGTCAGTCTGCCGAAGCGCTTGAGAGGATTTTCAGTGAGGGAATAAAAAATGTGTCGGTTGATCTTATTTACGGCATTCCGGGCATGACAACGGCTGACCTGAGGCAGGATATTGAGAAGACACTGACCTTTCCCGTGACACATATTTCAGCCTATCATCTGACGATAGAGGAGGGGACACCTCTCCACCGCCTCAGGGAGAAAGGGAAGCTCACTGAGACAGACGAGGAGACCAGCAATTCGATGTTCATGCTGTTGATAAGCCTGTTGAGGGAGAGGGGATTTATTCATTACGAGATCTCAAATTTTGCCCTTGAAGGATTTATCTCGAGACACAATTCAGCATACTGGAAGCAGGTGCCCTACATAGGCCTGGGACCCTCGGCACATTCTTTTGACAGAAGGTCGAGGCAGTGGAACATCTCAGACGTCAGGGAGTATATCAGATCGGTAAATGAAGGGAAGGTATCGTCTGAACGGGAGGAGCTTGACAGGCTGACCCTCTTCAACGAGTACATCATGACCGCTCTGCGCACCGCATGGGGTATCGATCTCACACATGTTGAAAACAGCTATGACAAGGAGCTCCATGATTACCTTGTCAACATGTCGGGTAAATATATCCGATACGGGCTGATGAAAAGGGAAAGAGACACCCTGGTCCTGACGGATCAGGGCAGGATGATCTCTGATAATATTATTGCGGAACTGCTTATGGAGCTGTGATCAACCCCTTCCCTGCAGTAACAGTTCTCCTGCGCCGATCTTCTGGCTATCGAGATATAGCTCAACACTGTAGGTTCCCGGGATAAAATCGCCGGTGTTGTCCAGGAAGATGCACATCTCGATGTCACTGTTGGCATAATCCACGGCCCTGTTGGCAGAGAATATCAGCTGTTCGCCGTTAACCTCAAACAGGTTGTCAGGGGAGGTGGTGATCACAAGCTGATCAGGGCGGACGACCCTGAGATAGACTATTTTGTTGCCTGCTTCGGCGATCGGGTTCTCCCTGAGGGTGAAGCATACCCTCACCTTATCAAGATTCCTGATCTGGTCAGTCTCCTTCCGTTTTTTGTTCAGAGCCATGGCAACTATGTCCTTGGCCTGTATCATGGCGGCCACGCTCACCTTGGAGGTAAGCTCCTCCCTTGTCTTTTCCAGTTCGACATTGCTCTCCTGTACCGCAGTCATCTGCTCCTTGATCTCCACATTTTCAGCGGTTAACATCTGATTACGCGTATTGAGAGAGTCTATCTGTACTATATAGCTTTTCATGATATCACGCATGGTGCTGATCTCAGCCTTGTATTTTCTTATCAGCTGCGCATTGGAGGCGCTGACTTCAAGAAGCTTCTGGATCCTGTTGCGCTCACGCTGCAGCTCTGCATTGAGTGTGTCATTGCTTGTCTTGAGGGTATCATATCCGTACATCATCATGCGGAGCTCATTGGCCAGAGAATCTTTCTCTTCTGTAAGCACCTGCTCCATCTCAACCATCTTGCTCTTCTGGTTGTAGTACAGAACTACCAGTGCAATCAAACCGAGTGTCAGGATTATCGTAGACACTATCATGACAACAGGAGCACCCTTTTTGTGCTCAATGTGTTCAGCCTGATATTTTTCGTGATTTTCCATATGTTTATTATTTTATCCGGGGCAAAATTACTAATTATTACAGAACAATGCGTTTTTCTGCCGTTTGATTATCTTAGCCCGGCGTATTCTGGCTTAAACAACATGGCTTTATGAGTGGATTTTACGGTTCTGTATCCGACAGGGACTGCGTTGATGATGTGTTTTACGGCACTGATTATCATTCACATCTGGGCACCAAGCGTGCCGGGATGGTCTTTTATGACTCCGGGACAGGTTTCCGGAGGAGCATTCACAACCTGGAGAATGAGTATTTCCGTAACAAATTCGAGACAGAGCTCAAGGATTTCGGGGGAAACAGCGGAATGGGAGTGATCAGCGACACCGACCCTCAGCCTATACTGTTCAACTCACATCTCGGGCCGTTTGCCCTTGTCACTGTATCCAGAATTGTGAATATCAGCGAGCTGGCTGATTATTTCCTGGCCAGGAAAAAGCATTTTACGGAAAACTTCATGGGCAATATCAACCCAACGGAGATGGTTGCAAATATCATCTGCGAAGGAGACTCTTTTGTTGAGGGTATCACCCAGGTGTTTGAAAAAATCAAAGGGTCGTGTTCTCTTCTGGTGCTTACTAAAGACGGTATCATTGCTGCTCGCGACAGGCTGGGCCGTACGCCGGTGGTAATCGGCAGGAAGGAGGGAGCCCTTGCCGTAGCCTCCGAGACATGCTCCTTTCCCAACACCGGGTTTGAGACCGAATATTTCCTCGGCCCGGGCGAGATAGTACATCTACGCTCCAACGGATTCACACGGCTGAAGGCACCGGGGAAAAAGATGCAGATATGTGCTTTCCTCTGGGTCTATTACGGATTTCCGACCTCCGAATATGAAGACAGAAATGTTGAGGAAGTGCGCTACCGATGTGGCGCTGCACTGGCCAAACGTGATCCGGTGAAGGCTGATTTCGTCTGCGGAGTCCCCGACTCGGGAATAGGGCATGCACTGGGATATGTCAATGAGAAATCTGTGCCCTACATGAGTTCCTTTTCAAAATACACTCCCACCTGGCCCAGGAGCTTCATGCCGCAGCGGCAGATACAACGCGACCTTGTGGCAAGAATGAAGCTGATACCCAACAAGAAGCTTACAAAAGACAAATCGATTGTTTTTCTTGACGACAGCATTGTCAGGGGAACGCAACTCAGGGACAACACCAAGGACCTGCGCGAAGCAGGCGCAGGCGCGCTCCACATGAGAATAGCCTGCCCGCCGCTGCTCTATCCCTGTCCCTTCCTCAACTTCTCACAGTCGCGCTCAACCCTTGAGCTGGCAGCCCGGAAGGCGATAGTCAAGCTGGAGGGCGAGGAGAGAAACATTGAAGAGTACCTTGACCCTGACTCTGAAAAATATGCACTGATGGTCAATGAGATAGCCTCCACGCTGGGCATGGATACCCTTATGTTCCAGCGCCTTGACGACCTGGTGAAAGCCATCGGACTGCCACGGGAGAAGCTCTGTACCCACTGCTGGGACGGCAGCAGCAGCTTCTGATTATGTTGAAAAGTATGGGGAGATGTTAATTAATTAACGTTCGTCTAAATAAATAATACTGTTTATCAGTTTATTTTTACGTTTAATCAAAACATTGAAACTCTTGCGGAAGGTTTCATGTTTAACTGGTCAAAGGGAAACAGAACATAATAGTTTTAGAAAAACTTCAATTATCGGATAATAATATCCTTATATTTTCAGTTAAGTCATAGAAAATTAATCATAGCGAATAGTAATTATCAACCTTTAAAATTATCTCAGATGAAAATGATTCTTTTGTTTTCAGTAATCATGATCGCGTTCACCGCAGGCAGCTTTGCACAGTCAAGTGATACAGAGCAGACGACAGCCACGGCTACCATTTTAGGTCCGCTTGCACTGACCAAGGTTAGCGACATGGATTTTGGTACCATTGCCGTTACCGGTACCGCAGGAACTGTTGTGCTGGGCATCGATAACTCCAGGACAGCTGTTGGACCTGCACTTGTTCCTCCTGCTGCCGGTGTTGCTGCATCATTTACCGTATCGGGAGAAGCCAGCCGGGCATACACCATTACCCTTCCTGCCAACGGTGACGTCACTCTTGTCAACGGGACGAATTCAATGGCGGCAAACGATTTTGTTCATAACGCTGGCGGTACTCCTGCATTGGACGGCACAGGTGCTGCTGCGTTTACCGTAGGAGCAACACTGTCAGTCGGCGCTGCCCAGGCAGCCGGAGTATATACGTCGGCAAACTTTCCCGTGACCATCAACTACAACTAGGAACTCCTTACTGCCCGAAACGGACATAGATGAAAAGGCTCGGGATACGATCCATAAGCCTCATTACCTTATACCTGGTTTTTGCCTTTGCGGCGGAAGCCCAGCCGGCGGCTTCTTCCACTGTGACAGGGCATATAACTGCCGAGGTTATCTCCACGCTGACTGCCATAGAGACCACGCAGCTCAGTTTCGGCAGGTTTTCACCGGGGCCCCAGGGCGGTAAGTTAATTCTTACACCTGAAAGTTCCATTTCAGTTATGGGAAGCGTATGGCCCGGCAGCGGCACACACAGCGCTGCGAGCTTCTACGTCACCGGAGATCCGGGGGTGGCTTATACTGTAAGCCTGCCTTCGGATCCGGTTACCATAACTCACCTGGGATCGGCCAGAACCATGACGGTGGAAGAGTGGCGGTCGGTGCCGGAGGCAGAGCCGGGAGCCGGCGTGCTGGAAAACGGATCACAGGTGGTATATGTGGGGGCCACACTCAACGTGGGAACCCTGAATGATAATCCCGTAGGTGTCTATACGGGCACCTATAACATAACCTTCGAGTTCAACTGACCGCGGAAAGAAATCTTAAATCCCGAAATAATGACAAAGCTATCTATGCGGCTTTTTACGGCAGGCCTGATCCTACTTCAGGTCTTTTTTCCATTTATTGCAAGGGCACAGGGCGACCTTCTCGTCACCCCCAGACGGGTGGTTCTTGATGCCCGGCAGAGGTCGGTGGACCTGAGCCTGGCCAACATCGGAAATGACACGGCCACCTACAACATCTCGATCGTGCAGATCAGGATGACCGAAGAGGGTGCCTTTGAAACCATCACCGAACCTGATGCAGGACAGCAGTTTGCAAGTCCCTACCTGCGGTTCTTTCCCAGGTCAGTGACACTCAGCCCTGACGAAGTGCAGACAGTCAAGATCCAGATGGTACGGACCAGGGAGCTGCTGTCTGGTGAATACAGGTCGCATATCTATTTCAGGGCTGTGCCAAAGGAGAAGCCCCTCGGGGAAGAACCGCAGGTACAGCAGGATCCTTCAACCATCTCCATCAAGCTTGTCCCTGTCTTCGGGATAACCATCCCGGTCATAATAAGGGTGGGACAACCATCTGTAGATGTTTCTCTTACGGATCTCTCGCTGAACTTTGTCAATGACACTGTTCCCAGGTTTGGATTTAAATTCAACCGCGCAGGAGACTATTCTGTTTACGGTGATATCTCCGTTGACCATATATCACCCGGCGGCGTGACAACCCGTGTGGGCATTGCCAACGGTCTGGCGGTCTATACGCCCAACAGCGTCAGAAAATTTGAATTTAACCTTCAAAATGCTCCTGGCGTTGATTTCAGCACAGGCATACTGCGGGTTACCTTCTCTGCATCCTCCGATGTAAAACCTGAAAAATATGCTGAGGCAGAATTGAATTTGGACTGAATTTCAATAAGCGTTCTGTCTTTTAACATTCACTTTTTTGTTCTGAGAAAATAATGAATAAACTATCGCCATGCAGTAAAGACTTATTAAGGACGTTGATTTTCAGCGCTGTACTTATCATCTTGTCGGGGCTGGACAACACAGCGTTGGGGCAGACAACATTAGCAACATGGAATTTCCCCAACAATCCGGATAATGCAATCTGCGATGGGGGGATTGCCGCAAATGCGGCAAAAACCATTTCTACAGTAGGGGGAACTTCTGCAATTGACTATTCCTACAGCGGGGCAAGCACAAACTGCGCATATGCTACATCATGGAATAGTGGCAGCGGATCAAAATACTGGTACATTAACATTGTTACCACGGGGTACTATAATATAACCGTCTCATCTGCCCAGCGTGGACATGAACAGGGCTCAACAAGAGGCCCGAGAGATTTTAGACTTGAGTATAATGTTGGTGGAGGATGGGTTGCGGTATCCGGGGGCTCAATTACTGTCGCAGATAATTTCACAACAGGCCTATTAAATAATCTCGCCCTGCCTGCCGCATGTGACAATCAGGCTGCTCTTCAGCTTCGCTGGATAATGACCTCAAACACCTCAATAGACGGTCATACGGTAAGTGCTTCAGGTTATAACCAAATAGATAATATTGAAATAAACGGGAATCCTCCCGGCCTTTCTGTTACACCGACAAGTCTCGATTTTGGTTTTGTAGCCAGCGGTTCGACGTCATCCAACATGACCTATACACTTTCCGGTGCGGGGCTCTTCCCCTCCGCAGGCAATATTAACGTTGCGGCACCGTCCAACTTTGAGGTCTCATTAAGCTCAGGTTCCGGCTTTGCCTCATCAATTAATGTTCCTTTTACATCGTCGACACTGGCTGCGACTACTATTTATGCCCGGTTTAGCCCGACAAATCCCGGTACAAATTATAGCGGCAATATTACAAACAGCGGGGGAGGTTCTGCCGTTAAAAATGTAGCAGTATCAGGCAATTCAATAGTTTCTTATTGTACTTCAAGCGGTAATACGACTTACCAGACAAGCATAACTTATGTAAATATCAATACGATCAGCAACTCCAGCGCCAAACCTTCAGGATATAGTGATTACACATCGCTGGTTACCGATGTTATCAAGAGCAGCTCTTATAACCTGACCGTCAACCTGAATACAGATGGCAACTATACCGTTTATGCAATGGCATGGATTGACTGGAACGGGAATGGAAGTTTTAATGATTCCGGAGAATCCTATAACCTTGGCACTGCTGTCAACACAGCCAATGGTCCGACCAGCCTGAGCCCGCTAAGCATTACCGTTCCTGCCGGAGCCGTCACCGGCACCGTCAGGATGAGGGTTTCTGCCAGGTATGATGCATATCCTGCTTCCTGTGATACGGGGTTCGACGGCGAAGTTGAAGATTATACTCTGAATATTGCACCGCCCAGTTTAATTTATTATTCCCAAAATTCTGATCCGGCACTTCTTTCAAGCTGGAATACAAACAGAGCCGGAGGGGGTAGCAGTCCGGCAAGTTTTACGGCCAACAACCAGACATTTGTCATTCAGGCTTCTAATTCCATGACAGCCGGCTCAGCCTGGAGCGTTTCGGGCAGCAACACAAAAGTAGAGATGGAAGGTGGAGCATCTCTTACCGCTAATTCAGCAATATCTCTTTCTGCAGCCACAACTTTTCAACTCGATAATGGGGCAACATACAATCATAATGTATCATCAAATACAGTGTGGTCTGGTATTGAAATTATTGACCCGGGCTCAACGGTTGTATATGGCTTTGCCGGAGCACAGGATATATCAGCTCAGTCTTACGGAAATATCACTGTCAGTGGCGGGGGTACCAAAACGATGCAGGGCAATATATCTGTTGCCGGAACCCTGAGCCTCAGCAATGGAAACCTCAGTCTCGGATCCGGGGCCTATGATCTTACAATTGGGACAGGGGCAACAATTACAACTTCCGGATCATTCAACAATACCCATATGATTGTGTGCGACGGAAGTGGAAGCCTTATTAAACTGGGAACCACTGCCTCTGCCTTTTCCGTTGTTTACCCGGTAGGAACCGGCACTTATTACACTCCTTTTGAAATTGCGGCTCTTACAGCTACCGTTACCGGAACAGGAAGCATCAGTGTCAGGACTGTTGCGGGTACGGCTCCGGGGCCTCCGGCCGCTGCCAGTACTGATCTGATGAAATACTGGAACATATCAACCACGGGTATAAGCGGGATATCCGCAAATATAAGGCTGACATATATCAACCCCGGAGAAGTGGGATCCGGTGGTGATCAGACTAAGTACGTTCCTTATCTTTATTCCGGAGGCGTCTGGGCTCAACCGAGTTTTTACAGTGCAGCAGGAACAAATCCGATGACCGTATCGGGAACCTCAACTCTCAGCGGCCAGTGGACCGCACGGGAGGAGCCGGTCTATGGAACATACTACTCTTACCAGTCGGGACCCTGGAACTCAGCAGGCACATGGACCAAGGATCCGTCAGGAACACTGTCTGTTAGCCCGGGAGTACCATCGGCAACAGACAGGGCCGTAATTCTTAATGGCCGTACGGTATCCACAACTGCAAATGGCGAAAACGTACTTTCTGTTCAGATCAATGATGGTGGAATTCTTGACCTTGGGACCTACACAACGCAAAACTTCACTGTTATACGTGGAGAAGGACTTGTACGATTGCAGACAAGCATCTTTCCTTCCGGCGACTGGAGCAATTTTGTAGCTGAAGGAGGGGGTACGGTGGAGTATTACAACACTTCAAATTTTACAGTTTCTCAGCTGTCATATAATAACCTGATAATAAATCTTTCATCCTCGGCCATAGTAGCAACGCTGACAGGTAATATGACCCTTAACGGGAACCTGACCATTACCAGCGGGAAGCTTCAGATTAATGACGGCTCCTCAACAGGACGGAATGTGACGGTGGCAGGTAATGTTGATGTCAGTACCAGCGGAAGCATAGGCATTGGAACGGGAAATGCCAATCACAGGTTTACAGTCAACGGAGATTTTACAAACGAAGGGGTGGTGAGGATGACCAATCAGGATGCCCCCAGTTACACAACAACGCCCTCCAACGGCAGATCTGACCTGGTCTTCAATAATCCCAATGCAAACCAGAACCTCATTTGCAACGGACAGAGTGATTTTTACAGGATAGAAATTGACAAGGGCATTGACAAGACCTATATTCTTAATATAGATGCCAGTAATAATACCAATTTCAAGTTGTTCGGAAGGTCCAATCTGCAGTCAAGCCCGCCATCAAATGATCCTCCGGCCATTGAAAATCCAAATGCCCTGGGTCTTCTTGCCGGAACCGTTCGTCTCGGACCTAATATTGTGTTACCCAGTCTTTCAGGCGATGCCGTTTACAACATAGACCTTGATGCACAGCTATGGCTTGACGGGGCAGATGTTACATTTTCTGCAGCGGCATCGAACTCTTCCATAGTTGTATATGGCAACCTCCGGGTATCAAACCAGGCAACGCTTAACGCCAATGGTAACCAGGGGATAGTAATGCGTGATCAGAGCGCATTAATAATTGAGTCTGGTGTTGTTACCACTGACTGCATTCGTACCTCATATATCTCGGGCGCACACAGGGGTGCCTTCATCATGTCAGGAGGCATCCTCAATATCGAAGGAAACACCTATAACATTAGCGGGTTGAACATCTATGCATCGTTCACACTTCCATATCCGGATAATGTTTTCAAAATGACCGGAGGAACGATCAACATTCTTTCCCCGACAACAATAACAGGTGGCTCCGGATCAAACTTCAGCCTTATTCTTGGCTCTGGTTCCAACAATTTTTATGTCACCGGCGGCACAATAAATATAACCGTGCCAACAGGCAGAAACGCGTATATAAACACTACATCTCCACTCTGGAACCTGAGTTTTATAAGCACTTCCGCAACCTACAGGGGACAAATACAGGCTTATGCGGGTAATTCCAGCCCTGCTATTCCTGCCATATCTGCCCGGCCTCTTATCATTTACAATGATCTGAACGTTTTGGACAATGCAGTCTTTAATGCCAACGGCAGTAATGTTACTATCGGGCATAGCTTTGTCATAGATCCCGGTGCCGGATATGAGTGCGGAGATAATACAACAACCTTTAATGGCCTGGCAGGTCAACGGTTCACCAATTCAGGAACAGTAAATAACGGGACGGGGCTTTACAATCTTACAATTGCAGACAGCTCAAACACAGACATCTTCTCTGACAATCTGATAATAAGAAAGGACCTGATAATCAGTAACGGTAGTATCCTCAATGATGTGGGTCATTCAATCAGTGTGGCAGGGAACATTACCAATTCAGGGAGTCACACCAGCCAGGCCAGTGGTGCCATTATCCTTAACGGAACAGTTGCACAGACATTAGGAGGGTCGGGCAGTGGAGTCTTTGGCAACCTGACAATCAACAAAACTGCAGGGACAACCATTTTCACGGCAAATCAGTCGGTCATTGGTAACCTCCGGCTGGCGAATGGCTTAATTGATGCAGGTACCCTTAACATATCCCTGGGTTCTTCAAGCAACATATATGATGCCATTACCGGGACAACTGCAAATTTTTCTGCCACAAAAATGATTCGTCTTGCCGGTAACAGCAGTGACGGCGGGGTTACCAAAACATACGGCAGCATTGGAGCCTTTCTGTTTCCGGTAGGAACAGCCAGCGACTACACTCCGGCAACAATACAGTTTACTGCCGCCCCCACAGAGTGGGGTTCGGTAACAGTCAGGCCGGTGGCACAGGCACACCCCCTTTTAACGTCCGCCCTGGCTCTGACCTATTACTGGTCGGTTACCTCCTCAGGATTCTCCGGCGTGTCCGCTGGTTCCGTATCGCATACTTATCAATATGTAACATCCGATATCACCGGAACGGAAAGCAATTATATTCCGGGGTCATATCGTCCTTATGCCTGGACCCCTGTAATTGACAATTCAAAAGTTGTTGATGCAACAAATACAATACTCTTCGGACCGGTAGATTATATTGATGGTGATTATACTGCCGGTGAGACTGCGGCATTCATGAGTATTAAAGTTTTCTACAGCAGGCAAACAGGCGACTGGAACGATCCGGCCACCTGGAGCTCCACCGGGGTAGGAGGAGCGACTGATGGTGACATCCCGGGTGCCGGAAACCCTGTCGTTATAGGAGACAATACAAATAACCACACAGTTACGGTACCTGTTGGTTATAATAATATTACTGTTGGAGGGTTAGAGATAAGTCAGGGATCCACCCTGGACCTGCAGACCACCACGGGCCATAATTTTGGTGCCATACCTGATACCCGGGTAACCGGAACAGGCCGGCTGCGCATCTCATCTTCCGGTGCAACAGCAACATTCCCCGGAGGCGACTTTGGTAATTTTCTTTCCGGCGGCGGCGGCATCGTTGAATATTACAGTACGGCAACAATGGGAGCGACTACCTTTACGCTTCCTGCCACATATTTGTCAGGAGCCGCAACCATTAATCTGACAGCATATAACAATCTTGTTACTGCTCCTGCTGCCGGCAAAAATATTGTTCTGCCAAATATAAATCTGGCCGTTCATGATGATTTCACCCTTTCTGGCAGCGGTATCTCTCAATTAAATGTACTTGCATCCACAAGGGTTGTAACCATTGATTCAAACCTTG
Organism: Bacteroidales bacterium UBA4772; assembly: GCA_002403305.1. Lineage (GTDB taxonomy): Bacteria > Bacteroidota > Bacteroidia > Bacteroidales > VadinHA17 > SR-FBR-E99. The sequence goes on from DHHM01000016.1 coordinate 162,445, forward strand.
TAATAGGAAGTGGTACGCTCCGTTACATGAACGGCAACAATACCGCCCAAAGCCTGATAGTATCAGGAAATGTTGTTATAAACGATGGTGCAGTCTTTGACGTAAACACCAGCGGTTCGGCCACGAACCTCCTGACAATATATGGCGATCTGACAAATAACGGCACTTTTGATATGTATAAAGCGGCGACCCAGGTTTGCAATGTGACTTTTGCCGGTAATATCAACAAGGAAATTAACGGTGCAGGTGCCATAACGGATTTTAACATTATTGAGGTAAACAAGGGAAACTCAAGAAATACCGTGCTGGAGGTCAAATCATCAGTCCTGACAATTAACACGAACCTTTCAACGGCGCTACTCCTGACCAACGGTACTTTCAGGCTTACAAGCCCCATCATTCTTAATCTTACGGATGCGGGGAGCTTCACAATCCCGATGACAGGGGCGCTTTCCGCCAACGGAGGTACTATAAATATAGGTGGCGCTTCAGCAACAAATGCTACTGACCTGTTTCTCGACGGCAGGCTGGAAGTGCTGGCCGGAGCCGTAAATATCGGAACAGCAGGGAACAACCTGAACAATGATATTGAATACTCATCCGGAGGCACACCTGAAATTTTGGTTAGCGGTGGAACTCTTTATGTAAACGGACAGATACGGCGCGTAACAACTATCAATACAGGATCTCTCAGCTACACACAGAGCAATGATGCCAGTGTGGTAACTGTTGCTGGCCGGAACCCCGACAACGCCCGGGCAATATTCGAGATCTTGAATAGTGGCAGTAAGTTTAATATGAGCGGTGGTACACTTAACATTACAGGTTCGTTTAATAACGCTGATTATTTTGATTTTTATCTTGTCCCGGATTCAAGCACGGTAACCGGTGGCAATATTTTATTCGGATCATCGGTGACACCGGTAAATACGGTGTTCAGTATGGCAACATCGACCGAGCTCTACAACCTGGCCATAGATGATACATCAGGCAGCAAAACGCTGGACCTGAAGATATATCCACTGATATTAAACAATCTTACCATAAACGGAAATACAGTCTTCAGAGCTAAAGGACTGAACGTTACCATAGGCGGCAGCCTGACTAACGGCAACAACACATCCGGGACTGGCGTAAGTACCGGAGGATACCAGCCGGGTAACATAAACCAGGTAACCACATTCAATGGTGCCGGGTTATGTGCCATAACCGGCACGGGGTCTAACCTTACTAACTTTGCAAACCTGACAATTGACTCTGACGGCACCCTGCTTCTCTCATCAAACAGTAATATCAGAATCAGTTCGGGCCTTATCATAAGCTCAGGGTACCTTGATGATGGCGGAAATAACATTTTTCTGATGGGTAATCTTATCAACACTGCAGCCCATGCAAGCTCAATAGCCGGCGGAGGCATACGCCTTGAGGGCAGCCAGCCGCAGGTGATCTCGGGAAACGGAGAGGGTATTTTTGGAAACATTACAATTAATAACACCACCGGGATCAGTATAGTTGACAGGACAATAATTAACGGATTGCTTACATTTACCGGTGGAGCTATATATCTTGACGACTATTCCCTTGTCCTTGGTACAAATGCATCAATAGGCGGTGTGACTGATCAGACCAGGATGATTATTCTTAACGGCGTTATTTCTGATGCGGGTGTCACAAAGATCTTCCCCTCCGGAGCGTCGGCCTTTACATTCCCCATCGGAGTAGCAGGTAAGTATACGCCGGTCTCATATAATTTCACAACGAACACCAATATTGGCGCATCAATAACGGTGGAACCCGTAAATTACAGCCACCCGCTTATGGATCTGCCCGCCGGTGATGAGCTGGACTACTACTGGAATGTGCTATCAGAAGGATTTGTTGATGCATATACTGTTGACCATGGTTATTCATATGATGCCGGTGATGTAAACGGAGTGGAAGCAGAATATGTTACAGGAAGATTTACTGCCGGGAACTGGTCTCCTGTAGGAGGTATTGATGAATCCTCGGTTAACCCTGTAACGCATACCATAACCCTGCTATCCAGGGGTTATGTTGATGGCGAATATACTGCCGGGAAAAGCATCAATTTCTCCAATACGTTTACAATGTATAGTATCAAATCAGGCAACTGGTACGGCGATAATACATGGTCTGTTACTGATGGCGGACCCCCCTGCGGGTTTGATCCAAACGGTAATATTGTGGTAATTAAACCGGGCCATGTGGTTACATTGAACAATAATTCTGCCTATGCATATTCCGTGGCCCTTAACGGTGCTCTTGATGCCGGGATCACATACTACCACAACCTGGGTCATGTGAGTGGCAATGGGATTCTAAAAATGACATCAACATCTCAGGGAATATTTGTCTTTCCCGGGGGCGACTTCAGTGGTTTCGTCTATACAACCGGCAGCACCGTAGAGTTCTTTGGTGATAACCAGGCATCACTGCCGGCAAAACCCGGGAATATTTATAAACCTTACCAGAATGTGATTTTATCCGGATCGGGTAAAAAAACCATGCCTTCTGAAGACCTGAAGATACTTGGTAATCTTATAATCCGGGACGCATCCACCTTACTGAGTAATGAGCTCTACAATAAGAAATTAATTATCTCAGGTAACTGGATTGACAACAACACTTCAGCTACAGGTGGTTTTCTCCCGGGCAAGGGGGGTGCCTATTTTTATGGAACCAGCCCGCAGATTATTTCAATAACAAACGGAGCCACGACAGAGGCTTTTTATGATCTGGAGATAAATAATGTAACAGGATTAACATTGTCTGGTGCAGGGAATGTTAATGTTTCAGACAAATTGATTTTAACCAGGGGTATCATCAGCACCAGTGTTGTAAATCTGCTTTCAATTTCCAACACAAGTGAAAAAGCTGTTGAGAATGGGGGAGATGATTCATTTGTAAGCGGACCATTACAGAAACGTATTCTTGCCGGAAGAGGTTTTAACTTTCCTATAGGAGATGCATTAGGTGGTGCAGGCGGATTACGGTATGGTGAATTAATACTTACCGGCGCTTCCGTAACCGGCTATTATCAGGCGCAATATTACAACCATAATCCGCTTGATGATGGTTACGATCCTGACAATGTTACAGCACCGATAGATGTTGTTAGCAGTTCGGAATACTGGAGAGTAAATGGTCCCGCTCTTTCTACTGCCAACATTACGCTCAGGTGGGATGATCAGAGTGGAATCATCCCTGTTGATGCCTCAACCAGGGCAAAGCTTCGTGTGGTGGAGTGGAACCCCTCATGGATCAACCGGGGCAACGGGAAAATAAGCGGCAATGCCCAGGAGGGTACCATAAGAACCAGTCCGGAGGTCAGCCTTTCCGGTGATCACCGGTTTTCCCTGGGCGTTGAAAGCCTGCCCACTGCAACCATAACAAGCGGAGCAGCAGGGATATGCGATGACGGATCCACTACAAGCATTTCAATAAACCTGACCGGAACAGCTCCATGGACCATCAAATACAAGATTAACGGAGCATATGAGACAACCATTTCAAATATTGGAACATCACCATATACATTAGTTGTCTCCAATTCAATTCCGACGCTTGCCTCCGGAGGCCCCGGCCTCTATTCATTTTCCATCTCTTATATAAAAGATGCAACAGGCACAACGGGCATACGTGACTTTACAACCACCGGTGACATAACTTTATATGCGTCTCCCACACCGGCCATTTCCGGGCTTTCCACCACACCGGCCAACTCGTTGGAAACATACAGCACCATGGCGGTGGCAGGAGATACATACCTGTGGAGTGTAACAGGAGGTGTCATTCAAAGCGGGCAGGGGACAAATTCAATAGCAGTACTATGGGGCTCAGGTCCGGCAGGAAGCATCACCCTGACCGAAACCGTAACTATCGGCGGATGTAGTAAGATCACTCCTCCCTACAATGTTACAATTACAGATATTCCGAATCCCCTGGTTACAGGGAACACCTCCGTTTGCCTGGGTTCTGCAGAAACATATTCAACACCGCTTGTCGGCAGTCATACTTATGCCTGGGTAGTTACCCGCGGGACATTTACCATTGGTGCTACAAACAATATTATAAATGTTACCTGGACATCTACAGGAGCCGGAGCGGTAAGCGTTACTGAAACAGGTGCCTCCCCGGTAGTAAACACACTCCCTGTTACAGTAAACCCTGTTCCTCCGGATAATAATGCTGTATCTGATCCCACTACATGCGCCAATGTGCCGGTGAATATCATCATTTCTGCAGCACCCGCAGGCATTTCCTATCAGCTTCGTCTGAACAGTGATAATTCTCCCGTCGGATCCCCGGTGAGCAGCATGGCCGGGGGTGATGTTTCCATACCGGTCACGCCGGCAGCTACCACTACATATAATATCTGGGCATCAAATGAGTATAGTTGCGGGGTTATGCTTACTGACCTTGCTGTAGTTACCGTGGTGAATGAGCAGATCTGGACAGGAGCAGCGGGAACAGACTGGAATGTCGCGGGAAACTGGTCCTGCAATATTGTCCCCACTCAGACATTATCCGTTCAGATACCTGATGTGGCAAATAAACCGGTACTCAGTAACGGAGCAAATGGAGGCGTCAGCAATATTGTAATAGATAACGGAGCGTCACTGACAATTACAGGTAACACAATCACTATTTCCGGAGATATAACAAGTAACGGAGGCCTTGATGCCTCAGCCGGCACTATTGAAATGAACGGGTCTGTTGCACAACAGATCGGGGCCGGCGTTTTCAGCGGAAATACTATTCAGGGACTGATAATTGACAATTCTGCAGGAGTAACCCTTCAGGGGCCGCTTACGGTTACCGGAGTGGTATCTGTACAGAACGGAACCCTCTCGTCAGGCGGTAATCTAACCCTTGCCTCAACAGCTGCAGGAACTGCTCTCATAAACGGATCGGGCGCCGGGACAGTGGCAGGCAATGTCACAATGCAGAGATACCTTGACCCGGGATTCGGATACAAATATTTCAGCTCACCCTTCCAGGCATCAACGGTAAGTGAGTTTGGAGATGATATGGACCTTACATACTCATTCCCACTATTATACCGGTTTGATGAGAACAGTGCCTATTCAGGATGGATTGGCTACGCAACCGGAACAAATATCCTTAATCCCATAGAGGGCTACGCCGTTAACTTCGGTGAACTGACAGATCCTAAAACAGTTGATGTCACCGGTATTGTCAATAATGGGAGCTACTCTGTTAATCTCTATAATCACAATAACGAGTTTACCACCGGCTTTAACCTGGTTGGTAACCCATATCCGTCACCTGTTGACTGGGACGGACCGGGATGGACAAAAACGAATATTGATAACGCCCTTTATTTCTTCAGAGCCAGCACCACGGATCAGTACGGAGGTACTTACAGCAGCTATGTTAACGGGATTTCGAGCGACGGGTTTGCCTCAAATATAATTCCGTCTATGCAGGGTTTCTTTGTACATGTCTCTGACCTGACTTACCCTGTGACCGGCACGCTGGGGGTATCAAACAGCTCAAGGATAAATAACCTGACAAATCCCTTCCTGAAGTCGGCCAGGGTGAATAATTATCGATTCCTGGTAAGGGCAACAGCCTCCTTTACCGATGACCAGACCTCAACCGATCCTCTGGTGATCTGTTTTGATAATAATGCGGAAAAAGAGTTTGACGGCGCTTATGACGCCCTGAAGCTGTTTAATACTGACATGATGGTAACCAATTTCTACTCGGTTCTTCCGTCACAAAAGAAACTTTCAATAAATGCATTGCCTGACCAGACAGATACGATATTGTCTATTCCTCTCGGTTTGACTGTTTATCGCGATGGTGAGGTAAAATTCAGTTTCAGGGATGTTGAGAATCTTCCCGTCGGGGAAAATATCTATTTCCGTGATGCAGTGACCGGTGCCAGCGTAAATCTTATCGGAACCAGTGATTACAGGGTCGAGCTTAAACAGGGAGAATATCACGGCAGATTTTCACTGGCATTTGTCAAGAACACCACATCCGTGCCTGACCCCGTCGCAGCTGATGATCTGTTCCAGGCCTGGATGTCGGAAGGGATGGTAAAAGTCAGGATTGGTCATGTTGAAGGCGACAGGGGGATGATTACCCTTTACAATTTGTCGGGTATGCAGGTCTGCTCCGAAACAGTGTATGAACCCGGTGAATATCATCTGAATATCAGATTGATGCAGGGGGTATACGTTATTACATATACGACGGGCAACGTACAGCGAAGCATAAAGCTGGTACAGGGAAAATAAAAGAGAACTCGCATGAGCAATATTTTACATAAGAAACTGGGGATCAAAATTAATGCAAGTGATGTCAGGCGGTTGATAAATATGGATATGCCAGGTGTAGTAAGGAAGGCAGTCATTGCAGCTAGCCTGCTTCTGGTGTTCGGATTTTTCACGGAAGTCATTGCTCAGCCGCTGCCGCCACGGCCGGTGATCATCACGGTGAATAGCTCCCAGCCACTGGCATTCGGAGCCTTCACTCCCGGTGCTGCCGGAGGTGCGGTCACAGTAACACCCGACGGAGGCACACGATGCTCATCAGGTACGATTATTCTCCTCAACATGGGTATGATATATACTCCTGCCATGTTCTACGTGACGGCCAACCCCGGGACAGTCATCTCACTGCTCTCCGGGCCTCCATCGACCATCACCGGGAGCAACGGAGGCACGCTTACATTGCAGCCCGACGGCACATGGCCTGCTTCACCATTTGTTACCACGGTACCATATCAGCAGCAGACAACAGTGCTGGTGGGTGGGACGCTCACCGTCGGGACCATCGCCGCTAATCCCCCGGGCAGCTACAGCGGGACAATAGATGTAACCTTTGTCCAGGAATGAATCACTGATGACCTCCCGCGAAACGGATATGTAATTATGACAGAAAGCAAGGCATATACCACGTTAATAAACAAAGGTGGTATGCCTGTGCTTAATTTACGGACTGCTATTGCAATGATGGTCCTGCTGCTTGTGTCAGTGACGGTGCCCGTTACCGCCCAGGAAGAGCCGCAGTATGATGAGTTTCCTGTTTACGTCAGGGTGCCTTACATAGGCATCTCAGAAATCGATGCCGTCATTAAGGGAGAGGAGGTCTGGCTGTCACTCTCCGGTCTCTTTGATTTTCTGAAGATAAAAAATGTGATCTCTGACGACCTTGAGAACGTCAGCGGTTTCTTTATCAAACCTGATGAGACATACTCCGTCGACAGGGTCAGCAACAGCATCGTCTATGGGGGCAGGACCTTCCAGCTTGCAGAGGGAGACATCATACGGTCAGAGACAAACCTATATCTCCGGTCAGACCGATACGGTCAGGTATTCGGCCTTGACTGCAACTTCAGCTTCAGGGACCTTACAGTCACCGTCGATACAAAGCTTGAGCTGCCTGCCATACGTGAGATGAGGCAGGAGGAGATGAGAAGGAACATCACCCGCCTCAGAGGGGAGGTCAGGGTTGACACTACCATCGGCAGAAGCTATCCCGGATTCAGGTTCGGCATGGCCGACTGGTCCGTTTATGCCAGTGAGCAGCCCGGCGGCAGGTCCGAGGGAAGGTTCAATCTGGCGCTTGGCTCTGTCATCGCAGGGGGCGAGGCAACCGCTTCACTGACATATTATACGGCTACGGAGTTCAGCGAAAAACAGCAGTACTACATGTGGCGGCACGTAAACAACGACCGCACATGGCTGCGGCAGATAATGGCAGGAAAGATAACCACCCAGGCCACCTCCTCAATCTACAATCCGGTAGTGGGGGTGCAGTTTACCAACAGGCCCACCACCTTCAGGCGTTCGTTCGGAACATACACCCTGACTGACCGCACTGATCCGGGCTGGACTGTGGAGCTTTATGTGAACAATGTTCTTGTCGACTATGTAAAGGCCGATGCCTCCGGATTCTTCACCTTTGAGGTGCCACTGGTCTACGGCAATACCATGGTCAAACTTAAATTCTACGGTCCCTGGGGTGAGGAGAGGACACGGGAACAGAACATCAGCATACCCTATAATTTCCTGCCACAGAAGGAACTCGAATATACTGTGAGTGCAGGGATGGTTGAAGATTCGGCATGGAGCCGTTTTTCCAGGACGACAGTACGTTACGGAGCCACCAGGTTCCTGACCCTGGGAGGGGGATTTGAGTATCTCTCTTCCGTTACCGGCGGTCCCCTGATGCCGTTCGCTGATGCCTCCGTGAGGGTTACCAGCAACCTTCTGCTGTCGGGTGAATACACCCACGGGGTACGCGCCAGGGGGACACTGGCCTATCGGCTTCCTTCAAACATCCGCCTTGACCTTGCCTATACGCGTTATGACAGGAATCAGACAGCCATTTCATACAACTATCTGGAAGAAAGAAAAGCCTCATTGTCTCTTCCTCTGAAGATTAAGAAAAAGACACTCTATTCAAGGCTCTCCTGGTATCAGATCGTCTTTCCCGGTTCAAAATATGCCACGGCTGAATGGCTGATGGCTACCTCATTCTCGCGTGTCAGTGCCAATATGACCACCTACGGGGTCTTTTCGGAATTCTTTGATCCGAACATCTACAGCAACCTCAGCCTGGGATTCCGTCTCCCGGGAAATTTCGTCATCATGCCGCAGCTTCAGTACAACTATACCGGGAAGGAATTCCTTTCAACCCGTGTAAGCATGGAGAAGCGGGTCTTCGAAAAGGGATACCTGAACGGATCGTATGAGTACAATTTCCGGAATAAGATCCACATTGCGGAGCTGGGTATCAGGTACGACTTTTCATTTGCGCAGGCGGGCATCTCTGCCCGTCAGGCCAATTCAAACACCACACTGGTACAGTATGCACGAGGCAGCCTGATAAATGACCGCCAGACCTCATACCTGAAGGCAGACAACCGTACCAATGTTGGCAGGGGCGGCATCTCCGTCATTGCGTTTCTTGACCTGAATGCCAACGGCAGGCGCGATGCCGGAGAACCGAAAGCAGCAGGCATCAACCTCCGGTCAAACAGCGGCAGGATAGAGCGAAGCGAGAAAGACACCGTTATTCACATTCTTGGAATGGAGCCATATGTCAGGCATTTTATTGAGGTGGACGAGGGTAACTTCGACAACATATCGTGGCGGATACCCAATAAGTCAATAGCGGTGGTTGTGGATGCCAATATGCTCAAGCTGATTGAGATACCTGTCAACGTCTCCGGTGAAGCCTCGGGCACCGTGACTGTCGTGGAGGATAGCCGCATTGCCGGGCTGAGCCGCATAATCGTAAATTTCACCGACAGTAATGGTACCCTGAAGGCTAAAACCATAACGGAGGAGGACGGATATTTCAGCTACTTCGGCCTGGAGCCGGGAGCCTATACGGTGCGTGTTGACACAGGACAGCTGAGAAGGCTGGGAATGACCTCCGTACCCGATTCACTGCTCTTCAGTATAATGACCAACCTGGAGGGCGACTATATCGAAGGACTTGACTTTACGCTCAGGAAGAAGGCTCCTGTGGTTGATACGGTGGCAGTTCCCGAACCTGTTATGGTTGCCGACACTGTCGCCGTTCCTGCCACTAAACTGTTGCCTGGCACCGACAGTGTTCCCGCCGCAGTGGCTGACACGGCTGTTGCTCTTATACCGACGCCGGAGAGGGTGGTAACCACTGACACATCATTCCTGGTGATACACGAGGTAACCCGCGAGCTGGTGACGATAACCGAAGACTACTATGCCGTTCAGTTCGGGGCCTTCCGCAACAGGCTCTATGCCGAGATCATGAAACAGAAGGTGGAGGGCGCCCTTGACAAGAACGTGGAGCTCTTTGAGGAGGATGGCTTCTGGAAGGTACGCATAACAGGCTTTGACGACCGCGAGGATCTTGAAAAGTATATTCCTGTAATACACGGACAGGGTATTACGGAAATCTGGGTTATCAGCAACAAGGCGGTGAAGGGAGAATGGATTACCACAGGCAGGGAGGACTCTCTTGCCGTGGTGAGAGAGACTGTCACCGAAAAACCGGCCATTCCAATGGTCATCTCGGGTAATACCCTGCAGCTTGGCGCCTTTGAAACGGCTGAAGAGACGGAGCCAATAAGCAACAGGCTGCTTGCTGCGGCGGAGAAGCTGGTAACGGTAAGACAGGATGAGGGCCTCTGGAAGGTGCAGATCAGTGGTTTTGAAGATACTACTGATATTCGCGAATTCATACCTCTGCTGCAGGAGCGGGGCTTCACTGACATATTGGTGCTTCACCAGACGGAAGAGGGGTTGGTGCCGGTGGTCCCGGTCGTGATTCCTGAGGCGGCTGAGGCTCCGGCAGAGCCCGGCATGAAAGAGATACCGGTACCGCAGGTGTTACCCGAACCGGCAGAGGCAGCACCGGAACAGCCTGTTTTTGAGGAAGAGATCGTGCCTCCGCCGCCTACGGCACCCCTGCCGAGATTCCTGTTGCATGCAGGCAACTATCGTAAGCTGTCTGACGCCGAGAGAGCAAAGAAGAAGATTGAAAGAAGGCTGAACCTGCCGGTGGAGATAATAGAGGACTGGGACAGCTACAGGGTGGTGGTGACCGGCTTCTTCACCAGGGAGGAGACCTATCCTTACTACCCGGAGCTTGCAGGTCTTGGATTCTCCGATATCTTTGTCTACGAGAAACCTTTGATCGACAGATAACAAACATCAGGAGAGATGAAATATGCAGGTGCCCATGTAAGCGCAGCGGGAGGGGTTGAGAACGCCCCCCTGAATGCCCATGAGATAGGAGCGAAGGCCTTTGCCTTCTTTACCAGGAACCAGCGACAGTGGGTCGCACCCCCGCTGACGCAGAAGAGCATCGAAGCCTTCCGCAATAACTGTGAGAAATATGATTTTAAGCCTCACCAGATACTGCCGCACGACAGCTACCTTATCAATCTCGGCAATCCCGATCCGGAAGGCCTGGGCCGCTCACGGTATGCCTTCAACGATGAGATGAAGAGATGTGAACAGCTGGGCCTTGACAGGCTCAATTTCCATCCCGGAAGCCATCTTGGCAGGATGACGGAGGAGGAGTGCCTCAACCTGATAGCTGAGTCGGTCAACATAGCCCTTTCAAAAAGCAACGGCGTGATTGCGGTCATAGAGAACACTGCAGGACAGGGCACCAACCTCGGATACCGGTTTGAACATCTCCGGCATATTATTGACAGGGTGGAAGACAAGAGCAGGGTGGGGGTCTGCATTGACACCTGCCATTCATTCACGGCAGGATATGATATCTCTGATGCCGAAGGATTCAAAAAGGTGTTTGATGAGTTTGACCGCATCGTGGGTTTTAAATACCTGTGCGGCATGCACCTCAACGATTCAAAGAAGGCGTTTGGTACGCGCGTCGACCGTCACGACAGCCTTCACAGGGGAGAGCTGGGCGATGAGGTCTTCTCACTGATAATGAATGACCCGCGCTTCGACGGAATTCCGCTCATCCTGGAGACCCCCGACGAGTCGCTGTGGGCGGAGGAGATAAAGTTTCTCTACTCACTTCAGAAATAATAACACCGGGTCGGAAAAACACGTGGTTGTTGCTTTTCACCAGGTATGTCCCGGGTTTGAATAAGCCCCGGGCCTGACCATACGCCAGGTTACTGTTTATTGCCGGACATATGCTGATCGTAAAGAGGTGTAAGGCTGCTATTTATTTTTGACCTTTCCTCTTGAGATCTCGATGCCGGCCGGAAAAAGGACATCGCCGGCCTCCTCGGCAGTGATGAATATCTCACTGAATTCAAAGGCGGTCAGCGAGCTCAGTGAAGTTGTCCTGGCGTTCTTTACGTCAAGCTGCCCCAGGTTTTTGACTTCACCGTCTGTTGTGACTACCCAGACCACATAGGTGGTTTTCCCGGGGGCAATCCTGCCCGCTTCCGCCAGGTTCCTGGCCGTGACCGTCACCTCGTAATTGTCGTGCTTATCCTGCTTCACGGAGGCAGAGATATCTGCCGCAGGAGCGACGGCCGATACAGGGAAGCTCACCGATGATGAACACGATGCTGACAGCATCATGATCACTGCAACTGAAACCAATTGAAAGAACTTCATTTTTTAATTAATTAGATTGTTGATAAAAATATTCTTTACTGACAAATCTGGTCGTGTTAAAAAACTTCCCGGGTTATCCAAGTTAGTATCTGACCTTAAGTGATATACTGCCAAGGCCCTTAAGATCTTCGGCATCAGCGAAGAAGACCTTTCCCTTTTTGGAATAGATCTCCCATGCAATGAATGATGTAATATCATCAATTACTCCGGGAAGTGAGGCATCGTCAACAGGCACTATTTTGTCATAGGCTTTTACGATAACCGGGATGTAATAGTCGTGGCGGACTATCAGAGTGTCACCTTTTCCCGCTTTTGCAGCATTATATATCTCCTGCAGGTCAGTGTAAACCTTTCCTGCAGCAGCAGCATCCTTCATATCCATAACAGCTTCCGCAACACGTTCCCCGTGAAGTTTACTGATGGTTTTCCAGGCCTGTGCGGCAATGAAATGGGTTGCAACATTGTTGTAGTTGATGTCGGCATAACCGTAATAAATGTCAGGCCTGTCGGCTACCTGAAGCAACCGGCTGTAATTGTCTTCAGTGCAGATAACCATACACTCCTGACCGGTCATGTTATGTTCCTTCACAACAGCCTTGTCTACCCTGTTAAGAAACTCCCTGACCATTTTGTCAACTGCTTCAGGGTCACTCAACTTCTTGCGGTCTGTATGGAACAATGGGCTTTCGCCGAAAGGAAAATAGCGATTTTGTACCTCACCGGTGATATGGTCATTGGAAGCCTGGAATAGCTGAGTCCCACCCTGGGAGAGCAGCAGGACGAGATACTCCTCAACCCTTGCAACTGCATATATCAGAGGCCTGAGTGAAAAGTGTTCACTTATCTCAACCCTGTCTTTGTGAGCAGGCAATGAAGATTTTACAATCTCTCTGGTCTTGTTTGAGAGGAATATATGGAGGCTGTCAAGATTCAGGCTCATATCTGTCTCCTCGGGAACCAGGGCAAGTTTTTTCAGCAGCGCCATGACATCTCTTTTACCGAATTCTGCAATCACCCGTTTTTCAGCCTCCCGGCAAAGATTCTTCAGGATGATACGATCCTTCTGATAGTCGGGTTTGGTACGGTGAGTGTTCAACGAAATAGTGACACAGGGATTCCCTGTCTCGGCGGCTAGTTTTTCAATTATCTCTCTCTTCATGATTTTCTCTCCTCTTTGCATTTGTAATGACGTTTGACTGGACTGCTGCCGGGTGCCGTTTATTGATTTGGCATGTTTTAATTATCTTTGGCGTCGGTTCAGTTTTTCACTATTAAGATATGATAAAGATTTAAAACTGAAGGCACCGGTTCCGGAATAATTGACATGACGAACTATATCATATTAGTACTCTGCATCATAGTGATACTCTCGTATCTGTTTGACATTACGAGCAAGTATTCTAAGATTCCGGGAGTTATCCTTCTGATCGGGCTCGGTATCCTGTTGCAGGTGATCACTGAATCTTCAGGGTTTGTCATCCCGAACATGCAGCCGGTGCTTCCCGTAATAGGCACCCTGGGGCTTATACTGATAGTCATGGATGCCAGCCTCGATCTCAAGCTTGAAAAAAAGAAGGCCAGGCTGCTGCAGAAATCGGTTCTCTCGGCCCTGACTCTTCTTATTCTTGTCACTGCTGCTTCGGCTTTTATACTGGTACAGCTCTTTGATTATTCAGGTACGGCTGCAGTACTGAATTCCATCCCTATGGGGATCATCAGCAGCGCCGTGGCCATACCCTCGGCAGGGAGCCTGAATGATCGGGAGAAGGAGTTCATAATCTACGAGAGTTCCTTCTCGGACATATTCGGGATCATGGCCTTTGACTTCATCCTCTTCAACCAGGGAGACCTGTCTGGCGGGATACCCCATTACCTTTTACTGGCTTTGATCACGGTGGTGGTGGCTATTGCAGTCTCCTCAGGCCTGGCCATGCTGCTTCACAAGATAAAATACCATATCAACTACATCATCATCATGACTGTGATGGTGTTGGTATATTCACTGGCAAAGATGTACCACCTGCCCGCCTTGCTGCTGGTCCTGGTCTTCGGGATTACCCTTTCCAACAGTGAGCTCGGGGAGCACACTCCTATCAACAAGTTTGTCGACTTTGACAAGTTCAGGAAAGATATTGACTCGTTCTCGAAGATCCTCGGAGAGTTTACATTCCTCGTGAGGTCTTTCTTCTTCATCATTTTTGGGTATTATACCTCTCTTGAAGGCATCTTTTACCCCATGAATCTCCTGATCGCTTTTTCTGTTACCGTGGGCATCCTGCTGATAAGATGGCTTTTCCTCTGGTTTGTGCTGAGGGAGAAGAGTCTCTCCCTGGTCCTCTTCGCCCCGCGCGGATTGATAACCATCCTTCTGTTTATCAGCATTCCAGCGGCCTATATCATCCCCGAGATCAACACTGAGGTTATCACCCTGGTTATACTGATGACCATGCTGACGATGATGGTGGGCAATATCATCTCCCCAAAAACAAAGGAGGTGGTTGATTTGCCGGAGACGGAGCTGCCGGAGGTAATAATTTCTGAGGCTGAGGAGCAATATCAGGATGACGGGGAGCGTTCTGCCAATCAGGCAAAAACCGAATTATAACTCCAGCGGATTGTCGTGCTTGATGAATGTTTTACTTTCAAGTTCACTGAAGGCAAGGTTCAGTTCCTCCTGTGTGTTCATGACTATAGGGCCTCCCCAGGCGACGGGTTCCTGCAGCGGTCTGGCTGCGATAACGAAAAATCGGGCTCCCTCCGGCCCAGCCTTTATCCTTACCTCATCAAAGTCAGAGCTGTCTGGGGAAGACGCAGTCATCAGCATCGCACATGCCTTTTCTTCAAAGCTTTCCAACGCTTCATCAGCGGCCAGTGTTCCATCTATGAGGTAGAGAAACATGGTCTGGTCGTTGGTGGTTTCCGCGTAGCTCCAGGTGCTTTCAGGATCCAGGGTGACATCGAGATACTGTACTTTGACATATTCACCCCTGACAGCGCCCGGGTTGTTTTTAAAATTGCCTGACAGCACTCTTATTGTCGCGTTTTCTTCACTGACCACTGCCACATCCTGCTGTCTGATATCACGGTAGGCAGGCTGGGTCATCTTATCTTTCCCGGGGAGGTTGACCCATAACTGACAACCCAGCATTCTCTCTGAGGCCCGGGGCATCTCCTGGTGGATGATGCCTGATCCGGCGGTCATCCACTGGCATTGAAGATCCCCTATTACACCCTTGTTACCCAGGCTGTCTCCATGTTCAATGTCGCCCTTCAGCAGATAGGTGACTGTTTCTATGCCCCGGTGGGGATGCCAGGGAAACCCCTTGATGTAATCCTCGGGATCTTTAGAATCAAATCCGTCAAGCATCAGAAACGGATCAAAATCCCTGATAGTTCTATACCCCAGCACCCTGCGCAAATGAACTCCTGCCCCGTCAACAGCATGCTGACCCCTGACAACCTGTGTTAATTTCCTTGATGACATATCTCTTCGGGTATTGATGATGAGGCAATTTTACTTAAAAATCATGGAATGGCAATGCCAACCCTGTTGTTCCTGTACCAATCCGGCAGACACCTCCGTGTCCGTCCGCACCTGTCAAAAATGTCCCTCACCCGGAAAAAACAGTCGTTTACCGACGAAGATTAGTTTTTATGTGGCTCCTGATCTACTTTTACGGCGAACTTGAAAAACAACTAATCCTCGACTTATGAGAAATATTCTGTTATTGGGTATCGCCGTAATGCTATCTGGTTCGCTTAAGGCACAGCCTGGTGTAACCCTTAAGATGAGCCTTGAGAAAAACAAGGTGTATCAGCTCAGGTCCGAAGCAGATCAGACCGTTACCCAGACCATTAACGGCGGTCAGCAGACTACCGAATCACATGTCAGCTATTCCATTTCATTAAAAATGGTTGATGCAACCCCGGAATTTATGATTACGGAGGTTCGCCTTGACACTATGATCACTAAAACCAATACGATGGGCAAGTTGTCAATTATGAGCTCCGCCAATGAGGGAGACATACAATCATCAGAGATAGCCGATGTGGTCTCATGCATAATGAACCGGTTAAGCAAAAATGCCATATATGCCAAAATTGATTATTCGGGCAGGCCTGTTGAGATATTGAATGCCAGGTTGCTCTCCGAAATGATACTCAGGGATACGGCTGCCATTACTCTTGCCGGCCAGACGGGCGATGCCGTGAAAAAGCAGATTGCAGATATGATAGGCACGGAAGAATTGAAGACAATGATTGGAATGTTTACATATAACCTTCCCGGCAGGGAGGTCTCTCCGGGCGATACCTGGAAAAACTCACAATCAATGATCTCCGGAGGAATGATGCTTGACATCTCAACAACATTCCGGTTTACAGGGACTGAAGGTGACTTTGCCCTCATCACCTCAGAGTCTGCCATTAAGGCTGCTGATAATGCGGCACCTATTCAGTCCGGTGGCGCGACCGTAACGTATGATGATCTCAAGGGTCTGAGCAGGGCAACCATGAAGGTTTCTGTTCTTACCGGACTGCTGTCAGAGAGCACCGGGAAAACGCGCCTTTCCGGAAACCTGGGCATAAGTGCTCCGGGATTCAGTATGCAGATGCCCATGGACATTAACGGGGAAACGAAAGTTGTTGGATTACAATAAATTGATTTTGGACAGAAAATGAAAAGAATTTTGATTGTATTGCTTTTGGCAGCCTCTGTTACCGCGCAGGCTCAAAATATAAG
Source organism: Bacteroidales bacterium UBA4772 (assembly GCA_002403305.1). Classification (GTDB taxonomy): domain Bacteria; phylum Bacteroidota; class Bacteroidia; order Bacteroidales; family VadinHA17; genus SR-FBR-E99. Next base: position 179,284 of record DHHM01000016.1, read on the forward strand.
CGGTAAAGTATGCCTGGAGAGTGACAGGTCTCAGGTGCCCTACGCCACGGTTGGGCTGATGCAGTTGCCTGACTCGTCAATGATTACGGGTGTAATTACCCTGACAGATGGAGGTTATCTTCTTGAAAATGTAAAACCCGGAAATTACTTCGTCAGGGTAAGCTATGTGGGTTTTGCAACCGTCGGCAGGAGCGTTGCCGTGGGGCCAGCTGATGCTGATGTTACCGTCGATACCATCTTTTTGTCTGAAACCACGGCAACCATAGGTGAGATTATGGTGGTGGGAGAACGTCTGAAGGGTAAGGAGATGGTTGACCGAACCAGCTATGCCATCCCTGTCGCAGTCTCGCAGACAGCCACCAACGGTTATGACCTTCTGAAAAAGATACCACAGGTCAATGTTGATTTCCAGAATAACGTGACTCTTAATGGCAGCAGCAACTTCATCATCCAGGTTGACGGGAGACAGCGTGACAAGGAATACCTTGCCAGGATCCTGCCTTCGGATATCGAAACTATCGAGATCATAACCAATCCGTCAGGCAAATACGAAGGCAATATCGATGGGGTGATAAGCGTAATACTGAAGAAAGAGGCCAGGTACGGAGTGAACGGCAATATCGGTGCCAATGTAAAACCTTTTAACAAACTCACCAGCCAGGTCACCGGCAGCCTGGACTACTCCATTGGCAAGATAACGTTTTATATTACAGCCCTTAACATTTACCAGGCTCTTGATATCAGCCAGTCAAACAAGAGTATCTTCACTGCAATAGACTCAACGATCAGCCTCTCGGGAAGCGGAGGCATTGAGGTAACCTTGTCGACAATCAACAGCGGATTTGATTATTACATCAATGATAAGAACAGCCTGAGCCTGAATGTCAGTTACAAGCCTGTAAACCAGGATGTGGATCTCCCGGGTGAGACTTTTCTCTATAAGGGTGAAAACCCGCTCAATACGATTTCCTCGCTCACACATAATGGTTATGGCAGTGAAGAATCGTCAGCCTCGCTGTTTTATAAGAAAACATTTACCAACCCGGTTCAGGAGCTGACGGTCGAAAACACTTATTATAATTTCAGGTCGGTGGAGGATAACAGCTTCGACAATACCCGGTATCCCTATGATTCGGAGATTGTGCTTGATACTTATTCCCGGCACGAGGAGAATCTTAACAGGAGGAATTATTATTCCGGAAAGGTAAATTATGTCCATCCGCTGGGGATGAATGCGAAGCTTGAATCCGGCTACCAGCTGTACTACCAGCAGATGAGTTATGATTTTACCATAAATGACCTGGAAGCGGAAAATCTGTTTGAATATGCCGAACTGAGAAATTCGTTTTACACCGGGGTTACCTATAACGTAAAGAAGATTGGGATGCAGGCAATGCTTAGAGTGGAGAACAGTCACATCATGGCAGACTCTGTTTCCGAGCCGGATTACACCTGTATTCTTCCGACAGTCAATATACAGTACAAGTTTTCGGCATCGCATAACCTGAAGTTTACGTACAACAGGAGGATTAACCGTCCGGGGATTTATGACATGAACCCATATTTCAGAACGGACCAGAACTATAACATCACCCAGGGGAACCCTGATCTCAGGCCTGATTATCGTGACCGCCTTCAGCTTACCTACACATGGAATTTCGGGAGCAACTACTTCTCTCCCTACATCTATAATGAGTACTTCTCTAACAGGGTGGGGAATGAATACAAGGTCACACAATCGCCTGTTGACAATACGCTGATTACATTTACCAGGCCCTATAACCTTCTGAACGGTTACGAGCTGGGAGGCGGCATAAACGCCACGCTGTGGTATGTCAACTTCAACGCCAGGGTATACAACGGTCATATAAATGAATACACCGGTCCCGACTTTACGATACCCGGAAGGGATTACTTCTCATGGAGCATGACAGGGGCTGCATATCACAGCTTTGGCAAGGACAAGAAGACTACCGCTTTTGCCTTCCTGAGTTATAACGGTGTGAACGTGAATGCCAGGTCGAGGACATATAATCACCCTTTCTACGGGCCGGGAATTCAGACTCAGATCAAGAATCACAGTTTGGGAGTGGTATGGGTTTTGCCACTGTCAACCAATGTCAGGCTGAACCGTACGGAAACCGAAACTCCTGAATACTCCTCAACAAATATTATTGGCTTCAATGCCTCGAATTTCTTCCAGTTCTCCTACTCCTACAAATTCAATAAGGGGAAGAGCGTGAAGAAGCTCAACCGGAAAGTTGAAGTGGAGAGCGACAGCAAAGGCGGGGCTCTGGTTAAATGATTAAGGAATTGTTTTATCCCTGACCGTCCTGTGTGCGGTCAGGGATAGCAATTCCGATATCAACGTTCAATCCTGCTCTACCGGTTTTCCCGTTAAGGATTCCGCATCTCTTTTGAGAGCTCTGGACGCAGCAGGGCATTTGTAAATCCCGTCTTTATTATCTCCCGGGCCTTCTCTTCACCATACTCCCTGCTGAATGGCGGAAGAAACGCATATGCCCCGGGGGTGTTGACCATAGGATCCATCAGATATATAAAAGTATAGGTTCCGTCTTCATTGGCCCTGAGGGGCTCCAGCATCCTGACAGACATGGCGGCCGGGCTCTTCTCCTTTGAAGCCAGCCGCCAAAGATCATTGTTGAATTTTTTAAAGTCCTCCACCTTGTCTGCATTGACATAGTTATAGAGGATCCATATCGTGTCATTATCAACACTTCTGGCTATTGGCGGAGGATTATCCGAGTTAAATATGTCACGGAATATTTTTAATTCTTTGCCAACCTTCTTCCAAATGACTATAAACTTGCTGTTCATCTCTTCGATGCTGCTTTTCAGCTTGGCATTTTCCTGTCCTGATGCGGAGAAACATGCCGGCAGGATAAGAGCAACCATGACTGCGCCGGCCAGGTGAGAGTGCAGTGCTTTCAGTACAATTGTCTTCATAGCTTTTCAGATTAAGTGGTTACTAAAGATTTAACAGATCAAAATTAGGCCTGCAATGACCTGGTAGTCTATTTGATTTGTCCCAAAATTGGACGTTTTTGTATCAATACCTGTGACTGGGATTATGGCCGGGGCAAACACAGTGACCGATATTGAAAAGATAAAAGTGATTTTGCAGTCAAAAAAAGAAAACAGTTCGTTTGAATGACTGAAAAAATTTAACCAAGTTTGTCTTGATTTGATCTGGCATTTGACCCCATTCAACCTGGTACCATTAAGCTATTCAATTCTTAAAGCCTTATGAGCACTAACACCACAAAACTATCCCTGAAGGAAAAGATCGGATATGGTCTTGGCGATACAGCTTCCCACTTTGTATGGGACATGGTAGGCTTCTGGATCCTGATTTTTTATACGGATACCTTCGGAATATCGGCGGCGGCGGCCGGGACTATCATGCTGATAGCCCGATTTTGGGACATGCTCAGCGATCCGCTCATGGGTATCATAGCCGACAGGACCAGCACCCGGTGGGGGAAATTCCGTCCCTACCTGCTGTGGATGGCACTTCCCTACAGCGTACTGGCTGTGCTTACCTTTTCAACACCTGACATAGGCCCCACCGGAAAAGTGATTTACGCCGGAGTCACATATCTGTTGCTTATGACCGTTTTTACTGCCATCAACCTTCCATATTCCTCGCTTGGCGCTGTAATGACCTCCGACTCCTATGAAAGGGCAGGATTGAATTCATACCGGTTCATATTTGCCTTTGCCGGACAGCTTATCGTCACGGGGACCGCACTATACCTGGCCGGTTTCTTTGGCAAGGGCGACAACGCCAAAGGATATCAGTACACCCTGTTGCTGTTTGCGGCAATCAGTTTCATCCTGTTCATGGTTACCTTCATGACCACTAAAGAGAGGGTAAAGCCACCTGCCAAACAACAGCACAATCTTAAACAGGATATCAAAAACCTTTTCAGGAACCGTCCCTGGGTCATACTCTTCTTTGTGGGCATTGTTTCATTTATCATGTTTGCCCTGCAGAATCTTTCAATTGCCTATTACTTCAAATATTATATTGGGCAGGAACAGAACGTTCAGTTGTTCAATGTAATCGGTACCGTTGCACTGATAGCGGGTATCCCGTTCTCAAAACCGCTGGCAAAAAGGTTTGGTAAACGGAATGTTTATATTGCCAGTTCATTGCTCTCAGGCCTGTTTTTCATTTTGTTATATCTCCCTGGCAGCGAGAACATGACTGCCGTTTATATACTGAATGTTCTGGCAAAATTCACCTACGCTCCTGCCGTTCCCCTGCTCTGGACAATGCTTGCCGATACTGCCGATTACTCCGAATGGAAATTTGGCCGGCGTGCAACCGGACTGGTCTTTTCGGCAGCAACATTTGCACAGAAGGCCGGATGGGGCATTGGAGGCGCACTGGCAGGCTGGATGCTGGCCCTGTTTCACTTCGTTCCCAATACCGACCAGTCTGCCTCCACTCTTACCGGAATCAAACTGATGATCTCAGTCTTCCCCGGGATTCTGTATATGTCGTGCGCCATCCTTCTCTGGTACTATGCCATTGACCATAAAACCTGCCTCCTGATGCAGGAAGAACTGGATAAAAGGAGGGAAGAGTCAGAAGAGAAATAAAGAGGGAAGTGTGCGCCTGCTTAAAACTGATAATTGCGACAGCGCCCTCAGTGAATACTACATAACAGAGATGCCTGTGCCACCTCTGAAATAGATAATTTCACCAGCGAATTCAGTATATACTAATTGACAAGGATTCCTGTGCAACATTCAAAAATGATAACAACACCAGTATTATGAAAAAGTTACTTCCAATTCTGATTTTCGCCGTGGCTGCCATGTTGGTTGCATCATGCAACCCGAAGCCGCGCGCCACGGGTAAAACCGCAGCAGAGATTCTTGGCTCACCCGACTACCAGGCCATCTCATACGGAGGGTATAGGGAAAAGACAAGAGATATTCAACCCACGATTCCCCAGCTGAAGGAGGACATGAAGATATTGTCGGCCATGGGAATTAAGATGCTTCGCACCTATAATGTCCATCTTGATGAAGCTGCCAACCTGCTGGAAGCGATAAGCCAGCTGAAGAAAGAGGACCCCGGCTTTGAGATGTCTGTGATGCTGGGTGCATGGATCGATTGCAAAAATGCCTGGACAGATCTCCCCGACCGCATCAGAAACGAGGAGAGTCCCAGAAATGAGACAGAGATTAATCGCGCTGTTGAGCTGACACAACTATACCCCGATATTGTAAAAATAATAGCCGTGGGTAACGAGGCCATGGTGCACTGGGCGTGGGATTATTATGTTGAACCAGGTATCATCCTGAAATGGGTAAACCATTTGCAGAGCCTTAAGGAGACAGGTAAATTGCCCGGAACACTGTGGATAACCAGTTCGGACAATTATGCATCGTGGGGCGGAGGCGGAACCGAGTACCATCTGGAGGAGCTCAACGAGCTCATCAGAGCGGTTGATTTTATTTCAATGCACACCTACCCGATGCATGAAACACATTATAGCCCAGACTTCTGGAGAGTCCCGGTTGAGCAGGAAGATCTGTCAGATATGGAGAAAATAGATGCTGCCATGCTAAGGGCCAGGGATTATGCCATTGCTCAGTACGAAAGCGTGGTCACATACATGGAAGACCTCGGTGTTGACAAGCCCGTTCATATAGGCGAAACCGGATGGGCGACCGTTTCAGATGGTCTCTATGGGGACACCGGATCCAGAGCGACCGATGAATACAAATCAGCACGCTATTACCATCTGATGAGGGAATGGACCAACGCTAACGGCGTAAGTTGTTTCTGGTTTGAAGCGTTTAACGAACAATGGAAAGATGCTGCAAATCCGCTGGGCTCAGAGAACCATTTCGGCTTGTTTAACCTTCAGGCCCAGGCAAAACATGCCTTATGGGACCTGGTGGATGCCGGCATCTTTGATGGCCTCACCCGTGACGGCAATCCTGTCACCAAAACATTCAACGGCGACACTGCTGCCTTGATGCAGCAGGTGAAAGTGCCGCCGGCCTTACAGGAAATCAGGGCGGACCAATAACTTGCATTCAGATTGTTTTTATTTCCATAAATATATATATTTGTATATAAATAGAAATATATGTGGATTGAGTTCCAGACGAGAATGAAGCCTTTCAGGGTATTTTCAACATTGGATGTGGAAAAGCAATTTCCCTTTATGAATCTGATGAACCTGGTCCGCTGGCAGAAGAAAGGATACATTTCGAAACTGAGAAACAGGTGGTATACCTTTAACGATGCTGAAAGCAATGAGAATATTGAATGGCTTGCCGCCAACCTGATTTATGCTCCTTCTTATGTTAGTTTGCATACTGCGCTTTCCTGGTATAATCTTATTCCGGATATGGTCCCGGTTACTACTTCGGTAACTACCCGGAAAACAAACAAATTCTCAACCCATTTGGGAGAGTTTTATTATCACCGTATCAAACCGGAATTGTTCGGATTCGGATATACACTTGAAAATATGGACGCCAGCAGTACCGCAGGCAATCTAAGCAGAAAGATTATGGTGGCTACTCCACAAAAAGCCATTCTGGATTTTTTATATATCAATAGTTTTTACGATTCAAAAAAGGAATTGAAAGATCTCAGATTGAATGAAGGCGAACTGGCAAAAATTATTAATGATGATTTTTACAATTTCCTTGGAAGGTATAAGAGCGAAGCCCTGAATCGTAGAATTCAATTGATGACCAAAACTTATGGCTTATGATCAGCTTTGATGAAATAAAATCCTTCTTTGCAGACGGTCTCCGAAAAAATCCATCTTATTTCGAATACATGCTGAAGGAATATTTTCATTACCGGATGCTGGATATTTTGTTTTCCGGGGAGTATGCATCGAAGTTGAGTTTTATCGGAGGCACCAGTCTTAGAATACTTTATCACATCCGACGCTTCAGTGAAGATCTCGACTTTGATTGTTTTCAACTTTCCAGGGAAGAATTCATCCAATTAACAGATAAGGTCATGGCCAGACTCAGGATGGAAGGGATTAAAGTGGAGGCTGATGACAAGGATAAGGATCTAAAACTTACTGCCTTCAGGCGGAATATCATTTTTCCCGGATTGCTGAATGAATTAGGATTGACGGGTCACAGGGAGAAGAAACTGTTGATAAAGATAGAGTTTTAATACCGTATACAAATATT
>DHHM01000023.1 GCA_002403305.1 Bacteroidales bacterium UBA4772
AAAACAACCTCACCAGCAACAATCACCAATCAGGGAATGGATTGTTGGTAACAAATCCTATCACCCTCGAACCTTAATGCTGCCTACAGACAAGTGAGGCGGAACAAAGGGGCAGGGGGAGTTGACAGGATGGATGTCGGGTCAATGAAAGACTATCTTGTCAGGGGAAAGGAGGAGTTGATAAGATCCATTGAGAGGGGCAAATACCGTCCCAATCCGGTCCGGAGGGTAGAGATACCCAAAGAAAACGGGAAGAGTCGGGGGTTGGGTATCCCTACGGTAGTAGACAGGGTTATCCGGCAGAGCATAGCGCAACAGCTGAGCTTGCTCTACGAGCCGGAGTTCTCCGCATGGAGTTTTGGTTTCAGGCCAAAGCGGAGCGCACACCAGGCACTTTGTAAATGCCGGGATTACATCACTGAAGGTTATGTGTATGCAGTGGACATTGACCTCGAGAGTTTTTTTAACACGGTAAACCATAGCAAGCTGACAGAGGTACTGTCACGCAAGGTTAAGGATGGGCGGGTTATCTCGCTCATCCATAAGTACCTCAATGCAGGAGTGATGAATGAAGGCAAATACGAGGAGACAACGGAGGGCGTACCACAGGGAGGTCCGTTAAGTCCGGTTCTGAGCAATATACTGCTCAATGAGCTGGACAAGGAGCTTGAGAGACGTGGGCACAAGTATGTACGCTATGCGGACGACATGGTCATTTTCTGCAGGAGCCTGCGGAGTGCCGAGCGCACTATGCAGAACATCATCCCCTTTATAGAGGGGAAGCTGTTTCTGAAAGTGAATCGGGACAAGAGTCAGGTTGCTCATGTCAGGGGCATCAAGTTCCTTGGCTACTCCTTTTATATTGCAAAAGGGGAGGGCAGACTGCGGATACATCCCAAAAGTGTTGCCAGGATGAAAGCCCGTATCAAGGAACTGACATCAAGGAGCAACGGCTGGGGTAATGACCGGAGGAAGGAAGCACTGAGTCAGTACATTAAAGGCTGGGTGCAATACTTCAAGCTGGCAGACATGAAGAAGCTGCTGATTAAGGTTGATGAATGGTATCGCCGGAGGTTACGTATGGTTATCTGGAAACAATGGAAACGGATAAAGACCAAGATAGCTAACCTCGTTAAGCTGGGCGTTAAGAAACAAAAGGCTTACGAGTGGGCGAACACAAGGAAAGGCTATTGGCACATTGCAGGTAGTTATATCCTTGCCACGACTATTACCACAGAGCGTCTCCGCCTTGCTGGCTACGTCTTCTTATCGGACCACTTCATTAAGGTGAAAGTTGTATCTTAGGGAACCGCCGTATACGAGACCCGTATGTACGGTGGTGTGAGAGGTCGGAAAATGAAATAGGAGGAAACCTATTTCATTTTCCTCCTACTCGATTGCAGTCGTCACCGGCTTCGCCTGAACCTGTTTCGGTCATCGCGCCTTGACCTGATCCTGTCGGTGCGGCGTTTCATGATCATGTAGACGATGATCAGCGCCACAATCACCGTACCTATAATTATGATATCCCGCTGTATCATTTGTCCCTAACGCATGTCAATCACATCCACCCCCTTATGATCGGCAGGGTCAAATGTAAAATAGTTGGATGGCGGGCGGAAGGAGAGGTCAAAACTGTCAGCTGTAAGCGTAACGGTTATTCCATCCTTGGTCCTGTATTCCGCTGACCTGAGAACGTGCCCAGACTTGCCTATCCTGAGCCTGATACGCACCAGGTTATTGTCAATTTCTTCGGGATAGAGGTCAACGACCCATTCAGTGGCGCTCTGTTCAAGGAGCCTCACCTTGTACCCCTCCTCGTACATGGTGAAGAGGAGTGACGGTTTTGAAATGAATGAGTCTTCGTATGGGTCAGGCTCCGTGATTGTTACTTCAACGATATCCGGCAGATAACTCCATACAGCTTTGCCGTCGGCCCATATCTCGTTCTCGGGCAGGGTGATCCTGTACCTGTCTCCCGCTATCACCGCCGTTCCTGTAAGGGTTGTTATGTCGCCTTCACGGCTGTCGTTGGTGATAACGGTAAAATCTATCTTCACCGACGGTGCCGATTTGGCCTTTTTGCTGAACTCGGAAAGCACCCTGACCGCCTCCGGGTCCTTCTGTGCGGCAGCCGTCAGTGCTGCCATCGCGACCAGCAGTATGAGTCCTGTTTTCTTCATATTATGAGTTCTGCTCATCAAGGCTCTTCAAAATCCGTTCCAAAGTCTGGGGATCCCGGACTATGACTTCGCGTGCCTTGCTTCCCTCGAACGGTCCGACGATGCCTGCAGCCTCAAGCTGGTCGATGATACGGCCGGCGCGGTTGTATCCAAGCTGCATCCTTCTCTGGATAAGCGATGTTGAACCCTGCTGATGCTGAACCACCAGTCTGGCAGCCTCATCAAAGAGCGGGTCGCGTTTCTTCAGGTCTACCTCCCTGTTTCCGTTGTCGGCATCATCATCACCGACATATTCCGGAAGATGCATTGCATCGGGATAGCCCTGCTGTGATCCAATGAACTCGGTCACCTCCTCTATCTCAGGGGTGTCAATGAAGGCGCACTGCACCCGTATCGGTTCACCGCCGCGGGAGATGAGAGCGTCGCCTCTTCCCACCAGCCTGTCGGCACCGGTAGTGTCGAGGATGGTGCGGGAGTCGACGCCGGAGAAGACCCTGAAGGCGATGCGAGAGGGGAAGTTGGCCTTTATGAAACCTGTTATGATGCTTACCGAGGGTCTCTGGGTGGAAATGATGAGGTGGATGCCGACAGCCCTGGAGAGCTGGGCCAGCCTGCCTATCGGTGCCTCAACATCACGCCCCGAGGTCATTATCAGGTCGGCGAACTCATCTATTATGAGTACGATGTAAGGCATGAAGTCGTGCCCCTTCTCGGGGTTGAGCCTTCGGGAGATGAACTTCTCGTTGTATTCCTTTATGTTCCTTGTCTGCGACAGCTTGAGCAGGTCAAGGCGGTGGTCCATGAGTATGCAGAGCGAATTGAGGGTGTTGATCACCTTCTTGGTGTCAGTGACAATGGCATCTTCCTCATCGGGCAGCTTGGCAAGGAAGTGGCGCTCTATCTTTGCGTAGAGCGGCAGCTCGACCCTCTTGGGGTCTATAAGCACAAGCTTCAGCTCCGAAGGGTGCTTCTTGTAGAGCATCGAGGTGATGATAGCATTAAGTCCTACCGACTTACCCTGACCGGTGGCTCCTGCTACAAGCAGGTGAGGCATGGTGGTGAGGTCAATGATAAACGGGTCGTTGGTGATAGTTCGCCCCAACGCCAGTGGAAGCTCGTAATCGGAGTGGCTGAACTCCCGTGAGGAGATCAGTCCTTTCATCGACACCGTCTCCGGCTTCTTGTTGGGCACCTCAATACCCACCGTGCCCCTTCCGGGTATGGGAGCGATTATCCTGATTCCCAGGGCTGAGAGGCTGAGGGCTATATCGTTGTCGAGCGATTTGATACGGTGAATCTTTACACCCCTGTCGGGCACCACCTCGTAAAGGGTGACGGTGGGTCCTACAGTGGCAGAGATCTGCCTGATGGTTATCTTATGGTCAGAGAGGGTCTTGGTGATGATCTCCTTGTTGGCGTTGACCTCGTCAGTAGTAGTGGTTCCCGTGCTCCGGTAGTCGCGCAGCAGAGCCAGCGTGGGGAACTTGTACCGCGGCAGGGAGAGACGGGGATCAAAGGGTGGAAGGTCGATTACCGGTTCATCGTCGTCGACCGGCTCCACCGACACCGTTTTTTTGTTGCCACCGATGACATTCACAATGGGTCTCTCTTCCAGCACCTCCGGCGGCCTGTAAAAGTCATCGATGGGGTCGGTCTCCTCTTCTTCTCCCCTGAGAGGCTCATCCTCAACCGACGGGTAGTTCTCTTCCGGTGCCACCCTGGCCTCTTCCGTGACTATGTTTTTCTTCCTCCCTTCGCCGGAGAAGGCTGAGGCTCCTGCCCTGGCAAATGAGGCAATAGGTTTCCTGAGGGTCTGAGGGCTGACCTGAAGGGCGAATATAAGGTAAGCTACCGTGATTATCAGAAGGGCAGCACCGGTGCCTACCTTTCCCAGGATATCATTCATCCTGCTTGCCACGATATACCCGATCTCGCCTCCGGGACCGGAACCGAGGAATGTCGACTGACCGGCAACGAAACCAAGTATTGCTGAGACCAGCACGGTGGCCAGAAGAAAGCGGAGTATATTCCTGCCGAGCCGGAAATATTTGACCCTGAGCAGGGCAAGGCCTATGGCGCCAATTATCAGAGGGAGAAAGAATGATCCCAATCCGAAGCCGTTGTAGATGAAGTAGTGACTGATCTTAAATCCTGCCTTGCCGCCCCAGTTCCTGTAGGCGTACGAAGCGTCTTCAGGCTGAGGTCCCAGTGAGCTCTGGTCCGCCGTTCCTGTCATGACATAGGAGATGAATACGACCAGCATATAGAGAGCAAAGACAAGCAGAACAAGACCTGCAATGAACCTCAGGTTCTCCCCTGACGGGTTGCTGGCAGGACTTTTCTTCCTGGATGACGAACCGTTGTTTTTCTTCTGTTTGCCCATAAAGCAGCAAGGGTGTTTCTGATCCTCAGAGACCTGTAAAATGAATAGCAAAGGTAAAAAAAATGATTGAGCCGGAGATCAATATTTTCAAAAGGAGATCATTTTGAGAATAAGAGCATTCAGGAAACCGGCAGGCACCTTTTTATAGTTGCTCTTCTTTTCGAACTCCCTGTCGGGAATATCTTTCCTGAGTACCTCATCAGCCGTGAACTGCAGCTCTGCATCGCCAATAATGTAAAAGAAGTCCATCAGCACTCCGTCAACATCCCGGTAGGGAGTCATACGGTTAGGATTCTCCGCTTTAATCTCACAGGTATACCAGATATGCCTGGTGCTCCCGGAACCGGGGATATCTACCCTGGCCTGGCGGCAGTTGAAGCCGCATATTACAGATCTCCTTCCTGTGTTGTGCACCGTCATTCCTTCCATGGCAGAAAACCCGGGCTGAATGTCTCTGTAGTTGCCTTCAAAATAGTACTTGAAGCTGAGCAGGTTAAGATAAGTGTCATAGATGTTCTCCCTGGGGTTGATAACAGTGGTGATGCCTGTGTTTCCGATAGCTGCTTTGAGGCTTGTACTGATGAGGTCACCCTTAAAGGCTATCACAAGCTCCTTCGGCAGCAGGTCGCTGGACAGAGATGAGGGATTGCTGACATACTTGATATTATACCATATCTCGCCCTCTCTCATGTTTTTATACCCCGCATCTCCCCTGCAGGAGGCAAGCAGGAGAATAATGATCAGCAAGGGGATATTAAGGGGAGGGCAATACTTCACTTAAAACTGTTTGGGTGTAAATGTAGTAATTCTGTTACAGATTTCGTCCCTCTCCTTTAATATGGGGTCAAATTGGCCCTTTTGTCTGCGAAGTAATTTTTGTTATGATTAATTTCATACGATTAAGAATTCTTTTATTGGTCAATCGGATCTTGCTTGAAATATTAAAATCATACTCTTTTGTGAGTTCCTGCATATGCAGGTTTCATTTAATATTTTAGCTTTGTCACAGTGCTACACACATAAAAGCAATGAGTAAGAAACTTGCAGTTATCGCCCTCGGGGGCAACGCACTTCTCAGGGGTGACCAGGTGGGGACAATTGAGGAGCAGGAGCAGAATACGACTGACACTCTTGAGAACCTGATATATTTAATAAAGGAAGGATATGACCTGGTCATAACGCACGGAAACGGCCCACAGGTTGGTAACATACTCATGCGCAATGATGCCGGGGAGCTGATGTACGGTATTGCTCAGATGCCCATTGACATATGCGTGGCTGACTCCCAGGGAGGCATAGGTTATATGATTGAACGGATGTTCAAGAATGTGCTTAACAGGCACGGCATCAACAAGAACGTCGTATGCCTGGTCACTACCGTGGTGGTCGACAAGGATGATCCTGCCTTCAGCGATCCGCAGAAGAGGGTGGGCAAGATCTACAACAGGGAGCAGGCCGAGGAGCTTGCCAGGGAAAAGGAATGGGTCTTCAAGGAGGAGGTAAAGGCTGAAGGAGGATTCCGCAGGGTGGTGCCATCACCAAAGCCTGTGGATGTGATGAACCATGACCTTATCCGCGAACTTGCCGGCAGGGGTAATATCGTCATCGCGGCCGGAGGTGGAGGCGTTCCTGTCTATATCGACGAGAAGAACGATGTCAGACCCGCCGAGGCAGTCATCGACAAAGATCTTGCCTCAGCACTGCTCGCCTCGAAGATAGGGGCGGATGAGTTCTACATCCTGACGGATGTTCCATATGTATATATCAATTACAAGCAGCCTGACGAGGAGATCAAGGAGTTCCTTAACTACAGTGATGCAATGAAGTATCTCAATGAGGGACATTTCTCGAAGGGGAGCATGGCTCCGAAGATAGAGGCCTGCCTGAGCTTCATCCGTGCCGGCGGAAGCAAGAGCATCATCACCGAGGCCTTTAAGCTGGAGGATAAACGGTATGGGACAAAGATAACGATGGAGTATGATTAGGCAGTCTTCAGTCGGCAGTCAAAAATAGATAATAGGCCATATGCCTTCAAGTATTGTAGAAGGCAGTCGGCCACCTTCGCCACCTCCTTCGCTTAAGCTACGGAGCTCGAAGAAGGCTACGGTGGCTAAAAGCAATAGGCAGCAGTGGTCTCAACAACGAAATCGCAAATCGCAAATCGCAAATCGCAAATCGCAAATCGCAAATCGCAAATCGCAAATAACAGGGATATGGCTTACAATTTAAGAAACCGCAGCTTCCTCAAGCTGCTCGACTTTACACCGGAGGAGATAAAATTTCTCCTTGACCTCTCCTTTGATCTCAAGAAGGCAAAATATACCGGAACAGAGAGGCAGAGGCTCACCGGCAAGAATATCGCGCTGATATTCGAGAAGACATCCACCCGCACCCGTTGTGCCTTTGAGGTGGCAGCGTTTGATCAGGGTGCCCACGTGACCTACCTGGGTCCGTCAGGCTCACAGATAGGGCACAAGGAGTCGATGAAGGATACTGCCCGCGTGCTGGGCAGGATGTATGACGGCATCGAGTACCGGGGCTACGGCCAGCAGATTGTTGAAGAGCTGGCAGCTTATGCCGGAGTTCCGGTCTGGAACGGGCTGACAGACGAGTTTCATCCGACACAGATCCTCGCTGACTTCATGACCATGATGGAGCACTGTGACAAGCCCCTGAACAAGATCAGCTTCTGCTACCTTGGCGATGCCCGCAACAACATGGGTAACTCGCTGATGGTGGGTGCAGCCAAGATGGGCATGGACTTCCGTGCTGCGGCTCCCGCAGCATGCCAGCCGTCGGCTGAGCTGGTGCAGCAGTGCCGCGGGATAGCACGGGAGACAGGAGCAAAGATCACTCTTACCGAGACCGTGGCCGACGCTGTCAGGGATGTTGATTTCCTCTATACGGATGTGTGGGTCTCCATGGGTGAGCCGGAGGCGGTATGGGAGGAGAGGATTAAACTACTGAAGCCCTACCAGGTAAACGGCGAAGTGATCATCCTGACCGGTAATCCGAAGGTCAAATTTCTCCACTGCCTGCCTGCTTTCCACAACAGGGAGACGAAGATGGGAGAGGAGATCTTTAAAAAATATGGTCTCGATGGCATGGAGGTAACGGAAGAGGTGTTTGAATCGCACCATTCGATTGTGTTTGACGAGGCCGAGAACCGGATGCACACCATCAAGGCAGTGATGGTGGCAACGCTGGGTGCATAACCAGTCGGCAGTCGGCAGTCGGCAGTCTACAGTCAGCAATTGAGGTAGGCCGTAGGCCTTTGAGTATTGTAGACGGATCGAAATCGCAAATCGCAAATCGCAAATCGCAAATCGCAAATCTACGCTATCAGTGCCTTGACGAAGTAGAAGGTTATCAGGAGTGAGGCGGCCAGCTTGAGACCCACACCTGTGAGGAATCCGAGGAGGCTGCCAAAGCCAGCCTTGATGGCATATTTAAAATCATCCTTGAATATGAGCTCACCTACTACGGCTCCTATAAAGGGACCGATAATAATTCCGGGCGGACCGAGGAAGAGCCCTATTATTAGTCCTACTGTCGCACCTCTCATTCCGTATTTGGATCCTCCGAACTGACGGGTTCCCCAGATGGGAACGACGTAATCGATTACCGTAACCACGACGGCAACCACTCCCAGTATGATAAACAGGTTTTTGCTTATGTCAGCGAAACGGGTAAGGTGAAGGAGCACAATCCCCAGGTAGCTCAGTGGCGGCCCGGGAAGTACCGGCAGAAGGCATCCGGCAATACCCGTGATCAAAAGAATGATGGCCAGTGCTAAAAGAATGTAATCCATCTAACCGTCCGGTTGAGGTTCAACAGTAGTCAGGGCGTCTTCGCTACCTGGTGCCAAGTTCATCAAAATCGACATCTGAGAACTCACTGGCTGGAACAGCGCCTGCATTTTCTTCATCGGAAGTCACGGCGTCAAGCGGAGCATGGGTAACCCCTCCGTTGCCTGCAAAGGTGACCGCTTCACGCAAACCCTCGGTGAACTTTTCGAAATCCTCCTTATAAAGAAAGATCTTATGTTTTTCGTAGAACATCTTGCCATCCTTGCCCATGCGCTTCTTGCTCTCTGTAATTGTGAGGTAGAGATCCTCGTGTCTTGTTGACTTGACATCAAAGAAATATGTCCTTTTCCCTGCGCGCACAACTTTAGTAAATACCTCCTCCTTGTCACTTCTCTCAATCTGATCGTCCGTTCTGCCTTTCTCGTCTTCCATCAGTAGTGAATGTTTTAGGGTTTCAACCGGTTAGTATGGCCAAATGTAACAATTATTTCATCAACTCAAAATCAAGCCTCCAAATTGTAAGAGATTTTTAATCAGGCAGTGAGATTAAGTTGCTATTTTTTTAACTTTGCTGCCTGAAAAATATGTTCTTTAAATGATAAGCAGAAGACAACTAAGGATCAAGGCGCTTTCAGTCCTCTACGCCTGCAACAGGAAGGAGATTTCTGACCTGGAGGAGGCTGAACAGGAGCTGATGTTGAGCATCAGGAAGAGCTACGATCTTTATCATTATCTCCTGCTGCTTTTGATTGCTCTCGCCGACATGGCCAGGGAGAAAGTGGTCCTATCAAGGGCGAAGAATATTCCGTCGCCCGAGGATATCAATCCGAACACACGCTTTGCTGAGAACAGGGTCATCAATCAGCTCAGGAAGAATGAACAGCTGCATCGCTATGCAGAAGCGACTCCTGCATTATGGACAAGGAAGGACAGGATCACAGGATTCGGGTCGTTGAGCCGCTGGCTTGGAACGCAGGGCCTGTCGTGGTCAGAGCATCCGGGTATAGTCAGGATGATTTACAACGAGATGACACAGTGGGAGAGCTACAAGGCATACATGTCATCTCCGGACGACAGCTACAAGGCTGATCGCAGTTTTATAAAAGAGCTTGTGACAAAGCTGCTTCCTGCATCCGGGGAGCTTGATGCCAGCCTCGAGGAGCAGTCGGTTTACTGGAATGATGATCTTTTCTTTGTGGCATCGATGATACGGAATTCACTCGGAAAATTCAGGGAGAGTGACGATGGCAGCTCAATAGCCATGCCTGCCCTCTTTACCAGTGAGGATGATGAAAAGTTCGTGAAGGTACTTCTCCGGAAGGCTATCCTGAACAGCGAGAAAAACAGTGCACTGATCGATTCTCACACCACCAACTGGGAGGTGGAGAGAATTGCCCTGATGGACCAGCTTGTGATGCATCTTGCCATTACGGAGCTGGTGGAGTTTCCCGAGGTACCCGTGAAGGTTACGCTCAACGAGTATATCGAGATAGCCAAGGATTACTGCACGGCCAAAAGCAGTACTTTTGTGAACGGCATCCTTGACAAGATCGTCAGGGAGATGAGAGCTGACGGAAGCTTTGTGAAGGAGGGGAGAGGGTTGATAGGAGAAGCATGACGGCGGACCATCGCGGGAGCCCGGACGGTAATAGTGAGAAACGGAACAGATGATGAAGAATTCAATTTATATTCTAACAGCAGCGCTGGCAGTTATGGCGGTTATGACCTCTTCATGCGGAGGGAATTCATCGGGTACGGAGCGTTACATGCCTTCTGACACTACCGGAACGGCGGTCATGACGTTTCAGTCGCCGGAACACAACTTCGGGAAGGTCGGATCCGGAGAAAAGGTGGGATGCATCTTTACTTTCAGAAACACTGGCGATGCTGATCTGGTTATAACTTCTGCCACAGCAAGCTGCGGCTGTACCGTTCCGAAATACGACAGGAAACCGGTGCCTCCTGAAGGCACGGGAACCGTTGAGGTTATATTCGATACATCCGGTAGAGAGGGTCTTCAGACAAAAACTATTGTGATTCAATCGAATGCAGAGAATAATTTAGTTATTTTGCGTATCATTGCGGAGGTGGAGAAGAATTAAGAGTTAAGAATTAAGAATTACGGATTTGGAGTCAAGGATACAGAAGCGAAGTGCAACTGTTAACTGACAATCAGCTGATAGAAAAAACGATTAAATACAAATTAACAATAATAAACAACACCAAAAATGACAACACTTGCAATGATTTATTTACAGGCCACACCGGCAGGACAGGGAAGTCCGAACATGCTCACAGGCCTTCTTCCCCTGTTGCTGGTCTTCGTGGTCTTTTACTTTTTCATGATCAGGCCGCAGATGAAGAAGCAGAAAGAGCTTACCAACTACCGCAACGCGATTGCCAAGGGTGACAAGGTCATCACTACCGGTGGCATTTACGGAAAGGTTGTAGACGTGACTGACAATGTCCTTACCGTTGAGATAGCAAATGACGTAAAGATCAGGGTTGACAAGAGTGCTATCCTGAAGGATCCTTCAGACGTACAGACAAAGCAATAAACTTAAATCCGGGACAGAAACATGATAATGAACGACAAAAAGCGGTCGAAGCAGTTCCTCAAAAAGGAGTTGCCGGTCTTTGCCTTCTTCCTGCTGCTGTCGTTCATATTCTGGTATCTCAATGAGCTCAGCAAGGAGCTTCAGGGGACCATCAACTACCCGGTGCGCTATATCAATCCGCCGAAAGACCGCATTGTCACGGGTGATCTCCCCGACAAGCTGGAGATGGATCTGCGGGGACCGGGTTACTCTATACTGAAGGTCAAACTGTCAGGCAGCAGGGCTCCGGTGGTCATTGATTTTACAAAGCAGACACCAAGGCGTCTGCCCGGAGCTGCTCCGCACTACTACCTTTTAACCTCCGGGCTTATCAACAACTTCTCAAAGCAGCTTCATGCTGACTTCGATATAATTTCGATCTACCCTGACACGCTCTTTTTCGGCTACGACAGACTGGTCACACGGCGCATGGCCGTGATTCCTGATCTGAGTATCGATCTTCCAGAGGGAAAGAAGGTGATTATAGTCCCCGATCCCGACAGCATCAGCGTGACAGGTCCCGAACATATTCTTGACACTCTTCCGGGCATCACCACCAGGCACAGGTCATTCAGGCGGATTGACGAGAACTTCAGATCGAAGATACGTCTTGACTGTCCGGACTACCTGTCAACGGAGCAGAAGAGGGTTGTAGTGGAGGTAACGGTATCAGGCAAGCAATCCTCCTCCTTCAGCCTGAAGCAAGCCAAGGAGATATAGAACCCTGTGGAATGGCAAAACGACTGGGTGTTACGGGAGGCATAGGCAGCGGGAAGACAACCGTATGCAGGATCTTCAGGGTTCTGGGAGTCCCCGTCTTCGTAGCCGACGTTGTCGCCAGGGAGATAATGGAGGACGACTTGTCGTTGCGGGAAGAGATAAACGCTATCATCGGCAGGGATCTTTATATCACCGGCAGCCTTGACCGCAAGGAGCTGGCGCGGATAATCTTCAACTCTCCGGATATGCTTCAGAAGGTCAATGCCGCAGTCCATCCGGCAGTACTAAAGTTCTTTGACGGATGGGCCGACAGCTCAGAGGCATCCTACGTGATTATGGAGTCAGCCATTCTCTTCGAGGCAAGGGCTGACACTCACGTCGACAGGGTGCTGACACTCTCCGTACCGGTTGAGGAGAGAATAGCACGTGTAATGGGGCGCAATGACCTGAGCCGTGAGCAGGTGATAGAGCGGATAAAAAATCAGATGGAAGATGCGGAGAGAGAGGAGCAGTCGCACTACATCATAAACAACTCAGACAACGAGATGATCATTCCGGAGATCCTTAAGATACATAATGACATGCTTCGTTTTGCCGGAAGCAGAAGGTGATGGGAAAGTTTGCCAAATGGATAGGCGGAGGGCTGGGCTTTGTCTTTGGAGGTCCGATAGGCGCACTTTTGGGCTTCTTTATAGGGTCGTTTGTTGACAGTACGACCGTGATCAGGGAGGAGACCGGCGGGCAGAGAGTCTACAGAACGACGCCCGGGGACTTCGGTGTCAGCCTGGTAGTACTGATAGCCGCTGTCATGAAGGCTGACGGTAAGGTACTGAAGTCGGAACTCGAATATGTTAAACGGTTTTTCCTGACTCAGTTTGGTCCTGGTACCGCACAGGAAGCGCTGCAGATGCTGAGGGACCTGCTGAAAAGGGATATACCGCTGAACGACGTCTGCAACCAGATACGGCATAACATGGACTACTCATCAAGGTTGCAGCTCATTCACATCCTATACAATATATCAGCGGCCGACAGACGCTTCGAGAAGGCGGAGACAGAGATGATCAGGTCTATTGCAGGCATGCTGGGCATCTCCTCAGTCGACTACGAATCAATACGCAATATGTTCGTCCCGTCAACTGACGCGGCTTACCGCATACTGGAAGTTGACCATTCGGCTACCGATGAGGAGCTTAAAAAAGCTTACCGCAAGATGGCACTGAAATATCATCCTGACAAGGTGAGCCACCTGGGGGAAGAGTTCCGCAACACGGCGGAGGAGAAATTCAAGGCTGTCAATGAGGCATGGGATAAGATCAAAAAAGAACGAAACATCGTCTGACAGACGTTTGGCATACATTTAATTAACCTTAATTATCGTAAAAATGAATCTGAAAGATATTCTGGCTATTTCCGGTGAAGGAACGCTCTTCAAGTTCATCGCGCAGGGCAAGAATGCAGTCATAGTTGAGAACCTTGAGACCGGACGCCGTTTCAGTGCCGGAGCCCATGCCAGGGTCAGCGCCCTGGATGAGATATCAATCTTTACCACAGGTGAAGATATGCCTCTGGGAAAGGTGATGGATATTCTGTGGGACAAGGAGAACGGTGGTGAGGTTATCTCGCACAGGCTGTCTGACGCTGAACTGAAGGAGTACTTTGCAGAGGTCTTGCCTGACTACGACCGCGAGAGGGTTTACACATCAGACATTAAGAAGGTTTTGCACTGGTATAATATCCTTCACGGTCTCGGCATGCTGGTCAGGGATGAAGAATCTCCGGCCGATGAGGCTGAGACTGACGCAGCGGAGGAAGAGCAGAAGACAGGAGAAAAGAGTCCTGAAGGCAAGAATATCGACCGTAAGAAGGGTGATGATAAGGAGGAGACCGGAAAGGGTAAAGGCAAAGGCGGGGCTGCTGATAAGAAAAGCAAGATTCACGCCGGGGAACCTTCAGACGACAGTGCTCCGGGGGGACCTTCAGACGACGTCACCCCGGAACCGGAGAAAGAGAGTTAGAATGGCAGTGTCGAACTTCGGCGGTGACGAGGTACAATACAGCTACGATGAATCGCACATCATCATCGTGCCTGTCCCGTATGATGCCACTAGCACCTATATCCGCGGTGCCGACAGGGGGCCGGCAGCCATTCTTGAGGCCTCTCCGGCACTTGAGTTTTATGATATAGAGACAGGAGGGGAGGCACATAAGCGGGGTATCTTCACCCTTCCGCCTCTTGAGTGTGGCAGTGACCCGGCAGTGCTTACGGAGGCTGTATGCCGCACTGTCAAAGGCGTCTTTGACGAAAAGCGTTTTCCCGTTGTGATAGGCGGCAACCATACTGTCAGTATCGGGGCCTTCAGGGCGGCATCGGAGTCTTTTGATGGGCTGACGATACTGCAGCTTGACGCCCACTCTGACCTCCGCCCCGAATATGAGGGATCACCCCTTAATCATGCGTGTGCAGCTGCCAGGGCGAGGGAGTATGCTCCGCTGGTGCAGCTCGGTATCCGCAGTATGGCAGCGGAAGAACTGCCATTTGTTGACAGCGAAAGGATCTTCTACGCTCATGATCTGTACTCTGACAAGTCGCTCTACGGCAAGGCACTGTCGCTCTTATCCGAAAATGTATACATCACTCTTGACCTCGATGTCTTCGACCCGTCGGTCATGCCATCAACGGGAACCCCTGAGCCCGGCGGGCCTGACTACCGTGAGCTGATGTTCTTCCTGCGGGATCTCTTCAGGAGCCGTAATGTGGTGGGTTTCGATGTCGTTGAACTCTGTCCTTCCCCGGAAAACAGAGCCCCGGACTTTATGGCCGCAAAGGTCATCTACCAGATGCTCAGCTACCGGTTTGCGGTGTAACTCAAGGACTCTTTACGTCAAACTGCTTGGCCTCTTCCCAGATTACATTCATCTCATCAAGGGTCATGTCACGCAGTGACAGTCCCTTTGCCAGTGTCTGCTGTTCAAGGTAATTGAACCTGCTGATGAATTTCCTGTTTGTCTTTTCAAGGGCTGCCTCGGGATCGATCTCATAGAGTCTCGCCGCATTTATAAGTGAGAAGAAGAGATCACCCAGCTCAGATTCTATATCAACGCTCCGGCCTGCCATGACCTCTTCCTTAAGCTCGTTGAGCTCCTCGGTAACCTTATCCCATATCTGTTCCCGTGAATCCCAGTCGAAGCCAACCCCCCGCACCTTCTCCTGAATCCGGTTGGCCTTGACTGTTGCCGGCAGGGAAGATGGAACGCCGGAGAGTACCGGTGTGTATTCGCTCTGTTCCTTCATCTTCAGATGTTCCCAGTTCTCCTCAACCTCGCGGGCTCCGCCAGTGACACTCACATCGCCGAAGACATGGGGATGACGGTATATCAGTTTTCCGTTGATGCCCTCGAGTACATCACCCATGTCGAACGCTCCTTTCTCGGAGCCGAGCCTGGCATAGAAGACCACGTGCAGCATCAGGTCGCCCAGCTCTTTTTTTATCCCGTCACTGTCATCCCTGATGATGGCGTCGGCAAGTTCATATGTCTCCTCTATTGTCAGTTTCCTCAGGGTCTGGCTTGTCTGCTTCCTGTCCCACGGACACTTTTCCCTCAGTTCATCCATAATATCCAGCAGCCTGGAAAATTCTGCAATTGCTCTTTCCTTCATCTGTTTCAGTTTTTAAAAAGGCCTCCTGTCATGCCCGCTTCATCTTTTACCTCAACCCTCACGGCATCACCCGTGTCAACACCGAACAACTGGCACATGTTTGCACCGTTAATGGATACCTCAAGCAGGTCAAGAGTGTTGAATCGTGTCACTATCTCACCCACAGGCTCATCACTGTAACGCAGGCTTATCTTTTCAGTATAGTAGCGGTTGTTCTTTATCAGAATCCTGAAGCTCCTGCTCTCAAAGACCCTTGCAAATATCTCCCGTGTGATGTTGGTGATGGCGTTGCCGTATGAATCAATGAAAATAACGCTTCCAATTATCACATCCCTGTCAATGGCAGCCCTGAGCGGCATCTTTTCGGACAGACTTTCTTCCCTGGTACCCAGGCTTTCGGGTTGTTTTCCCGATGCTATAGCAGCAGCGGCATTGGCAAAAAGGGCGATTTCATCATCACCGGTGTCGTTCCTGAGCCGGATCACCAGATCGGGCGGAGAGTTGAGGATAAGGTTAAAGATGCCGTTGTCAGCACCGATGAACCAGTGTCCGCGTGCCTTCACCAGGAGGTGGGGCTGGCTGCCGGTCCCTTCGCTGCTTATGAAGACAAGGTGAATAGTACCCTCGGGGTAGTGGCAGTAGGTATTCCTGATCACGAAGGCACCGTGCATGATGTTCATGGGCGGGATGCCCCCTGCATTGTTCACCACTGTGGCATCGGGACAGCCCGAAGCGAGCTTGCCCCTCAGTATGCCGTAAAAGAAATCATCTTCCCTCCACTCTGTAGTCAGTGTGATCAGTGCCATTCCAAATTTGTTACAGCAAAGATAATCTTCTGAAAAAAATAAGTTTACTTTGTGAAGAGAGGCATTTAAAAAAAGAGCCGGGAGAGCAAAGAGAGAGAAGATTGATGACAGAGAAAGTGATAAGGCTTGAGGATATTGACCCTGTTGTCATGTTCGGACCCAACAACAGGCTGCTTGAGCAGATACAGGGCTATTATCCGAAGGTTAAGCTGATTGCCAGGGGGGGTGAAATAAAGTGTATTGGCGAGGAAGAGGAGGTCAACCTCTTTGCCGCCAGAATGTATGAGCTGATAGAATATTATAAGCATTACAACAGGCTGGATGAGAGTGATCTGGAGCGGTTGATGCTTGACGATGAACATATGCGCAGTGCTTCCGGCGGTGAGTTTGAGGAGACACTTGTATTCGGCACCAGCGGCAAACCCGTGAGAGCCCGTACAGTCAACCAGCTGCTGCTGGTTAAGGAGTACAGGGCGAATGACCTGATCATTACCGAGGGCCCTGCCGGCACCGGTAAGACCTATACCTCCATAGCACTGGCCGTCAGGGCTCTCAAAAACCATGAAGTCAAGAAGATAGTGCTGACACGTCCGGCCGTGGAGGCAGGTGAAAGACTGGGGTTTCTTCCGGGTGACATGAGAGACAAACTTGATCCTTACCTGCAGCCTCTGTACGACGCACTAAATGATATGATCCCCTTTCGCAAGCTTGAGCAGTGGCTCGCTGACGGAACGGTGCAGATAGCGCCGCTGGCCTTCATGCGGGGGCGCACCCTGGAGAGCTGCATCGTGATACTCGACGAGGCCCAGAATGCCACGGTGAGCCAGCTCAAGATGTTTCTTACACGCATGGGAGTAAATTCGAAGTTCATACTTACCGGTGACACAACACAGATAGACCTGCCCCGCAGGGGTGAATCGGGACTGCTGCAGGCCATCAGGCTGCTTGAGGGAATAGATGGTATCTCAGTCATTCGCTTTGATGAACGCGATATCGTCAGGCACAGGCTTGTCAAGCAGATAGTGAGAGCTTATGATGCCGAGGAGAAAAACAGGGACCGTGAGAATAATGATATAAAACAGAGATAAGATGGCAAGACCTATTGTAACGACAGATTTCCACTTCCCCGGACAGAAAGATATATACAGGGGCAAAGTGCGCGATGTGTACAACATAGATGACACCTACCTGGTGATGATTGCATCAGACCGCATCTCGGCATTTGACGTGGTGCTCCCAGAGGGCATCCCTTACAAGGGCCAGGTGCTCAACCAGATAGCTGCGATGTTCCTGGAGATGGTCAGTGATATTGTTCCTGTGTGGAACATCGCATCACCGGACCCCAATGTTACGGTCGGTCACAGGTGTACACCCTATCCTGTAGAGATGATCGTCAGGGGTTATCTCACAGGCAGCTCGTGGCGCACTTACAAATCCGGAGCCCGGGAGATCTGCGGCATTCCCCTTCCTGACGGCCTGAGGGAGCACCAGCGTTTTGACAGACCGCTGATAACCCCTACTACCAAGGCCGAACAGGGATTGCATGACCAGGATATATCTGCTGCAGAGATAGTTGCCAGTGGCCTTGTGACTGAGGAAGAGTACAGGATGCTGGAGGAGTACTCAATGCAGCTGTTTCTGAGAGGGTCGGAGATAGCTGCTGAGCGCGGACTGATACTGGTTGACACAAAGTACGAGTTTGGGAGACGCGACGGGAAGATCTATCTGATAGATGAGATACATACTCCAGACAGCTCACGCTATTTTTATTCCGACGGTTATGAAGAGAGGTTCGCTGCCGGTGAACAGCAGAGGCAGCTTTCAAAGGAGTTTGTGAGAGAGTGGCTCATGTCACGTGGCTTCCAGGGCAGGAGCGGGGAGAAGGTGCCGGAGATGACCGTGGAGATAGTGACGGAGATCTCCGAACGCTATATTGAGCTTTATGAAAAAATTACCGGCAGGAAATTTGTGAAAGATGAGACAGAAGATCCTCTCGTAAGGATAGAGAGAAACGTAACCGCTTTCCTGGCCGGTCTGAGATAATGCCGCTGACAAGCGGTCAGAAATTAATAAATGTTCAGTTTGTAATGAAGATAATACAGGGTATGCTCCACGGACAGCTGTTGAAAGCAGTAGTGATACTGCTGGCGACACTCTCTCTGACACCGCTGAGCGGTCAGGAACCGGTACCGGTGGAGGTATCGGACCATCGGACCGTCATCGGAGGGAAGGAATATTTTCTCCACGTGGTGCTGAGAGGGCAGACTCTCTATTCGATATCCAGGGCATATAATGTTACCATAGAGCAGATCAGGAGTGAAAATATAATCACAGATAACGGCATCCGGGAGGGGCAGATGCTGCAGATACCTGTTTCGGCAGCCATGCAGAAGGCAGAGAGTGATGTGGTGCCCGTGCCTGCAAAGGATACTTTGCCCCGGCGCGATACCTCTGCTGTGAAAAGGCCTGTTACAGTCAGTGAAGCACCCGCTCTGCAGGGTGATGAGAAGTACATCTTTCACAGGGTAAGGAGAGGAGAGACCCTGGCATCCGTAGCCAGACAGTATGGTATTACAGTCAGGGATCTGAAGCGGGCAAACAGGGGACTGCTCTTCCCGCAGATAGGAGATTACCTGCGCATACCCCGGAAGCGTGTTTCAACCGATTACAGGAGAATGGAGGCTATTAGTGTCATTGACACCATCCAACTTGGAGAGCAGGTTCCTGATACGATGACCATTCCGGAGGAGGCAGAGATATTCACGGTGCCGGAGGCGCGGACGGAAGTCACCTCCCTGACCGGCTCAGTACGTGTGGCATTGTTGCTGCCTTTTTACACTGACGAGAACAACAGGAGAACCTATATTGACTCAACCCGCAAAGACATACGAGGCGATGTTATATACAGGGAGGTGACACTACCCTCCACCTGGATCTACGAAGGGAGCCTGCCCTTCCTGGAGGCCTATGAAGGCATACTGATGGCAGCTGACAGCCTTAGATCACTGGGGCTGACCATAGAGATGGATGTATATGACACATGCGCAGACACATCACAGATAAACAGCCTTATATGGTCGGGAAAGCTTGATAATGCTGACCTGATCATTGGGCCGGTATTTTCCTACAATCTCGGGAAGATATCATCATGGGCTACAGAGCGAAATATACCTGTCGTCTCCCCGGTGCCCCTGCGTGACAGGGATATTCTGAGCAACAGGCCAACACTATACAGGGTATTCCCGTCGGAACTGATTGCACATAAGATCATGGCCGGTGAGCTTAGGTCGCATCCCGGCAGCAATGTAGTATTCCTCCACGGTGACAGCGCCATGTACGATCCGTCCACGCTGATGCTGTGGGAGAGTGTAAGGCAGGTGGCGAAGGAGGTGGCTCCGTTTGATACCATAGGTCCGGTGCCCTACTGGTTTACCGGGATGTCATCACGGCGCGATGCATACAGCGGTGTCACATCGCTTGATACTTTGTTTTCCGCTGAGCGTGAAAACATTGTTATACTCGCCTCCAAGAACAGCTCAGTCATCAGTTCTGCCTTTTCAGCCATTCATTCACTACTGCGCAAGTATGATATCAGGGTGATCGGATATCCTGATGTCAGGGATCTGGAGACCATCGACCTGAAATACTTTTATGACCTGGAGCTCTTTATTCCTGCTGAGTGCTATGTTGATATTAACTCGCCGGAGGCTAAGGCCTTCAGCTGGTCATTCATGAAAAGGTTCAGGACAGAACCCATGGCTGGCAGTTTTGCCTGGAGAGGGTTTGATATTGCGTGGTATTTCATCGGGGGTATGGCCTTGCACGGCCATGATTTCCTGATGGACCCGGGTCTCTTTAATCCTGTGCTTCTATGCCTGGAGCCCGATTTCAGGCGTGACAGCAGGAGTGACGGATATGAAAACAGGGGTATGTTTATTCTCCAGTACAGGAAGAACATGACCATTGATGTCAGGAGACCGTGGCCCAGGCTCCTCCCCGTGGAGGATGTCGCGGTGGTTCACGAAGCTGATTCGGTTGTTATTGATCCTGTTTCAGGCTCATCAGTACGTAATCAAGGACGATTGGGAGGTCGTCAGCGCTGACACCGGCTGCTGTCAGCATCGGTGCATCATCATTTACGATGTTTATGAAGGCTTCTGTACTGAGTTCACCATTCTCCAGTGCGCTGATGTAGTGTGCGGCGGCCTCTCGGGAGGAGCCCTGGAGGAGTGCCAGGTGACCCATGTTCACCAGGTCATAGGGTGTGAGGCCGCTTGCGGCCAGCCTGCCGAAATACTCTGCTGCCTCCCTGTACTTCCCCGTCATCAGGTAGCACCATGCAATGGGCCTGAGTACCCTGACGTTTCCGGGACTTTCATATTCTATCCTGAAATAATGTTTCAGGGCCTCCTCATACCTGTCGGTGTCGAGATAGCAGTGGGCGGTCATTAGTATTGTGCCCTGATCATCGGGATCATTTTTGAGCGCCCGCAGGTAGGCCTCAAGTGCTTCCTCTGACCTTCCCAGCCTCCTGAGGCAATAGCCGGTCTTGCGCAGCGTCCAGCTCTTGGGGTCAATGAGCGCAGCCTTTGAGTAGGCCTCCACCGCTTTTTCATATTTTCCCTCTTTCTGATAACAGTATCCGGCCTTTTCATAAATCTCGGCATCATCAGAGACAGTGCTGATCAGGGTCAGATAAAGGGAGAGGGCATCTGAAAAATACTCCTTGCTGAAGAAATAATCGGCAAGCGACCTGTCATCTTCGGGGGAGCCGCATATTTCCCTGTAGAAAAGAGAGTTGTAGATATCAAGCCTGCTGGTGAAGAGATCCTCGAACTCATTCCTGAAGTCGGAGAGCTTGTAGAACCTGTAAAGGTCGTGTATATACTGGGTCACGTTGGTGCTGAACTGAGCCTCAGGATCGGTAAGCTCACCGTCATACTTCATCTGTTCCAATCCCTCAAGCTCTATTCTGAACACCTTTAGCATCATGCTTTTCTGTTCTGCTGGCAGGTGTTTCATATTCAGGATGAGAGAGAACTTGTCGGAGTTGCATATGAAGGGGGTTTTATAGAGTGCTTCGGCCAGCTCATTGATTGCCGGTCCGAGTATCTCATCCCTGAAGATGTCGTCAACCGCAAGATGGTCAGGATAGAACGGAATAAACCAGTTGCGCAGTTCTCTGAAGAAATCGAATTTCTTCAGTCCGGAAAAGGCTGACATATATACATCCGATCCCTCCATCTGGAGGTTGGATAGCTCCTCCATTGTTTTGAACATCTCCTCTGATCCGCTGAACATATCCGACCAGTCAGGGTTTTGCCCCTCGCCGGGATTCTCACCAAGGATCATATCGAGATCAAGCTTCTCCTCTATGCGGGGCTTGAGTTTTACAACTTTTGGGAGTATCTCCTCATTCATCCTCTTGCTCAACTTCTCAGTGTCGCGTGACCTGACAGCCTGCAGCACCACCATCCGGCTGCGTTCCCTGAATTTACTCCCCGCGGCCAGCTCCCTGACCGACTCCATGACCTCAGGGTAGAGGCTGAGACGGTTACTATAATAGTAGAGACTGAAGATCAGTCCTGTAATTGCTCTCTCAGCCACATGAGGCGTTTTGTCGTTTGTGAGCCGGCCAAGCATCTGCAGTTTGGCCGGGTCCCAGATACGCAGGCTGCTGAGAGTCACGGCGCTGACGTAAGACGCCATCTCATGCCACTCGAACTTGCCGGAAGTGGCGAGCATGTTCATCAGGCTCTCCTCTGCTTCACCATAAAAATCGGTAAGCCAAAAGTGGTTGAAGATGATGCCCGACAGATGTTCTGTCTCCCTTGCCCTGTCGCTCTCCGGAGTTGTATTGATGATCTCTGCCGATGAGAGTATCTCGTCGAGCCTCGATTTGAAGACCAGGTTGTCAACGCTCTCGATTATATTGCCTCCCCGAAGCCTCTCCTCTCTCCGTTCACGCTCTCTGACAGAATAAGTGTACCAGGCCGAGTGATGTGCCAAAATGTCCTGTTTGATCCTGTCATTCAGGCGGAGGATATCGCGCATAAGTTTGAGATAGACCTTGTGGCGCTCGGGATCGCTGATACCTTCAACGGTATACCTGAGAATATTCATGTAGGTTGTCTGCAGCTCGTGAAACTCATCCCTGAGGCCTCCAACAGATACACTGTCAAGCATATCAGCCATGATATCAAAGCTCTGCTTGACCTTGCGGCGGACCACGAGATTACACACTCTCTTATGCTGCAGTATGACGGTATTGATATTCATCTTTTCGGGAGGGTAATATTCTCCGTAAATAACCAAACAACAATCAGGCCATCGCAGATGTTCAGAAGCTGAAGCCAGCGCTAACGTAACCCTTAACCGGTTTATAGAGGAGTTCATTTTCGTATAACCCATGCATGACTCCTATTGTTATTGGTCCGGCAATGGTCATGTAGCTTATCCCCACGCCGTAACCGCCGATTATTGTGAATCCGATACTCCGGTCAGGCTCCCGGATAGCGAAGATGTTTGTGATTGCACGAAGGTATAAGTCATCAAGAATTTCATAGTCTCCGCCAAACCTTACGCCGGCGAGGCTTCTTACAGCTATCTGGTTTGCATGGAATCCTACGGCGGCCACGGAGCGGCCAGTCACAGCGTCCAGACCACCGAGGTAGAAAAAATTATTGTTTGAAGTGACTGAATCAGCCCCGGTGACGAAGAGTGCTTCCCCTCCAAAGTTAAACGTTAGCTTCGCCGATGGAGAGGTATATGTTCTGAAGGAGGCTCTTGCTGAGAAGAAACGATCAAAGGAGAATGACGATTCGTCCTCTTTATCATAAACATACCGGCTCGTGCCCCTCTTGACGGCTCCGCTGAGGAGTCTGGAAGCGGATGCGGAAAGGCTGTAAACAAAGCCGTTGTCAGGGAAATGTTTGTAATTAAGAGTGTTAGCCTGATAGGTGTAGGTGAGTTTCAGGTAGTTGTAGGAGAGTTTGCGAATTTGATCAGTGGTGATATAATCAGGGATCAGGTGCTGATTCTCAATTGATCCGTTAAGGCTCATCATATGGTTCAGGCTTAACCTTCGGCTGAATGACAGTGATGTGACAAAGTTCTGGCTTAGCATCGCTCCTGTCTGGTGTCTCAGTCTTACAAGCGGAAGCCGGGTATTGTCGGAGAAGAATGATGCTTCCATACCCGTCTTCTGGCTTCGGTCAACGAACTGCATGGCACCCAGCCTGATGCGGTAGTATTGCCCGAGAAAGGAGTCGAAGTTAATTACAGATCTGTGAGTTATGAGATCTCTTACGGCGATGTTGAGCACCACCCCTGGGCCCAGTGCGGGATCAAAATGAAGTGATCCGTAAAGCATTGCCTGCGGGCGCTCAATACAATCAATCTGAAGTATCAGGGAATCATTACGGGGCAGCACCCTGTACTTCACCTTTTCAAACCAGCTCTTTCCGTAGAGCAGCTCGATACCTTCGGCAAGCAACTGCCTGTCGACATCCTGTCCGGGTTCTATGTCAAGCACGCCTCTTATCTGGTCATCGCTGATAATGCTGTTACCGATAACCTCTATCCGGTCAAACTTGTAAGAGCTAACATCATTCAGCGGCCTGACCGGCGCCTGCGGAGCAATGGCATCAAGTGAATCGGCAAGCCGTTTAAACTTTTCAAAATACGGAAGAGCGTCGTGGTATCCCTTACTGATGATGGAGTCTGTATTCTGAAAAGAGAGGGTGGATACATTTTTGAGTTCCGGCTCTATCATGATGTCGGTGAGTCCTTTTTGTGCCTCATAGTCGGCAAAGCTTGTCAGTAATCCTATCTGTTTCAGGATACCGTAGGCCGATTCAATATCTTCCTTCTTGATCCCTCTGAAGCCAACGTACGATCCTATAATGATGTCGACTCCCAGGTCACGGAGCTCGGATACGGCATAGTTTCTTACGACACCGCCGTCAACAAGGAGCGCTGTGTCAATCCTGACAGGGGTAAAGACTGAGGGTATTGCCATGCTTGCCCTGATGGCGTCAGGAAGGTATCCGCGGGTCAGGACAACCTTTTTTGCAGTTATGATATCGGTGCCGACGCAAAGATAGGGGATTGGCAGCTCAGAAAAGTCAGTGACAGTAAGTGCCGGCCAGAAGAAATGGTTCAGGCCGATTTCTATCTGCTGGCCATTGATCAGGCCCGATGGGATAAGTATCTTGTTCCTGGTTATGGGCAGGGAGATGAGACTGTTGAAGTAATGCTTCTTTTCTAGGAAGATCACTTTGTTCTCGTCTATCCTGTCAGAGAGGGCTGCATCCCAGTCATAATCACGAAACATGGACGCCAGGCTGTCAGGTGAGTAACCCACGGCATACATCCCTCCAACAATACTGCCGAAACTGACCCCGGAAATATAATCGGGTCTCAGTCCTGCCTCCTCCATCACCTTCAGCACCCCGATATGGGCCAGTCCTTTTGCCCCGCCGCCGCTAAGTGCCAGTCCTACCTTTGGCCTCACAGGTGCTTCCTGGGCGGGGAGCGGCATGGTTCCGCTGAATGCAAAAAGCAGTGCCAGGCATAAGGCTATTGCCGTCTTTGCCTTCACTGAGCCACTGCTGTTTCTTTCAGATACCATCTGCCTGTTGCGGTGAAGATAACCGATTTGCGGCACATTCTACAGGCAAGTTAGCTATATTATGTAAATTGGTGACGTGAAAAAAAGTGAAAATTTCTGGCGTCACTGGTTGCCCACATCGAAAAAGGAGTTGGAGGCGCTGGGATGGGAGAGGGCTGATGTCATACTTTTCAGCGGTGATGCCTATATAGACCATCCCTCCTTCGGGGCGGCGGTGATTGCCCGTGTACTGGAGGCTGCCGGCATGCGCGTTGCGGTGGTGCCGCAGCCCAACTGGCGCGATGACCTGCGCGACTTCTCCAAGCTGGGTGCACCGCGTTATTTCTTTGCTGTCACCGCCGGTAACATGGATTCGATGGTTAACCACTACACTGCTGCCCGCCGGCTGAGGTCAGACGATGCCTACACTCCGGCAGGGACGGCCGGCTTCCGGCCTGACTATGCCACGGTGGTATTTACACAGATACTTAAAAGGCTTTTTCCCGAGGTGCCGGTGGTTATCGGGGGTATTGAAGCCTCAATGAGGAGGCTGATGCACTACGACTACTGGAAGAATTCCCTGGAGCCGTCGATTCTTGTCTCCAGCGGTGCCGACCTGCTGATATACGGCATGGCAGAGAAGGCGGTGACGGAACTGGCTCTCCGTGCCAGGCAGGGAGAGAGGGTAAATGGGATATTCGATCTGCCTCAGTCCGCATACCTCCTGCCTGCCGGGGAGATGCCCCCGCCGATGCCGGGGGTGAAGGATAAGGTTATGCACTCCTGCGGGGAGGTGATGAAGTCCCGCAAGGCCTATGCCGAGAACTTTGTCCTGTTTGAGAAGACAAGCAACAGTCCCGGGCCTGTCAGGCTGACAGAGCCGTGCGGCGAGAGGAGTGTGGTGGTCAATCCACCGTTTCCGCCGGCCACGGAGGCAGAGATGGATGCGATTCATGAGCTGCCGTTCAATTATGCACCCCATCCCCGTTACGAACGGAAAGGCCCGATACCCGCCTGGGAGATGATACGGTTCTCGGTAAACATACACCGGGGCTGTTTCGGTGGCTGCAGCTTCTGCGCCATAGCAGCACACCAGGGTAAGTTTGTCAGCAGCCGTTCGGTGCTCTCCGTGCTTCGTGAGGTGGAACGTATCAGCACCATGCCGGGATTCAGGGGATACCTCACTGACCTGGGAGGTCCCTCGGCCAACATGTACAGGATGGAGGGGAGGGATAAGGAGAGGTGCAACAGGTGCGGCAGACCATCATGCATCTGGCCTTCCGTATGTGACAATCTCGACACCTCTCACAGGGAGTTGCTGGCGCTGTACCGGAAGGTCAGTGCACTGCCGTACATTAAAAAGGCCTTTGTCGGGAGCGGGGTGAGGTATGACCTGCTGATGAAGGAGTTTAACGGCTCTGCAGGGAAAGATGAAGAGCAATACCTGAAGGAGCTTATTCTCAATCACACCAGCGGCAGGCTGAAGGTTGCCCCAGAGCATACTGATGATGAGGTGCTTAACCTGATGCGGAAGAGCTCATTCAGCCACTTCAGGAGGCTGCGCAACAGGTTTCTGGAGATAGTGCATGCCAGCGGGGTGAAGTATGAACTGGTACCCTACTTTATGTCTGCGCATCCGGGCACAACAGAGCGGAAGATGGAAGCTCTGTCGCGCGAGCTGCATGAACTGGGAATGCATCCGGAGCAGGTGCAGGATTTCACTCCGACGCCGATGACGCTTGCAACGGCAATGTATTATCTTGGTTTCGACCCCTACAGCGGGAGAAAGGTCTATGTGGCCCGGGAGCCTGCGGAGAAAAAGAGGCAGAAGGAGTACTTTTTCAGTCGGCAGTCGGCAGTCGGCAGCCGGCACTCTTCAGTCACCAGCCGGCACTCTTCAGTCACCAGTCGGCAGTCGGCAGTCAGCAGCACTCAAGCGGCAGGAAGAAGAATTCTGCCAGTGGTCGCAGAAGGGGTTCCGGACAGTAGATGGTTACTGATATTCCTTCAGTATGTCCTGCACATCATCCGGAGCCACCCTTCCGTAAGTTTTCTCACCGATGAGCACCACCGGGGCGAGTCCGCAGGCACCCACGCACCTGAGACTGGAGAGCGAGAATTTGCCGTCGGCGGTAGTCTGGCCCACCTGAATTGCCAGTTCCTTCTTGAATTCATCGAGCACCTTTTCTGCACCCCTAACGTAGCAGGCTGTGCCCATGCATATGCTTATCGGGTGACGGCCCTTGGGAGTCATGGTGAAGAATGAGTAGAAGGTCACCACTCCGTAGACCTGGGCTACAGTAATATTGAGTTTTGAGGCTACGGCCTCCTGTATCTCTGCCGGCAGGTAGCCGAAGTGTTTCTGAGTCTTGTGGAGGACATTTATCAGTTCTGACGGTTCGTTTCCGAATGAATCGCATATTTCGTTGATTTTGTCAACATCTTCCTTTCTCAGTTCTATCTTTATACTTGACATCTCGTTGAATATTAGATTAATGTTTCAGATCTCACTGCTTAACAATGATCTTCGCCTTCTTGTCAAAATAGTGCGTATGCAACAGGTGGTGTGCCTTCTCGCTGTTGGGTTCGCCAAGGAACTCCTTGTAGAGGTTGATGATGTACGGGTTCTCATGTGAGACCCTGATGGGTTTGTTCTTATCCTCCTCATAGATAGCCCTGGCCCTGGCCTTGAGTATTGAAGAGTCGCCGTGATGCAGTGGCTGTCCGCCTCCGCCTATGCATCCTCCGGGGCAGGCCATAACCTCAATGGCATGGAATTTAGAGCGGCCGGCGCGTACATCGTCAAGCAGCTTGCGGGCGTTGCCAAGACCGTGGGCTATGCCGATATTGAGCGGGAAGCCGTCAAAATCAATAGTAGCCTGTCTGACACCTTCCATTCCTCTGAGCTCATCGAAGTCGAGACGACTGAGCTTCTTTCCCGTATACAGTTCGTAAGCGGTACGTACCGCTGCCTCAATGACCCCGCCGGTGTTGCCGAAGATCACCCCGGCGCCGGTGGATTCACCCAGCGGCCTGTCAAAATCCGCATCCGGAAGGTTATTGAAGTCTATGTTGGCCTGCTTGATGAAGTGGGCCAGCTCACGTGTGGAGATGGAGAAGTCGACATCAGGGTTGCCGTCGACGGAGAATTCAGGTCTCTGGCTCTCATATTTCTTTGCCAGGCACGGCATGATGGAGACGACCACCATATCCTTGCGGCTGACATTGATTTTTTCAGCAAAGTATGACTTGGCAATGGCGCCGAACATCTGCTGGGGCGACTTGGCCGTGGACGGGACATCCTTCAGGTCCGGGAAGTTATGCTCGAAGAAGTTGACCCATCCCGGACAGCATGATGTCAGTATGGGAATGTTGGCATCCTCATCTCCGTTGAGGAACTTGCCCAGCCTGGCAAGAAGCTCTGTGCCCTCTTCCATTATTGTAAGGTCGGCAGCAAAGTCAGTGTCGAAGACATAATCGAACCCGAGCTCTTTCAGGGCAGAGACAAGTTTGCCCGTGACCAGCGATCCCGGTTTCATGCCGAACTCTTCACCGAGGGCAGCACGTACGGCGGGTGCGGTCTGAACCACTACTGTCTTTGAGGGATCGGCGATGGCGCGAAGCACATCACCGGTATGATCCACTTCTGTCAGAGCACCTGTGGGGCAGACGGCGACGCACTGGCCGCAGTATGTACAGGGTGAGTATTCGAGGTTCTGCTCGAAGGCAGGAGCAACTACGGCCATGAAGCCCCTGTTCACTGCTGAGAGGGCGCCGACGGTCTGTACCTCGTTGCACATCATCTCACAACGGCGGCACATGATGCACTTGTCGAGGTCGCGTATGATTGAGGGTGAGGTATCCTTCCGGTATGTCGACATCTCTGCAATCTCCTGTCCGGGGATCTCCCTGATGCCCAGTCTTATAGCCATATCCTGCAGCTCGCAGTTACCTGACTTGGGGCATATGAGGCAATCTTTCGGATGATCTGAGAGGATGAACTCCATCACCGTCCTGCGGGCGTTCATGACCCTGGGGGTGTGGGTGCGGACAACCGCTCCCTCATCACATCTGGTGATACATGCCGGAGAGAGGTTCCTGCGTCCCTGCACCTCTACGACGCATATCCTGCAACCTCCCGGTTTGTTTTCGATATTCAGGTCGTCGAGCTTCATGTGGCAGAGGGTAGGTATGTCAATACCCATCCTGCGTGCGGCACTGAGTATGGTGGTGCCCTTCTCGATTTCTATCTGCTTGTTGTCTATGGTAAGCTTTATTGTTTCCATCGTCATTCTCCCTCTCATTAGTTGATTAGCACAGCGCCGAATTTACATCTCTCGAAGCAGGCATCGCATTTGATACATTTCTCCTGGTCAATGAAGTGCGGCTCCTTGCGCTCTCCGCTGATGGCATTGACGGGGCATCCCCTGGCACATGCCGTGCATCCGACGCACTTCTCTTCGATAATGGTATACTTCATCAGGTCGCGGCATGATCCGGCAGGACATCTCTTCTCTGTGACATGGGCCATATACTCATCCATGAAGTTGTCCATGGTTGAAAGGACGGGGTTGGGTGATGTCTGTCCGAGTCCGCAGAGTGAGGTGTCCTTGATGACAAGGCACATGTTCCTGAGCCTGTCGAGGTCAGCGGGGGTGCCGTTACCTTTGGTGATATGAGTAAGCAGCTCGTAAATCCTCTTGTTTCCGATACGGCAGGGAGCGCATTTGCCGCAGGACTCCTCCACGGTAAATTCCAGGAAGAATTTTGCGATGGAGACCATGCAGTCGTCTTGATCCATGACTATCATTCCTCCTGATCCCATCATCGAACCGGCGGCAACCAGGTTGTCAAAGTCGATGGGAGTGTCGAGGTGATGTTCGGTAAGGCATCCGCCCGAGGGGCCTCCTGTCTGTACAGCCTTGAACTTCTTGCCGTTCTTGATGCCACCGCCTATCTCAAAAATGATTTCACGCAGTGTGATGCCCATGGGCACTTCGATGAGTCCCACGTTGTTGATCTTGCCGGCGAGGGCGAATACCTTCGTTCCCTTTGATTTCTCCGTTCCGATTGAAGAGAACCATTCCCATCCCTTGTTGATGATTACCGGGACGCTGGCAAATGTCTCGACGTTGTTGACGTTGGAGGGTTTGCCCATGAATCCGCTTTCGGCAGGGAAGGGAGGTTTGTTTGTGGGTTCACCGCGCAAGCCCTCCATGGAGTGGATAAGGGCTGTCTCTTCGCCGCAGACAAATGCTCCCGCGCCGTAGCGGAGGTCGATGTCAAAGCTGAAGTCGCTTCCCAGGATGTTGTTGCCAAGCAGGCCGTAGTCACGTGCCTGGCCGATGGCTATCTTCAGCCGCTGTATTGCCAGCGGGTATTCGGCACGGATGTAGATGAGTCCTTTCGTGGCGCCGATAGCATATCCGCAGATAGCCATTGCCTCGAGGACGGAGTGGGGATCGCCTTCCAGCACCGAGCGGTCCATGAATGCGCCCGGGTCACCCTCGTCGGCGTTACATACAACATATTTCTGGTCAGCCCGGTTTTTAGAGGCTATCTCCCATTTGAGTCCGGTGGGGAAGCCGGCTCCGCCGCGTCCGCGCAGCCCGGATTTCTTGATGACGTCGATCACATCGGCAGCGGTGTATTCCGCGACACACTTCCCGATGGCGGCATAGCCTTCGCGGGCGATGTATTCATTGACGTTTTCAGGGTTGATGGAGCCGCAGTTGCGGAGTGCGATGCGTATCTGCTTCCGGTAGGAGCCCATCTGCCTTGGATCTCTTACATGCTCACCGGTGGAGGGGTTGACGTAGAGCAGACGCTGTACCGGTTTGCCCTTAATGACATGCTCGGCCACGATGACTGCAGCATCCTCCGGTTTGACCTGCACATAAAAGGCATTGTCAGGCATAACCTTAACGACAGGCCCTTTTTCGCACAGACCGAAACAGCCTGTCATTATTACCTGTACCTCGTTACCAAGGCCCTTTTCTTCAAGTTCTCTCTTCAGGCTCTCAGCTATGAGAGCGCTTTCCGAGGCGCGACAGCTTGTCCCGCCACATACCAGAAGGTGCATTCTGAATTTTGACATTATACTGCTTCTCCCTGTTATTAGTCTATTTTTTCATAGTTAACCGGTATGATTCCTTCAACCAGTTCACCGTTCCTGATGTATTTCTCAATGATCTCGTCGGCTCTTTTTCTGTCGACAAAACCGTAGACGACAGGGTCCTGTCCCGGTAGCTGTACCTCCACGGTAGGCTCAGCATAGCAGTAGCCCATGCATCCTGTCTGGGTGACGACGGCGCCGATGCCTCTTTTGTCAAGCTCCTCAATGAAGAAGTCCATTATCGGCCGTGCGCCCGATGCGATTCCGCAGGTTGCCATGGCAACCCTCACCTGAACGACTGCTTCCGGGCTGCCATCTGTGGCTCTCATATCGAGTTGTGCCTTGGTCTCTATCCGGACTTTCTCCAGGTCTGCAATTGATTTGAGTTTTTCCATTTCTGATGATGGTTTTAACTGCTTCTGACTCCTGTCAAGTAGTATGGCTGCTAACTTAATGTGTTACTTCTTACAAATACCTAAGAATTATCACTCCTTCACTTGATATTTATCTGTACAGCTTCCGGGAATACAAAAGCGATGCAAATATAATAATTAATGTTATATTTATAACAGTGTTAATAAAATAACACAAAATTAAATCAACTTGCTTTGATGTCAGCAGTCCAGAGTGTGTATATTATTTATTATCTTAATTTTGCAAACTCTGACCCGGGTTTCCACTGAGGCCTGATATCGTTTGTTACAATCCTGTAACCGACTTCAAAAACAGCCCTGGCGTCTTCAACGATGCCGTCGAAATCCATTTCCGGGTAGTAATTGTCAGCTGGTTTATGGTACCGGTTTGTGATGTAATCCTTCTCCTGAGCGGCAGCCCACTCCTTTCCGAACTCTCTGCTGTCGCAGTTGCCGCGGGCGAAGAGGGCCGGGACTCCTATCTGTGCAAAGGGGAAGTGGTCTGACCGGAAGTACATTCCTGTTTCGGGATTGGGATCAGGGGTGATGTATCTACCCTGTTTCGCTATTGCTTCGGCTAGCATATCGTCGAGTTGCGACTGTCCGTAGCCCGTAATCATGATATCCTTCATTCTTCCCATCGGCAGAAGGAGATCGTTGTTGAATGCGGCGACGATATTTTCCGTTTTAACCGGAGGATTGGCGGCGAACCAGGAGGATCCGAGAAGTCCCTGTTCTTCGGCGGTGGGGAAGAAGAGTATAACCGACCTCGCCGGTTTCTCCTTGATTGAGGCGAAAGCTTCGCCGATCTCAAAGGCCCAGGCCATGGAGGTGCAGTTGTCAACGGCACCGTTGTATATTGAATCTCCGTTTTCAGGTTCGCCTATTCCAAAGTGATCCCAGTGTGCCGAAATGACGATGCATTCTTCAGGCGTGCTGCTGCCACGAAGAATGCCTGCCACATTCAGTGAGCTGTCTCTCCTGTGACTGTTTGCTATGGTCATTGAGATGCTGGCGCCCATGGGAAAACCTGCAAAGTCTGCAGCGCATGCCTCTGCCCGCAGGCTCTCTACATCATGCCCCACTGCACTGAAGATCCTCTCTGCGGCCTCTGCACTGAACCACCCGGTCACAGGGCACGGCGGTGTATCCTCTTCAGCCTGTTCCATGTAAAGCCCGGGAGAGATGGAGCTCTTCCTCGGTATGGAGTAGTCGTAGCCGGCTCCGACAGTCTCATGGACTATCAGTATTGCTGTGGCACCCTGTCTTGCCGCCTCCTCATACTTGTAGGTCCACCGACCGTAGTAGGTCATCTCCCTTCCCTTGAAGAGTGTTGTATCGCCGGTATAGAGTCCGGGATCGTTGACCAGGACCACGGCACATTTCCCCCTGACATCCAGACCGGCGTAGTCGTTCCGGCCATATTCGGGTGCTACAATGCCAAACCCGCAGAAGATCATGGGAATCTCCACAAGCTCCACCAGCTGCTTCATGGACGGGGATTCGACAGCGATATCATCGGGTGCTGTAAAATCTATCTTTCTGAGGCCGGCAGTGACTGTCACCATGCCGGTGACTCTGGAGGTAACCTCCACCATCGGTACGTTCTGGAACCAGCTCTCTCCGAACGCCGGAGCAAACCCTATTTTTTCCAGCTCCGTGGCCAGGTATGCAACCGTGAGAGTCTCGCCGCCGGTAAAGGGCTTTCTGCCCATGTAGCTGTCGGACCCAAGTGTCTGTACGTAATCGCGCAGCTCATCGGCAGTGATGGTGTCAGATGCCCTTCTGAGGGAGCTCTCTCCGGTGCAGGCTGCAACCAGCAGGATGCATGTGATGACAGGTAGGATCAGTTTTTTCATTAGATTATTTTTTTATTATCTCATTGGTCGAATGGAACTTACGTGAATTGAATAATCAACTGCTTATATGAATCACTGCTTATGCAGTTTTCAATTTTTGCGTTTAGTTGCTGAAAGGCACAGATTGACGATTACTTCTACGGCTTTTTCCATTGAGTGCAGGGGAATATATTCAAACCGGCCGTGATAATTGTGACCGCCGGTAAAGATATTCGGACAGGGCAATCCCATGAATGATAGCCTGGCACCGTCGGTGCCTCCCCTGACAGGTTTGATGAGAGGCTCAATGCCGGCCTTGCGGTAAGCTTCGACAGCCTCCTCGATGATATACCAGTTTGCTTCAATTATCTCTTTCATATTGAAATACTGATCCTTCATCCTTACCCTGACGACTGCCCCTTTATGCTCTCTCTCAACCGTTGCCGCAGCATCTTCAACCAGCTGCTTCCGCTGACTGAATTTTTCCGGGTCGTGATCCCTGATGATATATTTCATGACCGTATCCTCCACCTCTCCCCTGATGTCGTAGAGGTGGTAGAACCCCTGGTAACCTGACGTCTTTTCAGGCCTCTCATCAGCAGGAAGGAGCTTATCGAACTCCCTGGCGACCATAATGGAGTTGATCATGGTATTCTTTGCCGTGCCGGGATGGACGCTGCGTCCGCTCACAGTGACCGTTGCCGCTGCGGCATTGAAGTTCTCATATTCCAGCTCCCCGATGCCACCGCCGTCGACAGTATAGGCATAGTCAGCGCCAAAGGCTGCGACATCAAAGTGATCGGCGCCTCTTCCTATCTCCTCATCAGGGGTGAAGGCTATCCTGACTTTGCCGTGCTTCAGTGATGGGTCTGACAGCAGCAGCTCCATCGCGGTGATAATCTCCGCGATTCCCGCCTTGTCATCTGCACCCAGCAGGGTGAGCCCGTCCGAGGTGATTATTGTCTGCCCTTTATAGGCAGCCAGTTCCGAAAACTCCTTTGGTGACAGCCTGATATCCCTGTCGCGGTTCAGAATGATGTCATTGCCGTCATAGTTATGATGGACAATTGGGTTAATATTTGCCGAAGGGGCATCAGGACTGGTATCCATGTGTGCAATCAATCCCATTACGGGCCCCGAATCGGGTATGTTGGCCGGCAGGGTTGCCATCAGGTAACCATTACTGTCGAGAGTCACCTCTTCCAGTCCTGTCTTTCTCAGCTCATCAGCCAGACTGGAGGCAAAGAGCATCTGGCTGTTCGTTGAAGGGGTTGACCTTGAGCTCTCGTCAGATCTGGTGTCAGACCTGGCATACCCGAGGAACCTGTGCAGAAGATTTTGCATACCCTGGCTGTTGGTTCAGCATATAAATGTAATCCAACCGTTCGAGAAAACCAATATGCCGAAAATGATCTGCGAAGGCACCTATCTCAGAAGCAGGTTGCCAAGCAGCACCCTTCCGCTCTTCCGGTATGCCCTGAAGCAGGGATCGTCTGACAGGTATACCACGGCACTCCTGCCGATTTTCCGGTTGCGGAGACGTGCCGCTGATCCTCATACCGTATCAGCAGTGTGGTGTCAGCCGGGTTTGCCTTTACTTTTTCATCAGATATGGAACATACGGCCCAGACTGTGGCCCCGCTTCAGCCTGTAGTGGATGAAGATGAAGATCATGGCGATGATGACCAGTGAGGCGGCGGCTACCAGTGACCACGACGGAGCGAATCCGGACGATGTGAGCCTGTCGGTAAGATATTCGGTGACGAGGACATACAGTGCCACAGCAACAAGGATCGTAGCCAGCAGGTTCAGACCCCGGTACCTGGAGAAGGAGTTCAGGTAAACCACTGCGGCTGTGAGGACAGCTGCCGAGATTACCAGGGGGCAGGCCATGGAGAGGAACCACTCTGTTTCTCCGGTAAGCAGGTCTATGAACCACAGGAAGAGCAGTGTAAAGAGTGTTGTTGCCGATATCATCCAATAGGGCTTTTTCCTGAGGAACCAGAACCCTGACACCAGGGCTATCAGGTAGCCTATGCATGTTGTTGTCAGGAGTGACCATCCCATTCCTTTGACGAATGCAGCGTCAATGGCTATTGTGATGATGACGCCGGAGACAAGGAGCAGCATTATTATCTCGTACACATGTTTTGCGTTCTGGATTTTTGAGAGCCTGAAGAGGTCGGCGGGTGATGCCACCCTGCCGGCTGAGTCTTCTGAAGGTTCGCAGAGAGGACATCTCTCGTTTCCTTCCCCGAGGTCCACTCCGCAGTTTTTACATATAGCCATAGCTCAGTTCGTTAATGAATTTACAGAAGTTTCACCGGCAAGCCCGCAGAGGTGAGCTTCCTGATGAAACGCTGCTGCAGTTCAGTGTTGTCAGTGATCGACCCAAAGGTAATGATGGCATTTGCTCCCAGGGTGATCAGTCCTGCAGTGATTTTAATATCCCTGTGGGGCGGGGGCGGCGTCACTGACATGGCCTGCATCAGCTCTGCCGCCGGTCCTGTCGGGGTTACCCTTCCCATATTGGTGATGGTGCTGGTGAACTGACTGGGGCCGAACCTGTTATAGGCGAACCGCAGTACAGGACTTTTGATAAAGAGGGGGATGATACGTATAAGGGCATTCTTTTCTTTTGACACATTACGACTTATTATCTGCCTGATCCTCTTCTCGTCCGTCATCATCTTCATGGTGATCTGCACCTCCCTGAGTATCTCTTCAAAGGTGTAGTGGCCCATCCTGATGTCGATCTCAGGCATGGCGAAGAGCGAGAAGTTGCGTAGTGTCGGGGCGTCATATCGCCTGCGCAGGTCGAACGGCACCTGCACCCGTATATACGGTGATCCCTTGCCTCTTTCATGACGTATCTCCTGCAGGGCAAACAGGTGTACCGAAGCCAGGTATTCAGTGATAGTGCATTCCGTCTCCCGGGTGAGTGTGGCCAGCCGTTCGGCCGGCACTTCAAGCTCTGTCACCCTGAACCGCGGAGCTTCTCTGAGAGGATAGGGGAGATGCCATGCCTTCGACATCACCCGGGGACTGGGCATACCCCTGCCGTATATCTTTGAAAACATATCATCGCCGCTGCCCGGAAGAGGTCCTCCGCTCACCTCCGGGAAGGGCACCTCGGTTATTCCAAAAGCGTGTGTGAAATAAAAGTTCAACATAGTCTTAAGGAAGAAGAGAGCACCGCCACCGTCAGTGAGAATATGAAAGAACTCCACCGAGATGATGTTTTCGCGCGCCAGAACACGGTATACAAGCTCGCCGTTCATGGTGCGCGGAAAAGGCTGGCACCGCGGTCCGGTGTCGGCCATAACCCTGGGAGCCATACCGTTATACTCGAGGTAATACCAGAAAAAGCCCTTGCAAAGCTCAACACTGAAGAGGGGAAACAGCGCGGAAGCCTCCTCTGAGGCTTTTTTCAGGGCGGGGAGATTCACGGGAGCGAAGAGCCAGACCGAGATGCGGAAAACGCCCGTCAGTTCAGACCCTGTGATGGCAG
Source organism: Bacteroidales bacterium UBA4772 (assembly GCA_002403305.1). Classification (GTDB taxonomy): domain Bacteria; phylum Bacteroidota; class Bacteroidia; order Bacteroidales; family VadinHA17; genus SR-FBR-E99. Next base: position 36,648 of record DHHM01000023.1, read on the forward strand.
GGTAGATCTTGGCAGCATTGTCAAGCTTCATCCATGCAGCTGTTAAATGGCTTTCTCCTTCTCTCCCCATCCTTTCGTTTGTTTGTACAAAGGTAAACATTACACCGGCATATCATTATATGCTGTTGGACAACTTCAGAGCCAGGCGTCTGCTAACTTTCTTATATTTGTTCCCATTATACCAAATCTTAACCACACTATTACTATTATGAAGCAGATGTTCAGGATCATTCAGTTTTCGTTACTGTTGATTGTAACCATAACCCTTTCGGGACAGCGGCCGGGCTTTTCAGATCAGCAGCCGGGGCTGATCAAATGGATTGATGACAACCGGATGCTTATCCGCACCCTGGATGCAGAGAAGAAACCTGTGATTTCCGAATATAACTGCAGGACAGGCAGGTCAGTTGCTGTCACGGATTATAAAACCGACATGCAGAAGCTCAGGGAGATGCTCCCTGAAGGGGTTGAGCCGGGACCTGGCATGGCCGTTTCTTCTGACATGAAGGCTGTTGTGTCGCTCCGCGATAATGATCTGTGGTATTATGACGGGAGTGACAGTGCAGGCATAAGACTGACTGACGATACCGGCTTGGAGGTTAACATGAGGTTTGCCCCCGGCGACAGGAAGATTGCCTACACAAAGGAGAAGGATCTCTATGTCTATGACCTCGACGCAGGGAAGGAGACCAGACTGACTTTTGATGCCGATGAGAAGATTTACAACGGCTGGGCTTCATGGGTCTACTACGAGGAGATCCTTGGCAGAGCCTCAAGGTATGCGGCCTTCTGGTGGTCACCTGATGCGGCACGCATCGCATACCTGCATACTGATGACAACCCCGTGCCCCAATATTACCTGAACAGGCTGGAGGATAGCGACGGTCCCCGTGGTGAGTTGGAAATAACCGCTTACCCGAAAGCCGGTGATCCCAACCCGAAAGTGAAGATGGGAGTGGTGGATCTTTCAACGGGAGAGACCACCTGGGTTAAAACCGATGAAGAGATAGACCAGTACATTGCATGGCCGTCATGGACACCTGACGGTCAAAAGCTGATGGTACAGGTGCTGAACCGTGACCAGAACGACATGCGCTTTATACTTGCCGATGTGACCACCGGTGATTACACGGAGGTATACAGGGAGACGAGGCAGACATGGGTCGATTTCTTCGAGGATATCCACGTGATGAGTGACGGTAGCGGATTTATTGTCAGGAGTTACCGTAACGACTGGTACAATCTCTACTGGTACGGGTGGGATGGAGTCCTCAGGTCACAGATCACCGATTTCGACTGGAAGGTGACCTCCATTGTAAAGGTTGATGAGGCCCGCGGGGAGATATACTTCAACGGTACCGGTCCTGGTGCCCTTGACAACCATTTTTACAGGGCCAGGCTTGACGGCACGAGGCTGCTGAAGGTCACAGATGGCGGAGGCTATCATTCAGCCTCAGTCTCACCGGGAGGCTCATGGTTCCTGGACAGCTGGAGCAGCCTTGAGAGTCCGGGCAGTATAGATCTCATTGACAAAAGAGGCAGGAAGGTGCGTACCATCCACACCGCTGAGTCTCCCGCTTTTGATGACGGAAAGCATCAGAGGCAGGAATTGGTGACCATCAGGAGTGCTGACAGTCTCTTTGACATGCCCGCCCTGATCACCTATCCCGTCAGCTTCGATCCGGCAAAGAAATACCCGGTGATATTCACTGTCTACGGTGGCCCTGACGCGGGGAGCATCCGCAACCGGTGGATGGACTACCAGCCGCGCTGGTATGCTGAGAACGGTATTGTCACCATCAATGTTGACCACCGTGGTTCGGGTACCTTCGGTAAGCGGGGGCTCGACTACATGCACCGCGCGCTGGGCAGGTGGGAGATTTCAGACTATTCCGATGCGGTTAAGTGGCTGCGTGAACAGCCATGGGTTGATCCTTTGCGTATTGGCATTACCGGAGGTTCATACGGCGGTTACGTGACATGCATGGCACTTACGGCAGGGGCTGATTACTGGACTCACGGCATTGCCGATTATTCGGTTACTGACTGGAGACTCTATGACAATGTATATACTGAGAGATACATGGACACCCCGGAAGATAATCCTGAAGGATACAGAAACGGCTCCGTGTTGCCCCATGCGGAGAATCTCAGTGGCAAGCTGCTTCTACGTCACGGAGATATTGATGATAACGTGCACATGCAGAATACGATATGGCTTGTGACCACCCTGCAGGACCTGAACAAACCGTTTGAGATGATGATATACCCCGGAGAGAGTCACGGATGGGGCGGGCCCAAGAGGATATTCATGACCAACGAGGGTAATCGCTTCTGGCTGAAGCATTTCTTTGGTATAGAGGAATATTGATGCCGGAAAACATGAATGTGAATCCTTACAGGAGTCGCCTTGCTGCCGTTCGCGCAGTGATGAAGAAGCGGGGTGTTGATGCCCTGATAGTACCCTCGGCTGATCCCCATCTCGGCGAGTATGTCCCTGATCACTGGAGGGTGATCAGGTGGCTTACTGGTTTCTCCGGCTCTGCCGGCACCGTGGTTATCACGGCGAAATTTGCAGGTCTCTGGACCGACAGTCGCTATTTTATTCAGGCTGCCGGCCAGCTCAGGGAAACGGGGTTTGAACTTGTCAGGCTGAAGATACCACACACGCCGGAGTATATCGACTGGCTTGCAGAAAAGATGAAGAGTGGCAGCCTGGTATCCGTTGACGGACGGCTGATCTCTGCCTCCATTGCCGGCCTACTCCGTGGCAGGCTGAAGGAGCAGGGTATCAGACTCTCCCTAAGGAGCGATCTCATAGCTCCGTTATGGCACGACCGGCCTCCGTTGCCGGACGAGCAGGCTTTTGAACTGCCTCCTGAATTTGCCGGAGAGAGCCGGAAGGAGAAGATATATCGTGTGCGGGAGAGGATGGAGGTGATGAGCGTTAATTACCAGTTGCTCACCTCCTGTGATGACGTGATGTGGCTTCTCAACATTCGTGGCAGGGACATAACCTACAGCCCGTTGCTGTTGTCATTTGCCATTGTGAGTAGAGATCAGGTGATGCTCTTTGCCGACGAGGGCAAGATACCAGGCACCATGAAAGCGGAATTTGACCGTGATGGGGTGGTGCTGCTGCCTTATGAGATGACCACTTCGGTGCTGAGGTCACTTCCTGCCGGAAGCATCCTGCTGCTATCGCCCTCAACCACCTCGGCAGCACTGCGCGGAGCTGTTCCGGGGACCATCAGGGTCATTCATGACGTCAACATTCCTACACGGCTCAAGGCAATAAGGAATGAGACTGAGATAAAGAACCTGCGTGAAGTGATGATCAGGGACGGTGTGGCCCTCACCCGCTTTTTCATCTGGTTTGAGAAGAGCCTTGGCAGGGAAAAGATTACGGAGCTCTCTGCCTCGGCGAAGCTTGAGTCTCTGCGGATGGAGCAGGAGGGATGTACCGGACCCTCTTTCGCCACAATAGCAGCCTTCAACGAGCATGCAGCATTGCCTCATTATGTGCCGGGACCCGAAAGTGATGCCGTGCTGGAACAGTCGGGGATCTTTCTGCTGGATTCCGGCGGCCAGTACTACGGCGGTACTACTGATATCACCAGGACCGTTGCGCTGGGACAACCTGACGCTGAGATGCGAAGGCACTTTACCCTGGCTCTCCGGGGCACCATTTCCCTGGCTATGGCTAAGTTTCCGCACGGCACACGCGGATATCAGCTCGAGTTGCTGGCACGAAAGGCATTGTGGGATAACGGACTGAACTACGGTCACGGCACCGGCCACGGGGTGGGCAGTTTCCTCAACGTTCACGAAGGCCCGCAGACCATAGGCTCGGCAGCTACCGGAGACCTGAAGACCGTGATTGAACCCGGCATGGTCAGCTCAGACGAACCGGCAGTCTACCTTGAGGGCAAATACGGCTTCAGGACTGAGAACCTGATACTATGTGTCAATGACAGGGAGACTGAGTACGGAGACTTCCTGAGATTTGAGACTGTAACCCTTTGTTATATTGACAGGGCACTGACAGATCTCTCCCTGCTGGATGACACAGAGCTTCAGTGGCTCAACGATTACCATAAAATGGTATTTAACATGCTGGCTGACAGACTTAAGCCGGAAGAAAGAGAGTGGCTCGACCGGAAAACGGCCCCGCTGACCAGAGTATGATCATGGTCATCAATTGCGGCAGATCACGGGAATAACACGAGGTGTATAAATATAACGAAGGAGGGTGGTACTCACGGGACCCGGATAGGTAAACTTTCGCCGGAACAGCAAAAGATTGTATTCACCAAACTTGAGGAGTGGCTTGACGAAACTCCCCGGAGCAGGCAGTAGCCGACGTAAGTTCTCTCATTGCATCAGTTTCAAATATTAAATTAATTTGCAAATGTTAAAAATATTTAAATACCTTTGTGTTGATTAGCAGGTCTGAAGAGGCCGGCAGAAGTGCATGTGCCCCTCCCTGTTGATTTTGTTGTTTTATTAACATTTAATTTATTTCAAATGAACATTTTTGTCGCCAAGCTGAGTTCTGTTACCAAAGCAGAAGACCTTCAGGAACTTTTCAGCAAATTTGGGGAGGTTATCTCCGCAAAAGTTATCATGGACCGTGAGACCGGCTTTTCCAAGCGTTATGGTTTCGTAGAGATGGCTGATGACCGTGCCGGTTATGAGGCTATCGAAAAACTCAACAATTCAGAGCTCGATGGCAGTCAGATCATCGTTAAGAAGTCTGAGCCGAAGGCAGAGAAGAAGCCTTTCAGGCCCCGTCGTGATTTCCGCGACAGGGATGAACCGAAATATTAGGAGACAGCAAGAGAGGCCGGGGACACCGGCCTCTCTTTTATCAGAACGTTAATATGTTTTCAGGAAAGCGCCCTTGTTGAGGGTGTTTTTTCTTTATGCCAGCAGCTGTGCCTGCAGCCAGTATGCACCGGCACCGGCGAGGTATCCGGCGAGAGCCAGCAATGATATCTTCTTCATATACCAGATGAAGTCAATGCGCTCAAGACCCATGGCTGCCACACCTGCGGCGGAGCCTATTATCAGCATGCTTCCGCCTGTCCCGGCGCAGTAGGCCAGGAACTCCCAGAAGAGGCCGTCCTGCACGAAGAATGATGCATAGGCCGGATCGGCAGCCATCCTCAGCATGTCAGGCGTGACAACATCGTACATACCCATGGCACCGGCGACAAGCGGTACGTTGTCAACAACTGCCGAGAGGGCTCCGATGGCCAGGTTTATCAGGTAGATGTTACCCAGCTTCTCGTCGAGCCATCCGGCGAGGAGGCTGAGCTGACCTGCACTCTGAAGGGCAGCTACTGCCGAGAGGATGCCAAGGAAGAAGAATATCGTGGGGGTATCAACCTTCTTGACGATATGGTAGATCGTGAGTTTCTTCCTGATCTCATCCTCCTTGTCGCGGTGCATGATCTCCGAAACCAGCCAGAGAACACCCAGTCCGAACAGCATACCCATGTAGGGCGGAAGGTGGGTGACTGTCTTGAAGACAGGTACGAACAGCAGCAAGCAAACACCCAGGATGAGTATGAATGTCCTTTCAAAGGGGGTTGTCAGCTCACCGGCGTAAGCTGGTCTTTCAGGTCTTGTTACATTGCCCGAAACCATGAACGACAGAATGGTCAGCGGGACGATCATGCTTACCAGGCTCGGAATAATCACTTTGAGAATAATATTGACGGTGGTTATCTGACCCCCAATCCAGAGCATGATTGTAGTGACGTCGCCTATGGGAGACCATGCGCCTCCGGAGTTTGCCGCTATTACGATCATGCTTGCATAGATCCACCGTGTTGGTTTGTCGGATATCAGCTTCCTGAGAAGGGCAATCATCACGATGGTGGTGGTAAGGTTATCAAGGACAGCCGACATGAAGAATGTCAGGATACCCAGTATCCACAGCAGCTTCACCTTGCTGTTTGTGGAGATCTTGTTGGTGATGACGGTAAATCCCTGGTGCTGGTCTATCACCTCAACAATGGTCATGGCGCCGAAGAGGAAGAAGAGTATCTCAGCAGTCGCCACCAGGTGATGTGCCAGTTCAAACTTTACGAAAGCATTGGGGTGTGATGCCAGTTCCACCGTCTCATTGAAGGGACTTGTGGCGAAAGCGTCAGCATTCATGAACGGCATGATGTTCTGGATTATCTCCCGGGCCATCATCTTTATCTCTTCCCATGAGGGAGAAAAGCCCAGGCCCAGGATCTGCTCACTGAAAAGAGCATACAGAGCCCAGAGGACGGAACCGAGAATAAGCGCACTGGCAGCCTTTTCAATCTTGAGAGGATGCTCCAGTGCGATGGCCAGGTAACCCAGCACAAAGAGAACGACCATTGCTATGAACATGACACGGAAATTTTTGTGCAAAAATAGATTTTCAGAACGACTCTGAAAGAAATATTGTATAAATCACACTGAAAAAGATTTTCCGTATGCCGGGATCTCAATGTTTCCGAATCCCTTTGACTCGAGATACGACTGATATTTGACCTGTGTCTCATATTCGCCGTGCACCAGGAATACCTTTTGCAGCCTGGAGCTGTCCTGGCATGAGAGGTAATCGGCCATCTCCCTGTAATCTCCGTGGCCGGAGTATGACTCGATCTTTTCAATGTCAGCCCTAACCAAATATCTGTTGCCGTGTATGGATACCTCTTCGGCCCCTCCCAGTATTCTGGCTCCTAATGTTGACGGTGCACAGTAGCCCACGGCAAGAACAGTATTCGCAGGGTCGCTTATGCTGTTTGCCAGGTGATGTTTGACGCGCCCGGCCTCCATCATCCCTGATGATGAGATGATAATCACCGGTTCCCTGATGTCATTAAGCCTCTTTGAATGTTCAACCTCGGTGATGTAGAAGAGAGAGTTGAACCCGAACGGGTCAGGGTCAGAAAGCATTACTTCCTGTACATCACGATTGAAACACTCAGTGTGCAGGCGGAAAATATTCGTAGCATTGACTGAGAGGGGACTGTCGACATATATATCCACCCTGGGCAGCCTTCCTGCGTTATACAAGGTGTTAAGCGAATAGACTACCTCCTGGGTGCGGCCGACACTGAAGGCGGGGATGATCAGCTTGCCCCTCTTCTCGACGCATGTGTGACGGACCACTCTGAAGAGCTCTTCGCCAGATTCCTCGACAGTAGGGTGGAGGCGGTCGCCGTAGGTAGACTCGGTAATTAGGATGTCAGCCTGGGGGAATGGCTCGGGACTTTTAAGAATCCTGTTTGAAGGTCTTCCGATGTCACCGGTGTATGCCAGCCGCTTGATGCCGTCCCTCTCCCTCAGTTCAAGCGTTACCACACTGCTGCCAAGCATATGTCCGGTATTTGTAAATCTGACTGTGGTGAAGTCGTCTATGCGGAACTTGCGGTCATAGGCCACCCCGATGAACAGATGCATTGAGGCCACGGCATCAGCCTGGGTGTAAAGCGGATCAACGGGAGGAAGATTTTTTCTTGCCCTTTTCTTGTTGAAGTACCGGGTATCATACTCCTGTATCTTTCCCGAATCGGCAAGCATGATAGAGCAGAGATCACGGGTGGCATTGGTACATATTACCGACCCGGTGAAGCCGTTCCGGTAAAGAAAGGGAATAAGTCCTGAATGATCTATATGAGCATGTGACAATATTACATGGTCAACCGAGGCGGGAGGGAAGGGCACAGCCCTGTTTGATTCCTCTGTCTCCAGTCCTTTCCCCTGGAACTGCCCGCAGTCGAGCAGGATGTTTTTTCCATGCTCTGTCTCAATAAGTACCTTGCTGCCTGTCACCTCACGGGCAGCCCCGTAGAATGTAATCTTCATAGATGGATTATGTGGGATTTGAAGTGCTAATATAACGAATGTTAGCCTAAGCTAAAGAATAAATATTACATCTTTCAGCAAAATACCCACAAATGTTCTTTCCGGACTTAAGTCATTACTATATTTTTGTGGCGTTGTCAAACCATACTCAAAATTCAGATGAAACTCGATAAGGTGTTTTCTTTTCTTGCACCCAGGGAGGGTAAGTTCTATCCTCTCTTCAAGGATGCTTCAGCGAACCTGATCGTAGGTGCTGAACTACTGGTTGAATTCATGAATGAACCTTCGACAGAAAAGAGAGAGTCCCTGGGGAAAAAGATAAAGGAAGCGGAGCTTGTAGGTGATCAGATAGCGAAAAACCTGTACAAGGCTCTCAGCGGTACTTTTATTACTCCCTTTGACCGGGAGGACATCTTTGACCTTATCCATGCCACCGACTCGGTACTCGATCTGATGCACAGTGCAACCAAGCAGGCTCACCTGTACAAGCTAAGGGAGATACCTGCAGAGTTCAGTGAGATGGCTGAAGTCATCCGCGATGCATCCATCGAGATTAATACAGCCTTCAACGGCCTTCGTGACGTGCTGAATCTGAGTAAGTACAAGGATAACTGCCGGAAGATAGGAGATCTGGAGGAGCATGCCGATGATATTAACCACAGGTACCTGGCAAAACTGTTCCAGGAGGAGACTGATGCCATTGAGCTCATCAGGAAGAAGGATGTGCTTGCAGCTCTGGAGAAGGCTGTTGACCGCTGTGACGATGTAGCTGACATTCTCTCTTCCGTTATTATCAAAATTGCCTGACAGAGTATCTGATGGATTTCACGATTTTGATCATAATTATTATTCTGGCTTTTGGCTTTGACCTTATCAACGGTTTCCACGATGCGGCCAACTCAATAGCCACGGTTGTATCCACCAAGGTTCTTACACCCTTCCAGGCAGTTTTGTGGGCTGCCTCATTCAACTGGCTGGCCTATCTTGTGTTCGAGCTCAATATTGTTGATACCATAGCCAAGATCGTAGACACCTCGGCCATTACACTGATGGTCATTCTGGCTGGGATAATTGCCGCCATCATCTGGAACCTGCTCACCTGGTACCTGGGTATCCCCTCCAGCTCATCACATACTCTCGTCGGCGGCTTCGCCGGAGCAGCGATAGCCTACACCGGTTGGGATGTTGTGCATACAGGAAAGATAGCGGTGATAGCAGCATTCATTTTTCTGGCCCCGCTGCTAGGCATGATCATGTCATATTTCCTTTCAATCATACTGCTCTGGGTCAGCCGCCGGGGCAATCCCTTTCGCCTGGAAAAGAGATTCAAGGGTTTTCAGCTTCTCTCATCTGCCCTTTTCAGCCTGGGGCACGGAGGCAATGACGCACAGAAGGTGATGGGGATCATTGCTGCTGCGCTCATGGTATATTTTCACGGTATGCAGGAGGTTCCGCACTGGGCCCATATCGAGATGGTCGACGGGAAGGTGCATGACATACCGCACTGGATAGTGCTCGGTTGTTATTCGGCTATAGCCCTGGGCACTCTCATAGGAGGATGGAGGATCGTCAAGACCATGGGCACAAAGATCACGAAGCTGACTCCCTTTGAGGGTGTGGCAGCTGAGACAGCCGGTGCGGTGCTGCTTTTTGGCACCGAGGCCTTCGGAATTCCCGTGAGTACGACCCACACCATCACGGGAGCAATCATGGGTACAGGGCTGACGAAAAGGATCACCGCTGTGCGCTGGGGGGTGACAATAAACCTTCTTTATGCCTGGCTGCTTACCATCCCGGTCTCAATGCTTCTTGCAGCAGGGATTTATTATCTGCTGTCAGCGATGACGGGAATCAGCTAGTCTCTTGACTTGCCTTGACGGAGACCGGCCAGAATCACGGCCTTATAACCCGTAGTTTTTTATTTCGTGACGGACGACCCCGTGCCAGGGTCCTGGAACGGCAGTTTTGCATTACATGGACGGGAATCCCCTGATACTCCCCGGGGTGGTTCTGTGCAGGTCGAAAATGATTATCTCATTTTCTCCTGTTTTGAGCCAGGGGGCAGGACAGTATAGTCGGGTCTGCGGGCCGATCTCCCAGTACCTTCCAAGGTTATGTCCGTTGACCCATACAAAGCCCTTTACAAAGTTTGTCATGTCGATAAAAGTGTCTGCCGTTGTCTCCAGTTCAAATGTTCCCCTGAAGAATATGCCAGGCTTTTCACCGGGAGTCCCTGCCGGCTTCAGCGCGGAGATGAATTCCTCATCCATCGGGTATCCGTACACCTCCCAGTTCATCAACGTCATGCCGTTGAGTGTCACCCTGTCGGTAATGCCCTTGCGGTCGATCATTGAGTGGGCAAAGTTTATACGCCCCATCCCCTCGACAAAAATCTCAAGAAGGGGATATCGACTCTCACCCCGAGGAATATCGATAGAATTAATACCAAGACGGCGGTCAAGCGTTCCTATGTACTTGCCGTCAAGGAAGACGGTGGCATAGTCATGCAGATCAATGACAGTCAGCTTTCCGCCCTTGTGCCCGATTAAGCGTGTAGTGTAGAGCATGAACCCGTAGTCCTGGCCGTACATCTCAAATGGCCGGGGCTGCACTGAGTGTATGGGAGCAGGCATGTTATCCCAGATGGAGGTCAGTGGCACAAGCTCCGTCTCCGGGAAGCTCATTGCAGGAACAGGATCCGGTATGGGAGGGAGCCTGGCACTCTTCGGGAGGTATAATCCTATCAGTTTTCTCAGCGCCATGTACTTGGGCGTAGCCCTTCCCTGTTCATTTATGGGTGCGTCATAATCGTAACTGGTAAGGTCAGGTTCATAGCCCTTGCCTCCAGAGTTGGCCCCGGCGGTAAAGCCGAAGTTCGTACCGCCGTGTATCACATAGAAGTTAAACGATTTGCGGCTATCCATCAGGAACTTCACCTCCCGCAGCTGTGCGCCCGTGGCAGGTCGTGCCCAATCCTCTCCCCAGTGTGTCAGCCAGCCAGGGTAGGTCTCGCTGGAGAAGACAGGCACGCCGGGATTCATCCTGCGTGCCAGCTCAAAGTCATCTTCGTCGCTTCCGGAATCCAGTCCTACCGCACAACCTGGCAGCGTACCCGCCTCAAGCATGTATGTCGTTGGCCCGCCGCATGTGAGATCAGCATCAGAAGGGTAATCACAATGGAAGATAACTTATGATTGCCTGTCATAATGCCGTTTTTTATTGATTATCCTAAAACTCTCAATCAGAGGGAGGCTTTATCCCATAGAGGCAGGATCTGTTTTTTGAACTCCTCCTTTTCCCTTATCAGGGATTCCATATCAAGGCCAATCGATTTCTGTGCGGCAGCCCTGGAAGAGATGTCGGGAACGGTGATATCCCTGATTCCCATGCCGGTCAATATTGATGCAAGGTCTATCCTGGCTTCGAGGCCCTTCATGATGCCGTTGCTCAGCACCGAGGCCATTTCAATGGGTGCGTGGAATGACCCGCCGTGACTTGCGGCACAAAAGTCCCATCTCCACTGTGCCTGCCTTATAAGCCTGAGCACCGGTTCCATGGTCCTGTCATCCGCTCCGGCATCCCATGCAGCTTTTGCTTCATAATGGGCGACAACGAGTATATCTTCGAGGTAGTTTCTCAGGGCAGCTATCTTATCCTGTCTTTCATATACATTGTTCATGAGCTCCTCCTCGCTCTGCCTGTGACATACCGAACATGTAGAGGAGATCATATTCAGCGGGCTCTGTACATGGTGGCTGGTGTATTTAACCCCTCCCTCAGCCACGAATGGCATGTGGCAATCGGCACATGCCACGCCGCGCTGCGCGTGAATACCTGTTTTGAACAGTTCGTAGTCGGGATGCTGAGCTTTCAGCATCGGTGCCTTGCTGATGGCATGTGTCCAGTCGGCAAACTCATAGCTGTCGTAGTATTTTTCCATGTCGTCGGCAGTCATACCCTCATCCCACGGTAAGGTAAGGTATTTGCCCTCACCCCTGAAATAGTACTCGACATGGCACTGGGCGCATACGAGGCTGCGCATCTCCTGGTGGCCCGCGTCGCTTATGTCGCGGCCCTGACGCTCAAAGGCCTCCCTGAGTGCAGGGCGCGTGATGGTGAGGGTCATGTCTTCAGGATTGTGACAGTCGCCGCAACCGATGGTGTTGGTTATCTCGGGACCAAGTGCTGACCAGGTGGAGCTGTAGAAGCTCTCAGCACCCATCTTATTAATCATGCGGGGCACATCAGGACTCTTGCACGTCCAGCATGTTGCAGGCTGGGGACCGGCGTCAGGCGTGAGGGGTCCTCCGGTACGAAGCGTGTTCCGGTTATCCTCGATAGCATAGTAGTGTCCTCTTGCCTGTTTGTAATCTTTTGAGAATGAGTAGCCTGCCCACAAGACGACCAGTTCGGGGTCAGTGGTCAGGATATCCAGCGGCTTGCTGCCGGCATGTTTGCTCCTGAAGGAGGTATCGGCAGTCATCAGCCACGACTGGTATTCACGTGGATAGAACTTCCCCCAGACGCTGTTGTCCGTCTCAAAGGGCTGCAGGTCTGTCGGCGGGCGGTAGGCGTACTTTGCTTCACTGCGCCTTTCAACAACTGATGAAGCGAGCATGCCGAGGAGGAACACCACTGCAACGGTTGCCAGGAACAGCAGCCAGCCCAGCCACGGTTTGTTTGATATTGCTTCCTTAATGCTTGTCATGGGTGTGGGTATTGAGAGTTAGCTAAAGGTTATCCTTGAGAGCAGGGGTTATGGCGAAGGGTGTTGAAGAGATGCTGTTAACCCTGTCGTGCGGAGTGTAGCGGTGACAGTCGAGGCACTGTCTTTCACGCCTTCCCGTCAGTGCTTCGGCGGGCATGCCGGGGCCGTCACTGAAGAGTGAGGCATGACAGCGGAGGCAGTTTTCCTGAACCACTTTTTTGCCGGCCTCCCTGATATAGATAGCCTGCGGTTCGTTGCGCAGCGTGAAGACCGTGGAGTGGCGCAGACCGTCGGAGGCCTTGAAGTAATATTTTCTTATGAAGCTGTCATGTGGCACATGGCACTCGTTGCAGTCAGTGATGGCACGGTGGGCACTGTGCGACCAGGTGGCAAACTGCGGAGTCATAATGTGACAGTTGATACAGACCCTGGGGTCATCGGAGAGATATGAGGTGGCGTTTGATATCTTCAGAAGGAAAAGAAACAGGCCTGTGAACATACCCAGCGTCATGATGACCGGGATGCGCCATCGGGGCGGCGGTGTGAAGAAACTGATCAGTTTATATTGTCTGCTCATCGAAGGCGTTTGTTACCGGTCCTGTTTTGTTTCCAGCCTCGCGCGATTTTCAGTGCGATTAACCCTGGGTGAAATTTATGAAGCAGAGAGCCACGAGGGCTGTTCCGTATCTCTTGTCTATTGTCAGTGACTCCCTTATGACGGTAGGCTCACCGAGGTAGTACTGAGAGAAGGTTCTGTCATGAAGATCATTGAGGACAGTATAGAGCCTCTCCTCGAGAGCTTCCATGTCAAAGTAACCTGCCAGTTCACAGACAAGTCCTCCCACCTTCTCCTCGCAGGTTTCATCAGTATACATCCATGCAAATATGACACCGGCTGAGATATGCTCACCGTAATAGCCGTTAGCTACAGCCATGATCGTACACAGTTCGGATCCGTAGGGAGGCATATCTATCTCGTCAAGAGTCATCAGTTTAGCTGTCGCCGGCAGCACTGACGAGTAGTTCATGATGTTGTATTCGGCGATGCCCGCATCGTACAGTGCCATATGGTATGACCCGGGGTGAAGGGCATATTCACTGCATCCTGAACCTTTGGTTACAAAAAATTCATGCGGGATCCTGTTATTGGTGACTTTGACCATTTTGCGCAATAGAGTTTAGTTTATTTGCCGGGTAATTCCGAGTCTTGGCAAATATACCCAAAAATAAAAAATGAAACCGCAACTCACAGGAAGCTGATAAAAATTATAAATTGCTCAGCTAAACGAGAGACTGTGATCCGACGATGCGTAACAGTGCTGGTGCTGTTGTTCCTGATAAGCATGGTGGCTGACGGGGAGGTTAAGAATATCGGCACTCCATACATACGCAATTTCACCAAGGATGACTACCGTGGCGGCACTCAGAACTGGGGAGCCGCACAGGATAGTCGGGGGTTCATGTACTTTGCCAACAATGACGGGCTTCTGGTCTTTGACGGCGAGCAGTGGCAGCTTTACACAATGCCTAACCGGTCCATGGTAAGGTCGGTATACATTGACGAGTCCGGAGATATTTACATTGGAGCCTATAATGATCTGGGAAAGATGGTCTGGTCAGAGAATGGGAAAATGACCTTCAGATCGCTAAAGGATTTGATTCCTGAAGAAAACCGGAATTTTGACGATGTGTGGCATATATGTCAGTTCAGGGATAAAATTGTATTTCAGACCTATGATGCTGCCTATTTTTTCAGGGAGGGCAGTCCGGTTGCTGTTCTTAAGGCTCCCTCGAGATTCCAGAACTCATTCAATGTAAGAGGCAGACTCATTTTCAACGATGCTGAGAACGGACTGATGGAATATGACGGCACCGTGCTTTCCGGGATTGACGGATGCAGTCCTCTTTCCGGGGAGGAGATCATCTCCATGATGCCGAAGGGTGAAGAAAACGATATCCTTGTCTGTACACCCGGCCGGGGACTTTTCATCTATGACGGCCGGGAGCTTGTGAGATGGAATGTTCCTGCCAGCAGGATGCTGATGAGTGACCAGATATTCAGTGCTGTCAGACTACACGATGATAACTATGCTTTCGGTACAATACTCAACGGCTTGATGATAGTTGACAGTGAAGGAAACATAATCCAGCAGATCAATAAAAAAAGGGGCTTGCAGGACAATACGATTCTGAATGTCTTTGCGGACCGTGCAGGTGATCTCTGGCTTCTGCTGAACAAAGGCATAGACTATCTGACAGTCAATTCCCCGGTTAGGTTCATCCAGAATTCGGAGGGCTTTGGTGCCGGCTATGCCAGCGTAATTCATGACGGGAATATTTACCTCGGCACCAACCAGGGACTGTACGTAAAATCATGGGGGAGAGTGGATACGGAAGAGGATTACAGGATGATCGAGGGCACCGACGGTCAGGTCTGGCACCTGAGTGTTCACAGGGGAGTTCTGCTTTGCGGCCATAATAAGGGAACCTTCATTGTAGAAGGCGACCGGGCCAGGCTGATCAGCGATATACCGGGCGGGTGGAAATATCATGAGCTTAACAGCCATCCGGGATACCTGGTGGGGGGGACCTTCAGCGGAATCATTCTTTTCAGGTGGATGGAAGGATCATGGAAGTTTGTCGGGAGAATCGAGGGCTTTGGTGAATCATTCCGGGTGTTTGAGGAGGATGAGACGGGAGACCTCTGGATGAGCCACGGCTTCAAGGGTATCTTCAGGATTCGCCTGGGAAGCACGCCGGATACAGTCTCATATTACAGGTTCTATAACTCAGATGATGGCCTGCCGTCAGACTATAACCTTGTCATCACCAGGCTAAGGGATAGGATAGTTGTGCTCTCCGAGGCGGGAATATTTGAGTACAGGCCTGAAGAAGACAGATTCACAAGCTCTCTCCGCTTCAACAGGCTCCTCACTCCTGTTGTGCGGTTCTCCTATCTTATGGAAGACCGGGACGGAAATATCTGGTATGTTTCCGAAAACAGGGCAGGAGTGTTCAGGTTACGGGAAGACAGTACCTACAAGCATCTTACAGCACCATTCCTTCCGCTCTCCGGTAAGTTCATCCTCGGTTTTGAATCGGTTTATTCATATTCCTCTGATCACCTCTTTTTAGGAACGGAAGACGGTTTTGCACACTACTCAGCTAGGCATCATGCATCTGGTAATCAGGAGTTTTCAGTACATATTGTAAAAGCGGAGGCGCTGCATCAGGATACGGTTTTTTACTTAGGCGGAGGATCTGGCCCCGAACAGGTTCAGGAGAGGCCTTACAGCTTTAAGTTTCATAATAATGTAATCAGGTTCACCTTCACATCGCCGCTTTATGCCAACGCCGGTAATACAGAGTACAGCTGCATGCTGGAAGGATTTGATGACAGATGGTCAGGGTGGGGCAGGTCATTCACCAAGGAGTATTCAAACCTGCCGGACGGCAGATATACCTTCCGGGTAAAGGCAAGAGATATGCTGGGGACGGAAAGTCTTCCTGCCAAAGTGGAGTTTGTTATTGAACACCCCTGGTACAAGTCTCCGGCAGCATATGTGGGCTATTTAATTGCTTTGCTGGGCTTTGTTCTCTTTCTCGCAAGATTCATAAACTGGCGCATAGAGCTGTCGAAAAGAAGGGAGCGAATTAACAGTCAGCGCATTTATGAAGCGAAGGAGCAGGAGTACATCAGGCAGGCTCTTGAAGCTGAGAAGGAGATAATCAGAATCCGGAATGAGAAGCTCAGGGCCGAGATGATACAACGCGACAAGGAGCTTGCCATTGAAGCCATGAACCTGGTGAATAAGAACGAGTTTTTGAACTCCCTGAAGGAGGATCTCACCATACTGAAATCAATCTGCAGGGACGATTCGACCGGAAGCAGGATAAGTGATCTTTATTCCAGGATAACCAGGGAGGTTGACAACAATAAACAGATGGAGGTGTTCGCAAGAGCATTTGATGAGGTGCACGAAGAGTTCCTTGACCGTCTCAAGGCCAGGTACCCGACCCTGACTCCTACAGAATTAAGGCTCTGTGCTTTCCTTAAGATGAATATTAACACCAAAGAGATAGCTCCCCTCATGAATATCTCTGTCCGCGGAGTTGAGATATGCAGGTACAGGGTCAGAAAAAAGATGGGGATCAGCAGGGAAACAAATCTTACCACACATATTCTCAATTTGTAGGAATTATTCGCATCTGTAGTATCATCATTTGTCTTTAGATGTAAGTCATCATACTAATTATACCGGGGTAATAAGTATAATGTCAGATACATACAACACGTAGGTATCTGTAATTGATGTGTTGGCCAACTATGGCTGTTGTAGTATTTTTGATGTATTGTGATCTGTGCTAATGTATACCGGGTATTGTATATTTACACAATCTCGACGGCCTGGCCGGCGAGGCAAAGAAGATCAACTTATTTTATTAATTAATCTAACCTCTAACCTCTAATTCAAATCTATGAAACAGACAATCATGACCCTTTTATTCATTGCATTTACCCTGGGGCTGAATGCCCAGGGGCTGCAGATAAAGGGGGTTGTAACGTCAGCTGACGACGGTCAGCCTGTTCCCGGGTTAAGTGTTTTCGTGAAGGGCACGACAACCGGGACCATGACTGACATTAACGGGTACTACAGCCTTGACAATGTACCCATGAACTCAACGGTCGTCTTCTCCTTTGTGGGGATGAAGACGCAGGAGATAGTAGTGACGGAGAGTGCTGCTTATGATATCGTCATGGCCCCTGAAGTGGAGCTGATTGACGAGATAGTTGTAGTGGGATACGGTACTCAGAAAAAGAGCCTTGTTACCGGAGCTATCGCAAAGGTTGACGGCGATGATCTGCGCAAAGCGACAGACATGCGTGTCACGCAGGCTCTTCAGGGAAAGACTGCCGGGGTGGTCATCACGGCCAATTCCGGTCAGCCCGGATCGCAGATCTCAGTACGCATCAGGGGTGCCGGCACCAACGGTGATGCAGAGCCTCTCTATATCATTGACGGGCTCCCGATGAGCGGTGCGGGAACCGATTTCCTGAATGCCGCCGATATTGAATCCATCGAAGTGCTGAAGGACGCTGCCTCGGCTGCCATCTACGGTGCCCGCGGAGCAAACGGTGTCGTTCTTATCACAACGAAGACCGGACGTACCGATACCAGGCTCACAGTCTCATACGACGGTTACTACGGTTTCCAGAATCCCTGGAAGAAGATCCCCATGCTCAATGCTAAGGAGTACATCATGCTTACCAATGAAGCATCCATCAATGGCGGACTGGGACCCAAGTTCACCCCGTCACAGATAGAAAGCTTCACCGCAGACACCGACTGGCAGGATGAGATGTTCTATTACAACGCACCCAAGCAAAACCATTCTCTTTCATTCATGGGAGGGAGCGACAAGCTGGAATACTCATCCTCTATTAATTACTTCAGCCAGGACGGTATTGTGGCAAAGGGGAAATCCAACTTTGAGAAAATCGGGTACAGACTTAATGCAGCCGGCACATTCGGGTTTTTCAAGCTGGGCGGCAACGTAAACCTTGTCGGCATCACCAGCAGGGGTATAGCCACCAACGACCGCTTCGGGCTGGGGCTCAACCAGGCGCTGAATATGCCTCCGATTGTTCCGGTGATGTTTTCCGACGGTTCATGGGCAACACCGGAAGCCTATGGCATCGGATTGCAGGAGATCACCAACCCCATTGCTATGATCAGTTACAACAACTCCAAAACGAGGACATATAAGTTAATAGGTAACCTTTACGGGGAATTTGATTTTGGCAAGATGGCCAGGGCGCTTGAAGGACTTGTGTTCCGGACATCATTTGGCGGTGAATATGCCATTGTGAATAATGACTCCTATACTCCCGAGTATTACCTTGATGCCATGCATTTCAGCATAATTGACAGAGCCAATAAGTCGATTGACATCTATTCAAGGTGGAACTTCGAGAATGTGCTTACCTACTCAAAGTCGTTTGACGTACATAACCTGACACTTATGGCGGGTACTACCGCATTTAAGGATATGTATGAAAATCTGTGGGGTTCAAAGAACGATCTGATCTTTGACGACTTTGAGCATTCATACCTTGACAATGCCACTGACCCGGAAAGTGCAAATGCAGGCGGCGGATATTCCGAGCATACCGTTGCGTCGCTCTTTGCCCGTGTCAATTACGACTTGCTCGACCGCTACATGCTGACTGCCACAATCAGGCGTGACGGCTCATCGAGGTTCGGCGACGAGAACAAGTACGGCTATTTTCCCTCCGCCTCGATAGGATGGGTTATATCACGGGAACCCTTCATGCAAAACCTCACCAATGTGATTGACATGCTAAAGTTAAGGGCCAGCTGGGGCCAGAACGGTAATGAGAGCATAGGCAACTTCGGCTATACATCGGTCATCGGAAACCAGAATATATATTATTTTGGTGACAGCAAGACCCAGTACAACGGTACGCAACCTACCAGGATAGCCAACCCCTCACTTAAGTGGGAGACCTCAGAACAGACAAACTTCGGTATCGATCTTACAACCCTTGGTACCAGTCTGACAGTAACCCTTGACTATTACATCAAGAAGACCAAAGACTGGTTGGTGACAGCACCGGTACCCATGCTCGTTGGCAACTCTGCCCCGATCATCAACGGCGGTTCGGTACAGAACTCAGGTATTGAGGCAGAGATCAGCTACCGCAAGCAGCTTGGTGAACTCTATCTTAGTACCTCTATCAATGGAGCGTTCAACAAGAGCGAGGTTCTTGACATACAGAATGCCGAGAAAAGGCTTCAGGGCGGTGACGGCGGATTTGGCCAGAGCGGCATAATCTATGCAGAGATAGGCACACCGATGGGAGTCTTTTACGGAGTTAAGACTGACGGTATTTTCCAGACCCAGGAAGAGATTAACTCCTACGTCAGCTCCACCGGATCGAAGATCCAGCCCAACGCCCAGCCCGGAGATATTAAATTTGTTGATGAAAACAGGGACGGTACCATCAGTGACGCCGACAGGGTCCAGATAGGAAGCCCCTTCCCTGATTTTACCGGAGGACTTAACCTGAGCGCAGAGATGTACGGATTTGACTTCAATATGTTTATCTACGCGGCACTCGGACAGGAGATCTACAGTGCCACCAGGAGGTATGACATGAACGGCACCAACTACAATGCCGAATGGCTGAACCGTTGGACCGGCGAAGGGACCTCGGATTTCTACCCTCGGGTGACATTTGTCGACAACAACCTGAACGGTAAGACGGTAAGCGACTTCTACATCCAGGATGGCAGCTTTGTCAGACTGAGGAACATCACTCTCGGTTACACACTTCCCAAGAGCATAACTGATGCTATCAGCCTGAGCAAACTGCGTCTCTACGTTTCAGCAGAGAACCTGTATACATTCACCAAATACACGGGTTATGATCCGGAGATCGGGGGAGGAGTGTTTGACAACGGTATTGACCGTGGCATTTATCCCCAGGCGCGTACAATCATGACCGGTATCAGTGTTACATTCTAACATGCAAATCAACAGAACTATGAAAAAGTCAATATTATATGGTCTCTTCTTTCTGGCTTTGATGGTTGCAGGCTCATCATGTACACAGGAGTTCCTTGAGCTTGAACCAAAGACCGGCCAGGTAGAAGCCAACTACTACAAAACGGAGGGAGATGCCTTCCTCGCTGTCACGGCAGTGTATGATGCATACTCCGTACAGAACTGGCAGTTTGTCCCCACCATGTCGGATATATGGTCTGACGATGCTTTCTGCGGCGGATCCGATGCTTCGGACATGAGCCAGTGGCAGGATATGGAGATGTTCAAGATGGAACCTGAGAACAACTCATCTTCTGATCTGTGGAACCGTTGTTATTCAGGTATCTACAGGGCAAACCTCTATCTGCAGAAGCAGGAGGATATTGCCTGGGAGACTGATGGCCTCAAGACACGTTTTGAGGGTGAGGTCAAGTTCCTGAGGGCCTACTTCTACTGGGATCTGGTCCGTCATTTCGGATGGGTGCCCATGATAACAGAGGTGCTCCCGGATGTCGAAGAGTACAAGAATGTTGCACAGAGCACTCCGAATGAGATATTCAGCCTGATTGCCTCAGATCTTCTTGATGCCGTCTCTGCCCTGCCGGTAACCATTCCTGCAGCCGAAAAGGGACGGGTATCCAAAGGGGCTGCCCAGGCTCTTGCGGCACGCATATACCTGTATCACACAGGCATGAGCGCCATCAGCGGACTGGGCCTTACGGCAGATCAGTGGAGCAACGGAACAACAGCAATCAACAAGGCCTGGGTGCAATCGGCTCTCGACCAGGTAATTCTGAGTGAACAGTATTCACTTGTACCTGACTATGCCGACCTGTTCGACTGGGACAACCAGAATAACAGCGAAGGCGTTCTCGAAATACAGTATTCAGACAAGGCAAAGTCAGGCGACTGGGGAGGCTGGAACATAAACGGCAACTTCTCATCCGTGTGGATCAGCATACGTAACCCCCAGGGTGACGCCACCGTTTTCCCGGGATGGTCGTTTTCCATTCCCACATGGAGCCTGGCTGATGCATTTGAACCCGGCGACCCCAGGAAATATGTCACCCTCTATGATGCTGAGACGCTCCTGACCGATTATAACCGGGCCTTCATGAATACAGGCTATTTCAACAAGAAGTATATGGCGCGTGCCGACTACCAGGGTTCGGGCGGCGACCCGAGCCATAACTTCCCCCGCAACCACATGGATATCAGGTTTGCCGATGTGCTGATGATGGCAGCAGAGGTATGGCTGGCTGACGATCCGGGCAAGGCTGCAGGGTACTATAACAGGGTCAGGACCAGGTCTCTGGGTGAAGCAGCAGCCAGGGAGACGATAACTCTTGATGACATCTACCATGAAAGACGTGTGGAATTCGGGGGAGAGGGTCTCAGGAAGTGGGATCTTCTCAGGAGAGGACTCACCTATTCTGAGCAGATGATCAATGCCAGCTTCGTGGTCCCTTCGGGCACACCCAATGCCGGCGACTTCGGCAACCGAACCTTCAAGTCTGACTCATGGGGTATGTTCCCCATACCTGCCGGCGAGATCAGGAATATGAACTCAGGCGTCCTCAAACAGATGGTTCCGGCCTACGCAGGTTTATAAACTTCTTTAAAATCAAAGAATGATGAAAATGTATAAACATATAACCAGACTTGCAGGCGTACTGGCATTATTGCTGATGATAACTGCCTGTGAACCGCAGCTGGCAGATAAACCCGATATCGGTGCAGCACCGACGGCTGACCAGCTCGATATTTCAATTGCGCCAGGAAGTGATGCGTTCAACTTTGTGATAACGAACACCTCGGCCGTTACCGGCATTGCCTCATGGGATTTCGGTAACGGAACCAAGGGAAGCGGCAAGTCAAATGTTGTCAGGTATCCGATGCCCGGAGACTACAGCGTGAAGCTTACCCTTGTCACCCGCGGCGGCACAGCTACCATTACCAAAACGCTGACGCAGACTGAGACCGACTTCTCTATCTTTACAGACCCGGTATATGTCAATCTTACGGGAGGTGTTGATGCCACTGAAGGAAAAACATGGGTTCTGGATGCAGGCACCAAGGGACACCTTGGAGTGGGCGACGCCAACGGGCTCGGAAATGGCCTCGAGTGGTGGTCTGCCGATCCTTATGTCAAGAGCGGAACAGGAGCATATGACGATGAACTGACGTTCATTCTCACTGATTTTGTTGTGAAATATGACAATAAGGGTGTCAGCTACGTCAAGGGATACATGAAGGATGACCCGGCTCTGGCTTCAGTATATCTGAACCCGCGTCTGAACAAGGACGACTGGGATGTTGACTATGTCACTCCAACCTTCGGAAACTGGTCCATCGTGGAAGAGGGCGGAACTTATTATATTACCATCAACAGTACCAAGCCCATTCATCCGGGACTTGACGTCGGGGCCAAAGACAACAAATACCGTATAGTTCAGGTATCGGAGAACCTGCTGGAGCTCACCTGCTACAGCGCCTACGAAAACTGGACGATGTGGCATTACTATCTGATTCCCAAAGGGTATGAGCGTCCAACGATCACCTATACCGTAAACGCCACTGAAGGGACCGACAATGAAGTGTCATGTTCGGTAACTGATTATTCAATACCGGACGGACAGCGTGTTACTGGTATCACCTGGGACTTCGGCGACGGCAGCGATGAGGTTACAGGTGGCAAGGATGAGGTGGTGAATCATGTCTACATGCGTAAGGGCACATATACCGTTACTGCAAAGATCAACTCCAGTCTCGGAGTGCTCACCGGCACGCAGCAGATTGTCCTTGCCAATAACAACTCGGCATATGTGGAGTTCCTGCTTGACATGATGATCGTTTACAACGACTTCAGTGAGGTGCAGGTCTTCCCGGTGCTTGGTCAGGATTGCAGCGTCACTGCCGTTGACAACCCTTACAAGGAGTATCCCAACAAGTCGGCAAAAGTGGCTTACTACACCAAAACCAATAACCAGTGGGCCAATGCATACATGCAGCTCAGTCCGGGCTTCAGGTTTGACCTCAGGCTCCAGCAGGTCTTTAAAGTCATGGTTTATGGTAACGCCGGTGACCAGATACTTCTTAAACTGGAAAATACCGACAGGGGTGGTAATGCATGGCAGACCGGAACATATGACCTTATTTATACCATACAGAAGGACAATACCTGGGAAGTGGCAGAGTATGACTTCAACGGTGTTGGCGCCGGATGGGACTGGACAGGTGATATCTTCACATCAAACATCGTCGCGGATGACAACTTCAACCATGACTTTTACAATGTGGTGAGGATCATGTGCAACCCGGGCGTAGGTGACGGCACCCATTCATTCTACTTTGACGAACTGTCAGGACCTCATGTGGAGGGTATCCATAAATAGTTGATTATGCAAGTCATTGCCTGCCTTTTGAGCGGGCAGGCAATGACTTTTTTTCTTTCAGACCCTGAAGATGAGCTCACCCGATAAATGACAGTTCAATCATTTACAGCCATGTTACTAAATAACTGCAGGAGAATAGTTTTAGTGCTGGCTATTATGTTTCCAACGCTCAGCCTCTCCGGACAGTTTAAATCAATTGGTGTCCCTGAAATTTGGAATATCGGTCGAAGTGAGTACAGGGGGGGCACTAAGAACTGGAATATCGTTGATGATGAGCAGGGTAATATATATGTAGCAAATAACAACGGAATACTGCGGTTTGACGGGGAGGACCGGGAGACATTTCCTGCATCCAATAATTCGATTGTTAGGTCGCTGGCATTCGGTTCTGATAATAGGTTGTATGTCGGTGCATATAATGAAATAGGAGTTCTTGACAGATCTGCCGAAACAGGAATCAGATATAGTTCCTTAAATCATCTTATCCCGGAAAATGCAAGGAATTTTGATGATGTATGGAACATTTACCAGACCAGGTTTGGGGTCGTTTTCCAGAGTTTTGAATCCATTTTCATCTATAAAAACAACACTGTTCATGTTATCAGGCCCGGGGAGAGATTCGGCAACTCCTTCTACGTCAAGAATAATTATTATGTAGTTGAGGTAGGGGTGGGACTGAGGATGCTGGTTGATGGTGGCCTGGAGACTATCACTGATGATTCTCTTTTCACACAGGATGAAATTCAGTCGCTTACTCCGGTAAATGCGAACGATCTTCTTGTAGGAACAATGAACAACGGGTTGTTTGTGCTCTCAGGTCAGACCATGCAACCCTGGGATACCGAAATTTCTGAAGAGCTGAAAAAATCCAAGCTTTATTGCGGGTCTGTCCATAAAAGCACCTTCATGTTCGGAACCATTAAGAGCGGACTGTTTGTGGTGAATGAGAGAGGAGAGATCCGGGAGCATCTGAACAGATCCAACGGCTTGCAGAACAACACCGTTCTGTCACTGTTTGTTGATCGTCAGGATAATGTCTGGCTTGGACTTGACATTGGGATTGATTTTCTTAAATCAAGTCTCCCGACTTCCGTTATAAATGACGGATTGATAATCTTTGAAAAAGGCAGGGATGGAAGATGGAAGTTCAGAAACAGAGTTCAGGGGTTTGATATCTCATCAAAGGATCTGATTCTGAGAAATAACAACTGGCCCTGGATGAGCCACGGATATTTGGGGCTTTTCCATATTCATATCAATGAAAGCCTTGACTCTGTTATCCTTGTCAGGGAATACCGCGGCACCGGCAACCTGCATGAGGAGTTGCCCTACATCTTACATACAAGATCAGACGACTTCTTCATCTCAACCAGTCAGGGGATTTACCAGTTTGATGAGCAGAAAGAGCTTTTCTATAAACCCGAAGAGCTGAATGAATTCTTTAATGACTTCACGCTTATATATTTTCTGAAGGAAGACCGCAACCGTAATTTATGGTATTCAGCCCGTGAGGGGATGGGTGTCTTCAGACTCCTGGAGGATGGAACTTTTACCAATATTTCGACACCGTTTCTGGACCTTAATGATACTCGTGTTTCACCGTTTGACAATATCTATATCCAGGATCCGGCCAATATATTCATAGGTACACAGAAGGGACTTGTTCATTATGACCCATCGATCTACAAGAACTATTTCAATGAGATGCATGTTTACCTAAACAGGGTAACTGTTTCCTCAAAGCGTGAAGATTCGTTATATTATTTCTCCTGCAACTCACATTTTGCTGAGCGTGAGATTGATGACCAGTTTGCATTGCCCTGGTCGTGGAACAACATCTCCTTCAGGTTCAATTCTCCGGATATGGAGAATGCCGGACACATTGAGTACAGTTATCGCCTGATGAATTTTGATGATGACTGGTCCGATTGGTCAATGTTAAACAGCAAGGAGTACACCAATCTGCACGAAGGGGATTACTGTTTTGAGGTGAAAGCAAGAAACATATACGGGAATGTCAGCGCTGAGGATAGTTTTTGCTTCACTGTTGAACCTCCCTTCTCCAGGTCATATAAGGCTCTGATATTATATTTTCTCTTGTTTTCCGCTATCATTCTGGCCTCTGCATATCTCTACCTGAGAAGAATAGAGAGGGTGAGGTTACAAGAGAAGAACAGGCAGTTAAATGCATTCAAAAAGACAGAGCAGACGCTTGAGGAGCAGAAACTGGCGGCAGAAGCAGAGGTGATGCAACTCAAAAACGAAAGATTGCAGTCTGAGATGAAGCATAAGAACAAGGAGCTGACTTCGGCTGCCTATCACATCATACAGAAGAATAAATTCCTGAACTCCCTTAAACAGGAATTGTCAGCATTGATCCAGAATGCCAAAAATGAATCTGTGGTAGCTGATCTGAAAAAGATCAGCCGTAAGATAGACCGGGACATTCAAAATGAAAAGAGCTGGGAGGTCTTTGACCGATACTTTGATGAAGTCCATCAGGAATTCCATTCCCGACTCAGAAATCTTCATCCGGAACTAACCCCTGGTGAATTAAGGCTTTGCAGCTACCTGCGGATGAATGTTACAACCAAGGAGATTGCTCCCCTGATGAATATTTCAATACGTGGCGTTGAGATCAGCAGGTATCGACTGAGGAAAAAGCTGAAACTGGATCAGAGTGCCAATCTCGTGGATTACCTGATGCAAATCTGAGGCAGGGTCAGAGGGCCAGTCCCGAGGATTATCCAATGCAGGATGTACCAGACATGCAAGTGAACTTTTACCGTGATGAGAAACAACAGAGTACGCAGACAATCTCAAACCTGATAATAATATGAGAAAAAATCTCCTGTTTCTGCGATATTTAATTCTTTTATTTACAGTGACATCTGCCGTTAGCGCACAGGCTGATCAGGTTACAGTTGTAAGGCGAGATGAAGGAATCAAGCTGGCAGTAAACGGCCGGGATATTTTGAGAATTGTCAGAAGTGTTGAACATCTTCCCATAATATTCTTCCTATGAATCATTACGTAACAGATGAGAAAGACAGAGTGCCCATGTTGCAGAAAGCGGCTATTGGTGCCGGCCATCTGGTTAACAACCTGCTGCCGGGAGCACTATCTTACCATCTCCACGACTGGATTGCCAAAAACAGGGTAACCACATTCCTTTTTGAGGCATTTGATGAACCCTGGAAGGGCGGAGGCGACAGTTCAGAGTCGGATGAAGTAGAAAAACACTGGGGTGTCTTTTATGAAAACCGCCAGCCAAAACCATCATTCAGCAATTATCTGAAGCATTATGAGGCATCCCTGATTGCCGGGAAACGCAAACACACATAAATTATAGTGCGGAGGTTCCATCCGACCTTTGAAAATTATATCTTGTACGGATGAAAAGAGAGAATATACAACTGGGCGGGACTGTTCTGTTAAATACAGAAAAAAGCGTTCAGGGGAGCTTTGTGGAGATTGACGGAGAGAAGTTTTACCGGATCGCCGGCTACAATCAGATGCCGGATTTCTTTATGACAGTAGTCAGTGACTCTGATCACTGGATATTTATTTCGAGCAACGGATCACTGACAGCGGGCAGAAAGGACCGTGATCATGCCCTCTTTCCATATTATTCGGATGATAAGATCCATGACTACTGCGGTCTGACGGGAAGCAAAACCGTTATTCTGGCACAGAGAGGCGCAAATACCTACCTGTGGCAACCGTTCTCCAAAGAGCTGACGGCCATATACCGCACCGACCGGAACCTGCTGAAAAGTACCCATAGCAACAAGATTATCTTTAAGGAGAGAAATCTGGATCTGGGACTGGAGTTTCAATACGGTTGGTTCACCAGCGACAAATATGGATTTGTCAGGAAATCAAGACTTGTAAACATTGACGGGGAGCCGGTCAGGGTATGTCTTCTGGATGGCATACTTAATATCCTGCCAGCCGGTGCAGACTATAATTTCCAGAATGAATACAGCAACCTGCTCGATGGATACAAGAAGAGTGAGCTGATAGAAGAGACCGGGCTGGGGTTATTCATGCTCAGCTCCATACCTGTTGACAAGGCGGAACCGAGTGAATCGCTAAACGCCACAACTGTATGGTCTTACGGGTTAACGGAGAGTAAGGTGCTTCTTTCTGACAGGCAGATTGACCGGTTTGAGGCGGGACTTCCTGTTGAGACAGAAACTGACATCAGAGCCACCCGGGGTGCATATCTGCTCAATGCAGACATTTTGCTGGAGGGTCACGACACAGCGGAGTGGATTATGGTCTGTGAGGTTGACCAGGGCACTGCTGATGTGGTAAACCTTGATCAATTCCTGAGGGAAGGAAATAACCTTGAGGAGCTGGTTGATGCAGACATCAGGAAAGGCACGGACAGGCTGGTCTCATTCGTTGCATCGGCTGACGGACTGCAGAAGAGCAGTGATGATCTCTGCACGGCGCGGCATTTCTCAAATACCCTCTTCAATATCATGCGCGGAGGCATCTATATGAACAATTACTCTTTTTCTGTGGACGACCTCCTGAAATTTACAGGCTTGAGTGACAGGCGGGTTATGGCTCAAGCGGAAGCGCTTCTGGCAGTAAAAGATGCCGAAATCTCCCTGCAGGAGCTGAACCTTCTTGCAAAGCAGAGCGGTAACACCAGCTTGATTCGCATTTTCAGCGAATACCTGCCGTTGACTTTCAGTCGCCGTCACGGTGACCCCAGCCGGCCATGGAATCAGTTCTCGATTGAAACCAAAAATGAAGACGGTTCACCGAAATTTGATTTCCAGGGAAACTGGCGTGATATTTTCCAGAACTGGGAGGCCCTGTGCATTTCGTTTCCGGAATTCACCGAAAGCATCATAAGCAAGTTCCTGAACGCGACCACACCCGACGGCTATAATCCCTATCGCATAACACGCGACGGTATCGACTGGGAATATCCCGATCCTGATGACCCGTGGTCTTATATAGGCTATTGGGGGGATCACCAGATTATATACCTGCAGAAGCTTGCCGAACTGTCAGATATGTATCATCCCGGCAAAATTGACCGGATGCTGGCAGATGAGGTCTTTGCCTATGCCAATGTGCCCTATCGGATAAAGCCCTATTCTGATATTGTCCGGGATCCGAAGAATACCATAGACTTCGATAAGGAGCTGAATGACAGGGTTAATGCCTTTGTTGAGGATATCGGGTCCGACGGTCGCCTGCTGAGCATTGACGGCCAGACTGTTTATCATGTGAATCTTGCGGAAAAGATACTGGTGCTTTTACTGGCCAAGCTGGTCAATTTCATCCCTGAGGCCGGGATCTGGATGAATACCCAGCGGCCGGAATGGAACGATGCCAATAATGCCCTGGTAGGTAACGGTGCATCAATGGTGACCCTCTGCTACCTGAGAAGGTTCATGCATTTCTGGCAGAATATCATTAATCGTTCTGTTCTCACCTCTGTGGAAGTCTCTGAAGAGGTAAAAGGGTTGTTCGATACTGTCTGCAGAATATTTAAGGATAAGGCACCTTTGCTGAAAGACGGATTTTCCGACCGGGAGCGCCGCAACTTTGCCGACTCCCTCGGCGAGGCAGCCACAGATTACCGTCAGGCAGTTTATGGAAGTTCCTTCTCCGGAAAGAAGACTCCGGTAAAAATGGAGGAGCTATCCCAATTCCTGGGGC
Organism: Bacteroidales bacterium UBA4772; assembly: GCA_002403305.1. Lineage (GTDB taxonomy): Bacteria > Bacteroidota > Bacteroidia > Bacteroidales > VadinHA17 > SR-FBR-E99. Next base: position 65,862 of record DHHM01000023.1, read on the forward strand.
TGTCTCTTGAATATGCGGATGAGTCAATACGAAAGAACAGACGCGATGACGGATTGTATCACTCCTATAACCTGGTCTCATTTGAAGGTAATGACACTGTGACCGTCCGCCACCTCTACAAGATGCTGGAGGGACAGGTGGCAGTGCTCAGTGCAGGTTATCTTACAGCTGAAGAGTCACTTGAGGTGTTGAACTCACTCAGGCAGTCTGACCTTTTCAGGGCAGACCAGTACAGTTATCTGCTCTATCCTGACAGGCAGTTGAAAAGGTTCCTTGAGAAGAATAACATCCCGGCAGCCAGGGTTCAGGGATCAGAGCTTTTAACCAGGTTGATTGCTGACGGTGACACGTCCATTGTGGAGCGCGACGAAGCCGGAGAAGTTCATTTCCATGGAAGTTTCCGAAACGTGAGAATCCTGGAGGCGGCACTACGGTCACTCGATCCCGGATCATACGGCAAGCTGGTCGAAAAGGAGAAGACAGTGGTTTTGAGAATCTATGAAGAGTTATTCGACCATCAGTCGTTTACGGGAAGATCTGGCACCTTCTATGCCTACGAAGGCCTGGGCAGTATATACTGGCATATGGTATCAAAGCTTCTGTTGGCAGCCCAGGAGTGTTTCTTCAAGTCAGTTGATGAGGGTGCCGGAGGTGCCATTTCTGCAGGTCTGAGAGATCGCTATAATGATATAAGGGCCGGTATCGGGGTGCATAAATCGCCCGAAAAATACGGAGCCTTTCCAACCGATGCTTATTCTCACACCCCGGGAAATGCGGGAGCCAGGCAGCCCGGGATGACCGGGCAGGTTAAGGAGGACATAATCTCCAGGATGAGGGAGGTTGGAGTTGTTGTTGAGGCAGGCAGGGTCAGGTTTGGCACCTCACTGCTGAATTATGATGAATTTCACGATTGTAATGGACAATTCACATACATAGCCGTCAGCAGCAGGAGTGAGAGTGTTGATCTGACTGCTAACCAGCTAGCCTTTACTTTTTGCCAGGTGCCGGTAATCTATACTCTGGCTGAATACAATGAAACAGAGGTGGTATTTTACGATGGCAGGGTTCTGAGAGTGGAGGGTACAGCACTTGATCACCAGTGCAGCAATATGATCTTCAACAGAAGCGGGGAGATAAAACAGATTAACGTCTCTGTAAGGCCTGATTCCTGACCAGCTTCAGGTGGCAATCCCTCATGACAGCTCAATACCCTGCTGGCAGCAACAATCCCTGCTGAAGGCAATAATCCCGGCTGACATCAATATCACCCTACCCCAGTTGCCTGATTAGGTGGCAACAGATCAACCTGTGATCTCCGGTTCATTTGCTTCCTGCTGTTGATGTCATGTAAATTATTAAATTTGCCCGATCAGTGACTTGCTGCCAGATGCAGACAATGATACTTGTCAGAGACAATTATAAGAGATTAATCAATGAATACATTTAAACCTTCGCTTGTAGCTCTTTTCCTGCTCACCGCCCTTCTAACCAATTCCTGCAAAACAGGAACCCCTTTCGATGACGGGGCTGATGCCAGGGCTGAAAAAATGGTTGCCCGTATGACTCTTGATGAAAAGATAGGGCAGATGTCACAGCTATTTGATGGATATTTCAGTGATTATGATCAGTTTAAGCAAGCCATCCGCGACGGCAGGTTCGGTTCGCTGCTCAACTACTACGGACCAGATAAGGTTAATGAGGCTCAGCGCATTGCCGTTGAAGAGAGCAGGCTTGGAATACCTCTTTTGATTGGCAGGGACGTCATCCACGGATACCGCACGATCTTCCCCATCCCTCTTGGGATGGCGGCTTCATGGAATCCTGAGGCAGTGAAGGAGGCTTTCCGCATTGCTGCAGCGGAGGCCTCGACCCAGGGTATCAATTGGGCGTTTGCGCCAATGATTGATATCACCTGGGATCCCAGGTGGGGAAGAATAGCCGAAGGCTGCGGCGAGGATCCGTATCTGGCTTCTACACTGGCATATGCGATGGTTGAAGGCCTGCAGGGTGACAGCCTCACTGACCCCGCCTCCATAGCTGCATGTGCAAAGCACTATGCCGGTTACGGTTTCTCGGAAGCCGGACGTGATTACAATACAACTTATATTACGGAACCGGTACTGCGCAATGTGGTACTGAAACCATTCAAGGCTGCAAAAGATGCCGGTGCCCTGACATTCATGTCCGGGTTCAATGAACTGAACGGCATTCCTGTTTCGGCAAATGAGTTTATCCTGAAACAGATACTGCGTGATGAGTGGGGGTTCGAGGGACTTGTCATCAGCGACTACGCTTCGGTCCCCCAGATTGTTGATCAGGGATATGCCGTGGATGAAAAGGATGCTGCCGCTAAAGCTATTGCCGCCGGTGTGGAGATGGAAATGGCCACAACCACCTATTTTGACAACATCAAGACTTTGCTCGATGAGAAGAAGATCACCATGGAGCAGATTGACAATGCTGTCAGGGATATCCTGGTGGTAAAATACAAACTGGGATTATTTGAAAATCCCTATGTTGATCCGGAGGCAGAAAAGAAGATCCTTGATCCTTCCTTCCTTGAGCATGCCCGCAAGGTGGCAAGGCAGAGCACAGTGATGCTGAAGAATGACAATAACACTCTTCCCCTCTTTGCAGATAAGATCACTTCGGTAGCCGTAATCGGCCCTCTTGCCGATTCTCCGCGTGACCAGATGGGCACATGGAGCTTCGACGGACTGCCGGAGAACTCCGTCACTCCCCTGGAGGCTATCAGGGATCTGATCGGTGACAGAAAGGTCAATTACGTTCAGGCACTGAAATACAGTCGCGATAAAAGCAAAGATCAGTTCAGTGCTGCTCTGGCCGCAGCCGGGAGATCCGACGCCATCCTCCTGTTCATCGGTGAGGAGTGGATACTGTCAGGCGAGGGACAGTCCCGGGGCAATATTGATTTGCCGGGCGCCCAGAGCGAGCTGCTCACGGCACTGGCCGCTACAGGCAAGCCTCTGGTTGTGATTGTAATGGCCGGACGGCCCCTGGCGATAGGAGATGAGCTGAAGGAGTCTGATGCACTTCTCTATGCCTGGCACGGAGGTAACATGGCAGGCCCCGCGCTGGCGGACCTTATCTTCGGAAAGGAATCACCATCGGGCAAGCTTCCGGTGACCTTCGTAAAGGGCGAGGGTCAGATCCCGTTCTACTATTACAGGAAAAATACAGGCAGGCCTGCATCGGACGAGACATGGACACCCATAGACGAGATCCCTGTTGAGAATCCGCAGAGCTCACTCGGGTACGAGTCCTTCCATCTCGACTACGGTTACACTCCGCTGCTGCCTTTCGGATACGGACTCAGCTACACAACCTTCACCTACAGCGATCTTATCCTCTCTGATGATTCAATGAGCACAACAGGATCCATTACGGTTAAGGCAAGGGTGACCAACAGCGGTGAGTGGGATGCCGATGAGATAGTACAGCTCTATATCCGCGACAGGGTTGGCACCATAACCCGTCCGATCAAGGAGCTGAAAGGTTACAGGAGGCTTACTATACCAAAGGGAGAGACGGCGGAAGTAGAGTTTATCCTATCTGTTGATGACCTCGCCTTCTTCAATGGCAAAGAGACTGTCACCGAGCCGGGCGAGTTTGATATCTGGATCGGCCCGAATTCAGACGAGGGGCTGCATGCCGGTTTTATTGTTGAGTAGTATAATATTGAAGAAATGAAAACCATGCCAATATTAGTATTGATCTTATTCTCGGTTTTCCTGCTGGCGCCAGGATGTGCCGGTGAGAACGATCCTGAAGAATTTCCGGATAATCCAAACAGCGGTGATCTGGTACTGGTATGGAATGATGAGTTTAATTACTCCGGTCTGCCTGATGTAAACAGGTGGGGCTATGATGTTGACGGTAATGCCTCCGGATGGGGTAACAATGAATTACAGTACTATACTGCCGGCAGGCTGGAGAACGCCGAGGTGAAGGACGGCTTTCTTTACATTACTGCTCTGAAGGAGGATTTTGAGGGTTTTGACTATACCTCTGCAAGGCTCCGGACAAAAGGCAAGGGCGACTGGCTCTACGGCAGGGTGGAGGTGAAGGCAATAATTCCCGACGGCAGGGGAATGTGGCCGGCAATATGGATGCTGCCTACCGACTGGGAGTACGGCGGGTGGCCTGCCAGCGGCGAGATAGATATTATGGAAAACGTAGGGTGGGAGCCTTATGTAATCCACGCATCAGTTCATACGGAAGCATATAACCACTCCATTGGGACACAGAAATCATCAAAGACAACTGTATCAACATGCTATTCCGATTTCCATGTTTATGCCCTTGAGTGGGAGCTGAAAGAGCTGAGAGGATATGTGGATGACAAGCACTACTTCACATTTCAGAATGAGGGGACCGGGTATAAGGTGTGGCCTTTTGATAAACGGTTTCACCTGCTTCTCAATGTGGCTGTCGGAGGAAACTGGGGAGGAGTGCAGGGTGTTGACGACTCCATCTTCCCACGGTCGATGGTGGTTGATTACGTCAGGTTTTACCAGGTTAAATAACTTTACAGATGAAGATATTGCCAATAGTTCTTGCTCTGTTGATCATCAGTTGCAACAGGTCCCCGGAAAATGGCCCGGAAACCGGCGAAGGTACCGGGGTCATGGTGGAGGGGTGGATTACCTCCCCCAATAAGGGTGTTCTCTTTGAAAAGCACGACGGGAAGCTGGAATTTCTAACCACGGCAAACAGTGACCCTGCTATCGTCGTTGACACTACGGAGACATACCAGGAGATCGACGGCTTCGGTAACTGTCTTACAGGCGGAAGTGCCATCCTGCTTAATGAGATGACGGCGGAGGCCCGCGGTGAGCTGCTGAGAGAGCTCTTCTCAACGGGGGGCAACGGCATCGGGATCAGCTGCCTCAGGATAAGTATCGGCGCCTCTGACCTGAGCGACAGGGTCTTCTCATATAATGACCTGCCCGAAGGGGAGACCGATCCGCTGATGGAGAGGTTCAGCATTAATCCTGAAAAGGAGGATCTGATACCTGTGCTGAAAGAGATACTGGCCATAAACCCTGCAATAAAGATTATGGGCTCACCCTGGTCGGCTCCGCTCTGGATGAAGAGCAACAGCTCCTCCGTGGGAGGGAGCCTGAAGCGTGAATGGTTTGATGCATATGCCAGGTATTTTGTGAAATATATCCAGGCTATGAAGACTGAAGGGATAGATATAGATGCCATCACCATCCAGAATGAACCCCTGCATGGCGGCAACAACCCGAGCATGGTGATGACGGCTGAGGACCAGGCTCTGTTCATCAAAGAGAATCTTGGTCCTGCTTTCGCTGCTGCCGGCATCACGACGGAGATCATAATTTATGATCACAATGCCGACAGGACCGACTATCCTCTGGCCGTGCTCAATGACCCGGGTGCCCGGCAGTTTATTGACGGCTCCGCCTTTCATCTGTATGGCGGCTCCATCGACGACCTCACTGCCGTTCATGAGGCATATCCTTCAAAGAACCTCTACTTCACAGAGCAGTGGGTTGGAGGGCCCGGGAACATGGCCGAAGACATCAAATGGCACGTAGAGAACCTGATCATCGGGGCAACGCGCAACTGGTGCAGGAATGTACTTGAATGGAACCTGGCCTCCGATCCTTCATATGATCCTCATACAGAGGGAGGGTGCGACAGATGTCTCGGCACCGTGACCCTTAACGGTAACAGCGTAAAGAGAAACCCGGCATATTATATCCTGGCCCATGCTGCCAGGCACGTCAGACCCGGTTCAGTGCGGGTATCTACCAACATGTTGGGGGGCCTGCCCAATGTGGGGTTCATGACAGCTGACGGCATGAAGGTGCTGATAGTGCTCAACACTACTCCATCAAAGAGAAATTTCAATGTCAGGTTCGGGGGTTTCACTGTTCCTCTCTCCCTTGATGGCGGTGCTGTCGGAACTTACGTCTGGTAGATCACTGCCTCTTTACGATCTTATCAGTGTAATACCTGTCACCGGTGGTGACCCTTATGATATAGGTGCCGGCTGCAAGCCTGCCGGCATGAACCTGACAGCTTTCACTGCCGCACGGTTGTGATAGCACCAGCCTTCCGTTGATGTCATAGATCTCAACCGATGTTATTACTGACTCGCTGCTGATGTAGAGTGTCTCCCTGAAGGGATTCGGGAAGATGGCAACGGTGACCGGTTCGTATGGCACTTCAATGGAGGTGATAAGGTCGTTGGATGCTGTCCAGCTCTCTGCCAGGCTGTTGTCAAGGTCAGTCGACGTAAGTTTCAGATAGTACCCGTTGCCGTCGGCATCAGGCCAGGGGTTCTGATCTGTATATTCAACATAGTCGATCACATTCCCGAAAGCGTCGGCGAGGATCAGCAGTTCGCCGCTGTTTGAAAGGTGCTTCGTAAACTGCCCGTAGGGAGCAAAACCGTAAACCGACTGAAAGACGGAGGCATTGCTGGCCAGTATCACACAGAGTCCCGGCGCCAGGGTGGAGCTGGCAGGGAACCGGTAAACAAAGCCCGTCCCGGGGAAATAGATGCCGCTGAGGTTCACGGTTGTTGTACCGGTGTTCCGTATCTCAATGAATTCCAGCTCCTCCTCTTCAGGGAACTGGGTGGTGGTCTGAGGATGGTACATGATCTTCGTGATCACCAGGGGCGGCACGCTCACATCACTGCATGTGCTGTATGAGCCTATGTTGGCCGTGATCCAATCGGTCCGGGCTGTCATGAACGTCTTTATGTCAGCAATGCGCCCGGTATGGCTCCCGCTCTTTCCCCACCGCTGGTACTCCCTGGTCACTGCCTCCGATATTTGCGATACCGTACTGTCGATGAAGGCATGAAGTGAAGCCTGGTGTAACGGCTGACCGGGCTGAATAACCTCATTCCATCGTCGTGACATATAACATCTGAACTGGCTGTTATGAAAGAGGTCGCGCCAGAAGGTAGAACCGTTATTGTAATAGTAGTCCTCAAAATACCACAGGTATGTCTTGCTTCTGTCAAAGCTCCACTGAAAGAGGTCATTGCCGAAGGAGAGATCGATATCCCATACAGGTCCTGCCCGGAGCTTGCCGTTCCTCTCCTTGTGGAAATAGGTACTGTACTGGTAGGCATCAGGATTTGATGCGAATTCATTGACGATCATGAAATCGATGAAAGATGGGATATCGATTATTGCCGGATATCCGTTGATGACTGAGATGTCATTGTTCCTTGCCGCTGCCTCGAGCCTGAAGAACTCCCCTTTGATGTAGGCGGTCTGGGCCGTCGTTGCATCTTCGGGCTTGGGCACCTCGTGAATGTAATCAACAACGGAATTCTGGAATGAGTACATTACCCATGTCGGGGTATCACCTCCGGTCAGTTTGTCGGCCTTGGTGATGTAACCGCCTGAAAGTTCGGGAAGAGCATTATCCGTGGTCTTTATCTTGATAACGTCTATCCTGTTGTCGTCGGCCTTCAGCTTCTCCTGCAGCATGTAAAGTCCCATGTAGGTATTATTGATGATCACCTCACAGTAGGCGGCCCGCGATGCATAGTTACCCAGCCTCTCATAGAGATTGTGGCAAAGGTAGTCGCGCACCAGGGCGGTGTCGAACACCATTCCTCCCAGTATCCAGTCGTTTTCTTCAGGCATCCCGAGCAGGCTGACATTATTGTTCGTGACATCGTCAGCCATGCGGGTGGTGAAACCGTAATTCTTTTTTGGGGAGACCTGCGAGGAGGATCCTCTTATCTCAATGCCTATGCGGCCGTCATAATTGAGGAAGGCAGGGTTATCCTTGTCAGTTACGTAATTGCGCTCTCCGGGTCCGCGGTATATGAGTTTCATCGAGGCCTTGACCTTGGGCTCGTCAGGTATCGATACCCCTCCGTCGGTGGTGATGATGACGATCGGCAGGTTGCTGTCAGTCAGCGTCTGTCCCGTTATTGAGAGGGATATTACCGTCAGCAGGATGATATTTATGCAGTTCCTTATCACTGGTAAAGCCGGGTGATGATCCAAAAATAGCAATAATAGCTTTAAGAAAGCCTTCATCCTTCTTACGGACAGGAGGTATGACTTTTTCCTGCTTACTTGAGCCCGACGGGGTTCCTGCCGGTAAGCGACCTCTTGTTTCGGAGCGGGTGCCTGTATACTTCCTGTTTCGGTTAAATGATTGAGGTACGTGCAAGTTCACTGTTTTCATACCCTGACCAGGGTGGATGCATCTTTCTGCCGGAGAGGTTGTCGTGATTTTCCCCTGTACCGGAACTACAGAGGGTAGTTGGAGGAAAGGCCGCAGACAAAAAATCCCGCAGAAGAGCCATCTATGTCGCGGCTTAAGGTATTTTTGCACTTACAGATCACAAATTGATATAAATGGGAAGGAGTATAAGGGTAAAGGCCCCTGCCACCGTCTCGAATCTCAACTGCGGGTTTGACGTGTTGGGACTGGCCATCAATGAGCCATTTGACACTGTAGAGCTTGAGCTGACTGAGACGGGCAGAATTGAAATTGATGATATCAGGGGTTGCAACACCCTGAGCCGTGATCCGGCAGAGAACGTGGTCGGGCCTGTTCTCCGTGCCATGGTCACAGCCATGGGTGTAACGGCAGGTTTCAGGGTCATCATTGAGAAGGGAATCCATCCCGGCAGCGGCGTCGGCTCCAGCGCTGCCAGCTCGGCAGCAGCTGCATACGCGGCCAACCTTCTATTCGACAATGCCTTCTCTCTCAGCGAGCTGGTCGGGTTTGCCATGGAGGGGGAGAGGCTCGCATCGGGCTCTGCTCATGCTGACAATGTGGCGCCGTCGCTATTTGGAGGGATCACCCTGGTGCGCAGCTATGATCCGCTTGACATAGTGCGGCTGAATGTGCCGCCGGAGCTCTTCGTCGTGGTCATACTGCCGGATACCGAGGTTAAGACCTCGGTGGCACGCGGACTCCTTGACCGGCAACTCCCGCTGGAGACGGCTGTGAGACAGTGGGGCAATGTAGGGGGTCTTGTCGCCGGACTCTACAGCGAGGATTATGAGCTCATCCGCAGGTCGCTGGAGGATTTTGTTGCCGAACCCAGGAGGGCAGGACTGGTACCCGGCTTTTCCGGCATGAAGATTAGCGCGCTGGCAAGCGGGGCCCTGGGTGCCGGTATCTCCGGTTCCGGACCCTCAGTATTTGCTCTCTCCAGGGGAGAAGCCTCAGCCCGCGCAGTGATGGAAAGCATGAGCAGGGTGATGCACAGTGAGAGGATAGGATTTAAGGCTTACCTCTCACCGGTCAGCAGCCGGGGTGCAGGAATCTGCTGAACAGTATAAACATCTCAGTCCATGCGTTACTATAACCTCAAAGATCCCCGTCTGAAATTTGGATTCCGCGATGCGGTGATACGGGGGATATCATCCGACATGGGCCTGTTCATGCCTGAGACGGTCCCGGTGATGGAACCGCAGTTTTTTGAACGGCTGCCGGAACTGTCACTGACGGAGATAGCCATTGAGGTCGGTGCACGGTATGTAGGGAACGATATACCGCCGGCGGAGCTGGAGCGGATATCTGCCGAAGCCTTTGACTTCCCGGTCATGCTGAGGGATATTGACGACAGAAAGCAGGTGCTGGAGCTGTTCCATGGTCCCACGGCTGCCTTCAAGGACTTCGGGGCCAGGTTCATGGCCGGCTGCTTCAGCTACTTCGCATCGCATGACGGCATGAGAACGGTGGTGCTGGTGGCTACATCCGGCGACACCGGCGGTGCAATAGCCTCCAGCTTCCTGGGGGTAGAGGGGGTTGATGTCATGATACTATATCCTTCCGGCAAGGTGAGCACCCTGCAGGAGAACCAGATGGCAACGCTGGGACAGAATATCACCGCCATAGAGGTTGAAGGTACCTTCGACGACTGCCAGGCGATGGTGAAAGGCGCTCTGACCACGTTGGATACAGGCAGCAGGATAAGGCTTACCTCTGCCAACTCCATAAACATTGCCAGGCTGATACCGCAGAGCTTTTACTACTACTACGCTGTCGGCCGTGCCGGCGGCAGTAAGGTTATATCAGTGCCGAGCGGCAACTTCGGAAACATCACCGCGGCAGCCATGGCATGGAGGTCAGGACTCGACATTGACCACCTGGTGGCGGCAACAAATATTAACAAAGTGGTACCGGAATATCTCTCTTCGGGTGTCTATACCCCCGCGATAAGCCTGCCGACCATCGCCAACGCGATGGATGTGGGCAACCCGGGCAACTTCCCCAGGCTTACCAGGCTGTTTGATGATGAGTTCTGTCGTATCACCTCCGGGCTATCCGGTTACTGGTTCGACGACGAACAGATAAGGGAGCATATAAGGGCTGAGTTTGAAAGAACAGGCTATATCCTTGACCCGCACGGGGCTGTTGCCAGTCTGGGGCTTGATAGTTACCTGGAGGAGCATCCTGAAAAATCAGGAATCTTCGTTGAGACCGCGCACCCGGGGAAGTTCACCGGTACCGTGGAGCCACTGATAGAAACGGAAGTGGAGATGCCTGATAGTCTTCGGGGGTTCATGAAGGGTAAGAAGGAGACAGTCGTCATGAAGTCAGGATCCGAACATCTTGCAGATTTCCTGACCTGCAGATATTCATCTGTTTGAACGCAACACTACAAGAACCTCAGCCATGGCATCAGAATCACGTGAGTTTCAGGTATTTGTCAAACCGGTTGGCGCCAGGTGCAACCTGCACTGCTCTTACTGCTATTATCTTGAGAGGCAGGGTGTTAGCAGATCAGTACAGGGCGGGTGTATGAGTGACGAGATGCTGGAAAGGTATATACGTCAGCATATTGAGGCCTCCACAGAACCGGATATATTTTTCTCCTGGCACGGTGGTGAGCCCACCCTGGCTGGTCTCAATTTCTTCAGAAAGGCGGTGACCATCCAGGAGGCGTTTCTGGCGGAAGGAAGCACGGTACGAAACGGAATCCAGACGAATGGCACGCTTTTAACTGATGAGTGGGGCCGATTTTTCAGCAGGGAGAATTTTTATGTCGGCCTCAGTATTGACGGGCCGGATGGGTATCATAACCTCAACAGAACCCGTGCTGACGGCAGCGGTACATTTGAGGAGGCATTGAGAGGCCTTGAGATACTGAAACAATACAATGTGCCGTACGAATTCCTGTGCGTGGTAAGCAACGACAATGTCCATGCTCCGCTTGAGATATACCGGTTCTTCAAAGAGTCGGGAGCCTCCTACATCACTTTCCTGCCCCTGGTAGAAGAGGATGGCTGGGGCTCAGGCAGGGCGACACCGGAGAGCGTCAGGCCCATGGATTTCGGCAGATTTCTTGTGACGATCTTCGATGAGTGGATTGAGAAGGATATCGGCCGGGTTAAGGTTCAGATCTTTGAAGAGGCCCTGAGAGCCGCCTTCAGGCAGGAGCATACCCTTTGCATCTTCAGGGTTGAATGCGGCGGAGTGCCGGTGGTGGAGATGAGCGGCGACTTCTACATGTGCGACCACTACGTGGATGCTGAGCACAGGATTGGAAACATAGCTGATCTCTCACTTGCGGAGATGCTTGACCATCCCCTGCAGAAGGCATTCGGAGAGGACAAATTCAGGTCACTGCCATATTACTGTCGCGAATGTGAAGTGCTTGATATGTGTAACGGCGAGTGTCCGAAAAACAGGTTTATAAAAACCCCTGACGGTGAGCCGGGATTAAATTACCTGTGCGAAGGGTACAAGCATTTTTTTAACTACTGCCTTCCTTTCGTGGACGAAGTAGCCCGCCTCTGGAAAGGTGACCGCTAGCTGCGGGGGCGCCGGCAGCTTCACGTGCAGCCCGCCAGTCACATCTGATACAGTCCGGCTCCGGGATGCAGACGGTTAGTCTCCCAGATTATCCTTGAAGAACTGGATGGTCCTGCCCCATGCAAGATCGGCAGCCTCCTTGTTGTATCGCTCGCCGGTGTCATTGTTGAAGGCATGCCGGGTGCCTTCATAGATGAATATCTGGTACTCAATGCCTGCCTGCTTCAGCACCTCTTCGAATGCGGGTATACCGGCATTGATACGTTCATCGTCGCCTGCATAGTGTGCCATAATCTTTGCCTTTATCTTCGGCACATCTTCAGCTGCCGGCGTTGAACCGTAATAGGGAACGGCTGCGTCGAGGTCAGGGGAATTCACCGCCACCTGGTTGGTCATGGCGCCGCCCCAGCAGAAGCCTGTGCAACCTACCTTGCCCGTAGAACGGGGATGGGTCTCGAGGTATTTGACGGCTGCAACAAAGTTCTTAACGGTCTCCTCACGGTTGAGCTGGCCTATCAGCTCCCGGCCCTTGTCCTGGTCTTCCGGTGTTCCGCCGAGAGGGGAGAGGGCGTCAGGTGCCAGCGAGATGAAACCCTCCATGGCCATGCGCCTGTTGACATCCCGAATGTGGGGTACCAGTCCCCTGTTCTCATGAATGACTATCACTCCCGGCAGCTTCTCCCTGCCCTCGGGCATTGAGAGATAGGCTCTCATCTCCCCGGTGGCCCCCGGATAGGTGATGAATTCATTGATGAGGTTGAGGGTACCTGATTTCCGGCGGCTGGCTGCCGCACCGTTGCAGCCGGGCAGTATTATTACCGCAGCGGCTGTGCCACCGGTAACGACGGCGAGCTTCTTCATGAATTCCCGCCGGCTCACCCTGCCGTCACGGTATTCATCATACAGTTCATTTACCTTTTTATTCATGATAACCTGTTTTGGGGTTTCTCGTTATTTCTTACCGTCATTGCCATACCGGCTTTCCCCGGTATGCTGCCCGGGGTTACCCTTTCGGGATTCCATTTACTCCTCTTGCCGGAGGCTTTGGTTTGAAGGTTTTATTTGATGCCTTACCGCACGGGAGTCACGACTTGCGTGTCTCCTCCTTGATCCTCTGTATATGACCTCTTCCCAGTCCCTTGACCTCGCATCCGAGCTGGAAGTAACGTCTGATCCTGTCGTCACTCAGTATTCCGAAGCAGTCGATAATAGCAGCCGGCTGTCCGATCTTTTTCACCACCATGTCAGGGTCGAGATCGAGATAGGCTGCGTGCGGCACTGCGAGTATCACTGCCTCGGCTCCCTTGAGGGCTTTGTCGAGGTCCTGTTCAATCCTTATCTCCTTTAACTTCTCCTGGTTACGGAAGAACTGCGCCTTGCTCTGTCCCTCTGCCGGGTAGCTGTCCTGCTGTTCAAATTCCCACCAGTGCTCCACGTAGGGGTCATGTACCCTGATCTCGGCGCCCATCTCCGCCAGCTTGCGGATGACTATCTCGGAGCCGCTGTAGCGTGTGTCTCCCACATCCTCGCGGTATGCTGCTCCCAGCACCAGCACATCAGAGGCTGCAATGGGCTTGCCTATGTTGCGCAGGGCGTCGCGGGTAAGCTGCCCCACGTGCAGTCCTCGGGTATCATTGATGTCAATGGCCATGGGGGTGATCCTGAAGATATCATCCTCAAAGCCCAGGATATGCTTGTATGCCCATACCCCCAGTCCGCCGTCCTTGGGGAGGCAGTAGCCGCCTATGCCCGGCCCGGGGAAGATCATGTTGCTGTGTGTGGGTCTCATTTTTATTGCCTTGATCACTTTGACCAGGTCAACTCCGTTACGTTCGGCGAAGAGGCTCCACTCATCCAGGAACGCCAGGATGGTGGCGCGGTAGCTGTTCTCCACGATCTTGGCTGTCTCTGATTCAATGGGCCGGTCCATTACCGTCAGCGGGAACTTTTCCGTGTTGAGCACTTCGGTGAGGAACTTCACCACGCGCTTTCTGGCCTCGTCGTTGATGCCGCTGCACACCCTCCAGAAATCGCGGATGCTTGCCACATAGTTGCGGCCGGGCATGACCCTCTCGTAACTGTGTGCCAGCAGCGGGTCACTCTTTATGCCGCGTTTCCTGAATGCCTTTTTCATTATCGGGTATGCCACCTGCTCGGTGGTGCCCGGGGCGACGGTCGTCTCTATCAGCACCAGTGCTGCAGGAGGAATATGTTCGGCGATCACCGCCAGCGAGGCCTCCAGGGCCGCCATATCGGTCTGCCCGGCACGCACGTTGCCCAGCTCCTCCTTGATGTAGTCGCACTGCACATCCACAACCACCACATCGGCCAGTTTCAGAACATCATAGGTGTATGTTGCCATCAGCGTCTTCTTCTCCTTCACGCAGCGGGCAATCATCGGGTCGACCTCGGGGTCCTCGGCCTTAACGGGAGAGACACCGCGGTTGAGCATCGGTATCTTCCAGAAGCTGCGGGCACTGGGACGCTGCATCCCTATGACGAACTTCGACGGCTTGCCTTTCTTGTCGACAGTATCGGCAACGATGGCAGCCATGACTGCGCCCACGAAGCCGACGCCCATGACAACTACTATCTCGCGACCCTTGGCACGTTCCTTTTCGACACGTTTCTTAATACTTTCAAATTCAGCTTTATAATCCTCCGGCTTCGGCAATGGAAACTTCTCGCCGTTGGGACTTACAGAATTTTTTTCGCTCATATTAGTGGTTTATGGTTCATAGATTAGAGAACTAAAAATAGTAAAAAGAATTGTTCTGACCTTCACGATCAGGAACTGTAATGCCTGCCGGAAAACTTCCGGCTCCCTGCCGGCAGGCGGATGCAACATTGCTCCCTGATGTGAACCGGTGAACTCCGGAGTGTTCTCCCTCTATTTGCATCCATCATTTCCTGAGTCCTGCATTGTCGCTGACTCGTTCTATGCTCTGTGACATCTTTTCAGTCCAACTGCTGTCGACGGGCACAGTTTTTGTAGCAGACAGGTTGAACAACCCTTACCTTCTGACTATGAAACGCTATCTTCCAATGGTGTTGCTGTTGCTGTTCAATTTCACGGCCACAGAACTCTATCCCCAGAAATTTTATCTTGGTGCCGGTTCAGGCATCAATGTCTCAGACCTGCACAGTACAACCACCTACGGTCACTGGAAGTCCAAGCCGGGGCCTTCGGCGGGCTTCTTTGCCGGCTGGCAGATGACCCCGACACTGGGGCTGAATGCGGGCGTCGACTATTCGACGGTTTACTATGAGTATCACAGGTATAACCAATCATACTATCCGAATGGTATTTACCTGATGTATTCATCTATCTGGATGCCACCGTATATCAACAACCTGGAGAGTGCCAACTACAGTTTTGTGACCCTGCCGCTGCAGCTGACAGTGACCATCCCGACCAGACCGCAGCTGACCCTGGGAGCCGGAGCCTACTACTCTTTCCTGGTTGACCAGGACACTGATTACGGCTGGTACTATGATCCGGATGATTCGCTGAGAAATGATTACGGTTATGCCTACATGATTAGACTGGACTACCCGTTGCTTGAAAATATTGATCTGTTTGTGCGGGGGAGATACAATACCGGACGGAGGTTTCTGACCGCAGTGCCGGAGAGTAAGCACGGATCCACGGATCTCACTATCGGACTGATCTGCAGGTTGGGGAGAACCGGTGATGAAGGCGCGGGGGCGAAAGAGGACGCTAAAGAGGATGCTGGAGAGGTCAATGAGGATATCTACCTTACATGGCGGACAGGAGTAAATCTCTCATGGAACTCGGGAGACATTCTGAAGGAGAAATACTCGTCCTATGCGGGACCGTCGGCAGGCTTCGCTATGAACTTCAGGATCAGCGGGTCAAAGACATGGTTCCGTACCGGGCTTACCCTGGAACGCCAGGGATATTCAATGCGCGACTCCAGTGATCTCTATTACCTCTATCATGACTGGTCGGGGTCCGGAGATTACGATTATTACGTGGACAGCAGAGTGAGCGTAGATTACGCGGTGATACCTGTGCTTATCGACTTTCACTTCGGGGGGAATGAGACCTTCTCCTTCAGCACCGGACCATATTTCGCCGCCAGGCTTAATGCCCGCTGTACCGGCACGGCAATGAGGGAGACTTTCAGCAACGGATCCTACACTCTTGAAGAGACTACCATCCATGATGATCTTACGGAACTGATAAAGAGGAACGACTTCGGATGGCTGGCCGCAGCAGGGGTTGCCATACCGCTGCACGGTAACCTGAAGCTGGATATAGGGATAGAATACAGGCAGGGATTTTCCGAGGTCTTCAATATGGCCTCCAGCGGGATACCGAAACCTAATCCGAAGGACGTATTTATACGGAACAGTGCCCTGGCCTTGCGGGCAGGACTCAGCGTTCCGCTTTACAGGTAAAGATCTGATGAGATATAAGCACAGCCGGGTGATGAAAACTATAACGGAAAAATGGGAGATGAGTAGTATGGCATTAATAATTGCCATCATGATGCTCATTCTTGCCTCATGTACTGAAGATCCTTCACGCAGAATCCTGGAGAACTATCAGTTCTACTTTAATAACAGCCAGGAATCCAGGTTGCTGGCAGGAGAGTCGCTGGATGTGTCAGCGTGGTTCCAGGTATATACCAATACATCTGCGAAGGTCGATTCTGTAAGAGTGATTTTTGAGCCTGTCCAGGGAGGCGGATCAATCTCACAGGAACGTGAATATGTCTCTTCCGGACAGGATATCAGTGCAGTTTGGACCCTGGGCTACGAAACATTCAGGCAGGTGCTGAAGGCATCGGTCTGGAACCTTTCCGGCAGCCTTATGACCTCAATAGACCTGGTTGCCTATGGCTTCAGGGAGGATGAGTGGGACGGAGTCACCGGCACACCGGAGGTGCAGATAATGGATATGGTGGCTGATACCGTCAACAGGGTTACCTTCATTACCGCTGGCAGTTATCTCTACAGGCAGGGGGAAAGGTACTACCAGTGGGAAAGGGTCAACGATCCCGTTTTCAATTCCCCGGACAGACCGCGTACCGTTGAGATAGACAGTAACGGTGTGATATATGTCAGTACCTCGGGCGGAAATATTTTCAGGAGCCTGGATCACGGATCATCATGGCAGCCTTGCACCAAACCGTGGCCCGAACGCTCACACTACCACCAGATATATGTCTCCAACGACAACAGGCTGTGGGTTTATACGGCCGGGGAACCGATAAGATACTCTGACGACAGGGGTGTGACATGGCATGACGCCGGAGCCGGCATGTCTGAGCAGAGGCTGGGTGATGTCTTCAGGATGTCAGACAGGGCTCTGATAAAGCACGGCCTCGACTGCTGCAGCCTGATGATTTCTGATGACGACGGCCAGACATGGACGCAGCTGACAACCCCGGCCTATTCTCAAAAACTGTATGTCACTGATGATGATCAGATCTTCATCATCTGCGACCAGGGAACGGGAGAGGTTATCTACCGGTCGGACGACCGGGGAACAACTTTTTTAAGTGTCCACAGCGTGAGTGTAGCATTCAGATCATCCTTTGACAATATCTTTACCAAATGGGGCGATTACTGGTATGTTGCCATTCCCGGATTCGGGATAATGACATCACACGACCTTGATGAGTATGAAAATTACTGGCTCTTCCCTGATCTTCGCACACTCTATGTTGATCATAACGGGGTACTGATGGTAAAAGACTTTGATTTCAATACCCTCTACTATCGAAATAACTCTCATTAGCACGATCTGACTGATCCGGTAAGTTGTTGCCTCAGTTGTTATACTGTTTTCATGTATCTTTGTTATCAGTTCTGGTTATTATCAGAACTGAAACAAAAACCACAGCCATGAAAACGACTTTGTCATTGATGCTTCCTCTCCTGCTGATTATTCTCTCCTCATGCGGCAAGGAGCAGGAGACCGACCGGTTCACACTTCTGACGGCCCACGTCTGGACCAGCGACAGTCTGCTTGCCAATGGTGTTGATGCAAGCGGACCGGGAGAGACTCTGGAGAAGTTCAAGGGAGACGCGACCTTCAACAAGGACGGAACGGGTACCTTCGGACAATATTCAGGGACATGGATGCTTGTTGACAATGATGCCAGCCTCGCGATCAGCTCTCCTGATCTGCCGGTACCATCGATCGCAACCACAATAGCAGAGCTGACATCCACTTCGCTTAAGGTGACATTCGTCTATCCTGTCCCTGTCTCGCTCAATATCCGGATGACATTCAAACCGAAATAATGCGTTTAGTCGCAGTCCTTCTTCTTGCGTTTGGGTTGCCTTCTCATGGAGTTGTCTCTGCGCAGGTCTCAGTCAGCGGTAGGGTGACCGACAGGTTTTCCGGGGAGCCGCTGCCTGACGTCTACGTCATCTATGGCAGAGGCGTGGGTACTACCACTGATACCGGGGGCTTCTACACCTTCTCCGCCGCTCCGGGTTCACTCAGGGTTGAATTTAAATACATCGGATATAAAACGCATACAGGGACCATTACCCTGAAGGAAGCTGAACCCCTCGAACTGAATGTCATGCTGGAACCTGAGGCACAGCTCCTTGGCCAGATAGTGGTGAGCGCTGACAGGATGGAGCAGAAAAGGTCGGAGCTGACTGTCTCAATGGATGTCATAAAGCCGGAATATATCTTCCGGACCCATATAACCGATGCGCAGGAGCTGATAACCAAAATTTCGGGCATCGAGGTGCTTGACGGACAGGCCTCGGTCAGGGGTGGCAGCGGATTCAGCTACGGCGTCGGCAGCCGGGTGCTGGCCCTCGTTGACGGCCTGCCCATGATGTCGGCAGATGCCGGAAACATAAAATGGCAGTTTCTGCCGCTGGAGAACCTGTCGCAGGTGGAGATAATAAAGGGAGCCTCTTCGGTTCTCTATGGCTCCTCAGCCCTGAATGGGGTGATAAACTTCAGAACCGCCGATGCGTCAAACGTGACGGTGACAACATTCTACACGGAGGGAGGCATCTACGGTGCTCCCCGTAACCGCGACTGGAAGTGGTGGGATAGACCCAGAATCTTCGGAAGTGCATCCTTCTCCCACCTGCGGAAAATTGGGAATACGGATCTTGGCATCGCATTTAATCTTGCCTCCGACAATGGCTACAGGAAATACAATGATGAGACCATGGGAAGAATCAGTCTCAGGCTAAAGCATTACAGCGGCAGGGTGGAGGGACTGAAATACGGAGTGAACCTCAGCGGAGGAAAGACATACAAAGCTGATTTCATCCTGTGGGAGGACGCTGAATACGGGGCGCTGAAACAGGACACCTCCACGGTGTCGAGACTGCACGGATACTTCCTTGCCGCCGACCCGTTCATCTCGCTGAGCCGCAACGGCAGGATAAAGCATGACATACGCCTGCGCCTGCAGTCGTCAGCCAACCGTTTTCCCGTCAGGACCGCAAACAATTCTGCCGCGTTCTCCGTCTACGGTGAATACCAGTTCTGGTACAGGTTCTCAGATCATTTTAACCTGACGGCAGGCTTTGCTGAGACCTGGAGCAGCGTCACCTCCAATTTCTTCGGTGATCACCGTGCGCTCAATCTGGCGGGGTTTGCACAGCTGGAGGCAAGACCTCTGAACAGGCTGAAGGTCACCGCCGGCGTGCGTGTGGAGCAGAACATACTCGACGGCGAAGGTGACGGGGTTGTCCCTGTCTTCAGGACCGGCATCAACTGGCAGGCGGCGGAGTATACCTTCCTGCGGGCCTCCTTCGGGCAGGGCTACCGCTATCCATCCATTGCCGAGAAGCATGCCACGACAACCCTCGGCTCGGTGAGGATCTTCCCGAGTCCGGGTGTCCGGGCAGAGTCGGGCTGGAGCTCCGAGATAGGGATAATGCAGGGATTCATGCTCGGTGAGATCAGGGGAGAGGGTGACCTGGCTCTCTTTTTCTCACAGAACAGCGACATGATTGAATACATCTTCGGCATACACCAGGATCCGGTAACGGGATTATCCGACCTGGGCTTCAAGGCTACCAATGTGGAGCAGTCGAGGATCTACGGCGCTGAGACTGAGATAATGCTCCACAGGTCATTCGGCACAGTCGATATAACACTTACCGGCGGATACACTTTTGTTTACCCGGTTGAATACAATGCCTTTACCGGTCAGAATACAGATGTTTTTCTGAAATACCGCAGGAAACATACTGCGAAGGCTGGTTTGCAGGGTGTGCGTGACAGGTTCGAGGCAGCCGTTGACATCTATGGTAGGTCAAAGACGCTCAGCATCGATGATGTCTTCCTTAATCCCCTAACCAGGGAGGAGATCCTGCCGGGCTTTTACGACTACTGGCAGTCGAACAATAACGGCTATTTACTGATGGACTGCAGCGTCGGATACAGGTTGAGTAACACCATGAAGGTCTCCGTGGCGGTAAAGAATGTCACAAACACCGAATATATGGGCCGGCCGGGAGACGTGCAGCCCCACCGCAACTTTAGCCTCCGGCTCAGCGGCAGATTTTAAGGATTTTTATTAGTTTTAAGGGATGATCACGTTCCGAAAACATCTCTGTTTATTTTTGGTTGCAGTTCTTTCAACCATTGCGTTAATGCCTTTGTCTGCGCAGGATGACAGCTCCTCATCATGGAGTGCCGGTGCCGACCTTGTTACCAGTTTTGTCTGGAGAGGCACCAGGCTGGGCAGCGGTCCGCACCTGCAGCCGGGGATGGAATATTCCACCGGCCCCTTTACCGCAGGTGCCTGGGGATCATTCGACATGAACGGGTATGAGGAGGTGGATCTCTACTTTGCCTTTGACCTGCCCGGGGGATTTACCCTGGGTATGCAGGACTATTACCTGCCGGAGCTGCCATATTTTGAATATTCAGCTGCTGACGGAGCCCATGCCTTTGAGGTCAACCTCGACTGGGAGTCGGACAATGTGTGGCTGAGTGCCAACTATATCATCAACGAGGCAGGAGCAGTGGGGTCATACGGCAACGATCTCTATTTTGAAGCCGGAATCTCTTTTGAATATTTCAGCCTCTTCATGGGGGCCGGCAGTGGCTGGCACACCGGGAGCGGCAGCTTCAATGTCTGCAACCTCG
This sequence comes from Bacteroidales bacterium UBA4772, assembly GCA_002403305.1. Taxonomy (GTDB): domain Bacteria; phylum Bacteroidota; class Bacteroidia; order Bacteroidales; family VadinHA17; genus SR-FBR-E99. The sequence continues at coordinate 86,776 of DHHM01000023.1, forward strand.
GGCTGGAGGTTACGCATGATATCGCAATAACTGAACTATTCTCCGTTCCTGTCACCGGGCAGCTTATCTTCAATCCCGACATGGAGCAGATGTTTCTTGTTGCCGGGTTTGCCTTGCACACTTTTCAATCCTCCCGTTAAGATTATGACGAGATAAAGGAAACCGAAGCGGCAATGAAAATATCAATCAGGATGACTATTAATGGAATATTCATCATATACATCGGCATTAACTCCTGATTAGTTAAGGTTGCTGTTCGCCCGGTGATCAACGATGAGACATCCTCACCAACCTAAAAATTATTGATCTGGCACACAAAGAACAATTTTCGGGACGTGCAGATAAATAGGCTAAGAAACCATGTCCGAACTTTACGAAACTGTAACGTACTAATAAATAGTGTTCGTTATGAAAAAGCTCATTGCACTGTTTCTGGTACTGATGCCAGTATCTTTGTCTTCTCAGAACATTGATGTTGACATTCTCAGGTCAATTCATTCACCTGAACCCCTTCCTTCTGATGATTTCTTCAGGTTTGTATCTGATGCTAATTTCTATGTGTATGTTGGTACTCCTGTCACCATGGCTGTTGTCGGATTGGCAGGACATGACGATGAGTTACTTCGCGACGCTGCTGCGATGGCAGCGGCAACGGCAGTAGCCTACGGAGTCGCTTTAGGTTTTAAATACACCGTCAAGCGGGAAAGACCATTTGTTGTTCATCCTGAAGATTTTGCCGATAAAACCGGGCACGACTACAGCGACAGCTACTCGTTTCCCTCCGGCCATTCAACAACGGCATTTGCCGTTGCGACGTCACTCTCTCTCGATTATCCGAAATGGTATGTCATTGTGCCTTCGTATGCCTATGCCGGCACTCTGGCTTATTCACGGATGCATCTGGGTGTTCACCATCCTTCTGATGTGCTGACAGGGGCCATAATAGGATCGGGGTGTGCCGTTCTGTCGCATTATGTCAGTAACAAGCTGAGCAAACGATAAGTGAGACAGTGCAGCTTATCAAACCGGTAGCGGTGCGGACGGGATTGTCCCGACGCTCGCTGCGCCCGGTCGGGACGAACCCTTTCATCCTGCGGTGCGGACGGGACCGCATTTTTATTGTTTCATTATGTTTACCTTTGTTTGAGGCCGGAGCGCAAACCCTTGTAAAATAACAATATCATAAAATTGTTCACAAAATTAAGCAAAAATAAACAAGGAATATTTTGTACAAATAAGGGACAAAGTGTATCTTGCGGTTAAAATAGCACTCGAATGGCAAAGATTAAATTTTACACCAGGTCCAAAGATGAGGACAGCCCCGCATCTGTTTACATGAGATACACCGACAATGATGGTGTAAACGAAATAATCCGCACCGATTTTAAAATGGTGCCGAGGTATTGGAACGCCAAGAAGCAGACGTTTCGAGATGACATACTAACTTCGGGGGTTATTGACGAAGAGGATCTTCTTGACATGGATGCAAAGTTCACCGAATTAAAGGACTTCATTCTAAGGGCCTCTTATAAGCTCTCAGGCCCCGTTACCCTGAAGTGGCTTAAAGATACGATGGAGGACTTCGGAAGGGATGAGACGCCACAGGATGAGACGCTGATGGATTATCTGAAGCGTTATATCAAAGAGGCTCGCAACGGTGACAGATTTGCAACGGTAAACGGACTGAAGAGAATATATTCCAAGGAGACAGTCAGAAGCTTCACGGGCCTACAAACAGCACTTGAATTGTTCTTTAAAGAGACGCATCGGGAATATGACTTCAATGATATAAACCTCCGCTTCTATGATGAGTTTGTCAAATTCTATTATGACAGAAAATGCTCTCCTAACTACGTGGGCAGATTAATAAAGACACTAAAGACAATCATGCGGGCAGCGTTCGACGAGGACAAGCATACTAACCAGCAGCAAGAAAAGAAGAGCTTCAGGGCAATGTCAGTAAAGATTGATAAGATATACCTCACACCGCAAGAAATTAAACAGATTGCAGACTTAGACCTGAGCGATAATAAACACTATGAAGAGGTAAGAGATATTTTTCTTGTCGGTTGTTATACGGCTCAGCGTTATGGAGACTTCTCTAAACTTAACGAGAGTAACATAATTGAAGAGAAAGGCAAGAAGTATATCAAAATCAATAATCAGAATAAGACACGAACCGAAGTTATCATTCCCATCTCTGGTGAACTCAATGCTATATTGAAAAAGTATGATTACAAGTTACCGAAGTCCCATCCGCAGAAGGTAAACGCTGCAATTAAGAAGATAGGAGAGAAGGCCGGTATCAACAGCGATATCTATTTAGATGAATACGAGGGTTCCAAGCCCGTCACCAGGCACTATAAAAAGTTTGAAAAAATCTCGACGCATTGTTGTCGTCGCAGTGGCATCACAAATATGGTTCATGCAAAGATACCCTTGCACCAGATCATGCTTATATCCGGCCACGCCACGGAGAAGGAATTCATGAAATATGTGCGCACTACGAAAATGGAGAACGCTGAAGAGCTTAGTAAGCATGAATACTTCTCACAGCTACGAGTAGCCAAGTAATAAAAAATTGACGTTTTTTTACCTTGTTATTTTAGGCAATATTTATTTAGATGGTATAAGTGTTAGAATATAAATACATTACCAACTGAAAATAAATTTTGTACTAATTTTTTACTGCATTACTTTTACTATGCCCTTTTGCCATAAGGGCAATCCAATCGAAACACAGATCATGAAAGAAATTTAAGAGCCTAAAAAGGTTCTGATGATGTTTAATTAATTGGTTTGTGTTATGCTGAAAAATTTATCTGCCACCGGTTTACCGGATTTTGTCTACCAAGCGAATACCACACTCGCCGAGATAGGAGACGCACCTATCTACACCCTCTCCCTTCCAAAATTGGAACCCATATTCAAAAAATGGATGTGGGAAATCTCTAATCCGACTGTTGAGGCAAAGAAGCCCGAGACTGAAAAATATCTCACCCGGCAGGATGTGGCATTAACTTTACGTATGAGCCTGCCAACTGTGGATAAGCTCATACACGCACGCATTCTGAAGAGTAAACGAGTAGGACACCGTGTATTGATACACCCTGCCGACCTACAGGCCGCCCTCAGCGAGATACAGAGTACCAAATATCGCAGATATTGAGATGTATCAACTGCCTGAGATAGCACCACGACGCAAGCCCCGACCCGCATATCGGAAGAGTGCAGCCGTGAAGGCCCTGGAGGCTCTCGCTGATGCTGATGCTGCACGTCGCCACCCTTCAATCAAACCTCAACACCTTTGCCGTCGCTTATACCGTGACGACACGGCAAACGGATTAACGAAGTGTATCTGTGAGTTTCTTAATCTCTCCGGCTGTCTCGCTGAACGCATCAATAGCACCGGCAGATACATTGACCGCACAAAGACATTTACCGACGTTGTAGGACACACCCGTTCAATAGGCTCCGCAAAGTGGATACCTACCTCCGGTGTGAGGGGTACAGCTGACATCTCCGCAGTGATCCGGGGCAGAAGTGTTAAGATAGAAGTTAAAATGAAGGACCGCCAGTCTGAGGATCAGAAGAGATACCAGGAGAGAACGGAGGCGGCAGGCGGCATTTATCTGATAGTCAGGTCATTTGCTCAGTTTTATGACTGGTATAACGAATTTATTGCGGTTCAGCTCGAACCGCACAATGGAGAGCCAACACATTGATAATGAGATACAGGAAACATGATTTGCACAGTATATGTACAAAATGAAATTTTATATAAATGTTAAACAATTAAAAATTAATGAGTTATGGCTAATGACAAATTGATCCCGGCAAATAAAGACCGGACGATCCTAATTAAAGAAAAGGATGCAGGGTTCATGCACGTGAAATGCACAAGAATTACCATTCTTCCGGGCGATCCATTACACCCCGTCAGAAACACGTGGGTGCAGATTTTTGACTTACCGACCTGGCTGCGGATGCAGCAGCTCAAAGAAGCTAAGGTTGCCGTCGATTGGATGAAAGCAAGCCTTGTAGCTGAGGCAGTTATCGTGCATGATTGTAGAATTAAAAGCTAAGTAAGATGGAAAAGAAAGTAGTTTTTACCGACGAAGGTTACGAGAGCGCAACTAGGAGAGAGATTGAACAGGCACAGGAAGCGATTGAAGCCGTCCTGAGTTCATGGAACGCTCTAAAGTTGACAGCGATAAACAGCAAAAGTGATTTGTATGACTTGCTGAACGCACCGGAACAGATGTTCCGTGAAGCATTGATGTCCGTTACACGTCAGAGCAGCGACACAAACGTACCGACACCCGCACCCCGCCCCGTTAATCCTGAGCCGTTCTACGCCGCTGTGAGGCACGCAAAGAGCTTTCCTTATACTGACAGACAATACGGCCTGTTTAGCGTCTCTAAGGGCAAAATAACAACGGTTCCGGAGCAGGTGGAGTTATATGTTAACGCCCGCACCCTGTACGTCGAGAGTGAAGCACAGGCACAATTCTTTGCAGACTATGAAGCATTCCTGAGAACGTTCAACAAAGTTAATGAACTTACAGGCGGAAGTCTTACCCGTGTAGGAGGATACCGGGCAGCATGGAGCCAGGTGCTTCAGTTGCCGCCCGAGGGTTTTGATAGTTATCCTGCACAGATGCGAGTTGATGTATTACGTGAATATCTTCAGATGCTATGATAATATCACCGACAGCAATTAGTCCGTTCCGCATGAAGCACCGGAAGACGGAAGAGCAGCCGAGAGCTGTGGAGGCCGAAATACCCGAAGAGGTGACGGCCGCACCTGAAGAGAGTAAAAAAGTCACGTTTCTTGTGGCTGTAATGACAATGTTTAAAAAATTAATTCATAAATAAAATGGACACAAAAGTAATTGAAGTCGCAGGAAAGCGAATAATTGTCGGAATTGATGAAAACGGCAATATTATTGCTGAACACTACAAGGGTGATCCCCAGCCTGACCCACCGGTCAGAACAAAAGTACCACCTGCAGGAATACGGGATTTGATACGACTATCTGACTGGATCATCTCGCAGGGCCACCAACGAGGCACACCCGAGTATGATAAGATGTTCACTGAACACCGGGGTGATCTGCCTCTTGAGGCTAACAACCTTAAAGACTTGCGCTGATGGCCTGCATGGGATGTAAGAAAAAACGGGTTGCGGAGATCATTACGTCGTTGAGGCTTGGCCCGGAGGTCAAAGAGCTGGCATTGGAGCGGGCAGTGATATGCGACAAGTGCGATTACCTTAATAGTGATTTGACTTGTCGGGCATGGGTTGGTGATACGCAATATATTCCGAAATTGATACAACAGAGTTTTGTGCATTGCGTTTTCGGGATTTGGTAAGTCTAAAGTAGATTGAAGTAGAGATGAAAAATAAGAAGACAGGCGGGAGGAGGGCCGGGACGCCAAACAGGACAACGGCAGAACTCAGGGAGGCGTTACAGTCATTCATTGATGCAAATATTGACCAGTTACAGGATGACTTTGACACCCTGGAGCCTGAGAAGCGTCTGACTTTCTTTGAGAAGATTGTAAAAATGGTGCTTCCGCCTCCGGTCAATCCAGAGCAGTTAACGGAACCGCAGTTAATACAGGTACTTGAATATTTAAAAAAACAACGTGATGACCAAAATAAAAGTTAAAAAGCAAATAGATGAATTAATCAATCCTGACAGCAGACGTCATACGATGGTAATCTTTGTGAGGGGTATTTACGTTCCGAAGTCAGGATCGGCCGACAATGGGGGGACCCTTCGTGAACAAATAAATGATTACAAGAAAACCCATGACACCGGGGCATCCCTTTATCACCACATACCTTACTCTGAAGGCATAACCGTTGAATGTGACAGCCCCGAAACGGCGGAAGCTCTTATTAAACTGAGAAAATTACCCATGCCAGGAGTTGAGGTATCAGACTTTCATTGGCCTATTGCTGATATGCTATAAACAACTACCTCCGCCCTTCGTGGCGTCTCTTAAAAATAAAACAGGGTAACTCTTCCACCCGTTATGTTTTCCCTCCAGTGGCATCCTGGAGGTTTTTTTATGCTCTGAATAGTTGTTATTCCGGAAAGTGTAATATCTTTGAATTGCAATCATTCACCAATGTCTCAGATTAAAAACATTAAAGGTCCCAAAGCCCGGTGCATTTTCCCACACGTTGGTAGAATGATTGCCGCCGGGTGGAGGGACCCCGTGTTTAATCATGAAAAAATCTGTTATCACACCCACCGGCACGAAGTCGGTGCGGATCCCATTGCTGCCCGTCCTATGGGTGTGGCGTTCTCCTGATGGCTCCATGTATGCCAGTTTAGCCCTTATTCGTTTGCTGCAGTCACACCTTAACACCAACTGACATGGAAGTATTGCCGTGTATCATTGTTGGTGCAATGTGTGCCACGTGGCTGTTTATCTTTGTCGGTCTGGCCTGTTGCCATGTACACCTCCGCCGTGAGGACCGGAGGCTGAAGCGGATCCATGCGTCTTACTTCAAACAGTAACGTCATGGGAGGCATACCGACTGATGAACCTGACAAAGATGGATGGAGAGATTATGTGTTCTATGCCGTCGTAGTTGCGCTGTTCCTGTTTGCGATTATCGCAGGAACGTAAGAAGAGACCCGGAGCGATCCGGGTTTTTTATTCCTCGCCTCGAATTTCCATTGAGCTAAATTCTGACAAATCAAACTCACCCTTAACCGGGTCGGGAAATGAACAACCGCTTAATCTCTTATCCCTGTCCTGCATAAGAGATCCCTTGACAATAAACCGTATCTCAACACTATCGACATCTAAGGCAACGTGCCGGTCCTCCTCAAATGGATCTCCGGTTTTACGCTTGTAGGTAAAGCGGCACATACCGCGATAATTTTCAAGTGCCTTATAGGCATCTTCGAGATTGTTAATGCTAATTTGTTTCATGACTATTTGATTTTTTGGGATCTCAGAAGTTAGGTTATTTATGTTACAGGGCTATTTATACTCTTAATTACCACTTTTATTTATACCGTGTCTAAATAAGAGGGTATTAAAGAGGTGAATTGTACAAATGCTGTACAGAAGTTTGTTTTGAATGAAAAAAGCCCCTGAAAATCAGAGGCTTATAATCTTTGTCAGCGGTGCGGACGGGACTCGAACCCGCGACCCCCGGCGTGACAGGCCGGTATTCTAACCAAACTGAACTACCGCACCAAAAGCGATGCAAAATTAATGCAATTTTCCATTCCTCAAAATATTTTATCAATTATATATTTCACATCTGCCATCCGCTGTAATTGATCTTGAATCGCCATGTTAAACCATTGATAAATACGAGAATTACTGAATGCAATCCCTGGGGTTTTATATATTTGTTCTGAAACCTGTTTATGAAGAATATATACTTCCAGATAGGAGAAACCGACCCGCTGACGCAGGGGGTCGTACTTGCAACAGTAACCGCGGCCACCGGATCGACACCGCAGAAACCGGGTAGCTCCGCAATATTTATTAACGGTAAACTCATTGCCGGCACCGTCGGTGGCGGTGTGGTGGAGAACAAGGTGATGGATTATGCGGGCCGTTGTGCAGTTACAGGTGAGTCAGCCCTGCTTGGGTTTAACCTTGACAAAGAAGGACCTGATCCGGAGGATGCCCTCTGCGGAGGCACGCTTACCATACTCGTCGACGCTGACCCTCTGAGGCATATTGGCGTCTTCAGGGAGATGCAACAGAACATACTGGAAGGATTACCCGGCGTACTGGTAACCAGCATCACTGGTTCTGACAATGCCTCAATACAGATAAAGAGATACTGGACCACCGGCGAAACCGACCTGCCACTGCCTGCGGAGTCGCGCGGCAGGATCATGGAGGAGGCTGCCCGGATCCTGGCCTCTGGCGGTAAAAGCGGATACAGGGAAGTTCAATTTCCCGCATTTGATGCCATTGAATCCGCCAGACCAATGAGATTTCTTCTTGAACCTGTGTTCCCTCTGCCACGCCTCGTTATTGCGGGAGCCGGACATGTGGGTAAGGCGGTGTCGCACATGGGTAGATTTATTGGCTTTGAGGTTACAGTGATAGACGACCGCGGCGAGTACGCTAACAGCAAAAACCTGCCTGATGCCGACAATATAATTGTAAATGATATTGGGTTGGCAATGAGCGATATACGTAAGAACAAGGATACATTCATTGTCATCGTTACCCGCGGGCACAGCAGCGATGCCCAGGCACTGAAGCCGTGCATAGGATCCGGAGCTGCATACGTGGGACTGATGGGAAGCAAGGTCAAGGTGGCAACCATGCGTGCGAAATTCCTTGAGAACAAATGGGCCACAGAGACAGAGTGGGATGAGATATTCACGCCTATCGGCCTGGAAATAGGATCACAGACGGTGGAGGAGATAGCAGTGAGCATAGCTGCACAACTGGTAAGGGTGAGAGGGATTAAGAGTTAAGAATTAAGAATTAAGAGTTAAGAATCAAGAATTAAGGGGCAGCAGAGGATTATATTGAATTATGGGAGTGGAATGAAAGGGGTATGGGTGATAGTGCTGGCAGCAGGTGAGTCGAAACGGATGGGCTCACCAAAGATGCTTTTGCCCTGGAAGGGGAAGACCATTATTGAACAGGTCGTTGAGAACGCTCTGGCATCTTATGTCAGCGGAGTGGTGCTGGTGTTGGGAGCCGGAAGCTATGGTATTAAGAGCATTACGTCCCGATACGATATAATTCATTGCTATAATGCAGATTACCAAAGTGGAATGCTCTCATCGGTGAGATGCGGATTAAAAGCCCTTCCTGATGAGTGCTCGGCGGTGGTGGTGATGCCGGGTGACCAGCCGATGATTGGTGCCGATGAGATAAACAGGGTGATAACCGCACGGGGGAGATCAGGCAAGGGAATAGTGGTGCCAGTATACGAAGGCAGGCGCGGCCATCCGCTGCTGATAGACAGCAGTTACAGGGAGGAAGTCATGGCACTACCGGAGAATGAGGGGCTCCGTGCGTTGGCGGCACGATACCCGGGGGATGTGTTCGAGGCTGAAACAGACGATCCCTCAGTGGTGAGGGATATTGATACCAGGGAAGACTATTTGAATGAACTTAAAATAATTGACAAGAGATGGAAGAGACGATCCGATTCAAACTGAACAGTGAGGAGGTAGAGCTGGTTACCGACCCTAACCGGATACTCCTGTGGGTTCTGAGGGATCATTTCGGTCTTACCGGTACAAAATACGGCTGCGGAATAGGTTTCTGCGGTGCCTGTACCGTGCTGATCGACAATGAGCCGGCCAGATCATGCATGATGCCCGTGAGTGACGTGGCAGGCAAGAGCGTGATCACCATTGAAGGCCTGGAGCAGGATGGCAGGCTTCATCCCATCCAGCAGGCTTTTATCGACCATGATGCCCTGCAGTGCGGCTTCTGCACATCGGGCATGATCATGACTGCCGTGGGCATACTCGGACAAAATCCGGCTCCAACGCGTGATGACATCATCTTCGGACTGGAAGATAGCCTATGCAGGTGCGGGGCACACACACGCATCATTGATGCCGTACAGGATGCAGCTGAAAAAATGAAAGGAGGAGAGAAGAAATGAAGAGGGAAAAACTAACTGAAAGCGCCGAAATGGCTGGAACAGGAATGAAAAGAAGGAACTTCTTCAAGATACTGGGAGGCGGTATAGTACTGCTGTTCAATCCGTTCAGCTTGGGCGACCTGCTCGCACTGCCGGCTGAACAGCGCAGGACCCTGACAAAAGATTACAATGCTTTCCTGCACATCGCCGAAGACGGCACAGTCACATGCTTCACCGGCAAGATTGAGATGGGGCAGGGGATTGTCACCTCGCTGCTGCAGATGATGGCCGATGAACTTAATGTGCCTCTTGCAAAGATGAAGATAGTTATGGGCGACACTGAACTGTGCCCCTGGGACGCTGGCACCTGGGGCTCTCTGACCATCCGTGCCTTCGGTCCGGCCATGAGGGCTGCGGCGGCAGAAGCCAGGGCAGTGCTTGTGCAGATGGCCTCAGCCAGGCTAGGGGTGCCCGTAGGGCAGATCCAGGTAAAAGACGGCATTGTCGCCGACGTCAGGGATGCATCGAATAGTGTCACTTACGGAGAGCTGGCAAAGGGAAAGAAGCTCGAAAAATACCTTGATGTCAAACCGCCGGTGGAGGATCATACCCAATTCACCATAGTGGGCAAATCCCTTATGCGCAGCGATGCCTACGACAAGGTCACGGGCCGTGCCAAATACACCGGTGACCTGAAGCTGCCGGGCATGCTTCATGCACGAATACTGAGGCCGCCGTCGCACGGGGCGACACTGGTCGCTGCTGACCTCTCCGCTGCTGAAGCGATCGAAGGGGTGAGGGCAGTCCGCGACGACGACTTCATCGCAGTGCTGAGTGAAGATCGAGACCTCGTTGACCTGGCTGTGGTACGGATAGACGCCCAATACTCAAATGATGAGATGAAGGTCAGCGATGAGACAGTCTTTGATTATATCAACAAGGGTGAATACAGGGTCAATGTCGTACGCAGTGCAGGAGACACTGAAGCGGTACCTAAGCTCTGTGACAAGCTGTTCGAAAATGAATACCATGATCCCTATCTTGCTCATGCTCCCATTGAAACGCACACGGCTCTTGCCCGTTTTGAGGGGAACAAGCTGACGGTCTGGGCCTCCACCCAGTCGCCCTTCGGGCTGCAGGACAGCCTGGTGAGGGAGTTTGGCATGCCGCAGGAGAAAGTGAGGGTGATTACCCCCTTCGTTGGCGGAGGATTCGGCGGGAAGAGCCCTCACCGCCAGGGTATCGAGGCCGCAAGGCTGGCGCGTATTACCGGAAGGCCGGTGATGGTGGTCTGGACACGCGATGAGGAGTTCTTCTATGACACATTCCATCCTGCCTCGGTGGTGAAGGTGAAATCAGGTATTGACAGTGAAGGAAAGATCCTTCTGTGGGATTACCATGTATATCTTGCCGGAACACGCGGTGCCGATGCTATCTATGATGTGCCAAATCAAAGGATCACCAGCTACAGTGAGGAGAGGGACAGGTATCCTGTGCATCCCTTTGGTACCGGAGCCTGGCGGGCACCCAACAACAACACCAACACTTTTGCGCGCGAGACCCAGATAGACATTATGGCCGCATCGGCAGGCATTGACCCGCTGGAGTTCAGGCTGAAGAACCTCAAAGATGAGAAGATGATCGGTGTGCTTAAAGCGGTGGCAGATAAATTCGGATATGTGCCCGGTAAAACCCCTTCAGGAAGAGGGATAGGTATTTCCTGCGGTACCGACGCCGGCACCTGGGTGGCCCATATGGCTGAGGTGAAGGTCAGCGAGAGGACCGGCAGGGTAAAGGTGTTAAGGCTGGTATGCGCACAGGACATGGGCCTCTGTGTCAACCCACAGGGTGCCCTGCTGCAGATGGAAGGCTGCCTAACCATGGGACTGGGCTATACACTCACTGAGGAGGTGAAGTATGACGGAGGCAACATACGCGACAGGAACTTCGACAGTTACCAGATACCGCGGTTCTCATGGCTTCCGAAGCTTGAGTGCGTCATCATGGACAGGAAGGACCAGCCGCCGCAGGGTGGCGGCGAGCCAGCCATCATCGGTGTGGGTGCGGCAGTGGGCAACGCCATCTTTGACGCCACCGGCGCCAGGCTCTACAGGGTGCCCTTCACGCCGGAGAATGTAATCAATGCAATCAGGAAGGCACAGGACACTGATTAACTGCATGTTCTGACACTGATCTTCTATGATTCTGATAGCCTGAAGAAGCTGAAATTCACGTTTCCGTATTTCCGGTGTCCAGTAATATATGGCTGTCCGGAGAAATCGAGTGATTTTGGGTGTTCAAGGATGAACAGAGTGGAGTCGTGAACAGCTCTTGATGCCATGACCATCGCGGGCAACTCCGTGAGCCACCGGAGAGCATAAGGCGGGTCGGCAAAAATGATATCATATTGCTTGTGGCATATCTTCAGCCAGTCTCGCACATCCAGCCGGTGCACCTTTGCTGAGGTGAGCTCCAGGTCGCGCAGGGTGCGACGGATGAATTCACAGTTGCGCCTGTCGGTCTCCACAATATCGATGTCGGCGGTTCCCCGTGATGCAAATTCATAGCTTATGGCGCCGGTGCCCCCGAAGAGATCGAGAAGGGATATCTCGGAGAAGTCATACCTGTTACCGAGAATGTTCAGCAGGCCTTCGCGTGCAAAGTCGGTTGTGGGCCGGGCTTTGAATCCTGTGGGAGGATCGATAAGCCTTCCCTTAAGTCGCCCTCCGATTATTCGCACGATGCTGCCGTGAAGAGGTTGAGCCAGCGGTGGAGATGCACCTCATTCATCACGTAGCTGAAACTGTGCTTTATCAGTGGCGTGGAGAATTTAATGTTCTCCGCAAAGTTAAGCAGTGAGATATGGCTCTCACTGTAGGGCTCAACCGTTCCGCTGATATGAATCGTCTCTTCTTTTGAGATGTCTCTCCTGTCCAGTACGTTGAAGAGAAAATAGCCCGTGTCAGATACAGCCGAGCAGGCAAAGCTGTTGCAGAAGACAAGGTTTCTGTTCTCGGCTATGATGACTGTGATGAAGCTCTTTTCAAAATGAAGGTGGATATATCTCTTATCTGAGGTCCGGCATGCAGCCGAGACATGGTGCAGCAGCGGCCTTGTGTGATGCCAGGGTGTTACGTCGCGCCATCCTGAGGCAAGTGGTGCCAGCACATCCTCTTCCGCAGAGAAAAGTACAATGCCGTCGGGAAAATCAAGCCTGTTGGAGAAGACCACCTTATCTTCCGTTGAGTGATGGTTGAAGCGGAAGTAATCCTCCTTCAGTGAAGGCTCATAGACGGGTGCGGGCACCATGGTGTAGCGCAGCGAAGGAACGATGATGAATACCTTTCGGTACTTTCTTTTCAGGAACTCATCAGACTCAATGATTTCGCCGATGGGTCTGAGGGCTGTGTCATCAGGAATACTGCGCGGGTAGTGTCTGAGCATGACATACTTACCCCGCAGGAGGTCAAGTACCGCCAGTGAGACGCCCTCTTCAGAAAGCTCGAGTGAAAGGTCGTAATTGTCTGTCGCGTTTATGTCGAGGGTCTCGTCGAGGAGCTCCAGGGGATATAGCTGCGACCTGCTCATCAATCCTCCCAGTTCCCGGCATTGTTATTGGGTACTTTAACGTCACCCACCTTCATGCCCGGGAAACCGGTAATTTTTGTCCTCTGATCATTGTAGTTCACCACAAGCTGACGGTCGAGGTCGCTCAGGAAGACATCGTTGAGGACATAGGCCTCAAATACGTTGACCATCACCATCGAGGTGGTCATCACCCTGCCAGCCGACATTTGGAACTCGGTATTCTCCATTCCGGGGACAAATCTGAGGCTCTCGATGGGGTACCCCTGATAGAATATTGAATCACGCACAGGGATGTAGCTGGTATCCCTGCTGATGAGTCCTCTTTTTACGGCTTCTCTCTCGCTGGTGATACCCTCCGCGATCATCTCGTCAGTAAGTGCACCGCGTTTGAAGACGAGAGGCAGGGAGTCGGTCTTGAGGAATGTGATCAGTGTGTCAAAGCTTCCGGTATAGTATCCCTTGACTGACTTGAATGCCTCCTGGGCGGTACGGATGTCGATAAGCCTTTCTTTGATAGCCGCTTCCCTGGCATCCTTTTCCCTGTTGAAGAGGATGGGTTCCATAATGCTCTGAAGGAGGACATAAGCCAGCACAAGAATAATCACTGAAAATACGATGTTGAGAGCCGTTTTCATATTTTTCGGATAGATTGTTGAGTAACTTTGTGCAAATTTAAAAAAAAAGCAGACCGGTAAACGGATTGTAAAAAGAAAATGAGGAAGGAGAATATCTACAATCTTCTGGAAAAGAATCTGGGATACATACCTACCGGGGATCAGTCCCACTGCATGCGTCTGCTGGCTGAATTCATTGTTGCCAATACGAATGATGTGATATTTCTGTTGACCGGTTATGCCGGTACAGGCAAGACAAGCATCATCGCCTCACTGGTTAGCACTCTCACCACGCTGCGGCAGAAGTCTGTTCTTCTTGCACCAACAGGCAGGGCTGCCAAGGTGCTGAGGTCCTATTCAGGACAGGAGGCCTATACCATCCACCGGAAGATTTACAGGCAGAAGTCGGCGACCGACGGGGTTGGCAAGTTCGTTCTTGACCGTAACCTGCACAAGGATACATATTTCATTGTAGATGAGTCGTCAATGATACCCGATGAGTCCTCGGAGGGGTCAATGTTCGGCAGCGGCAATCTGCTGGAGGATCTGATGGAGTATGTCTATACCGGCCGGGACTGTAAGCTGGTGCTTGTGGGTGACGTGGCGCAGCTGCCGCCGGTGGGATCAATAGTCAGTCCGGCCCTGGATGAGAACGTGCTGCGGGCTACCGGTTTTGCCCTTGAGACCTTCGAGCTGCGTCAGGTGATACGGCAGAGCGAGGGGTCCGGCATACTGATGAATGCCACCGCCGTCAGGCAGCAGGTTAACGACGGCGATCTGTCGGTGCCGGAGCTGGTGCTGCAGCCGTATAATGATATTGAGAGGCTGAGCGGGAATGATCTTATAGAACTGCTCAGTGAGTCGTATGACAAGTGCGGCACCGACGGAGCCATAGTGGTGGTCAACTCCAATAACCTGGCCAACAGGTATAACCAGGGAATCCGCAGCCGTGTCTTTTACCGTGAGGAGGAGATAAGCACGGGCGACATCGTCATGGTTGTCAAGAACAACTATTACTGGCTCCGGGATGAAGAGGAGGGTTCCTTTATCGCCAACGGGGATATAGCTGAGGTGCGCAGGATCAAGAAGTATGAGGAGATGCACGGCATGCGATTTGCCGATATGACCCTCTGGTTCCGTGATGCGGAGCTGGAGCTTGATGCCAAAGTGATGCTCGACACCCTCACGCTGCCGGCACCGTCACTTACTGCCGAAAAGTCGCGTGAGCTCTATTTCACCGTTCTGGCCGATTATCCGCAGATACGGTCGAAGAGAAAACAGTATGAGGCAGTCAGGGATGACCCCTATTACAATGCGCTGCAGATCAAGTTTGCATATGCCGTCACCTGTCACAAGTCGCAGGGAGGACAGTGGGAGAGGGTCTTCATTGACCAGGGAATGTTCAGCCGGCAGGAGCCTACGATTGATTACCTGCGCTGGTTTTACACGGCGCTGACAAGAGCGACGGAGAGGGTGTACCTGGTGAATTTTCCGGAAAGCTATTTTAGACAATAGAGGGGCGAGCGTGAATGAATGACACGGTGGGTCATTCTGGAGAGCAGCCGGATTGCAGGGGAGGAGGCAGTAGGCCACCTTCGCCAGGGCTTCGGCGGCTAAAAGCAGTCGGCAGTAGGGGAGGCGACAATAATGGAATGATTATATTTGTGCTTTCTCCGACCGGTGGAAATCACTGAAAAACTCACATACCGCAGGATTTTTCTGTTCTGGGGGCCGCTGGCTCTCACCTGGCTTATGATGGCCGTTGAGCAGCCGTTCCTTATTGCTTTTGTCGCAAGGCTGGCAGAAGCCAAGATCAATCTTGCGGCTTTCGGAATCGCAGTATCCTTTGCCATGATCATTGAGGCCCCGATAATAATGCTGATGAGCGCATCCACTGCTCTTGTCACGGGACGGCACTCCTACCTGAAACTGAAAAGATTCACGGATATCCTGAATGCCGGCATCACCGGCGTACAGCTTGTCATACTGATCCTGCCCGTGTTCAGGTTCATCGTTACCGAGCTCATGGGAGTGCCGGAAGATGTCGCCATGCTGGCCCACATCGCATTGGTTATTTTCCTTCCATGGGCTGCTTCTATCGGTTACAGGAGGTTTTACCAGGGGATCCTGATCAGGCATAACCTTACTAGGCGGGTGACATACGGGACTATGGTCAGGCTGCTGGTCATAGTATTAATGGGACTGATACTCTATTCTGCAGGAATAAACGGGGCATATGTCGGTGCCGGGGCTATGTCGCTGGCGGTCATATCAGAAGCAATAGCATCCAGGATGATGGCCTCGGCGACGCTGAAGAAACTCCTGCAGACCGAAGACACCGAGAACGGTCATATGGGTCTCAGATCGATCACCAGGTTCTACTACCCACTGGCGCTCACCTCAATACTGTCTCTCGGGGTGCATCCCTTTGTTACATTCTTCCTCGGAAGGAGCTATATGGCAGTGGAGTCGCTGGCAGTACTTCCGGTTGTAAGTTCGCTGGTGTTCATCTTCAGGAGCATGGGACTGTCATACCAGGAGGTAAATATTGCTCTTATAGGGCGGGAGAAACAGAATTACAGGCTGTTAAGGAATTATGCACTCTACCTTGGAATCATAGTAACGGTACTGGTCACCCTGCTGGCATTCACCCCTCTGGCCGATCTGTGGTTCATAAACGTATCGGGTCTCAGCCAGGAGCTTGCCGATTTATCATATCTGCCGCTTCAGATAATGATCCTTTTGCCGGCACTGACAGTTCTTCTGAACTTCCAGAGGTCGCTGCTTGTAATCAACGGCACCACGGGCCCGATATCCCAAGCTACGGCAGTGGAGCTCATCTCCATAATAATAGTGTTGCTTGTATGTGTGGTATTCCTTAACATGGCAGGTGTGGTTGCTGCCGCTATCGCATTTACCTTCGGCAAGTGCATGTCAACACTTTACCTGGTGCCCAGGCAGGCGGCTGCTGTAAAGGGATGGCAACCGTAACCTCCCCCTGACCCGCACGGTGGTCTGATACCAGGGAGGATTCATGGTGATGCGGATCATGTAACCTCGCATAGTAATCAGGACAGTCCCGCTCCACCCGGACCTTAAGCCGTCGTATTACTCTCCGATGATTTTTACCAGAATCCTTTTGCGGCGCTTGCCGTCATATTCGCCGTAGAAGATCTGCTCCCAGGGGCCGAAGTCGAGTCTTCCCTCGGTTATGGCTACGACCACCTCACGACCCATCAGCTGACGCTTCATATGAGCATCGGCATTATCCTCAAAGCCGTTATGCCTGTACTGAGAGTGAGGTTTCTCCGGCGCCAGCTTCTCAAGCCACACCTCGAAATCATGATGCAGTCCGCTCTCGTCATCATTGATGAATACCGAGCTGGTTATGTGCATCGCGTTAACCAGTACAAGCCCCTCCCTGATACCGCTGGCGGCCAGGCACTGTTCCACCTGGGGGGTTATGTTTATATAGTCTCTCCTGTTCGGGGTCTCAACCCACAGCTCTTTCCTGTACGATTTCATAGCCTCATATCACTTATTACACTGTCTATCCTTTTCTCCAGTCCCTGCCACAGCTCTTCAAACCGGGATACATCATTCATCTCAGTGTTGGCACTGAAATAGAACTTTATCTTCGGCTCGGTGCCGGAGGGACGGACAGATATCTTTGTTCCGTCGGCCAGGAAGAACTGCAGTACGTTAGACTTCTCCATGCGGAGGGGAGTCTTCTCTCCTGTGACAAGGTCAGTTGATGTCAGTGACAGGTAGTCGTTGTACATGATCACTTTGCTGCCGGCTATCTCCTTCGGCAGGCTGTTGCGAAATCCTTCCATCATACCCTTTATCTCTGCCGCACCCTCAGCGCCTTTCCTGACAACATTAACCAGCTTCTCGCGGTAGAGGCCGTACTCTGCATAGATGTCGAGCAACAGCTCCCACAGCGACTTCCCGTTATCACTTGCCCAGGCAGCAGCTTCGGCAATAAGGGTGATGGCTGATACGCCGTCCTTGTCGCGCACATAGTCGCCGGCCAGATATCCGAAGCTCTCCTCGCCTCCGCCGATATATTTCTCCTTCCCCTCGAGATCGCGCATCAGCTCGGCAAAGAACTTGAAGCCTGTAAGTACCTTGTACGACTTCACCCCGTTTCTGCCTGCTATGCTCCCCAGAAGGTCGGACGAGACAATGGTATATATAATGTATTCATTGCCTTTGAGCTCTCCGTTCTGCTTTTTCTGAGAAATAATGTACCAGGTGAGAAGTGCCCCGGTCTGGTTTCCGTTGAGCAGTATAAATTCGCCGGAGGGTTTTCTTACTGCCACACCCAGGCGGTCGCCGTCGGGGTCTGTGGCCATGACCAGGTCGGCCCCCTTCTCCCCGGCAAGCGCCACAGCCATGGAGAGCGCGTCGGGTTCTTCAGGGTTGGGGGAACGGACCGTGGGGAAGTTACCGTCGGGCACCGACTGCTCCTTCACTGTGTGTACATTGGTAAAGCCGTACATTGCAAGTGCCTCGGGGACAATCTTGTAACCGGTTCCGTGCAGCGGCGTATAGACTATCCCGATGTCATGATGGCGTCTGATCACATCGGGATTGATGCTGAGAGACTTTACTGCGTCGAGGTATTTTTTATCTGTCTCCTCACCAAGCATGATGATCCGTGATTCATCGCCGCCTGTTTTGATCTCGCTCACGGATCTGATAGTGCGGACCTCCTCGATAATGCCTTTGTCATGGGGCGAGACCACCTGTCCGCCGTCATTCCATGACACCTTGTAGCCGTTATACTCCTTCGGGTTGTGTGAGGCGGTGATGTTGACCCCGCCGTCGCACCCGTAGAGTCGTATGGCGTATGAGAGTTCAGGTGTTGGCCTGAGTGACTCGAAGAGATATGCGGTAAATCCGTTGGCGGTGAAGATATCAGCTGCCACCCTGGCGAAGTAACCGCTGTTGTTGCGGCAGTCGTGGGCGATAGCCACCTTGATTGCTGAGGGCTTGGCGGCATGGTTCTTTAGATAGTTTGCAAAACCCTGGGTAGCCATGCCGAGGGTATAGCGGTTCATCCTGTTGGTGCCGGCGCCCATGATACCTCGTAGCCCGCCGGTGCCGAACTCAAGATCCTGGTAGAAGGCATCGATGAGCCCCTTTTCATCATTGTCGAGCAGGTTTTTTACCTCCTTGCGTGTGGGTTCGTCAAACTCCTCACCAAGCCAGGATGTGGCTTTTTTCCTGATTTCGTCTATATTGATCATATTCGGTTGATTTTTGTGATGCAGTTGTTTAGGCTGGTGCGCCAGTGAGGTATGGTAAGATTGTAATGTTCCCTGATCTTGCTTTTATCGAGTACGCTGTAGGCCGGTCGCCTGACCTTTGACAAAAACCGGGAGCTCCTCACCGGTATTACCCTGCAGTCCGAGCCGGCGGCCGCCACTATCTCGGTTGCCAGGTCATACCAGCTGCAGACCCCTTCGTTAGAATAGTTGAAGATGCCGGGCACGAAGAGGTGCCTGTTCTGGATGACGCCACTGATTATATCAAGTATTGCAGCGGCCAGGTCAGCCGCATATGTGGGTGAGCCTGCCTGGTCAAACACCACGCTGATGCTCTCTTCCGACCCGGCCTTACGCAATATGGTTCGGACAAAATTGCTGCCATAGGAGGAGTAGAGCCAGGAGGTGCGGATGATAAGTGTATGAGGCCATCCCATGGCTGCCCTCTCGCCGGCAAGCTTGCTGCGGCCGTAGCCTGAGACCGGAGAGGGTGGATCATCCTCGGACCAGGGCACCGGGCTGCTGCCGTCAAAGACGTAATCGGTCGATATCTGTATCAGCCTGCAGTCGGTTCCCGGGAGGGCACTGACGATATTTTCAACACCCCTGCCGTTGATAAGTGTTGCAGCCTCCTCTTCATCCTCGGCCCTGTCCACGGCTGTCCATGCCGCGCAGTTGACTATCCATGAGGGGGCCTGCTCAGTGATGAATGAAGATGTCGCATCACGATTGGTGATATCGAGCTCCTGCACGTCGGTAAAGACGAAATTATAGCCGCTATAGCGGGCAGATCTCTCTCTGATCTCGCTGCCGAGCTGTCCGGATGCACCGGTCACCAGGATGGTTGTCATTCACTAAAGATAAAGTTTGTTTTGATATCCCTGAAAAGCGGTTGACTTAAATCTTTGGGGCTGATTATCTCATTGCCCTTTTCTATCATCCAGTTTATGCCCAGGGCGGGGTCCATGACGTTTATGCCCCGCTCATGAGCCACAGAATAGTTAGTGTCGCACTTGTACAGAACGATGGCCTTTTCGCTCAGCACCGAGAAGCCGTGTGCGAAACCCTTGGGTATCAGGAACTGCAGCTTCTTTTCCGAGTCAATGATTAGTCCGTACCACTTTCCGAAGGTGGGGGAGCCTCTGCGGAGGTCAAGGGCCACATCGTAGATGCGTCCTTCGATGACCCTTATCAGTTTTGCCTGAGCAAACGGATCTTCCTGGTAGTGCAGTCCGCGTATGACGCCTGCCGAAGAGCTTGATTCGTTATCCTGTACCGGTTCGTAGACCACCCCGTTGTCGCTGAATTTGCGTTTGTTATAACTCTCGAAGAAGTAGCCGCGCGGATCGTTGAAGACATCAGGCTCAATGATCAGGAGACCGGGGAATTCAGTTCTGTGTACCCTCATCTCAGTTCTGGTCGTTTGCCATTTTAAGCAGGTACTGGCCGTACTGGCTCTTTGCCAGGGGTCTGGCCAGCTCCAGCAGCCGCTCTTTGGTGATGAAGCCGCTCTTGTAGGCTATCTCCTCGATGCAGGAGGCACTCAGTCCCTGTCTCTGCTCAAGGGTTGCTATGAAGTTGGACGCCTGCAGCAGGCTGTCGAAGGTGCCGGTGTCAAGCCATGCTATCCCGCGTCCCAGGAGTTTTACCTCCAGCAGACCCTCTTCAAGATAGAGCCTGTTGAGGTCTGTTATCTCCAGCTCGCCTCGTGGGGAGGGCTTCAGGCCGCGGGCCCGTGATGCCACGGTGTTGTCATAGAAGTAAAGTCCGGTTACGGCATAGTTTGATTTCGGCTTCTGCGGTTTCTCCTCAATGCTTACCGCCCTGTAGCAGTCATCGAATTCGACGACGCCGTAGCGTTCCGGGTCGTTAACGGCATATCCGAAAACCGCAGCACCCTTTTTCAGGGTAGCTGCCTCCCTCAGAATCGTACCGAATCCATGCCCGTAGAAGATATTGTCGCCAAGGATCATGCATACGTTGTCGCTGCCGATAAAATCCTCACCGATGATAAATGCCTGTGCCAGCCCGTCGGGTGAGGGCTGCTCCCGATACGAGAACTGCATGCCCAGCCCGGAGCCGTCGCCCAGCAGGGAGCGGAAGCTCGGAAGGTCGCGAGGTGTGGAAATAAGCAGAACATCCCGTATCCCGGCCAGCATCAGCGCCGAGAGCGGGTAATATATCATCGGCTTGTCATAGACGGGCAGCAGCTGCTTGGAGACGGCCTCGGTAATGGGGTGAAGCCGTGTGCCGGCGCCGCCGGCAAGAATAATCCCCTTCATCAGTAAAATATTTAGTTATACAAAAGACAAAAATAGAAAAAAGGAGCAATCGGAACGTTGAACGTCCGTCATAGGATCGTGTTAATTCTTAACGTCTGAAAATCTGCTTATTGTTCATTTGCTAAATAAAAAATTTGCTATCTTTGCAAGCAATTTTTAAACAACATAATGTCTAACTTATTAATTGTCAACTAATTTATTAAAATGAGTGAAAACAAGGAAAAGGTCGAAAACATCGATAATGAAGACCTTAAAGTAACAGAGAACGGAGCTGAGAATAAGGCCACTGAAGAGGCTGCCGCAGAATCAACCACCGAAGAGGCTGCTGCAGAATCAACCACTGAAGAGGCTGCAGAATCAACCACCGAAGAGGCTGCCGCAGAATCAACCACTGAAGAGGCTGCCGCAGAATCAACAACTGAAGAAGTTGCTGCAGAATCAACAACTGAAGAAGTTGCCGCAGAATCATCAACTGAAGAGGTAGTTACGGAGTCAGCAGGCGAGATGGTCGCCGAAGAAGAACCCATCCTGAAGGAAAAGAAAGAAAAGAAGGTGAAAGCTGGAGATGCGGAGGCTGCTGTAGCAGCGGCGGCAGCGGCAGCAACACCTGAAGAATTTGACTGGGACGCCTACGAAAAGGGAGGCTTCACGGCCCAGTCGAGCCGTGCAGACCAGGAGAAGCTCTACGAGGAGACTCTCTCAACAGTAGCTGTTGACGAGGTTGTCGAGGGCAAAGTCATCTCGATGAACAACCGCGAGGTGGTTATCAATATCGGACAGAAGTCCGAGGGTGTTGTCAGTCTGAACGAATTCCGCTACAATCCTGACCTCAAGGTAGGTGACATGGTGGAGGTTTATGTTGACAGCCAGGAAGACAAGAGGGGGCAGCTTGTTCTCTCACACAAGAAGGCCAGGGCTTACAACTCCTGGGACAGGGTCAACTCTGCCCTTGAAAACAATGAGATCATTACCGGTTACATCAAGTGCCGCACCAAGGGCGGTATGATTGTCGATGTCTTCGGCATAGAGTCGTTCCTGCCTGGTTCACAGATAGATGTCAAGCCCATACGCGACTATGATGTCTATGTGGGCAAGACCATGGAGTTCAAGGTTGTAAAGATCAATCAGGAGTTCAAGAACGTTGTTGTCTCGCACAAGGCTCTCATTGAGGCCGAGCTCGAGCAGCAGAAGAAGGAGATCATCTCCAAGCTTGAAAAGGGACAGGTACTGGAGGGTACTGTCAAGAACATCACCTCCTACGGTGTATTCATTGACCTCGGGGGCGTTGACGGACTCATTCACATCACCGATCTCTCATGGGGCAGGGTCAACCATCCCGAGGAGATCGTTCAGCTTGACCAGAAGCTGAATGTGGTTATACTTGACTTTGATGACGACAAGAAGAGGATAGCTCTCGGGCTGAAGCAACTTACGCCTCACCCTTGGGATTCGCTCAGTGAGACACTCAAGGTAGGTGACACCGTCAAGGGTAAGGTGGTTGTGATGGCTGATTACGGTGCCTTTGTTGAGATTACCACCGGAGTGGAGGGTCTCATTCATGTCTCTGAGATGTCATGGTCGCAGCACCTTCGCAGTGCCCAGGAGTTTATGAAGGTGGGTGATGAGGTTGAAGCAGTGATACTCACTCTCGACCGTGAAGAGCGCAAGATGTCTCTCGGCATCAAGCAGCTCAAGCCCGACCCGTGGCAGAATATCGAACAGAAGTACAGCCTCAATTCACGCCATATGGCACGTGTCCGCAACTTCACCAACTTCGGCGTTTTTGTCGAGATCGAAGAGGGTGTCGACGGTCTGATCCACATCTCAGATCTCTCCTGGACCAAGAAGATCAAGCATCCGGCTGAGTTCACCTCCATTGATGCGGAGATCGAGGTTGTTGTGCTTGAGATCGACAAGGATAACAGAAGGCTCAGCCTTGGCCACAAACAGTTGGAGGAGAATCCATGGGATGTGTTCGAGGATCTCTTTACCGTTGATTCGGTGCATGAGGGAACAATCATTGAGCTGTTTGACAAGGGAGCCATCATAGCTCTGCCTTACGGTGTTGAAGGCTTTGCAACTCCCAAACACCTGGTAAAGGAGGACGGAACGGCAGCTGCCGCTGATGAGAAGCTCGATTTCAAGGTTATTGAGTTCAATAAGGGAGCCAAGAAGATCATCGTGTCGCACAGTCGTGTATATGAAGACGTCAAGAAGGGAACCGAGACCACATCAAGGAGGTCCGAAGCAGAAAATACCAGGAAGGCAACCCGCAAGATCAAGGCCGGTCTTGAGAAGACAACTCTCGGTGACATCAGCGAACTGGCGGCCCTGAAAGAAGAGATGGAAGAAAAAGAGGCTAAAAGTGTAGGTAAAAAGAAAAAATAACTTTACATTTAGTTGCCAAAATAATCAGCCATGGACTTTAACATTGAGAACAAGAAACAGTGTACGGTTATCAGTATCGAGACTGAGAAACTCGATACCCATATTGCGCCCTCGCTCAAATCAGAACTGGTGCTTATCTCCGGTAAGGGAGAAAGGAATATCATTCTTGATCTTCAGAAATGTCAATATTGTGACTCATCGGGTCTGAGTGCCATACTGGTGGCCAACAGGCTCTGCAAGAATGCGGGTGGCACCTTTGTTCTGTGCGGCCTCAACGAGGCTGTAGAACGGCTGATAACCATATCGCAGCTTGACACTGTGCTTTCAATTACAGCAGATATAGAGGAGGCAGAGAAAATTATTTCCTGATGCCAGACGGCGACATGTCGTTCAGGCTTACCATATTGGGAACAAGTTCTGCTCTGCCGACCTCTGACCGATATCCTACCGCTCATGTGCTCAACGTGCATGAGCGGTTGTTTTTAATAGACTGTGGAGAAGGCACACAGATGCAGATGCGCAGGTACCGCATTCGTTTTGGAAGGATCAACCATATCTTTATCAGTCATCTTCACGGCGACCACTTTTTCGGATTATACCCGCTCCTCTCCTCATTCAACCTGATGGGAAGGAAGACCCCGCTTCACCTCTATGCTCCTGAGCCTGTAGAGGATCTGGTCTCCAGGCACCTCTCCGATTTTGACATTAACCTCGGCTTTGAGCTGGTGATACATGCCCTGGGGAGCCGTGAATGCACTCTGATTCTGAACGACAAGAGGGTTGAAGTCTTCTGCTTCCCTCTCAGGCACCGTATACCCTCATACGGGTTTCTCTTCAGGGAGAAGAGGGCAGAGAGGAATATTATTCCCGAGATGATAGGTAAACACAGTCTGTCGATTGCCGAAATAGGTCATCTCAAGCGGGGCGAGGATATCGTACGCGAAGGGGGTGAGGTGGTCAGTTGCGAATCCGTCACCATCCCTCCGCCGGAGCCCGTCTCGTATGCGTTCTGCAGTGACACTGCCTGGTTTCCGGAGCTGTCTGAGTATGTCAGGGGTGTTGACCTTCTATATCATGAAGCTACCTTTGGTGACGATAATGAAGATCTGGCTCACAAAACAGGTCACTCCACGGCACGGCATGCAGCTACCGTGGCTCGCGATGCGGGGGTGAAGAAGCTCGTGATAGGCCATTTCTCGGCTCGCTATAAAACGGCAGATATTCTGGAGGAGGAGGCCCGTCAGGTCTTTTCAGCAACAGAGGCAGCCCGCGAAGGGACCTCTTATATCGTTGGCTGATGGAATGTAAAGCTCAGATTGATTATCTTTGAGCCCGACAAATAATTCAACTACCCCCGCGTGCAGGAAAAGATACTGATCCTCGATTTCGGATCTCAGTATACGCAGCTCATCGCAAGGCGTGTGCGTGAGCTCAATGTGTACTGTGAGATACATCCCTTCAACCATTTTCCCTCTCCTGATGAGAGTGTCAGGGGAGTGATATTATCCGGCAGTCCTTTCTCTGTCAGGGATGCCGGCGCCCCGGTGCCCGACCTTACCGGTATCAAGGGGCATCTGCCACTTCTCGGGGTCTGTTATGGAGCACAGTATCTCACACACGCATATGGTGGTGAGGTGCTGCCGTCAGACACACGCGAATACGGCCGCGCCAGGCTGGTGTCTGTCGATATGAATGACCCGCTCTTTACAGGCATCATAGCCGGGACCCAGGTCTGGATGTCCCACGGTGACACCATAGCGCGAATACCCCAAAATTACAGTATCACGGGATCAACGGAAGATGTGAAAGTTGCCGCATTCAGAATAGAGGGAGAGGAGAGCTGGGGTATCCAGTTTCATCCGGAGGTCTATCATACTACCGAGGGTCTTACAATACTGGGTAATTTTGTCAGGGGTATCTGCGGCTGCAGTGCCGGGTGGACTCCTGAGTCGTTCGTTGAGATGACTGTAAGGTCGCTCAGGGAACAGATCGGCAATGACAGAGTGGTGCTGGGCCTCTCCGGTGGGGTTGACTCATCCGTTGCTGCCCTGCTGCTTGACAGGGCCATAGGCGACAGGCTGACCTCCATCTTCGTCGACAACGGGCTGCTTCGCAAGAATGAGTATGAGTCGGTGCTGGAGGCATACAGGAGGATGGGACTGAACGTCAGGGGTGTGGATGCCTCTGACTCCTTCGTGCAGGGCCTCAAAGGAGTGGATGACCCCGAGACCAAAAGAAAGATCATAGGACGCATATTCATTGAAGTGTTTGACCGTGAGGCCAGTAAGGTGGAATACGTGAAATGGCTGGCACAGGGTACCATCTATCCTGATGTGATTGAATCAGTATCGGTCAACGGCCCTTCGGCAACGATAAAATCACATCACAATGTGGGAGGCCTGCCTGACAGGATGCACCTGAAGGTGGTGGAGCCACTGCGCCTTCTCTTCAAGGATGAGGTCAGGAGGGTGGGGCAGGCGCTGAACATGCCCCGGGAGATACTCGGCAGGCATCCTTTCCCCGGACCGGGACTGGCGATACGTATCATCGGTGATGTCACACCTGAGAAGCTGAACACCCTCCGCGAAGCAGATGCCATTTTTGTGAACGGACTGAAGGAGGGCGGTTATTACGACACTGTATGGCAGGCCGCCGTCATCCTCCTTCCGGTGCAGTCGGTGGGCGTCATGGGCGACGAGAGAACATATGAAAATGCCGTTGTACTGCGCGCTGTCACCTCCACCGACGGAATGACGGCCGACTGGAGCCACCTGCCCCATGAGTTTCTTGCCGATGTCTCAAACCAGATCATTAACAGGGTCAGAGGCGTCAACAGGGTAGTATATGACATAAGCTCGAAGCCCCCTTCAACAATTGAGTGGGAGTAACAGGAATACTTTAAAATCATGATAAAACTGAAATGGTAAAGAGATCTGCATTTATTCTGACGCTATTGATATTGGCTCATTTTTCGGGGCTCAGGGCCCAGG
This sequence comes from Bacteroidales bacterium UBA4772, assembly GCA_002403305.1. Lineage (GTDB taxonomy): Bacteria > Bacteroidota > Bacteroidia > Bacteroidales > VadinHA17 > SR-FBR-E99. The sequence goes on from DHHM01000023.1 coordinate 113,518, forward strand.
GACTCACACAGGAGACCTTTAAGATAGGTAAGACGCTGGCGCTGCTTGAGGCCATTTATGTTGACAGCGTTGATATATCTGACATCGCTGAGCAGATGATAATCACAACCCTGAGGAACCTTGATCCTCACTCTGTTTACATTCCGGCCGAGGATGTGCAGGAGCAGAATGAGCCTTTGCAGGGAAATTTTGAAGGCATAGGTATTCAGTTCAATGTGCTCAATGATACAATAATAATAATATCACCCATACCCGGAGGCCCCTCGGAGAGGGTTGGCATTCAGGCCGGCGACAGGATAGTGGCCATTGCCGGTGAGAAGGTGACAGGAGTAGGCATATCAACCACAGGTGTACAGAAGAGGCTGAGGGGTGCCAAAGGGACCACGGTGGATGTGGCCATCTTCCGTAAGGGTGAGAAGGAGTTGCTCGACTTCACCATCACGCGCGACAAGATTCCCGTCAACAGTCTTGATGCTGCCTATATGCTCTCGGCCAACACGGGATACATAAAACTCAGCCGGTTCTCCGACCAGACGGCGCTGGAGTTTGAGCAAGCGGTGGCAAGACTGCTTACGGCCGGGTTGGAAAATCTGATCATCGACCTCCGGGGCAACTCCGGCGGATATATGGTTCCCGCAGTGCAGATCGCCGATGAGATGCTTCCGGAGGAAGAGCTCATCGTATATCTTGAGGGTCTGCATACCTCAAGGCAGGAATACAGGTCGGCCCCCTCAGGCACCCTCACCGGTGCCCGCATAGCGGTGCTGATTGACGAAGGCTCCGCCTCTGCCAGTGAGATACTTGCAGGAGCGGTACAGGACTGGGACCGGGGGATAGTCATAGGGCGCAGAAGCTTCGGCAAGGGACTGGTTCAGAACGGTTTCTCATTGCCTGACGGGTCGGAGATAAGACTCACCATTGCCCGGTATTACACCCCGTCGGGGCGTTCAATACAGACCCCGTACAACGAAGGTTTTGACAAGTATTTTCAGACATTTTACAGCAGGTACTTCAATGGGGAACTAATTCATGCCGACAGCCTTGGGCTGCCTGACTCGCTGAAAGCTTATACCATCACCAATAAGAGGATCGTTTATGGCGGCGGCGGCATCACGCCGGATGTCTTTATACCCATAGATACAACCTATTATTCAGATTATTACCGTGACATGATCAGGACCTCCACCATCCTCAGTTTCATGGTGGGGTATACTGACAGTAACCGAAAGTCGCTATTGCGCAGGTACAGGACATTCGACCGTTTCAACGACGAGTTCACATTTAATGCAGAGACCATCGAGGCTCTGAAGGCGGCCGGGGAAAAAAACGGTGTGAAGTTTGACGGGGAGCAGTATGACATCTCCGCACCTGAGATGCTGAGGGTGATGAAGGGGCTAGTCGCCCGCGACTTGTGGGATATGAATGAGTATTACATGGTTGTCAACCTTGAGGATCATGCCATTGACAAGGCGTTGTCAATATTGAATGACCCTGCACTTTATGACAGGTTCCTGGGCTACCGCAGGGAGGTGCAATGAGACTTATTGCCAAGACCCTGCTGGGGTTTGAAGAGGCACTTGCAGCAGAGCTCAGGGGGATGGGTGCCGCAGATGTCACTCTCCTCAACAGGGCTGTGGCCTTTGAAGGCCCCAAATCAATGCTTTACGGAGTCAATTACAACAGCCGCCTGGCGGTCTCGGTGCTGATGCCTGTTGCCTCCTTTACCGTTGCCGGCAAGAGGGATCTGTACAATGAGGCGGTGGCCATTGAGTGGGACCGCTGGCTTGACACCCGAAAGACCTTTGCCGTGACGGCGGTGGTCAACTCACCTCACTTTGACCATTCGGGTTATGTGGCGCTGGTGGTTAAGGATGCCGTTGCCGATTTCTTCCGCAGGCTCACGCAGGAGCGTCCTTCAGTCGACCAGAAGTCGCCGGATCTTCTCATCAATGTCCATATCAGCAATGAGAAGGTGACGGTATCCCTCGACTCGACCGTCACTCCTCTCTACAGGAGAGGCTACCGTCGGGGCCATTCCGGGGCACCCCTGAACGAGGTGCTCGCAGCCGGGATGATCGCACTCTCAGGATGGAAGGCTGACAAACCTCTTGCTGACGGTATGTGCGGGTCAGGAACCATACCCGCGGAAGCAGGCCTGATAGCATGCAACATAGCACCCGGTAAATTCAGGAGGAACGTTGGATTTATGAGATGGAAGGATTATGATGCTGCCCTCTTCAGGTCGGTGAAGTTCGAGGCTGAGAAGAGAGAGAGACGCTCACCTGTAAAAATATACGGTTCAGACATATCTGAGGAGGCATGCAGGACAGCTGCCATAAATATCAGGGAGGCGGGCCTTGCTGAAACGGTGGAGATAACACGGCGCGATTTCATGATAAGCCCGGCACCGGCAGAGGAGGGGACGCTGATAATCAACCCTCCCTACGGACGCCGGATTGCCACGGACAGTATCACTGATTTCTACGGGGCTGCAGGCTCAGCCCTAAAGCACAGTTACTCAGGATATACCGCCTGGATACTGTCAGGAGAGCCGGATGGGTTTAAGTCGTTGGGACTTAAACCATTCAAAAAATATAACCTTCTGAACGGCGATATAAAGTGCCGGTTTGCCGGCTACGAACTCTACAGCGGTTCCAGGAAGAGAACGGCTTCTGCCGGTGACTGACAATCAGGTTTTCGGCTCATACAGCAACCTTGTTCAAAAAAAGCTTGTCCTGTGATAAAATAAAATGCTATTTGGGTAAGTTCTCTATTAGCGACAAACCTTATATTTGCACACGGGCCCGATGAGCTTTGATCTTGAAAATCTTGTGAGTGACCTTGACATCAGAGGGGCTGTTCTCTACTTCAAGGGTAACGTTGACTCGGAGATAATCAACAGAGCTCTTGACCTTGTGGAGGGCAAGCTTCTGGCTACGCGTGAGGCTCCCAGAATAAGAAAAAAGGTCTACAACGTGCTGGTTGAGAGCTTGCAGAACCTTTATCATCATGCCGACCTGGTGCCGCGTGGATATCATGCTTCAAGGCCCGACAGGTACGGACTGGTGGTGATGGAGAAGCTGGGCAAGGGTTACAGGGTGACGACATGCAACTTTGTGTCAGCGGTGCATGTGAGAGAGCTTGAAGAGAAGCTGACCAGGATAAACCGTTCATCACCTGAGGAGATCAAGGAGCTCTATAAGGAGATACTCAATCATCAGGAGATTACGGAAAAAGGACTGGGAGGACTGGGATTACTTGACATAGCAAGAAAGACAGGTCACAGGATTGACTTCAGGTTCAGAAAATATGACAATCACAATACAGCCTTTCGCCTCACGGCACTGGTAGCAACAGAATAAGACAATTAACAAAAAAGGATAGCTATGGAACCGATCATTATTGAAGGAACACCCAAAACACCATCAGTTAAATTTGATGCCACCGAGGGCACTTTCGAGATCAAGGGGAGATCGATCCCTGAAAATTCGGTTGAGTTTTACAAGCCTCTCAACGAATGGCTTGACAATTACATGCAGGTACCGCTTGACAAGACAGTGGTTAACATCAGGCTTGAATATTTCAACACCAGCTCATCCAAATGCATTCTTGATGTGTTCAAGCGTCTTGAAGCCATTCACAAGTCAAAGCATGATGTGGAGATCAACTGGTTCTATGAGGAGGACGATGAGGATATGCTCGAGGCAGGTGAGGACTATGATTCAATAATCAAGGTGCCGTTTAAGATGATAGAGATAGTTGAGTAACTCCGGAACAGAAAAAAGATCGGTTATTTGATAATGCAGAGGGTGTCAGCCTTGCGGCCGGCACCCTCTGCATTTATTATTGCCGGTATGTCAGTCGCCACTGTGACGGTACCGCCATGCTTTCTTCAGCTTGACTGAGGAGTCGAGAATCCTGTACAGCACCCTGAAATATAGCAACAGGTACAAGATGGCCGTCATGAACCAGATGACCCCGGTATTTACCGCCAGGGTGCCGGCATAGACCCCGAAGATCCTCTTGCGGGGAGCGTAGAAGTGTGCCTTGACGAACATATTTCCCGGGTCCTGGAAGATCTGGTCGTAGTTCTGGTAGAGCCTGTCCTTATAGCGTTTGATCTTGGTCTTTTCATTGTCGTTCCTGACGAACTCCTCGAGTGACTCGTTGGTATACTCTTTCTTCATTCTGATGAACCCCTCGCGGTCGGCCCGCTCATAAGCCATGATGCTCTGATCGCGCGCTTCCACGGCCTCTTTTGACACCTCGATATAATATCTGCGCACCTTCTCAATGTACTCACGTGCAGCCTCTACTGCCGCAAGGCTGATGTTGTCAGGGTCAATGATCGCCGTATCAAAGGCGATTGCGGGGGTGAAGGCAAGCTCTTCCTCCGTCTCGTTGCGGATCAGCATCATATCGTGTCTGTCGGAATCATCCAGCCGCTCTCTCTCAATGTTGCTCTCAACCCTGGAAAGGATGCTCCTCATCTCATTGTACCATATATCCTTCTTGAACTTAGCTATGCTGATGACCTTGTCATACTGGTAAAACTGTTTTTCGAACCTGTTATTGATAAACTGGTCAACAGCCAGTGCCTCGTAACCCCAACGGGCGGCAATGATCTCACCGTAGACAGGTATTGATACCGGCGACGAGATGTTGGGGTTCAGCTTGTCATACTTTACGATGATGCCGCTGAGAATTATCTGTGGAATAACGAGAAACGGTATCAGTATATATATTGTCACAACTGTCTTGAAACTGTCGGATATAAGCAGGCCCATCATATTCGCAGTAGCCCAGCAGGAGAAGAGCACGATCCAGTATTCAAACCACATGCCCCTGATGCCGAAGATGCTGTTGCCCACCGCAACGAACATGGCGGCCTGAATGGCTGAGATGAGGAACTGTACCCCTATCTTTGAGAGAAGGTAGCTGTTCCGGCTGAGGTCAAGGAAGGACTCGCGTCTCAGTATCTTTCTGTCCTTGATGATCTCCTCCGCACTGACGGTGAGCCCCATGAAGATGGCTACTATGACCGACATGAAGATATAGACGGGCAGGTTGCTGTTCTGAATTAGCATGTATGCCGGCTCGCGCACGCTCTCGTCGAAATACCTGATGATATAGGCGAGGAAGAGAGCGAGCACCGGGGCCTCAAGCAGGGTAACCACCAGGTACTGTGTGTCTGACAGCTTGGTCAGTATGTCACGCTTGGCATAGACGAGAAACTGTTTTAACCTGCCGGGGGTCTGGAGAGTGATCTCCGGTATGCCGTTGCCCGGAACCGGTATAGCAGGCATTTCCTCCCTGTGTTCGTGGTAATAGGTGTTCCATTCGGCAGGCGAAACCTTCCTGGTCTGCGTCGGGCGCCCGAACTCATCGAGCACCCTCGACTCCACAATGCTGAAGATCTGTTCGGGATTGACATTGCCGCAGGCGGGGCACTCGCTGTCATTGTACCGGGGAAGCTGCATCCTGTCCTTGAAGTAGCCTATTGAGCTGACCGGGACGCCGTAGTAAATCATATAGCCGCCGCTGTCAAGGAAGATAAGCCTGTCAAACATCTTGAAGATATCCGATGAGGGCTGGTGTATTACTACAAATATCAGTTTGCCCTTAAGCTTGAGGTCGTTGAGCAGGTCAAGGATGTTCTCCGAATCGAGCGATGAGAGTCCGGATGTGGGTTCATCCAGGAAAAGGATGGCGGGCTCCCTGATAAGTTCGAGTGAGATGTTAAGCCTCTTGCGCTGTCCCCCTGAGATTTTCTTGTTGAGGGGTGTTCCCACCTTCATGTCCCTGATCTCATAGAGGCCCAGGCTGTGAAGCACATTCTCAACCTTTGACGAGATCTCAGAGTCGGTGAGATTTCCGAAGCACAGTTTGGCGTTGTAATAGAGGTTTTCAAAGACTGACAGCTCTTCAATCAAAAGGTCATCCTGGGATACATAGCCTATCAGTCCCCTGACCCTGTCACCTTCGTCATGGATATTGACGCCGTTTATCAGCACCTCACCGGCATGGGGTCTGTTGATTCCGTTGAGGACACTCAGCAGTGTCGATTTGCCGGCTCCGGAGGCGCCCATAATGCCAATGAGTCTGCCCGACTCTTCGGTGAAGCTCATGGAGTGTAGCCCCAGGTCTCCCTCCTTGAATTTGTACTCGATGTTACGGACGTCATAGACCACCATCGACGCCAGCGCCTTCTCATCGAGGAATTGTCTGATCACCTCGCTGTAGTAGATCGGTTTGCTGCTCATGAATTTGAGTGAGGCGCCGCGCTCAAAGAGATAAACCCTGTCATCATGCCGCAGCTGGCCGCTGAGCAGCAGCTCACCCGTACCGAATGACCTCACGAAAAGCATGTCTGCCTGGGGCAGATTGAGGAACCTTACCTGGCCCCGCAGCGTCTCGTTCCTGATGTGATGGGTCTTCTCAAAGTTGTGTCCGGGGTTGCTGTCAATGACAAGCACCCGTGATGATTCCGGCACCTCTGACCGTGATGAGAGCACAAACTCGCGGATAAGATGGTAGTCTTCGGGGTCTACATTGAAGCCTTCGGCGGCAGTGATTATAAACTCCAGCTCGGTGCCGCTCACCTCGGCGCCGTCGGAACGACAGTATTCAAGGAGCTGCACCAGGACAATTATCTTTTGGTTCAGTGTCAGCTGAGTCCCGATATCGAAGCAGATCTTTATTATCCTAACGGAGATGGCCGCGTTCCTGCGGGCTTCATTTCCCTTTTTCAGCCGCTGCTGTGCCTCGGCATAATAGTTGTCGAAGATCTTCAGATAGGCATCCACCCCCTCCTGGTTGAGCTGGGGCCTGAGAAACGCCTCCACAACCCTGCGCCTGTCCGTGCCGTTGCCCTGCGCGGGGGCAATGATGGCAAATAGATGCATCAGGGTCCTTAATATCTTCTCATTCATCCCGGAGTGGTTTTGCTCGCCAGTATTACAGTTCTGAGTTTATTATAACGAAGGGCAGAGGCCTATAGTATCCGTAATCTGTCATATTGACATGATTTTACCGCTGCGGGCGGTGTGGCAAAAAAATTGAACAGCAGGAGGTAAAAGACAGGTATCATGAATTTTGAAAATTTCACCATTAAAGCTCAGGAATCGGTTCAGAAGGCGGCTGAGGTAGCTGCCGGCAAGGGGCACCAGGCCATCGAGTGCGGGCATCTGCTCAAGGGGATGGTCACCGAGGCTGAAAGCATAGTTTCATACATAATCTCAAAGAGCGGTGTCAACGGCTCCGTGTTCAACAAGGCCGTTGATGATCTCATTGACGGCTATCCGCGTGTCAGCGGCGGTGAACCTTATTTCTCGCAGGCCTGCTCATCAGTCTTCAGCCGTGCGGCAGATCACGCCGCGAAGATGCAGGACCGGTTTGTGTCTGTCGAGCATATTCTGCTTGCCATACCGGAGGGATCGGATGCGGCTGCACGGATGATGAAGGAGCAGGGTATCACCGCTGATACGCTCAATGCAGCCATACGCGATCTGCGCAAGGGTGCGAAGGTCACCGGCCAGTCGCAGGAGGAGACCTACGACTCCCTGAATCGTTATGCCATCGACCTGAATGAGCGTGCACGTGTCGGCAAGCTTGATCCTGTCATCGGAAGGGATGAAGAGATCAGACGGGTGCTGCAGATCCTCTCACGCCGCTCAAAGAACAACCCCATCCTCATCGGCGAGCCCGGCGTCGGCAAGACCGCCATCGCCGAGGGACTGGCCCATCGTATTGTCCGTGGCGACGTGCCCGAGGGCCTCCTTGACAGGAAGATATATTCACTTGATATGGGAGCCCTGATAGCCGGGGCAAAATACAAGGGTGAGTTTGAGGAGAGGCTTAAGTCTGTTGTTAATGAGGTGATAGCCTCTGACGGTGAAGTGATTCTCTTCATTGACGAGATACACACTCTCGTCGGTGCCGGCAAGGGCGAGGGGGCCATGGATGCCGCCAACATTCTCAAGCCGGCGCTGGCCAAGGGTGAACTGCGGGCCATCGGCGCCACCACTCTGAGTGAGTACCAGAAGTTTTTTGAGACCGACAAGGCTCTGCAGCGCCGTTTCCAGGTGGTCATGATAAATGAGCCCGACAGGGCTGACGCCATCTCAATACTGCGCGGCCTGAGGGAGAAGTATGAGGCTCATCACAAGGTAATAATAAGGGATGAGGCGATCATTGCAGCCGTTGACCTGTCATACAGGTACATCACTGACAGGTTTCTTCCGGACAAGGCTATTGATCTGATTGATGAGGCCGCTGCCCGGCTCAGGCTGGAGATGAACTCCGTGCCGGAAGAGATAGATAGTGCCGACAGGCTCATCAGGCAGCTGGAGATCGAGCGTGAGGCAGTACGGCGCGACGGTGATACCGTCAAGGAGAAGGAGCTCTCGAAGGAGATTGCCGACCTCGCTGCAAACCGCGATGAGCTGAAGGCCCGCTGGCGCTCAGAGAAGGATCTTGTTGAGAGCCTGCAGAAGATGAAGCAGGAGGCTGAGGAGCTGCGGTTCCAGGCAGAGAGCGCTGAGAGAGCGGGCGACTACGGCAGGGTGGCCGAGATACGTTACGGACGCCTGGTGGAGAATGAAAGCGAATCAGCTGCACTGCAGAAAGAGATAGAGGAGAAGCGTGATTCAGGTTCAATGGTTCGCGATGATGTGCGTGCTGATGACATTGCTGAGATCGTATCACGCTGGACCGGTATCCCGGTGTCCCGCATGCTCGAGAGTGAGAGAGACAAGCTCCTGAGACTCGAAGAGGAGCTTCACAAGAGGGTTGTAGGCCAGGATGAGGCTATATCCGCCGTCTCCGACGCCGTCCGCAGGTCAAGGGCAGGACTTCAGGATGACAGGAAGCCTGTGGGCTCATTCATCTTCCTGGGCACCACTGGCGTTGGAAAGACAGAGCTGGCAAGGGCACTGGCAGAATACCTCTTCAACAATGAGAATCTGATGACTCGCATAGACATGACCGAATACCAGGAGAGACACAGTGTCTCAAGGCTTGTGGGAGCACCTCCCGGGTATGTGGGTTATGACGAGGGAGGACAGCTCACGGAAGCGATAAGGCACAAACCCTATTCGGTAGTGCTCCTCGATGAGATAGAGAAGGCGCATCCCGACGTGTTCAATATACTGCTACAGGTGCTTGACGACGGTAGGCTGACAGATAACAAGGGGCGCACAGTCAACTTCCGTAACACCATTGTCATCATGACCTCCAACCTTGGCTCTTCTCTGATACGCGAGAGCATCGGGGAGAGCAACGGCGAGATGGACGAAGAGAAGGCCGATAAACTGCGAAATGAGCTGGTACAGCTGCTCAGGAACACACTGAGACCCGAGTTTGTCAACCGTGTTGACGAGATCGTCATGTTCAGGCCTCTGACTGTGGAACAGATACGTGAGATAGTAAGGCTGCAGTTCGGAAGAGTGGCACGGATGCTTGAGGAAAAAGGCATCAGGAGTGAACTTACAGAGAGGGCAGTAGAGTGGCTTGCCGACAAAGGGTTTGACCCGCTTTTCGGGGCACGGCCGGTTAAGAGACTTATACAGAAGGAGATAGTGAATGAACTGTCAAAAGCAATAATTGCCGGCAAGGTTGAAAAAGAGAAAATGGTAACGATAGATATTCAGGGGGGGAACCTGGTTATCGGCAACAGCTAATACGAGGGTCCCCTACGGTAACTCTCAAGGCAGCTCTCCCGGTCAGTGTGGATGTCAAGTGCCTTGTGAAGCTGAAGAAGCTCAAAGAGCTCCCTGGCTGACTCTGACAGGCCGCAGAGCCTGATGGAGCAGTAGTTGGAGTGTGAGACCCTCAGCAGGTGGAGTATCATGGCAAAAGCAGTACTGTCAAGGTAGTTGACACCGTCAAGGTCAATGACCACCTTTGTGTAGGGTGTCTCAAAAAGTTTTATTATTCCCGGCCTGATGGCGTCAACATTCAGGGCATTGATCCTGTCAGTTTTGAAGCTGATCACCTCAATGCCGTCAATTTTTTCTGAGATCACCATCCGGAACTACTTTGACCTGGAAAGATAGTCGTTGATCTCTTCTGTCACCGTTGAGGCATCATCCCGGAACTTCTGTATGAACTCTCCGTAACGATCCCTCTGTTCACCAGCCTTGGCCAGCAGTTCAAACTCCTTGAGCATTTTAGAGGTATCTTCCATGCCCATTACTGACACCGAACCTTTGGCCTTGTGTGCAAGCAGCCCCAGCTCGTAATATTTTTCATTTTCGAGTAGCTCATTCATCTGTATTACAAACTCCGGGATCTGGCTCATGAAGATTCCGGCTATCTCCTCCATGATGCCCGGATCGCCTCCGGTGACGCTGACGAGGTATTCGGGCTTGAAAATGGTATATTCCATTAAATTCAACTTTGATTCCGGATACAAATATAGAAATAATGTAACTTTCAGCCTCTCAGGAGTCTCTAAAAGAGTCCGGCCAAACATGATTTATCACATCAATTATTTTGGTTAAAAATGATACTTTTGCTTAAGATACTAAAAGTTTTGTCATGAAAAATACTCCTTTTCTTAAGTTCCATGAGGCCCTTGGTGCCAGAATCATTCCTTTTGCCGGTTACAATATGCCTGTTGAGTATGCGGGTATCACCGAGGAGCATGTTACCGTGAGGGAGAAAGTGGGTGTCTTTGATGTCTCGCACATGGGTGAGTTCTGGGTAAACGGACCGCGAGCACTTGATTTTCTGCAATATATCACCACCAATGATGTGTCGGCACTGACTGACGGAAAGGTTCAGTATACCTGTTTTCCCAACGGTAAGGGAGGCATCGTTGACGATCTTCTCATCTATCGCTTCAGTGCTGAGAAGTATCTGCTCGTGGTCAATGCCGCAAACATTGAGAAGGACTGGGATTGGTGTGTCAGCCATGCCGGACGCTTCGGTATCGAAACTGGTGCGGGCAAGGATCTGCACAATGCGTCCGAATGGACTGCCCAGCTGGCAATACAGGGTCCGATGGCCCTGCAGGCCATGCAGAAGCTGACGGAGGAGTCAGTGACGGATATGGAGTACTATACCTTCAAGGTGCTTACTTTTGCCGGGATTGAAAAGGTGATTTTCTCCACCACAGGATATACAGGTGCGGGAGGATGTGAGATATACGTCAGGAATGAGGATGCCCCCCGTCTCTGGGAGGCGGTATTCAAGGCAGGAGAAGAGTTTGGCATCAGGCCGGTGGGCCTGGGTGCCAGGGACACCCTGCGCCTGGAGATGGGCTTCTGTCTCTATGGCAATGATATCAATGACACCACTTCACCCATTGAGGCCGGACTTGGCTGGATTACTAAATTCGTGCCAGGCAAGGACTTTATTGACAGAGAGTTGCTGCTCAGACACAAGGAGGAGGGAACAGAACGGCGCCTGAAAGGTTTTGTGATGGTCGACAAGGGTATCCCCAGGCAGCACTATGAGGTTGTTGATGCTGAAGGAAACAGCATAGGAGAGGTCACCTCAGGGACGATGTCACCGATGCTGAAACAGGGTATAGGGATGGCATATCTGAAGCGCAACTTCTGGAAAACGGACACAGAGATATTTATACGCGTCAGAGGGAAGGACCTTAAGGCAAAGGTTGTAACCCTGCCGTTCTACAAGAAACAGTAAAATCCGTTCCTCTCATCCGGAAATGACACAGAAGTGGCTTGAAATATGCTTTACTCCTGCGATCTTCAGCGAGCACGCCGATCGCGAGGCTATAATAGTGGTTGTTGATGTGCTTCGGGCCACCAGCTCAATATGCAATGCATTTGCCAACGGCGTGAAGGAGATCATTCCCGTCTCGACGGTGGAGGAAGCGCGGGAGATGAAGGGGAAAGGGCATCTACTGGCCGCCGAGCGTGACGGTTTTGTGCTCAGTTTCGCCGACTTCGGAAACTCGCCATTTAACTTCACCGCTGACAAGGTGCAGGGAAGGAGTGTGGTTTACAGTACCACCAACGGCACGGGAATCATGAACAGGGCCTCTGATTGTCATGAGGTTGTGATAGGATCATACCTCAACTTCTCGTCGCTGTGCAGCTGGCTGGAGATGCAGGATAGAAAGGTGGTTATCGTCTGCGCCGGGTGGAAGAACCGTTTCAATCTCGAGGATACACTCTGCGCAGGAGCCATTGCCGACAGGCTGCTCAGGGGAGGCGGGTTCAGGACCATCTGTGATTCGGTACATGCTGCCACTGACCTGTGGAAAGCAGCAAGGGAAGATCTGATGGGATACATAGAGAAGGCAGCGCAGAGGTCAAGGCTCAGGGATAAGGGTCTTGATGACTGTCTTGATTTTTGTCATACATTTGATGTGACGGAAAAGATACCGGTGCTGCGCGACGGAAAGATTGTCGAGTTGTGACGCAAAATGAGTGTCTGACAGAAGGAACCCCGCAAAGCTCACCGGCAGAACGAAAATAACAGATTATCAATATAAACTTAACGGAGATGAAAAAACACAACTTTTACGCAGGACCTTCGATAATGCCGCAGTACACCAAAGAGAAGGTGATAGAAGCGATCAGGGATTTTGCAGGTACCGGCCTCTCAATAATGGAGGTTTCCCATCGGAGCAAGGAATTTGTGGCAGTGATGGAGAGTGCGGTGAATCACGTAAAGGAACTGCTTGATGTTCCTGAGGGTTATTCCGTCATATTCCTCGGCGGAGGGGCAAGCCTCCAGTTTGCTATGTTGCCGATGAACCTTATGGAGAAGAAATCTGCCTACCTGAATACGGGTGAATGGGCCGGCAAGGCCATTAAAGAGGCTAAGCTGTTCGGGGAGGTTGTTGAAGTGGCTTCATCGAAAGAGAGCAACTTCAACTATATCCCCAAAGGATATACGGTACCCTCTGATGCTGACTATTTTCATATCACAACCAACAACACCATTTACGGTACTGAACTGAAGGAAGACCCTGATCTCTCAATTCCCCTGGTGGCTGACATGTCGTCGGATATATTCAGCCGCCCTGTTGACGTCTCAAAATACTCTTTAATCTACGGTGGTGCGCAGAAGAATCTTGCTCCTGCAGGGGTCACCTTTGTCATCATCAGGGACTCTGTCCTGGGCAGGGTCACCCGCCCGATACCAACCATGCTCAACTACAAGACGCACATAGATAAGGAGTCTATGTTCAACACTCCTCCGGTCATGGTTGTCTTTGCGGCCCTGAAGACCCTTGAATGGCTGAAGCAGAAGGGTGGCCTCAGTGCCATGCAAAAGATCAACTGGGAGAAGGCGGCACTGCTGTATGACGAGATAGAGCGCAATAAGCTCTTTAAGGCTACCGTTCCCGACCACAATGACAGGTCGCTGATGAACGTATGCTTTGTAATGTCAGAAAGCTATACCGAGCTGGAGAAGGATTTTGCCGACTTTGCCAAATCAAAAGGCATGATCGGGATTACCGGTCACAGGTCCGTGGGCGGATTCCGTGCCTCACTTTACAACGCACTGCCTATTGAGAGTGTGATTGCCCTGGTAGACTGCATGAAGGAGTTTGAAAACAAATACTAAACCGTAGTGTCATGAAAATACTGGTAGCCACTGAAAAACCGTTTGCTCCCTTGGCCATCCCGCAGATACGCGATGTGGCGGAGGAGGGCGGGCATACCCTTACTCTCCTCGAGAAATACGGTTCTCCGGAGGAGTTGCATGCTGCCGTCGCCGATGTCGATGCCCTGATTGTCCGTTCTGACATTGTCGATGCCGCTCTTCTGGCTGCTGCCCCAAAACTGAAGATAGTAGTGAGGGCAGGCGCCGGCTACGATAATCTCGACCTGAACGGATGCACTGCCTCCGGTGTCGTGGCCATGAATACCCCTGGCCAGAACTCCAACGCTGTCGCCGAGCTGGCTTTCGGCATGATGCTTTACTCTGCCCGCGGAGGCTTTGACGGCAAGACAGGGTCAGAGCTCATGGGCAAGAGCCTCGGACTCCATGCCTTCGGCAATGTGGGCAGATGCATGGCCCGGATAGCTGCCGGCTTCGGTATGGAGACCTGCGCCTACGATCCGTTTGTAGATCACAAGGCAATACGTGATGCAGGTGTGACACCTGTTGACACGATTGAGGAACTCTACTCCTCATGTCAGTACGTCTCACTGCACATACCGGCCAATGATAAGACCAGGGGCTCCATCGGAGAGAAACTGATCTCACTGATGCCGGCCGGCGGTGTGCTGGTGAATACTGCCCGCAAGGAGGTCATCAATGAGGCTGAGCTCGCTGAGATGATGGAGAAGAGGAGTGACATCAGGTATCTTTCCGATGTCGCACCTGACAACGCCTCTCTCTTTGCCGAAAGATTTGCCGGACGCTATTTCTTTACACCAAAAAAGATGGGAGCACAGACGGCAGAGGCAAATATCAACGCCGGCGTTGCCGCCGCCAGGCAGATAGTAGCTTTTTTTGCTACCGGAGACGAAACCTGCAGAGTAAACAAAACTAAATAGGAACCAGTTAATTATCAGATATGGCTGTTGTTAAACCATTCCGGGGACTCCGTCCGCCGGCCAGCCTGGCAGCGGAAATCGCCTGCCTGCCTTATGATGTCATGAACCCGGCAGAGGCTGCCGTCATGGCCCGGGGAAAGGAGAAATCCCTTCTGCACATCACGAGGTCAGAGATAGATCTGCCCGAGGGCACTGATGTCCATTCGGAGGAGGTCTACCGGAAGGCTTTTGAGAACTTCACCGTATGGCAGGAGAGAGGATGGCTGGTGCAGGATAAATCGCCCCATTTTTATATCTATGCCCAGACAATGAAGGGACGTACGCAGTACGGCATTGTGGGGGCTGCATCGGTGGATGACTATCTCTCGGGTGTAATCAAAAAGCATGAGCTGACAAGGCCTGACAAAGAGGAAGACCGTATGGTTCATGTGCGGTCCAACAATGCCAACATTGAGCCTGTATTCTTTGCATACCCTGCTGTCAGGGAGCTCGACAGTATTGTGGAACGGATCGTCAGCAGTGAAAAACCGGAATACGATTTTGTGGCTGAAGACAGGATAGGCCATCACTTCTGGGTTGTGCGGGATAAGAAGACCAATGCCTCAATTGAAAGGATCTTTGCTGAAAAGGTGCCATTCATGTATGTGGCTGACGGTCACCACCGGACAGCAGCTGCCGCACTGGTCGGAAAGGAGAAGAGGGAACGGAACCCGGCACACCACGGGGACGAGGAGTATAACTTCTTTCTTGCGGTACACTTTCCGGAGAATCAGCTTAAGATCCTCGACTATAACAGGGTGGTAAAGGATCTGAACGGCATGACTCCCGAACAGTTCCTTGAGAGACTTAAGGATTCGTTTACAGTTACCCCGAAGGGCACCAAAACATATCGTCCCGGCAGGCTTCATAATTTCGGGATGTACCTTGACGGACAGTGGTACAGCCTTACAGCCCTGAAGGACACCTATGACGATACCGACCCCATAGGGGTTCTTGACGTAACCATACTTACCGGGAAGGTGCTTGTTCCGCTGCTTGACATACAGGATCTCAGAAGATCTAAGCGTATCGATTTTATCGGCGGGATAAGAGGCCTGGGTGAACTGAAGCGCAGGGTGGACAGCGGAGAGATGAAGGTGGCATTTGCCCTCTATCCGGTATCTATGCAGCAGCTTATAACCATCGCCGACACCGGTAACATCATGCCCCCCAAGACAACCTGGTTCGAGCCCAAGCTGAGGAGCGGGCTGGTCATCCATAAACTTGACTGACAGGGGTCATACTTTACTATGGGGACAATTGCAACGAATATTGAAAATCTGCTGAGGGAGCTGCCCCCGGAGGTGGAGGTCGTTGCAGTAACCAAAACCCGCACTGCCGGGGAGGCCATGGAAGCCTACAAAGCAGGACTGAGGCTCTTCGGTGAGAACCGGGTGCAGGAGCTGGCAGCCAAGAAAGATCTGCTTCCTGATGATGTCATATGGCATCTTATCGGGCACCTGCAGTCAAACAAGGTGAGACAGGCGGTTGCCATTGCCTCCATGATTGAGTCCGTGGATTCGCTGAAGCTGCTCACAAAGATTGATGAGGAAGCGGTCAGACAGGATAAGCAGATCGATTGCCTGTTGCAGTTCCACATTGCCTCCGAGGAGACCAAACAGGGTTTCGGCATTGAGGAGGCCGACAGCACCGACTGGAAGGAGGTAACAGCTTCGCTTCGTGCCGTACGGATATGCGGTGTCATGGGAATGGCAACTTTCACTAATGATAGTGAACAGGTGAGGAGGGAGTTCCGGACGCTCGCACTGATCTTCAGGAACTTGCATGACAGACACTTCAGCGGTATGGAATTTTTCCGGGAGATATCAATGGGAATGACCGGCGACTGGCTCCTTGCCGTTGAGGAGGGAAGCACAATGGTCAGGGTCGGAACACTTATATTTGGAGAACGAATTATCAGATAAAATGAGCACAATCAGTACACGTTACCTGGGACTCGATCTTAAGAGTCCTGTTATAGCCGGGAGTTCGAATTTCACATCCAAGGTTGATTCACTAAAGGAAGCTGAGGCAGCGGGTGCCGGGGCTGTCGTCCTCAAATCCCTTTTCGAGGAGCAGATAGTATCCCTGGCTAATTCGATGTCTTCAGAAGGATCATATCCCGAGGCTGACGATTACCTGCAATACTATACCCGCACCAACAGCGTTGAGACCTATCTTGATCTGATAAGGAATGCCCGCAGCAGCGTTCAGATACCTGTGATAGCCAGCATCAACTGCTTTTCCGCAAAAGGGTGGACCGATTTTGCCGTTGAGATAGAAAAAGCGGGTGCCAGTGCCCTGGAGGTGAACATTTTCTTCATTCCTGTGGATAGAAACCAGAAGGCTTCAGATTCTGAGGCTGTATACTTCAAGATCATAGACAGCCTCACAAAAAAGCTGAAGATACCCGTGACGGTAAAGATAGGCCTGCGCTTCTCAAACCTGCTCAATTTTGCATGGGAGATACATAACCACGGAGCCTCGGGCATTGTGATGTTCAATAGGTTCTATGAACCTGACTTTGACATAAATACCATGGAGGTGGTTCCTGCCTCCGTGCTCTCCAATCCTGTTGAACAACGTTATGTTCTGCGGTGGGTGGGGATGGTCAGTGCACAGGATATCAAAATTGACATATCAGCTACCACCGGAGTATACACCGGGGAAGATGCCATCAAATATCTCCTGGCCGGAGCCACCACGATTCAGGTCTGCTCGGCACTCTACAGGCGAGGTTTCAGGGTAATTACCGAGATCAACGAAGCAATACATAAGTGGATGGATGACAAGGATTTCAAGACCATCGACGACTTCAGGGGGAGGCTTAACTACCGGAACATAGACAACCCGGCCCTCTTCGAGAGATCCCAGTTCATGAAGCATTACAGCTCCTACATTTAGAAGGAGGCTACTGTTTCAGCACCGAGATCAGTTCCACTGCCAGCTTCTGCAAGGGAATGTCATATTGTGTCATTGCCCTGTCAAGACGGGCTATAATACCGGTTTTGTCATCAGCACTGATTGTCTCAGAACAGTTTTCCAGAACGGTAAAGCACTCAAGGGAGGTCATGTAATCTCCTGACATGAATGCTTCGCTCAATGGCACGGCATATTCCGAGTAATCGAGTCCTGACTGCCAGCACGAAGATGCCAGCATAGCCTTTGTTTCCGGCTTCTTTACAGCATCAAGAGAGTCAATGACCTCAGTGCGACCCGATCTCTCTTTCATGTCATTGAAAAATGCCGCAATTGCAGTTTTTATCTCTTCCCTGTCCGACTCATCGTAGAATCGGGCCAGAAGCATGATCGCCCCCTCAAAAGGTTCTTCTGCCCTCAGCATACTAATCCGGTCATTTATCTCGTTATACTTTCCGTTACTGAGTATTCTGCGGAGCTCAGCAAGTTTCTTTTCAGACTTAATCATTATGGTTAGTTTTGAACAAATTTATGTGTAATAATAACTTAAGGGCACATTTGATTATAAAAAAAATAAGTGTAATTTGGTCGGGTGTAAGCCTGTGAACTCTAAAAACCAAGATCATTATGAACATTAAGCTTAAAATATTGCCACTTATCCTGGGAGTGACAGCTCTCTCGATCTGTATGGTCATCACATCATGCAAGGGAAAGCCAAAAGGAGAGAGCCCCAAGGCAACCACTGAAGCTGTCAGTGCTGATGAGCAGACAATGGAGCAGATAAAGACCGCAGAGAAGGTTTTCAATGCTCTTCCCACCCCTCTGGAGGTAGCACAGCTGATCAGGGAGGCAGGAGCCGGTTTTGATGCCACACTGCTTAATCCCGTTGAGAACAGGGCGAACTACACCACAAGCAAGAGTATGGCTCTCAACCTGGGGATTTTTGTCTGTGATCTCAGTTTTGCGAGTATGTACGACGAGACCTCACTGCTTGTCAACTATATGGAGGCAGCCGAGAATATGGCAACGGGCCTGGGGATACTTGATGCCATAGATGAAACAACCATTGAGAGGCTGGAGCAAAACATCAACAACCGTGATGTGATCATGGAGATTGTATCGGAAACCTTCCTCAACTCACAGGCTTACCTGGAGGATGACGAACAGCATGCGGTTGCTGCCACGATAATCGCCGGTGGATTCATTGAAGGGCTCTATATCTCCACCAATATGGTTGAGATGAAGAGCTTCAAAGGCAATAAGCTGGTGGGCACTATAGCTGATCAGAAGATGTCAGTTGATGACATGATACGTCTCCTCGAGACCTACAATGACAACAGCGCCATACAGGAACTGATCGGTCCCATAAGGGAACTGAAGCTCATTTTTGACAGGGTTGAGCGTTCGTCGGCACCCTCATCAGCACAGTATGACAAGGCTACCGGAGTGACGGAGATTACCGGATCGGCAATATCGGAGATGAAACCGGAAGTGTTCACGGCTATCAAGGAGAAGGTTGGAGAGATCAGAAACGCATACGTAAAATAGAGTCCGATGAAACAGATTATACAATCAATTGTTCTGACAGTACTCCTCTCCCTTATCGGGGGCGGGGAAGCAGCCGCACAGTGCAAGGGATTTGCCAAGTCGCTGTGCAAGAAGGAGCTGGGTGCATATCTTCATGACGGCAACTATCATGCAGCAGTACTGGTTGAAGGGGAGGAGGCTGAACTATACAAGACCTTCTACTCTGATCTCGATTACAGGCTTGTGATCTGCGGTGCTGACGGGCTTCCACCCATCGAGTTCACGGTTCTTGATGCCACCGGCAAAGTGCTTTACTCGAACACGGAGGGGGGACTGACCAATATATGGGATTTCAAGCTGGAGGCCAGCCAGCAGCTGAAGATAATGATAAAGGTGACAACATTTGGCATCAAGGATGAACTTCCCGCCAGCGGCTGCGTGGCGATAATGTTCGGTTTCAGAGCAAAATAGAATTTTTATAAGGTCATAGGCGGAGGGTGTCTCATGATTCAGAAGGACACCCTCTTTCATTTCTGCCCCTCAGCAAACAGTGTCCGGCACCTGTTGCACAGACTGCCGGTTTTCTGGTCAATGTCTTCGACGTAGGTGCTTGAACGCATGACGCATGCAGGTGCATGACAGTGCAGAAGTCCGAATGTGTGCCCCAGCTCATGTATCACCTCCCTGATAGCCCTGGCAAGAAGAATATCTTCATCCTTTTTCAGACCGTAAAGTTCGTTCCTCAGGCGATATACTGAAGCAATGGCGGTCTTTTCACCCAGTACGGCCTGGCCGAATATGTAAGTGAGAATGGGAATGTAAAGGTCAATCCTGAAAAGACAGATCAGCCGGTCATATTTATTTTGGGTACACCCCTTAAGATGATGAAGGAGCCTGTTCCCGTCATATTGCCGTCTTGCCGGATTGTAGTAGGGGTTGAGATCCAGGTGGCATTCCTCGGTACTGACCTGGTACCTGAATTCAGCTTCAACTGCCAGTGCGATCCTTCTCAGAAACTCCTTTTCAAAAGGGCCGTTAGAAAGCAATATTATTTTTTTCTCTTTCAATGAGCAAGAATCGTTGATGGCTAATCTTTCTGCTTCAGACCATACTTCCTGATTTTGTTGTAAAGAGTTACTCTGTCAACATTTAGAGCTCTGGCAGAGCGGGACACATTCCAGCTGTACTTTATCAATATCTCCTCAATGTGTCTTTTCTCAAGCTCTTCGAGGCTTTCAACGGAACTGCTGACAGCCTCCTTACCCATTGGAAGGTCTTTCAGCTTTATCTCCTTTCCGTTGCCGATAACTATCGCACGTTCGATCATATTCTCCAGTTCCCGGACATTCCCGGGGAACTCGAACTTTTCCAGGTGTTTAAGTGCTGCAGGATCAATTGTTATCAGGTCACGGCTCATGGAGGTGCAGTATTTTTTTATGAAGTGACTGACAAGCAGGGGTATATCTTCAGTCCTTTCACGTAATGGCGGAATGGTGATATTGACAACATTCAGCCTGTAGAAGAGATCTTCGCGGAAGTTACCGTTTTCTACCATCCCTTTCAGGTCCCTGTTTGTAGCGCATATGACCCTGAAGTCAGATGTGATCTCCCTGTTGCCTCCCACGCGGACGAAGCTTTTGGTTTCAAGGACTCTCAGAAGCTCGATCTGCATCTTGGGAGAGATGGTGGCTATCTCGTCAAGGAAGATAGTGCCGCCGTCGGCCATTTCGAATCTGCCCTTGCGGTTGAAGGTGGCGCCAGTGAAGGCGCCTTTCTCATGACCGAAGAGTTCACTTTCGAGGAGGCTCTCGGTCAGGGCACCGCAATGGACACTGATGAGGGGAAAGTACCTGCGGGCAGAGTTCGAATGGATCGCCCTTGCAATCAGCTCCTTGCCCGTGCCGCTCTCACCTGTGATTATTACTGAGGAATTTGACTGGGCCACACTCTCAATTTGATCAAGCACCTTTCGGATGGCATCGCTCTGACCGATGAAATCATCCATGGCTTCCAGGGTGGTGACTCTGCTTTTCAGGGCCTCATTTTCCCCTTTAAGAGCTATCTGTGCCGCAGCATTACGGATGAGGTGCGACAGGTCATCAGGATCAAAAGGCTTGGTGACATAATCAAATGCACCCTCTTTGAGCGCCTGTACAGCCGTGTCAACCGATGCGAATGCAGTCATAATGATAACGATGGAATCCCTGTTCAGGGCCTTAATGCGCCTGTGCATCTCCATCCCGTCCATGCCCGGCATCTTTATGTCGGCAAGGATGATATCAAAATCCCTGACCTCAATAAGCTGAAGCGCTTTTTTTGCGTTCTCGGCACACTCTACGCTGTACCCGTCCTCAATGAACCAGTTCAGCAATGAATCCCTGACGGATTCTTCATCATCAACAATCAGAATGGAAATCTTTTCTGCCATATCATCCGTCTTACACGTTTTTTAAAGGAAAAACCAGTGATATTGTGGTCCCTCTGCCTACCACGGAATCCACTTCTATCTTCCCGCCATGATTCTGCACTATCCCGTGAACGATCGGAAGGCCCAGCCCGATACCCCTTGCGTCTCGCTTTGTAGAGAAGAAAGGTTCGAAAATGTGTGGGATATCTTCCGGAGCTATGCCCGAGCCGTTATCCGATATCTCAAGTCGTACAGTATCACCTTCACTGTTTTTGGTCCGGAGAACTATCTCACCGTTATCGGTCACCGCTTCGGAGGCATTTACCAGCACGGCGATGCATGCCTGTTTTACCTGGTTGGGACTGCAGTAGATGAGGTCAGAGCGGGCTGACAGATCTGTCAGGAAGGTGATGTTGGCAATTTTTATGTGATGCATCATCAGATCATGCGTCTCCCGTACAAGCTCATTCAGGTGCCTCTCCTCGAAGTCATCCTGGTCTTTCTGCGAGAAATCGAGAAGGCCCTTTACTATATCTCCACAGCGTTTGGTCTCGTTCTCAATGAGCTTGAGTTTCCGGAGCATGTTCTCCTTCTTTTCGGGATCAATGTCCTGACCGTCAAGCTGTTTGTATACCAGTTTCGTATAAATCAGTATCCCCGACAACGGGTTGTTGATCTCGTGTGCCACTGATGCCGAAAGCTTACCGAGCGAGGCTATCCTTTCAACATTAATAAGTTCATTTTGTGCTTCTGAAAGCTCTTCAGACTTTTTCTGAACCTTATACTCAAGCTGTTTTGACCAGTTCTCCAGTTCCTCAGTTGCGTTGTCAATGTTGTCGAGCATGTCATTGAATGCCACGGAGACCATCTTCATGTCGTCAAGCAGATCAGGCCTTATATCCAGCCTGGTCTTCATCTCGCCCGCCGAAACAGCTTCACTGGCCGTAATGAGGCTGTTCAGCGGGTCTTTGATCTTCTTCCTGGTAAAGAGAATCAACATCAGGACAATGATGGCGGTAATGATCAGTGCCATGAGGAGAAACTCAACAGAGGATTTCTGCAGGGCATTGTCGAGATCCTTGAGAGGCATCCTGATTATCAGTGAGCCGAGCACCTCATCGGTTTCACCGTGTGCGTGGCATGATGCAGTGTAGCATGACATCTCATTGAGGATCGGCCTCCTTATAAGCAGGTGCCTCTGGCCCGGCTGGTTGGGATTCATGCTGCAATCACTCTTCTCATCAATAATCGTGTAACTCTTCTCTCGCTTCGCAAACATCTCGTTCAGATCGGAGTGACATGCAATACAGTCGGGATTACTGTGATATTCCGTTTCAGCGGTGAAGGAAGAATAGGCCAGGTTATCATTCTGGTCATATAGATTGACATCGTCAATGCCCGGCATGGTGTTGATTATATCCAGTGTTCCGTGGAGAGTGCTCTTGTCATTCTCAAGCATTGATGTGTACAGTGCCCCCTCCACTATTGCACCTATGTTATTTCCGTTCTGTTTGAGTACAGTGTTGAAATAATTAACATAGACCGTCCTGAAGATGACAGTAAAAGAAAGAAACAGGACTATTGCAGCGAATGCGATTATTCCTACAACCCGGCTGTAGATCGTTGATTTGAGACTGAAGGAACTGATCAGTCGGGTCAGCAATGATCTGCGAATGGGGCGGTTGTCACCGGTGGTTGCCATTGCGGTTGTTTTTAGCGGTACTACATCTCTTTGCGACTGTGCACCTCCATTCCGGAGGGGTCTGGCAATGAGTGTATAAATCTTCTACAATGTACAAAAAAATCTTCAGTTGACCGTTACGGACCTCATGACAGCGATATTTCAGGTGCTCCTTCCGCTCATTGCTTTGGAAGCAATATAGTTGCCGTTACTCATCGTGATCCCCGTTATCGTTATTGTTTTTGGTAGCCTGGTGGATTCCCGGCAGCAAGGCAGGCCACAGGACAAATATAGAGGGCACTGCCTGGAGAAATCCCTTGGTGAGGGCAGGGTATGAAGATTTCTGAATGTTTGTATTCAGTCCCGGCTCCTCAAATGGCACGGCTGACAGATAGAGATAACCTGTACCTCCGGCTTCGTGCTCACCGTAGATGTGGTCATAACTCATAGGATGGATATTAGTCAGAATTGGGTTAATACTAAATAGTTGCGACGGAAATCAAACGAAATTACTGCCGGGATCTCTCCAGGAATTTCTCCTGGAACTCTTCCCAGACCTCAGGTCCGAATTCCTCAAGAACTCCGTCCTTAAACTCACCTCCATCCTGTAAAACCACATGAGCATATCTTGTATCACCAGGTCCGGGCATAACTGTGAGAAAATCCCTGATCCGTGCAAATTCCTCTTTCAGGTAATCAATATACTTCCCGGGAAATTCCAGCAGGCGTGATTCCTTCTCCCAGTTGTCAGGTTCAATGGCATAGATCCATCCCTCATCATACGGTGAGTTATTCATTATCCCGGTATCAGCCGTCAGCTTCTCATTCCGCATGACAATTCTGCCACTTACCGGAGATTTGATTTCAAGTTGTTTGCCGTTCTGTACAACGGACACCACATGTTCGCCCTTATGTACTATTTCGCCGGGGTCCTTCATTCTGAGGCGGGTGAGAGAACCGGTCACATGCTGAAGGAAGTCGTCAATGCCTATCCTTACAAGACCGTCCTTCTCCATAAACGCCCATGCATGGCCTCTGTCAAACAATATTCCGGCAGGTGTGATCAGGGACTTCAGGCTGAATGCCAGTGATGGCTTCTGCCTGGATGAAACGATCTCCTCTGCACCTGAACTGGTTAACCGGTATATTGCGTATGCTACAGATGTAACTGTCACGATCACCGCCAGGATCCAGAGCCATGCCCTTAATGCCGGACGGCCGCCACTGCCAGCCGTTACCAGAGCCTGGTCAGAAACCAGTGCGTCCGTTCTGATCATGCCTTCTCCCGGTGCAAGGGCTGTGAAGCCGGTTCCCGCCAGGAGAGGTTGTCCGTCGACCAGTACATACCTTATCAGGTCGGAGGGTGCTCCCGGCGAAGGATTTGTGGCTGAGGCAGCATAGATATTATTGCACAGTGCTTTCGGATACTTGCCAATATAGACTCCTCTGCTGAAACTGTTGTAATCGGCATAGAACTGTTCGAAATAGTCCGACCTTGAGTTATTATTCACATCGACGGGTATTATTTGTATGCCATCAATGAATCCCCGGCCTGTTTTATCGGTTATATCAGCCAGGCGGCAGAATGCCAGTGCTTGCGGGTTACTTTTAATGGCAGCCGGAATGTACGCAGATGAGAGCGAGGATGTGGCTCTGACAAGCGCCGGATCTGATTGAGCGAACCTTGACAAAGCACTGACGACGGTGATGTCATCCGGTATTAAAACGGTGACAGGGGAGAGGTCATCATTATTGAGAAGATCACCCCAGGTGGGTGTACCTTCAGCAGTCAGTATCCCGCCAAACTGCTCCGGAGAGATTCCGCTTTCTGAGATGACGGCAAGGAAAGGACTCGTTGCACTCATTACCGGAACTATTACATCACGCCCCACAACTATTTTCCAGGCAGCTCTCTCTCCGGCGCGATCCGACGAACTGCCGGTGAAAAATAGAATGTCAGCGCCGGCAAACTCATCTGACGGGAGAGCAATCACCTCTGCTGCCGGGTATTTTCCACGAAATCCTTCTATCCACATCTTTGCCAGGATCTCAGTTTCCGTATCACTTGCAACACTGACCCGGTTTACGGGATTCTGAGCAGGTTCACTTTTACCTTTCTGGCCGGCCATGATGCCGAAGTGCAGCATCATCAGGCAGATTGTCAACGGAATAATTCTTTTCATATCATTGATTGTTGATGTATAACACTATTTAACACCACCTGTCCAATTTGCATGCCAAACGTTATAACAAAATGATAATGAGATACATAGAATACCATTATGTATTTTCAGATTACCCAGAACTGTTGAAATAGTATACAGATATTTTTATCGATCCATGTAAGTGACAGATAATAAATAAAATAGATCTGTGTTTAAAAAATATACATATGTTTAATAATACAACACCCTTGAAGAAGCTATAACGTAAGTAAAACATATTCAGGATCATAGAATGACAACAAAGATTAGCAGTTATTTCAGATCATTTTTAATTCCTTAGTTGGTTGCGTTACTGCTTTTTTTATATTTGTTACTGTTACCAGGCTGCGCTACACGGTTAAAAATCCTGTCATTTCAGGTATTCGGGCGAACAAGGGTCAGGTGCAGGAGTGAATGTGAATTGGAGAATCAAACTCAAATGAATGGAGAGGCCTGACAATTTGATAATTGTGATTTTTGGAGGCAGGGGTGACCTGGCTATGAGAAAGATTATGCCGGCGTTGTATGCTCTTTATGTTGAGAATCTGATGCCTGAAAAGTTTGCTGTGGTTGCCACGGGCAGGACCGGGGTTACGGATATAGCGTATCGCGGGGAGGTGAAAAAGGCCCTTGACGGAATGGCAGAGGCAGATCGCGGAGCGGCTGATGAAAAGGTTCATGCCGGAATAGTGGATGAAAAGTCCGGAGCAAATTCTGATAAGTTTGTTGAGCTGTTTCACTACATCGATTTTGATACCTCCGTTGCCGGTGAGTACAAACGTCTTCCTGATTTCCTTGAGATGATCAGACAGAAGTTCAGTATTGGCGGAAACATACTTTTTTACCTTTCCGTTCCTCCTGATCTGTACGATGTGATACCCCGCAATCTGGCCCTGCAGGGTCTGAACAATGAGGGTGACGGCTGGAAGAGGATGATCATTGAGAAACCGTTCGGTTACGATTACACCAGTGCCGAAAAACTTAACAGGACACTTCTTGAGACATGGAACGAAAACCAGATATTCCGTATTGATCATTACCTGGGCAAGGAGACGGTGCAGAATATCCTGGTGACCAGGTTCTCAAACGGCATCTTTGAGCCCCTTTGGAACCGTAATTATGTACATCATGTGGAGATCACCTCCTCAGAGACTCTGGGTGTTGAGATGAGGGGATCATATTATGAGGGTTCCGGCGCCCTGCGCGACATGGTACAGAATCACCTGCTCCATCTGGTCGGTTTTGTGGCTATGGAACCGCCATCATCAATAGATTCCACCTCCATAAGGAATGAACTGGTGAAGGTTTTTGAGTCGCTCAGGCCGATCAGCAGTGAGGAGGTGCACCGGACTGCCATACGCGGGCAGTATACCGGGGCTCATGTCAGGGGGGGATGGCTGAAGGGATACCGTGAGGAGGCTAATGTGGATACGGCCTC
Organism: Bacteroidales bacterium UBA4772; assembly: GCA_002403305.1. GTDB lineage: Bacteria > Bacteroidota > Bacteroidia > Bacteroidales > VadinHA17 > SR-FBR-E99. The sequence goes on from DHHM01000023.1 coordinate 140,219, forward strand.
CATGACGGAGACATTTGCGGCTCTAAAGTTTTATATTGATAACTGGAGATGGGGCGGAGTACCTTTTTATATAAGAACCGGAAAGAGATTGCCAACCCGCGTCACCGAGGCAGTGATCCATTTCAAACCGACTCCTCACTACCTATTTTCGGGTGAAAGTCTGTGCGATGGATGTAACCAGCTGATTATCAGAATACAGCCTGATGAGGGGATACTGCTGAAGTTCGGCATGAAAATCCCGGGGGCCGGATTTAAGGTGAAGAACGTCAACATGGACTTTCACTACTCTGACCTTGCCGCCGAAAGGATACCCGAAGCCTACGAGAGGCTTCTGTATGACTGTATGAAGGGCGATTCCACCCTCTACACCAGGTCAGACGCCGTGCTGGCTGCCTGGAAGTTCCTTGACCCTGTGCTTGAAGCCTGGAAAAACGACAGCTCAATTCCTGTTTATGGATATCCTGCGGGGACATGGGGTCCGGAGAAAGCTGATGATCTCATAGAGGAGCCTGAGCTTACGTGGAGATACCCATGTAAAAATCTTGCCGAAGATGGTGTTTATTGTGAATTATAATTAGTTTTATGTCCTGATTGTTTCAGAACATGTCATATTCAGTCAGAGTGTTCCCCGCCCGCGAAGCCCTGGCGCAAAGTTTCGCTGCAATGCTGATCAAGGATCTTGACAGGATTGAACCCGATCATTACTACACTGTTGCGCTCTCAGGCGGCTCAACACCGGAGTTTATCTTCAAGTATATCTCGGACAACTACGCGGACAGGATAAGCTGGGGTAAGATGCTGGTTTTCTGGGGTGATGAGCGATGCGTCGGCCCGGACGACAGTGAGAGCAACTACCGGATGGCGTATGATAGCCTGTTGCAGAATGTGCCAATCCCCGATGCCAATATTCTCAGGGTCAGGGGAGAGGATGATCCGGATGCAGAAGCCAGGCAGTATTCTGAGCTTGTAAGCTCCATGGTCCCCTTATTCAACGGGATCCCGCAGTTTGACCTGATGCTTCTGGGTCTCGGAGATGACGGCCACACTGCATCTGTCTTTCCTGACAGACCTGATCTCTTTGCCACAGCACGTCTCTTCGACGTTGCGGTTCATCCCGGCACCGGCCTCAGGAGGATCACGGCTACGGGAAGGCTTATCAACAACTCATCCAAAGTATATTATATTGTGACAGGCAAGGACAAGGCCTCCATTGTTTCGGAGATTGTGGATAAGAAGCCCGGTTATGAGAGGTATCCCGCATCATGGGTCAAACCGGGTTCGGGTCAACTGTTGTGGATGCTGGACGGTGAGGCTGCCTCGTTGCTGAAAAAACAATAACATTGTCATTTTCATAAACAACTCTATATGATCGCAGGAATTCTTAAAGAGACGGGGAAGGAAAACAGGGTCGCACTCCTTCCAGGTGAAGCGGCAGCATTAATAAAGCTCGGGGTTGACATCATGGTTGAGCACGGGGCCGGTGAGAGAGCATATGCCCCGGACAGTGAATATGAGGCTGCCGGCGCCTCACCTACAGCAAGGAAGGATATCCTCTCCAAAGCAGATCTGCTGCTGAGCATTAACCCTCCGGTAGCTGATGATGTCGGTGCCTTCAGGGCCGGGCAGATTCTCTGCACGGTCCTTGACCCGGTTGAGAACAGGGAGTGGCTGGAAAAGATCAGACAGAGGGGTGTGACCCTTCTTGCCCTTGACCTTGTGCCCAGGATCACCAGGGCACAGTCGATGGACATACTCTCTTCCATGGCTACGGTCTCAGGTTACAAGGCGGTGCTGGAAGCTGCATCCCTGCTGCCGCGGTTCTTCCCGATGTTCATGTCGGCCGCGGGTACCATCAAGCCTGCACGGATACTGATACTGGGTGCCGGTGTTGCAGGCCTGCAGGCTATTGCCATAGCACGCAAGCTGGGGGCTGTGGTTGAGGTTTTTGATGTGAGGTCAGCTGTGAAGGAGGAGGTGAAAAGCCTTGGCGGTAAATTTGTCGAGGTTGAAGGAGCTGTTGAAGATGCTGCCGCCGGTGGTTATGCCGTAGAGCAGACGGAAGAATTTAAGCGGCGTCAGCAGGAGCTCATCCAGCAGCGTGCTGCCGCCGCTGACGTGATCATCGCCACAGCGCAGATACCCGGCAGAAGGGCTCCGGTGCTGATACTTAAAGATACAGTGGCCAAAATGAAGCCGGGGTCGGTGATTATTGACCTCGCAGCCTCGACAGGAGGCAACTGTGAGCTTACAGAGAACGGTGTTGCCGTTAATGCCAACGGGGTCACTATAATAGGAAAATCAGACTACCCCTCGGAGATGCCGTCCGATGCCAGCCGGATGTTCGGCAACAACATAATCAATCTCCTCAAAATCATGGTTGACAAGGAGGGTAAAATAGTACCGGATATGGGAGACGAGGTCATCTTCGGCACCACGGCAGTGCACGGCGGAGAGTATGTCAGTCCAAGAGTAAAACAGATGCTTGATATAAAACAAACTGCATAATGGAAGGATTTCTTGAATTTTTTATGGCGAACAGGGGCATCATTTACATGGTGATCCTCTCAATATTCCTGGGCATTGAGGTTATAAGCCATGTTCCCGCAATACTGCATACCCCCCTGATGTCAGGTGCAAACGCCATCCACGGGGTTGTCATTATCGGAGCAATTATTGTCATGGGCCATGCGGAGACCACGGGAGCAATGATCCTCGGTTTTCTCGCCGTTGTGCTCGGCACTCTGAACGTTGTTGGCGGTTTCGTCGTCACCGACAGGATGCTTGAGATGTTTAAAAAGAAAAAATAACCCCGAATTATCACAGTCGCTGCAAATAGTCGCACTATGAATGATGTTTTCCAGTTTTCAGCAGGTATCTCTGTGCTTGAGATTACCTATATCGTTGCCTCTGTCTTTTTCATCCTCGGATTGAAGATGCTCAGTCATCCCCTCACGGCAAGGAGGGGTAATATTATTGCTGCCATCGGTATGATTCTGGCAATTGCCGCCACAATACTGTTCCACCAGAAGGATGGGGCACCGATTGGCAATATAGGTTGGATCATCGGTGCCATGATAATCGGTACCGCCATCGGATGGATCATAGCCGTAAAGGTGAAGATGACGGCGATGCCTCAGCTGGTCTCTTTCTTTAACGGTATGGGAGGCGCTGCCGCAGCCCTCATCTCCATGATGGAGTTCCCTCATATCAGCAGCGAGCTTATCGCAAGAACAGGCATGGCCAACGGTCATGTGCTGGCGATACTCCTTGGCCTGGTGATTGGGTCGGTCTCATGGGCCGGAAGCATGATTGCCTTTGGCAAGCTCGACGGATGGATAGGCGATCTGAGGGTCAAGGCAATGAAATATGTCAACGTTACAATTCTGGTTGTTATAATCGCCTTTATTGTTTATATCATGACCCGTGACGTACAGGCCTCCTCGGAGCTGACTCCGCTGATACTGATTCTCTTTGCCGTTGCTGTCGCCTACGGAGTGCTCTTCGTCATGCCCATCGGCGGCGCTGACATGCCGGTGGTGATATCTCTTCTCAACAGCTTTACCGGAGTAGCTGCAGCCATGGGCGGATTCCTCTACAACAACCAGGCGATGCTTACCGGCGGGATACTTGTCGGATCGGCAGGAACGATACTCACAATCCTGATGTGCCGCGCCATGAACCGCTCACTGCTCAATGTCATTGTCGGTGTCTTCGGCGGCGGCGGAGCGGCTGCCGCAACTGAGGGCGGAACCGTTAAGGAGATAACCGTGTCGGACGCCGCCGTGCTGCTGAGCTATTCAAAGAAGGTGGTGATTGTGCCGGGCTACGGACTGGCAGTGGCACAGGCACAGCATATATGCCATGAGCTGGACAAGCTCCTTGATGAGAAAGGGGTGGAGGTGAGGTATGCAATTCACCCTGTCGCAGGCCGCATGCCCGGCCATATGAATGTGCTGATGGCTGAGGCCGATGTTCCCTATGAACAGCTGGTAGAGAGCGACGAGGTCAATCCAGACCTTCCAAATACCGACGTGATTGTGGTCATCGGCGCCAATGACGTTGTCAACCCGGCAGCCGAGGATGATCCCTCGAGCCCGATATACGGAATGCCCATTGTGAAGGCACGTGATGCCAAAAACATCATCGTCATGAAGCGCGGGATGGGCAAGGGCTACGCTGCCATAGCGAATATGCTCTTCTACAACGATAAGACACGCATGCTCTTCGGAGACGCCAAAAGCACATTGCAGGCACTGGTCACGGAGGTTAAGGCATTGTAGATTTGCGATTTGGGATTTGCAATTGACGATTTGATTTGACTGCCGACTGCTGTCTGCAATACTTTAAGGCTTGCAGCCTGTCTTACGATACCTGAAGACCCGGATGTGCTTCACGAGTGTCTGACCTCGGTTTGCAGTCAGTATTCGTTTGATTTTTTTCATTACAAAAATATCTGACCCCAATTCGAAATTCGCAAATCGCAAATCGCAATTCGCAAATCCCAAATCGCAAATCGCAAATCGCAAGTGGGCTGACTATCTCGCCAGTTCCATAATGACGTCAGTTATGTGCCCCCAGTATTTCCTGTGAAAATTCAGACTCTTTTTGCCCAGCATTGAATGATATGTCTGTGGCTCGTCTTCCGGGGCGAATTTAACCTTTGCCCGGTCTTCATACAGGGCTGATACTTCAGGGTGGAACTGGACGGTAAAGACATTCTGATACCTGACATGGGCTATCCCTTCAACCACCTTGCCATCCATTGAAAGGGCAGTAATATCAAAACAGACAGCCACATTCTTTACTGACTGGTGGTGATGGCTGTAAACAAGTGGTTGCATGTTTCGCGATACCTTAACCGTTTTCCCGAAGAATCCGTGGTCAGTGAACCTTACCGGATGAATGCTGCTGCTCATGTAGCCCGGGCCTTCCTTGACTTTCTGCCAGTAGTTGCGGTGCTGGTTGGCACGGTCGATCAGGACATGAGTCTCCGGCCTGTAGCTTTCGTATATCTGTGCCGGGATATCCTGGCAGAGAGTGCCTCCTGCAGCTACGTTCATGGTCTGCATTCCGAGACAGAAGCCTGTTACCAGGTAGTCGGGTTTCTCAGTGAGCAACGGGGTGAAGGTTGTATTCCGTGTGCTTCCCAGAAGATGAAACAGAAAAGTTACCTCAAAAAAATGTCTTCCCGGATCGCTGGTCTCGGAATACCAGTTTTCCTCACCGTAGACTGACGGAGGAATGTCCTCCCCTCCAAAGAAAAAGACTCCGATGGAGTTTTTGAAAATCAGACGGAGGTCGTCACTGCATGGGTTCTCCCTGTAAATAAGATCCTCGGTCAGTGGTCCCTTGACCTCGTGAAGGTGGTAATTCTTTATTCCAACGGAATCAATATACTTTACCGACTTGGAAAAATCATACTTCTGACTCGAGTGATAAACGCCAACAAAGTCTATCATGTCGGTATTAATATCAAGCTGGCCGTTTTTTACAAGGAAATCGACAACCTCAATGTTCCCGACGGTCGGGTTGACAAGGATGACATAATCCTTCTCCCTGCTGAAATTCTCACGAAAGAAATCCTGTGCTGAAATCTGCACACCCAGAAAGACAATCGCCAGAATCAGAAAAGCCTTTTTCATGATGCAAATGTTTATGCGGTAAATGTAAATCTTATTGCGATACAATACGCTCGTTTGATTCCAGATATTCAGTCATGACATTTTCATGGTTGAATGATACCATCATGTGATATACTTCCGGGATCTGTTGCGACAACCGGATGAGGATTTCGGCAGGGATGGAAGTGTGGCTGAAGGGAACTGCCTTGACATATTCCTGCAGATCATCTGCCTTGCGGCCGTACTTGTAATCATAAGTAAATGAACCGTCGTCGCGCAGTTCCACCTTCCTGTTGAGAACGTTCGGAACGCTTACAAAGAATTCGCTTGCACTCAATCCGGTGTTGTTCAGTAAGTTTTTGTCGGCCAGGTGAGCATAAAGCTGCTCTGCGACTACCGAGGCCGGGTTGACCAGGATCAGGTCCTCCGCTATCAGTGATCGGTAAATATATACACCGTTTTCCTGGTAGTTCCTAAGGCGTTCAAACTCCTTCCTGAAAGTCTCAATGAAAAAGGGATAATGGGTGCACGCCAGCACTACTGAGTTAAGAGTCAGGGCTTCCGGGGTGTTCCTGATTTTTTCCATCAGGCTCACAACATGGAAGGCGATATAGTTTTCAACCGAGTTGATCTGAATGTTTTCCGGAGCTGCAGTGTCACCTTCAAAGAGCATCGCGCTGTTTTCAAGGTCAAAATCATAACGGTTCCATAGCCGGAGGTCTATCTTCATCTCTCCTGTGCAGGTATCTGAAGGACCCCTGTAACCCGTTCGGGGTGCTGTGGCCTTCCTGTCAATAGCCTCCGCACTCTCGTCTATGGCCTCTGCAATGCCTATGCCTGCCTGCTGGAATACCTGTATCTCCTCTTCTTGCCCGTCAGCTTTGTTAACCTTACTTATGCTCCTGGGATAGGCTCCTGACCTTACCGTTCCGTCAGTAGCCATTACAGCTATTGTGCCGTTCTCTCCCGGAGAGAAATTTCCGAAAGCACCCAGGGCACCCGCTTCCACCACCCCAATGACGCCGATATCGGAGCCGGCCTCTGAAAGAAAGTGCCTGACGGTGTCGAGGGCATAGGCGGTTGCCGTGTTGCATGCAATAACTATGGCCTTTACAGGACTCTTGTCAGTCTCATATTTGCGCGCACCGGCTGAGCGGTAGTATTTATTGCCGAGGAGGAACTGAACATCTTTCATGACATGTTCAATGAGTAGCGGAGTGTTGCCCTCGAGGGCATAGCTTCCGTAGGGCATGTTGGCAAGATCGCCGTAGTATATATAAGATTCCTTTGCAAGCTCCTCATGGTTGATGATATCTGCAAGAACCGACAGTCCTCCGGTTCCGGAGTCGAAGACTCCTATTGGCAGTGAACTGTTGGCTGATGGATAATTTTTGAAGTCGATATAATAGAAACTGCGCGGGTGATTAATTATGGCATCCCCGATTCCGCCGGGTTTGTCACAGGAGATGAGGATCAGCGTTAAAAGGGCAACCGAAATGATACTTCTGATAGAGAGATGGTTTTCCATGTCCGGCAGGTTAGGGGTGGATTATGTTCCATAAATATAACATGTCAGCCGTAATTTGCAATGTCTGATGCTGTGCAACATCTATCCGGTTTTGGTGGTTCGTTATGATTTTTTTCGATGGATAGACCCTGATATTAAAAAAACACTACTTTTGTTTCGTCGTTTCCCGAAATGAAATGGAAGCCAGGCAGGCCAGGAAAAAATATTATTCAGATGATCAGGAGAAGCTGGCGAGGTATGCCAAGGCACTCTCTCACCCGGTCAGGGTATTCGTAATGGATTTTCTGGCAAACAATCTCGACAAATGCTGTTACAGCGGTGATATGGCAGAGGAACTGCCCATAGCCCGCTCAACCCTGTCAGAACATCTTAAGGAGCTGAAGAAGGCGGGGCTGATACAGGGAGAAATCAATCCTCCCTATATTAAATACTGCATCAACAGAGAGAATTGGGACGAGGCGAAATTGTTACTGAATAAATTTTTCAAGCGATAAAAAATTTAATATGATATTTCGACGTTTTACGAAATGAAAGGAGAATAAGAGATATGGAGATTAAAATTCTGGGCCCGGGGTGCCCCAAATGCAAAACCCTTGAGAAACTGACACGTGAGGTTGTGGAGCAGAATGGAATTGAAGCCACTGTTTCAAAAGTTGAGGATATCGTGGCCATAATGAACTACGGTGTGATGACGACCCCGGCCCTTGTGGTCAATGAGAAGGTTGTTCTGAAGGGAAGGCTGCCTTCAGCTGATGAGCTTAAAAAGTTATTAATCAACTAAATAATGATAGACCGATGAGGAAGATAATCTGGATTTCAGTAATTGTTGTTGCTCTGGCTGCCTTTCTGGCATTCAGGCCTGGCATCAAAGCTGATGTTGCTTCTGACACAACTGCAATCGCGGCTGATAAGGTGGAGGTATATTATTTTCACTTTTCGCGCAGGTGTGTTACATGCATTGCAGTTGAAAACAAAGCTCAGGAAGCTATAGTTGCTCTCTATCCTGACGAATACAGTAAAGGAACAATCACATTCGCTTCGGTAAATCTTGAGGATGAGAAGAGTAAGCCGCTCGCTGAAAAGGCAAAAGTCACAGGGCAGGCACTGGTGATCATGAGCGGTGATTTCAGGAAGGATCTTACAGCTGAAGGTTTCATGTATGCCAATAATAACTTCGGGAAGTTTAAGGCTGAGATCAAAAAAACAATTGATCCACTCGTGAGGGAGATAAAATAATCAATGGAGCTTCTGCAGCGAATACTTGAGAATTCGCAGTACGCATTTATAACAGCGGCCATTCTGGGGCTGATGACCGCCATCAGCCCCTGCCCGCTGGCAACGAATATTTCGGCAATAGGTTTTATCAGCCGTGATCTTACTGACCGGAGAAGGGTATTTCTCAACGGGCTTGTTTATACTCTGGGAAGGGCAATCACCTATGTGGGTTTAGCCCTGATCATTTTCTTCGGCGCCAGCCAGATGGATATCTCCGGCTGGTTCCAGAAATGGGGAGAAAAACTGCTGGGTCCGGTTCTGATCCTGATAGGTCTCTTCATGCTCGACTTTATCAAATTCAAGCTTCCGGGCGTCATGGGATCGATCACGGAGAAGATAGGGGAGAGGGGCAGGAAGAGTTATCTGAATACCCTTTTGCTGGGAATTCTGTTTGCCATGGCATTCTGCCCATACAGCGGAGTTTTATACTTCGTAATGCTGATACCTATGACTGTGGCCAGTGCTGACGGACTCTATCTGCCCCTGATTTTTGCCATCGCCACCGGAATTCCTGTAATCATTTTTGCATGGTTGCTGGCTTATGCGGTAAGCAATGTTGGAAAGATGTACAGCCGGATCAAGACCTTCGAGATCTGGTTCAGGAGGGTGGTTGCCGGACTGTTCATCGGAGTGGGGATATACTATATTATAATAGCCATATTTTAAAAAAAAATTATATATGCATTTCGGGTTTTCACGAAATGATAATCTTTAGCTTAAAATGGAACTGAAAAAGGAACTGAAGATCCTGCTGTGGATCACTGTTGTATTTGTCTTTGCGTTTTTCATGCCGATTGAAAGCGCCCGTTTCAACACTGCGATTGCGGCGACTTTTGATCTGGTAAAGTGGTATGCAAGGGAGCATGTTATTCTTTGCCTTCTGCCGGCATTCTTCATCGCCGGTGTTATATCGGTATTTGTCAGCCAGGGGTCGGTGATCAGGTATTTCGGAGCCAATGCAAAGAAATGGCTTGCATACTCCGTTGCCGCCGTCTCCGGAACCATTCTGGCAGTCTGTTCATGCACAATACTGCCGCTCTTCTCAAGCATTCACAAACGCGGTGCAGGTCTAGGCCCGGCAATAGCATTTCTCTATTCCGGTCCGGCAATCAATATTTTGGCGATCATTCTTACGGCCCGCATCCTGGGCTTTGAAATGGGTGTTGCACGTGTTATAGGGGCTGTGGTTTTCAGCGTGGTGATAGGACTGATCATGTCACTGGTCTACCGTAATGAGGAGAAGCAGAAAAGAGAGGATCAGATGAACCTGATGGTAGAGCCCGAAGGAAGACCGATGTGGCAGACGATGACTCATTTCTTTACAATGGTGCTGATACTCGTATTTGCCAACTGGGGTAGCCCGGCTGCCAATGATACATCAAGTGCCTGGTACTATATCTATTCATACAAATGGTATATAACGGGATTTTTCAGCCTGGTGCTTGCATGGTCACTGATTAAGATCCTTAAAATTAAATGGCAGTGGGTATTGGCCGCCGCAGTTGTGACTGTGGTATCGGTATTCTTGTCGAATTCACTGATTGAAAGTGATAAGCTGAGGCCATTGGTCCCGATGATTGTCGGAATAGCTGCGCTAAGCGTTATAACATTATTTGATAAACAGGACGATGAAAACCGTGAATGGACCCTCTCAACATGGGGATTCGCCAAGCAGATTATCCCCCTCCTTGGAATCGGCGTGGTGATTGCCGGGTTTCTCCTTGGCTCTACCCACGACGGCCAGAGTATCCCGGGTGTAGTCCCGAATGAATGGATCGCAAAGCTGGTAGGAGGTAATTCAATATTATCAAACTTCTTTGCATCAATAGTGGGCGCATTCATGTATTTCGCCACACTGACTGAGGTGCCTATTCTGCAGGGGCTGATAGCCTCAGGAATGGGTAAAGGCCCGGCCCTGGCTCTTCTCCTTGCAGGACCTTCGCTCTCGCTTCCCAATATGCTGGTTATACGAGGTATTATTGGAAATCAAAAGACTGCGGTATACGTCAGCCTTGTAGTTGTAATGGCAACTATTTCGGGGTTGATCTATGGTTCAATTTTTTAAAATTAACAACAATGCTTGACATTACGGTACTGGGCCCGGGATGCACAAACTGCGTCAGGCTTTAAGAAGTTTTAACCCTTTTGGTAAGTCAGTTACATCAGAAGTAATTACATTTGCCGAATATATTAATACTTGCGCAAAGGACGAAAGATAAAGAGCTGGTCAATGGTGCTCTGCATGCTGATAATACTGGCACACAGTATTATTCCTCACAACCATGCGGAGAATAATCCGGCATTGCTGCACGGGCATGATTTTATAACTTTGTGCAGCCATGATGCCAATGCAGTTACCGCTGAATTTCATGATCAGTGTGAAGAGTCTCCGGTATGCCGGATCTCCGGACTGCTTTTTCACCAGCTCTCACAAGACAATCTTCCGGCACCCTCAGACTCACCGGATTTTGCTTTTCTGGTCTGGGAAATTGAATCAAGTCTAATTTTCATTGATCAATACTTTTACAGGGAACTTTTGCCCGGGTCAACTTTATTGCGCGCCCCACCGTCAGCATAACCCGCCTCCCACAGGATGTTCAATCAATTTTAACTGATATTTTAATTATGCTGACAAATGAAATCTATATTATATATGTTGTTTGTCCTGCTGCTGGCAGGAATCGCCGCATGTGCCCCGAACTCTGATCCCGGTCATGAATCAGAAGAGGAACATGACCACGAGGCTGTAACTACCAGTGTCCATGAGGAGGAACCTGGCCCAGCAACTGTCACCACCGGTTCCCGGGCTCATGACTCTGCTCATTTTGAGATCGTTACCCTTGCGATGCAACCATTTTCTTTTGTTTTGAAAACGGGAGGCCGGATCATGGCCGATAACCGGGATCTGATCACGATCACTTCCAAATCATCAGGACTCGTAAAATTCGGTGAAGAATTTTTGTTGCCGGGAGTGAAGGTTTCACAAGGGCAGGCACTCTTCAGCGTTGCCGGAGGGAATCTGTCTGATGACAACACGGATCTTAGATTCCGGCAGATCAAGTCTGATCTTGACCGTGCCAGAATGAATTTTGAGAGGGCTGAAAAACTTATTGCCGAAAGGATAATAACCGAAGAGCATTATCTGGCGGCCAGGAATGAGTTTGAAAAGATCAGCAGCGAGTATGATAACATTGAGGCCGTCTACGATACGGGAGGCAGCAGGGTTATCGCTCCTGTTTCAGGATACATCCGCGACATTTTTGTTGCCGATGGACAGAAGGTCATGGCAGGTCAGCCAATGGCATCAGTGATCTCAGGCCGCGGACTTGTTTTGAGGGCTGATGTCAGGCCTGATGACCTGGCCGCCGCTTCATCAGCTGTGGGTGCCAATTTCAAGGTTGGGTACAGCGACAGGATATTCAAAACCGTTGAAATGAACGGCCGGAAAATATCCTACGGCAAGAGTACGGGGGAGAGTTCACTCCTAATCCCGGTTTACTTTAGTCTCGATTATGAGCCGGAGCTGATCGAGGGGACCTATGCTGAGGTCTATCTTATAGGCAGGCAGACAGCCGATGCATTGACGGTTCCCAACAGTGCGCTTATGGAGGAGTTCGGAAGGCTCTACGTTTTTGTTGCACATGAAGATGGCGACTTTGAAAAAAGGTACATCACCACCGGTTACAGCGACGGAGAAAAGACCCAGGTGCTTTCAGGGCTCAATGAGGGAGAGCGTATTGTTGCCGCAGACACATATCTGGTGAAACTGTCTCAGATGTCTGCCTCTGCTCCTGCACACGCTCACAACCATTAATCCTGCCACCATGCTTGATAAAATAATAGACTATTCCTTACGGAACAGGCTGAGCATCGTCATAGGAGCTCTCCTTCTGATAATCACCGGAACCATTGTTACATTGCGGATGGATATTGATATTTTCCCGGAGCTGACAGCCCCGACGGTTGTAATAATGACCGAGGCAAGCGGAATGGCACCGGAAGAGGTTGAGACCCTTGTCTCATTTCCAATTGAAACAGCAGTAAACGGAGCAACATCCATAAGGCGTGTAAGATCCACCTCAACAATGGGGTTCTCAATTGTATTCGTTGAATTTGACTGGGGGACGGATATATACAAAGCCCGGCAGACAGTTGCCGAGCGACTTATCCAGGCAAATGCCAAACTGCCTGAAGGGATTGAAAAGCCGGTCATTGCCCCGCAGACATCACTTTTGGGTGAGATGATGATCATCGCACTTGAATCGGACACGCTGACTCCCATGGAGATCAGAACGATGGCTGACTGGACCGTGGCACCCAGACTGCTGGCAGTGGGTGGAGTAGCACAGGTCAATGTGATTGGAGGTGATATAAAGGAATATCAGATTTTGGCTGATCCGCATAAGATGGATTTCTTCGGGGTAACAATGAGTGAACTGATTGATGCAAGCAAAGAGCTGAATACCAATACATCAGGATCATTCATTAATCAATACGGCAGCAAGTACATTGTCAGGGGCATGGCAAGAAGCGACAGGCTGTCGGATCTGGCTAATTCTGTGGTCAAAGTCTCGGAAGGCACCCCTGTGAGAATAGGCGACATCGCTTCTGTAGAGATTGGCAGCACACCTGCTATAGGAACAGGATCCTACCGGGGAAGGAGTGCGGTGCTGTTGACAATTACCCGGCAACCAGATGCGAATACTGTTGCCCTGGCCGGTGATATTAAGGATGTTATCAGTGACATACAGGCTAATGCAGGCTCATCGCTCACTTTTCATGATGATATCTACAACCAGGCTGAGTTTATTAATACTTCCATCAGGAATGTGCTCAAGGCGCTGCTGGAAGGCGGAATATTTGTAGTCATCATTCTCTTCTTATTCCTGTTCAATGTCAGGACCACGATCATCTCTCTTCTGGCGATGCCGCTGTCACTTCTTGTGGCCATTATCACCCTGAAATTTCTCGGCTACACTGTCAACACAATGAGTCTTGGCGGTATGGCAATAGCCATTGGCTCATTGGTTGATGACGCCATCATTGACGTAGAGAACATATACAGGCAACTGCGCAAAAATGTCCTTCTGACTCCGGAAAAAAGGGAGCCTACAACCAGGGTTGTTTTCAGGGCATCATCAGAGGTCAGATCCTCAATCTGGAATGCCACGCTCATTATCATCATAACATTTGTTCCGTTGTTTTTCCTTGGTGATCTTGAGGGAAGAATGCTGAGACCGCTTGGAATTTCTTTCATAGTTTCCCTCTTTGCCTCACTGATAGTTGCAGTCACTCTGACGCCGGTGCTGAGCAGCTATCTCCTGACTGATGAAAAACGGCTACTGCGGGCAGTGAACGGATCCTGGACTGAAAGGAACCTGGGCAGAATCTATCGCAATGCACTTCAGTTTACTTTAAACAGAAGCAGATGGCTGATCGGACTGACTGCAGCCATCTTCCTGATATCAGTTTTCATGCTCACAAGAGCGGGAAGCTCTTTCCTGCCGAATTTCAATGAGGGGGCGCTGACTGTAAACATATCACTCACCCCCGGTGTATCTCTTGAAGAATCAGCCAAAATAGGCGTCATGGCACAGGAGATAATGCTTGATATCCCTGAAGTCACCTCCGTAGCATGCAAGACAGGGAGGGCTGAACTGGCCGAACATTTCTTCAGCGAGAATATGTCAGAGCTGGATGTGCCCTTTGTGCTTTCCGGCAGAAGCAGGGAGGAGTTTTTCGCAGAAGTCCGGGAGAGACTCCGGGTGATACCCGGGGCAAGCATAGAAGTCGGTCAGCCCATAACTCACAGGATGGACAGGATGCTGTCAGGTACCAAGGCCAACATTGCCATCAAACTCTTCGGAGATGACCTGAATGATCTTTACAGGACTGCAAACGTCATTAAATCTGAAATTGAAGATATTCCGGGAATAGGCGACCTTAACGTCGAGCAACTGATTGAAATACCTCAGTTAAAGATAAAGCCTCGCCGTGAAATGCTTGCAAACTACGGTATCGGGATGAACAGTTTTAACTCATTTATATCCTATGCCATTGGCGGGCAAACTGTCTCAGATGTTTATGAAGAGGAGAAGCGGTTCCCGATCGTTGTAAGGATGAATGATGAATACAGGAGCACGATGGAGGGTATTCGCAGTTCCCTTATTGATACTCATGATGGAAGGAAGGTGCCGCTGTCATCTGTTGCTGAGATAGAATCTTCATCAGGTCCCTCTTTAATCAACCGCGAGAATGTAAAGCGGCGGATCGTCATCTCGGTCAACACTGACGGACGCGATGTCGGCAGCGTTGTCAGAGATATAAGGGAGAGGATAAATGCAGAGGTAACGCTGCCTCAGAATTACCATATTGAGTACGGCGGACAGTTTGAAAGTGCGGCAAACGCTTCCAGGAGACTGCTGACAACATCGGTAATAGCCCTTCTGATAATATTCCTTATTCTTTACCAGGAGTTTAGGAATAGTTCGCTGGCTCTGATTGTTCTCCTGAACCTGCCGCTGGCCCTGATTGGGGGTATTATTGCCATCAAACTCTCTTCAAATGTTGTGAGTATACCTTCAATTATAGGGTTTATTACACTATCCGGTATTGCCACCAGGAACGGCATACTTCTGATCTCAAGATATATTCGCCTCAAACAGGAAGGGAGGCCTCTCCGTGAACGGATCATCTCAGGGTCGGCTGACAGGCTAAACGCAATTTTGATGACAGCCCTGACTGCCGCACTTGCACTTATACCCCTTGCCATGGGAGGAGACAGGCCGGGTAATGAGATCCAGAGTCCGATGGCCATCGTTATTCTTGGAGGACTGCTCAGCTCCACGCTGCTGAATGTATTCATCATTCCCTCAGCTTATTATTTAATTGAAAAAAGAGACAAAAATGATTAAGAAACTATTCATACTTACAGTGATCATTTTTATTGCCGTCCCGCTGTCAGCTCAATCAATTACGGAATATCTGGAAAGGGTTTCCGAAAACAATCCGTCGATTACCGCATACAGAAAGCTGCTTGAGGCAAGACGAACTGAGGCACGGACCGGCAATGCCCCGCCAGATCCGTTCGTGTCTGCAGGTTTCATGCCCGGTAACACTGATGCTGCCGGCAATAAAAAGACCTGGTCGGTATCACAGTCATTTGATTTCCCGACAAAATACCTGATGCAAAAGAAAATTAACAATAACACCATTATTCTTGCAGAACAGGAGTTTAGCCTGGGAAGGATGAATGCCCTTCTCGAAGCTGAACTCACAATATTTGACCTCATTTATAATACCAGGGCCCTTGAAAAATTGCTTGATAGGCAAAAGGGCTATGAGACACTGAAATCAACATGGGGAAGAATGATTGAAAACGGCGAAGCCACAATAATGGATTACAACAACATATTATTGGAACTTTCCGTCGTGAGCCTTGAAATTAACCGGAGAGAATCGGAACGGGATATGCTCATGGAAAAGCTCCATTACATGAGCGGATCGGAAGCGGGAGAAATGGGATATGCTGATTACCCGGTTAAAGCATTGCCTGATCCGGAACTTCTGATAACCGAGAAATCCCGCTCTCACCCTGCCTTTCTCATTTCTGAGCTTGAATATACTATCAGTCAGCAGGAGGTCAGACTAAGCAAAAACGCTTCCCTGCCTGGATTTCAGGTGGGTTACGGATCAGAAATCGTTGCAGGTACTGCGTACACCGGTCCGATTGCCGGACTGAGTATTCCTCTGTGGGCTAATTCAAACAGGGTCAGATCGGCTTCAGCAGCTGCGGATTATTCGGAAGCCCTGCGTGAAGCGAGATTGCTTGAACTGAAATTGCAGACAAGAAATGACCTTAACAGAGTCCTGGCATTGCAAAAAAGCATTTCAGAGATCAGGAGTATTATTGAAGCAGGAGGTGGAACAAAATATCCTGACAGGGCCCTTGCAGCAGGAGAAATTACTGTCGTAAACTATTTTGCATACCTGAAAGTCCTCTACGAATCGGAAGACCGGCTTATGGAACTGGAAAACGAATATCATAAGGCGCTGGCAACCCTGCTGGACTACCGACTATGCCTGTGAAATTCAGTGCCGCGGCATCCACAAGGCTCAATGCCCTATTTCTTTTCTGATCCGGAATGGCATTTTGCAGGAGTGCACCCGGCTTCAGGACCGGTTTTTGTGCAGGTGGCTTTACAGGCTGCATCACACTCTCCATCCTTGCATTTGGCGGGATCACAGTTCGCTGCCGAATGCTTTGCGTGAGACCCGGGTACCGGACTTTCGCCGACAGCCATTTCACAGGTGGCAGCAGAGGGGCATTTTGAACAGTCTTTAACGGATTCCGTTTTGGCTTTCTTTTCCTTCTTCTGATCATTCTGTGCATTGACCGTAGCTATTACAACAAACATCAGGATTACAAGAGCTGAAATTCCAAGGATGACTTTCTTCATGACTTTTTTGTTTTTGTTCGGTTCAAAATTAATTTAACAACAGCTTCATCATGTTATACCGCAGTTAAATCATGTTATCCCGATGTTAAATCTTCATCGGCTTAACGAAATCTGTGTATTTTTGAGCTTATGAAGAAGTCGCGTGTTCAGCTTATTCTACTGATATTGACCTTTGGAGCACTGTCAGCCCTTGTTGCAATCCAGGTCAGCTGGATTCTAAAGGCAGCCCGGATGCAAGAAGCCCAGTTCAACCATAGCGTTGAGATGGCAATGAACAGGATCGTGGAAAATCTTTCGCGAAACGAAGCCATTTGCAGCGAGGTAAACAATTGTCTGAGACAGGGCCGGCACGAATCATGCATGCTGGTGATGAAGACAAGGGAAGAATGGGAGAATATGAAATCGCTGATCCGGCAGGACCTTAATTTCTACGGAATAGGACTTGACTTTGAATTTGATATAATAGGAGCAGACCAGGCTGCACAAATAACCCGGACAAAGAACACTTACCTCAGTAATGGCCTGGAAGAGATGCTGGAGAAATCAGGGTATAAACTCAGCTTGCGGTTTCCCGAGAAACGTGATTTCATTCTTGCCCAGATGGGTGATATCTTTATCTTTTCTATGTTGCTTCTGTTTTTGATATCTATCTCATTAATAATAATATATACATACTACAGGCGGGAGAGGCTCCTGTCAGAGAGCATTGTGGATTTTGTTAACAATGTTACTCATGAGTTCAAAACCCCGCTGACCAACATATCACTCGCAAACAGCATGCTCTCTAAAAACGAGAAAGTGGAAAACGATGAGAAACTGTCCTTTTACACCAATGTAATTAAAACCGAACAGGGCAAGCTGAATGAGAAAGTTGAGAAGTTGCTTAAAACCGACTTTGCCGAGATTGACAGGTCGTTGCCCGCGGAGGAGATAGATGCCGCGGCAGTTGTGGAAGATATTACAGAAACGTTCAGAGTGCAGATTGAACAGAAGGGAGGGAAGATAGCTATTGAGAGGGCAGGAGACAGGTTCACGGTTACAGGAAATATTGACTTGTTTCATATTGCCCTCGGGAACCTGGTTGACAATGCAGTTAAGTATTCGGGCCAGAGACCTGAAATATTAATAAGACTGACCTCTGGAGATCAGAAGCTTCACATTGTAATTGAGGACAACGGTCCCGGCATTACAAAGGAATACAGGGGAAAAGTATTTGAGAAGTATTTTCGTGTACCTGAAGGTAATACTCACAGTGTTGATGGCTTCGGCCTGGGACTATACCAGGTTCGGGGGATAATTTCAGGAATGAGAGGCAACATCAGAATCGTGAACAGGAAGGAGGGAGGCTTGGCGGTGACCCTCGAACTTCCTCTGGCTGAGCAAGATGACGGAAAATCATAAACATACGAGAATACTGCTTGTTGAGGATGATCTCAACCTGGGTTTTTTGCTGGTAGATTTCCTTGAGTCAAACGGGTTTGAGGTTAAACTGTACCGCGATGGTCAGTCAGCACTGCAGGGATTCACAAGAGCCGGAGCTGACTTCTGCCTCATTGATATCATGCTTCCCGGCATGGATGGATTTTCACTGACGGCCAGAATTAAAGAGCTTGACAGCAAGATTCCGGTAATCATCATCTCTGCACGCTCTCTCAAGGAAGACAAGATCACCGGGTTTCGCCTCGGGGTAGATGACTACATAACCAAGCCGTTCGACGAGGAAGAGCTCCTCTACAGGATCAGGGCGGTGCTCGGCAGGACGGCCCGGTCCGTAACCGAGTCACCTGATGAAGCAGAGATCATCAATATCGGCCGGTTTGCGTTTGACCCTAAGAATCTCAGTCTGATAAAGGGGGACAATTCACAGAGAATGACAATAAAGGAGAGCAGAATACTCGGTAAACTTGCCACTTCCGTTAATAATATTGTTACCCGTGAAGAGATAATGATTGATGTATGGGGCGAAGCTGATTACTATACAGGCCGAAGTCTTGATGTATTTATATCCAAATTGCGGGGCTATCTTAAAGGTGATCCCTCGGTCCGGATTGTTACGATCCCCACACTTGGTTACAAGCTTGAAATAAAGAACTGATTGCCGATTATCAGGTCAATAAAAAGTGAAGGTACAGGAACATTTGGCTGGTTTAGGCTGGAAGATACTGAACCGGTAAGCCGTGAACCCGGGGTACAAGTAACTGGATAATTGTCACGGTTGCAGCTGTCATCTTCATCACTATCATCTGTCTGGCGGACAATATGGACGACTTCAGAAAGAACTTCTGACATTGATCCGGTTTGGTCCTGGTAACTGTGATGGTCATCCGGCTTTAGAGCTTAAAATTGTTACGCATTCTCGATTTTTGCAGTTATATAAAAATTCTAATGTTCTATTTCGTAAATTTACGAAATGATTATATTTGAATGCTGAAACGGCAGGAAACAGTCCGGTACAAAACTAATATCCTTGGTAAGGGGCTATGTCTGAATTGTATCATAACAAGGGATTCTGCAGCGGAGGGTTCTTGAATCTCACTCCGCGTGAAGCTTATGCCGAAGCCACCGAGGGCGGTGCAGTGATTTTGGATGTCAGGGAGGAGAGGCTGACAGGCTACAAGAATTTTGATGTTCCCCGATTGCTCCATTTACCTAAGAGCAGAATCGAAAAGGATTATGTTGATCTGTCGCACGAACAGCCGCTTATCATTGCCGACTCAGTTGGTTTGAGAAGCCACGAGATCATGGAGTTTCTCCTGGCAAAGGGATTTGCCAATATTGCTAACCTTGCCGGAGGGATAGTGGCGTGGGAGCAGGACGGCTTACCGCTGAAAATAGACATCACTGAGCAACTGAGCGGATCATGCACCTGTCAATTAAGGCCGAGGAATAAATAAGAGGCAGTAGTGAAGAATTAAGAATTAAGAATTAAGAATTAAAGATTATGAATTAAAGATCAGATACTTAGACTGCATGTATCTAAGACTGCACGACCTTCAGTCTTTAGACTTTTTGGACCTTCAGACTTCAGACTTTCAGACCTTCAGACCTTCAGACTTTCAGACTTCAGACCTTCAGACTTTCAGACTTCAGACCTTCAGACTTTCAGACCTCAGACCTTCAGACCTCAGACCTCAGACCTTCAGACCTCAGACCTTCAGACTTAAGACCCGATTAAAAGACAAATATTATGCGCAAAATAAAAATACTTATACTCTGTACGGGCAACAGCTGCCGCAGCCAGATGGCTCACGGCTTCCTGCAGTCGTTTGACAAAACGCTTTATGTGAGGTCAGGCGGTACTGAGCCTGCTGCCTATATAAATACAAAAGCCGTGGAGGTCATGGCTGATTTGGGGATTGATATAAGTCACCACACTCCTCACCTGGTTGACGAATATCTTGGCGAAGAGTGGGATTATGTGATCACCGTTTGTGACCATGCCAATGAAACCTGTCCCGCCTTCTTCGGTAAGGTGAAGCACCGCCTTCATTTCGGCTTTAAAGACCCTTCGCATGCCACAGGAACTCCCGAATTCATACATGGAGAGTATATCCGCATTCGCGATCTGATACAGAAAACATTCTATAAGTTTTACCGGGAAAATATACTAAACGCTGATGAATCCATCTGATTTAAAATTAATCGTAAAGGAAAAATACGGAAAAATAGCTCTTTCCAATGCGGGAGATGCGCAATCATGCTGTTCTACAGGCAGTTGTTGCAGCTATGAGGGGTATTCCACCTTTAATGAAAGCTATGAACATCTGCCGGGTTATAACCCTGACGCTGATCTCAGCCTGGGTTGCGGTATTCCTGTAGATTTTGCAGCAATAAAACCCGGCGACCATGTGCTTGACCTTGGTTGCGGTGCAGGAAATGATTGCTTCGTTGCCCGCTCGCTTACCGGAGAGACCGGGCACGTAACAGGTCTGGATTTTACCGGACCGATGCTTCTGAAGGCAGAAGAGAACAGGAAGAAACTCGGTTATTCAAACGTTACATTTGTTGAAGGCGATATTGAGGTGATGCCCCTGCCTGAGAATCATTATGATGTGGTGATCTCCAACTGTGTAATCAATCTGGTTCCGGATAAGCGAAAAGCATTTGCCGAAATCATGCGCGTCCTGAAACCCCAAGGCCATTTCTGCATATCAGATGTGGTAATAAAAGGAGCCCTGACTGATGAGATGAGGTCTGACGTTGAAGCATATGCAGGATGCGTTTCAGGGGCGATAGATTACAGCGATTACATTAATTTAATAAGTGAAACCGGGTTTAAGGATATCAGGGTTGAACGGGAAAAGAGGATTGAAGTGCCTGAAAATTTAACTCCCCTGCCTTCGGGGGATGAGACTGGCGGAGTTTACAGCATCACAGTGGCAGGTTTCAAGTCGTGATTAAAGATTTTCAAAATCATTACTTTAACCTTTGTAACTATGTCGACCACAAAAAAACTTTCATTCTTCGACCGTTACCTGACACTCTGGATTTTTCTTGGGATGTTTGCCGGTGTTCTGATCGGCTGGCTTGCACCGGGCATTTCTGGCTTCTGGGATTCGCTCAGTGTTGGCACTACAAATATTCCGATTGCTGTCGGACTGATCCTGATGATGTATCCGCCCCTCGCAAAAGTAAAATATGAGAAGATGCCTCTGGTCTTTAAGAACCTGAAGCTGCTCGGCCTGTCGCTTACTCAAAACTGGATTGTCGGGCCGCTTGTAATGTTCTTTCTGGCAATAATTTTCCTTCATAATCATCCCGGGCTAATGGTCGGTGTAATCCTGGTAGGTCTTGCCCGCTGTATTGCCATGGTTCTTGTCTGGAATGATCTTGCAAAGGGAGACACAGAACTGGCGGCGGGACTGGTCGCCTTCAATGCAATCTTCCAGGTGTTTCTATACAGCGTCTATGCCTATGTATTCATTACTCTGCTTCCGCCGCTTTTTGGACTTAGCGGTGCTGTTGTGGAGGTCTCTATCTCTGAGATTGCAATTACCGTGCTAATCTACCTGGGCATACCTTTTGCCGCCGGTCTGCTCTCAAGCCTTCTCCTGCGCAAATGGAAAGGCGACGGATGGTATTTCAGTAAGTTCATTCCGAAAGTGTCATGGCTGACGCCCATAGCCCTGTTGTTTACGATTTTTGTAATGTTCTCGCTCAAAGGAGAGAAGATCATTGAATTACCACTGGATGTGATCAGGGTGGCAGTTCCGTTTACAATCTACTTTGCATTCATGTTCTTCGTGACATTATTCATTGCAAGGTGGATGGGCAACGGGTATGAGAAATCCACCACGCTTGCATTTACTGCCGGCAGCAATGACTTTGAACTGGCTATAGCGGTAGCGGTAGCGGTCTTTGGCATCAACTCGCAGGCTGCTTTTGCAACGGTCATCGGCCCGCTAGTTGAAGTCCCCGTACTGATCCTGCTCGTAAATGTAGCACTCAGAATGAAAACGAAGCTTTTCAACCCTGATCCTGTTTCCGCCGGAACAGCCGGGGAATGAATTTGGGTACCTCTTTCTGGTAAATGGTGTAATCCGGGTATTTGCCGCTGCTGATCTTTTCAGTCATGACTGAGCTGCCGATGAAGAGGATTACAAGCAGCACCGGTCCCAGCAGTGTGAAGTTGATCCATTTGCCCGAGGCTGCCACGCTGAAGAGATAGAAGCTTATCCATATAGCCTGTTCGGAGGCAAAGTTGGGGTGGCGGACATACTTCCACAGGCCTTCCGTAAGAAAGCCCTTGCTGAGAGATTCAATGTAGGGTTTCTGATTTTCCGACGGGCTGAGTTTCACGCTCTGGAACCTGTATTGCTGGTTGTCTGCGATGGTTTCGGTAACTATGAACAGCAGCATAAGCGTTGAGGCAACCAGGTCAGTAACACCCATCGGTACGCCCTGGTAAAGTGCGGCCATCAGCAGCGGTGTGGAGAAGAGCAGGATGAGCAGGTTTTGATAGAATGATATAAAAAGAAGATTGAAGAGTCCGAACCTGAACCTGCCTCTGAGGGCACTGGTGTCTCTAAGTATCTTCCAGCGGTAGTCCTCTTCTCCCTGCCAGGGGATTATGCTGTATCCGCCCTTACGGTAAAAATTGAAACTAAGCCTTATCCCCCAGACTGTCACCAGGGAGGCCATCAGAAATAGCCTGGGTGAGGGATAGGCCATTACCGTAATCCATGCATATGCCAGCGGCATCAGGCTCCATAGCTTGTCAACCTGGCTGTAGTTTCTCGTAATCTCACTCACAAGGAAACAGACCAGCACAACTGCAATCATAAGGTTGATCCATGTCGAAACCAGGGACTGAAACTGCGGTTCGAATCCTGACAGGCCATTCAGAAAAGACGGCGACAGAATAGTCATCATAATTGCGTAATTTAGTCTCAAAGATGATAAAAAAGATGAAAAGAATAATGCTCCTACTGTTTATTCTGCCCGGCTTCTCTCAAGTGGAGGTCACTTATGCTGACACGGGCAACAATCAGCCGATAAATGTCATCCTGATCTATCTTGATGACATGGGTTATGGAGACCTCTCAATGACGGGCTCAGGGGGTTATACCACCCCGAATATTGATCGGATGGCCGACCGTGGTATTTTTTTCACTCATTATTATTCCCCTCAGGCAGTCTGCAGTGCTTCACGTGCCGGCCTGATGACCGGATGTTATCCGAACCGTGTCGGATTCAGCGGAGCACTGGACCACAGGGCAACAACAGGCATAAATGAAGAGGAGGAAACCATTGCTGAACTCCTGAAGAGGCGAGGGTACAAAACCGCCATTTTCGGCAAGTGGCATCTGGGTTGCCAGGAGCAGTTTCTGCCTCTGAACCACGGATTTGATGAGTTTTACGGAATACCTTATTCCCATGACATGTGGCCATGGCACCCTCACACCAGGGATTATTACCCGCCCCTGCCGTTGATTGAAAATGAACAGGTTATTGCCACAAACCCTGATCATTCCCAATTTACACTTCAGTTTACGAAGAGAGCCATTGAATTTATTCACAGAAACAGTTCGAAGCCTTTCTTCATCTACCTGGCCCACCCGCTGTCACATGTGCCGCTGGGAGTATCCGGCGCTTTTAGCGGAAAGACGGAGCAGGGAATGTACGGGGAGGATAGATGATTGAGAATTCACTGTAATTACGATGTAGCTTTAAACTCCATCACACATTGTTTCTTATCCGGTCAGTGAACAGTTTATTGAGAGTCACAGAGTAACCGGAACAGATCAAAGCCGCCTGTTTGATTAAATGGATTATATCAGGATCTCTTTCAATCCCCCGCAGCCTTCCCGAAGGAGGAAACCTTTGCTCTCAGATATCTTCCCGTATGTGACGATTCGCATGCGGCAAGCTGCTCCGGGGTTCCTTCGAAAACCACATGGCCTCCATTTTCTCCACCCTCGGGGCCGAGGTCAATGACCCAGTCGGCGCACTTGATTACCTCTACGTTGTGCTCAATGAGAATCACCGAGTGACCGTGATCGACGAGGGCATTAAGCGATTTCATCAGCTTTCCTATATCGTGAAAGTGAAGTCCGGTGGTGGGTTCGTCGAAGACGAAAAGCATTTTCTCGCTGCTCTTTTCCTGGCTGAGATAGTATGCCAGCTTGACGCGCTGGCTCTCGCCACCGGAGAGGGTTGATGACGACTGCCCCAGCCTGACATACCCCAGTCCCACATCTGCCAGTGGTTTCAGCTTATCAGCTATCTTCTTGCAGCTCTTATCCTTACATTCGCCGAAGAACTCTATCGCTTCGTCAATGGTCATCTCCAGAACGTCATAGATGTTCCTGCCGTGGAATTTCACATCAAGGATATCGCGTTTATAGCGCATCCCCTTACATGTCTCGCACGTCAGCTCTACGTCGGCCATAAACTGCATTTCGACCCTGATGACACCCTCACCCTGGCACTCCTCGCACCGTCCGCCTTCAACATTGAATGAGAAGTGGGCAGGCTTGAAGCCCGACTGTACTGCGGCCTGCTGCTCAGCGAAGAGCTTCCGGATTTCATCAAAGGCCTTAAGGTATGTGACGGGATTGGAGCGGCTTGACTTGCCAATAGGGTTCTGGTCTATCAACTCCACAGCCGTGATGCTTGTCATGTCTCCCTCCAGGGCAGTGAAACGGCCCGGTTTCAGGCCGTTGTTACCCAGTCTCGACGAGAGGGCATTGAAGAGGATATCATGCACCAGGGTGCTCTTACCGGAACCGCTTACTCCCGTCACGGCAGTAATGGTATGGAGCGGGAATTTGACACCAATATCCTTCAGGTTATTCTCACGAGCGCCTTTTACAGCTATGTAGCTGTGCCATCTGCGCCTCACTGCCGGCTCCTCTATGCGCATCGCTCCGGTCATGTACGCGGCGGTAAGGGAACTGTTCTTCTTCGGGAACGCTGCGCTTCCCTGGTAGATCACCTCTCCGCCATGAGTCCCGGCAGCAGGTCCCATATCTATTATCTGGTCCGCGGCCCTGATGATCTCCTCCTCGTGCTCAACAACGATGACTGTGTTGCCAAGATCACGCAGTTCCCCGAGCACGTTAACAAGAAGGTTGGTATCGCGCGGATGCAGCCCTATGCTGGGCTCATCAAGGATATAGAGTGATCCCACCAGGCTGCTGCCCAGTGAGGTGGCGAGGTTGATGCGCTGCGACTCTCCTCCTGACAGCGTGTTGGAGAGCCTGTCGAGGGTGAGGTAGGTGAGTCCCACATTCACGAGAAATCCCAGTCGCTGTTGTATCTCCTTGAGAAGACGTCCCGCTATCTCTCTCTCCTCACCGTTAAGGGTCAGGTGTTCAAAGAACTCATGAGCCTCACTCACCGGCATTGCTGTTATCTCCGTTATTGACCTGCCGCCGACCTTCACCCAGCCGGCCTCCTTGCGCAGCCTGTTGCCACCGCAGGAGGGACAGGTGCGTTTGCCCCTGTAGCGGCTGAGCATGACCCTGTACTGTATCTTGTATTTCTTCTCCTCGAGATGTTCGAAGAACTGGTTCAGTCCGAAGAAATACCTGTTGCCGCTCCATACCAGGGCCTTTTGTTCAGGAGTGAGCATGTACCAGGGTTTATGAATGGGAAAGTCAAACTTGTCAGCACTGTATATGAGCCTCTCCTTCCATTGCTTCATGGTCTCTCCCCTCCAGCAGGCGATGGCGTCATCATATACCGAGAGGTTTTCATCGGGTATGACAAGGTTTTCATCGATACCTATTACCTTACCGTATCCCTCACATTCGGGGCAGGCGCCAATGGGTGAGTTAAAGCTGAAGAGATGTTCAGTCGGCTCTTCAAAGGTGATACCATCTTCCTCGAATTTATCAGAGAAACTGACATTCTGTGTTGTCTCTTCATCAGCCACGGTAAGGGTGATATGCCCCCTTCCGGTGAGAAATGCCGTCTGCACTGAGTCGGCAGCGCGGCTCAGCTCTTCCGGGCTGTGTCCTGTCGGAAACCTGTCTATTATAAGGTCAAGCTGTGGCATCTTGCCGATCAGGTCTGCCGCACCCTCATCATCGAGCCTCACAAGACCCTTTTCGGTGCTTATGCGGTTATAACCCTGTTTCAACAGGAAGCTGATAAACTCTGACGGATCAACATCTTCCGGTACATCCAGTGGAGCTGTCAGCAGAATGCGGCTTCCTTCAGGCAACGCGGCAAGGTAATTAACCACGTCATCAACGGTATGTTTTCTTACCTCCCTGCCGGAGATGGGAGAGATGGTATGCCCGACACGGGCCCAGAGCAGCCGCAGGTAATCATGGATCTCGGTGCTGGTGCCGACCGTTGACCTGGGATTGCGGGTGTTGACCTTCTGCTCGATGGCTATGGCCGGGGGTATGCCGTTGATGAAATCCACATCGGGCTTGTTCATGCGCCCGAGAAACTGCCTCGCGTAGGAGGAGAGACTCTCCACATATCTCCTCTGACCCTCGGCATATATGGTGTCAAATGCCAGTGAAGACTTTCCGGACCCCGATACTCCGGTTATGACTATGAGGCTGTCACGGGGAATTGTCAGGGTTATATCCTTAAGGTTATGTACTCTTGCTCCCTTGATTTCGATATTACCCTTCATGCGTTCTCCGTTTGCGAAAAAGCCAAAATTAATGATTTTGTATTGATTAAATTTTGTTTTCTTTGTCTTGAGTATAAACGCAACCTGCATGAAGAACAGCTTGCATAAATAATTTTCAGTTAATTTTCATTCAGGTTCAGGTAAGCCATTGCAGTAATTATTATACATATACGAATGAAACTCACATGAGCAGACACACACAGGGGAATGATTATTTTTTTTCATGTAAGTTCCATTATACCAATGAAATAATAATTTAATCATCTAATGAAACAATAGGGGAATACCATCCGTATAACCCAACAGAAAAAAACACAAACGAAACAAAGGAGGGCCGCCTATCGTATAACTGTACTCGTGAACCAAAAGAGTTAGTTATGAAGAGTAAAATGACCGATTATGAGCTTATTAAGAGCTACGTAGACGGTAATGAAAGAAGCATAGAGCTGCTTATCCTGCGCCACAAAAGCAAAGTCTATTCTTATATCAGCCTTTACATTCGCAACCGCGATCTGGCCGACGACGTCTTCCAGGACACTTTCCTGAAGGTGGTACAGTCAATCCGCGCCGGCCGGTACCAGGATGACGGAAGGTTTATTTCGTGGGTGATGCGTATAGCTCATAACCTGATCATTGACCACTTCAGACACGAGAAACAGATGGGTATAGTCCTTAACGATGACTACGAGGCAGACCTGCTCAACTCAAGGAAACTGTCGGATGACAATGTTGAGGATGTCATTGTTCGCAGGCAGGTGATGCGTGATGTGAGGAGCCTGATAAACGGACTGCCGGAAGACCAGCGTGAGGTGGTTATCATGAGGCATTATGCCGGGATGAGCTTCAAGGAGATTGCCGACATGACAGGTGTCAGCATCAATACTGCCCTTGGCAGGATGCGTTATGCACTTATCAACATGCGTAAAATAATGGTGGAAAAAAATATCACCCTTTCACTTAGCTGATACAATTTTTGATTATGCGTGGCGTTTCTCTTTTATGAGAACAAAAACGCCTATGGATAAGAATTCTACCCTCTTACTTTCTTATTTCGAGGTTACCAATACACCTTCAGACCTGATAGCTGATGCCTTTGGTATTGATTCGGCCCTGAGCGTTTTGCTTCCTGACATGGAGGATCAGCCCTCTGATGATGTTGTTGCAGACCTGTTTGAAAAGATCAGGCGCAAAAAAGCCCGGAAGTCCGGGAAATAGATCATGAGTCCATAGCCGGTAATCCGGCTGATATATGATGAGGCTTTCTTCGGGAAGCCTTATTTGTTATATCCATAGCAGAGGTCATCATTTTTCTGTGATGATTTTTTTACCTTAGCAAAACTCAAACAGATTCAAATGAAAAGAACGATTATCTTTTTTACGGTACTTATGACCATCCTCTGGTCATGCACATCAAAACAGGAAAAAATGGAAAACAGAATGAGCGGATTTATAAGCTCTTATGAGACTAAGATAATTCCACTTTATAAGGAGTACACCCTGGCAGACTGGGAAGCCAATATTACAGGTACTGATGAAGCCTGGGCGCACCGGGAGAAGGCCTCAATTGAATTCATCAGTTTCTATACTGACAAGGATGCCTTTACTGAATTGAATGAGCTGAAAGAGTCCGGGATGGTGAAAGATCCATTACTTGCCCGCCAGCTGGATATCCTTTATAACCAGTACCTTCAGGGACAGATTGACACCAGTCTGATCTCCGAGCAGGTGAAGATGGAGACAGAGATAACAAAAAAATACAACACCTTCAGGGCAACGGTCAACGGAAAGCAGCTCAGTGATAATGATATAGAGAATATCCTGCGGAGTTCAACCAGCAGCCAGGAGCTGCAGGCAGCCTGGGAAGGCCACAAGATGATTGGGCCTGTCGTGGCAGATGAAATCCTCATGCTTGTCAGGCACCGCAACAAGATAGCCCGGCAGCTCGGGTTTGACAACTATCATCAGATGAGTCTGAAGCTGTCAGGACAGGATCCTGAGGAGATTACAAGGCTTTTTGATGAACTCGACAGCCTGACGCGTGATAACTTTGCAAAGTTGAAGGGCGATATCGACGCCTATTTTGCAAAACATTACAAGCTGGATCCCGGACAACTTCAGCCATGGCATTACCAGAACAGGTATTTTCAGGAGGCTCCGGAGATCTACCCGGTTGACTTCGACAGCTATTATGCGAATCAGGATCCGGTCAGGCTGGCATCTGAATTCTATGCAGACCTTGGCCTGCCGGTTGATGCCATCCTTGCAAAGAGTGACCTTTATGAGAAACCCGGGAAGAATCAGCATGCGTTCTCTATTGATATTGACCGGGCCGGCGACGTTCGCACGCTTGACAACATCAAGCCTGATGCAAACTGGATGAATACCATTCTTCATGAACTGGGACACGGCGTATACTCGTACTATAATGATATGTCGCTGCCGTTCACCCTCCGCGATGCAGCCCACACATTCACCACCGAAGCCATCGCCAACTATTTCGGCAGGCTGGCAACAAGCCCTGCCTGGATGAATTATATGGGTATCATTGATGAGGAGGAAATGAACAAGATTTCGGAAGACAGCTTCAGGGCTTTCAGGCTTCAGCAACTCGTCTTCAGCCGCTGGGCACAGGTGATGTACCGTTTTGAGAAGGCAATGTATGAGAATCCTGACCAGGATCTCAACCAGCTATGGTGGGACACAGTTGAGAGATACCAGATGATGAAGAAGCCTGAGGGTCGCAATATGCCTGACTGGGCCACAAAGATCCATGTTGCGCTCTATCCCTGCTATTACCACAATTATTTGCTGGGAGAGCTGCTGGCTTCACAGTTTGAAAATCATTTGCAGGATGCCGTGGCGATCTCAGGAGATGTTGAGGCAGACCTGAAAGCAACGGGTGAATATTTTAAAAGCAACGTATTCATGCCTGGCGCAAGGTACCAGTGGAATGAGATGATAGAAAAAGCCACCGGAGAAAAGCTGACAGCCAGGTATTATGCCATGCAGTTTGTGCAATAATTATATGTCAAATAAAAATGTTACACATGAAAAAGTATCTGTTTCTTATGATCGTAGTTCTTACAGCTTGCTCAACGCCCGATAAAAAGGGGGGCGATTCTGTTGCAGGTTCTCCGGATGAGACCCTCATTAAAAGTTCGGTTGAGAAAGTACTGGCACTTCAGCCCTCGGCTGATCCGTTGCTCCTTGAGAAGGGAGTAAGACATGCCGCATCACTCTGGAGGGAGGATGACGGCACCGCAGAGGAGTTTGCTGAATTTGTTGCCGGAAACTATATTTCTGATCCGGAAAAACGCAGGAGAGTCTTTCTGAAGGTCAGTAATTACTTGGAATCGCTTTCGGGTAACATGAATGAGATAACGCTGGATCTGAGGAAGGTGCTTGACGAGGCTGCCGGTGAGATTGACGAGGTAGACCGCATGTTCGGCAACTACTCCGTGGGGTCACATCTTCAGACCGATTTCTACAATAACAGGATTGCCTTTGTGATAGCCCTCAACTTCCCATACTATACCCTTGCGGAAAAGGAGGAACTTGGTTCGGGATGGAGCCGCGAAGAGTGGGCTATGGCCCGGCTCGGTGACCAGTTTATCTCACGTGTGCCGGCCGAACTGAACCAGGCCGCAACAGTGGCAATGGGTAACGCGGAGATGTATATCGCAGAATACAATATACATATGGGGAAGCTGCGTACAGACGACGGAAAGCAGCTTTTCCCCGATGACATGATACTACTGTCTCACTGGAACCTTCGTGATGAGATCAAGTCGAACTATGCCGACAATGAAAAAGGACCGGAGAAGCAGGAGATGATTTACAGGGTGATGGAGCGCATCATCCGTCAGGAGATACCTGAGAAAGTCATTAATAACCCTGAATATGAGTGGTCTCCCTATTCCAACAAGACAGTAAAGGATGGTTCTGCCGTTGAGCTGGATGCTGAGCCTGATACCCGTTATTCGCATCTGCTGAATAACTTCAACTCGGAGAGGGCTATTGACCCTTATGTTCCGGTTATGAACACAGCCATACTCCGCAGTTTCTCCGGCGGCATGGAGATTTCACAGGAGGATGCCGAGGCTCTCTTTGATGAATATCTCAGCTCGCCGCAGCTCAAGCAGCTGGGGGAGTTGATAAAGTCGAGGCTGGGACGTGATCTGAGGCCCTATGACATCTGGTATGACGGATTCAAATCGAGAAGTTCAATACCCGGGAGCCTTCTTACTGCCAGGACTTCAGCCCTATATCCGACTCCCTCCGCCTTCCATATGGGTATGCCGGCCATGCTCGTCAAATTGGGATGGTCACCCGAGAGGGCAAAACAGATCGCTGACAGGATAGTGGTTGATCCTGCCAGAGGCTCAGGCCATGCCTGGGGTGCCGGAATGAAGGGAGCAGTATCGCACCTTCGTACCCGCGTCTCTGACAAGGGCATGGACTACAAGGGCTACAATATTGCCGTCCACGAGTTCGGTCATAATGTGGAACAGACAATCTCTCTCTATGATGTTGACTATTACACGCTATCCGGTGTGCCAAACACAGCATTCACAGAGGCAACGGCCTTCCTCTTCCAGGACCGAGACCTGATGCTTCTTGGCATGAGGGAGGACAACCCTGAGAAGGAGAAGCTTCAGACGCTTGATGCAGCATGGTCACTGATGGAGATTATGGGGGTCAGCATGGTGGAGATGAAGTTGTGGAAGTGGCTCTACGAGAATCCTCAGACTACACCGGCAGAGCTCAGGGATCAGACAGTCAACATAGCGGTTGAGGTATGGAACAAATATTTCGCTACGGTGTTGGGAGTGAGTGACTCTCCGCTGCTGGCCATCTATTCGCATATGATCAACGGACCTCTTTACCTGCAGAACTATGCTTACGGGCAGATAATCCAGTTTCAGATAGAAGATCACCTGAAAGGCAAGGATTTCTCTGATGAGATTGACCGCATGTACAGTCTCGGGCGTCTGACACCGCAGCACTGGATGAACAAGGCTGCAGGAGTAAAGATCTCGGCACAGCCTGTTCTCAGGGCTCTCGATGAGGCACTGAGATAATGTAGTAACCGGTGGTTGCGATGAAGTTCCTGAGAAAGGAGACTTTCCCCGGAAATTGAGGCAGCCGACGGGGGCGGAGGCCGAACTTGATCTCAAAATTGGGGTTTATAAGCCAGAGGGATTTTCTCAGGATGGAGAATCCCTCTCTCTTTACAATCCTCTCAAAAGATCCGATATTGATACCTGTATCCTTTATCTCAAGCAGTCCTTCGATACGCGCCGGGGTCTCTCCCGCCGTGAGCAGCAGCCACCTGTAGATCATGCGCGGAAGGAGATGGATCCAGGGGAGCTTCGAAAGAACCCTGCTGTCACACATCTGCTGGTGCCCCCCGAAGGGGTTGTTCCAGGGAGGAAAGGCAATAAACAGAATGCCTCCGCGATTGACAAACCTTTTGACAAAACCGATGAACCGTGCCTGGTCGTGAATATGCTCAAGTACATCGCGCATCATCACCAGGTCAAAGGAACCAACAGAGGCTGAATCATAAATGTCAGCCGCAATGAACTCAATCCTTTCGCCCCCGGGAATTACTGAATAGAAGCTTCGGGCATTCTCAATCTTGTTTTCTGAAAGGTCTATGCCCGTCAGACGACTGCATCCTGCCTCAAGAAACGGATGGAGGTTACCCCCCTCACCGCACCCGATCTCCAGCACGGACATCAAATCGTTAACTGGCAAGATGCTCTCAATGAATGGAATAACATGCCTTGATGTGGTATGTGCCTGCTCCCTGAAATAGAGCTCACGGTCACTGTGACGTTCATGCATGGCTCAAATGTATTTTTTTTTTCGTTTTACTTGACTTTGCTATTTTGTTATGATATATTTGTGATATCAAAATAATATCACAAATCATGAAAGAAGAAAGAATTTTCAAGGCCGCATCAGGATATCTTTTCCTGCTGCTTGGACTGCTGGTTTTGACAGCTGTGGTTTTTGCATTTATCCATGAGATCATCTGGCTGGGGATTGTACTGATTGTGGTCTCCATGCTGATCCTTCCGGGACTGATGGTAGTCAACCCGAATGAATCTATGGTGATGGTTCTTTTCGGTGCATACAGGGGCACTGTCAAGACCAACGGTTTCTGGTGGGCAATTCCCTTTTATTCGCGCAAGAAGATCTCACTGCGTGCCCGCAACTTTGACAGTGAGCCAATCAAGGTCAACGACAAAAACGGAAACCCGATCAAGATAGGGCTTGTTTTGGTCTGGAAGGTGGAGAACACCTACAAGGCAGCTTTTGATGTTGACAGGTATGAGCACTTTGTGCTTGTGCAGAGTGATGCTGCTCTTCGCAAGCTTGCCGGACTCTATCCGTATGACAACTGGGAGGGTCACGAGAATGAGATGACGCTTCGCAGCGGCGGTGAGGAGGTCAATGACGAGCTGGAGAAGGAGATAAGGGACAGACTCAAGATCGCCGGTATTTATGTGATTGAAGCAAGAATCAATTACATAGCCTATTCAGAGGAGATCGCCGGCGCGATGCTCCGTCGCCAGCAGGCTACCGCTGT
This sequence comes from Bacteroidales bacterium UBA4772, assembly GCA_002403305.1. Classification (GTDB taxonomy): domain Bacteria; phylum Bacteroidota; class Bacteroidia; order Bacteroidales; family VadinHA17; genus SR-FBR-E99. Next base: position 173,796 of record DHHM01000023.1, read on the forward strand.
TGTGGCTGCGCGCTTCAAGATCGTTGAAGGTGCTGTATCCATGGTTGAGATGGCACTGGAGCAGCTCTCCGAGAAACGCATTATTGACCTTGACGAGGAGAAGAGGGCAGCCATGGTCAGTAACCTCATGGTGGTGCTGTGCGGTGACAAGGATCCCAATCCGATCATCAACACCGGCACCCTGCATCAGTAGTTATGCAGAAGAAGTCATTCGTCTTGCGGATGGATCCGGACAAGCTTGGTGCCATTGAGAAATGGGCCTCTGACGAGTTTCGCAGCACCAACGGTCAGATAGAATGGCTCCTTGACCAGGCATTGCGCAAGGCCGGACGTCTGAAGACAAAAAATGAGAACAAAAACGAAAAGAGTGATGAAAAATGAAACGCCAGTGATTAAGTATACCTGTCCGAAATGCGGGGGAAGGCAATACGAAGTAAAAGGTGTGATTATGCAGCACAGCCAGTTCACCCAGATGTTCAGTATACCGGGGAGGCGTTATACGGCGGTTATATGTGAGAGATGCCGTTACACGGAATTCTATAACCTGCCGCTGAAAAGAATAAAAGAAGCATTTGACTTTATCCCGGGAGGGTGACAGGTCACAAATTGGACAGGTAGACAGAGCAGCAGGCCACAACGCCTGCTGTTTCTGTTCTGAGCCGGCTGGGTCCTATATGCACAGGCTGAAATCCGGCCTGAAGGGCTGCGGTGACCTCCTCCGCTGTGAAGTCGCCCTCCGGACCGATCATCATCACCACATCATCACCCCGGTTGAAGGCCGAGGTTACAGGTATTCGTTCAACGGCCGGATCACAGGAGGCTATAATCTTCTTACCCGCATACACTCCGGCAATAAAGTCGTCGAATCGGACTGGATTATTCAGGTGCGGCAGGTAACTTTTGACCGACTGTTTCATGGCAGAGAGGGTCAGACCTTCCAGTCTCTCCCTCCTTATCCTGTTCTTTTCAGTTCTGGCACAGAGGAGAGGGGTAATTTCATCTATGCCTGTTTCAACGGCCTTTTCAATAAACCATTCAAGCCTGTCACCATTCTTAAGCGGCGATATTGCAACATGGAGCCTGTATTCCTTCTTTCCGTAATCATGTATCACTGAGGTGACTGTTGCGGACATTGCAGAGGGGTCGGCTTCCTTTATCACTCCCTTGTAAAGGTTGCCCTGTCCGTCGGTGAAGGTGATCTCTTCTCCGCCTCTCATGCGCAGCACTTTAAGGCAGTGCCGTGACTCCTCCCGGCTGAATAGGGCTCTCCCGTGAGAAATTTCTACGCAATAAAAAATCTGCATTTTTCCGCTTCTTTCCGCAAATTTACGGATTTTAGCAGTTGTAATTTCAATTCCGGTAATGAAGATAGGCGTCATGTCAGACACTCATGGCTGGGTTGCCCCGGCTGTTTATGAACATTTTGCAGAGGTCGATGAGATCTGGCATGCGGGTGATGCCGGCAGCGTTGACGTAATAACAGAGATGGAGACCTTCAGGCCCCTTCGTGCCGTCTGGGGAAACATTGACGGATTTGAAGTCAGGAGAGCGACACAGGAGTATCTCTTTTTCAGGGCCGGCTCAAAGAAAGTACTGATAATACATGTAGGAGGATATCCCGGTCATTATGCGCCACGCGCGCTGGAACTCATAAGGGAACTGAAGCCCGACATATTCGTGTGCGGTCATTCACATATATGCAAGGTTATCTACGACAAAAGCCACAAAATGCTCTGTATCAATCCCGGTGCTGCCGGAAAGACGGGTATGCACCATGTCATGACTCTCCTTCGGTTTACGATCGAAGGTGATACCCTGTCTGAAATGGAGGTGATTGAGTTTGGGAACCGTGGCCGCAGCGGCGATTACTGATCATACCGGTAGGAATTCTCTTCAAAACCGCTGCCCCCGCTCTCCATTCGTCTGAGGAACCTCTCCAGCCTGTCAGGCAGTCCGATCATGTACTGGTATTCATCACGTGACCGTGCGCCGGGATCTCTTCTATCCTTCTCCTTTATACTGTTGAGAAGGTCATTGTATGAGGAGTTGGATGAGTAGCTCATCATTATTCCCCTGAAGTATGAGAACCAGTACCATACATTGTTGTCTGCCTTAAGGTAGATATCCAGGAGGTCACCCGATCTCTTTCTCTGCAGCTCCACCCAACCGTCAACATATACATTCAGGGGCTGGTTCCCGATGAATCCAACCCCGATCTTTCCTTCTGAGATGAAAGACATGGAAGAGGCATTCCAGACCAGTGTAACGTCGTTGAGCAGCATCCGGAACGAATATTCCTTAGGAAGCGATCTGGCCACGCCGAAGAGCTGGAGCTCCTCATTGAGCGTTCTTGCAGCCTGCACTCCTATCAGGTCGCGCATTGCCTTGCTGTTGAATTCAGAAGAGAGGTTGACAGTACGGAGTGTTGGTACGGTCCGAATGTCGCCGGCCATAAGTTCAAGAGCCTCTGCGCTGTAGTGGAAGGAGAGGCCGAGCATGGTCTGTACCCTTACCTTTGACGAGTCAGTGTTGTGGGTGATGAGGCCGGCGCTGCTGAGCCGTACCCTGTCATAGTTGACACCGAAGTCAATCTTGCCTTCGCTGCCAAGGATGCAGAAGTTTCTGTCGAAAGAGACAATGTTGCCGGGAAGGCTTCGGTCTGCGAGCTTTTCAAGGGATGCAATGTGATACTTGCCCGCACCCCGGTCGTGGAACAGGTATCCGCTGGCTGTCAGTAGCGGATTGTCACTCCACGACTTCCTTGGAGAGAGGAAGGTGCCGTATACACCGGAAGAATCAAGAGTTACGAATGTGCCCGAGAAGAGCAGATTATCATCCCTGTCTCTCGGTTTTTCGTCAACAGGAATAAGGATATTCATCGGATCTATCATGGAGCTGAATTTCACCGGCAGGTTACTTATATTATTACAGGCGGTGACAATGCCTGCAGCCCCGGTGAATCCAAGGTGCTCTTCGGCTGCCCGGAGGCTCACGTCACCGGAGAATGTGAACGCAGGGCTGAGGGTAAAGTCCTGTGATTCGGGGATATATCCTGTGGCTTTTGTGGCCATGGTGTCAACCCTGATCTCCGAAAACTCTATCACCTGGCTTTCTCCTGTCTCGTCCGTATAATCATATTTGCCCGATCCGTAATAGTTTGCACTGCTCTCAATATTTATCCTTGCCGAATGTATCAGGTGTCTGTTGTTTATTGCCACCAGGGCACTGTCTGTCTCTTTTATTCTTGCGCCCCGCGAGATGTAGAGAACGCCTCCGCCGGGTTGCACAAGCGCATCGGCCACCGGAATGTAATTGACATCCCTCACTTCAAGTGACTCATCCTGTAAGTAGTAGGATGCGGAGCCCGACTGAAACTTCACGGTATCCTTCATGTTGTTGGTAGAGAGGAATGTCGGTTTCTCCACCATCCCCGGTGGCACCCTGAGAAGCTGGTCAGCCGTAAGGAGGGCCGAGGTCTCCCTTCCTTTCTGCCACATATCCAGCACCTTACTTTGCATGTCATATTCAAAGTTGGTCATCCTGGAGAAATATTCGATACCCGGAAATACTACGAAAGATGAATCGGTATTGAGGCTGAAATCAGATTTCTGCTCCGCAAAATCGACACGTGTTTTTGCATTGCTTGCAACGAAGCCGTAGCCGCTGCCGCGAAGTGCCTTCAGGTAATAGTCGGATGTGTCGGCATCAACCGTCATGGTGCCAAAGGAGAAGGTCTCAGAGGTAATGCGGGAATCAGCCATCTCTGTCTGTCCGCTTCCCTCAAGCCTGTCCGGCTTGAGTATGAGTGTCCCTTCCATTGTAGTACCATTCCCGAACATATTGAAGAGCTTTCCCTCACTGCTCTGGGCATACCACTCATCAGTGGCTGTGAGCCACTGGATATCAACATCTTCCGAGCTAAGTTCCGGAAATCTCTGCAGGGTGTCAGGCTTCATTGTAAACCTGTCAGCCCTGGTTATCATGAATTCAGGAAAAAAGCGAAATGTGTCAGCAACGGCAGTAGCCGTCAGATGGTCGACACGGCCACTGCCGACCAGTCCTGAGTTGCTCATACTGAGATGGTTGTACAGCGTGCCCCGTCCGTCGTAAATGGGAATGCCTTCCGGCGGAATCGTCATGGTGAATCCCAGGGATGTGTCGGGTTGTACAGTGAGGATCTGTCGCATGGGTTCTATAATTCCGCCCCCGACAAATGTGCCCGAGAGGGCCATGTCCTCATTGGTGTAGTGATCTATGTTGTTGTATGTAAAGGGATCAAGCCTGAAGTAGAACTTCTCCTTTTCATATAGCCCGTCGAGATCACGTATCTCATCGTAAAAGATGTATGAGTCCTTGATGGAATTGATGATGGGGTATTGCCTGAGGCTTTTCAGTCCCGATTTATTGAGAGGATCATCAATAAGCAGCCGTGCTGACGCCATCTCGATCATATTATCGATACGCTTTATCACCGGCCTTCCAAACGCATCCCTCTCTTCGGTCTCAACGGCAATCTTCAGGGAATCGATCCTGTTAAGAAAGATGCTGAAGGTATCATAGCTGAATGAAAACTGTTTCCCGTATATTGTGAACAGGCCGGCCTGGACCATGCCGTCAAAAGAGACAGACCTGTTTTTGCCTATCACCAGACGGCCTCCGTAGGGTCTTATGGCCACATTTTGCGAGTCGCTCAGTGAAACCGCTCTTACTCCTCTTATATCAAGCTCATAGGTGTTGAGATCCAGTATGGCGTTTTCTTCTTCGTCACGGGTTTCACTATATATGGAGATGGCATCATAATCCTTCTTCTTGGCGAATGATGCAATATAATCGTCGACTTTTGGCTTGATGGCTACCTCGTTGAAGTTACGGTCATAAAAGAGAAAGCCGTTGTTTGCCAGCTCAATGCAGAGGGCTGTTGCCTGTTCCACAGGCATGCGAAGCCATTTCGCAAGACCTTCAACGGGGAAGATGTCATACCCGTATGATTTCGCATAGTCGCGAATGCGGTAGAGAGGATGGACCTCGTCGAACCTCATCAGTCTGAAGAAGTTAGCCTCGTTATAGAATGAGACAGACTCGAACCTTGCCGCGCCTATTGACGAACCCCTTGTCCGTGACATAATAATGAACGGGTCATCCATATCCCATGAGAGATGTTCAAAGTAGAGGTCAAGATTATGGTAGGAATCAAAATATGGGCTTCGTGACAGCGGGCTGTTTGTCCGGAACATGCTTACCTCCCTGGTGGTGGCATTGTAGGAGAAGCCCAGACTTGAGTGGAAGACTGAGTCCCGGTCGAGAAAGAGGGTAGAGGAGGCATCGATACTGCTGATGCTCTTCTGTGAAAGCAGGAAGTTTTTGGATGATACATGAATGGCCAGGGTGTCATTCCTGTAGAGGCTGATGCCGGCCGGGAACCAGTTGGTGCCCGTGCCTCTGACAAGGGCACCTTCGAGCGCCAGGCCTCCCTCATAGTCAACGTCCCTGTATATATCTTCAATGAAAAACCTGTTTTCATATGTCTCAAACCTGGGCATGGTTGCCTTTTCAGGTGAGACAATCTCCACTGCCCTGTCGGTCAGCTTCCCGGGCACCGGCTCCGGGAAGTAGCCGGGGTGGGTGAGGAGCGAAGAGTCACAGGTGAATTCGCTCTTTGTCACATCTATATAGAAATCAGAAACGGTGGCGAATACTTTTGATGGGTCATAACCTGCTTTCTGCCACGTCACTGTTCCCTCTTTGCAGTAGAGGCGGAAGAGATCGGGGTAGTATGTGCCGGAGAAGTCATAGATTTCAGTGCTGTCCTTTCCCAGGAAGCCTATTAGCGTCACTGTTCTGATGTCAATTTTCAGGACGGTATCACGCACAAACTCAAGCTTTCCGCCCCTGGTCTTCCATCTCACTGATCCGGCCGCGTAGATGGTATGGTCAACGAGCAGCAGCCCGGTCACCTCAATGAACTTCTCGATGGAGGAATTGGAGAACCTGGGGTCAAAAGCCATCTCGCTGAGTCCTTCCAGCCACGCGCTCACCTCATTTTTATCCTGGTTGGTCTCCACAAAGTCGGTGAGGGTTCGCACAAAATAGATAAAACCGGGTATCTGGCTCACTCTTCGCCCCCTGAGCTGGCTGGCAACGTTAATAATCCTGTCTTTCGTCTCATGCGAGAAGCAGGTGCTGTCATAGAGTGATTTGAAAAGATCAATCTCTGCTATTTCCGATTTGCTGACCAGGGTGCCCATGAAGGTAGTCAGCTCTGCGGTAAATGTGGCCGTGTCACCGGAGAACTGTTCCTGACCGACAGCACATAGTGCAGGCAGTGCCGCAGCCAGAAAAATGAGAATGATCTTTTTCATCGTGGTGTCAAAGGGCCTTGACTATATTCAGAAATTCCTCCCTGACCAGTGATGCCCCTCCGATGAGTCCGCCGTCGACATCAGGATTGGCAAAGAGTTCTGCTGCGTTTGATGCCTTGCAGCTACCGCCGTAGAGTATGGCAGTATCTTCTGCCGTCTCGTCTCCGTACTTTTCCCTGACGAGGCTGCGGATGAAGAAGTGCATCTCCTGTGCCTGTGCGGGGCTGGCTGTTACGCCTGTACCGATGGCCCAAACGGGTTCATAGGCAATGATGCACCTGCTGAAATCTTCCCTGGGAAGCACGAACAGAGCTTTGCTCAGCTGTCTCCTGACAACATCAAAATGGATGTTCTTCTCTCTCTCTGCCAATACCTCCCCGCAGCAGAATATCACGCGCAGACCGTTATAAAGAGCCTCGGCAGTCTTGGCTGCAAGAAGTTCATCATCTTCACCGTAATATGAGCGGCGTTCCGAGTGGCCAATGATAACGCTTGACGCTCCCGTGCTTTTTATCATGGCGGCAGATATCTCACCGGTGTAGGCGCCCGATCTGTGGTCATTACAGTTCTGAGCCCCTGTACTCAGACCGGGAGCATTAAGCAGAGGGCCCACGATACTCAGATGGATGGCCGGAGTGCAGAGAATAACCTCCTTGCCGTCAGGCGGCTCGCTGATAAGCTGTTTGTTGATACTGGTTGCCAGGGCTACACCCTCGCCAAGATCCATGTTCATCTTCCAGTTTCCTGCTACTATCTTCTTTCTCATTGTATTGATATTTATTGTTTAATCTTATTGTTTTCGTTCCTCTCTTTTAAACTGAAGGGCAGTGTCACTGCGACGGCGAGAAGAACGGTGAGAATGGCGATCACGGTGACCATCCTGCTACTTCTCTTTGTCTGTGTCCTCATGGCAAGGGCATTCAGATCACCTGAAAACTCTTCAGTATCGGGAAGATTCTGATATGACCATTTACCCGTTATGGTACCATTGTGCAGAAGCATAAATCCCGGATCAGATCTTATAATTGTCTTGAGAGTGATCTCATCGGCATAGAGCGCATCGAAGCCGGTGACCATGTCGCGGGCTTCATTAGGCGGAGTCGCAGTAATGATATAAAATCTCACCCCCTGATTTTGCAGCGTCAGCCCGAGATCATAACCCCTGGCAAGCCCGTCCCTGTCTGACTCTGCAAGATCCCTGGCAATCATGAGCATTACATCTCCGGGTTGGCCTGTTACCTGGTCAGTCATGTCCAGCCCCTGCTCCGTCACAAGCGTAAAATCGTGTATAGGTGGCACATAGCCTTTAGATATCAGCACGGACTTCTGGTCGATGAATTTCCATGCCGTGTCATCTGCAGGATAATCGTTCAGGGTGAACTCCTGCTGCACCCCATCTTTCTCATAAATGAACCTGATATCATACTTGTCGGGCTCCGCGTCAGGCGGTACAGCCATTGCTCCAGGAAGGTTGGTGCCTGTGCTGTAGTGCCTGAAGTCTATCACCGGGAGACAGGCAAGGTTGTATCTCATGAAGAGAAGAAAAATGAAGATAAATGCCAGGGTGGCATTCAATCCGGTCATTACGGGCAGAACTGCTGTTTTGTCCCTCCTCCTGGCAAAAACAAAGACAACCATCAGGGTTATGGCAATGTTCTTGAAGAATGTCTGCCAGTTGGTCAGAACGACAGCATCGCCGAAGCACCCGCAGTCGGATACTGGGTTATATATAGCAAGTACCAGTGTCAGCGGTGTGAAGAGTGCCATAAACAGTGCTGCCATCCACGAGGCAATGGTTACCATTGATCCTGTGATGAGCATCATCCCTGTGACAAATTCGATAAGGCAGAGCAGTATTGAGAGGGGGACGGCAATACCGTCAAGCCACTCCATCCCGAAGGCTGTAAGGTAGTCTCCTATTTTAAAGGCAGTACCCATAGGGTCAATGCCTTTTACAAATCCTGAAAAAACAAATATCAGACCTGTTACTATCCTGCTTATCCGTGTCAGGGTGCTCATCATAAAATATTTTTCTCGTTAAGTTTTGTCAGTATCAGTCCGAATATCTCTTCCGGCGCAAGGATTTCACTTTTGTTGTTGTAACAGTTGATCACCTCCAGGCTGGGGTCGGCAGATGCCACCTTCAGGTACATTTCACGTACCTTTTTCTGGAAGCTGAGGCTGCTTTCGTGTATGTCAACCCGTCCGTTCAGGTAGCTTCTGTCATTTCCGGTACGCCGGTTTGCAAGTTTCTCGGCTGTGAACCTGAAAGGAACATCCAGAAAAATGTTGATATCAGGCCTGGGAATGGCAAAGTGTCTGAATTCAAGCTCGAGAATCCACTCCTGCAGCTTCTTCTCTTCTTCAGGGGAGGTCAGTTTTGCACACTGGTATGCAATATTTGAATAGGCATAGCGGTCAAGGATCACGTAATTTCCCTCACTGAGCCATCTCTTGATCATCTGGGAGGCGTCACTGCGGTCACCGGCATAGAGCATTGCCACAAGGTAGGGGTCGACCTGGCTGATCTCGCCGAATTCGCCTCTCAGGAAGCGGGCAATCAGCTCTCCGAACCATGGTGCATCCATGCGGGGAAAATGGATATAACGGTGATTGATTTTTCTCTCAGTGAACCACTCCTTAAGCATACCGATCTGTGTCGATTTGCCTGCTCCGTCCAGTCCTTCTATAACAATAAGCTTCATCTCCCTGTTGCAGTATCTATGACGGTTCTCCGGCTTATCCGGGGTTTTAAAGATAGAAAATTAATGAAAAGCCACCCGGACCGCTGCATACTCAATTTATGAACAGGATATAAAGCCTGAATATTGTAGTGATCCAATGCCTATATTTGTGATTACACGATAAAGATCATGTTTATAAACATAAAAGGGCGACTGGTTGACCTTGCCAAGCCCCGGATAATGGGGATTATCAATCTGACGGAAGATTCCTTCTACTCTTCCAGCCGGTACAATTCTGACAGTGAGATTCTCGGCGCAGCAGAGAATATGCTTTCCGAGGGAGCTGATATCCTTGATCTGGGAGGCTGCTCCACACGTCCCGGATCAGCCGCAGTGACAGCAGAGGCAGAGAAGAGACGCGTCTGCGATGCAATCGGGCTAATCCGCAAAGCCTTTCCGGATTGTGTCATTTCGGTTGACACCTACCGTGCCGCTGTGGCTGAGGCGGCGGTGAGGAGCGCCGGTGCCGACATTATAAATGACATCTCCGGCGGAGAGTTAGACCAGGGTATGTTTCCGCTGGTTGCCGGGCTGAATATTCCCTACGTAATGATGCATATGCAGGGGACACCTCAGACCATGCAGCTCAATCCCACCTATGTGGATGTAGTTTCAGATATCCTGCAATGGTTAAGTGAGAGGGCCGTAAGGCTCAGGCAGGCAGGAGTGAAGGATATAATTCTTGACGCTGGTTTCGGGTTCGGCAAGACGACGGAACATAATTTCGAGATGCTCCGGCGGTTCTCTGAGTTCAGGGTGGCAGGGATGCCCCTGCTGGCCGGACTCTCACGGAAGTCGATGATCTGGAGGACTCTGGATGTTACTCCCGATGAGGCACTTACTGGAACAGCGGCACTGAATATGACCGCACTGATGAAGGGAGCCTCGATCCTGCGGGTGCATGATGTCCGTGAGGCCCGCCAGGTGGTCACTCTTTTTGAAAAGATTTACCCGGAGGGTATCCTATTCGATCAATATTCTTAAATTTGTCGGTCACCGCACTCAGGTTTCATGTTCGATTTCAACATTCTAGATATCATCGATATATTCATGGTAGCGCTTATTCTCTACCAGCTTTATCGTCTTATCAGGGGTACAGCTGCCTTCAGCATTTTCCTGGGTATCTTTTTCGTCTATCTCTTCTGGCTGGTAGTCAAGGCGCTGAACATGGAGCTGATAAGCGCCATAATAGGCCAGGTGATAGGAGTGGGGGTGATAGCCCTGATCATTGTGTTTCAGCAGGAGATACGGCGCTTCCTCCTTGCCATAGGCAACAGGTACATGAACCGAAACAGGTTCACCTTTGACAGGTACTTCCCCGCAGGAGGGGTCGATCAGACCACCAACCAGATAGTGGAAGAGATAGTCCATGCCGTAGAGTCCATGGCACAGTCGCGCACCGGTGCCCTCATCGCCATTGGCCGCACAAGCCTTCTTGATATCTATTCTGAAGGGGGCGAGCTGCTCAATTCACTTGTCACTGATGAACTGCTGAAAACGATTTTCTACAAGGGGTCGCCCCTGCATGATGGTGCCGTATTGATTCAGAACGGGAAGATATTTGCCGCACGCTGTCCGCTGCCTTCAACAGACCAGACCGGGCTTCCTTCCAGGTTCGGCATGAGACACAGGGCAGGAATAGGGCTTACTGAACAGACAGATGCGATGGTGATAATCGTCTCAGAGGAGAGAGGCAGGATATCTGTAGCCGATGCCGGTAAGGTTCACGAGGATGTGACGCCCAATGAATTGCGTCAGATGCTGCTGACGCTCAAGATCTGACCCCCGGTGACCTTCGCCCGATATTGCCGGAAGGCATACTCAGACGCTACATTACGGATATCAAGGAAAATCGCTGGCAGTCAATTCCTGACAATCGGACAGTTCAGTGGTACCTGAGTCTCAGGTCAATCACATTGTCATAGACATAGTAGCAGGGTTCGTCGCACGACGTTTCGTCGTAGCGAACCTTCGGGCGGGCGGCTCCTGTGGTGATATATTTCTGTCCTTCAAAAATGAATTCCAGGGTGGCGGAATAATCCTTGTAGAGAATAGCATCAAAAGTCAGGAAGGATACCGGTTCTTCAATATAGAAGATGCGGATTATGATGCTGTCCTCAATTGCTCCCTCAAAAAGTGTCACTTTAGGATTCGGGGGGATGGTTTCAGGGTTCCTGTAAAGGATTTCAAGTACCGGCTGAACGGGATATTCAGGGTCACACTCCCTGCAGTCGGTCATGTAATCCTCCTCGCAGGAGAAGACAAGAAGTACAGCAAATACAGCTAACAGACTACCTCTGCCCATAGTTGTAGATTCTGGTTTTTTTGACCGGTATTATTCCGGCAGTACGTGTCAGGACATATGACACCTTTAAGGTGAACCATGCGGGTGATACCTTATGAAAAGGGGTATTCAGCCAGGTCACACCAGCGCCAATGCCCAGGCCTTTTCTTCTCCAGGTCAGCTCTGCCGTCGGGATTATGCAAAACTTGTTGTCAGGACTGCTGCTTGTGCCCTCATAAATCGAGTAAAACCGGTATCCGGCAGCGAGAGAGGAGGTAAATGTCAGCCTGTTCAGGTTTGCCGGACGCGAGAGTAAAAACTCCTTGCTGAGACCTGCATGGATGAGTGACATCCGGGTACTGTACTGATAGAGGATGTCATGGTCACCCTGTAACAGAAGCTTCCTGCTTACAGGGTCTGAGGCTGCGCCGATAAAGACAGCTGTTCTAAGTGAAGGATCGGCTACCGAGATTGAGGCTCCTGCCATTGAACAGTGTGAGGTGATCATCCCAAGGGCTGATACTGAAAGCTCCACCGGATTAAATCCGGTTTTCTTTTCAATACTCTTATCATGAAGCAGTTGCAGAATATCCCTGTACCCCGCATATTTTGCAAGCAGAACCGGGTTAACCCTGTCTCCTTCTGAATAGTACCACCTGTTGCCTCTCTCAAGGAGAAACTCCACTGCCTCCTTTTTTCCGCTCATAACCGCAAATCCGAGCGCATCTGCACCGTCACTGCTGAGGGCATACAGATTCGCACCGGCGTCAACAATCAGCTTCATCATCAGTGTGTCACCGTTAAATGCGGCAGCCATAAGAGGAGTGATCCCCTTTCTGTCGGGTACATTGGGGTCGACACCGTTTTGCAGGAGGAGATCGGAAATGTCAGGGTAACCAAAAGTTACCCCAACCATTAAAGGCGTATTGCCTTCACTGTCTTTCAGATCCGCAGGAGAGTCATAATAGAGCAGCATATCGGCAATGTAGAAGTATCCCAGGGCTGCTGCGTGGTGAAGGGGAGACGCCTGGGTCCGGTCAACCTGCTCGGTAGAGGCTCCGTATCTTATAAGGATCTCTGCTGTCTCCAGGTCGTTTGACCGCACTGCAGAGATAAGCGGCGTAATACCGTATACATCATAACTGTCGGGAGAGGCCCCAAGAAGAAGAAGGAGCTCCACAGCATGCTTGCTGCCTGAAGTAACTGCATAATGAAGCGGCGTTGCAATCCTGCCCTCAAAATTGTTGACATCGGCTCCCTCTGCATAGAGTCTTACAATCTCATTGCATGCTCCTTTTGATGCAGCTATCTGCAGGTTTATATCATCGGCATCATACCCGTCAGTAAGGTATTCACTGATATCAACGTACCTGTTCTGTTGATTGTACTCCGCAAGGAGTACCCTGATGCGGGAAATGATCGAATCAGCCCTGAGGGAATCAGGCTGTAGCTCAATCGATCCGGTCTGTAATAACAGAGTATCATTCTGTGACCACAGCGAAAGGGCTGTAAACAAAAACAGGGTCAAAACTGTAAATCTCTTCCTGACAGAGCTCATGAATACAAAAATAGTCTCTGTTTTCAGTATCAGGGTTACTGTTGATATTTTTTTTCATGAGTTGACAAAATTACTGCCGCAGTGTCATAAATGGAACATAATATTATACTTTTATACCCGTTTGAAATGGGGAAACAGAACGATGAATTTGGATCACAGAGCATTACGTATAATATTACTGACAGTTTTCGGATTGGTTATCTCTGTCTCGCGTGTCGGAACCGAGCACCTGGCAGAGACAGGTGCCTCCTACAGCCCGGTTCATTTGCGCATTGACAACAAACTGGCAAGCCATGAGCTGTTTGCCGGTGCCGAGAAGGGCGTTGAATGGTTTCTCGGAAACTGGGACATAAAGGGGGCTTCCGTAGCAGTGGCACGTGAAGGCAAGCTTCTTTATGCACGCGGATTCGGGTATGCCTCACTCTCGGATTCTCTTCCCGTAGAGCCCTACCACCGGTTCCGTGTTGCCAGTGTCTCCAAGCTGGTAACAGCCGTTGCCATACTGAAGCTGCAGGAGGAGAGCAGACTCTCTGTTGATGATCATGTCTTCGGTCCTGACGGTATCCTTGACGATACTCTCTTTGCAAATCCCAGGGACCGGCGTGTATTTGACATAACTGTCGGTCATCTGCTGGCACATGAAGGAGGATGGTCACAGCGTTACGGCGATCAGATGTTCATGCCTACGGTTGTGGCTTCGACGCTGGGTGTCCCCATGCCTGTTGACCTGAGAATGATAGTAAGATTCGCGCTTGACAAGAGCCTGCATTTCACACCGGGGACAGGGCAGTCATATTCCAACCTGGGATACAGTATCCTTGGGCTGGTGATCGGGAAAGTCTCCGGTATGAGTTATGAGGAGTATTGTGTCAGGCAGGTGTTGGAGCCCCTGGGCATATATGACATGGCACTGGGCCGGAATTTTCCTGAAGAAGCACTGCCATTTGAGGTCTCCTATTACGAGGTTGAGAATGCGCCTCTCAAGCCGTCGGTAGACGGCTCGGGAGAGATGCTGCCTGCCAGCCGGGGCGGAAACGACATTGAGGCGCTGGGAGCTGCCGGAGGATGGGTGGCCACGGCTCCCGACCTTATGCGGCTGCTGCTTGCGGTCGACGGGTTTGACTATCCGAAGGACCTTCTTTCGCCGGAGAGCATTGATTTTATGACTGACGTGTACAACGGATATGCACCGGTAGGGTGGAGGACCACTCTCACCAACGGTTCCTGGTGGAGAACCGGATCGTTCCCCGGGACTACTGCCATGATGAAACGTCTGCCTGACGGTACTGCCTGGGTGATGCTGATGAACAGCAGTGCATGGAACGGGCCTGAGCTCTCCTCTGACGTTGACCGGATGATGGCTAAATTTATTGCCAGGGTCAGGGAGTGGCCTGAGGAGGACCTCTTCGCCTATTCACTGCCGGTACCCGTTATCGAACAGAACTAACAATAAATCCCTGTGTGTTTTACAGTCAATGTAAATATTGTCAGGGAGGAGCTTGAGGTGCGATATGGCACTGAGCTTATCGATCGTGACAGCTATCGTCCGAGTTACTATTATCATGCTTACAGCCTGCCCCTGATGCCCGTTCTCTGCTCAGGGGAGGGTGAGCCGATGCGACTATTCAGATGGGGTTTGATACCCTCCTGGTCAGCTGATGAAGATGAAGCCCGGGAGATGATGACTAAAACCTTCAATGCCAGGGCTGAGACCATTAACACCCGGCCGGCCTTCAGGGACTCTTTTGCCAGCCGTCGATGTCTGGTGCCGGTAAAGGGATTTTTCGAATGGCAGCATACCGGTGGCAGAAAGATACCGTGGTATATCAGACTGCGCAACGCAGATATCTTTTCTCTGGCCGGCATTTGGGACTCGTGGGAGATGAAGGGCGATGTCACTGTCAGAACCTTCTCCGTTGTTACCACCAGGGCCAATGAGCTTATGGAGGAGATACACAATACCAAAAAGAGAATGCCTGTGATCCTGCCGGCCGGGGCTGAAAAGGTGTGGCTTAACGAGGGAGTGCCGGCCGACGCGTTGTTATCGCTTACAGAGCCTGTGGCATCGAAGATGCTGGAGGCGCATACCATAAGCCCCCTGATCACCAACGCACGGGCAGACCGCAACAGGCCCGAGCTGATAATGCCTTACCGGTATCCTGTCCAGGGAACCCTCTTTTAAGTGCTAGTTCTGGGCTACAAAGATGAAAGTCAGGAAGCCTGCCTGCTTTGCAGGTGCAGAGAGGTCACTGTTGAACTTCGACCTGTAGGCGTGGGTGACAGCCGTCTCTGTGAGGCAGCGGTCCCTGGTGCTTGAAAGGCCGGATGCAGGCTCAGCCTTGATCACATTGCCTTTGGGATCCACCACGATTGCCAGTGTTACCTGTCCGGCACCCTCGCACTTGTAGATGGGTATCGGAAGATATACATGATGACGGCCGGCAAGATCATAAAAGATCCTGGTGGGACCGGCAAAAGTACCTTTCTCTTCAGGATTATCCTTCTTTTCCGTGACCTGGGGCTCAATCAGTTTACCCGGCACCGGGATCTCATCCATCCCGCTCTCATCAGCCATCTCCTCCTCATCAGGGAAATTGCTCTCCTCAAGCATACCGCTCTTGATCATCTCCTCCCTGACCATCTCTTCATACTCCTTTGGGTCAAGGTCAACGGGCTTGTCAGCAAGGTTTTTTATAATGTTAACCATTTTATCAAAGTCGGCTCCCTCGAATTCACCGCTCCTGGCAAGCTCCAGTGCCTTCTCCGTCTCAGGATCAGGGACCTCCTCCTCGAATGCCAGGATGATCTCCGCTGCCATCTCCCGCTTCATGGCAGATACCTTGACCGACATGAATATCACTGCCAGGGCGAGGTGTATGATGATCGTCGCCATGACTGCGGTAAACACTATCTCGAATTTGCTCATCAGGGTACGAAATTATAAAAATATCTGTCTCACAGCTAAATTAAATGATTCAGAACCGGGCTGTCAGCCTGAGATTGACCATGCGGCCGGTAAGGTAATTAGGAACTGCATATTCGCGTGTTTGTCCTTCGCTGTTCCTGACAGTCCTGATCCAGGTATATGAGATTGTGTTCCTGATGTCAGCGAGGTTGAAAAGCTCGATACCTGCCACAAGCTCCTTCATTGAGAAGTTTTCCCTGCTTTTCTTCTGGCCGATGAGCACCTTTGAAAAGCCTATGTCTATTCGCCGGTAGGGAGGGATCCTGAACCAGACATCCCATTGCTCCCTGCCCGGGGGTGATGTGGGGATGCCCGTTCCGATGGCGATATTGATGTGCGCCCTGAAGTCGGGGTGCCCCGGCAGGTAATCCTGGAAGAATATGCTGAAACTTACCCGCTGGTCAAAGGGGGCCGGGTACCATCCGGTGCTGGCGGAAGGGATTCTCATCTCTGATCTCATAAGTGAGAGGCTGAACCAGGATTCGGCTCCTTTGACGAACTCCCCGTTGACCCTCAGGTCGAGTCCTGCGGAGTAGCCCTCGGCAACATTACCAGTGCGGTAAATCAGTCTGACATTATCAACTGTATAAGGTATCAGCCTGTCGAAGACCTTGCCATAGACTTCTGCCGTGAACCTGAATGGCCTGTCCCAGGCAATGAAATCATAATGACTGCCTGCAGTCAGGTGCAGGGAGCGCTGTGCCCGCAGCAGCAACTGCGGGTCATCTGACTTCAGCATCATCTCTCTTCCTCCGGGTGGCTGATGGTAAGCCCCGGTAGAGAGATAGAGCGACAACCGGCCTGAGAGTGCCATGTTCAGGGAAACACGCGGAGAGAGAAGCAGCTCCGAATTGTAAGTGTCATATGAGGCCCTGATGCCGGCATTGAGATCGCACTTTTTACCTGCTGCATTGAAACTGTTCCTGCTGATGAACCATCCTTCGGCAATGAAGCTGCTTATATTACTGGCCCGGTCAGTGTATGAGGTCAGGGCAACACCTTCAGCCTCTTCGCGCAGCGTATACCCGGCAGAATCGACCCTGAGCCACTCATTCAGACCGATATCATGGCTCCGGTGTTTTGCCGTCACTCCCCACTCGAGACCGTTCCTGCTCCCATTCAGGTAGCCTCGGTACGAGAGACCGGTCATCCCTGTGCGGAGGGTGTTGCGTGCATGTGTGAGCCAGCTTCCTGCGCCCGCATTCAGGAGGGTGTCGGGACCGCTATCAGGCCCTTCCGTCCTGTCAAGCAATGAAAGGCTGTAGGCACCGCGAATATCATAGCTCTCATTTTCATGAGCGATGTAAGATGAAAATAAGATCTTCGTCGTAAGCCTCTCGTTGTGCCTGATCACCATTTTCAATGCTGCACCCCCGTTATCATACCTGTCGCGCTCGCCTCCTTCGAACCATGCATAGAGCCTAAAGGCATTCTCTATGGTTCCAAATGTTGTGGTTCGGCTTCCCGGAATGAAGGTATACCTGTTTGATGAACCCCAGAGTGAAAGCGTCAGTTCACTGTTCTCTCCCGTCTTGTATCCTGCCATGGCCTGCAGATCGGCAAAACGGGGGATATAATCGGCCCTGGTGTCAAGACTTCCCAGAAGCATGGCGTTGGAGCGGTACCTGGCTCCGGCAATAAACCAGAACTTCCTGTCCCTGCTACGGCCGCCGGCGTGCATGGATGAGGTGATGAGACCTGGCGAAAGCGAGCCTTCGAACTCCTGAGGCTCACGGTATGTGATATCCAGGACCGAAGAGAGCCGGTCGCCGTATGCGGCGCTGAAACCGCCGGGAGAGAAGCTTACTGATGCCGTAAGGTCGGGATTGATCCTGCTTAGTCCTTCCTGTTGCCCGGCCCTGATAAGATAAGGCCTGTAGATCTCAATATCATTTATGTAGACAAGGTTCTCGTCATAGCTGCCTCCCCTGACCGAGTAGCTGTAGCTGAGCTCGCTGAATGAAGCTACGCCGGGGAAGGTGGCTACGGCCGACTCTATGCCTCCCGTCACCGATGGGATGCTTACCCCGGCGGAAACAGGGATAGCTATAACGGTTATGTTGTCAGGCCTTGATGCTGTCACCTGTACACCCTCTATCGCCACAGTACCGGGCAGAAGCATGACATGCAGGCTTCCTGCCGCGTCATCTGTGCTGACAACAAGTGTGTCGGGAAGATAGCCGAGAAAGGATATTATTATCTTATGATCAGGCTTACCAGCCGGCAGGGGCAGGCTGAAGGTGCCGTCAGGTCGTGTTGCTACCCCGCTCTGCAGGGCAGGCAGGTAGACCGTTGCCCCCTGAATGGCAATTCCGGAGGTGTCAGTGACCCTGCCGGTGAGGGTTTGCGGCTGTGCGTAGAGGTGTGATTGTGACGCAACCGACAGAGTAACTAAAATGACGGCAAATGATATCCTTGGTGACCATGCCATCAGTCACTGTTTTTTTTCTTGCGGCTCTTGCTCTTCTTTTTCTTTTTACTGGCCGGGTTGGAGCTTTTGTCAGGTTCATTCCTGAGCAGACCGTTCTTAACCTCCCGTGCAAATTTCTGCCATGCAAACGGATTAAGAAGGTTGTTTGCCGGCATCTGTCCCCTGGTATATAGATTGTCAGACACCTGTTGCATGACGTACCTGTATGATTCTCCGGGGGTGGCCCTCATGTCACTCCATATCTGCTGCTCGACAAGGGCAAGGTTATACTCCATGTTTTCCATGAGCGGGTCAACAGGCTTGTTTTCCAGTACGGCCCTTTTAAACTCCGAATATGTTTTCCATGGCAATACCAGTACCTCACCTATGAGTATGGTGTCAGTAATCATCATCACATCAGTGATGAAGTGGGTACCCGTAACGGTTTCCGGTACCGTAAGGATTGTCGGTTTGTAACCTATTGCACTGAAGAAGACGGTGTCACCCGGAATGCTTATGATGGAGAAGATACCTCTGCGGTCACTTGCCGCACCGCGTTGCAGATGCTTTGACCAGATACTCACATCAGGAACGATGTAACCGTTTTCATCAGCTGTCAGTCCGTCAATCTGAATGAACCTGTTCTTCTGTTCCTGTGCACTGACCCCTGCTGTCACGCCGGCCAGCATGAGACAAATCATTAAAAACCTCTTCAACGACCACTATTTTTGCTTTGTAAAGTAAACAATAATGACATTTGATTCATGAATTTAACTTAACTTTAATCATCTTTACTGTCGGCTGTAAATGGAAATTTTAAATCTAAAAATATATGCAAAAGTTATTACTGCTTGGTGATGAGGCTATTGCGCAGGCAGCGCTGGATGCCGGCATGAGCGGCATGTATGCCTATCCCGGCACCCCTTCGACGGAGATAATGGAGTATATTCAGGCTTCACCCAGGGCTGCGGCAGAGGGTGTCCGACGTGAGTGGTCTTCAAATGAGAAGACCGCCATGGAGGCTGCCCTGGGGATGTCATATGCCGGCAAGAGGGCTATGGTGGCCATGAAGCATGTCGGCCTCAATGTGGCTGCTGATGCCTTCATCAACTCTGCGGTGACGGGTGTCAACGGCGGGCTGGTGGTTGTGGCGGCTGACGACCCCTCAATGCACTCGTCGCAGAACGAGCAGGACTCTCGTTTCTACGGCCGGTTTGCGATGGTGCCCGTGCTTGAGCCGCGGAACCAGCAGGAGGCCTATGATATGATATTTGATGCCTTTAACCTGTCGGAGAAATACAAGCTTCCGGTGTTGATTCGTATTACCACCCGCCTGGCACATTCGCGCGCTGCCGTAGAGCGCCGGGATGCAAGGACGCAGAACAGCAGCAGCCTGCCCTCCGATCCCAGGCAGTTTGTGCTGCTGCCGGCAATTGCACGGAAACAATACAGGGCACTCACCGGGCTCTATGAGAAGCTGCGCACCGACCCTGTGCTCTCAGGCTATAACAGGTTTGCGAAGAGCGACAACAAAAAGACAGGGATAATCACATGCGGCATAGCTTACAATTACCTGCTCGAAAATTTGGAGCAGCATCACGACGATTTTCCGGTGCTCTCACTGGCAGCTTACCCGGTGAACAGTGATGCTATCGCTGAGCTGGTGGAGAGCTGCGACCGGGTGCTTGTTCTCGAGGAGGGCTATCCGCTAATCGAGGAGCAGCTGAGAGGATTGCTCGACAGGGATGTTAAGGTTGCCGGTCGTCTCGACGCTACGGTGCCACGCGACGGTGAGCTCAATCCGGCAATAGTGGCTGCAGCGATGGGCATGAAGAAAGATTCCGGCAAGGAGGTGCCTGCCGTTGTGCGTCAGAGGCCTCCCTCATTCTGCAAGGGATGCGGTCACGCCGATGTCTTTTCGGCACTGGCAGAGGTTATGAAGGGCTATGGTCCCAGACGTGTTTTTTCCGACATAGGCTGTTATACCCTGGGAGCACTGCCTCCATTTAATATGGTCAACTCGTGTGTTGACATGGGAGCTTCCGTGACTATGGCAGTAGGTGCCGCTGATGCAGGACTCTTTCCTGCGGTGGCCTTCATCGGTGATTCAACTTTCACCCACTCCGGCATGACCGGGCTGCTTGACGCTGTGATAAAAGACTCCCCGATCACGGTTATCATCTCGGACAACTCGACCACTGGCATGACGGGCGGACAGCAATCGCAGGCCACCGGCAGGATTGAAAGCATCTGCCTTGGGCTGGGGGTGAACCCCGATCACCTGAGGATGATCATACCCCTTCGAAAAAACCACGAAGAAAATATGGCTGTCATCAGTGAGGAACTCAATCACCATGGGCTATCGGTAATAATTGCCATGAGAGAGTGCATCCAGACAGCATCCAGGAATAAGAAGGCCGCAGCGGCAAAGAAAAGCCAGACAGTGTGATAAGTTGAAACTTGCATGAGCAAGAGCTCATAATCAGGGATATGCTTACGATGTGTCATGCAAGTCGCATTATATCAATAAAACAGAAATTTATCAACGAATGAAATGTGATGTTATACTTGCAGGTGTAGGAGGACAGGGTATCCTCTCCATTGCAGCCACGATAGGGTTGGCAGCCGTAGAACGGGGCCTCTTCCTCAAACAGTCAGAAGTGCACGGCATGAGCCAGAGGGGCGGTGACGTGCAGTCGCATCTCAGGATCTCGGACAGCGAGATCCATTCTGATCTGATACCTCACGGCGGAGCAGATCTGATCATCAGTGTAGAACCTATGGAGGCATTGCGTTATCTTCCCTGGCTGGCGCCCGAAGGCTGGGTGATCACCAACTCCGTGCCCTATATTAACATACCTGACTATCCTGACATTGCAGAACTGAAGGCTGCACTTGAGGATAACGGTAACACTGTCGTACTTGATGCCGACAGCATAGCCAGGGAACTGGGGTCACCAAGATCTGGAAATATGGTGATCCTGGGAGCGGCATCATCCTTTATACCTATGCCGTTTGAGATCCTGGAGCATGCAGTGCAACAGCTATTCAGTCGCAAGGGAGAAGAGGTGGTTGATCTCAATATCCAGGCTCTGAGGGCAGGCAGAGAGGCCGCCGGCAGAGAGTAGAATACTGTAACAGGCCCCGGTTAATGACCGGGGCCTGCCAGCGAGACAGATGCTATCCACCACTGTTTCCCCTCCCGGTCTATGAGACCTGCACCTTGCCCTTTGTCTTTCCGTTGCGCACGGCGGCTTCTCCAGCCTCTGTCAGATCAACCGAAGTGTCAGAGATTCCTGAAGAGAGATCCGGACCATCGGCTGCAGGAAAATCTCCGGATTTTGTCCTCGAGCTGAGCAGAACCATATCGGAGGCTATAATCTCGGTCACACTCTTCTGCATTCCGTTCTTGTCAGTATAGGTCCGGTAGGTAATGCGTCCCTCAACGCATACCTCCCTGCCCTTTCTCAGGAATTTCGAAGATATCTCAGCCAGCCCGTTCCAGGCAACGATGCTGTGCCACGTGGTCTCCTCAATCTTGCTCCCGTCGGCACTCTTGTAGCTGCCGCTTGTGGCAAGCGTGAAGTGAGCAACTTTTTTTCCGCTCTCAAGCGTTCTCAGATCCGGGTCCTGCCCAAGGCGACCGATCAACTGTACTTTGTTTCTCAATGCATTCATAATTCTTCGTTTTGAGGTTAATAATGCTGTTGTCGTTACAAAAGTGCATCCTCCCGTAGACAGGAGTCGGTTAATAAACATTTCTATCCGTTTAGCAGTCGTTTTTATTCGTTTGTAAACGGCTTTGATGATCAAAATCAGTGTGATATACCCTTTTGTTTAAATAAAATATTCTAACTTTAGCAAAACATTCTGCTGTGGAAAGAGTATGTCTTGACTGCGGAGCCAGGCTCCTTGGACGGTCTGATAAGAAATTTTGTTCCGACCAGTGTCGCAACAATTATAATAACCGTCTCAACCGTGACCAGAACAATTACGTGAGGAATGTCCACGCACAGCTCAGAAGAAACCGGAGGGTACTGGCAGACCTTCATGATGACGGGCACCGCCGGATTCACCGTGATGCGCTCATAGCCCAGGGTTACAACTTTACCTTCTTTACCCACCTGGTGGAGACAAAGGAGGGGTTGCGCTGGTCATACTGTTTTGAATACGGTTTCCGCGAGGCGGGGAGAGGGTATCTGGAGCTCCGCCGGAGCAGCAGTTACCTGGAGATTAAATCCGAAGATGAATGCTAACCATTTAAGAATTAAGAATTAAGAATTAAGAATTTAGGATTTAGGATTAAGAATTTAGGATTAAGAATTTAGGATTAAGGATTTAGGATTAAGAATTAAGAGATACGAAAGCTGATTTATTTGTATTTTTGAGCCTTAACGGATCGGGGAATGAAAAAACTTATAATACTGGCGGCTGTCGCCATGATCACATGCATCTCATTCTCGCAGGATCAGAAGGTATATGAACACGGTTTCCTGGTGAAGGTCGGAGACACGGCTCCCGACTTTACAATCAGGGAAGCCGGCGGAGAGAGCTACTCTCTTTCGGATCTGCGCGGCAAGGTTGTCATGCTGCAGTTCACCGCCAGCTGGTGCAGCGTCTGCCGTAAGGAGATGCCTTTCATAGAGGATGAGATCTGGCTGCCGGGAAAGGATAAAGGTCTGGTGGTCATTGGCATCGACCGCGACGAACCGGAAAGCAGAGTCCTGAAATTCAGGGATGACATGAAGATAACCTACCCTCTGTCGCTTGACCCCGGAGCCGCTATCTTCGGCTTTTTTGCGCAGAAGGAGGCCGGTGTCACCCGCAACGTCATCATCAACCGTGAGGGAGAGATCATCTTTCTTACCAGGCTTTTTGAACGACGGGAATTTGACGGGATGAAGAAAGTAATCTTCGCAGAACTGGCAAAAAAGCAATAAATAGCCATCTTTTCTTCTCTGCCGTGCAACCTTTTGCCCCGTTCTTGCGTTTATCAGAATAACTACCTGTTCTATTAACTTAAAAATGGAGTAAAATGAAAAAGATTATTGTTATTATTCTTGCTCTTGTTCTTGCCGCACCTCTCTTTTCACAGGTTAAATTTGGTCTCAAGGCAGGCGCCAGCACAGACTTCACGTTTACAAACCAGACTCTTGACGGAGTAAACTTTGAAGTTGTTCTCCAAAATGGAAAGACTGCAGAGTGGGGCTTTCAGGGGGGGGTGTTCATGAGGGCATCTTTTACAGGGTTCTACGTTCAACCTGAAATTCTTCTGGCAACCGCAACAAATTCTGTCAGATATGAGGATGTTGAAGAGGGTGGTGGTCCGGTAATCTACAATCAGAAGTTCAATAAGCTGAACATCCCTGTATTATTAGGTTTTAAGGTTGGCCCCATGAGGTTAAATGCAGGACCTGCAGCAGCTATAATGCTAGGTGATCCAAAAGAGATTATTGATGGCGCTACCTATAAGAGAGCCACGTTTGGATACCAGGCAGGTGTTGGCATTGACCTTTTCAAGAAGCTGACCCTTGACGTCAGGTATGAGGGCAATCTGAATCAGTTCGGTGATGAGATAACCATTATGGGCGAGACCTTTCAGCTGGATGACAGGACAGGCGCCGTGCTTCTGCATGTAGGCCTCATTTTCTGAGTGCAATAACACATAAAAGAACTCTTCTGCTCTCAAGCGGAAGAGTTTTTTTTATATTTACCGGTGTAAGGATTGTAAGGAGCAATGCTTCTGGCAGCTAACATAGTATCCGTACTCAAGAACGTCTTCGCTGTTCTCTATCTGATCACGGTCTTCTCAATATGCCTGATGATCGTCTTTGAGAACAGGAACCCTGTCAAGACTCTTGCCTGGCTGCTTGTGATACTCTTTGTGCCCGTCGCCGGCCTTTTCATCTACATCGTCTTTGGGAGGAACTACCGGAAACAGAAGATCTTCAGCAGAAAGAGCCAGGCTGACAGTTTCAGGCTGGCAGCCAGCGCAAAACGTCAGGAGATGATGCTGCCGTTAATGCTTTCAGAAGAGAGCGAAGCTGTGAGGTCAAAGGAGCATCTGATTCATCTCATGCTGCGAAACAGCAACTCGCTTCTTACCCTGGACAACCGTATTGATCTCCTGGTCAACGGCTGTGAGACTTTCCCGTCAATGCTTGAAGCGATAAGATCGGCACAAGAGTTCATACACCTTGAGTTCTACCGTATCGAACCCGACAACCTCGGGATGCAGTTCAGCGAACTCATGAAACTCAAAGCACGACAGGGAGTGAAGGTCAGGATCCTCTATGATGATGTGGGAAGCTGGAACCTGCGTAAACCGTACCTCAAGGATATGAGGGCTGCGGGTGTACAGATATTCCCATACATGCCGGTTCGCTTTCCGAGCTTCTCCAGCAGGATCAATTACCGCAATCACCGAAAGATTCTTGTGGTCGACGGGAAAGTGGGTTTTGTCGGGGGACTGAATATCGCCGACAAGTACATTTACGGATTGCCCGGCCTCGGGCCGTGGGTCGATACACATCTGAGGCTGGAGGGGGAGGCTGTGGCAGCATTAAACAGTGTGTTTATTTCCGACTGGGACTTTGTCAGCGGGGAGGAGCTGCACTCCGACATCTCCCCGGGGCAGGTCAGCAGGACAGGGAACCGGTGCCTGGTGCAGGTGGCCTCAAGCGGTCCCGATACGGACTGGGCAACGATAATGCAGGTCTACTTCTCATCCATCTCTACGGCGAAGTCATCAATCTATCTCACCTCACCCTATTTCAGTCCTGACCAGAGCCTCCTCACAGCCCTCAAGACGGCAGGGCTCAGCGGGGTTGACGTGAGGATGATCTTTCCCAGGTATGGCGATTCGATACTCGCAAACTGGAATACCCGGTCGTATATCACTGAACTGCTTGAGGCCGGAGTGAGAATTTTCCTTTACGAAAATGGCTTCATCCACTCGAAATATCTGCTCGTCGACAACGTTTTTTCATCGGTAGGCTCACCAAATGTTGACGTTCGCAGTTTCGACCTTGATTTTGAAGTCACGGCACTGATTTATGATGATAATTTTGCCGTACGGCTCGGCGCTTTGTTCGCAGAGGATCAGAAAAACTGCAGGGAGATCCTACTGAATGAATGGATAAAGAGAAAGAGAAAAGAGAGGTACAAGGAATCGATGGCGAGAATCTTTGGGCCGCTGTACTGATGGGAAAGAGAATGAAAAGAATACTGTTGACACTGTTTCTGATTATTGCCGCCTTTGCCATTGCTGCGGTCATCTTCGTCTGGTTTGCGGCTTTTACGGATAATGTGAAAGCGGAATCGGAGGTGAGAATAAATATACCCACAGGATCGAGTTCCGACGATCTTACAGCCATCCTGACCGAAAAGGATATTTTACTGAGCAAACGAAAGCTGTCCATCACCTCACGGCTCAAATCCTCCGCCCGCGCGGTCAGGCCGGGGTCATATCTGGTAGAACCAGGGATGAACAGCAATCAGCTTCTGAATATGCTCACATCGGGGCGACAGTCTCCGGTGAACGTCACCTTCAACAACATACGTACTGTTGAAGAGCTGGCTGGCAAGGTGGGAGGGCAGATAGAGGCCGACTCTGCTTCCCTGGCAGCCTTCCTTGCGGATGAGAGCAACTATCTGTCCGATGGCTTCAGCCGCGAAACGGTCATCTCCCTATTTATCCCTGACACCTATGAACTCTATTGGTCAATTGATGCGAAAGGTTTTTACCGGCGCATGCTGAAAGAGTACAAAACCTTCTGGGACGGTGAGAACAGAGCACTGGCAGAGGCTGTCGGCCTTACCCCGACAGAAGTCTCGGTGCTGGCCTCCATAGTAGATGAAGAGGCATCAAGGGCAGATGAGAAACCGCGTATAGCTGGTGTTTACCTCAACAGGTTGCATCTCGGTATACCCCTGCAGGCTGACCCAACGGTGAAATTTGCTGTCAATGACTTCACGCTGAGGCGTATACTTAACCGTCACCTTGAAGTTGATTCTCCATATAACACTTACAGGAACAGGGGACTGCCCCCGGGTCCGATACGCTGTCCGTCACGGTCAGGACTAGAGGCAGTGCTCAATGCTGAGAAGCACGACTTTCTCTATTTTGTCGCCAAACCAGACGGATCAGGTTTTCATCATTTCTCGCGAACGCTTGCTGAGCATAACAGGTATGCTGCGGAGTACCGCCGTGAGCTGAACAGGCGGAAGATATACCGGTAAATAAAAGCGTGATTCAGACTCTCCGTCCGTAGTGGTTGACAGATTCTATGATCTTAACTGCATTTGACCTGTTGTCTGCCACGCCGGCAAGAATACGGTTTCTCTCTTCCCTCATCACAGGGGTGAAATCAACCTGCATGAGTCGGTCCGTCAGAGTAACCCAATCATCCTGTCCGGATGCTGTGCTGCATATGCTTCCGAGACCTGTGCCGGATACAACAGCCGGTGATGCCACCACATGACGACCCGAACGGAGTGCGTTGATAAGCTTCAGCTTCATGCCTGACGGTTGAGAGGCATTCAGAAGGCATACCTGCGCATTGGCAATAAGCTCACTCATCTGCGCCACGGAAGGGTTTGGAACCACTCTGACATTACTGAGTCCGGATGCGGCACGGTTTACCTCATCTGACGGCCTTTTACCTGCTACAACAATTTTGTGCTTCAGTTTCGGTGCAATTTCCCTCAGTATGTACAGTGCTCCTGCATTGTTCTCGGCAGTGGAAAAGTCTCCGTGCATCAGCACAAAGTCTCCTTTGCCATCGCAGGTCACACACCCGTTCCCGGCATGGAACGGTCCCACGAAGAGGGTTTTACCGTACTTCGACTGAAAATACTCAGTGTCGCCGGGAGAGATTGTCAGCAGTAGCGACGCGCACGACAGCACAGCCTCATATCGCTGGAGCCTGGCTGCCTCCCTGCGGAAGAAAAGCCTGCGGAAGGGATTTTTCTCGTTGACGGCAAGATTGTTGTAATAGAGGTGTTCGATATTATGTGTCCTGACCATCTTCATCCGGCCCTCGAGGGCGGGGTGATTGAGGAAACGGGTGGTGTGCAGTCCCTCAAAAATAATCGGATTTGTATCGGAGAGAAGATTTTCGAGTAGCGACCTGCTGCTGCGGGAGAGAACGATGAAGGGATCTTTCCGGAAGAGATGAAAGAGGTTCAGGTCGCGACGGTAATAATAAACCCTGAGGCACTCACGCTCCAGTGTCCTCGACCGGCCACGTCCGTAGCAGAAACTGTGGAGGATGACACCGACGCCCTGTTCCTTCAGGGCTTTGATCTTGTAAAAGACATCCATCACGCCGCCGTAGTCAGGCGGATAGGGGATGTTGAAGCTTACGAGATGGATTATTCTACTGTAGGAGGTGCGGTTCATAAATGGGGATATACAGTTCACAAACATAGCTAAAAAAATCTTTTGTATCTTTCATCCCCCGTTACATAGGAGAGTGTAATGCTTTTCACCAGAAGAAGGTATCAATGAAGGTATTGATTGCAGTCATCAGTGACCTGGCTACTGACATGAGAGTGCAGAAACAGGCATCCCTGCTGGCTGAGATGGGTTGTGATGTGACGGTTCTGGGGAGAAGGAGAGACAACTCCCTGCCCGCCCGCTTCCCCGGCACAAAGGTGTTCAGGATCAGGGTGCCCTTCAGGAGAGGTCCTGGCATGTACCTCACTTTTAATTTCATACTTCTGATTCACCTGCTGGTCAGACGCTTCGAT
Organism: Bacteroidales bacterium UBA4772; assembly: GCA_002403305.1. Lineage (GTDB taxonomy): Bacteria > Bacteroidota > Bacteroidia > Bacteroidales > VadinHA17 > SR-FBR-E99. The sequence goes on from DHHM01000023.1 coordinate 201,869, forward strand.
CTGTGCGTCTCCTGCGATCTTGATACGCTCGTTCCCTGTTATGCCGTGGCGCGGCTCTTCAGGAAAACGCTGGTCTATGATGCACACGAGTATTTCACAGGTCAGTACGGGCTTGCCGGGAGAAAGCTCCGGCACCGGCTCTGGAAAGCGGCCGAGAGGCTGATACTCCCTCACGTAAGGCATATGATCACTGTAAGCGATTCGATCGCCGGGCTCTACCGCAGCGAGTACGGTTCCAACCCGGTAGTGGTCAGGAATGTAGCTCCGTCAGTGGCTCATCTCGTGCCGCACGCCCGGAGTATACTTTCTGTAAGCAATGATGAATTGCTGGTTGTATACCAGGGTTCGGGCATCAATGAGGGCAGAGGGGCGGAAGAGCTGATAGATGCGATCTCCCTGGTTGAGAGAGTGCGGCTGGTAATAACCGGTTCGGGAGATGTTATCGGGAAGATACGGCAGCGTGCCGCTGACAGCCCTGCTGCCGGCAGGATTATCTTCCTTCCCGTGATGCCCTGGGAGGAGATGATGAGATACACTCTCGGCTGCGACGCCGGACTTACGCTGGATACCGACACCTGCACAAACCAGCGCTACAGCCTGCCCAACAAGCTTTTTGATTATATTGCGGCTGGCATACCTGCCATTGCCTCTCCACTGCCTGAGGTTTCGGCGGTGATCAGGCAATACGGTTGCGGAGTGGTGCTTGACGAGGTTTCGCCGGAGGCCATTGCAGATATGCTGGCGAGACTGAGGGATGACCGCTCTCTGTTGCAGACGTTGAAGGAAAAGACCGGGGCAGCCCGCATTGAACTAAACTGGGAAAAAGAGAAGCTGAAAGAACAAGAGTTCTTCAGAAGCGTTACTGAAACAAATGAGTGCAAATGAACAGATCCTTTCTTAAGAGATATCTCCCTGAGATTGCCGGCGCCGCTGCCGGTGCCATCGGCGGCTTCATCTACTGGAAATATGTAGGTTGCCTTTCAGGCACCTGTGCCATTAAGTCAAACTGGTACCTGATGGTTCCGTGGGGAGCCGTGCTCGGTTTTCTGGCCGGCTCCGTCATTGGAGACCTGATAAGAAAAAAGGGAAAGAAAAAAGAGCAGCAGGAGGAGTAATACGGACTCCTCAGCTTTATCAGGAAGTTTGTATATTGCATACATAATACAACAGACAAACTAACCTGATAACCATGAAGACCAACCGACGGAATTTCCTTCGCACTGCTGCCGTGGCAGGGGCAGGTGCCATCACGGCCGGTACCGGCATATCATGCTCGCGCCGGGATGAGAGCAGTGAGCTGATGCCTGAAGTAAGGGCCGCTGTCGCTGCAATCCATTCACAACTGTTTAACATGTGCGGTTACGGGGCACCGCCGCTTGAAAATGTACGCATCGGGTTCATAGGATTGGGGATGAGGGGTCCCGGGGCTGTTGAGCGTATGGCTCACATCGAAGGAGTTGAGATAGCAGCCCTGTGCGACAAGTATTCCGACAGGGTTGATAAAATGCAGTCGATGATATCCAGGTTCGGACTGCCGCAGGCAAAGGCTTTTGGCGGCAGCGAGGAGGCATGGAAGGGTCTGTGCGATGACCCTGATATAGATATGGTTTACATATGTACTCCATGGGCATGGCACACTCCTATGGCAGTGTACGCCATGGAGGCCGGGAAGCATGTGGCGGTGGAGGTGCCGGCAGCAAAAACGATAGATGAATGCTGGCAACTGGTGGAGACCTCTGAAAGGACGAAGATGCACTGTATGCAGTTGGAGAACTGCTGTTACGACTTCTTTGAGTTGCTTACTCTGAATATGGCACGGCAGGGCCTCTTCGGTGACATAGTCCACGGTGAGGGGGCCTACATCCATGATCTTCGGTGGGACTTCACCTATGACAAGAACGGATATGCCGACATGTGGCGCCTGAAAGAGAATGTCAGGAATGGCAATCTATATCCCACTCACGGTCTGGGTCCCCTTTGCCAGGTGATGAATATCAACAGGGGCGACAGGATGGATTATCTCACATCCATGTCGACAAATGATTTCTCAATGGAACCGGATCTTGCCCGGCTGGCAGACGAGGATCCTTTTTATGTACCCTTCGCTGAAAAGAAATATCGTGGCAACATGAACACCACACTTATAAGGAGCCTCTCCGGCAGGACCGTCATGATTCAGCATGATGTCTCCAGTGTCAGGCCATACTCACGGATCCACCTGGTTAGCGGCACCGAAGGAGCTGCCAGGAAATGGCCCTCACCGGCGAAGATAGCGCTTGGCCATTCATGGCTGCCGGCGGAAGAGTACAAGGCCCTGGAAGAGCAATATACGCCGGCCATAGTCAGGAGGGTGGGAGAGATGGCCAGGGCGATAGGCGGACACGGGGGCATGGATTTCATCATGGACTGGAGACTGATCGACTGCCTCCGCAACGGTCTGCCTCTGGACCAGGATGTATATGATGCTGCCCTCTGGAGCGCAGTCACTCCCCTGAGCGAGTGGTCAGTGGCCAACAGGTCCTCTTCCATTGAGGTGCCTGACTTCACATGCGGGGCATGGGAGGCAAACAAACCCTTTGTTCCCGACCTGTCGGAAGGCGGAAACACACAGGTACTTCAAATACAGGGCAGCACAAATCAGCTGGAGGTTTAACCCGGTTGTTGCAACATCAGTTCCGGCTCTGACGCCGATTCTTAATCATAGAATTTCCTGTTGATCCGGTCGCTCTTTCTCTTATCTGCCAGCGCAAGCCAGACGAGGTATGCAGAGATGAGGACGAGTAAGATCACTATGGCATATTTGATGATGAGAGCCGTGCTCGGTTCACCAATACCTGCAGCGGGAGGGTTGGCGGAGTGGCCGACATCTATGCCAAAAAGGTTTTTTACGAAAAAGAGCAGAAAGAAGGTGAGCAATCCTGCCGCAACAGGTGTGGTGATCCAGCCTGATGCAATGCTGCCGAGCAGTCTCAGGTTGATGTTCCTGATGCCCTTGTAGAGGCCTATCCCCAAAACCGATCCCACTACCACCTGCGTGCTTGAAACAGGCACCAGCGGTATTGGTGGCAGGCCCGCACTGGCCATCACTCCTGAGAGTGCCGACGATGAGAAAATGAACAGCACGAGAGCCTGTGACATCACAACCACGAATGCTGCTTCAGATGAGAGCTCCAGCAGGTTGGCGCCCACCGTCTGCATCACTTTCCTGGAGTAGGTAACCACCCCAGCTGCTATGGCCAGTCCGCCAAGGAAGAAGAGCTGTTGTGCCCCTGTAAGGGTGAAGAGGCCGAAGCCGGTCTCCTCTAGCGGGACACTGGGAACGAAGACCCCCATGACATTGGCGATGTTGTTTGCACCGAGGCTGTAGGCTCCGAAAGCGCCGGCTATCAGCAGTCCGCCTCTCAGATAGGCTTCATACCGGACCAGGTGTATCCTTATTTTTTTCCTCGTGATCTTCACCAGGTGGTACAGTCCGAAGGCAAAGATTGCCCCCAGAAGCGGGCCTGTAACCCAGGTGGTCACTATCTGTGTAAGTGCCTTTGTATCAACAGCATTATTGGTGAAGAAATCCCATCCGATAATGGCTCCCACGATCGCCTGGGTAGTGGAGACGGGCAGACCCGCCCTCGTCATGAAATAGACTGTCAGTCCGGCTGCCAGGGCGACGGTGAAAGCGCCGCCCATGGCATTCACTGATCCCAGACGCCCCAGTGTCTCCGAGGCACCGCCACCCTGCAATACTGCCCCAAGAATAACGAAGACGGATGCTATGATTGCTGCCCTGGTAAAAGATACCATACGCGAACCAACGGCTGAGCCAAAGATATTAGCTGCATCATTGGCACCCAGGGTCCAGCCCAGGAAGAGTCCGCTGGTCAGGAAGAGGAATATCATGATCAGAGCATTTGCCTTATAGCCATGGAGGCCAGTAGGTCGGCAGCATCCTGTGCCGCATCGGAAATATTCTCAATATGGTGGGTGATGTACCGTATGTGAGCCTTTTCAGCCAGCGAGAGGTCGCTCATCTCATGAAATACCTTCCTCTTCAACTGAAATGCAGCCTTGTCCGTCTCTCGCTCAAAGAAATAAACCTTGATCAGTTTCTCCCTCACCAGGTGGGGCTCCCGGAAGAATGCCCTGGCCGCGGGCATCAACTCCTCAGCAGCGTTTGCCGACACCTCCGCCAGTGAGATGAAATCCTCTGTCAGCGATGAAGGTATGCGTGGGATCTCAATATAAAATTCATTCAGCGACCCTTTTGCCGTGTCAATGATCTCATCCATCTGCCAGAGAAACTTTACGATCTCACTCCTCTGATGCGGAAGAATGGAGTGTACTATCATGTCATTCTCTATGGTTCTCTGCAGCTTGTCAGCCTTGCCTTCAAGATCATCAATCTTTTCCAGATGGGATCCGAACGTAGTCTGATCGCCCCTTATGTAAGCCTTGACACCCTCCTTGAAGATCAGTATTCCAATCTCAATGGTATCGAAGAACTCGTCGATTCTGACCGTCAGTTCCCTGGTTGTGCGGGTGAATAGTGACATGTGCCCTGTTTTGTGTTGGTAATGACAAATATATTAAGAAAAGAGGCAGGGGCTAAATCTTTCAAAAATCAATGATCCTTTCTACACGGTGATTTTTCAGCCAGCTCTTTATTATAACCTGTATATCCCTGTTGTCAGAGGCATTAATGATACATTCATGTACCGCCTCAAGTCCGAAGCCCACCTCATTGATGTTAAAATACCCGTAACCTGCATATTTGCCGTTGAGTACCTTTACGGCCGACCGTTCTTCGATGTCGCGGCCGCGGTCGATAATAAAGAAATTGCGTTCTCTGAAGATGAATTCATCCAGTGCCATCAAGGCTCTCTCGTTGTAATCTGCCGGTTTCTCCTCTCCGCAGCATGCCCCCCGGCAGAGGCTCACCTGTCGGTGGAAGCAGGGACCTTCGGTATCATAAAGGCCGCACAGCTTCTGGCAAAGCTCGTACTTTGCCATCATCTGCTCAAGCCTGCCCCTGGCACTGTCACGTGAGGTGAAGAGAGAGAGGGGAACGGTATCACCGGTCACCCTGCGGTATTCAAAACGTATATACCCACAGGTATCGGTGAAACTGTAAATTCCCCAGGGATATCCGGTACGGCGCTGGGCCCTGTTGAAACGTGGCTTTTTCTTTTTTATCTCTGCCGATTCAAGTAGCAGTGCTATCAGCTCACTGCCGGTAGGCTCCCAGGTGATGTCAGCGATCATGGAGCGCATCTCCATGGCCCTGGCAGAGGTGTTGTTTGAGAGATGCGTGTTCACCCTCTGAAAGAGATTGCAGCTTTTGCCGATATAAATGACATCACCCTCCTCATTATAAAAATAATAGACACCGGGATCTTCCGGTATCTCCTGCAGCCGGGCCGGGTCAAGGGCAGGATGGAGCTTCGAAGCCTTACTGTTTCTGATCAGGCTTCCCGACCTGAGGGCACCGTCTCTCTCGAGCAGCATTTCCAGCAGCCGTACGGTTGCAAGTGCATCGCCGGAGGCCCGGTGACGGCCGTTGATCTCAATGCCAAGATCACCACACAGTTTCCCCAGGCTATAAGATTTATGACCGGGCATTAGCTTCCTGCTGAGGGCAACGGTGTCGAGCAGTGGCCTTTTATAATTGTAGCCAAGCATGCTGAACTCCTGCCTGATGAAAGAATAGTCGAACCGTGCATTGTGAGCTACAAAAACGGCACCCTCAGTCATCTCAACAATTCTCTTTGCAACTTCGTAAAACTTCGGAGCATCTTCCACCATCTCGTTGGTGATGCCTGTCAGCGAAGTGATGAAATAGGGAATCGTACGCTCAGGGTTGATAAGCGTGCTGTACTCTTCAACAATACGCTTGCCGTCATGGAGATAGATGGCAATCTCGGTTATCCTCTCCAGCCTGGCGCTTCCCCCGGTGGTCTCTATGTCAACAACGGCATACACTGGTCGTGCAAAATACGAAGATAATTACTTTCAGGGCCGGGATGAAATATTCATAAATTTGCATTCAGTTAAGTCCTGAAGGTTATGGATTGTATCGGGGAATTTTACTATCTCAACGGCCGGATACACAGCATCGGCGAAGAGGTGCCGGCTCTCTCCGGTGAGGTGTCATTTTATGAGGTTATCAGGACCAGAAACGGGATTCCGCTCTTTTTTGATGAGCACATGAAGCGTCTCAGCAACGGGATAGCAACAAGGTATGACCCTGATCACGACATAGCAGAAAGGGTAGCTGCAGGTTTCGATGCCCTTGTCAGCAGGGAGTCGTTTACGGAGATGAATGTCAGGGTTACGGTTACCTTCATCGGCCGGGAATATTCGCTCCATATCTGCTTTATCCCCTCATTTTACCCGACTGAAAAGATGATGCGCGATGGTGTCAGGCTGATACTTTTTCGAGCCGAGCGGGATGATCCCGGTGTCAAAATTGAGAATAACAGGCTCAGGATGACTGTTGACAGCGAGCTTCAGAGCAGGCAGGCCTATGAGGCTCTGCTGGTCAACCGCGAAGGGTTGATCACGGAGGGGAGCCGTTCAAATGTATTCTTTATAACTGAGGAGGACCTCCTTGTCACTCCTCCCGACAGCATGGTGTTGTCAGGGATCACCAGGGAAAAAGTTATTTGTTTATGCAGGACAGAAGGTATAAGGCTGATGTTCAGGTCAGTGGCTGAGACAGATCTGCCCGGGTTCAGGTCACTCTTCATAACAGGTACCTCACCCATGGTTCTTAGCGTGCAGAGCGTTGAAAAGCATCACTTTGAAGTTGCATGCCCGGTGACTGAAAAGCTACGCCTTCTTTATGAACAACTGGTTCTCGACAGTATCAGCAGCTACAAAATGAGAAACAGAAAAGATTAATACGTATCTTTGCAACAAAAGCAACAGCCATGGCCAGCATAAAAGACCTGAAGAAGGATATTGACTACCTCTTTTTTGAACTGATATCTGACTGCTTTATGTTTACGAGCCTCCATGACGGGGAGAAGAGAGACAAGGCTCAGAACCTGATCGAGGAAGCGGTGAGCATGCGCAATGAATTCATCGACAGGGTCAACAATCCCGACGGTAAGGACAATCCTGCCATTGTAAAGGCATATTACTCGGCTCTGCGCAAGGATCTGTTCGAGAAAGTTGACGGATACTTTAAAAGACTTAGCAGCATCACAAAGGAGTAGATCAGTCTGTAGAAACCATTTTCAAACCCACCTCATTATTTCCTCGTTGCAGACAGTGCAACGACCATCGTCGGTCAGTCCCGTCATAGTAGTATGATAACCTGTCCGTTTAACTACCACCGAGTGGCATGACGGACAGACAGTGTCGCCGCATGCATCCCTGCCCGACATGTTGCCCGTGTAGACGAAATCCAGGTATTCTGAAGCGATATCCTTAAGCTGAAGGATTGTCTCTGCAGGAGTGACAGGGGTGTCTCTCAGGTACATCGGAAAGTAGCGGCTCAGGTGCAGCGGAACCTGTTTTCCGGCATTCTGAGCAATCCACTCCGCCTCTCGCTGCATATCACCGGCAGAGTCATTCAGGCCCGGAAGGATGAGGGTGGTTATCTCAAGATGCTTTCCGGAGGCAGCAACAGTACCGATGGCATCCAGGACAGGTTTCAGCGTGGCGCCGGTATACTTCCTGTAGAAATCATTGCTGAATGCCTTCAGGTCAATATTGAAAGCATCGATAACACTGATGAGCTCATTCAGGGGCTCCCGGTTTATGTATCCGTTGGTTACCAGCACGTTCTTCAGGCCTGCGGCAGCCGCCAGATTGGCACAGTCAGTTACATATTCATACCATATAACGGGCTCGTTGTAGGTGTAGGCTATCCCTATGTTGTTTTGCTCTCTCACTGCCCGGGCAACCAGCTGTTCCGGTAAGAGACGGGCTGAGCCCGGGGGCGGCCCGTTCTGAGAGATATGATAGTTCTGACAGAAATCGCAGCTGAGGTTGCAGCCATATGATCCCACGGAGAGGATATTACTACCGGGGAAGAAGTGATAGAGCGGTTTCTTCTCAACGGGATCAGCAGCATACCCTGATATGATGCCATAGGTAAGTAAGTCAATCATTCCGTTCCTGTTCTCCCTGACCCGGCAGATACCCCTCTCCCCGGGTTTCAGCAGGCAGGCATGAGGGCACAGCAGGCACCTTGCGGTACCATCTCCATCAATATTTTTGCTGAGCCTCATCTCCTTCATCCGTTTGAACTTATAAATTTAATGTTAATTTTGTTTTTCCGGATACGTGTGATTACCGGTATTGCCAATGCTAAAAATACCTAAAAACTGATATCATGACTACAAGGAGAGACTTTGTAAGGCAATCAGCCCTTGTGATGGCTGCGATGCCGCTTCTCAATAATGAACTGCTTGCATCAGCCCGTCCTTCGAAGAAGACAGGGCTGGCCCTGTACACAATACGGGATGAAATGGAAAAAGACCCGGCCGCTGCCCTGGCTGAAGCGGCAGCAATAGGTTACGACTGGGTAGAGGCTGCCGACCACAGCAAAGGGAAGTTTTACGGTTTTAGTCCTAAGGAGTTCGGCAAACTTGTGAAGAGAGCAGGCTTGGAGGCTATAAGCTCCCACAGTAATATCAGGCCTGAAAACGCTGACAAGATGATTGACGAGGTCGCTGAGGCAGGCATGAAATATATTATGCTGCCATCTCTGCCCGGAGAATGGAGCAGTTCTCTCGATGGTTTCAGGAGGAGTGCCGACTTTTTCAATGAGGCAGGGGAGAAGTGCAGGAAGGCAGGCATTACTTTCGGGTTTCACAACCATCAGGTTGAGTTCCGGGAGATAGACGGCACCGTTCCCTATGACCTGTTGGTTGTGAACAGCGATCCCCGGCTTGTGATATTTGAGCTTGACATTGCATGGATCACCGCTGCCGGCAAGGACCCGGTAGTCTATTTCAAAAAGTATCCTGGTCGTTTCCCGGTCTGGCATATGAAGGATCTTAGCCCTGAGAAGCAGGATGCCACGCTGGGGGAGGGGATAATCGACTTCAAGCCCATTCTTGCCATGTCAAAGAAAGCAGGAATGGAATATTGGTTCGTAGAGCAGGATCACTGCCGCACCCATAGCCCAATGGAAAGCATTGCGATCAGTCGCAGATACTACCTGGATGTTCTTGTTAAATAATTCAGAGTGCTGTTTTTATGGAATTGTTCTTGCTTGAGGCTACCACAGCCTCAAGGAATTTCATTCCCCTGACACCCTCATAAATGCCCGGGTAGTCAGCCAGGGGATCCCTCTTCCTGCCTTCACTAAGAGCAATGATATGCCGGGCAAAATTCCTGTAGAGATTGGCAAATGCCTCGATGAATCCCTCGGGGTGGCCGGCAGGAATACGTGAATGCATGGGAGCTGCCACACCTGTTTCGGTAAAGGCGGTGCCAGTTCGGTATAGCTGGACAGGCCTGTCAGGCCAGAGCACCGTCAGTGAGTTGGGCTCCATCTGTCTCCATGAGATACTGCCCTTATCACCGTAGATTCTGAGCGAGAGGTTATTTTCCTCACCAATTGCTACCTGGCTGGCCAGCAGGGTGCCCCGGGCGCCGTTTTCAAAGTGCAGTAGCACATTGCCGTCATCATCGAGCAGCCGGCCCGGCACCACTGAAGCAAGATCGGCGGATAGCTCTGTCACCTCCTGTCCTGAAACGTACTCCGCAAGATTGAAGGCATGAGTACCGATATCTGCCATGGCGCCCGCTATACCGGCCTTCGCGGGGTCTGATCTCCATTCAGCCTGCCTGTTGCCGGTGGTCTCAACGGGAGATGAGAGCCATCCCTGGAAATATTCGACGGCGATCTTCCTTACGGTGCCTGTTTCTCCCCCCAGAACCATCTCGCGGGCCCTTTTAACCATAGGATACCCGGTGTAATTATGGGTGAGACAGAAGAGCCTTCCGGTACGCGTAACGGTCTCCTGCAGGTCAGCAGCTTCAGCAACGCTCATGCAGAGAGGTTTGTCGCACACAACGTGAAAACCTGCCTCCAGGGCCATCTTTGCCGGGCCGTAGTGAAGGTAGTTGGGAGTCACAACCGAAATAAAATGTGGTCTTATATCTTCGGGCAGGGAACTCTCACGGCCTATCATCTCCTGCCATGAGTCATAGATGCGTTTGTTGTCAAGCCCCTCTCTTTCTCCCGTGACAGCAGAGACAGCCGGGTCGCTGCTGAAGGCACCGCACACCAGTCCGGTCATGCCGTCGAGACGGGCTGCCATGCGGTGCACAGGCCCTATCAGCGAACCTTCTCCGCCGCCTATCATACCCATTCTAAGCTTCATAACCGGTTATTTTCTTCATTAGAATTGATGCCCGTTGTCGGAATACCGTTCAGATTGCAGAACTCCTCTACCGCCTCCATGAGTTTAAAGGAGTTGTCACGGTAATACGTGCCAAGGCGGAGGGCAATTACTCTCCCTGCACTGAGAAAGAAAGAAATCTTAAGCTGGCTGAACCCGGTCTTTTCGAGATCTGAGGCCCTGATAATCATGGCAGGAGAATAGAATTTATCTTTCAGGACTATTTCACTTTCTGATATTACGACATAGCGGTCAGTCAGGCCGGTTACCTTCAGTATAAGCCATACGCCGAACAGAAAGAGGAATGCAACAGCAATCCAGGTGCTCCGGGTCGATTGGCCTGATCTGTGCATCATCAGGGCGAGAGTAATTGCTACAGCGATACAGATGATCCCGAATAGTGATTTCAGTATCCTGTTAACACTGTTATTCTCACTGAGATCAAGATTGAACCTCCGGGTTTCCATGGGAAATTTTCCTGCAAATTAGCGATTTTTGATTACAAGAATTGAAGCTGCCCAAAGATTGCTGCAATCTGCCGCCGAAACCGATAACCTGATCCTTATATGCCCGAATTCCTATGTTTGACAGCACCCTCTCTTATTCTGACCTTGCTGATCAGGGTTATCACATTAATGTCAGGAATTACCTTGTAACAGCCGTTATTATTCTCCGGATTTTTTCTATTTTTATTCCTTGATATCAGAAAAACTTAACCTGACATATTATGAAAGAGGAGACAAAAAAGTTTACAAGACGTTCATTTGTAGGCACTACAGGTGCTGCAATTGCCGGTCTGACCATCATTCCCGGCAATGTTGTCAGCGGCCTCGGCCATCGTGCCCCGAGTGATAAGCTTAACATTGCGGGAATAGGTGTCGGCGGTGTTGGCGCCACAAATCTGAGGAACGTTGCGGGAACGGAAAATATCGTCGCGCTCTGTGACGTTGACTGGGGCTACTCAAAGAGAGTTTTTGACGCTTATCCTGCAGCAAAAAGATACTGGGATTACAGGAAGATGTACGATGAGATGGGTGATTCCATTGATGCAGTGATCATTGCTACGGCAGACCACACTCATGCCCTGACTGCAGCACATGCAATGACCATGGGCAAGCATGTCTACCTGCAAAAGCCTCTTACCCACAGTGTCTACGAGTCAAGGCTGCTGACCAGGCTGGCAGCGAAGCACAGGGTGGCCACATCGATGGGTAACCAGGGCTCTTCTGCCATCGGGGTGGATCTTGTCCAGGAGTGGATACAGAACAGGGAGATAGGTGAGGTGACAAAGGTGGAAGCCTTCACCGACAGGCCGATATGGCCGCAGGGACTGAACACGCCGACAAAGGTCGACAAGGTTCCAAAGAGCCTTGACTGGGATCTCTTCCTGGGCCCTGCCCCTGTAAGGCCGTTCAACGAGATCTATCATCCGTGGAACTGGAGAGGATGGTGGGATTTCGGTACGGGCGCCCTTGGTGATATGGCATGCCATATCCTTCATCCTGTTTTCAAATCCCTCAAGCTTACTTATCCGACACGGGTGCAGGCCAGCTCAACATTGCTGCTCACCGACTGTGCTCCCAATGCGCAGATGGTGAAACTGGTTTATCCGGCGAGAACGTCACCGTCGCATTACAAGATTGATCTTCCCGAGGTGGAGGTGACCTGGTTTGACGGCGGACTGCAGCCCATGAAGCCGGAAGGCTGGCCGGCAGGCAGGGATATGAATGACCAGGGAGGAGGCGTTATCTTCCATGGCACCAAGGATAAACTGATATGCGGCTGTTATGGCATCAACCCATGGTTGCTGTCGGGACGTATACCAAATGCCCCGCAGACCGAAAGACGTGTTGAGAATGCCACCCGCGGCGGACATGAGATGGACTGGGTGCGCGCATGCAAGGAGAGCGCTGAAAGCAGGGTGCCTACCAAATCTGACTTCTCAGAGGCCGGACCATTCAATGAGATGGTGGTGATGGGCGTGCTGGCCGTCAGGCTGCAGGGACTCAACAAGGAGCTGGAATGGGACGGTGAAAAGATGGAGTTCACCAATATCACCGACAGTGACTCTATGAAGATTTGCATCGAGGATCATTTCAGCATCACAGACGGTCACCCGACCTTCGACAAGAAGTGGACTGAACCCATAAATGCAAAGCAGTTCGCAAAAGAGATGGTCAGGCATAATTACCGGGAAGGATGGCAGCTTCCCGAGATGCCTGTATAATTGATATTAAGTAACTAACCAAATAAAATCTGACGAATATGAAAGTATTGAAGTTAATGTTTGTATTTGCCGTGGCAGTTGCGTTTGTCTCCTGCGGACCGGGAAAATCTAAGAAGGAGGTTGAACAGAAATCGACCGATGCCGAAGTGTGGACCTTCCTCTTTGACGGCACCACCACTCAGGGATGGCGCAACTATAACAGGGAGACATTCCCCGAGCAGGGATGGGAGATCGTTGACGGAACACTGCATTGCATAGGCTCCGGCAAGGGCGAAGCCGGCGGTGGTGGTGACATCATCTATGACAGGAAGTTTTCAAATTTCCACCTTAAGCTGGAATGGAAGATATCCGAAGGCGGCAACAGCGGCATATTTTATCTTGGACAGGAGAATCCGGAGCTGGATGCCATCTGGAAAACCGCTCTTGAGATGCAGGTACTTGATAATGAGCGCCATCCGGATGCAGAAGCAGGCAAGGACGGCAACCGGCAGGCCGGGTCACTCTATGACCTGATACCTGCAGTGCCGCAGAATGCAAAGCCTGCAGGGGAGTGGAACACCGCGGAGATAAAGGTGTACAAGGGTTCAGTATGGCATATTCAGAACGGTGAGACTGTTCTTGAGTATCACCTGTGGACACCCGAGTGGAAGGAGATGGTTGCCGGAAGCAAATTCCCCGCACTAAATCCTGACTTTGCCGACGTGGCAACCGAAGGTTACATAGGCCTGCAGGACCACGGTGATGATGTCTGGTTCAGAAATATACAGATCAGGGAGCTTTGACCAAAACTGCTGACCAGGAGATAAAGGGCGCCGGCTGATTCCGGCGCTTTTTTTACCCGGGGATTTATAAAACCAATGATGGCCGGTTAACCGGTCCGGCACCGTTCTTCTTCCTTGAATGCTTGATAAGAAGCTTCTTGATTTCTGAAGGCGGGTCCTGTTTTATCTATTGTGGTGGGTTACCCATAAGGCCGATATCTTCGGCCACCTCTCGCATACCCATTATGGTGTCAGTGATAAGGTCACTGAGTTCTACGCCCAGTATCGCCGCCCCCTTTTCTATAACGGTACGGTCAACGCCGGCTGCAAACCGCTTGTCAGTCCATTTTTTCCGTACTGAACGGGTTTCCATGTCCAGTACGCTTTTAGAAGGCCTGACCAGGGCGCTGGTGGCAACGAGGCCGGTGAGCTCATCAACGGCAAAAAGTGTCTTTTCCAGCAGGCTCTGAGGCTCTGTATCGGAGCAGATGCCGTAGCCGTGGCTTATTACTGCTCTGATGTACTCCTCCGGCCAGCCCTCTTCACGAAGTATCTTTTCGGTCATCGTACAGTGCTGGTCGGGATACATCTCGTAATCGAGGTCATGGATCAGTCCTATCACACCCCACATCTCCTCATCCTCGCCATGTTTGCGGGCCATGTATCGCATGACACCCTCAACGGACAGAGCATGTTTGAAGAGGCTGTCAGACTTGTTGTATTTTTTGAAGAGCGCGAGGGCTTCTTCACGGGATGGTCTGTCTGATTTCATGGATTATTATTGTAATTAACGGGTAAGCAATACCTCAACCCCCGATGCATCGGGGCAGGCTTTACGGGGGCATAACCTTAACCACCTTTAGCATGCTGCTCCTGCCGCCTGCGACCATTCTCAGGGTGTAAACTCCCGGTGCCAGGTGGTGGCAGTTGAACAGTATCCGGTTCCTGCCTGAAGTAAGCTCATAAGTGGATCTCAGCACAATCCTTCCCGTTGCGTCGATTATCTCCATCGAGGCAGGCTCAAATCCCTGGAAATAAATCTCAAGGACAAAGTTCTCGCTGAAGGGGTTGGGGAGTATCCTGACACTCTCTGCCGGCAGCTCCGGGCCTGTACCTGACTTCACATAAGAGACTCGGGCTGTGTCATTGCCGGCATACCCGTCTTCGGGAAGGCGGCTTATGATCTCTATCAGGTAACTGACTTCCGGGAGGAAGCTGGTTTTCGTTGCAAAGGAGACGTCAACGGTGTCCCCCGGGTCAATCTTCACGAAGAATGTCTCAATGACAGGATCTCCGGAGTTGATCCTGTAGGCGAGTGGAAAGCTGGTCAGGGCAGTAAGCCCCAAATTGATGATCCGGCCTGAAATGATGATGTTTCCAAGGTCAGCCAGGGCATCAGGGGGATATACAGTATCTATATTAAGGTCAGCTTCCAGGAAAGAAATGTCAGGGAATGTTATCTGGTCCAGCCATGCGGCATCCATACCTCCGGAGAGAGAGACATCCTTGCTGTAGATCCATTCAAGGTAGTGCACTCCGGGAGAGAGAATAAAGCTATGCAGTTTCCAGGGGGTGTCGCCCGACAATGACAGGCTGTTTGCACTGTCAATTCTGAAAATAAGCTGGTCATAGATCGGTTCTGAGGAGATACGTGACCAGAATGAGAGAGTATCTCTGACGGGATTGTTGACCTGTATTGCGAGCACCGAACTGTTCTTGTCAGCTATGGCGCCCGTTCTTGCAGAGAGGATATTCTCATACGCATCCGAAGAGGTGATGGTCCATTGATTTGTCTCCTGCCGGATCCAGGGGAAGACATCAAACCTGTCAAACTCCCATGTCTCCCTGGTCTTTCCCGTACTCAGGCTCCAGGTGCCACGGGCTTCGTACTTGCCGCTGACAAAGCTTACATCATAGGGAATGACAGTACCCGGATTCGCATAATCAGATATTGTTGTCTCAAAGATAATCTCACTGTTCTTGCCCGGCAGGACGATTCCCGTTTCTTTGACACCTTCCTGAAGATTGAGAAGTGAATTAAACGGCGTGAGGGTTACAGTACCGCTGGCAGATGATGAACCTTTATTCCTGACTGTAACCCTGAGGTTTATTGTCTCACCGGGATCAGGCAGGAAGTTTGAATTTCCGGTGGACGAATCGTCATGGACAGCGGAGACGATTTCCAGCTGGGGAGCACGAAGAGTCATGTCTATCCCGAAACTGTAGTGATTGCCGTTATCGGTAAGGCTGAGCATCAGTGATGCCAGTTCACCATCCTCCACCTCATCGGAGACGGTGAAGACAAAACTACCGTCGATGGTATATGAAGATCCCGGATTTACAACACCGATATATTCCGTTCCGGACCCGATGGTAATCATGCCGGAGGTAACCGACAGTGCTGCAGTAAGGTTTGATGTCGGGCTCTTGCCAAGGTTGCTGATGGTCACCCTGAGGTCAATTGTCTCACCATAATCTGGAAATCCGTCAGTGGTGCCTCCGGAATCAGCGAATTCTATTTCACCTGCCACCAGGTATGGGCCCATGACATCTCCAAAATAGAGAGTCTTCATTAAAGGTATCATGTTCTGGCCGGTTATTACCAGCAGGCAGGAGTCCTTAACTCCCGGAGGCAGGGAGAGGCTGATATTACCGGATGGGCTCACGAACCTGGCATCCCAGAGTGTGTCGAAATCAGATATTGCTGCGTAGGCGAACGGTCTGGCAAAGAAGTTCAGTGACTCCAGCTCCTGTGGCAGCCTGTCGGGCAGTTCAATATCAAAGGTGTCCGGCCTTCCGATAACCGGTGACAGTGTCGGATCTCCCAGCAAAATGTATGTTTCCCAGTAATATCTCTTTCTCGGGCTTGTGCTTGCAGAGACGGACATGTTGCCCGAAAAGTTAATCTGTCCCATGGTGTGATACCATTCTCCCGGGGGCTCGGCGTGGGTATGAAAGAGCCTGTCGAATGCACCGGCACCCGTATTCTCATACGTCACATCCAGCCCGGGGGTACCTGGCCCCACAGCCCAGAAGAAGTCGTCCGTCCAGTAAGAGTCATTGGTACAACCGATATAACCGATGGCACCCTTATTCGGGGCAGTAACGACAGATGATCCGAAATTGGGTGTAACATTTATCTGTGCCGTCCGGCACGCATTGGCAATAATAAGGGGGTACTCATTGATGTTGGCGAGCCCACTGATGGTGGAGACCTTGAAAACAGGGTCACTGAAGCCGGAAGCTTCTCCGTGTCCGGTATAGTTCAGAAGCCCCAGGCCGCTGTTAAAAACCAGCTTCAGGGAATCATCCTTCAGGGGTGCGTCGGGAAACAGCCATCTGACTGCATTGAGCGAGGTGTTGGGCTCCAGGTAATTATTATAGATATACTGCACCTGACCGTTCATGTATGTCTCATAGATGCCCGGGGCGTTGCCTGCGGTGACAAGAGCTCCGGCCCAGAAGTTGTTTGATGGGTCGTAGCTGAAGGTCTCATAATCAATGATCTTCTTTACCATCTCCTTCAGCTGGGTAGTGTCAGCAACGGGCAACCGTCCGATGAAGAGCTCAGGGATATAGTCTCCTTCGCCGTCAAACTCCCCGTAGTATAGGTCCGAGACATTGCCGGTACCCCGCGATGTGGGCACCAGGGAGGGATCGCCGACAATGAGAAGATACTGAACCGGGATGCCCGAGTCGAGGGAGCTGAAATAAAATTCGGAGATTTTCTTTTTCAGGTCATAGTATACAGTGTCAGCAGGACCGGCCCCCTTGTAGAATACGGTTGTCTGTATTCCCTTTAGCATTTTCCATCTCACCAGCGGTGTCAGATGCTTCATGAAGAGAGAGTCGGTGACTATCACCATATTTACAGGCCTGTCGGTATATCCCGGTATATAAGCTGCAGATGCATAGCCTCCCTTGTCACCGCTAAGCAGTTCCTCCTCTCCTCCCTTTGTTGGCGATGGCTTGAGTGAGATATGCAGGTCCATGGCGGTGATCATGTCAACGTAGCCGCCTGACGGATTGTAGAAGGCAGGATAGACGGCGATGTTTACCAGTTTTTTTCCCCTGAAGATACCCTCATATGTGACCGTCACCGTATCATGTTCAATAATGCCGTCTGTTTGGTATACCCTTTTATCTTTTACGGACACCTTCTCATCCTGCTTTTCATTTTTGGTCCGTGCGGGTTGGGCAGGGAAGATCTCGGCCCTGCCGGGTGTATGTTCTGAGAACCGGATTCTGCGCGACTGTACTTTACTTACTGTCACCTCGATGGTCATGTCCGCAGGCACCTCCATCAGGCGGCTGTAGACCGGCAGTTCCGGTTGTCCTGATACCGAAGTGTGATGATGACCGGGAAGAAAGAGTCTGAAATATTTACCTGAAGGGTCATTGATGCCGTGCAGGCGGTGGGCATCATTACGGTAGGGGATGAGAGGAGTAAAGCCCTTGCCTTTCACCATAGCGCCTGCAGATGCGGTTTGATGACCGGGGGGCTGGGCCAGTACAACAGGCTTACCGGCAAGCAGCAAGCCCGTTGTCACCATTAGTACGGCTCTGTAAAGTACCCTCATACCTGAATATTGAAGCCAAGATAATTAAAATTATCTCAAAATGAATGCCAATTTCAGCCGTCAGGAAACAAATTGAATTTGTATATTTAACAGGTATTTACAGGGTAATTACCGAGGGGATGAAGAACCGTACTCAGATAATTTTCTTGCTTCTGACATTATCCTGGTCAGTCACAGCCCAGATCAACAGAACCGGGGTGCCTCTGATCAGTTGGTTTGATGCCGCCGAGACGCCGGGTGACCTGGAGAACAGGTGCATTACCATGGATACACGCGGTGTCATGTATTTTGGCAACGAATCAAATGGGATAGTCACCTACGACGGTCAGCACTGGGGGCTGATCCCCATGCCTGGCCTGCATAGGGTGACAGCTCTTGCATCAGATCACAGAGGATTGGTATACGCAGGGGGGGAGAGCGATTTCGGACTCCTTCAGCCGGTGGCTTCAGGTGTACTTGCATTCAGCTCTCTCACTGACAGGATCATTGATTCCTTATCACGCACAGAGGTAGGTTCGATTCGTTCTATTGCCGCTGACAGCAACAGGGTTATTTTTGCCGACAGAAGCAGACTCTACCTGTATGATCTCTCCGGCGACTCGGTTCATGTAAGCGATCTGGACAGGGAGTACGGAGTCAGAAGTATTTCCGTCATCCTGTCAGCTTACGGGAAGGTGATCGTCGCGGATAACAGGCAAGGGCTCCTTGAGTACTCCGACGGCAGGTTGACGCAGGTTCCGGGAGGGGATGAGATAAGAATGGTCCGTTTTGTCACCCTTCTTCCGTATGACCGCGACAATATTTTGATAATCACTGCAGAAGACGGTCTGATTCTTTTCAATCACCGGACCGGAACCGTAAACCGACAGTTTCTTGATCCGGTTGATAACAGACGGTTAACGATCGGGGGAGTGACAGGTGCGGTAACCATTCCCGGCAGGGCTGTGGCGGTAGGGCTCTCCGGAGGCGGAATATATATCTTCAGTCATGACGGAACCCTGCTGCAGCATATCTCCAAAACGACCTCAGGGCTGAGGGAGTCAACCGTGACAGCCATGTACTGTGACTATGCCTCCAACTCCCAGCTGTGGTTCTGCACCAGGGGATTCATCAACAGGGCATACGTCTCACTTCCTGCCAACGAGTTCGGCAGTACATCAGGCATAGAGTCGCCTCCGGGCGATATTGAAAAATTCGGCGCATCCGTTTATGTGGCCGGTGACAATGGAATATACAGGAGCTTTACTGACAGTATGGGTGTGATGCGCTTCATGCAGACAGAACTCCCCGCCGGCCGGGTCTCTGACCTGCAGACTGTGATGCTGCCTGATGATACCCTCCTGCTGGCAGCAGCCTCTGACGGCCTGTGGCAGCTCAGACAAAACGGATCTGCCTTTCGTCTGCTGGCCAGGTCCGGCATAACAGTAGTCAGGTCTGACAGGTATGATGCTTTAAATGTAATCACAGGATCAAGTGACGGTATCATAAGGACCCTCAGATATTCAGAAGGTGGCTGGAAAATTGTAAATACCAGCCTGAAGCACGAACTGCCGGGCAGGATAGAGGCTATCGAACAGTCTGCTCCCGGAGAGTGGTGGATTCTTACTTCCGCTACTGCCGGCATCACACGAATGAGATGTGATGACAGCGATATAGTTTTTATTCGTTATGACCGTGATAGCGGCATTGAGTGCGACACCCTGAACACTGTCTCCTTTATAGATGAGAGGCTTTACCTCGGGACAGGCAGGGGGATATACAGATATGATGAAGGTAATGACAGGTTTGCAAAGGATCAGGGGTTGACGGGTAGCACATTTGACAGGGCAATGATACACAGCCTCTTCAAGACGCCCGGCGGTGACATATATGTTTCCGGTTTCGACGGCCGCCATTTTGATGCCCTGGTCAACGCGACGAGCCAGGGACATGTGGTATTCAGAAAGCAGTTTGATTTTCTTCCTGACGTGGCATCGGGCGGCATCGCCTCGATCGACGGGAATATTTGGATCACAAAGGGGCGAAAGGTATATGTCCTTGATAAATCGAAACTGGGGTTCAACTACGGTTCATTCAGCACCCTGTTAACCTGTATTGCATCAGGTGATCAGCGGCTGATGGACAATTCATTTTACATCGAAACCCCAACCGGGGTCAGAATACCTTCGGCGGTGCAACCGGAAGAAAATAAACCCCTGCTGAAGGCTGCCTCAAACAGTATTACTTTCAGCTGGACTACAACTTCATATGCCGGAGAGGATAAGACCGAATACATGTATAAGCTTGAGGGATTCGACCATGACTGGTCAAAGTGGGAGAGGAGAGCTTTCAGAGACTACACCAGTCTCCCCGGCGGCAGTTATATGTTCAGGCTTAAGGCCAAAACGGTCACCGGTCTCGAAAGTGACGAGGTTACGTACGGTTTCAGGGTTAAGAGGAGATGGTATACAACCCTGCCTGCAATTCTGCTCTATACCGCAGCAGCATCCCTGCTCTTTTACCTGATCATGAGGATGCATTCCTCAAGGGTTAATGACCGTAACAGGCGGCTGGAGACTTTGCTGGTCGACAAAAGTCTTGAGGCTGATCTCAGTAAGAGTAAGATGGAGTCATTGATAAGCTATGCCGGTACGATACAGCGTGCCCTGCTGCCCCCGGAAAATATGCTGCAAAATGCTTTCCCGAACTGTTTTGTTCTCAACAGGCCGCGTGATCCTGCCGGCGGTGATTTTTACTGGATTGCGGAGAGGGATAACAGGTTTTTTATTGCTGTAGGTGACTGTACCGGCCATGGAGTTTCAGCTGCCATGATGACCCTTATGGGACTCTCCTTCCTCAATGATGCTTTCAACAGCAAAAAGAAGGTCACCACTGCCGGTGTTCTGGACGCACTGCACGAACGACTGATTGGAGCACTGAGGCCCTCGGAGACTCCCGACGGCCGTCATGAGACAATGGAGATTGCCATTATCGGCGTTGACCGGCGGAATGGTATCATTGAATTCTCTGGCGCAGGTTTACATTGTTTCAGGGTAAGAGGGATGAGCGGGGTGGATTCTGCGGAGTTAAGCAGGTACTCCGGAGAAGAGGCTGACGGTGTGCGGACGGATGGTAAATACATTATCGAGACACTTTACGGGGACAGAATCCCTGCAGGAGTTCAGCAGAGGGAGGGGCATGAGTTCAGACGACAGGAATGGAAACTGGAGAAGGATACTTCCTATTACCTCTTCACCGACGGGTATTCAGACCAGTTTAATGGTTTAACAGGCAGGAAATTCATGAGAGGAAACTTCAGGAGCCTGATTCTTGAGATACAAAATTTCCCAATGAGCAGACAGAAGGAGATACTGGAGGAGAGGCTCCTGAGCTGGAAGGGCTCGGCGCCGCAGACAGATGACATCCTTGTCGTGGGGTTCAAGATTGAATAGGCTTATTTTGCTGTTGCAAAATCATCGCTCAGGCGGTAGAAGATTCCCTTTTCTCCTGCTTCATAACTGATCAGGCCGCAGAGAATAAAATCACTCAGTATCTTTTCTGCCGTTATTCCGTTTATGCCGGCAAGTTGCCGGAATTCACTGACGGTTATCTCTCCTTCGGTGCGCAGGTGGCTTAACAGCATGTTTTCCTTATCGTCAAACCGCAACAGTACGCCCCTGTTCTTTCCTATCCTTCGCCACACCTGCAGTATAACCCTGTCAGCCATAAAGTTTTGGTCGTGCTGTCGGAAATAGGCCCTCCATCTGCCGTTCTCATCCTTTGCCCTGACAGGTTTTTCCTCACTTCCGGGAACATCGACTTCAAGAATAGTCTTGCCGTTAATGGTATGATTTTTTGTTCTGATCGCCACCTCGGGGCTACAGTATATGGTTGCCGCAGCATCGATCATATAGAGCTCTTCGTCAGATCGCACTCCGGCCAGCGATCCGTTATCCCTGACACCGATGAGCAGCTTGCCTCCCTCACTGTTCGAGAAGGCTGACAGGGTGCGGGCGATCTTCCTCGGATCGGAGATGCAGTACTTGAAGTCAAGATTCATGCCTTCCCCCTTGAGGATGAGGTTATGAATATAGCGTCCCATGGTACCGGTTGCAAGGTGCTATCTGGCAGCAACAGCAAGATAATACAAAATATTTGTATATTGGCTCAGATGTAAATATCTAACAAATTAAAGATTGATGAAGAGAAGAGACTTTCTGAGATCAGGCCTTGCAGGCGCTGCAGGCCTTACGGTGTTTAACAATTCAGCTCTGGCTGCGATGCCGGATGAGCCGGTTATATACCGAACGCTGGGCCGTACAGGCCTCAGACTGCCCGTCGTTAGTTTCGGTGTGATGAGATCTGACAACAGCTCGCTGGTTCAGGCTGCCTATGAGGGCGGCATGAAGATGTTCGACACTGCCCACGGTTATATGAACGGTCGTAATGAGGAGATGCTCGGCAACTTTTTTTCCACCCTGCCCCGTGACTCCTTTGTCCTTGCCACAAAGGTGAAGCCGGCAGGTGTTGATAATCGTACAGGGTTGCCATCGGCTGATACAACTGCTGCCGACTTTCTGGGTAAATTTGACCTGAGCATGAAGAGGCTGAAGCTTGATCATGTGGATATTCTGTACATGCACGCGGCAGACAGCGTAGAGATGGTAAGGCATGAGGAAATAGTAAATTCCATGCTTGACCTCAAGAAAAGTGGGAGGGTCAGGTTCATAGGAAACTCAACACACAAGAATGAGCCCCTGGTCATCAATACGATGGCTGATGACGGCATCTGGGATGTGGTGCTCACCTCTTACAACTACCGTCAGACATACCGTGACGGGATGAACAGCGCCATTGAAAAGGCCGCTGCTGCTGGCATGGGTGTTGTGGCGATGAAAACAATGGCAGGAGGGTGGCTGGACAGGGAGAGGACGCAGCCGGTCAATGCTCCGGCTGCACTGAAATGGGTGTTATCGAATCCCAATGTACACACAACCATACCTGGTATCACCGCCTTTGATCAGCTGACCACCGATCTGAAGGTGATGAGGGATATTTCCCTGACATCAGATGAGGAAGCGGTACTGTTAGCCCAGGCGGAATGTCAGGGACTTTACTGCAACGCCTGCAACAACTGTGCACCGGGTTGCAGCAAACAGCTCCCGATTCCTGAATTGATGAGGGCATATATGTATGCTTACGGTTACGGCAATCTTGCCATGGCATCGGAGCTTCTTGCCGAGACCGCAGTGTCACAGGACCCCTGTGCCGGGTGTGACAGCTGCACGGCATCCTGTGTGCGGGGCTTCAATCTCAGAGACAAGATCACCGATGTCACCAGGCTGGCAAATGTGCCGTATGATTTGCTGGCATAAACACATAAAATGATGAGATACATAAAAATTATCTTGCTGGCGGGGATAGCTGTCGCGCTCTCCGTTGTCATGAAGGGTCAGCAGCTCTTTCCTGAGCTGAAGGGCTACAGGGCAGTAGATGAATACCCGGTCTATACCCCTGATGATCTGTGGGATTATATCAACGGTGCCGCCGACGGTTATCTGGCACTTGGGTTCACCGACCTGACTATCAGGGAATATGTCAGGGGAAAGAATAAGATCAAGGCTGAGATATACAGGTTTGGCAATGATTCGCAGGCATTCGGAATATACTCCATGGAGCGTTCCCCGGGGTATGATTTTATCCTGGCTGGCGTTCAGGGTTACAGTGAGCAGGGGCTGGTACATTTTTACAAGGATCGTTATTACGTGAAGCTCATGACCCATTCCGGATCAGCAAAGGTAAATGCGAAGATGAGAGATCTGGCTCTGCTGATTTCAGGCCGCATAGAGGGCAGCAATGATTTTCCGGCACTACTTAAGCTCTTTCCTGCCGAAGGCCGGCTTCAGAACCAGGAGACATATCTTCTTGAGAGCGTCCTGGGTCACGGCTTTCTCAGGAAGGCATTCAGGGCCTCCTATGAGCTTGACGGCGACAGGTTTGACATATACCTGTTCAGCTGTGACGGGGAAGAGGAGGCTGCTCTGATGGCCGGAAGCCTTGCCGGTGATGCATTTGATGCCTCGGAGGAGTTTTTCAAGTATGCTTTTGAGGACAGATACAACGGGGTGCTCCATATGGCCAGAAGAGGTAGCACAATGGTAATTGTCAGCGGACTGGGATTCGATAAAACCCCTGTGGCAGAGCGGTACATAGCTTCAATGCTGGGCGAGTGAGGTCAGTCCGATCAGTGAGCAGTAGCACCAAAAAGAGGGTATCTCTTACGGGACACCCTCTTTTCTATTCACTTAATCAGCTAATTGTTACTTCAGCTGGAAGTTTATCGGCACGCTGTACCATACGTTCACGGGTTTTCCTCCCTGCTTGCCCGGTTTCCACAACGGCAGCATCTTGATAACCCTTATTGCCTCGTTATCGAGTGAGGGGTCAACGCCCCTGACGATTGAGACCTGGTCAACAGTTCCCTTGTAGGTAACGCAGAAACGGAGGATCACCTTGCCCTGGATGTTGTTTTCCTTAGCCAGTTCAGGGTATTTGATGTTGTCATAGATGAACTTGAACAGTTCCACATCTCCACCCGGGAATGAAGGCATCTCCTCCACGACAACGAATACTTCCTGGGGTGCTTCTTCCTGTATCTCTTCCTGAACCTGTTCGATAACCTCAACCACCTCAGCATCAACAACAGTCTCAACAACATCATCGGCGGTCATAAACTGAGTTGCCTCTTCAGGCTTGACTGTATCTACAACCACAGGTGCCACATATTTGACCACCGTCTGCTGTTCTTCGGGCGGTGGCGGAGGCGGCGGAGGTGGCGGAGCTGCCTCTTCCTGCTGCAGGTCGTTGGCCATCTCTGCTATTACCTCATTGGCATCTCTCTGTTTTACCTGGGCTATGTTCTTGGCCCTGATGTAAGGCACAATTGCTGCCGTGAACACCACTATTATCCCAATGAGTATTGAGAGACTCATCGTCCTGGAATATCTCCTGCGGATGTCATAGGCCCCGTATTCCTTGTTACGGTTTTCGAAGACAATGTCATCGAGACTTGGATATTTTTTCTTTTCCTTTGCCATATCAGTGTCTTCTATTGTGCTGACCCTGAAGCGGTCTCCGGCTCCCGGCCAATTGCATTGACCACCAGACCCTCTTCTATCCAGTCCATTTCAGTAAATGTGTAGCGCGCAATACCTACAATAGACATCTCGTCAATAATATCAACGAAATTCTTGTATTTTGAAGTCTTGTAGGCTTTTATGAGTACAATCGGACCTGTGTCGTCATCCTTCTTCAGCTGACTGATGGCACTTCGCATGGAGTCCTGCTTGATATCGATCTTACCTGCGATAACATCTTTCTCAAACTGGTCTATCTTGCGAAACAGAGCCCTGTTCCTGTCGAGCAGCACCTGACGGATGCCGTCTGCGCTGAAGTCGGTCTCCTGCAGTACGGTTACGTCCGGGTCGGCTTTGCCGGGGTACCAGAATACCTTGTCGTCAGGACCGAGGATGATGTTTAATGTCCGGCTCTCAGCGATCTTGGGAGGTTCTACCTTCTCATTCTTCCTGATTTTTTCAGGAAGAACGATCTCCATAATCTTCGGTTTGCTGAACGCTGCCGTGAGCATGAAGAATGTAATGAGCAGACTCATGAGGTCCACCATCGGCGTCATATCAACGCGGGCATCACCTTTTTTTGGTTTCTTCTTCCCGCCTCTGCTTTTCTGCTCTACTTGAATATCTGCCATTTTACTCTTCTCCTATTTGTTCATCTGTTACTTCAACTGCCCTGAGACTGGTGATCAGGTTGAACCTGTTCACGTTTTTGTCCTGCAGAATGTCAAGCACTTCCCTTACGACCGGGAACGGAACGTCAGCATCACCCTTGATCATCGTCTGCACTGCAGGGTTTACCTGACGGGCGAAGAGTATCCACAGGGCAAGCTGGTTGTCCGTTGAGTCAATAGGGACACCCTTTTCCATTGCTATCTTCTTATCAGTGTCTTTAAGGGCAAGGTAAGCCTTCATATCCTGGATCGGGACCCCGACGGAGGTGCCTGTCTTTTCAAACAGGCGAAGTTCCTCATCGGTAAACTCAATGTTGTAGCGCTTGCCCATTTCGGCAAGTATCTTGGGGCGGAATTTCAGAATGGTATCCGGTCCGTTGTCAACATTGAAGAATATCCTGCTGTCTTTCGCAATGAGAACGGTCATTACGTTGGCATCCATCATCGGTTTCTCCGACACAGAAAAAGGAGTATCAACAGGAGCCGTTTCCTGGGGCCTGAATGTAGCTGTCAGAATGAAGAAGGTAAGCAGCAGAACAAACAGGTCCACCATCGGCGTCATGTCGATTCGTGGCGATTTGGTTCCTAATTTAATCTTTGGCATCTTTTAAATCCTTTCTTTTTTTGACCAAAAGAATAAATTCGGTGAACTACTTCTTCAGTGATGCAGCAAAGGTCTGAGTCAGACTGAAGCCTGCCTCATCGATTTTGGAGACGTAACCGTCAATGCTGGATGAGAACACGTTAAAGAAAATAATAGCCAGGGTTGAACCTGTGATACCGAATGCTGTATTAACAAGGGCTTCCGAAATACCGGTTGAAAGGGCGAGGGCATCGGGTGCACCTGACTGAGCCAGGGCAGCAAATGCACGGATCATCCCGATAACTGTTCCGATAAGACCGATAAGCACTGAGATCGATGCAATGGTTGAAAGCATGACCATGTTCCTTGAGAGGGTAGGAAGCTCGAGAGCCGTAGCCTCTTCAAGAGCCTGCTTCATGGAGGTGATCTTCTGGTCTTTCTCCAGCTCGGCGTCATTTTCAAGGGCGCGGTAACGCGAAAGGCCAGCCCTGAGAACGTTTGCAAGAGATCCCTTCTGGTTGTCGCAGGCTACAATAGCGTCCTCAATACTGTTCTCTGCAAGCATCTCCTTGATATTGGCAACAAATACGTTGAGCCTGCCTCTGCCCTTGATCCTGTTGAGACTGATCCACCTTTCGACAATGTAGATAAGGAGCGTGATCACAATCGTTATGAGGATAGGTACAATAACGCCTCCCTTATACATGAGGCCGAGAAGGTTGCCCTGCAGTGGATGGCCCTTGGGGTTACCCCCCTCAAAGTTGACCGGGTTACCCAGGACTTTGGTGAAAATAAGATAAGCAGCAATAAATGCCAGAATAATTGCAAGAGGTGCAAAAAGCGATTGCCATACACCGCTGGACGACTTGGATTTTTTACTCATTTTAGTATTCTTTAGTTGGTTAAGTAAACAGTTGGCAAAAATAATTATTCTCTTAATCTTTTACAATAGTCACAGTGAATTAGATGCAATTTCCGAGACCGCAAAGATATCATTTTCTACTTTTCCAGGGTAGCATTGTAGATTCTTCTCTTGGTCACGGGAACTTCTATGGTTTTGTATCCTTTGGCGCTGATGACAAGCGTCTCCGATGCCTCGGGCATAACGAACTTGTATTCACCCCTTGCATTGGTCCATGCCTCTGCTGCCGTGTCCTTGACCCTGACGGAGGCACCGGGGATAGGTTCGCCCGAAGAGTCGGAAATAACGCCGGTAATTTCGTTGGGGTGTGCCTTGGGTATTGCACTCTTCTGCAATTGGGTGATATACCCAATGGCTGATTTGGCAGCTTCATTGCCGGGATCGATGGCCAGAATCCTTTTATTCTCCTCGATGGCTTTCCCGTACTCACCCATTGACATATACATGGTGCTGAGAGAGCTGAGAGCCCTGATCTTGTAGTCAGGAGATAGATTCTCCATCCTGTTGTAATAAGCTTTTGCCTCGTCGTACCTCTTGTTCATCAGGGCTTCGTAACCGAGGTATCTGAGGGCATCGTAGATCTCCTTCGCATTTTTGACGGAGTCAACGGCAGCCTTCTGCAGCAGGGCTTCGAATCTCGGTTTTGCAAGGCCAAGTTCCGAATCCGGGTCCTTCGCCGAAGCAGTATTGGCAAGCCAGAGGTAACCCTGCAGGTTGTCAGGATACTTGGCAATCATCCTGTTGAATATCTCGTCAGCCTTGTTGAAGGCCTTGGCCTGGTAGAATGCCCGGCCGATTTGGATATAATCATTCTCACTGTCACGTCCCTTCTCCAGTAGTCTTGACCATGTGGTTGCAGCATCTGCATACCTGCGGGCAACATACTGCACGGTTCCTTTTTCGTAGATCATACTGAGATCCTCCTTGTCAGTGAAGTAGATGGCCTTCTCGTATGTTTCGAAAGCGCTGTTGAGCTCCTTCTCTGCCTTTGCGATGGCAGCCTTGTGCTCCTCAACTTTGGCAGCCAGGGCATCCATATCTGACTTGGCTTTCTCTTTTGCTGCACCCTTGAGCGACGTATACCTGGCCTGTAATTTGCTCAGCTCATCGGCCTCGTTGTCCGCCTCTATGACCAGCTTGCCGTAATCCTGGTTCTTCCTGGCAAGGATCCTTGCATAATATATATAGTCTTTCTTGATCAGGCGCTCCTCATCGAGGTTGGCAAAAAGCTTATCCATGTATTGATGTGCAAGTTCATAATTGCCCTCTTCATAGGCAGAATAACCTGCAATACGGTTCATGTAGGTCCTTGAGTTGTCAATGGCGAATATCTCTTCAACATTCTTTATCACCTCCTCATATTCCTTGGCATAGAAGAGGGCATTGACATACCTTATCTTTGCAGGAATATTGCCCTGTGTCAGTTCGAGGTATTTCTCGAAATACTTCTTGGAATCGTTGAAGCGCCCGGCCATTGAGTAGAGCTGCCCCAGCTCCCTGTATGCAGGAGCGTAGTTTTCGTCGAGGGCGATAGCCTGTTCATAATAAGGTATGGCAGCCATCAGGTTGCGACCCTTGACATAGATGCTGCCTATCTTCATATTTGCCGTGGGCGACTGCATATCCCAGTCCTGTGCCAGGTTGTAGTTTTTGATGGCCATCGACCCGTCATTTACCAAAATATAGATGTCACCGGCAATGATGTAGACCTCGCTGTTGCGGGGGTCGATGGTGAGGGCTTCCCTGATGAAGGGCAGAGCCTTGCTGGTGTCAACCTGCTCAAAGCGGATGTATGACTCGGCTATCTTGCTGAGGGTGTAAGCATACTCTTTCGGATTATCAATCTTCTTGATCTTCTTATAGGTGGGAAGAAGGCTTTTGGCCTTGACCCTCAACTCTTCCGCCTTTGTGTTGTCACCCCGGTAAAATGCCACCTTGGCAAGCCCTATATAGTTGAGCGGATCAGCCGCATTGGCTTCAACACCTTTATTAAGGATGTCTGCTGCCTCCTTGGTGGCTACCGTAAGCGAATTGGAGATAGTGTCAGAAAAAAAGTCCAGCAGCGTGTTCTCGCCATAATGAAAATAGACCTTGCTGTTCGAAGGATCACTCTTTATCAGCTGCTGAAAAACCTCCTCCGCCTTATCGTACAGTTCGTTCTTTGTGAATGTTCTGGCTTCTTCAAGCGACTGCGCCTTCAGTCCGGTGCCAAAAACAAGGCTGAGAAACGGTACAATCAGCAACGCCAGTTTTAAACTTCTCTTACTCATCTTTTCTATATTTGGTTACTCATTCTTTAACTGTATTATTCGTATCGGCATCGTTGCAGGTACAAGACCCGATTTTAAAATTATTCTTTGTCCCTTTTCTCCTGCTACAAAGCTTACAAATCCCGAGCCAAGTCCTGGGAATGATTCTCTGGAATTCATAACTACTTCTCTGACAAAAGGATATGTTTTATCGTAAATTGATCCCTGTACAGGCATATAGAAGGTGTTCGGGTCAAGATAGGGAAGTGAAACAGCAGCCACCTTAATCTTGTTCTGAAGGCTCATGCTGGTTGGATCTTCATAGTCGCTGATCCAGTTGACACTTACAATACCAAGTGCCGCAGGGCTGCTGGCGACATAATCGATAACCTCAGGATTGCTGTTGACAGCGTAGAAGTTGGGTGTCAGCTTCTCCGGGAGCTCAAATTTCTCTCTGAAATACCGGATGTTTGCGGAGTGTATGTTGTCAAACACAATATTTATCTGACCCAGCCGGGATTTTGAGTTTATCTGGTTCCAGTCGGTGATCTTTCCGGTGAAGATATCCCTGACGTTTTCATATGTAAGCAGGGAATCGCCGTTTTTCCTGTTCAGTACCAGTGCCAGTGCATCATATGCCACAACAGTTGTTCGTACCACTGTCTGAACGTCCAGCAGCAGTTCCCTCTGCTCGTCAGTAGGCGTCCAGGAAGAGACTATGGTTCTGACCGAGTCATTCAGAAAGTCAGCCACAAGTTCATTTTCAGCCTTGTATACCGGCCTTATCGTCGCATAAGGGTAGAGGGCGGTGAAGGTGTCAACCTCCGCCTCCACGATAAGCCGGAAGGATTCGTCAACTCCTAATACAATGTCACCCGAGGTGGGTGTCTCCTTCAAGGCTGTGGTACCCCTTGGCTTGCAGGATACAATGAAAAGTGCCATCAATACCGGCAATATCAGCCATGTCTTTGACCTTCTCGCAATAGGAGTTCTGTTCATTCTTTTTCCCGTGATCAACTTATTATAGCCTACAATATTAATAATTATCTCTTTATAAACTTTATTTAAAGACTTTCAAATTTCCTGCCACACTGCTTTTTTCTGATCCGGGACGGCCATGGCCCTATCCCTTTATGACCGTCACTGACCGTGGTCACCCTTGCATGTCAGCCGGTTTCTTATTCACTGTCATCGCTGAAGAAGGCTTCCTTTATCTTCTCCCAGGCAACGAAGACCCGGTATATGCCGTAGATTATCAGGGGAATGCCGAAGACTATCCGCAGGGCCTTATCCATGTAACTGTCAAGCATGGGAGAGAAGATTATGAATGCTCCGAGGCCCAGGTAGAAAAATACCATCAAGGTACCGAAAATGGCAAATACCCTGTCGTAAAGATTTTTGTTGCTCATCAGGCTGTTTCTTGTAGCGGCAAATATATTGATAATTCTTTTTTTTGCCTTAAATGGTTCAATTTAGATCAAAAAAAGAGGGGAGTTTCTGAGAAACTCCCCTCCGCTATTTGTAGCTACAGTCTATTTTGTTGCCCTTTCGAGTCTCTTCATTATCGAGAAAATGAAGGCGGCAGAGAGGAGACAGCAGACAATGAAAACTGTCCAGAGCTGCCACAGTTCGACGCTGTCCCACAGTTTGGATCCGACGAAAAGAAGCTTGTTTCCCACTGCTGTTGCCAACAGCCATCCTGCCTGCATCATTCCCTGGAAGCGTGAGGGAGCCACCTTTGAGACAAATGAGAGGCCCATCGGGCTGAGGAACAGCTCTGCCACTGTCAGGATAAGATAACTGCTTATCAGCCAGTAGGGACTAACCCTGAGTGCTTCTGCCACGGGTGAGCCTTCAAGTGAAGAGGGTGAGGGAAGATTCACGGATGAGATCAGCACCAGTATGAATCCGACAGCTGCTATGATCATTCCGATACCAATCTTTTTTGGTGTTGAAGGTTCAATGTTTTTCTTGTTGAGCCATGCAAATAGTCCCATT
Organism: Bacteroidales bacterium UBA4772; assembly: GCA_002403305.1. Classification (GTDB taxonomy): domain Bacteria; phylum Bacteroidota; class Bacteroidia; order Bacteroidales; family VadinHA17; genus SR-FBR-E99. The sequence goes on from DHHM01000023.1 coordinate 233,330, forward strand.
ACGGGGAAGGTGAGGGCTACAATGAACAGCGGGTTGAACGACTGGAATACTTCCGGTTCTATGGAGTTCATTGCATCGGCCTTTGTCACGAAGAAGTAAGCCAGCACCATAGCTGTCACAAATAGGGCTCCTCCGATGAATCTGGCGACCGGCAGTATATTTTTTCTTACCAGCATCACAAGACCTGCAATGGAACCTATGACTGCCAGCATTGAAGGCAGTGTAAAGAAGAGGTTGGTGAACGGCCCCACCTGCTTCACCGTGTAGTCTCTGGCAAACAGTGTGAGGGTAAGTCCGTTCTGGTGGAATGACATCCAGAAGAAGACCACCACAACGAACACAAGGATGAGTGATGAAACGCGTGCGTATTCATCTTTCTTCGCCGTTGTAAGCATCCAGGTGATGAAGCCTGCAAAGAGCCCGAATGCCAGTCCTGATGCCCATCCAACGATGAAGCTCAGTCCGGTTGCAAAGATGGCCATGGCTATCAGTGCGTAGATGAGAGGTCTGATCTCCAGTTCAAGGGTGTTGGCTGACTCCGCGCTTTCCTTGACCGGTTTTTCCTTACTGGGAAGCAGTCTGTTGAAAACAACGTAGACGAGCAGTGAGATGACCATGGCTCCTGCGGCGATGGCAAAGGCATAGTTGTAACCTCTTGAGAAGACGTTGAGATAGCTCTCTGCAAAGGTGCCAAGGTCGGTCACGGGGCCGGCAAGGTTCACCTTGTCAGCCAGTAGCTGAAACTCGTCAAGCTTCGGACCGGTTGCCAGGATACCGCCATTATACTGATGACAGAGTGCCGGAAGGCTCCCGTCATGTGCAAATCCGTTGGACTTGAGCCACCAGTTCCTGATTCCGTTGGCGGCAAACGGGGCGAAGAAGGCACCCACATTGATACCCATGTAAAAGATCATGAATGCAGTATCCCGCAGCTTTGAGTACTGCGGATTGTCATACAGCTGTCCCACAACAGCCTGCAGGTTACCCTTGAAGAGTCCGTTGCCAAAGGCGATTGTGAAGAGGGCTATCACGGTAAAGGGCAGTGACATGCCGGGTATCGCCATCATTAAGTATCCGGCGAACATGATGATGATACCGAACAGTATCACCGTTTTGTATTTCCTTGTGGAGTCAGCGAGGATTCCCCCTACCAGTGCAAGAGCATAAATGGCGAAGTAAAACCAGCTGTAAATTTCTCCGGCTTTCTCGGCAGCAAGGCCGTACTTGGCCTGCAGGAAGAGCACCAGTATTGCCATCATGGTGTAGAAACCGAAACGTTCGCCCATATTGGCAAAAAATGCTACCAGCAGTCCTTTTGGATGGTTCTTGAGCATAGCTTTCCGTATTGATTGTTTTTTTGATTCAGATGCCGACAAATATATTAATCTTTTTAATTTTCAGCTATTGCATTGTAAATTAGACGCGATATTTCTACATTGCTTATATTTGCACTTCGTATTGAATTGGATAGAGCAGGGACCTATGAAGATTTTTACTGCCAATGAGATAAGGGAAATTGATGCCGCCACCCTCAGGCTTGAGCCTGTCACACCGGCAGGGCTGATGGAGCGGGCGGCCAAAACGTTTTTTCAACGGCTGAAGGAGAGTGTGCCGCCTGAAAAAAAGGTCAACGTCTTTTCCGGTCCCGGAAACAACGGGGGCGACGGGTTGGTTGTCGCACGGCTTATGCATGAGGAGGGGTATCCGGTGAGGGTCTATGTTGTTGAGTCGGGGGCATCGCACAGCAGTGAGTTTACGATGAATGTTGACCGTCTTGTAAGAGCCGGTATATCACCGCTGACGATTGCTGAGCCGGATTTCTTTCCGTCCATTGGGCGTGAAGAGGTGATCATAGACGCCATTTTCGGCACGGGACTGCACAGGCCACCGGCCGGTGTGGCTGCTGAAGTGATACGCAGGATCAACAAAACAGGTGCCTACGTCATCTCAGTGGATGTTCCGTCGGGGCTTTACTGCGAAGATAATGGTGATGTCAACCGCGAAACGGTTATAAGGGCATCACTGACCCTCACATTCCAGTTTCCGAAGCTGGCTTTCATGTTCGCCGGGAACGATGATCATGTTGGCAAGTGGGAGGTGCTGGATATAGGACTGCATCCCTCTGCTATCGATGAAAAGGCATCTGCCTTCCATTATATTATGAGGGAGGATGTCAGGCCAATGATAGTTAAGAGGAGGAAGTTTGACCACAAGGGCACCTTCGGTCATGCTCTGGTTATAGCAGGCAGTTACGGCAAGGCCGGTGCTGCAACCCTGGCGGCTGCCGCAGCATTGCGTGCGGGGGCGGGACTGGTTACAGTTCATCTGCCGGTCTCAGCCGTCATCCCCATGCAGGCAGCGCTGCCCGAGGCTATGGTTTCACCTGACCCGGGAGAGAGGAATATTACGGCACTTCCGGACCTGGAGGTTTACAGTGCTGTCGGGGCAGGCCCGGGACTGGGGACAGACCCTGACACCCGGCTGATGCTTGAAAAACTGCTTGATAACGTTTCTGTTCCCCTGCTGCTGGATGCCGATGCTATCAACATCCTGGCACTCAACAGGGAGCTGCTGGAGAAGCTGCCGCCTCATACTGTGCTTACTCCCCATCCGGGTGAGTTCAGGAGACTTGCCGGTACAACCTCCAGCGATTACCGTCTTATGGAAGAGCAGCGTGCCTTCGCAGCAAAGCATAACTGCATTGTGGTGCTAAAGGGAGCACACACCTCCATTGCACTACCTGAAGGAGAGATATACTTCAACAGTACCGGCAATCCGGGCATGGCTACCGGTGGAAGCGGCGACGTGCTTACCGGAATGATAACTTCTCTGCTGGCCCAGGGCTATGCCATTGCTGATGCTGCCGTTATCGGTGTTTACCTGCACGGCCTGGCGGGTGACGTCGCACTCAGGATACACTCCGAAGAGTCTGTCATCGCCGGAGACATTCTCATGAACATCGGGAGGGCATACCGGGAGACGCAGTTCAGCAACTTCAGCATGTACCTTTAAACCAAGAAAATGAAAAGATTATTTATACCTTCTCTCTTAGCATTGACGGCGCTTCTGTCGTCATGTTCTGTTCAGTCCAGGAACAGCGGTAACGACATAGTGGTCCTTCCCCTGGGAGGAGAGGTAAAGATCACCGAAGGCAGCATGGTTTATGCGCTTCCGCTAACAGTATTTGAGTTTGAGATCACGGCCACCAGGACTCTCGGGGTGCCGGGTCCATATGCAAATTATGCTGCCGAGATGATCGGTCTTGACAATATCATTGAGCAGGAGCATGAGTACTGGACTCTCACCGCCGTCAGGCTGAACAGCTTCGAGGAGCTTGATCCGGCGCATTTCTATATTATCGAGGGCACCTCCCTGATGCAGACGAACCTGCTCTTGCTGAAAGAGAGCGGGCTGGTGCTTGATATCAATCCAGCAATCTACTCCCGGACAGGCTTCTCACAGATCCGGGACCGCGATGAGGAGACCGGAACACTCTTTCCTGACCGGGGTGCCTATGAATACGTGGCCACAAGAACAGACACGGCCTACAGGGTGGTTAAGGCAGATACAGCTTTTATCAGGGTGCCTTACCTGGTGCAGAAAAAACGGGGCATGACCGTTGAGGAGGAGGCACGTGAAGCGGCCGACCGGCTGCTTGAACTCAGGGAGGGAAGGCATATGATACTCACGGGCGAAACCAACATCTTTCCGCAGGATGGAGCCGCCATCGACGAGATAAACAGGCTTGACAGGGAGTATACGGCGCTTTTTGCCGGCAAGAGCTTCACCGAGAGCAGAAAGTTCCACGTATGGCTTACGCCCGACCTCTCCATGGCAGGAGTCAAAACCACTGTCTTCAATTTCTCGGCCGCTCAGGGAGTTCTTCCTGCAGAGAGCCGGGAAGGCATCCCGGTGCAGATTGAGATAGTACCCTCGGGCAAAACCAGGGAGCTGAAGCTTGTCGTTCGTCCTGTGGTATCTCAAAAGGAACTGACAGCCAGGGACAGGCTCTATTACAGGGTCCCTGATGTTGCTGGCATCAAGGTCACTGCAGGGGAAGAGACACTCTGCACCGCCAGGAAGCTGGTGTATCAGTTCGGCAATACCGTAACCCTGCCGTCAAATTTTATTATAGGCAAATAATTCCGGTCGGCAGTCAGCAGTCCACAATCGGCAGTCGTTTAAGGCACTGAGGACTGAATACTGCTGACTGAAGACTGAGGACTGCTGACTGAAGACTGAGGACTGCGGACTGATTTATATTCCTTTATCCAGAACCTCAAAAAAGGCCTTTTCACGTTTTGCTATGTGAAAGTTATCAGCTATCCGCCGCCGTGCCTTCATACCCAGCTCGTTACGGGCGGCACTGTCGGTAAGGGTTATCTCACTGAATCTCTCCCTTAGATACTCTCTCTCTGAGCTCTTCATCACAAATCCCGTTTCTCCGATTATCTCCGGCACCGGTCCCACTGAGGATCCGACAGGTATGCAGCGGCAGAGCATAGCCTCGCAGAGGGCATTGGGGAACCCCTCGGAGACGGAGAGCTGAAGCACGAACTGACTTGCGCACAGGAGTGCCAGAAATCGCTCCTGGGGCATGAAGGGATGGAGTGCAACGTTTTCGGGAAGAGGCCCCAGCTCCCGGGCAACAGTGTCAGACAGACCCACCAGTGTGAACGAACAATGGCTGAACTGCTCCGCCAGGAAGAGTACACGGTCGATGCCTTTAACCTTTACCCTTGTCATGGTTGTGACCGGTGCGACCACAATGAAGCTGTCAGCCCTCTTGCGGTATTGCTCACAGACGAAGAAGTCCGGGTCAAAACCGTTGTTTATCACCCTGTAAGGTGTTGTGATGCAGGGGAAAAAGTATTTGTATCCCTGTGCCGGGTAATCCGCCGGTTCATGGTAGCTGTACCTGCTTTCGACGAGTGATCCGTGGACAGGGAGAAGCTCCGTGCAGAGCCTGAATGACCACCTGATGAAGGCTCTCATCAAAGGTTTCCGGAGACTGCCGTAATTCAGGGAGGGGAAGGAGACGCAATCGGTCCCTCCGGGTATAATATAGACAGGTATGCCGGTGACCTTACCCGCCAGCGCGGGCATCAGTGACCAGTATCCGCCAAACATTACGAAGACCGCCACGGAGCCCCTGAGATGGCTGCTGAGGAAGATGAGCTGTCTCAGAAAATTAAGTGGCGTAGCAGCTTTGTTCTTCCAGTTGTGGGCAGGACTCCTTACCTCAAATCTCCCCGAGAGAAAGGTTATGTCCTTCCTGGTGAAGGTGGAATCTTCAGGATATATATACAGTATCTTTTCCCGCATATGTGCAACGTATCAAAGCCTGGAGATCATAAACCTGATCCTCGACAGGAGTTTACGGACAATTATCTGTGACTGCGGCAGTGGGGAGAGTGTCACGGCACCTCTCTTGCGTAAAGTGATGAGGGCATAATCATGCTTTCTGTCGAGCAGCGGATACGACAGGTAGTTGACAAGTTCCAGTCCTGCCGCATATGCATTGCCGGTAAGAATGTCTGCCTCCACCGACTGGTCGATGATCTGGAGTTGGTCTGGTGATCTCTCCCTCAGGTAATCCAGTGCCCTCGGGTGGGGTATGTGAATCAGTATCACCGACTTTTCATGCATGTGGTCTGCCAGCGTGCCGAAAAGGGTACGGTGCTGCTCAAGGGGAATATGTTCGAGGACATCCGGCAGTACAATGAAGTCGAAGGTTCCCGGATGGCTGAAGTCGGTCATGTCTGTCACCAGGAAATCTACGTTCCGGTTGCGGGAGAGTCTCTTCCGGGCCGTCGATACTGACCCCGGGCTGATGTCAGCTGCGATTATCTCTCCTCTCTTAACGTATTTAGCCATCAGTCCTGTCAGGGTGCCGATTCCGCATCCTATCTCAAGAACCTTGCTGTCTTTTTTCAGCCCTGCCCCGACCAGGAACTCCATAATCCTGTAGTGCCTCAGGTTTACACTGGTTTTTTTCTGGTGTTCGGAAAAATCATCATACCATTTGCCTATCTGTTCGCGTGTTTCCATAGGATCGTCCAATAAACGGGCCGGCCCTCCCCCGGCCTCCGCGAAAGCAAAAGTATGCTAATTTTAAGAAAGGAGTGTTATTCTTTACTTCAGCACCGCCAATCTACAATACCTGAAGGCCTACGGCCTATCATTGTCAGACTGCCGACTGCCTACTCCTGCACCTTCCCCTTAAAGCTCTTCGAGAAATCTTCGAAGCTCTGTTTCTGCCAGCTTGTGCCGGCAAAGTACATAAGCATAGGTTCAATCTCAACGGGGGTTCTGTACCCGGAAACAGGTGTGATGAGTTCACTCTGGGCGGTGAGGAAGACGATGGAAGGGTATCCGAGCTGACCCTGCAGCAGGGCATATGCAAGCTGATGTGTCTTGCCCAGTGATCCGTCATTGACGAACTTTCTTCCCTGGAACATGACAGGATCCTTGCCCTCGGCATCAAACTTCACCGCGTAATATTTCGTGTTGAGTATCTCGGCGATAACAGGATGCGAGAAGGTATCCTTGTCGAGCTTCTTGCACCATCCGCACCAGTCGGTGTAGGCATCAACGAAGATTGGCCTCGGGTCGGCCTTTGCAAGGGTGACCGCCTCTTCTATGGAATGCCATTTAACGGTGGCATTCTGTGCAGAGAGTAGCAGGGCAGGGGCTGAAAGAAGCAGTATTATGATAAGTTTCTTCATGATATTCAACTATTTGCAATAAATTAAAACATAGTCTGAGAATTGTGCAAAAATAGCAATTCACTTCAATAACCAAAATTGTGCCACAAAGTTTATGCAACATGTTTTCTGTGTGGCTTATTCGAATGATTTTTTTATACATTTACGCACCGTCTAATTATAAAATTCACATAAACTGAAATGGAAAAAATAAGAAAGACCCTTGCTGATTCTAAGACTGCGAGGTGGACTGCGCTTGCTGTTGTGGCATTTACAATGTTGTGCGGTTATTTCCTGACCGATGCCATGGCCCCGCTAAAACCGATGCTTGAGCAACAGCTGGGATGGAGCAGTGAGGATTACGGCCTCTTCACCAGTGCCTACGGCTGGTTCAACGTATTCCTCATAATGCTGATCATCGGAGGTATCATACTTGACAAGATGGGAGTCAGGTTTACCGGTAAGATGGCTACCATGCTGATGGTTGCCGGTACTGCACTAAAGTTCTGGGCTATATCCACAAATGTATTCGAGGGCCAGAGCTGGCATTTTCTCTTCTGGGATGCAAATCCGCAGGTATTTCTGGCAGGACTGGGTTACGCAGTTTTTGGAGTAGGCGTTGAGATTGCCGGTATAACGGTATCAAAGATAATTGTAAAGTGGTTCAGGGGAAAGGAGATGGCGCTGGCAATGGGACTGGAGATGGCCACTGCCAGGCTTGGTACCACTCTTGCGCTCGCGGGATCGGCTCCGCTGGCCAAGGCTCTGGGCCATGTCTCCATGCCCATACTTGTTGGCCTGGTACTGCTCTGCATCGGCATGATAGCCTTCTTTATATACTGCGGCATGGACAAAAAGCTTGATGCTTCCATTGTCCAGTCAAAGGAGGGGTTGCCAGCGGAGGAGGTGGACAACTTCAGGCTGAAGGATATAGTATTTATCATTAAAAACAAGGGATGGTGGTATATAGCTATCCTGTGCGTTCTTTTCTATTCGGCAGTGTTCCCGTTCCTGAAATATGCAGCTGACCTGATGGTAAATAAATTTGGCATAGATCCCGAGACTGCCGGCCTGATACCTTCAGTGCTTCCCTTCGGAACCATACTGCTCACCCCGCTTTTCGGCAACCTTTATGACCGAAAGGGCAAAGGCGCGACAATTATGATTATCGGGGCATTGCTGCTGATATTTGTTCATACCATGTTTTCCATTCCTGCACTTGACAAACCATGGATGGCATTCTTTCTTACCATTATTCTCGGCATTGGATTCTCCCTGGTACCGTCAGCCATGTGGCCCTCGGTTCCCAAGATCATACCTGACAAACAGCTTGGAACCGCCTACGCCCTCATATTCTGGGTCCAGAACTGGGGCCTGATGGGGGTCCCGTACCTTATAGGCTGGGTGCTTGACAAATACTGCATCACCGGAACATACCTGCTTGACGGTGTTGAGGTGCCGAGTTATGACTACCAGCTCCCGATGATGATATTCACATCCCTTGGAGTCATGGCGCTGCTATTTGGCTTCCTCCTGAAGGCAGAGGATAAAAAGAAGGGTTACGGCCTTGAGATGCCCAACATTGAAAATCTTAAACAGTAAATAATTTACAGATATGAGTGACATAAGAAATCTTGAACCGAAGCTTCTGTGGAAATATTTCTATGAGATAACACAGATACCCCGTCCCTCCAAGAAAGAGGAACGGATGACAGAGTATATGAAAAAGTTTGGCGAGGAGCACGGCCTTGAGACCATTGTGGACAAGACAGGCAACGTTGTGATCCGCAAACCTGCAACGAAGGGCATGGAAGACCGTGTCGGCATCGTACTGCAGGGACATGTTGACATGGTTCCCCAGAAAAACTCCGACAAGAAGTTCGACTTTGAGAAGGATCCGATTCAGACAATGATTGAAAAGGGGTGGGTTACTGCCAATGGCACCACTCTTGGCGCCGATAACGGCATCGGTGTTGCCGCAGCGATGGCTGTGCTTACCGATCCGAAGGTGGTGCACGGCCCTGTTGAGGGACTCTTCACCATCGATGAGGAGACAGGCATGACCGGTGCCAAGAACCTGAAGAAAGGAATGCTTCAGGGCGAGATAATGATCAACATGGACTCTGAAGATGAAGGTGAGCTCTACGTGGGTTGTGCCGGCGGCGTCGATGTCAGCGCTGCACGCAACTACAAGCAGGAGAAGACCCCGTCGGGATTGACTGCCTACAAGCTGACCCTCAAGGGACTTCGCGGAGGGCACTCAGGCCTCGATATTCAGCTCGGAAAGGGCAATGCCAACAAGCTGATGTTCCGCTTCTTCCAGCAGGCAGAACATGATTTCGGTATGAGGATTGCAGATTACACCGGGGGCGACCTTCGCAATGCCATCCCGCGTGAGGCATTTGCAACAGTGGTTGTTCCTTCAATCAAGAAAGCCCAGTTTGAGAAGTTCATCAAGGGTTATGAAAAGATGTACAGGGAGGAATTCAAGGAGGTTGACCCGGACATCAGGCTTATTGCCAAAACCTGCGAAGCACCGGCCACGGTGATGAATGAGGCTGACCAGTACCGTATAATAAGAGCAGTGTTTGTCTGCCCGTGCGGTGTACAGCGGATGAGTGCAAGCATGCCGGGTGTCGTTGAGACCTCTACCAATCTCTCCGTTGTCAAAATCAGTGACGGCAAGTTCCAGGCCCATAACCTCACACGCAGCTCGGTGGAGACAGCCAAGGAGGCTACTGCATGGAAGATAGCAGCAGGGTTCCAGCTTGCCGGTGCTGAAGTTACCATGTCAGGTGATTATCCGGGATGGAAACCCAACATTGATAGCAAGATACTGGTGACCATGAAGGATACTTACAATAAGCTGTACGGCAAGGTGCCGGAGATCAAGGCCATTCATGCCGGCCTTGAGTGCGGTATTATCATGGGTGCCTATCCGAAGCTCGACTCCATCAGCTTCGGGCCGACGATTCGCTATCCCCACAGTCCTGATGAGAAGGTAGAGATTGAATCGGTCGAGAAGTTCTGGAACTTCCTTGTGGCGACACTGAAGAACGCTCCGAAGAAGTAGTCATTCAATCTTTCCGCCCCGGTAAACCGTGGCGGACCTCTTCTGTCAGATAAGGTGACAGTAATATTGCCCACTGCATTTCCGCCCCGGAAAACCACCGGGGCGGTTTGTTTACTCATAAGTTTCAGAGCCTGGACTGATCTTGAAAAATGATCTTACTGCCAGTAGGATTGGCCTGCATCAGCTTCACTGCCATGCAGTTCTTCGGGTGGACTTTTAGCAGCAAGGCCTGCCACTGTTCAGAGTACTCAGAATGAAAAGACGAGGTTCTGTCTCTCTTTCGAGCTCCATGCCTGTATACCTTCGGCCTTATGCCATATCCCTGTGTCAGGGTCACCTGCCTCGATAGTGTAGGCGCCGTAGCGGAAGACTCCCGGCTGAAATGAGTTGCCGCTGATGCGCAGGTTGTAAACCGTCTCACCGTTATTTTCGCTGATGATTCTGATGACCGGGTTCCAGAGTCCCTCGGTGACCACTTCAGGGAGCCAGCCAATAATCTTTCGTCCGTAGTTGTCAGCCTGGCTGATGGTTACAGGCCAGCCGGGAAAGGGCTCTCCTGTTGCCGGACCGGCATATCCCGGCCAGTTTGCCAGCTCTGTCTCCCGTGACGACCTCCGGAACGTGATGGCGCTGTAGCCGGTGACCAGCTCATTCTGACGCGTCGGCTCTGCCGTGCTCCTGTGCGGGTTGGCCACGGCACTGACGGTTATTTTATTGCCAAAGCCGTCCCTGAATTCCCCGGTATATTCGGGAAAAATATCCTCCCGGTTTCTGCCCGGTTGCGGAGGAAACCACCTTCCGGGAAAGATGTTGCCGCTTGCAGGTGATACTATAGCATATCCTGCATCACCCCAATCGTCGGTTCCATATTGGATGGTTGACGGAAGGTGCTGGTCGCCGCAGACATGAAGTGCAAATGCCTTCCTGATGATCTTCAGTGCGCGGTTGCGTCCGCTCTGCGGCCAGCCGTCAGAATCAAAGTCGGTAACAATCCTGTCACCCCTGACGTAAACCCCCGAGTCGGGTATTTCCAGGAATGGCACGATGGCATCGCTGGTGGCGGAGTCAGGCAGTGTGGCCAGGTTGGCCCACAGCGTCTGCGACAGAACCGCTTTCATCCATGTTCCTCCGGACCAATCCTCAGCCCATCTTTCCAGGAAAGTGTACTGCCGGTCGCCAAGCAGGGTGGCACCCTCAACATCAGCGTACCGCTCAGCATTCCAGCCCGGATTCTGCGGCCATCCGTTGACAATCATGGCATCAGGCAGCAGCTCAGCTGGTGCCGACTTGAACTTACGGTCCTCTATCACCGCAAAACTAACACCGCCAACGTTGCATTCGGTGAAGTATACACCAATGCCCTGTTCCGCAGGCGCCGGATCGACAGGGTCAGGGAGGTGGCTTGTCTGGGTCTTCTGAACCATGTTGACAAAGGGTGGAGACATCTTATAACCTCCGGCATCATGGGCCATGCTGCCCTCCAGCCCCGGTGGCGTGGCTCTGCCTCCACAGCCCCACAGGTTACCGTGATAGACATCATGGTCGTCGGGGATCGTGACAGCCGGAACTGTGGTAGTAAGGTCGCGGTAGGTAATGCACCAGAGATACCATTTGTAGAGGTAATCTTCGATGGCACCTTCGCCGAATACCGCAGCCGTGGGCGAGGCGCTCTCATAGACCTGGTCGCCTGCAAAAAAGAGCAGGTCGGGCTTATGCTGCCTGAGGTTGTCAATCATGCGTCTGTGAGGGAAGAGGACTCCCCGTTCAAAAGGGAAATAGCCTGCATCTATCCCTGCCCATATCTTTGGGTCGGGCTTGATGACCTGTTCAATGCATGATAATGAGAGCAGCTTTATCTCCTCCTTCTCAACCGGATCATGCTTTACGGTGCCGGAAAGCATGTTGCCGGCATCATTGCCGTAGCGGTACCTTGCCTTGAGGCGATACGGCCTGTCTTCGCTGCCCGTGATGCCTGTCATTCGGAATGAGGCGGTGTAGGAGGGTGTATCGACGGCAGCGGTGGCGACGGTCTGCCACCTTTTTTCATCCATGAGCTGCAGTTCAACCGAGTCGCACAGATTCCTGCCCACAGGCATCAGCTGTGCTGTCATCTTAAGGATACCCCTGCTGAGTGTGTACTGAGCCGTGACCAGCGGACCGGTGCTCCGTTCCCGGTAGCTGAGCACGCGTGACCCCCTGACACGCCATCCGGCAAATGAAAAACGTGTGGCTGACACGCCTCTTTTCCCGGAATGTGACACGAGGGCAGCATTGCCGGTCAACATTGATGTTTCGATCTTAAAATCCTCAATGGCTGATATAACACGTCTTGAAGTGGGATCAACGGCAATAATGTTCAACGATGTCATGCCGTTACCGACCGATTCGGCGGTGATACGCAGGAGTGCTTCCTTCCACTCCATATAGCCCTTTTCCGCATAGGCCGGGTAATCATTCCTGCCTGACAGGTCGCGGACAAACACCCTGCCATTGCCGTCGAGGCCGATGAAGAGGCCTGCCCCTTCACCCCAGGAGTGAAAAATCAGGCTGGCGGAGAGATAGTCAAGATGGGCTCCTGCGCCGAGGAGCACGCCTGCGGCAGCATCCCTGCCGTCACTGTTGCGACTGCCGGATCCATTGTTCCCATAGTTGCTGCTGCCGGATCCATTGCTGCCATCGCCGGTGCTCAGGCCGGTTGCAGTGCCGGATTCTTTCCGGATATTGACAAGGGTAATGAGATTCCCTTCTTCCGGGCCTGTTCTCCTGGTCATCAGATGGACGGTGCGCAGGGGGAGGTCGCTGAGACAGGTGAGCCTTCCGTCCTTTATTTCCCAGTCGGCAAGCCTGTTCGCCCAGAGGTCAGGGCCAACCCAGCGGCTGTCGGGGTACTGTTCCCACGCCGACGAGTATCCGTTGCCTGAGAAGCGCGTGCATGAGGCGGATAATAATATCAGCATGACTGCCATCAGTAACGTTACGGTGACAGTGCTATTCCTGTCCATTTTTATTCTATTTGACGGTTATCTCCGCTAAGATATCATCTTTCATGACATTCTGTCCGGCCTTCACGGAAACCCTGACCACAGTGCCGTTTGCCGGCGACTGTATCTCATTCTGCATCTTCATGGCTTCGAGAATGACCAGTGCCTCACCCCGCATAGCCTCGCTGTTCTCACGGACAAGGACATCGATGATCTTGCCGGGCATGGGCGCCCTGACAGCAACGGTTCCGATCTTGCCACGACCCGTTTTGAGCACTTTTCTTCGCTGCATCGATATTGGAGTCTCCACGGAGAATTCATGGCTGATGTCATTGAAGAGTATCTCGTACCTGTTTTGCCTGATGCGGACTATCTCGACGGGGTATCTGCGGTTCTTCCAGAGCACGTGAATACCGTATTTCTCATCCTCGCGGAGCTCAACGTTGTACTCCCTGCCGTTGACTTTTATTACGTTGCGCAGGGGAAAAGGAAATGTGAACTTGTGGCCCTCGTTCGATAGGGCATAGAGTCTCCTGATGCCGGGTTTTTCAGATTTCATCCTTTCAGAATTGAGATAGTCTTTTTCTCAGCAGCCAGGGTGTAAGCTCCTTCCCCTGGTCAAAACTGATATTTGCTTTTTTCTCCGTGAGGTTCTCTTCAGCGAAGAGCTTCGTGGCCATCCATGCAGCAATTGTCTCCTCATATTCGCTGCTGGTATGGTATTTTTCAAGATCTTTTTCAATGAATGCCGTGGTGAAGGTGCCCTCCTGGAAAATCCTGTTGCGCATCAGCATGCGGAAGAAGGGGAGGGTGGTCTTCGTGCCCCTGATCCAGACTCTGTCGAGCGCTTTTTTTGTATTTATGATTGCCTCCTTACGGTTGCCACCGGTGACAATCAGTTTTGCTATCATTGAATCATAAGCAGCTACTATCGGGGATCCGGCCCTGACACCTGTGTCGACGCGTATGCCTGCCTCTTCCGGAAAGCTGATGTTTTCTATCCTGCCCGGGGAAGGGGCAAATCCAGCCTGGACATCCTCAGCGTTGATGCGGCATTCGATGGCCCAGCCGGTGAGTGTGACATCCTCCTGTCGCACTGTGAGTTTCTCACCACCGGCAATGCGTATCTGCTGCTCTATGAGGTCAATGCCGGTAATCATCTCTGTCACCGGATGTTCTACCTGTATACGGGTGTTCATCTCCATGAAGTAGAAATTGCGGTCAGAGTCGAGTAGAAATTCGACTGTGCCTGCCGAGTAATATCCTACCGCTCTGGCAATAGCCACGGCGACGGAGCCCATCATTGCCCTCAACTCATCGTCCAGGGCGGGGGAGGGGGCTTCCTCGAGCAGTTTCTGATGCTTGCGCTGAATAGAGCACTCTCTTTCACCCAGATGGATGATATTCCCTTGCATATCCCCAAGTATCTGGAACTCAATATGCTTGGGATTCTCAATATATTTCTCAATAAAGACGCTGGGGTCGTTGAATGCTTTCTCAGCCTCACGGCTGGCCAGATTGAACATCTTCTCCATTTCCGACTCCTGGCGTACGATGCGCATTCCCCTGCCGCCGCCACCGGAGGCAGCCTTGATGATTACCGGGTAACCTATGCGGGCGGCATGTTTCAGCGCCTCCTCCTCATCGGCGACGCTTCCCGGCGTGCCCATGGCCATGGGTATTTTGTGCCGGAGAGCTATCTGCCTGGCGATGGTCTTGTTGCCCATCTTGTAAATAGCATCGGGTGACGGGCCGATGAAGATGATCCCGTTATCCCTGCACTTCTCTGCAAAGTATGCATTCTCGGCCAGAAAGCCGTACCCCGGATGGAGCGCATCACATCTCTGTTCTGAGGCTACGGAGATCAGTTTTTCTATATCGAGAAAAACCGGTATCACAGCCTCAGCGTCATCCTCCTCATGGATTATGTCGGCTGCCGATAGGTACATGGCGTCGGGTTCAGCCTGAGTGCGTATGGCAACACACTCGATGCCCATCCTGCGTGCCGTACTCATAATCCTCACGGCTATCTCGCCGCGGTTAGCTATAAGTATCCTTTTAATTTTCTTCATTTATAAATCTGTCTGTCGCAATTCGAAAATCGAAAATCGAAATTCGCACATCCTACTACTGCCTCCCCTGCAGGCCGGCTGCTTGCTAAAATGACCCATCGGGTCATTTATTGACGCCCGCCCCTCTGTTCCCTACTGCCTAAAGAGGCATATTCCCGTGTTTCCTCGACGGCACCTTCACACTCTTGTTTTCCAGTGCCGCCAATGCTGAGAGCACCTTTTCGCGTGTCGTGGCCGGATCAATGACCTCATCGATATATCCTTTCTCGTCGGCGATAAAGGGATTTGCCACTTTTTCACGGTACTTTTTCAATAGTTCCTTCTTCAGTGCCACCGGATCGGCTGCTGCCGCCAGCTCACGCCTGTAGAGTATGGCCACGGCGCCGTCAGGCCCCATCACGGCTATCTCTGCCGAAGGCCATGCGTAGTTGAAATCACCGCCCATGCCACGACTGTTCATGACAATATATGCACCTCCGTATGCCTTGCGCAGGATAACTGTTATGCGCGGCACCGTCGCTTCGGCATAGGCAAACAGCAGTTTGGCGCCGTGCCTGATGATGCCTGAATGTTCCTGGTCCTTGCCCGGAAGAAATCCCGGCACATCCTCGAGGGTCAGTATCGGTATGTTGAAAGCGTCGCAGAAGCGTATGAACCGTGCAGCCTTGGTCGATGAGTCGATGTCAAGCACACCGGCCAGAACCTTGGGCTGGTTGGCCACAACTCCTATGGTTTTTCCCTTCATCCGCCCGAACCCAGTAATTATATTGGGTGCAAAGAGCTCGGAGGCTTCAAAGAAGCTGTTACGGTCAACAACAAGGTTGATGACATCACGCACGTCATAGGCCTTGTTGGGATCGTCGGGAACAATTTCGCGGAGTCTGGGGTTGATATCGGGAGTGTCGCCTGAATATTCAGTTGCGGGTGGATTCTCAAGGTTGTTGGATGGCAGATAGGAGAGGAACTTTCTTACTGCAATGATCGTATTCTCCTCGTCATCATAAATCATGTTTGCCACACCGCTCCGGCGTGCGTGGACCTCGGCGCCACCCAGATCCTCACTGCTGATCTCTTCATTCAGTACTTCCCTGACCACGTTCGGCCCTGTTACGAACATATAGCTCGTATTGCTGGTCATGAAGACCCAGTCGGTGAGGGCAGGTGCGTAGACGGCACCGCCGGCTGCAGGGCCCATGATCACCGAGAGCTGAGGGATGATCCCCGACGACTGTATGATGTTGTTGAAGATAGCGGCATATCCGTTGAGGCTGGCGATGCCTTCCTGTATTCTTGCGCCTCCAGAGTCGTTGATGCCGATAAACGGGGCGCCCATTTTAAGAGCCATCTCCTGTACCTTGGCTATTTTGCGGGCATGGACTATGCCGAGTGATCCGCCCATGATGGTAAAATCCTGGGCAAAGGCAAACACCAGCCTGCCGTCGATCTTGCCGTGACCGGTGACCACACCGTCGCCGTAAGCCATCTCGACCTTTCCGAATTCAACACCCTGGTCTGAGGGTGTCACGTAGGCGTCAATCTCTTCAAAAGTGCCGGAATCGAACAGGAGGGCTATCCGCTCATGGGCCGTCAGCTTCCCCTTGGAATGCTGCCTTTTGATGCGCTCCGCACTGTATTGCTTCCTGTATGCCTCCTCTCTTTCAAGGTATGATCTGAAGTACTTTCCGTTTATCTCCATTTTGGTGAGGGTATGGTAATCTGCCGCATGCCTGTGACAGCCGCATGACAAAAGTCATTAATTTGCATATAATATGCAAACCTATTTTTCGAATGAAGACCGGCCGGCTGATCTAAACAGCTTGCAAACAGGCGTTTGTCGTTAGAACAATATTATTTGACAAACTCCCTGATGGTCTCCGCCCATAGACGGTACCCCTCATATGAGAGATGAAGGCCGTCGATGCTGCATTTACGTGGCAGGTGATTGTTGCTGTCGGCCATGACGCTGAAGAGGTCGATGTAGGTATGCCCGAATTCTGAAGCAAGAACCTTCAGCCTGCCGTTGAGTTCCATTATCAGCTCGGTCTTGTCTGTGTGATTGCGGGCCATGCCAGTGGCAGGATTAACCGGAAGGACACTCTCAATATATACCTTCGTACGGGGACTCTCCGTCCGTATCCGCTCCAGGATGGTCCGGTAATTGGCTGTTATCTCATCCACGGTCATATTCCGGGAAAGATCGTTAACGCCTATCATGATAAAAATCTTTGCCGGTTGCAGTTTGGTGACAGCATCAAGGCGCAGAAGCACTCCTTCGGTCACGTCGGCGCTGATGCCCCTGTTGCGGCATCTTTTGTTACCCAGCAGTTCGAACCACTCGGCACCGTCAGTGATGCTGTTGCCGAGGAATACTATCTCATTTTTGCTGTCAGGGAGATGATCGTACATGTCCTTGCTGTGCCACCAGTATGCCGAGTACTTTGAGCTGTCGACGGAGGCAGTGGTTTGCTGCCCATAGCTTGCGGACAAAGTGAGTAGCCCGATGATTGATAGGATGAGTGACTTTTTCATTTTTTATAATATGTTTATTTTATTGGTCGGATGGAATCTGGTTGCAACGGTAATGTCCTGTTCTTTGAGAGCTTATGCCCAGGCAAGTTTCATTTATTGAAGCTGTTGATTATCTGTGTCATTTGGTCATACTTTGCCTCCATATCCTTCAGCAGGGCAATCTGTGCCCTGTTTCTGCGGAGGTTATGATCAGGGTAGCTGATCTTGTAGTAGATGTCTCCAGCGATGTAGTCTGTCAGGAACCTTGTAGCCATGATATAGGTAAGGAGTTTTGGAGCGAAGGGTATATATTCAATCTCAGTCGCATTGAGGGTGCCCATAGCCTCAGAGAGGTAACCCTCGGCGTATGCTTTGAATATCTCAATATCCATCGAGACCGTCTCCAGGTCGTTGCTGTCTTCATCGGCCCTGTTGGCAGCTGTGCGTATAGCGTCGCCGAAGTCATAATGCACATAACCCGGCATAACAGTGTCGAGGTCGATGAGACAGAGGGCCCTGTCATTGGTGTCAAAGAGGATATTGTTGAATTTGGTGTCGTTGTGGGTTATCCTCACAGGAATGCGTCCCTCCCGGCCCATTCTGATGATGACCTTCATCTCCTCCTCCCGGGAGGTTATGGCCTCTATCTCCTCACGGACCTGCGAGACCCTTCCCGCGGGGTCTTCATCAATGACCTTGTGAAAGCTCTCCAGTCGTTTTTCTATGTTGTGAAAATCGGGGATGGTCTCATGCAGCGGCTCGCCTGGCAGGTCGGCCAGCATAGACTGGAACCTTCCGATGACCCTCCCTCCCTCATAGGCTCTTTGGTATGAGTCAACCCTCTCATAGGAGCGATGATCGGAAATGAAGATGAACATCCTCCAGAAGTTACCCTCCTCATCGATGTGATATGATTTACCTGTGGCTGTCACGGGCAGCAGTGTCATGCACTCCCTTTTGGGGTCGCTGCCGGGGATCAGGGCTATTTTCCTGCGGAGATGACCGGTGACCCTCTCGATATTCTCCTGAAGCTTTGGTACATCCCTGAACACATTATCGTTGATACGCTGCAGGATATAGTCATCACAATCCTTCTCCTCCGTGATTATGCGGTAGGTATCATGAATATGGCCCGGGCCGAAGCTCTCTCCGGTGAGAAAAGTGCCCTCCGCGCCGAAGTGGCTGAATATCTTCTGAAGGTCAGCTCTCATTGCGGGAGAGGTTATCTGCCTTTCAGCCTGTATCCGTGGATCGAGTAGTAGAGCAGTATAAGGTATGAAGGCAGGCACACCCAGTATGCGGCCTGCGTGCTGAAGATGTCAGCCAGTTTGCCGTAGATGAGGGGTATGATGGCTCCGCCCACGACTGACATTACCAGCAGTGCAGAGGCTGTCTTGGTGAACCGCCCCACACCGTTAAGCGCCAGGGGCCACATAGAGGGCCAGATAAGCGCATTGGCCAGTCCCAGGAGTGCCACAAAGAGAACGGTAACCGGTATCGTAAGCGTGACGGCGTCAAAGGTGACAAGATCCCTGAAGGGCATTGTGATCTGTGCTGCCGACGGTGTGAATATTGCTCCCAGTGAGAAGATAATGCCCAGGATGGCTGATATCCTCAGGGCCTTAACCTGTGACAGTGCTTTTGGTATCAGGATGATACCCATGATATAGCCCAATATCATCCCGAGCATCGTCAGTGAGGTGAAGTATTTTGCCGATGACATTCCGATGTCGAGCGACTGGCCATACCTTATTATTGTGTCTCCGGCGATCACCTCCACACCGACGTAGAAGAAGAGCGCCACGGCCCCTATGATCATATGGGGGAAATGCCATATACTGGTCTTGTTGACGTTGGTCAACCCGACAGATGGCTCCTCGGCATCGGTGTCCACCTCTGGCAGGTGTGCCAAACGTAGCAGCAGCCCCAGTGCCCCGAGTATGACCGCCATAATGATATAAGGATTGATGACCCGGGTTGCCAGGAGGTCAAGTATTTCAGCGCGTACCAAAGCATCGGTGGCGGCTGCAAGCTGCGCATCGAGGATGTGCGAGTCCTTGAGAATGTATGCTCCCAGTATCACCGGAGCTATGGCGCCGGCAAACTTGTTGGCTATGCCCATCATGCTTATGCGCTTGGCGGCACTCTCACGCGGACCTATAATGGTTACATAAGGATTGGAAGCTGTCTGCAGCAGCGCCATCCCTGTTCCCTGTACAAACAGCCCGAGAAGGAAAATGGCATAGTTGCGGGCCATGGCTGCAGGTATGAATATGAGCGCCCCGACAGCCATAACCCAGAGTCCTATCGACATGCCATTCTTGAAGCCTGTCTTCTTAAGAACCGCTGAAGAGGGAAGCGACATCACAAAATATGAGATGTAGAAGGCTGTGGTCACGAAATAGGCCTGGAAATCGGTCAGCTCACAGGCCGTGCGCAGAAAGGGTATCAGGATGCCGTTAAGCCATGTGACAAACCCGAAGATGAAAAAGAAAACAGCTATCACCGTCATACCGACGATGTAATTCTTCCGGCTTATGGGGGCCGCTGCTTCAACTATAGTCATTGTTATTACTTTATGGTGTGATCGTGATTAATGTATTACCTCCTTCAACAACAGGAAGGTCAGGGTTCAAAACTAATCTTTTAAAAAATAAACTGCAATATCGAAAAACATTGTTTCATCCTGCATCGAAATAAAAGCGTAACATTCTCTTGTCACTGTTTCACTCTATAATGTTAATTTTGCGGCATAGAAAAGAATTATGGAAAACAGGGATGTCATTGAAAGAATAAAAAGCAGGAAGGCCTTCATCAGCGACATGGACGGCGTCATTTATCACGGCAATAAACTGCTGCCGGGAGTTCCCGAGTTTGTAGAGTGGCTCAAGAGGGAGAACAAGAAGTTTCTCTTCCTGACAAACTCCAGCGAA
The DNA here is from genome assembly GCA_002403305.1 of Bacteroidales bacterium UBA4772. GTDB lineage: Bacteria > Bacteroidota > Bacteroidia > Bacteroidales > VadinHA17 > SR-FBR-E99. The sequence goes on from DHHM01000023.1 coordinate 253,604, forward strand.
AGGACTCAGAGAGAATTGCGGGAGAAGATGCTGCGGCTGGGGATTGACCTTGACGAGGATGTCTTTTATACCAGTGCGCTGGCGACAGCACAATTCCTTGCTTCTCAGAAGCCGGGGGGTACAGCTTATATTATCGGTGAGGCAGGATTGATCAATGCCCTTTACAATGCCGGCTTCACGATGAATAACTACAATCCCGACTATGTTGTCGTCGGAGACACACGCAGCTACAGCTTCGAGAAGATTGAGCAGGCGGTCAACCTGGTTCTGAGAGGGGCCAAGCTCATCGGGACCAATCCTGATCTCACCGGTCCGGTGGAGAACGGCATCATTCCTGCCACCAAGGCTCTGATAGCGCCCATAGAGTTGGCAACCGGACGCAAGGCCTATTTTGTCGGGAAGCCCAATCCTCTTATGATGAGAATAGCCCTGAAGAAGATAGGGTGCTCAAATGAAGAGACTGTGATTATAGGCGACAGAATGGATACGGACATCATTGCCGGGATAGAGTCTGAGATAGACACCCTCCTGGTGCTGACCGGTATATCCACGTTGAAGACAATTGACAAGTTTCCTTACAGGCCTGCCTATATTCTTGACGGCGTGGCGGATCTGGTGCAATAGGGTCAGAAAGCAGAGCCTGATATCCGTGCCACTGTTCCAGGCCGGGATGGTGTCCGGGGTCGGTCTCAGAGCCGCTGCTAATACCTCTCAACGGGCTTACACCAGGAACACATACTATCAGTGTGACCGTACCCCAGGGCAAGCCTGAGGGCAGCAGTTTCTCACACTGGGACATCAGCGGAGTGCTGGTCGGCTCTTTCTGATCAGTATGTACGTGTCATCGTCTGCGGGACGGCGATGATGAAATCGGCCAGACCCGTATTATCAGGATGGAGTGTCTCAATCTCGTCCTGGAGAACGGTGGTGATGGTCGCCACTCTGATGCCGGGACGGTAGAGTTGGAGATAATAGATGATGCCCTGGTAGTTCTCTGAATGATATGCCCCGTTGTAGTGTATGAATTTCTGTCCCAGCTCAAGGTTGCTGACGATAAAGTGGGCCATGGTAGCATCCTTCGCCGCCTGGGCTTTGGGTAAGTTCTCGTTGGGCTTGCCGCCCATGCCCGGCATGCCGTGCATCGACATCATATCCTTGTAGCATTTCAGTTCAGGGTCATAAGGCATCGGCAGTGGGGCAATGAGCTTTTTGGCATCGGCAGTGAGGCTGTCAAGCACCTCAAATCCTCCCCGTGACACTATGGAAGCATACCTCCTGGGTATGTTGGTGGCAATAAAGGGGAGACTGTTCTTCCTTGCAAACTCCACAAGCGGCTTGTAGTCGGTTTTGTAGTTTTTCCAGAGCTTGACCTCCGCCTCAAACTTATCACTCTCGTATCGTCCTGAGAGATATTCGTCAAGCACCAGCTGGTCATCGGCTTCGAACATCTCTGCGCCAAGAACAAAGCCGGTGCCGGCTTTCCTGAATAGATCAGCGGTAACTTCATATTCCAGCCAGTGTGAGATGGGGTTGTCATGGAGCTCTCCGAAGAAGATCACGTCAGCTGAACTGACGGTTTTGATCATCTCCTGGTAGGTAGTCTTATTGCCCTCATTGTCATACAGCTTGTATGCCGGTTTGTCAGACCTGAATGAAAGAAGTGCAAGTGAAATGGTGAGAAGAAAGAGTGATGATGTTTTCATAGTGCCGGGGTATTGATTATTTGCAACTAAATACAAATTAAATCAATAATTGTTCTTCCCGACACCGGCCCGGCTATTTGTTGCTGTGTGCAGTGAGCATGGCTTTTACATTGTAATCCTTGGTATAATAGAATGCCGACCTGCCCTGCTTGTCCTTGATGAGTGGGTCGGCGCCGCTGTCGAGCAGCAGCCTGACGACATCACTATACCCGTTCTGTGAGGCCATGATCAGTGCCGTTGATCCGGGACGGAAGAAAGTTACTTTTTGAAGTGTCTGACCAGGTAAACAACGACGGCAGAAATGATTATAGATAATGTTATCATCAATAAAATTTAAGGATGCAAGACCCCGATACGGGATTTAGTAAATGGTTTAAGGGGAGAAGATAGTCCCGGTCTTGTTATTCCTTCTCTTTCTCTTTCTCTCTCTCGAACCTTCGCGCTATGGCTTCATTCTCTTCCCTGGCACGGATATCCCTCTGAAGGGAGTACTCTTCTCTGCGTTTGGCCATAGCCTTAATGTTTTCCTCGTTTAGTTCAGGAAAACGGTCGTTAACAGTTATTTCATGTTGCATGATGCAAAGATACTACATAAAAGGGCCTGATTTACAAAACACTGAAAATAAACCCGGGGCTTCACGGGTGAACGATACTAATCTGTTCTTGAATCGAACAAAAATGTGTTTTGTCCGTATAAATCTTATTGATTGGATTTTATAGTCATAGTTAATTAATCGTCAAAATCCGAACCGTGTTGATCATGAAAAAGTATTTTTTGCTTCTGATCGTTATGTTGATCGGTCTCGATGGTTTTTCGCAGACATTCAGGAGCCGGTCGGCCACCATAAGAAAAGACGGTTTTGAGATAGACCGGACTGAGCGGTCGATCTATATCAGCGACAGGGAGATAACGATCTCCAACTACCTGAATGGCAACACCAGTCCGCTGGTGCTGAGTGTATATCTCATAGAGGAAAAGGAGGACAGGTTTGACGGCAACTGCAAGCATTACTACTGCATTGTGAAAAATGATGAACAGTTAAGTCCCTGCCGCAAGATCATTGTCATCCGAAGGCCATACTCCATCACTCTCGAGCTCTTTCTGGCAGACAACAACAAGTACGTGCACGACCTGGAGATAAATGGGTAGGGGTAAGCGAGCTTCTTCGGCTTATTCAAAATAAAAAATCCTGCTTGCGCAGGATGATTTCTTGTGATCCCGGCGGGATTCAAACCCACAACCTTCTGATCCGTAGTCAGATGCTCTATTCAGTTAAGCTACGGGACCGTTTGAGGGTGCAAAGATAAAATAATTTTCATTTTTCACGGAATAATTCTTCACGGTTCTGGCAGAAGATGACGGTTAAATGCTACAGTGACAGTGCATGCGGCTTCTGTGGCAGCAGATAGCATTTGAATTTAAGTGAATTATACGATTATTTACTACCTTTTTATGAGCATATGTTCATTATATTTGCATATTGAATAAAAAGGCCCGGCTCTTACTGTCAAACTAATATGATATCCGACTACCGCTGCATATACTGCCTTATGAAGTCCTACGGGAACAGACTTGAGAAAGCCGAAATCCCGTCAGAGGCCAAGGAGCAGTTCACCCGGGGTATGCTCGTGATCCTGAATGAAAAATGGTACGGCATATCGGCACCTGACTGCGCCCGTGATATCCAGAGCCTCTACAGGTCGGTCATCAATGATCCTGACCCGTACCTGGAGATCAAGCGTGAGAGCAATGACACGGTTCTGGCGATGTACAGCGACCTGGAGGGGATGGTGAGGAGCTCTTCCGACCCCTTCATCACTGCCGTCAAGCTGGCCATAGCAGGCAATATAATTGACTTTGCCGTGCATGATCATTGTGACCTGCACGGAACAATGGAACAGGTTCTTAATTCCGATTTTGCCATAGACCATACCGGCCCGATGAGAGAAGATCTGAGCAGGGCGCAGAAGGTACTCTATATAGGAGACAACGCCGGCGAGATTGTATTTGACAAGCTGCTGGTCACCGAGATGTCGCATCCCGGCCTCACTTTCTCTGTCAGAGGGGCCCCGGCAATCAATGATGCCACCATGGAGGATGCTGAGTATGTTGGGATGACCGGGGTGACGAAAGTTATCTCAAGTGGATATGACGCTCCCACAACGGTAGTTTCAAGGTCAGGCGACATTTTTCGCAGATGCTATGAGGAGGCAGATCTGATCATCTCCAAGGGACAGGGCAACCTTGAGGGACTGATAGTGGAGCATGACCGCCGGATATACTTCCTGTTGATGGTCAAATGCGACGTGATTGCCGAATACCTGGGTGTAAAGAAAGGCAGCTTCGTGGTTTACAATGATGTCATTGCAAAAACAGAAAACAGAAAATAAAGCATCATGATAAGTTTCGGTCCTGTTCCTTCGCGACGCCTTGGCAAGAGTCTTGGCATAAACAATATCATCAGGCCGAAAGTCTGTTCGTACAGTTGTGTCTATTGCCAGGTGGGACAGACAAGGAACCCCACCCTTACCAGGCAGTTGTTTTTCACGCCTGAGCAGATTTTCCGTGAGACGGAGAGCCACCTTGGCAAACTCTCCCCTGGCGACCGACCTGATTACCTTACGTTTGTCTCCAACGGTGAGCCTACGCTCGACATAAACCTCGGGAGATCAATCGACATGCTCCGGAGCCTGGATGTCCCGATTGCGGTCATCACCAACTCCTCAATGCTGTCCGATCCGGAGGTGCGCAGCGAGCTTTCGAGGGCTGACTGGGTCTCATTGAAGGTTGACGCCGCCGACGCCAATACCTGGCAGGAGGTGAACCGCCCGGTGGAGGGGCTGGCATTTGACACCCTGCTGGAAGGAGTGATGCTGTTTGCAGGCCAGTACAAGGGTAAGCTGCGGACGGAGACCCTGCTATGCAAGGGGATAAACGACAGCCAGGAAAACCTCAGGGGTGTAGCTGCAATTATCACCGCCATGAAAGCCGGTAAAGCCTACATCTCAGTACCCATAAGGCCTCCTGCAGAAAAGGGTATTATGCCACCCGGGGTGGAGACTGTGAATATTGCCTGGCAGATATTCAGGGAGGCAGGTATCAACACCGAACTGCTCACCGGGTTCGAAGGGGTTGACACCGGCTTTACGGGTAACATATATGAAGACATACTCAATATAACCGCAGTCCACCCACTCAGGGAGGATTCCCTCAGAGAGCTTCTCATGAAGAACGGTGCTGATTTCAGCATCGTTGAGTCACTGCTGAGCCAGAGACTGATAAAACGCACTTTCTACGAGGGACACAAATTTTACCTGCGGGATTTTCAGGTGAAGTAAAGAGCACAGACAAAAAGGCACAAACAATCTTATAAGCTATAGTACTGACTGAAATGGGTGATTTGTACAAAGAACTGGAAAAGGATATCAGGTACCGCGAGGGACTGAACGCCTGCATCAACTGCGGCATCTGCACTTCTGTATGTCCTGCCGCCGAGGTGAGCGATTATGATCCGAGGATGGTGGTAGACACTGTTCAGCAAAAGGATGAGAATCTGCTGAGAGAGCTTTTGAAGAGTGACACCATCTGGAGATGCGGTGAATGCCTGTCGTGCAAGACCCGATGCCCCAGGGGCAATGTGCCGTGTTATATCATACAGTCGCTCAGGTCACTCTCGATCGAGACAGGCCTCTTTGCAGAGAGCAGGGAGGGACGCAAACAGCTGGTGGTAAAACGCACAGTAGGAGATCATATTCTGAAGTACGGATACTGTGTCTATATAGACGAAGTCAAAAATGAATGGTATCCGGAGCAGGGCCCGGTATGGGAATGGCTCAGGGAGAACAGGAAAGAGACCCTTGAACGGTTCAATACCAGCTACGGGAAAGAACAGGCCGGCACTCTGAGGAACACAGCACAGGAGTCGCTTGACGACCTGAAGAGAATATTTGATGAAACGGGCGGTACGGCACGGTTTAACAAAATAGAAGAATTCTCAGCCAGGAAGGCTGCTGAGGCCGGCAAGGATTTCTCGGAAGAGCGGGATGAATACTTTAACATGCTGAACAATGGCGAAGAGTAGAAAAAACGAGATATGGGAGGCTTACCAGAAAGAAATAGCCGAAGACCATTATTATTTTGCAAGGAGCTGCATCAGGCAGAACTTTTTCCCTGCTGCCGAGGGGTTGTACCTGAAGATACTGCAGGATGAACTCGGACTTGATGTTTTCGATGATCCGCGGCAGACATCATGTACCGGCATTGCGTATCATTCAGGCGTGCTTCCGTTTGAAACAATCATGACTGTGGTTGCCCGCCAGTTTGCCCTGATGAATGAAGCGGGCTATAAAAACTTCGTTGTCTCCTGCGTGACATCATTTGGAATATACGTTGAGGTACTCGAGACCTGGAAACATAACCCCGATATTGAAAAGAGAGCTCATGAGGCACTGTTTAATGCAACCGGAAAGAGTTTTGAGATACCTGAAAACCTGGTTCATGCCAGCGATGTGATCTACAAGTACAGGGAGAAGCTCGGCGCAAAAATCAGGAAGCGGCTGGTAAATGCCTCAACAGGTGAGCCGCTGAAAGTAGTAGATCATATCGGATGCCATTATGCCAAGATCTTTCCGGAGAAGGGAATAGGAGGGGCGGAGTTTCCGTATGTGCTGGCAGGCCTGATAGATTCATGGGGCGGTGACCAGGTTGATTACCCCGAACGGCGTCATTGTTGCGGGTTCGGCTTCAGACAGTATATAATCAAATCGAACAGGGGCTATTCGGTCGCCAACTCCAAAAAGAAATTTGACTCGATGGAACCCTTCAAGCCTGACCTGATCATTGCCAACTGCCCCGGATGCACCTACTTCCTCGACCGTTGGCAGTATGTCATTGCAGAGATGGAAGGCAAAACATACGGTGCTGACGGCTATGGAATCCCCGTTCTGACTTACGAGGAACTGACAGGATTGCTTCTCGGCTACGATCCGTGGGACATAGGATTGCAGACCCATGAGGTGGCCGTAGAACCGTTGCTTGACAAGCTGGGGATCAGTTATAACCCCGAAACCAAGTATGACGGGCTTAACGGCAGGAAACTGAAAGTGCCGGAAAACCCCGCACATCTGAAGATATGCTGATCTTCCGGCACCAAAAGAATTGATATTAAACTGATCGCATCAAAGCTCTTCTCCCTGACTGTGTCAGATCTCTTCTGCTACTCTTTGCCCAGCTCTTTGAGCCGATTTTCGATGTTTTTCTGCTCGTTGGCAAGGTATTCAATCTGCGATTTCAGCATCTTGATCTCCTCATCCTTTCCTATGGCAGGCATTGCAGCAGGGTATGCCGGTGCAAACCCCGGGGCGTTGAAGCCCCAGCCTCTTCCAGCCATGAAGCCGCGACAGCGGCCCATGCCCCTGCCGTAGCCTGACCAGCCTCCGCGGCCCATACCTCTACCCTGACCTTTGGTGTATCCGGGTGAATCATATCCGTAGCAATAACCCATTGCTCTTCCGGTTCCGGGACCCATTCCCGAAGGTCCGGTACGATCTCCTATAGGCATAACTTCATATTTTTTAAGTTCGACATATTGATTTTTCAACAGTCAAATATAATAAATTAAATGAACATATGTTCACTTCAATAATGTTTTTTTCAGGAAGTTAACAATACTCCGGTCATAGTGTCAGAATGAGAGAATATCTCCTGTTTTGATTGGCCGGGCATCAAATGCCGTGCGGAATCTTGCAAGTGCAGCGCCGGAAGTGCAATGGGAGGGACGTATGTGGACTGGTTTGGCGTTTTTCAGATACTTGATTGTCTCATCGGTCTGCCGGTGATCTTCCTTCAGGTGGAATCCGCCCATTATACCGTAGATTCTTTCAACACCAGTGACGCTCATAGCATGTTCAATGGTGTTGACAACTCCTGCATGCCCGCAACCTGTAATGATAAACAGTCCCTGAGGGAGGGTAATGATGAGTGCACTGTCATCAGAAACGAAATCTGGGGTGCCGTCCTCCAGCACGAAAGAGGTTATCTGTGACTCAAACGGTGTAATTCTTGGGATCTCCCCGGCAAAAACGATCGATTCAGTGATTATGTAAGGGACCCGCGATGTGATCAGGTTGAATTTCCCGGCGAGTTCCTCCCTCGATATTTTTAACCCGATATAAGAGTGGTCGCTTCCCCGGTATCTCCTGATGAAGCATCCGGGATGGCAGAGCAGGGTGCCGCCACTGAGATATTCCAGTCCGTTGCCGTGATCATAATGTCCGTGACTCAGTACAATCATGTCAATACCTTCCAGGTTAACTCCCATTATGGCGGCATTTTTCAGGAAGAGGTCGCTCTGGCCGGTATCAAACAGAATTCTGGTGCCGTCAGATTCGATCAGGTAGGAGAGGCCGTGCTCGGCTGCGGTAAGCTCACCGGCATTGTTTTCTGTCAAAACGGATACTTTCACGGATGTTGTCATGGTGATGAATGATTTATGACTCTTACGTCACACATGAGCCGAGTGGTGTTTCTGGTCATAAGTCTCACGGTATTTCCAGACGATCTTCTTAAAATCTTCCCATGTATCACGTTTGAGTGAGGGGTCACGCAGCAGGGCAGCAGGGTGGTAGACAGGCATGGTTAGCCTTCCCTGGCATGATATCCATTGCCCGCGGTCACGGGTGATCCTGTAGTCGGAGCCAGCCATGAATTTCAGTGCCGTTGAGCCGAGCAGGATAATTATCCCGGGATCTATCAGCTCAATCTGGTTCAGCAGCCAGGGCATGCACATCTCAGCTTCAGCAGGGGTGGGGACACGGTTGTCCGGGGGCCTGCACTTGACAATATTACTGATAAAAACATGTTTCTGCCGTGTGAAGCCGCAAGCCTCCAGTATCCTGTCAAGAAGCTGTCCTGATTTCCCCACGAATGGCCTGCCCTGAAGATCCTCATCGCGGCCCGGGCCCTCGCCGATAATCATGATTGCTGCATCGCGGTTCCCCTCTCCGAAAATGACGTTATTACGGGTGTGTGACAGATCGCACCGGCTGCAGCTTAAAACCTTCTCTTTCAGTTGATCGAAGTCACTTTCCCTGTCCGGTTCGAAGAGCGAATCTTTCATTCTGATGGTTGGTTTTCGCCGTTCCCGTCGTCCTTGTCAATTCTTCTGATATCGTCAGAATTACACTTGTCACAACTCTCCTCGGGTGTGGCAGAGATTATTGTTTCATGACAGTCGTTGCACCTGTACCAGTAGTCGCCGGCTATAAAAGTTCCGCCACGGATCACGATCGCTTTGCCCTCGACAAAGGCTTTGGCGACGTTCTTGCGTGCCTTGTCGTAGAGTCTGGTGAATGTAGGGCGCGAGATGTTCATCTTCTTTGCAGCTTCCTCATGAGTGAGGTTTTCGTAATCAGCAAGGCGCAATGCTTCATACTCCTCCAGTGACATGACAACCGACTCCAGTTCCCGCATGGGCACTCCGAAAGGCTTGTATCCCTCCATCCGGGGTGGACCCTCGATTCTCCTGTACCTTCTCCTGTTTGGCATAATGAAATTACTATCACCGCAGGTCAATTTTCAACTTGCGGAAACAAAAAAAGACTACCCCAAATTTAGCAACTAATTCAGTTTTTCTTTATCGCATCAAAATACATTGCGAAGGAGCGATAGAGAAAATGTGTCCATTTTCCGAAAGGAACAATGACAAGAGCCCATTGCACCAGGATGATCATGTGAGCCAGGTAAAGCCAGATGTTATTCTGAAGGATATCCAGATCAATGAACAATCTCACGGCAAAGGCTGACAGTCCCATCATGAAGAGCCAGGCGACGAACATCCAGTCAGATGGTTGCGATTTCCTGCTCATCTCTCTTTTCTTACTGATGCGTTCGCTTACGAAGATCACGGTGACTGTGAAAATTATGATACTGACAACATAACCGAGAACTGTGACAAAAGTGCTTTCGCTTAAGAACCAGTCGAGAAAGACTGTGGTAAACAGCAGCCCAAGATATCCGAACACAAGTATCAGGTGCTCAAACCATCTCACCTGGCTGTCGTCACATCCAAGGGTTCGCTTCTGCGTGAACATATGCACTAACAGGTCTCGCAGCCCGGTTACATAGTTTTTAAACGGCACCTTGATTCCTGGTTTGAGAATGATAAAGTTCCACATGCGTATCAGGTTTGGCAGGAGGATGACCGCAAAGACTGTGGCTATAGCAACCATCTCGAATATATGGCCTGTATGCATTATCTTTTCGAGGTCGAAATGTTCATAGAGAGCATAAGCTATCACAGCCAGGGCTGTCAGAGTCATTGCTGTAATGGATGCAGGCAGTGACCGGTAAAGCAGTCCTGACAGCCCGGTCCAGTCATAAACCGAGATGAGCCATCTCCTGAGAGACATCATCAGCTCGCCCGGCTCGGCCTCCTGGGGACAGTGTGTTGTACACTCACCGCAATAATAACAGAGCCATGGCTTGAGGGAACTCTTTATATCATCCTCCAGTCCGAGTACGCTGTACCTTATCATCTCGCGGGGGAATGAATCCTCCCCGGTGGAAAGTGAACAGACAGCCGTGCATGTGCCGCAATTGTAGCATGCATTGAAGTCAAATGCGCCAAATTTTGATAGTTCCTTGCTGAACCCCGTATTTATTGATGCCATTACTGTTTTAATTTGTAGGAATAGTATTCGTCCATGTCGTCTATCTGGCCGGTTTGGACAAAGCCGTATTTTATAAGAGTCATAAGAAAAAAGATAACTTCATTTTTAGGCAACTCAAGCTTTTGTGCCAGCTGATCAATGGTCATCTCGCCATCCCTGAGAGATTCAAGAATAAATTTTTTTACCCTGGTGAAATGTTTCAGGTTTTCCTTCACCGTTTCCGGTATCTCTCTCTTATCCCTGAGATATTTGTGTGTTTTACCTTTTTCTGCTTCCATTGGTATGTTATTTTATGCACTGATAAGTGCATCAATCATGCTTTCAATTTCCCTATCCGAGAACGCTATCAGGTTTATGGCGTTGGCCGGGCATACCGGCAGGCACATTCCACAGCCCTTGCATACGGAATTGTTTAAAACCGCAATCTCTTTGCTATCAATTTTCTCCTTTTTTACTGCATCAAACGGGCAGGCTTTCTCGCATTCACCACACCAGGTACACATATCTTTATCGATCTCGGCGATGATGGGTTCCAGCGCCAGCTCCCCCTTGCTGACGAAGGAGTATGATTTTGCAGCGGCAGAAAGTGCGGAGTTGACTGACTCAGTAATGTTCTTGGGACCCTGGCAAGCGCCGGAAATAGTCACGCCGTCGATGACTGTCTCCACCGGGCGAAGTTTCATGTGAATCTCGTTGAAGAAACTGTCACGTCCTTTTGGCAGCTTGAATTTTGAAGCAATGGAGTTGTCGGCTCTGGGAACCATGCCCGTAACAAGAACAAGCAGATCCGGCTCCACAGTGATCTCACGGCCGCCTGTCATGATATCGTTGATGGTAACCGATATCTGTCCCTCTTTCACTTCAACAGCGGGGGGATTCTCTTCGTATGCCTGGAGATAGACATCTCCTTTCCTTAGAGATTCAGCATACAATAGCTCCTGTTTTCCGTAGGTTCTTATACCTCTTGTAAAATGAAAATTATTGATATTCCCGAACTTGTTCCTTACCTCAAGGGCGGCATGAATGGCTGAAGTACAGCAGTACCGGGAGCAATATTTATTGTCACCTTCGGACTGTCTGCTGCCTACACAGTATATATAGGCGATGTTCCTGATTTGTCTTCCATTGTAGACAA
>DHHM01000012.1 GCA_002403305.1 Bacteroidales bacterium UBA4772
CGATACGCCTTCCGGCTATCGGGGCTGGCTCTACTGGGTAGTATTGTGTGATAATACGTTGGTCAACAACACATTATGGCCCCGATAAATCGGGGAAGGCTCTACGGCCAAGAACACTACTGCCTACTCTCTGTTAATATAATCAAAGAGCACACTCCCCGCCTCATCCAGATCGTTGCCGAAGGTGATAAGCCCGCCACGGTCGCCCGCCATCACTATTATCCGCTTCTCAAATACCTCCGGCTCACTGAATATGCGTATCATCTCACGGGCCATGGCAGGAGTCCCGTACTCAACAGCCGGGTCGGTGGTGGGAACCTTGTTCATCAGCTCCTCCCAGAGAGAGGGTGAGTGCACATGAATGACCGCATTGGTGCCGGGATCGGCGGTGTAGATGGCAGCATGGGTGAGCGACTCCGACGAGGCCTTCAGCGGCCCGACACACATCACAGCGTTGTCATCGATGTTGTATGACTTTACCTTTACATAGTGACCGGGTTCAAGCTCAGGGATATCTCCCGTTGAGGAACCGGTGATGATGAACTGCGACGACTTGCCGATACGTATGCTGATGTTACCGAACCCGACACCGTTCTCAAACGCTCCCACAAGATCAAGATTGAACAGTATCTCCCTCCAGTGATTTATGATCTCGTACTGCTCATCGGTGATGACGGCGCCCGACTGGCTCCAGTAACAGTTGAACTTGACAATACCTTCCATATGATTATGCTAATAATTTAAAGATTGATTCCCTGTCCGCCGCACATATACCGCGGTCGGTGATAATACCCGACAAAAGCCGTGCCGGGGTGACGTCGAAACCGAAATTGGATACCGGAATATCCGCCGGGCATGTGAGAACTGACAGCGTTTCTGCCTGCGGAGTGAAATCATGCATCCCCGCCCCATCATCTCTGCCGTCCGGTTCTGCAGCTACACCGTCGTTCTTCCTGGCTCCACCATCAGGTTCGGATTTTCCCGCCACTGCTGTTCCCCTGACCTGGTCCTTCGTGCCGCCGGAACCATGCGCCTTCACCGGCAACCCTTCAATCATTCTTACCTCATCACCGTCGCGCTCCTCAATGGCTATCTGGTCCGGACGGTCGATGCTCATGTCGAAGGTCGATACGGGGAAGGCCGAATAAAACGGTATCCCGTTGTCATGTGCCGCCAGTGCCTTGAGATATGTTCCAATCTTGTTTGCCACATCACCCGATGCCGTGGCCCTGTCGCACCCCACGATGACGATGTCAACCATGCCGTTCTGCATCAGGTGCCCCCCGGCATTGTCCGTCACCAGGGTGCACGGGACACCGTGGCGGGATAATTCCCAGGCCGTAAGACGGCTGCCCTGGTTGCGGGGACGCGTCTCATCAACCCATACATGCACTTTGATGCCGCTGTCATGGGCCAGGTAGACCGGCGCCAGCGCCGTACCGTGATCAACGCACGCCAGCCATCCGGCATTGCAGTGGGTAAGTATATTGACCGCAGCGCCTCCCTTTCTCCTGCTTATCTCTTCAATGAGAGGCATACCGTGAACTCCTATCATCCGGCTTCTCTCTGCCTCCTCATCACAGAGCTGTCCGGCAGCTGCCCGCAGTGCACCGACGTCGGGATCCCTCTTCAGCACCTCCGTCATGCGGTCAACAGCCCAGGCAAGGTTGACGGCCGTGGGCCTCGCAGCCTTCAGCCTGTAGGCATCATTCATCACCAGGTCATAAAAATCGTTCCTCCCGGCATGCTCAACAAAAGAGAGATAAACGCCCCACGCTGCCACGGCTCCTATAAGAGGAGCTCCCCGAACAGCCATGCCGCTTATCGCTTCACAGACATCACCGGCATTCCTGAGAGTCAGTACCTCATACGAAAAAGGAAGCCTGCGCTGATCGATCACACTCACCGACCGCGGCTCTGCCCCATCTGTCCATATGCTTCTGTACCTTGATTCGCCGGCCTTCATAAACAGACCCCCTTCAACGGAAATGACCTGTAAAATTACGAATAATTACACTGATTTGAGAATCACCATCTCTTCACGACAGAACATTTTTCATTTTCGAATTTCCGAACCAATCGTTCCAAGTTTGTCGAATGAATTGAATATCTTTGCATAGGAATAAAACTTTATGGTTGACAAGGAGGAATACAGGAGGAGGATCATTCTGACGGCCAGCAGGATTTTCGGCCATTACGGCTTCCGCAAGACCACGATGGATGAGATATCACATGCCCTGAACAAGGGCAAAAGTTCTATATATTATTATTTTGCAAGCAAGGAGGATATCTTCGAGGCTGTGGTGCTCTACGAGGCCAACCAGCTGCGGCGGCAGCTAACCACCGCCATCAAGGAGGTCGAATCGCCCAAGGAGAAGCTCCGCAATTACATCTTCGTCAGGATGAAGGCCTTCGCCAAACTCTCAAACTACTACAATGCTGTCTTCGACAAAAACCTCGATCACTATGAGTTCATCGAGAAGATACGGTCGCGCTATGACCGTGAGGAGCTGGCCATACTGAGGCTGCTGCTCTACGTGGGAAACAGCAGGGGTGTCTTTGAGGTCAGGGAGAGCGAGTACACAGCCATGGCGATCCAGACCATGATCAAGGGCATGGAGGTGCCTCTCTTCTGGCGTCGTCGTGAGATAGACATCAACAGTCGCCTCGAGGCGATACTAAACCTGATATTCGAGGGAATCCTGAAGCGGGAATAGGCTCACTTTTTCTTTTTGCCCACGGTAACGGGTACCGGCTTCTTCCTGAAGGCCCAGACAAGCAGGGCGATGCCTCCCAGCACGAACGGGATGCTGAGCCACTGACCCATATTGAGCTTCATGCCAGCCTCAAATGCCACCTGGTCCTCCTTGACAAACTCCACAAAGAAGCGAAACCCGAACACCATCACCAGGAAGATGCCGAACAGCAGTCCCGGCTTCTGTTTCCCCATGTTCTTCCAGTAGAGCCACATCAGAATCCCGAAAGTGATAAGATAGGCCAGCGACTCATATATCTGCGTGGGATGCTTGGGTGCGGTCTCACCGTTGCGCAGGAAGACAAATCCCCATGGCAGCGTCGTCTCCACACCGTAGATCTCGGAGTTCATCAGGTTACCGAGGCGTATCAGCGCACCGGCGAGGGCTACCACTATCACCACCCTGTCGATGGCCCATATATACGGCTTCTTCTCTTTCCTGACAAAGAACCAAAGCGCAAGAAGTATTCCTATGGCAGCGCCGTGGCTGGCCAGTCCTCCGTGCCACACCTTCAGTATCTCAACCGGGTTGGCGAGGTAGTAGGCAGGCTCATAGAAGAAACAGTGCCCCAGCCTGGCACCGACGATGGTGCCTATGGCTACGTAGACGGTAAGCCTGTCGAGCGTCGCATCACCATAGCCCTCATTGGCGAAGATCTTTTTCATGATGTAATAGCCGATCACAAACCCGGATGCAAAGAGCAGTCCGTACCATCTCACGGCAAAATTGCCTATGCGGAAGATCTCGGGATTGACATCCCAGGGGATAATAAGAAAATCCATAGCTTATCTGTTTGTGATACAAACTTACATAAAAACAGCCGGTTTTGTACAGGCAGATAAAAATCTGCAGTGCCGCCTCTGCTTTACGACTGAATATATGCTACGGGGATGAGCCGCCATCACTTTCATGGCTGTTGCTGCAGAGCACCCGGGTATTGGATTCAGGGCCGGAGCCGTTGTCTCATTCGCTTCTGTTGCTTCTGACCGCCCCGCCGATACACTCCGTAACAAAATTTGATGTAAGTTTGCAGGTAGTGGATGCACGGAGATACATATCACTCAGCATGGCTCTCACAGCCGCTGTGATGCTCTCTATCATGTCATGCGCCAAAATCAGCTCTCCTTCCGGCGGACCCCGTGATACCGAGCCTCCGGTCATTCTTAAGAGCGAGCCGGAAAACAGCACGGTGATGTTCACCGGCAAGTCATTCATTCTCACCTTTGATGAGTATGTGGTCCTTGACAGGATAACAGAGAAGTTCATGGTCTCACCCCCGCTTCTGCCTAAGCCGGAGGTGAAGCTCAGGGGCAAGAGCCTTGAGGTCACATGGGAGGGCGAGCTCATCGACAGCACCACATATACATTCTACTTCCAGGATGCCATCCGTGACAACAATGAGGGTAATCCCATCCCCAACTACCAGTATGTCTTCTCCACGGGACCGGTACTCGACTCCCTGTCGCTCACCGGCAACGTCTTCAGCGCCAGTGACCTGGAAGCCGTACAGGATATCACGGTGATGATGTATTCAAACCTCTCCGATACGGCTCCGCGCAAACAACTGCCGGCATACATATCGCGTCCAGATCCCTCTGGTGGCTTTATGATCAGCAACATCCGTCCCGGCCGCTACAGGCTGTATGCCCTGCAGGATATGAACGGTAATACGATGTATGACCTTGATGATGAGCTGTTTGCCTTCTGTGATTCCGTCATTGATATCAATCCCGATGACTATTATGCACTCACCCTTGACTCCGTAGAATACAGGCCTGCCACAGCTACCGAGACCACAAAACCGGATGTTTTCCTCTACGGGATACACCGGCTATACACCTTCCGTAAGCCGCCGGACAAGCAGTATCTCCTCTATTCCGACCGTAAGAGCGCCTGGTCTCTGGGTTTTGCGCTGGCCCTGCCGGCCGGCACCGGGCAGATATCACTTGCACTGACCGACGCTCCTCCTGAATCATGGTTCATGGAGTCCAACGCCGCCCGCGACACCTTCGCTGTCTGGATCACAAACCCCGAAGTTTATGAACGCGAGGCCATCGAGGCACTGCTGACCTATCCCTTTACTGACACCCTGGGGGTGACAGCGGGACGTACAGACACCATCACTCTAAGGTATTATAAGCCTGTGGCTCCCAGGGGAGGAGAGAGGAAGGCACCGGCGCTCTATCTCACCTCCAACCTGACGGGTAAGCTTAGACCCGGCACACAGCCGTTTTTCATCTCTCCCACACCCCTGTCAGAGCCTGACACCTCAAGGATCAGGCTGCAGCAGACGGCAGACAGCGTGACAACCCTGATACCTTACGGTTTTGAAAGTGACAGCACCAACAGCCGCCGTCTGCTGATGAAGACCCCGCTGGAGTCCGGCGGCGCCTATACTCTCATCTGCAGGGCAGGTGCCTTCAGGGACAGATACGGTAGGGTGACGGACTCCGTCGGGTACAAATTCTCTGTTCTCACCCAGGAGGATTACGGCAGCGTCAAGGTTATCCTTTCGGGTTATGACGGCAACGTGATAATACAGCTTCTTAATAATCAGGAGAAGGTTGCCAGGGAGACCCGATCTGTCTCCCCCGGCGAGGTCACGTTTGGCCTTCTCGACAAGGGTAACTACAGGCTCAGGGCGATCTATGACCTTGACTCCAACGGGGTCTGGAGCCCGGGTAACTTTGACCTGGGAATTAACCCGGAACCAGTCACATATTACCCCAGTGCCCTGGATGTCAAAATCAACTGGGCGCTGGAGCAGGACTGGGACCTGGGAGAAATGTATCTGAAGGATGTGTCACTGAGAAAAAAACCGGCAGCAAAAAGATAACAGTATGGCAACACGTCGAAGCTTCATCAGAAACACAGCCGTGGCAGGAGCAGCACTGAGTGCAGGACTGCCCGCCTTTTCGGTCTCTGCAGCACAGAAGCGGGAGTCGAACAGGCCATCCCGCCGTATGCGCAAATTCACCAGCAGGGCTGTGGAGGATACCATCAAAGAGATAGATTCATTCCTCGACGGCAATGAGCTGGCATGGCTCTTCGGAAACAGCTTCCCCAACACCCTCGACACCACCGTCAACTTCAGAACTATAGACGGCAGGCCCGACACCTTCGTCATCACCGGCGACATCAACGCGATGTGGCTTCGCGATTCCACCGCGCAGGTGTGGCCCTATATCTCACTCACCGGTCGTGATGCGCAGCTGAAGGAGCTCATCGCCGGGGTGATCAACAGGCAGATGAAGTGCATTCACATCGACCCCTACGCCAATGCCTTCAATGACGGCCCGGGTAACAGCGAGTGGATGAGTGACCTCACGGAGATGAAGCCCGAGTTGCATGAGCGCAAGTGGGAGATAGACTCACTCTGTTACCCTGTCAGGCTGTCACACGGTTACTGGAAGAGCACCGGCGACACATCGGTCTTTGACGAGTCGTGGACCGGCGCCATGAAGCTTATCATAAAGACCTTCCGCCAGCAGCAGCGCAAGGAGGATCAGGGCCCCTATCGTTTCCAGCGTGTCACCGGATGGCAGACCGACACCGTTGCGGGAGGCGGCTACGGCAACCCCATCAACCCCGTCGGGCTGATAGTATCCATCTTCAGGCCCTCTGATGATGCCACCATCTGGCCCTTCCTGATACCTTCAAACTACTTTGCGGTAAAATCGTTGCGCCAGATGGCGGAGATAGCCACGGCCGTCACCGGTGATGAGGCACTGGCTGCCGATGCCAACGCCCTTGCCGCGGAGGTCGAAGAGGCACTTGAGAAATATGCCAGGGCCGTTCACCCGGAACACGGTGAGATAATACCCTACGAGACCGACGGCTATCATAACTGCCATTTCATGGATGATGCCAACGTACCGAGCCTGCTGAGCATGCCATACCTCGGTACCATCGACCGGAGAGACCCGCTCTATCTCAGGACACGCAAGTTTGTCCTGAGCAAAAGCAATCCATACTATTTTTCCGGTACCATGGGTCACGGCGTGGGCAGTCCGCATACCGGGCTGAGCCGCATATGGCCCATAGCCATCACCATGAGGGCGCTGACGGCCAGCGATGACTATGATATCGTATCGTCGCTCAGGATGCTCAAGAGTACTCATGCTGCTACAGGGTTCATGCATGAGTCGTTCATGAAGGACGATCCCACACAGTTTACCAGGAAGTGGTTCGCCTGGGCAAACACCCTCTTCGGCGAGCTGGTGCTGGAGACCTACAGAAGCAAACCTGACCTTTTGAAGGAGGTGTGACCAGAGATATTATGAAACCTGCATGACCGGGAGTTTAGATAAGAATATGATTTTGATTTCATGCAAGTTCCATTCGACAAATGAAATAAACTATAGTATAAACGAATGAAAGATATAGTTGCAGGAGTAGACATAGGCGGCACCAATACCAAGATAGGCTTTGTTGATGCACAGGGTGAGATCCTCGTCGAGGGCGGGCTTCCTACTGCCGAATATGAGCTGGCAGAGCATTTTGTCACTGCCCTCGATGCTGCGATAAGGAAGATGCTGGCCGGACATGATGATCTTAAGCTGACCGGTATAGGCATTGGCGCTCCCAATGCCAACTTCAACAAGGGCACCATCGAGCTGGCCCCCAACCTCAACTGGAAGGGGATAGTACCCCTGGTGGCTATGATAGAACGGCAGACAGGCGTAAAGGCACGTATCACCAATGATGCCAATGCCGCAGCCCTGGGTGAGATGATATTCGGCGCGGCTAAGGGAGTAAAGGATTTTATCATCCTCACCCTTGGCACAGGACTGGGCAGCGGTATCGTCATCGATGGCGAGGTTGTCTACGGCCATACCGGCTTTGCCGGTGAGATGGGTCATATGACCATGGTGCAGGGCGGCAGGGAGTGCGGCTGCGGCCGCCGCGGCTGCCTCGAGACTTATGCTTCGGCAACGGGGCTGGTGCGCACTGTCATGGAGCTGCTTGGCGACAGTCGCGGGGAGAGCGTGCTGCGCGACATGAAGAGCAGCGAGATAACCTCACGCATGGTGGCTGAGGCCGCGGCGGCCGGTGATGGCATCGCCGCAGAAGCGCTTGACCGTACAGCACACATGATAGCCCTGGGGATAGCCAACGCTGTCATCTTCTCCAGCCCTGAAAAGATATTCCTCTTCGGAGGACTGGCACAGGCGGGCGATGCCATCTTCGTGCCGGTGAGAAAATATGTTGTGGAGCTGACGCAGCCGGTCTTCAGGGGGACGTTCACCGTGGAACCGTCAGGTCTCTCTGAGGCACGAGCCGCAGTCCTGGGAGCCTCCGCCCTCATCTGGAAGGAGGCGCAGTAAATTATAGAGCCCTGCTATATTATAATGCGGAAGTTGAACGATTTTATAAATTTGTAGGACATAAGGCCATAAATATGCGAACAATAGAGGTCAGTAGACTTGGAAGCGAAAGCGGAATCCCTCCGATGGAAGAGGTCTCGGCCCTGCTTGATGAGCTGGGCGAAGGACATGCCATTGACACAGTAAACTGGGAGTCATACACATACAAGCCGGAGGTGAGGTTCAACATAGCATGGGGCGACCGCGAGATTTACATCAAGTACTACGTCAGGGAGACGAACGTAAAGGCAGAGAAGAGTCGCACCAACGAGATGGTGTGTGAGGATTCGTGCGTGGAGTTCTTTGTCGCCCCGGCCGATGACGGCATATACTATAATTTTGAGTTCAATCCCATCGGCACGGCTCTGATGGGCTCGGGTCACGGCAGGCACGACAGTATCCGCGCTGACGAAACGCTCGTCAACGGCATACGGCGGCTGACAACCATGGGCGACGAGCCTTTTGCTGAAAAGACGGGCGACATCAGCTGGTCGCTCACCCTGGCCATACCGCTCGGCGCCTTTTTTCACCACAGGGTCGAAAACCTCGCCGGCAAAACATTCCGGGCCAATTTCTACAAGTGCGGTGACATGCTCAGCAATCCGCATTATGTCACCTGGAACCCCGTCGGCACGGAGCAACCCGATTATCACCGTCCGGAATACTTCGGAGAACTGAAATTCATCTGAAATCGCAAATCGCAAATCGCAAATCCAAATAAATCGTCAATTAAATCGCAAATCGCAAATCGCAATTCGCAAATCGCACATCCAAATAAATCGTCAATTAAATCTAAAATCGCAATTCACAATTCGCAAATCCAAATAAATCGTCAATCGCAAATCGCAAATCGCAATTCAACATGATCAGGGGTAACGCAGTCATAGGTCAGTCCGGGGGTCCTACATCAGTGATCAACTCAAGCCTGGCAGGAGTCATAACCGCAGCAAAGACATCAGGAATTATTGATGGGGTCTACGGCATGAACTACGGCATCGAGGGGTTCATGAACGAGTGGCTCTTCGACCTGGGAGCGCAGCCTGACAGCATCGTTGAAGGACTCCGCCGCACTCCTTCGTCAGCCCTCGGCTCCTCGCGCCACAAGCTGAAGGATGAGGATTTACCGAAGATACTCAAGGTACTCGAGAAATATGATATCCGCTATTTCTTCCTCATAGGAGGCAATGACACCATGGATACGGTGCACCGTGTTGAGGCCTACTGCCGCAGTCACAGCTATGAGCTCACCGGCGTCGGCATCCCCAAGACGGTCGATAACGACCTCTTCGGCACGGACCACACCCCAGGCTTTGCCTCAGCGGCATGGTCGAACATCCTCAACGTGATGCAGGGCGGCATGCTTGCCCGCGACATGAAGAAGGTAGATCAGTTTGTCGTATACCAGACCATAGGCCGCGATGCCGGATGGCTGGCAGCAGCAACAGCCGTTGCGCGGCGGGAGGAGGATGACGCACCTCACCTCATCTATACCCCCGAGCATACCTTCGTAAGGGAGAGCTTCCTTGCCGATGTGGAGAGCTGCATCCGCAGATACGGATGGGTGTCGGTGGTATGCGGCGAGGGCCTCAAGTATGAAGACGGGACTCCCGTCAGCGCATCTCAGGTAACAGACAAGTTCAGCAACACCGAATTCGGTGCCATGGGAGGTGCCAGCGTGGGCCTCACCCTTCACGGGATGATCTCTTCGGAGTTCGGCCTGCGGGGTGAATTCCAGATCACCGAGTCACTAATTATGAGCGATCATGTGCGGGCTCTGCAGGTCGACCTCGGGGAAGCATGGCAGTGCGGCGTGGAAGCAGTTCGCATGGCCGAACGGGGCGAGTCAGGTTTCATGGTTACCATTGACCGTATTTCTGACAGTCCCTACGAGGTGAAGTACGGCAGAGTGCCCCTCAGCGAGGTGGCCGTCGCTGCCAGGCCCATGCCGGCAGACTATTTCAATGCTGCCGGTAACTTCGTATCCGAAGCCTTCATGAGATATATAAAGCCGCTGACGGCACCCCTGCCTGATTTTGTGCGACTGAAAAGGATTATGGTTCTTAAATGAAACTCACATGAGTACGGACTCGCATAAAGATTTGAATACTAAATTTCTTGCGGGTCCATTCTGACAGATGAAAAATTATTTTACAGACAAATAGAAGGGAAGATATGGCAACGGAATTCAACAAGGTAGCTCTCTCCATCAACGCTCATCCTGATGATGCGGAGGCATGGAACGCCGGAGTACTCAAGCTCCTGCACGACAGAGGATACAAAATAGTAATCGCCACCATGACCGGCGGAGGCCTGGGCGGATGCAACATGTCTATGGAGGAGACCGCCGGTGTGCGGTATGAAGAGGCCAGGGCGGCAGCAGCAGTCCTCGACGCAGAGTACTATACCATGGGAGGCACCGACGGCTCCCTCTTTGACACCCCTGAGCTGAGGCTCAAAACCATATCGCTGATGCGTAAGGTGAGGGCAGGGATCGTCTTCACCCATCTGCCCAACGACTATCACCCTGACCACCGGGCTACCGCGGCCATCGTGGAGGCGGCAGCGATGGTGGCATCGCTTGACCCGGTGCCCGTGACGGAGAAGCCGCTGGAGGTGACGCCCCTGCTCTACCACACCTCGCCGCTCACCCTGAGCGACCCCCTGGGGTCACAGCTCACCCCGCCCCACTTCTTCGTCGATGTCATCAGCGCCGTGCAGACCAAGATTGAGATGCTCGGCAAACATCAGTCGCAGCTCGACCTGATGAAGCACATGCATAAGATCGACGATTTCTTCGGCTATGTCCTGGAGGGCAACAGGAACTACGGAAAGATGGCAGGAGTGGAGTATGCCGAAGTCTACTGGCAGCATCTCGGGGGCGGATTCCAGAAAGACCCGCAGGTGCAGCGCGACCTGCATGAATTCATTGTAAAACACTAAAACGTACTATAATGAACCTTAAAGAGAAAAAATACGGACAGTTCGCCCTCGTGCGCGAGATGATGGAGACACCGGGAATCATCAAAGCCTTCTCTGCTGATGCCTCCAATCCCTTCGTCAAAGCCCTGAAAAGGAAAAAAGGACTCTTCCTGACAGGAGAGGGGAGCAGCAGGCTCTTTCCCGCAAAAAGGACCATCTTCTCATCACTAAAGAAGGATTTTGTCATTCCTGTGATAACTGAAGGATGCACGCAGTCGCTCGACTATAACCTCCGCGACTTTGCGGTGTTTGCCGCCTCCAACTCTGGACAGACCAAGGAGGTGATACGCCTCGTCAACGCCCTGAAAAAGAAGAAGCACGATGCCGTCTTCGGACTCACGGCCAACAAAAATACGAAGCTTGAAGAGTTCGCCGATGCGGCGCACGTGCTGAGCTGCGGCAGGGAGGATGCCGTCGCTGCCACCAAATCGGTGGTGGAGCAGGCACTCTTCTATGATTCGTTGCTGCGTAACCTGCGGGGCGAAAAGATGGCAGGACTGAAGAAAGCCTCGGAACAGGCTGAAGAGGTGCTGACGGCAAAGATTGACAAAAAGATCATTAGTATGGTCACCAATGCCGACATGATATATTTTGCCGGGCGCGACAACGGTGTTGCTGCCGAGCTGGCCCTCAAGACCAATGAGATCACCCGCAAGAAGTCGGCCTTCCTTGAGGGTACCTTCGCCCTCCACGGCATCGAGGAGGTGATGAACAAAAACGAGGTGCTCATCTGGGTCGATCCCTTCGAGCATGACCATGACAAGTTCATGGAGTGCATCGTCAAGGGTGCCGGGGTGAACGTCATCGCCATAGCAAAGGAGAAGACCATCTTCCCCACCATCGTCATACCCGACGGAAAGGATTTCTCAGAATATCTCCAGATGATGGCCGGGTGGAACATACTGGTGGAGACCGGCATCGCCCTGAACATCGATCTCGATCACCCGAGACGTGCCCGTAAGGTTGGCAATGAGTATGTTCCTGAGTAAAAGCCGGCCTGACGCTCTTGCTGTCACTGCAGTCTTTTACGCCCTGGCCGTTACTGCTTTCCCTGCAGTCCCTGACGTTACTGGCGCAATGACACCTGCAGCGCCGCGACATATTTTTTGTCTGTATGAACTAAAACGTATATTTACCTTTGGGTTTGATAAATTATTTTAATGGAAAAGGAAAAGGTTGTTATCGGGATTGATATCGGAGGCACCAACACTGTCTTAGGGGTCGTTGACAGGAGCGGCAGGATACTGGCAGAAGACTGCATCACCACCAGTCACTACGACGAGCCTGAGGTGTTCGTTGCCGCCCTCTATGAGAAGATAATGATAACCGTCCCGAAGATCGGCCGTGAGGTTGAAGTGCTGGGCTTCGGCATTGGCGCCCCCATGGGCAACATCAACAAAGGGACCATAGAGTACCCTGCCGATCTTCCCTGGAAGGGCATCATACCGCTGGCAGAGATATTTTCCAGGCATACCGACCTTCCCGTCATCGTCACCAATGATGCCAATGCCGCTGCCGTGGGAGAGATGATTTACGGTGGCGCCAAGGGGATGAAGAACTTCGTGGTAATTACCCTGGGCACGGGCCTGGGCAGTGGGTTTGTCGTTGACGGGAAGCTGGTCTACGGGCAGGATGGCTTCGCGGGTGAGATAGGCCATACCTCCATCAGGCCCGGGATGTCTAACCGCGACTGCGGATGCGGACGCAAGGGATGTCTCGAGACCTATGTCTCTGCCACGGGACTCAAACGCACGGTGTTGAAGATACTGGCCGACAGGCTGGAGGACAGTGAGTTGCGGCGTTACAGCTTTGATGAGCTCGATTCGAAGAAGATTTATGAGGCTGCACGCCGCGGTGATATATTAGCCCTCGCCGCCTTTGAACATACGGGGGCCATGCTCGGGTATAAACTGGCCGATGTGGTGGCGCATACCAACCCGGAGGCCATATTCCTCTTCGGAGGACTGGCCCTGGCCAAGGAGCTGATATTCGAGCCGGCACAGAAACATATGGAACAGAACCTGCTCTATATCTATCGCGACAAGGTGAAACTGCTGCCCTCGGAGCTCAGCACACATAACGCCGCCCTGCTCGGTGCAAGCTCCCTGGTGTGGTCTGAAAA
Organism: Bacteroidales bacterium UBA4772; assembly: GCA_002403305.1. Taxonomy (GTDB): domain Bacteria; phylum Bacteroidota; class Bacteroidia; order Bacteroidales; family VadinHA17; genus SR-FBR-E99. The sequence goes on from DHHM01000012.1 coordinate 13,224, forward strand.
CGAAGAGTAGCCGCTTATTGGCGGACTGCTCATCTTAAAAGGAATTGCCGGATGATGGTGAGTTATATCATAGGAGCTCTGCTGATAGTGATTGTCTTCTCGATCGCCTGGGCTTACCTTAAGCCTCATAAGCTGCATCACTCACGGCCTCTCTCAACGCTGGCACTCAAAGCCAGCTACCTGTTATATCTTCTGGTGCTGCTGGTAATAATCTATCTTGCAAGCCTCAGGGGAGGAGGGCTGAGCCAGGTGTTCGACGGCGCCAGGTTCTTCATCTTCCTGGTGGTGCTGTTCGTTCCCACGGCAGCACTGCTGTCGCGCAAGATAACCCGGTTCAGCGCAAAGCGGGTGCGCTACAACATCATCTTTGCAGCGGTGAACCTCATCATGATATTTACCCTGATACTGCTTTACACTCTGTAACTGTCATTCACCTAACGAAACGTACATGAGCAGGAACTCACAATGGAAAATGATTATTTACTTCATGTAAGTTCCATTCGACCAATGAAATAATCATTAAATAATCAAATAAAAAAGAGTACATTTGCTATAGAAATCAGAAAAACTCCAAAATTATGATCAAAGAACGATTTATCACCTATGTGGAGGAGAGCATCAAAAATAACTGGAATATTGAGGCTCTCTCCAATTACCGTGAAAAGGGATATACCTACAAAGAGATTGCTGAGATAATGGTGAAACACCATATCGTCTTCAGGGAGAACGGCATACTTGAGGGCGACAAGATAGCGCTGCTGGGCAGAAACTCAGCACACTGGTGTGCCATGTATCTTGCAGTGGTGACCTACGGTGGCGTGGTGGTACCCATCCTTCCCGACTTCAAGCCTGAAGACCTCCACAATATCATAAACCACTCCGATGCAAAGTTGATATTCGTCGACGACAAGATATGGGAGCTGCTCGACCCCGAAAAGATGAAAGAGCTGAAATGTGCCGTGAGCCTAGACACCTTCAAAGTGACCATGAGCCGTTCTGACAGGATGGCCAACAGCTTCGAAAAGATTGACGAGAGCTTCGCGAAGGCCTTTCCCGTGTTCAGCCCCACAGACATACTCTTTTCTGAGATTGACAATGAGCAGATGGCAGTCCTGAGTTACACATCAGGAACCACCGGCTTCTCCAAGGGGGTGATGATACCACACAGGAGCCTGGCTGCCAACGTACGCTATGCCCAGGAGAACATGCCCCTGGAGCCGGGAGATCCGGTTGTCTCCTTCCTGCCGCTGGCACATACCTACGGCTGTGCCTTCGAGTTTCTCTTCCCCTTCACCTACGGATGCCATATCACCATTCTGACCAAGACACCGTCGCCGCAGATACTGCTGCAGGCCTTTAAGGAGATTCGACCCAGGCTGATAATCTCTGTGCCGCTGGTGATAGAGAAGGTATACAAGGAGCAGGTACTGCCGGTGATCAGCAAGCCGGCCATGAAGCTGATGCTCAAGGTGCCCGGCATAAATAAGGTTCTGTTCAGGAAGATACACGAGAAGCTGGAGACCAGCTTCGGCGGCCGCTTCAAGGAGCTGGTCATCGGTGGCGCAGCCTTCAATCCCGATGCCGAAAAATTCTTCAGAAAGATCGGGCTGCGCTTCTCTGTCGGATACGGCATGACCGAGTGCGGTCCGCTCATCAGCTATGACGGATGGAAGACAGCGAGGATGGGATCATGCGGTAAGTCTGTCGATACCCTCGAGGTGAAGATCGATTCGCCCGACCAGGAGAATACCGTGGGTGAGATAATACTGCGCGGCGATAACGTGATGCTGGGTTATTATAAAAACGAAGCGGCAACCAACGCCATCATTGATGAGAACGGCTGGATGCATACCGGTGACCTGGGCGTGATTGACAGAGACGGTTATATATATATCAGGGGCAGGAGCAAGGATATGCTGCTGGGCCCGTCAGGAAAGAACATCTACCCTGAGGAGATAGAATCACTGATAAGCAACTATAAATATGTCACCGAGGCGATAGTAATCTCTGAAAACAACAAGCTTATCGGGCTTGTCTATCCCAACTACGAGGCCCTCCTGGCTGACGGCATAGGAGAGGACGGAGTGGCCTCCGCCCTCGACCAGATACGCAAGGAGGTAAACCACCGCCTGCCGGATTATATGGTCGTATCAAAATACCGCATCCACCCCGAGGAGTTTGCCAAGACACCCAAGAGGAGCATCAAGCGCCATCTCTATATGAAGGAATAACGCCCTGAAAATTGATGAGGCCCGTGAAGGGCCTCTCTGTTAAAAGGCCAGAGTGAAGAAGTACTGCATAATAGTAGCCGGTGGCAGCGGACGCAGGATGAAGTCGTCACTGCCAAAACAGTTTCTCCTCCTTGACGGGAAGCCGCTGCTAATGCATACCGTGGAGAGGTTCCGCTCCTTTGATGTGAACATGGAGATCATATTGGTGCTGCCTGATGAACATATTTCACTGTGGGAGAGCCTCATCACGGAACTCTCGTTTGATGTCACCCACAGTGTGGTACCGGGCGGGGAGGAGAGGTTTCACTCAGTGAAGGCAGGACTGGCCCTGGTGACGGATGAGTCGCTGGTGGCAATACATGATGGCGTCAGGCCACTGGTGAGCAATGATACGATATGGCGCTGCTTTGCCGATGCCGAGGAGTTTGGCAGCGCGGTTCCGTTCGTCGAGCCGGCAGACTCGGTAAGGATCCTCGACGGCGATGACAGCAGGCCGCTGCCGCGAAAGGAGATACGACTGGTGCAGACACCGCAGGTGTTCCGCAGCAACGTGATCATTGCTGCATATGATCGGGGGTTCGACCCTGCATTCACCGACGATGCCACGGTGGCGGAGGCGGCAGGGATAAAGGTGCATCTGACCCACGGCAACAGGGAGAATATTAAGATCACCACCCCTGAAGACCTGGCTGTGGCCAATACACTGTTTAAGCTGCTTAAGCAGTGAAAATGACTGAGGGGCGGCCCGGTGGCCGGAAGCAAGTTGGCCCGGTGCCCGGAAATATGGCGGCCCGGTGGCCGGAAGCAAGTTGGCCCGGTGCCCGGAAATATGATGGCCCGGTGGCCGGAAGCAAGTTGGCCCGGTGCCCGGAAATATGGCAGCCCGACAGCCGGAAGCAAGTTGGCCCGGTGCCCGGAAATATGTTGGCCCGCGTGTACTGCAGATAAACAGGAAGTAATGAATCTCACTGACTGATGGAAAGACAAAGCATTTTTGATCATAAGAAACTCGAGGTAAAGAGGGTCAGGGGAGCTGATCCGGAGATCATCGAACTCCTGAAGAAGACGGTGCTGGGGTCGGAGGGGGGCATGCGCTATATCATGCAGAACACCGAAGAGAGGGTAAAATCATACGGCGACAGCCTCTCGTTCATGGCCCTCTACCGGAAAAACAGCCTCACGGGTGTGATAGGCCTCTGCCGGCGCACAACCCTGAACTGCGGCACTCCCGGCGATTCAACCTATCTGCGCTACCTGGCCGTACAGAGCGCCTTCCAGACCGGGAGAGCCCCGGTGCCGCGCAGAGAGAGAAAGCCAAATGGCGAAGAGAGTTTCAAGCAGAAGACCCTCTCACTGATCAGTGACCCGCGATACCTGACGGGCGAACAGCTTGAGACACCTCCTCCCCATGTGATGTACGCCTATGTGGAGAGCAGAAACGAGAGGTCACGAAACCTGATTAACCAGTCGGGATATGAATATATACGCTCCTTCCTGACGGTAGCCTTCAGCAGGTTCAATCCAAAGCGCAATACCTCCGTCACGAAGCTGGCACCGGAGGAGGAGCCTGCCATGGCACAGCTGCTGAAGGAATTTTATGGTGACTACTGCTTCTATACCGATGAGTTCACCTTCCTCGGCCACAGGTACTATGTCCTCAGGCACGACGGCGAGATCGTCGCCGGCGTGAGCGCCATACCGGCACAGTACAATGTGGTGAACATGCCGGGACTCTGGGGATGGGTGATGATGAAGGTGCTGCCTTTCTTTCCCTTTTTCCGTCGGCTGTTCCGTCCCGGTGAGTTCAGGTATATAGTTCTCAACGGCATCTACTGCCGCAAGGGCAGCGAGCACTTCCTGCCCGACCTCTTCGAGGCTGTATGCGCCGAAGAGGGCTACCATACGGCCCTCACATGGCTTGATGATCATTCGGAGCTCTATGAGAAGCTCAGGACAAACAGGAAGATGGGGGCACTCAACAGGATGCTCAATGCTAAACCGGGACTGGTATATGCCTCCTTCCCGGGACTGACAACCGAGGAGACGGGTAAATTCTACGATTCGCCGGCCTACATCTCGGGATTTGACTTTTCATGACCATCAATATCATTCATTATGAGATTAACTGAAGGAAAACTGTGCCGGAGAATTCTCCTCGGCATGATGATCTTTTGCCTCTCCGCCGGAGCCACGGCCCAGACCGGCACTGACGACCTCACCTCTGGAACTCCGGCCCAGACCGGCACTGACGACCTCACCTCGGGAACTCCGGCCCAGACGAACCCCGCCGGCCTCTCTGCGGAATCTTCTGCCCTGCCCGGCGACACCGGTCTCCTCCCGGGAGCTTTTGCCCGGCCGGACCCGGCAGATCGCATGGCGTGGTTTGCGGATGCAAAGCTTGGAATATTAATCCACTGGGGCATCTATGCCGTCAACGGCATCGACGAATCATGGTCGTTCTACAATGAGCTGATCAGCTATGACGACTACATGAAGCAGCTCGATGGCTTCACGGCTGAATACTATGAACCCCGCCAGTGGGTGAAGCTAATAAAGGAGAGCGGAGCCCGCTATGCGGTGCTGACATCAAAGCATCACGACGGCGTGGCACTGTGGGATACGAAGCTGAGCCGGCTTAACACCGTTGACACCACCCCTGCCAGAGCTGACCTCATAAAACCGTTCGTCAAAGAGCTGAGGCGGGCAGGACTGAAGGTGGGACTATACTACTCACTGCTCGACTGGTCTCACCCCGACTACCCCAACATGACAAAAAGCATCAAGAGATATACTGATGACTCATTGCGATGGGAGAGTTTTGTGAGGTTCAACCACGGACAGATATCGGAGCTGGCGGCAAACTTCAGGCCGGACCTTTACTGGTTTGACGGCGACTGGGAGCAGAGTGCAGAAAAATGGCGCGCGGCGGAGATCAGGCAGAGGATACTCGATCATAACCCCTCCGCGATAATCAACTCGCGCCTTGCGGGCTACGGCGACTATGCCACTCCGGAACAGGGTCTGCCCTCGGTGAGGCCGGAGGCAGAACAGTGGGAGCTCTGCATGACAATAAACGACTCATGGGGCTACCAGGTCAACGACAGAAACTACAAGAGCCCTTCACAGGTGATACGCATCTTTGCCGAATGCATCGGCATGGGTGGCAACCTGCTGCTTGACATCGGGCCTAAGGCTGACGGTACCATCCCTGTGCAACAGGTGGAGGTGCTCAGGGAGATGGGACGCTGGACATCCAAACACCGTCAGGCGATATACGGCACTGTGGCAGGACTGCCTGACGGACATTTTGCCGGCCCCTCGACCATGAGCCGCGACAGCACCAGCGTCTACCTCTTCTTCCCGGGTGACGGCGGCGGTGAGCTGATGCTCGAGGGAGTGAAGAACAAAATCAACAAGGCCTTTGTGGTGGGCAACGGCACCACCCTGGAGGCCAAAGAGTACCTCAGGCCATACTGGAGCAGCCACGCCGGCGTGTACTTCATCAAAGTGCCGGAAGAGGTGCTCGACGGAACCATGACGGTGATCGGACTTGCCCTCGGGGGGAAACTAAAAATTGAATAACGTCCGGCACCACTGCCTGGAAAATGAAGACAGTACAGGCTCCTGATACCAGGCGCTGCGATCGTCTTCAATCAGAAAAAACGTTTCAAATCAAATAATCTCACCCGCGTTATGAAACTTACATGAGCAATAGTTCACAACAGGAGTTGATTAATAATTCATGTAAGTTCCATTCGACCAATGAAATAATAATAAAATAATCGAATGAAAAGATACTGTTTAATGCTGCTGATGACGCTCGTGATGGCCGGACTGGCAGCTCAGGAGAACGATGAGAGATATGTGCCGGAGACCGACCCGGAGTGTCCCTTCAGCGTCAACCCCCGTGCCAACGTGACGAAGGAGATCTTCACTGTCTTCCGTGACCAGGGTTTCTGGACAGGGGCCTACTTCTCCAAACCTGACTGGCACAGCGAGCATTACTGGTGGCCTAACTTAGCCACCCCGGACCGAAGTTCATGCCTGCCCGCGCAGCGGTGCAGCTGCTGGTTGATATCGTGGTTAAGGGAGGCAACCTGCTGCTTAACATAGGACCGGCACCCGACGGCACCTGGCCGGAGGGAGCCTATACCCTCCTGGCAGAGATGGGCAGGTGGATGAAGATCAACGGTGAAGCCATATACGGCACCAGGGCGATGGCCCCCTACAAGGATGGCAAGGTGTGCATCAACAGCAAGGGCGACGACACCTGGTATCTCTTCTATATGGCTGAGGAAGGCGAAGCGATGCCGGCATCAATGACGATGAACGGACTGACTATGCCAGCAGGCGCTAAGGTTACGATGCTTGGTTCGGACATACGGTGCGCCTGGAAGAACGGAGAGAACTCATTCACCGTGTTTACTACACCGCGGTTGAGGAAGGATCCTCCGTCAGACTATGTATGGGTGATGAAGATCGGGAAATAGAGACCCCCTGATGAACCTGCGGCTGCTGAGATGACCCGGGGGTGGCGAAGAACTCCTGATAGCGAATGGGACCCATATAAAGACGCGCCACACAGACCTGTTTTTGATGCTTTGTGCACCCCGATCTGTGTGGCATGACAGGGAAATGGGGGGAAGAACCACCTGTCATTGTCTTTCAATTTAAAACCCTATTCTGCCTTAATTGAAATTAACAGGAGTAAAGATTGAATAAAAAGCAACAATACCAAAGCTATTTTCCGGGCTTTGTATAAAGGGTGGCATCTAAAGTACGAAGAGGTCATTCCCGGTGATAATGTGAAAAAGTGTTAAATTTTTAGATGCCATGTGAGGCGCTCTGCCGTTACAGTGCGGGGATAAATATATCACCGAATGCCGCAGGAGTGGTCTCTTAGGAATTGATTATGAGATATATAACCCTTGGCGGCGACGACTGGGCTTTTATCAGTTTCCCGGTATGTGGTTCTTCATGTGATCCATCAGCACTTTTATCTTGTCACGCGATATCTCGCATCTGAACTCCTTTTCCCCCTTCATGAAGACGCAGTGCTGTTGCCTTATGTCGATGCGGGCCAGATATGATGTGTTGATGATGCATGACCTTCCGGTCCTGAAGAACTGTTTTCCCAGGTGTCCTTCGAGAGCTCCCAGCAGTGCCGTTACAGTCTCCGTTCTTCCGGTAATGAACTGGAAAGTGGAATAGTTACCGTCGGCCGTAATAAATACAACATCATCAGTATCAATGAATGTGACACCGGAGACTCCCCGGAATATAAGTATCTTTTCATTTTCGAAAAGGGCTTCCGATCGTTCCAATGCCCCCTTTTTGCCGTAATTCATGAACCGTTCCAGTGTCTCCCGCAGACGGTCAGGGTCAATTGGTTTGAGCAGGTAGTCGAATGCGGCATAGTCAAAAGCTTTTATTGCGTACTCGTCGTGCGCGGTAGTAAATACTACATGAGGGTTACTGCTGTTGAGCGCCTTGAGCTCCGTCAGGATATCAAAACCGGACATGCCCGGCATGCGGATGTCAAGAAAGAGCATGTCGGGTTCATGCATTGTGATCAGATCGACGGCCTCAAAGGGGTCTGTCGTTGCTGCCACTACTGTTGCCATGCCGGTTGACTCCAGCAGTGCCGACAGCAGGTCAAGCGCCTCCTGCTCGTTCTCGACAACCATTGCTCTTATAATCTCTCTGTTCATATCCTTTGGCTGTTATTGAAATGTTGGTTCATTGTCTGCGGGAAGGGTGACGGAGTAGCCTGAAGGCAGGAAGACTGTCACCTCCGTGCCTGCCGCCATATCATCGTTGTAAAGATCTGTAAGCGTGTAGGTTATCTTCTCGATGTTGGCCTTGTTGATCATATCAATGATGCTGGCTATGTTCTTCAGCCCTGTGCCTGCCCCCTGTGTATGAACTGCTGCAGCGGCAGCACGGCCTATGCCGTTGTCGCGCACCGTCACCTGGGTGCCACCGGGCAGGCTGGTAATGTTTATCTCCAGGAGCCCCTTGCCCTTTTTGTTCTCAAGGCCATGCTTGAGGGCGTTTTCCGCAAAGGACTGTATGATCATCTTTGGCACCTGAGTCTTCAGGTCTACATTGGGATCGACATTAATGGTGTAGTCAAACCGGTTGCTGTAACGGAGCTTCTGAAGCTCACAATAACGGGTAACGAACTCAAGCTCCTGCTCCAGCGGCTTAAGCAGGACAGCGCTGTCGGTAAGCACCGCCCGCAGAAGATGTGAGAGTTTGATAAAATAGTTATATGCCTTCTCCTTTTCGCCTTTCATGATCAGCGAGCCGACGGAGGTGACGGCATTGAAGGTGAAATGGGGATCGAACTGCCTGATGACCGAGTTGAGCTTCAGCCGGTAGCTCTCGGCCTGCCGGCGTGCCTCCTCGACCCTGATCTCTATGACACGGCGACGGATACGCCACACCAGGGCCACCAGCAGCGCCAGTCCCAGAATGCTGAAGAGAATACGCGCAAAGAACGACTGAAAGAAGGTGGGCACAACCGTAATCGCCAGGGTGTCGGGATTCTCTGACACTACCCCGTCAGCATTGATGCACAGCAGCTCAAAAGTGTATTTGCCCGGATGCAGGTTGCTATAGGTCACCCGTCTGGCTCCGGTTTTTATCGACCAGTTGTTGTCGAGGCCTGTCATCCTGTACCGGTAGGTTATCTCCTCCGGATTTCTTGTGGAGATGCCTGCATAGTTTATCCTGATGGTACTGTGGCTTCCCCTGATCTTTAACTGGCTGGTGGTGTCATAAAACAGTGCCGTATCGATGAGCGTCACCCAATCTGATGATTCACCCGGGATCTCTATTGAAGTTATATGACATACCGGGGGGCAGTCGTTGGCGACGATCCTGTCAGGATCAAAACGGGTCAGCTTGTCCGAAGTAAGGATCCACCATGTTCCATTGGCATCCCTGACCATACCGTTATCCTGGCAGTCGTTGCCGGTGAAGCCTGCACTGCGTCCTATGATTTTGTAATAATCAGGTTTGCCGGAATAATACTTTTCAAGATCAATGATACAGATATCCACCATCCGTCCGATAAGCAACTTACCATTCCCGAGATCGCGGATGACACTGGCCGGGAGATTGACACCCTCCGGCAGGGCGGGGTTGAATGCCGGTTCATCAGGATTGCAGATGAAGAGTCCGTCGGAACCTGCGCTCCAGATATTCCCCAAATAGTCACATACAACGCCCCAGACCATCTCGGCAGGTGCCGGGGCATCGCGGAAGGGCACAAAGTTCTTTCCGTCGAAAAAGACGACACCGTAATGACCCGCAAGCCAGTAGTTGCCGTCATGGTCCCTGGTGATGCCCTCAACTATTCCGTAGTCAGGCCATGACATCTCATCGTAAATGGTCACCTTTTTCCCCTGGAGGTGAAAAAGCCCCTTATCGGCTCCCACCAGTATGCTTTTATCTACAGGATCCTCATAGATGATGCATATCTGCATTTTGTCAGGCAGCAGCTCGGACTTTCTGAACCGGGTGCCGTCCCATATTATTACTCCCTTATCTGTTGATAACCAGACATCTCCGTTCGACATGGTTGTGCTTCCCCTGTAAAAGGCAACAGGACCGCCGCTGGCATACTGATAATCATTCCTTTCTGTAAAGTGTTGTCCGTCAAAAAACCTGAGTTGCCCATAGAGTGACCCGGTCCAGAGGCCTCCCCGGGGGTCGGCTGCCACAGCCCAGCTCTCATCGGGCAGGCCGTTCTGTTTGTCGTACTCCACGAATGCATCCGACATCAGACGGTAGATGCTGGTCTCGGTGCCGATCCATTCCGTACCCTCACGGTCAATAAAGTTGAATGCCAGCCTTCCTCCCTCCCGGTGGAAGGGATAGACACTGTGAATGAGAGTATCAGACTCATTGATGAACAGCGGTTTATCTCCGGCGAGGCTGACCTTTGTTGCCGGACCTTCATGGATCAGTGTCAGAGAGCCGTCATGATAGGTGTAGACCTCCCTCTTCCCGTTGATAAGATACAATATCTTGTTGAGAGGATCGGCGGCGACGGGTTTGAAATCGTAACCGTGCATTACCGGGAGCATTGAGGTGAGGTTCCAGTATTTGCCGTTTTCAAAGAAGAGGATGACCCTTTCATTATAGTCGATGGAGCCAGAGAGAAAAAACGATGCGGTATCGCGACCAATGCAACCCAGTCCTATCTGTTTGACACCCAGCGAATCCGGGAGAGGATAGCCGACGAAGCTCTTCCCGTTGAACCGTGCCAGCCCGTTGACCGTCACAGCCCAGATGATCCCGGCCCTATCCTCCGTTACGCTTGTCACCAGGTTTGAAGGCAGCCCGTCCTTACGCAGGTATGAAATGAAAGTATGGCCGTCAAACCGTGCCAGCCCGTTCCGGGTAGGTATCCATAAAAATCCGCGGCTGTCCTGAATCACGTTGGTCGACTGTGTCTGCGGCAGCCCGTCATCGGAGGTGTACTCCCTGAAGGGAAAGGTCTGACCGCGGGAGGTGAGGCTCACTGATGCCAGCAGCATCAACAGTATCAGAACATACCACAACCGGCGTGGCACTTGATTCTGAAGCTGCTGCCACCTACCCTGCACCCGGTCCTGGCCTTGCTGCGGCCATGGTAGTTTTTGATACTGAAGCTGCTGATTCGGGTATTGCTCCTTCTCCAACCCCTGCTGCTCTTGCTGCTCTTGACGCTGCCAGGGCCTCTGTTGCCACTTCGGCTCCTCCTGAAGCCGCCCCTGCTGCTGGTGTTGCTGCGGCTTCTCCTGTTCCTGCTGCTGATGGTTCCACATTGGTTGCTCATTCTGCCGCTCTGGCTGCTGCTCCCGATGATCCTGAATCTGCAGATGCCGCCGTCGCCGTCGCCGCGCGGCCTCGGCAGCACCCTCCTGATATTTCCCGTACAGCTTCATTGTCAGACTTGTCACATGTAAATATATCTAATACGTATGACATAAAAAAGCCATATTACCCCGTAGGGGTTGTGGTATTGTAGCACAATAGGCCATCATTGATTTTTTACCCCGTAGGGGTTGAGGTATTTTAGCATGGCGTATCGCCACCAAACCCTACCCCGTAGAGCCAGCCCCGATAGCCGGAAGGCGTATCGGGGGGTTAAGGTATTGTGGGGAAAAATACCCCTCTGTTACGATACAATTTTCACTTCGATTTTCGTAATTTTATATCGCTGCATTTCTAAAATTATCAACCATGAAACCTGGGACATTCACACAGATGTATGTGCAAATCGTGTTTGCGGTGTACAGAAAGGAAAATGTACTGACCGCGTCAATCCGACCGCGCATATTTGAATACATAAGCGGTATAATCAGCAGGATGAAACACAAATCAATCATTGTGAACGGAGTTATGGATCACATTCATATCCTGATTGGCTTGAATCCGTCAGTCTCCGTATCCGATACTGTGCAACACATAAAGAGAAGCTCATCGCTTTTCATAAATGAAAACCGGCTGGTATTGGGTCATTTTAACTGGCAGGAGGGTTATGGCGCTTTCACCTACAGTCGTTCACAGCTCGATGATGTTTACCGGTATATCCAGAATCAGGAGGCGCATCATGCAAAAAGATCGTTCAGGGAAGAGTATTTGGCCATCCTGGATAAATATGAAGCTGACTACGACCCGAGATTTTTGTTTGAATTCTATGACAATAACAAAAGTTAATTCCTCTGTTAAATCGAGGCAGGCTTCGGGGCTTGGATTCGAATGTCAGGGGGAATTTTAGTGGGGCGTACTGGAATCGAACCAGTGACCTCTTGCCTGTCAAGCATAATCGTTTGATTTTTCCATTTTTTGACGCATTATTACATATTGATTATATATGCAGGTAACCAGTGATTTAACAATGTTAAAAGTGATATTATTTAATGCATTCTGATATTTCTTTTCTATATTTGTTTGCAAATCGTTTGTGTAAAACCGGTAATTGCAAACAAAATGGACAATTTTACTCTTGACAGGATCAGTGCGTATATCATTCTTGATGTAAGGCGTGCGAAGAAGAATACAGACAAGTACCCAGTTAAATATAGGGTGTGCTACCTGAGGAAATGTATCTATTATCCTTCGGGAAGATACTTAAACAAAGATGAATTTATCCTGCTCGATGATCCGGGTAAAATGAAGAATGAGCGGAAACTGATATCTGCAGGCTTTGATAAGATAAAAGAACAGATAACTGAGTTAGTTAATGGAGAAGGCTTCTCACTTGAAATGTTGTCCAGGAGATTGAGTAGAGGAACGAAGGACAGTGTATACGATGCATTTAAAGCCAAAATAGATGACCTCACGCAATCCGAGAAACTTGGAACAGCAGAATTATATTCCTATACCCTTAAGAGTCTTAAGGAATATGCCGGCGAAGACATGAAGTTCCATCAAGTAACGAAAACGTTCCTTCAGCAATACGAAAAGGAGCTATTAAGGCAAGGGAAGAGCTTTACAACTATAAGCATGTATATGAGGAATCTGCGGTCTATCATAAATGAAGCAAAGAGTCATGGCATTATCAGGCAGGCACAATACCCATTTGGCAAAGGCAAATATGAAATACCTATGGAGGAGAAAAGAAAGCTCGCGCTGAGCATTTCTCAGATAAAACAGGTCGTGGACTATCCGCTGTCAAAAGAAACAGACAGGAAGTGCAGAGACTTATGGTTGTTCATATATCTTGCGAGTGGCATTAACATGGTTGATCTCCTGAAGCTGAAGTATAAGAATATCAGGAACGGTAAGATTTACTACTATAGACAGAAGACAATGCGCAAGAAGGTGAAAAAAGAAATAGTTGTAGTATTGTTGCCGATGATGAAGGAGATCATTGACACCTGGGGCAATCCAGATAGGAAACCAGAAAACTATATCTTTCCCGTTCTCACAGATTCCATGACTCCGGCTGAGGAGAGGCTGAAAGTAAAAAACATGACACACCTTGTCAATGACAAGATGACTGCGATTGGAGAGGAATTGGGTATAGGTCGAATTTCCACCTATACAGGCCGCCACAGTTATGCTACGATACAGAAAAGATCGGGGACAAGCGTAGAGTTCATTTCGGAGCAACTGGGGCATTCTGACGTTGGAGTAACGGAAAACTATCTTGATAGCTTTGAGGACGAGGAAATGTACAGAAATGCTGAGAAATTGTTAAAATTTGACTGAGATGATACCACAGAAATTGTCCCAAGAGGAATTGAATGCAGCATTTGAGATGCTGCTTAAAGATCACGGCCTAATCACTAACCTGACAAAGTCAGAGGCAAGATATTTCTATCAGATTGCTGCCAAAGAATACAGGTCGATCTTTAAACACTCCGATAAACTTGAAGGACATGATAATCTACTAAGAGCAATGGAGAAATTAGGGATGGAGGGGCCCCCACTTGATAAAATCATCGAAGAAAAGTCCAGGGAGGTCAATATCAAGATCATGGAAGAAAATCGATCCAGTTTTGTTTTACACATCTCCGATGGAAGCTATGTGAGCGGCCTCACTGAAGTACTTAGTTACTGCGAGAAATACAATATTGCATTTCCCTTAAACCTGGGAAAAATTCCCGGGCAAATTTTTGACATAATCTATAACCTCGAGGACACCATCAAACTGCTTGAAATGAGATGGAGGATGCCCCTTGTAAAACAAAGAGAAGGGAAGACCAAGGCGAGAAAAATTTTGACACTTAAATCAGCATGTAAGGGCCCAAAAGAATATGAAGCTGCAAAGAAATGGCTAATAGACAACAAGTACTGTGATCCTGAAACTTTAGCTTGGATAGACAAAAAGAAGGGGAATAAGTCTGTCATGGTCTTGATAATTAAAGACCTTATTATCAAAGGGTATTTACAAGAACTGAACTATGATGAGATAATTGAGATCACCGTGAACACTTTCAAAAACAAAGCTCTCTATCCAACAGTAAAACAACCAACCATATTAAATTACAACCCCATACCTTACTTTATTGAATAATATACAAAATATACTTTTGGATATTTGGTATTTTTAAAGTGCCATAAATCAACACATTAGCATTATTTTCTTTTCGATTTTTGTATTCAGTATTAACAAATATTGAATACGAAATGGAAATAATTACATCTTTATCCAGAGCTGAACTTGAACAGCTGATTGCTGAGTCACTCCAGCGAGTCATCGACAGCCAGACCGTTACTCCACAGAAAGAACCGTCCGATGAGATGACCCTTCAGGAAGTCATTGAGCTGACCGGTTTACGCAGGCCGACGATTTATAAAAAAACGCACGAAGGCAAAATCCCCTGTTATCATAGGGGTAAGCGGCTGCTCTTTTCCCGAAAGGAAATTATCCGGTGGTTGGAATCTCAAACCGTAAGGCGAGTAAGTCCGTCAGCACGGATGCAAGCACTTCTGGCTGACAATGCGAGGGCAAAGCTGAACTGATCACCAAGGTTCCACGATAAATATGGCACTGAAGATAAGGAGGTATACTCAGCTGATTGCTGTAGACCTCATACCTTTCATTGAAGAGCTTAAGCAGAATCCTCCATCCATCAAAGGGTTTTCAATTTCAAGGATGGAGTATCTGATATCTCTGATTCTGACACATAAGCAAAAAACCCATCATGGCGCATGGTCGCTTCTTTACATGCAATATCTCAGGAATCTTGTACCCCAGGCAGAAGAGTATATGAACCTTTTGAAAGAAAGAGGAATTGTCCAATGGCGCAACCACTCAGTCGGCCGGAACTCAAGGTTATACAGGCTTAAAGAAGAAGGCAGAACAGAGATCAGAACGATTACTGATCATCAGCAAATCCGACGGATTGAACAGACCTATACCAATATCCACAAACGTAACAGCAGAAAATATCCAAGACTCAATAAGTTCATTCACCAAGTAAGACTTGATGATATTGGGGCTATGCGAACAGTTGAGCTTACGTATCAGGCGGGGCTCTTAACTGATCCGGCTTCTGCAGAGAGCCGTCGGACATACTCTATCGGAGAAATAGGGAGGATACAGGCTGATCAAATATACATTAAGTGCAGTGCCACGAACGGAAGGTTGGATAGCAATTTCACACGGTTACCATCAGAGTTAGTACGACATCTGACGATAGAAGACATGAGCTTATCAGAGATAGACATAAGAAACTCACAGCCATTTTTTGCGGCAGCGATGATGAATCCAACATCGGAAATAGAAGGATTGATGAAGCGTTATCTAGGACGAAAACTGACAAGATTAGCCAAATCCATGCAAATTTCAGAATGCGACGATGTTAAGTTGTACACATCTCTTGTATTAGCAGGAAGCCTCTATGAGTTCATGATGGAGAAGGCAAGAAAGGCCGGAGTCCTATACAGAGATCGTTCAGACCTGAAAGAGCGCTTGTTTGTTGTTTTTTTCGGAAGAAAAGGGTCCTGGCGTTATGATAAAATTGCGCGGGTTTTTCAACTGGAATTCCCAAATGTATTAGCCTTTTTTGAAAGGATTAAGCAAAAGGATCATAGGATGTTGTCGATATTCCTCCAGCGAATAGAATCATATACTATGCTTGATAAAGTAACGCCAGCAATCCTAAATGAGCTTCCGGATCAGCCATTCATTACCAAACATGACTCCATTTTGCCAGGATCTGTTATCATATATGCGGTTAGTGAGATAATGCTAAGGGTAATAACCGAAGTAACAGGGATGACACCTTCTATAAGCATCAAATGTCCAAAATCGGAAGAAAAAATCAGAGCGTGACGCAGGAAGTATTCTCATCTCCTTACCCTTTCTTCTCTCTCCACTATCTCTCATCATTATTGTGAGCAAAATTCCGTAAATGACTAATATACAAATAAATTAAGTGGGCACATAACTGTGAAATTTGATAAATCATATTAAAAAATAACTTACTTTGAAACAACATGAAATCAGATAGCATTAAAGAAATATTTCAGTATAATACCCCCTAAAATTCATACCACTGGTTAAGTTTA
>DHHM01000021.1:0-9487 GCA_002403305.1 Bacteroidales bacterium UBA4772
TTACACCACACATTATACCGCGTAGCGGTTAAAGTATTGTAGATGTATGGACAAGATTAGAATAGCACTGGCTGACGATCATCAGCTCTTCCGCAACGGGCTGAAGATCCTCCTCGGCGCCTACAGCGAATTTGAGGTGGTGGCCGAAGCATCAAACGGCGAAGAGTTACTGAAGGCAATAGAAGCCTGCCCGGCTGACATCGTCCTGATGGACATCAGCATGCCCGTAATGGACGGAGCGGAGGCAACTTCACAACTGACCCGCCTCCATCCCGACGTCAGCGTCATCGCCCTCTCGATGTACGGCGAGGAGGAATACTACTACCGGATGGTTGAAGCCGGAGCCAGGGGCTTTATCCTCAAGGACTCCGACATCTCGGAGGTTCATGACGCCGTGATTGCCGTCTACCGCGGCGGCAACTACTTCTCCCAGGAGCTGTTGTACCACGTCATCAGGCGCATCAAGAACAGGGAGCAGGAGGAGAAGAGCTCAAGCCTCTCCAGGAGGGAGAAGGAGATACTGCTGAAGATCTGCGAGGGGCTCTCCAACCATGAGATCGCCGGCGCTCTCTTCATCAGCAAGCGCACCGTCGACAAGCACAGGGCCAACCTGTTGGCAAAGACCGGATCAAAAAACACCGCCAGCCTGATCCTCTACGCCATCAGGAACAGGCTGATAGAGATCTGAGATGCACGAAAAAGCCTCACTGGGCGCCCTGGGAGAGGAGCTGGCCTGCGGCTACCTGCGACAGCACGGATATACCATCCGCGACAGAAACTGGAGATCGGGACGCACCGAGATAGATATCATCGCCGAAAACAGCGAGTTTATCGTCTTCGTGGAGGTCAAGAGCCGCTCGGCCGGTTACCAGGTGCATCCTGCCGAGGCGGTGAACGTACCCAAACAGAAAACTATAATCTATGCCGCCTCGAATTACATCGAACGCAACGGCATCGCCAAAGAGGCCAGGTTTGACATTATCACCGTCATCTTTGATGACCCTGTACCAGGGATAGACCATATAGAGAATGCCTTTTATCCCACCCTGTGAATTCAGCTTACATCATTACATCAACAGCCATCGGGCACCAGATCACTCCATTCACAGGTTCTATCCCCGTAAATATGAAGTCAAAAGGCTTCCGGCTCCTCCCTGTTGAACAACATTTGACCTTTCAGAATATTTGGATAATTTTGGTTCATTCATAACGGCATAAACGAATAGAATATGAAACTTACATGAGTAGCAACCCTCAAAAGAAAATGATTATTTTACTACATGTAAGTTCCATTCGACCAATGAAATAATAATAAAATATTCGAATGAAAAAAGTACTTTTTGCTTTAGTCGCGCTACTTCTGGCAGCCGCACCGCTACAGTCACAGAAAAAGAACAAAAAGGAGACCCCGGCTCCTGAAGGCTACAAATTCACTACCGTAGTCTCCCTTCCGGCCACTCCGGTCAAGAACCAGTCGGCCACAGGCACCTGCTGGTGCTTTGCAACCACCTCTTTCATGGAGTCGGAGCTTCTCCGCATGGGCAAAGGCGAGTTTGACCTCTCGGAGATGTACGTCGTCAGGAAAACCTATGAGAACAGGGTTTACGACAACTACCTTCGCCAGGGTAAGGGCAACCTCGGACCGGGCAGCCTCTCACCGTCATGGCTGCGGGTCTTCGATGAGGACGGCATCATGCCCGATGAAGCATACCCGGGTATCAGCTACGACTCTCCCATACACAACCACCGCGAGCTGCAGTCCTATATTGACGCCGTGGCTGCCGTGCCTGTAAAGCTGAAAAAGATGAGTCCGGAATCACAGGAGGTGACCTGCGCTATCCTCGATGTCTACCTGGGAAAAACACCCGAAACATTCACTTACGGGGGTCAGAGCTACACACCGGCATCATTTGCTGCCAGCCTCGGACTGAATATGGACGATTATGTACATATAACCTCCTTCACACATTTCCCCTTCTATACTGAAGGCCTGATAGAGGTACCCGACAACTGGGAGATGAACCGCTTCCACAATGTCCCCCTCGATGAGCTGATAATGGTAATCGATACTGCCCTTATGAAAGGCTATACTGTTAACTGGGACGGCGACGTCAGCGAGAGGGGGTTCTCCCATGCAAACGGCGTGGCCATGAATCCCGACATGACTAAAATCGATAACCTTGCCGGCACCGACCGTGCCCGATTTGAAAACAGGACAGCTGACCGGGCGGCAGGACTCAGTTTTGACAGGCCCTACCCGGAGATAGATGTCACACAGGAGGTACGCCAGGCAGGATATGAGACCTTCGTCACCACCGATGACCACCTGATGCATCTCACCGGCATCGTCAAAGACCAGAACGGCACGAAATACTATATAACCAAAAACTCATGGGGCACCGACAGGAATCCTCACGGAGGCTATCTTAATATGTCGGAGAGCTTCGTCAGGGCCAAGACCATATTTGTAATGGTGCATAAGGATGCCCTGCCGGTGGCAGTAAAAACAAAACTGGGACTCTAAAAGACCAGGCCGCTTCTGAATCAATACTGCCATATCGGGGGTACTCCGGCCGCTTCTGAATCGATATTGCCGTCCCGGGAGTTCCCCGGCCGCTTCTGATTCCGGCCCACTGCCCGGAGTATAAGGGAGCCGCCTCTTCTCCGGGTTTCGCCATCACGGGGTCACCCCTGTCGCTCAGCATGCGGATAAAAGTATCCGTATATCATTGAGAAGAAAACGAAAAGGTCCTGACCCGGCTGCGACTCCAGGGAGTTGTTGCCAAGGAAATTTACCAGGAAAAGGGCCAGGAACAGAATGAACATGAGGGATCTGTGTGCTTGCCTCTTAACAACGAAGAAGGCATAGAGAATCACCGTGATGATCATTCCCGCCACTCCCAGTGTAACCAGAATGTACAGATACTGGCTGTGCGGCTTCATATTGAGTCCTGACAGGGTGGAACCGTTCTTCTGAAGCCCGTGATCCATCGCCGGCAGAATACTGCCCGTTCCCCATCCCAGGAGCGGACGCTCCCTGAATGCCTCCCATGATGCCCTCCAGAGATCAATTCTCTTTGTAAGGGAGCCCCATTCAGTAAGCTGCCGCGAGCTTTCATAATAGAGGTACAGGCTCATCATCTCCTCGTAGACTCTTACAAAAAAGCCGGGACGGTTGAGATTCAGATGGTTTGTGATACCTCTTTCCACCGCGGCTATATCCTTGCCATTTAGCCTGTTAAACCCATCTGCGTCTTTCCGCAGTCCGAGTGATGACATATACCTGAAGAGTGTAGCCCTGAGCTCAAGTCCGGCCAGATTGGTACCGTCATAATCAACGATACTCTTCGCATTCCACGCCTCCCTCAGCTCCCCGTCGGCAATGTAGAGGTAGACCAGGCTGCCGTTCTCCCTTATAATATTTAAGGTATCATGCTGGTATGGATTGCCCCGGGCCGTCAGGCTGTCCAGATTGTTGAAAATGACCGGCGTCTCTGCATGTGTCTGCCTCCAGATGGTGACCATCGGCCCTGCTGCAACCGCAGCCAGTATGACAAAAACGGCAGGCAGCAAAATCTTTGGCAGGAACCGCTGTGACCTGGCTGCAAGAACTGCTGTCAGGCAGATCAGGGCAGCAGCAAAGGAGGCAACTCCGGAAAGGGTCCTCAGGTGGAAGAGAAAGAAGATGAGCCAGGCGGAGATGACCAAACCAACGATGAAGAATTTCCTGCTTCCGATGATCACCCAATCCGGCAGGGGCAGATTTACCTCATCGGCCGGTGCCGGCAAAGGTCCCTCTACGACATCGACTCTGTCACTCATCGGCATTTTGTCCGGCATCGGGCCATCTCCCCTGTCGGCAAACGCCGGCGATGGTCCCTCTCCTGCATTGTCCGATCCCCCCATAGGTATCTTCCCCGGCTCGGTCCTTTCCGGCGTCAGCCCCTCACGCACATCGTCTCCTTTCCCCTTTTGCAGTTTCCCCGATCCCCCCGTCTCCCGCATCAGCATCCTGTCCGCACCCGCCCGTGCCAGCAGCGGCAGCTGAAATGCTGCGATGATAACCATCAGCCCGAGATAGAGTCCCGGAATGAATGGTGAGGCTTCACGGAATGAGAGTGCCGGCTGCGTCAGCCTGCTGAAGAAACCGATGAATGAAACAACCACTACCGATGAGATGAAGAGCAGCAGGATCACCCTGGTCATCCTTCTGCCGGGCAGGGTGCTGGTGGCCACAATGAGTGGCATGAACAGTGTGGGCAGTTTGTGGAGCAGGTCATGGCTGAATGCATAACCCGGATCTTCGGACCATATTACTCCTACAACACTCAAAACGTAAATCAGCATAAAGGCTATCGCCGCCCTGTCAGAGCGCAGCCTGCGGAATCTGGTTCTGAACCCGCCCTCTGCCACCCAGTTGACGGCCAGGAGGA
This sequence comes from Bacteroidales bacterium UBA4772, assembly GCA_002403305.1. Classification (GTDB taxonomy): domain Bacteria; phylum Bacteroidota; class Bacteroidia; order Bacteroidales; family VadinHA17; genus SR-FBR-E99. The sequence continues at coordinate 4,434 of DHHM01000021.1, forward strand.
TCTCGCTCACCGTCAGCATATACCGTGATGAACACAGGAAGATTGCTATGAGGCATAAGGAGGCAAGGTAAATCCCGCGGTGGATTTTCCTCCGGTTTATGTCAGTCTCAGCATACATCTCCTGCGCCTGTCCGGTGAACATTTTCCCGGGTTATGTCAGTGTCGGCATCCATCATCTGCGCCGCTCTGAGTCTGTATTTGAACTTCATGCTTCTTGCTGGCTAAGATTTATCTGATTGGGTGGGGTGTCTTAGACTATGCTCCGGAATCGCTCCGGAATCCTGATCACCGGCTTCTCAGGAAGCATCCCCGGTTTGTTGAGTGCAAAGAGCGGGCGGAAAAGGCTCTCTCTCCTCCTTGCCTGCCTGAAAAAGGTGTCACCGTCTACAGGACTCTTCTTCGTGACCAGGTCGAACAGTTCATACCTCCTGTCAAGGTGACCGCGCCAGCCGGCGTTGAGCAACGACTGATCCTCCAGCTTTTGCTGCGAGATTGCGTAATCCACCATCCCGAAATGAAACAGGAAGAGATTGGGGTCGATATGAAAATTCCTGTGTCTGACCCTGTGAAACCCCGAACCCCACCTCAGTGGCCTGGTAGCCACCACGGCTTTGGTATAGCGCGCCGATACGTGGGCGAAGCTCCTCTGCTCAAGAAACGGCCGTGAAGGGTCAATGGGCTTTTCCAATTCGAGGTTCTGTCCCACATCCAGCCCGAGGGCAGAAAGAGAGGCATGTCTAACCGGCCGCTGAAGATAGTCGGCCAGCGAAAGCTGCTGGTCAGGATCAACTACCAGCACCTCATCGATGTCATGTGCAATGATCAGGTCATATCTCAGGAACAGAGCCCTGGAGAAGTTGGAGATCAGGTCAATACGGTTTTTGTCGCCCCTTGACCTGCTCAGCCTCTGGCCGGGAATCATGATAACATTGATGGCTTCATGGCCTTCGGGCAGGGACTGATCATGCCCGTCGAGAAAAAGATAGAGATTCTCATGACCAAGTTCCCTACCATAATAGTCGATCCATTTCTGAATAAAGAACTGGTCATTCCTGACCATTGATACTGCTGCTATCTTCTTTCGACTGCCTCCGGACATCCGTCTGTTATTTTCTGGCTTAAATTGTATAAAAATAGATAAAGCCGTAAATTTACAACAAAACAATGTCAGATAACAGAAATCCTGTCGGAAGCGTACCAATTGATGCAGTGATACTGTGGGTTGATGGCAATGACAGGAAACTTGCCGAAGAGAGAGAGCATTACCGGCTCCTGGAGAAGAAAACGAGTGCGCACCCCGGGGCTATTCCTACCCGGTTTGCTTCTTCGAACGAGATTCAATACTGCGTCCTTTCAATTTTGACCTTTGCCCGTTTCATCAGGAATATTTACGTGGTAACCGATGATCAGGATCCCGATCTGCGGGATGCGGTACGCACCAGGTTCCCCGGAAAAGAGGAATGCATTAAAATAGTTGACCACAGGGAGATCTTCAGAGGTTACGAACAGTATCTGCCTACTTTCAACAGTTCGTCAATAATACCGATGATATCCAGAATATCAGGGTTATCGGAAAGATTTGTCTTTTTTGATGACGATTTGGTCCTCATCCGTGAAGTAAGGGAAGAGGATTGGTTCGTCGGCAACAGACCCGTCCTGAGAGGCAGCTGGCTTTTGCCCCCTTACAGGCTTATTGCCGGCCATAAACTGAAAGTGCTCATCAACAGACATATACGCAATGATAAAGAATACCTGCCAAAGATTTCGTTCTATATCCGTCAGTGGCAAAGTGCGTTTCTGCTGGGTTTCCGGGGACGCTACTTTTTTCACGATCACACCCCTCATCCGTTTCACAAACCGACCATCGACAACTTCTTTGCCTCTAACCCTGAGCTGCTTGAGAAGACCATATCATATCGCTTCAGAGATCACGAACAGATCATCCTGTCATCTGTAACTTACCATCTTGAGATATTAAACGGGAATCGGAATATCAGGAAACCCAGGATCGGATATTTCCATCCCTGGTATTCAGAAAGCCGGATGAACAGAAGAATTAAACGCTGCACCAATGACCCGCGGATCAAATCAATCTGCATTCAGAGCATTGAGAGGGTCAGCCAGGTTTCGCGTGAGAAAATATTCGCATGGATGGATGCAATCCTGGAGAGGAAATCCTGAAGGATTGATTTTTACCAGGCAGAAAAGGTTTATAATTGTACCTTTCGGCTACTAAATAAGCAGTGAGATACGTCCGAACTGTATCAATAAGGAAACAGAACAATGACTGGCAGTAAACCTTCTGATGCAGATATCCCCATCGACGTGGTGATAGCCTGGGTTGACGGGAGTGACCCGAAGCTGGCGGAGAAGCGCAACAGGTATATCGGCAGGAGTGATCTGCCGGTCTCTTCCGGTGCCCACTCCACACGCTTTGCCTCCTCCAACGAGATCAGGTACTGCGTACTGTCGGTATTGCGCTTTGCCCCGTTCGTCCGTAACATATTCATTGTCACCGACGGGCAGGATCCGGGACTGCATGATGATGTGGAGAGATATTTTCCGGGGCGCTCCGGTTCAGTCAGGATAGTCGATCACCAGGAGATTTTCAGGGAGTATGAAGAGTGTCTTCCCACCTTCAACAGCATCACCATAGCTCATATGATCTGGAGAATTAAAGGTCTTGCAGATAATTTTGTCTATTTCAATGATGACACCTTCCTGGTAAGAAGCATCACTTCCGAAGAGTGGTTCACCGGGGGCCGGCCGGTACTGAGAGGCAGGTGGGTGCCGTCTGCCGGACCCCGGGCTCTCTGGAACCGCATCAGAACAGCTTTCAACAGGCATATTGCCGGCAGACACGATTTTGAGCCGAGGGCATCCTTTCATCTGGGACAGTGGAATGCCGCCGCACTCCTGGGATTCAGATACAGATACTTCACCAACAGCCATACTCCCCATCCGGTAAACAGGAAAGCTGTGGGGGATTTTTTCACGAAGAACGAGCCCCTGCTCAGGGAGAACATCTCATACAGGTTCCGCGACCACAGGCAGTTCACCTTCATCTCTTTGTCGAACCATCTGCAACTGCTCAGCGGTAACCGGAATATTGCCCCTCCTGCCGTGGCCTATCTCAAGCCGGAGAACCGCGGACCCGGTTACATTGAAAGCAAGATCGATCTCTGTGAACGTGATCCCCGCATCATCTTCATGTGTGCCCAGAGCCTCGACAGGTGCGAAGAGGAGGAACGTAAGAAGCTATTCAGCTGGCTCGACGGGATACTAGGGCTCTGACGCCTGCCGTTATCCATGCACGGGATTTGACCCCTGACTGATTCACACCCGGGATTTGACCCCTGGCCTTATTTCTGCCAGGGCTTTGACATCTTGTACCTGTTCTGACTCATGCCCCTGGCCTTATTTCTGCCAGGGCTTTGACATCTTGTACCTGTTCTGACTCATACCCCTGCCCTTATTTCTGCCCCGGCTTTGGCACCCAACGTCATCGTTACGATACCAGCAGATTGCATCCCCGCAGGTCCGCCTCGTCATAACGCCCCTGAACCTCGAAGAGTCCTCCCTCATGCATGCGTCCCAGGTCATCTGTAGCTATGAAGGAACATGACCAGATATTGGCGAGGTCTATGACGCTTATGCCTCCTGAAGCACCTGAAGCAACGCTGTGTGACATCGGGTCGTGGCTGTCGCGTATCAGCACCTTCATCCATGGCGGAGTCCTGAAAAGACCCCCTCCGGCGGAGTAGGCCTGGCTGAGCAGCTCCGTCATGCCATACTCCGAGTGTACCGATGTCACTCCGAAGGCCTCCATGATTATCTCATGCACCTCCTCCCTTATCATCTCCCTCCTCCTGCCCTTCATGCCGCCTGTCTCCAATATGACACTGTCTGACAGATCCGCGGGGTGGCTCTCCGCCATGTCCAGCAGCGCAAAGGTAACACCTATGAGCAGCACCCGCAGTCCTGCAAGACGTGCCCGGTCAATGGCCTTCATCAGCAACTCATGATCGTCCGGGAAGAAGCCCCCGCAGCCGTTACCCGAGAGTGTCATCAGCCTGTTGACCATATAGATGAGTGACGACCCCTCCCTCTCCAGGTATGAGGGGAGCAGTCCCATGATCGCATACCCTGACGGATCACCGTAGAAGAGCCTGAAGGTGCGCTCAAGGCTCTCATCATACAGTGCCGGGCTCCTGACCGCATGGCGGCTTCTGCGCATCCCGGCAGTGCCGCTGCTGGTAAAAACGAGCTCCGGAGCACCCTCCCCGGTAAAAACGTTATGATCTCTGAAGAAGGAGATCGGCATGAAGGGCACGGAGAAGATGTCACTTATGCTGCCGGCATCGGTACCCAGCAGCTGCAGGTACTCACGGTAGATAGGGCATTCATCTGCCTGAAGACGGAATATCTCCAGGGCCGTCGTCTCAAACGACTGACTGTCAGCGACTCTGAAGATATCCTCAGATAAATCTCTTCTCATCACTCCTACGGGAATGTTGCCGACCCGTCAGGCTGCCACACCCACTCCAGCTTACAGGATGCAAAATCAGGATTGGGTTCTGTATCCAGCACAACATCAATGATCCTGAGCTTGGCAAAGGTATGATCCCGCGTTCTCACCACCCAGACCTGGTTTTTCTTCAGTGGGGCGGCAAGATCAAGGAACGAGAAGACCGAAGAGAGTGAGCTGGCATCGGTGAGTGCACGGAAGGCGTTGACAGCCTCGCTCTCTGTTGCATATTCACCCATAAGGGCAAATGCCGGCTCAAGGGTGTTGGCAGAAAGGAACGGCTCCACGGAAGTACCGCCCGGGATTGTTCCCGCCATAAGTGTTATATCTGCCCTCTCCTGGTTGGGAAGCGTCGGCACCGCCTTTGCCTCATCAAATGAGAGCCCCAGTGCATAATAATAAGGGTCACCGTCGAACAGCTCGTTTGTCAGCGTGATCGTTCCCGAGAACTGCTGATCATCCCTGTTGCATCCTCCTGCCAGAAAGGCGAAGACAAGTAAAGAAATGAGCCACAACCTCATCACTC
>DHHM01000021.1:9571-11655 GCA_002403305.1 Bacteroidales bacterium UBA4772
ACCTCATCACTCTCGCCTGATGGGCAAGGGCCGGTACCGGAATAAGTCTCATCCGTCTCACTCTGCCTGGAAGGGCAGAAGCAACTGCCGGAATAAACCGGGGTCTCATCACTCTCCCCTTATGGCGGTGATGCCCGGCAGCTTCTTGCCTTCCATATATTCCAGCATGGCGCCGCCGCCGGTGGAGACGTAGCTGATCCTGTCAGCAAGACCCATGATGTTGACTGCAGCCACGGAGTCGCCACCGCCGACAAGCGAGAAGGCACCGTTGTCTGTGGCTTCGGCCACCGCCTGTGCAATGCCTTTGGTGCCGTCGTCAAACCTGGTCATCTCAAAGACACCCATCGGGCCGTTCCAGAGTATGGTCTTCGAATTGCTTATCACCTTTGAAAAGAGCTCCACACTCTCATCCCCGATGTCGAGTCCCATCCATCCGTCGTTCACATCGTCAATGGCCGAGATGTAGACATTGGCCTCCGGGTCAAACCTGTCGGCGTTGACGCTGTCGACCGGGAATATCAGGTTCACTCCCTTCTCCCTGGCCTTTTCAATGATCCCCTTGGCCATCTCCAGCCTGTCGTCCTCGCAGAGTGAGTTGCCTATCCTGCCTCCCATCACCTTGATGAAGGTATAGGTCATTCCTCCTCCGATGATGAGGTTGTCAACCCGGTCAAGCAGGTTTTCGATGACAGCAATCTTGTCAGAGACCTTTGCACCACCCATGATGGCAGTGAAGGGTTTCTCCGTCTCTTTGAGCACCTTGTCCATCGCGGCCAGCTCACTGTTTATCAGGAAGCCGAACATCCTCCTGTCCTCCGGGAAACAGTCGGCGATGACAGCCGTGGTGGCATGCGCCCTGTGGGCTGTGCCGAAGGCATCATTGACATAGACGTCGGCATATGTTGAAAGCTTCTCCGCCATCAACTTCTGCTTTGCCTTCAGCTCTGCCCTGGCAGCTTTCTTCTCCTCATCCGTTGCTCCCTCAGGCAGCACCGGTTTACCCTCCTCCTCGGGATAGAACCTCACGTTCTCGAGCATCATCACCTCCCCGGGTTTCAGGGCAGAAGCCATTGCTGCAGCCTCTTCGCCGAGAGCGTCAGGGGTAAACAGCACCTTCATGCCAAGGTGCTTTTCCAATACAGGCAGCACCGGCTTAAGCGAATATTTCTCCTCCGGGCCCTTCGGGCGACCAAGGTGTGACATAAGTATTGCAGAGCCGCCGTCACCGGTTATCTTTTTGATGGTTTTGAGAGCACCGCGTATCCGGGTGTCATCGGTAACCTCACGGGTTTGCTTGTCAAGCGGTACATTGAAATCGACCCTCACTATGGCTCTGAGGCCCTTGAAATCAAAGCTGTCAATCAGTTTCATCGTCTGTTATTTTGTTAATGGTTTTCTGTTTCAGGAAGGCAAAGTTAATCAATTTGAAGAACCTTATCGGCTTCTGTTTGTTCATTAAACGAAATGAAACTTGCATGGTCACCTGCTCATAAAAGACTTGATTACTATTTGGTCTGCAAGTTTCATTCGGCCAAAAAAAAATATTTATATCAGATTAAACTTCTAACTTTAAAATAAAAACTATGGCAAAAATCACACTCAGGGGTAACCCGGTAAACATCTCAGGTTCACTTCCGGTCAGGGGCAGCAAGGCTCCCTCTTTCACTCTTGTAAAATCCGACCTCAGTCACTTGTCTCTCAATGAACTAAAAGGCAAAAAGATAGTCCTTAACATTTTCCCCAGCCTCGATACCCCTGTATGCGCAAGTTCGGTACGCAGGTTCAATCAGCTTGCTGCAGGGATGGATAATACCGTCGTACTAGCGATCTCCAGGGATCTTCCCTTTGCTCAGGGCCGCTTCTGTTCAACAGAGGGAATCAATAATGTCATTACCCTCTCCGGATTCCGTGACAGCGACTTCGGGAAAGCCTACGGTGTCGATATCATCGACGGTCCGATGGCCGGACTCTACGCCCGCAGCATTGTTGTCATCAACGGAGATGGCGATGTAGTTTACACCGAGCTGGTACCCGAAATCACCCAGGAGCCTGATTACGACGCTGCTGTTGCAGCTCTCTGACAG
>DHHM01000013.1:0-8849 GCA_002403305.1 Bacteroidales bacterium UBA4772
TAAAAACGAAAGATTGCCGTTATTATCAAAAAAAGTAGAGGTGGTACCGTTTTTTACCGGTGGGGGGTATCAGATTAGGCCGTCGTTAAAAGGTATCAGCCTGTATGTATTCTGGTTTATCATCTTGACTCGATCAGTTGCCATTTTGCGAATGCATCTTCATATCGGCGATATGTCCAGGCCCAGAAGCCGAAAGCCTCATCGTGCGGATATATCTCACCTGCTTCCAGAATTTTTCCGTGCAGACATCTTTCTGGTTTAACCCTGAGAAGGAACACCTCAAAGTTTTCCATTTCTTTTGAAACCCCTTGTGAATAAAGACACGCCTTAGTCCCCCTGAGTATTTGGGTATACCTGAATCCTTTTCGTTGAAAATATGTGGGAAGGGTTCTCATTTAACAAGATTTTTTTCCATCATTCTGTTAATGTCATCAACTCTATAGAAAAACATTCCTCCAATCCTTGCGAATGGAATTTGACCCTTTTTCCTCATGTCCTTAAGTTTCCCGCTGGATATCTTTAATAAGTTGCATACCTGACTACTTTTTAAATACTTAACAGAGGAGTCTCCATTTTCAGGATTGATTAATGATTTGATTTCATCGATGATCTCATCCTTAACCCTTTGAAGGTCTTCAATTGTGGCTATTTGTACCATAATGCTAATATTTGATACGAAAATACGAATGTCACAGAAATACAGGTACTGTAACAGGCAGTAAATCAGTAGATTAATGTAATTCGAGCAGATTAATTAAGCTATTAGGAATTGGATCCTAATTTGTTAACTCAGAATTGGAGGGAATAGGGTGTTAACCTAATATGGTTTCGATAGTTACTGCTATTTCAGGATATTTTGGTGACTTCTTCTTATAGTTGCAAAATGAGATAGGGATATTCTTAATGCTTTCAGTATCGTTCAATTTAAAGTAAGATTCAATCATATTGAATATTTTTTTATTGCCTTTTCTGTCTCTTTCTTTTTTGCTGAATCCCTCTTCAATTAGGTTTTGAGAATGAAGATATTCTATAAAATAGAAAAGTGTCATCTTACATGGTTGATTATTCATCCCTGCCTTTGCAATCCACTTAATTTTGCATGGCATTTTTGGTATTTCGGGTTCAATTGAAAAGGTGGTACTGAAAGTACCCGGGTCGGTTATGAAAAGTTTATCATTTGCCAGGTCAAATAGCTTTTTCAATTGTTCTGCAGTCCCTTTCCATTTGAATGTTTTTACAGGCTCCCTCTTTGAATAAATAGCTTGTCTTTCTTTTAAATTTACCTCATTGTAAGCTGTATTGATTAATAACTCAAGTTCTTTTAACCCAGCCCTTTGGAGAGTATAATATTCCTTTAAAAGAATCCTGAGATTATGCAGTGTATTTTTGTCAGAATTATTAATTGGGTACTCAGCATAGAAAGCGCCCTTTGATTTATCTACGAAATTGAATAGTGCATTGCCTGGTAATGGGCCCATTTCAGAGTTTAAATAGAGGTCAATCTCTGACAACCTTTTTTTAAGTATTGCATGGAGGTCTCCAAGAAGATCTATCTTATTGTTTGGAGTCCCGATTATTTGCAGTTCGTTCTTTAGATTTATGCTTATCTGTTTGATGAACCTGTTGAGGTTTCTTTTATATTCTTCAGGATCCTCAAATCCGTTGAATGAGACTAATTCAAGAATCCCTTCTTCATCGTAATAGCCACCTTTGAATACCTCGTTATTGAGTTCCTGTTCAATAAGTGATTTGGTATTCCTCAATATTTTATCCATGTCCCGCCTTTTTGGTTCTGTTTTTGGAAAGTTTATCCGTTAGCTTTATCATATCATTGCTTACCTTCTTCTCGACCACTTTTGCATAGATCTGGGTTGTGCGTATACTCTTATGTCCAAGTAATTTACTGACAGTTTCGATCGGAACATCGTTAAGCAGAGTCACAGTGGTTGCGAAAGTATGTCGTGCAAGATGAAATGTCAGGGTTTTCTTAATTTCTGTAATTGTGGCTATCTCTTTCAGATAGGCATTGATTTTCTGGTTGCTGATCACAGGAAGTAGACGGCCTCTATTAATGGATTCGGGATTGTCCTTGTACTTATTGATTATCCTGGAGGCCTCAGGTAAGAGCGGTACATTTGATTCGGTCTTGGTTTTAGTTCTTTCTGTATATATCCAAAGATTTCCATCAATTCCTTTCCGGATATTATTCTCAGTGAGCTTTTCAACATCAACATAAGCAAGGCCAGTATAGCAAGAAAAGACAAAAATGTCTCTTACCTGATCAAGTCTAATGATATTAAATTCGTGTGAGACCAGTTTCTGGAGTTCATCTTCCGTGAGGAAATCTCTCCTGACCTCCTTGAGTTTAACAGAAAAATTCTTGAAGGGGTCCTTGTTTAGCCAGTCGTTATTTACTGCAAGATTGATTACCTTCTTAAGGTTCTTGATATATTTTATTGCAGAATTATGATTACAGCTATGTTTCGTTCTTAAGAAGTGGTCGAACTCTGTAATGAATTCGTGATTAAGTTGATCCAAAAATATATTATCGGTCCGATACTTTCTCCTAACAAACTCTTTTACATGCCTGAAGGTTGTTTCATAGCGGGTAAGAGTAGTTTTGCTATATTCTCCGGGAACTTTTTCCTTCATTAACTTATTATGGTATCCGAATACTTCATTCAGAGTTTTTTGCTCCTCTGCTATACCCTGAACCCTGTTTCTAAGAGCCACTGCAGTAATGTTTTTATGTTCCTCAATCAGGTCCCTCTGCGCTGTATAGACTTTACTACGTAACAGGTCGAGATATTCATTCAAGTCTCTGGTTTCTTTCTTTGTACCCTTGGCGAATCCTCCTTCATTATTCCATTTTTCAGGATTTACAGTTCTCTGAATTGCCATCTCCGAGCGCCTGCCATTCACTGTAATGCGCATATATACAGGGACTTGGTTGGAGGTCTTTGCCTTATCATTGCGCAGGTAAAAAAGAATTGCAAGTGTCTGTCTTTCCATCATAGCAAGATTTAGGTATCCGAATTAGAACAAAACAGGATAAAATTAAGCAAAAAAGGATAAAAAATGCTATTTTTAATTTGTTTTATTTCAGAATGATACAGCTTATTCGGATACCTCAGTATTTTCTTCTCCCAGGTATCCGAATAAGTATCGCCTTTTATGCTGTATATTGTTATTATTTACTTATTGTGGAAAATAAAAACACCGCAGGATGAAGATCTTACGGTGTTTTGTCTTTGTTTGTTCAATAAGTCGTGGAGCTGGCGGGGATCGAACCCGCGTCCAAACAAGGCGACCATATGCTTTCTACATGCTTATCCTGCCTTGATTGTGGGGAGCAATGAGGTGGCAGGCAGCCGGATCACTCCTTATCTCCTGTTATTTCACCGTCAGGCCGGAGAAACCATCGGGCAATCCCTGAATTGCGTGCGCTTCCTTGTCGGGTTGGTACAGGGCATCACCGCCCGGGAAACGTCTCGTCCCAACACCTTGTATCGGGATTAAGCCTAACCTACTTGGTTCGGTTACGCAGCAAGAGCGTAGTTATTCTCGCCAGTTGTTGTTTTGTGACACAGGTTAAAGAGTAGCGTCACCACCCTCTGCATGCTTACATACCACCGCGGCTTGCTGTCTAAACCAGATCAGCCCCATGGTACTGTAACAACAACGCAAAATTACGCATTATTACGTTGCTGTGACAAATATATGCTCAAAAATCGGGCCGAATTCTTATCTTCACACCACTACTCAAACAGAATGATATGGAAAAGAGAGTGAAAATAGGAATACTCAGGGAGACGAAGATCCCGCCGGACAGAAGGGTGCCGCTGACACCTTCACAGGTGGTTGAACTGAAGGAGAGCTTTCCGTATGTCGATTTCTTCGTGCAACCCTCAGACATAAGATGCTACAGCGATGAGGAATATAAATATCTGAAAATCCCCCTGAGGGAAGACCTGAGCAACTGCGATATCCTCATGGGTGTCAAGGAGGTCGACCGCAGGGTGCTGATACCGGGGAAAACCTACCTCTTCTTTGCCCATGTGGCGAAGGAACAGGAGCATAACCTCGAGCTGCTGCGCGAGATACTCAACAGGAAGATCAGGCTGATAGACTATGAGTATCTCACCACCGACAAGGGACAGCGGGTTGTGGCATTTGGAAGGTGGGCCGGCATCGTCGGGGCATATAACGCCCTCAGGGCTCGGGGTATCAAAACTAACAGGTTCAAACTCAAACCTGCATTTCAGTGCCGTGATCTTGACGAGATGTGGGCAGGGCTGAGGCTGATACGTCTCAAGCCGGGACTGAAGATCCTTGTCACCGGGGAGGGCCGCGTGGCTTCAGGAGCCATGGAGACGCTCGGTAACTGCCACGGCCTGATGAGTGTGTCGCCGGAGGATTTCCTCTCCCGCGAGTATGATGTGCCGGTCGTCTGCCAGATAGGGCCGCAGCATTACGTGAAACACACCGACGGCCGCCCGTTTGACTTCAATAACTTCGTACAGCATCCGGAAGATTATGTCTCTGATTTCGTGAAGTATACCAAGGTGACTGATGTGCTCATCGCGGCACACTTCTGGGATCCTAAGTCACCCGTCTTCTTCACCCGCGAAGTTGTTGAGAGACCCGACTTCCGGATCTCGGTCATAGGTGATATCAGCTGCGACATCGACGGTCCCATACCCACCACCATCAGGGCCACAACCATCGCTGAACCATTCTACAGCTACAACCGTACCCGTCATTGCGAGGAGGAGGCCTTCAGGCATCCTGACAACATCACTGTGATGTCAATCGATAACCTCCCCGGCGAGCTGCCGCGGGATGCCTCAAGCGACTTCGGAAAGCAGCTCATGGGGCATGTGCTTCACGATCTCTTCACTGACAATGACTCCCCGATGCTGCAGCGTGCCACCATCACCAGCGGAGGCAGCCTGGAGCCGCAATACAGTTATCTCACCGACTGGGTGAGGGGGGGGGGTGGCCAATGATGCGCATTGTCATCTGCGGTCCGGCTCATCCCTATCGCGGCGGCATAGCAGCATATAATGAGAGGCTGGCACAGCAGTTCCTTCAGGAGGGAGATGCTGCAGCCATTTACACCTTTAAATTGCAGTATCCGGCACTGCTCTTCCCTGGCAAGACACAGTATGATGTGGGTTATGCCCCGCAGGGGGTGACCATCACCCGTGCCATCAACTCGGTCAACCCGCTTAACTGGTTCACCATCGGTATGCGCCTGAGACGTACCAGACCGGACCTGATAATACTCCGGTACTGGCTTCCTTTTCTGGCGCCGGCGCTCGGTTTCATAGCACGGATAGTGAGAACCAACAGGCACACCAGGATAGTCACCATCTTCGACAATGTGATCCCTCATGAGAAACACGTCGGCGACAGGATGCTGACGAAGTTCTTCGTGAAGAGCATTCACGGCGCCCTGGTGATGACGAAGGCTGTGGAGCGTGACCTGAGGCAGTTCAGTCTCAGGATGCCCTGCGTCATATCGCCACACCCGCTGTTTGACAACTACAGTGAGCCTGTGTCGCGTGCCGAGGCGCTGGTGCGGCTTAAGCTCTGTCCGGCCGAAAAGTACATTCTCTTCTTTGGCTTTATCAGGGAGTACAAGGGACTTGACCTGCTGATTGAGGCCATGGCTGACCCAGCTGTCAGGAGCCTCGGAATCAAACTTATTGTTGCTGGTGAATTCTACGAGGATGAGAAGAGATACTTTGATCTCATTCATGAGCATGACCTCGCCGGCAACATGATCTTTCACTCCCACTTCATCAGTGATGAGGAGGTGCGTTACTATTTCTCTGCCGCCTCACTGGTTGTGCAGCCTTACAGGTCTGCCACACAGAGCGGGGTGACACAGGTGGCCTATCACTTCAACAAGCCTATGGTTGTGACCAACGTAGGGGGACTTGCCGAGATAGTGCCTGACGGCATCTGCGGCTATGTTGTTGAGCCTGAGCCGGAAGCAATAGCAGTAGCAATTGCGGATTTCTTCAACGGTGATGAGGAGAGGTTTAAAGAGGGTATTGAAGAGCAGAAGAAGCTCTATACATGGGAGAGGATGACAGAGGCACTGCGCACTCTCTCGTGGGATACGCAGCGCGCGAGGCATTAGTCACAGACCTCAGGGCACACAGGAAGCGAAACGACACAGTCCCGCGACAGCGGGAGGGCACACAAGAAGCAAAGCGACGCAGACCCTCGAAAGCGGGAGGTCTCAGGACACGAGGCACGGGGTTTATGGCGCGGAACTCAGACTTTTATGTTAAGGCGTTCCCATACCAGGTAGCGGTTGCGGTCAGAAGAGCGGCGGTTGACAAGCTCAGCAAGAAATCCGGTCAGGAAGAGAAACGATCCTATTATCATTACTGCCAGCGCTATGTAAAAGTAGGGACTGTCAGTCACCAGCGGGGCCCTGAGGCCCTGGTGGATAAACACCAGCTTACGTATGCCGAGGTATACCGCCATGATGAATCCCGCCAGGAACATGAGCGAGCCCATTGTGCCGAAGAGATGCATGGGACTTTTGCCAAAGCGGGTGATGAAGCTGATGGTCAGCATGTCAAGATAACCCTTCAGGAACCTGTCAAAGCCGTATTTAGTCACACCGTACTTACGGGCCTGGTGCTGCACCACCTTCTCGCCAATATTTTTAAAGCCTGCCTCCACCGCCAGCATGGGTATGTAACGGTGCATCTCGCCGTAGACCTCGATGCTCCTGACCACCTCCCCGTCATAGGCCTTCAAGCCGCAGTTGAAGTCGTGCAGCCTGATACCCGAGAACTTCCTGGCAGTGTAGTTGTATAGTTTTGATGTTGTCTTCTTGATGAACGGGTCATACCTCTTCTTCTTCCATCCGGAGACCATATGATACCTCTCTTCCCTGATCATCCGGACCAGTTCGGGGATCTCATCGGGACTGTCCTGCAGGTCGGCATCCATGGTTATCACCACCTCTCCTGACGAGGCCTCAAAACCGGTCTGCAGCGCAGCTGCCTTGCCATAGTTGCGGCGGAACCTGATGGCTTTTATCTTCCCATTGCGGGATGCAAGATGCTTCAGCACCTCCCAGCTGTTGTCACTGCTGCCGTCATCAATTACAATAAGCTCATAGCCGATTGAGGAGGCGACACAAACCCTGTCAATCCATTCTGCCAGTTCGGGCAGCGACTCCGCCTCGTTCCAGGCAGGGACTACAACCGAAAGATCCATTACTGCTGCGGCTCTTCTTCAACCTCATCAAGGAGAGGATTGCCCTTTTTCATGACGAAGAGTGATACGATCAGCGAGAGAATCAGTCCCATGAAGACACCGTTGATAATCGACATCATGGCGGTGAACCACGGTTTCATCATCTTGGCTTGCACCTCCATGGCCTTCTCAATGGCAGCATCGGGGACACCCCTCCCGACCAGTCTCTCCTCAGCTACCGCCAGCGATTTGTCTACCAGGCCGGGGTCAATGAATGCATATAGAACATAGACGAATATTGCCGCTATGATGGCCGCGTACAGGTTGATAATCACCCCTGCCCCGACTGATTTGCCGTAGGAGATGTATCCGTTGTTGTAATGGTCACGGTATGAGCGTAGCAGAAAAAAGAGCACAAGAACTGAGATGAGCATCATTGGCCACATCAGCCATGTCTTGAAGGTGAGGTCAAACATATAAGTAAGCACCGAGAGGCCGACACTGATCAGACCCAGAATAATTCCGTAGTTCAGGGTCTCTTTCCAGATTGATCTTTTTTCTTCCATCTTACCGTTTTTTTTGATTTTGAAAACAAACTTACATAAAAACAGTCGATTTTTCACAGGTAAATAATAATCAAGTTCACTGACCGGATTTTTGGAGGGTATGAAATCTTTATGGACAAATCTCTGCATCCGGGAAAACTATGACTATTATTTGGCGCCTCCGCCAAATAATAGTATTTTTGTGCGGGGTAAGTCTCATACGACCAGCTCCCTTTGAACTCCCCCAGGGTCGGAAGGCAGCAAGGGTAGAAGGTTGTAGCGGTGCGATATGAGTAGCTTACCCTCTTTTTTTGACCCCTGCTGAATATTAGTTTATATATTTGCCTTCTGTTTTACAGAGAGATGCTTCTTAAGATATATCCCGAGAATCCCAACCCGGACCAGATACGCAAGGTAATATGGGTGCTTGAGCAGGGAGGTATAGTCATATACCCCACTGACACCATCTATGCCATGGGTTGTGATATCAGGGCCGGGAAGACCATCGAGAAGATAGCCCGCTTCAAGGGACTTAATCCCGGCAACCCCGACATGTCAATGATCTTTGCTTCTATGAGTCAGCTCTCCGAGTATACGGTTATCCATGACAATAACCTTTTCAGGCTGCTGAAGCGTAACCTGCCGGGGCCGTTCACCTTCATCGTCAAGGCCAATAACCAGATCCCCGCCATGTTCCGTCACCGCAAGAAGACGCTGGGGATACGTATCCCGGACAACAGCATCACACTGGAGATAGTACGCGAACTGGGACGTCCCCTGATGACTACCTCAATCCATGAGGATAATGAGATCATCGAATATATCACTGACCCGGAGCTCATTCATGAAAAATATTATAATTTTGCTGACCTGGTTGTTGACGCTGGCTTCGGAGACAATGAACCCTCAACCGTTGTTGACTGTACCGGCCCCGAGCCTGTCATCCTGAGGCAGGGGAAGGGGGTGCTTGAATTATAGGCAGTAGTGGATTTTCGATTTCAGATTTTCGATTTTCGATTTCTGCAACTATTCGCAAATCGCAAATCGCACATCACAAATCGCAAATCGCACATCGCA
>DHHM01000013.1:8919-18620 GCA_002403305.1 Bacteroidales bacterium UBA4772
AATCGCACATCGCAAATCGCACATCCCCGAGCCTTATTTCCTGTCGCCGGTAAAAAACTTATTGAGTTTGTCAAAGGCTGACGGCAGCGCGAAGACCACCACCTTGTCACCTGCCTGTATCAGCGTGTCACCGGTGGCTATGTAAGGCTTATACTTGCGTATGCCCCCCCCGACAATGGCATCTCTTGGAAAATCGATGAGCTTCAGCGGTCCCGAGGTTATACGGGCACCCTCAGGGACATTGAATTCAATGACTTCGGCATCGGTGCCTGTCATCATCTTCACCTGGGTGACGTTGGGGTTCATCGTGTGACGGAAGATCCGGCTGGCGGTGGCTATCTTCTTGTTGATGATGGTATCTATGCCCGAGTTCTCTGCCAGGTTGATGTACTCCATGTTCTCGACCTCGGCGATCGTCTTCATCACACCTATCTTCTTGGCCAGGAGGCATGAGAGAATGTTTGTCTCAGAGTTTCCGGTGACAGCCACAAAGGCATCCATGTTCTGAAGCCCCTCCTCGGCCAGCAGGTCGCCGTCGCGGCCGTCGCCGTTGATAACCAGGGTATCCTCAAGGTCCTCGGCCAGATCACGACATTTCTCCAGGTCGTAATCTATAAGCTTCACCTGGCAGTAGTTCTGAAGCTTCTGGGCTATATGCCTGCCGATACGGCTCCCTCCCAAAATCATAATGCTCTTGGCCTCCACATTCTTCTTCCCTGAAAACTTCATCATGTCAGCGATGCCTTCACGTGTTGATATGACGAAGGCCAGGTCACCGTCAAGAAACTCTTCCTTGCCACGCGGGATGATAGTATGCTCATGCCTCTTTATGGCAACGGCACGATACTCAATTGACCCGATGGTGTTGGAGACCTCCTCAAGGCTTTTGTTAAGGACAGGGGCATTCTTTTCAAGCTTCTGCACAAAGAGCGACAGCAACCCTCCGGCAAAGTCCATGAACTCGGTGGTGCCGGTCTCTTTCAGCAGGCTGATGACCTCCTTGGCAGCGATGAGCTCCGGGTATATCATATGGTCAACACCCATCGACCTGAAGAACTCCTTGTTGTTCCGTTCAAGGTATTCCATGTTGTCTACACGCGCAATCACCTTCTTGGCGCCCAGTTTCTTTGAAATGATGGCGGCGCTGATATTGGTGTCTTCATAGTGAGCTACTGCTATGAAGAGATCAGTGTTTTTCTTGAGGGCCTCCTTTAGTATGTTGAGGGAGGTGGCCGATCCTTCATATGTCAGAACATCAATTGATGAGTCAATAGGGGTGAGCCTCTCAACTTCGGAATCGATAAGTATGATCTCGTGTTCGCTCTGCGAGAGCATCTTTGCAAGATGGGTGCCTACCTCTCCTGCGCCGGCAATGACTATCCTCATTTATGAATTGCTATGGTTGCGGCAAAGTTAATCAAAAGATGTATTAACCGGGTCCAATCACCTCAATCTTCAACCCACGGATGGCTGCATGCTTCCTCACCTCTGCAGGCAGAGTGCCTCCGGGTGGTGCCACTATCAGCAGCCGGCCCTGCTGCCACGCCTTGAGTTCGCTTCCACGGATAGCGTATGTTACCGGTCCTGATATATTGCTCTCCCGGCTGATCTTGAGGGTGTTGCAGACAGCAAAGAGCAACGCTGCAACGATAAAGGGTTTTAAGGTGATCCTGTATACCCTGAGAAGAGATGTGAGGAGGAGTGCTATGGCCACCGTCAGAAGTACCGTCTCGGCGGCGGTGAAGCCTATGTCGCCCAGCACAGCCCGGTCAACGGAACCGATAGTGCCTGTTATGCGCAGCATCAGTCCGGCAAGCCAGTCAAGAAGCGATGCTGCGAAGGATGACAGGAAGGGGATGGGGCTGGTAACAATGAGCAACAGTGTCAGCATGAGCACCAGGAACGTAATGGGTACTACCAGGATGTTTGACAGCGGGAAGAGGAGGGGAAAGATATTGAAAAGCCTCACTGTCAGTGCCATGGTGCCTGCCTGTGCCACCAGTGACAGTGCCGTCACCTGCCAGATATACCGTATGACCCTGTTGCCCGGCCTGATGAGTCCGGAGAAGCGATTGTAGAAGAGTATGATAAAAGCCACGGCAAGGTACGACAGTTGAAAGCCCGCCTCGAACAGTACTGCCGGGCGTGCCGCTGTCATGATAAAGGCTGATGCCAGCAGGCTGTTCATGGATGAGGCCGGACGGCGGGTGAGAGTTCCTGCCTGGAGGAAGGTAAACATGATCGTCGCACGCAGTACCGACGGTGACAATCCTGTGATAAAGGCAAATCCCCAAAGCAGGGGTACCGTTATCACTGCCCTCAGCGGCTTCAGCCTGCCCCGCAGGAAGAAGAGCATCCATGAGAGCGCCATGCTGATCATCCCCACATGCAGTCCTGATACGGCCATTATATGCATTACTCCTGACCTTGCAAAGGCTTCCAGATGTTCCCGGTCAAGCAGATCCCTGTCGCCCAGGGTGAGGGCGGTGACCACACCCAGCCCCTCATTACGGAGCCCTGCTTTGGCAAAGAGTGCTATCAGTGCGTGTGCCGTCCTCTGCGACCTCTCCCTGACCGTCAGCCTGGCAGCCGGCAGGTGGCTGATAATGTCCCTTGCCCTGAAGAAGCCGGTGTACCTGATGCCCCGGCCCTCCATGTAGCGGCTGTAGTTGAACTCGCAGGGGTTGCCGTTGTTTCGTATCATTCGCGGGGTGAGATGAAGCTGCAGCTGATCACCGGGCTGCCAGCGCGAGGGGAGCGTGTCGCTTATGAAATAGAGAAGGAGGGAGCCTCGTGGCGAGCTATTGTCACCGGGCCTGAGTTTATCCCGTGGCGCATTGTCTCCGTCTCTGCCGGCCACGCTGATGATGGCCACGCTGAAGGAGTAGCTGGCGTTCTTTTTATGGGGGTATTCTGACAGCCTTACGGTAACGGTCTGGCGGCTCTCCTCCAGATGACTGCAGCGCCTGAGGTCGTTCAGACGGAGAAGGTAACCTGCAGAAAATATGAAGAGGGACAACAGAAAGCCGAAGAGTGTATCGGAGAAAAACTCTTTTCTGCTTAGCCGCCATGTCATCATGGCAAAGGCTGTCAGGGCGGTGATGACGGCTGCCACGGTAAAGCGAGGCAGCAGCTCACCCACGATCACGCCGGCACATAACGGCACAAACAGTCTCAGGAATGGTATCTCCCTGATATGCACGGGTCACAGCTTTAGACCCGGTAAAGATAAATCAATCGTGAAGAAAAGTCAACACCCCACGGTCATCTTCCGTTGGGTAGTACAGTACGGTAGTCAGCTTCGAAACGTCCTTTGCCTATATCATTCAGCTTTCCCCGCAGAAGCCTGCGGCGCAGCGGGTAAAGCCTGTCAGTGAAGAGCACTCCGTCAAGATGGTCATACTCATGAAGCACAACCCTTGCCTTGTAACCCTTGTAAACCTCGTCGTGAAAATTCCACTCCTGGTCGTAATACTGTATCCTCACCTCTGACTCGCGGTCCACCTCCTCATGTATGCCCGGGATGCTGAGACATCCTTCGTTCATTGGCACCCTGTCTCCCTTGCGTTCCATTACCTGCGGATTGATAAAGGCCTGTTTGAAATCTTTCATATCCGGGTAGTCATCGCCGAGAGGCTTACCGTCAATGACGAAGAGCCTTATTGACTTACCTATCTGAGGCGCTGCCAGTCCGAGACCCTCAGACTGGTACATGGTTTCGAACATATCGGCTATGAGGGTGTCGAGGTCCGGGAAGTCGCGCTCTATGTCGCGTGCAACTTTGCGGAGCACCGGATGGCCGTACACGTAGATCGGATATGTCATTGTTCTCTCTTTTTGTTGTTCTCACTGAGGGTGAGCCACGACTGAAGTATGATTGACGCACTGATGCGATCAACCAGTGCCTTGTCGCGCCTGCCGCTCTTTTTTACTCCACCGTCGATCATCGCGTTCATGGCTATCTGCGAGGTGAAGCGCTCATCGGCAAGATGAAGCGCCACCGTCGGAAAGACCTTCCTGAACCTCTTAATGAACGGATCAATGTACTTTACACTTTCACTGGGCAGATTGTTCACGGTAACCGGATACCCAATGATAACATCTGTCACATTTTCCCTGAAGAGGTAATCCTTAAGGAAGGCTTCGAGCTGGCCTGAGGGGACGGTGGCAAGTGGCGAGGCAATGATCCTCATCGGGTCAGTCACCGCCAATCCGCAGCGTTTTCTTCCGTAGTCAATCGCCAATGCCCTGCTCAACAGCTTCGTTATTGATTTTTCGTTTACAGTTGTTCTTTCCGACGGAACTGATTTTGCTGTGCAAAGTTACCGGTTTCCAGCGACAAAAAAAAGAGAGCCGGTCTGTCCGGCTCTCCTGGTTATGGTTAAGAACAGTTCTATTCTGTCTTTTCTTTTGCCTCTTCTTCGACGGTTCCGAATTCCATCTCCGAGAGTCGTTTGTAGCTTTCATATCTCCATTTGGAATTCTCCTCGGCCTGCTTGAACAGTACTTCAGCTTCCTGCGGGAACTCCTTGAGAAGGGCAGTATAGCGAACCTCTGACTTGAGGAAATCCTGGAACTTGCTCCAGTCAGGCTCCTTGGAGTCGAGCTGGAAGGGGTTCTTGCCCTGGTGCTCAAGGCGCGGGTCATTCCTGTAGAGATGCCAGTAACCTGCTGTCACTGCATCCTTCTCCTGTTCCTGCGACTTGCCCATGCCTTTGCGGAGGCCGTGGTTGATGCAGGGTGAGTAGGCTATGATGAGTGACGGGCCGGGGAACTCCTCGGCCTCACGTATGGCCTTGAAGTACTGGTTCTGGCTGGCTCCCATGGCTACCTGTGCAACGTAGACATAACCGTAGGTCATGGCCATCTGTCCCAGATCCTTCTTGCGTATCTTCTTTCCCGATGCGGCAAACTTGGCTACGGCACCTGCGGGGGTCGACTTGGAAGCCTGGCCTCCGGTGTTCGAGTAGACCTCGGTGTCAAGCACCAGGAGGTTGATATCTTCTCCTGAGGCAAGCACATGGTCAAGGCCGCCATAACCGATGTCGTATGCCCATCCGTCACCGCCGAAGACCCAGTACGACCTCTTGACGAGGTATTGCTTCAGGTCGAGTATCTCCTTACATACCGGGGCCTTATCCTTCTCACAGGCGGCGATCACCTTCTCAGATGCGCTCCTGCTGGTTTTGGCATTGTTCTTTTCAGCGATCCATTCGTTGAAAGCAGCCACGGTTACAGGGGCAAGGCCGCCATCGATGTTCTCCTTCATCAGGCGCTCAATGCGTTGCCTGATGCGTGTGGCTCCCAGCATCAGTCCGAAGCCATACTCCGCGTTGTCTTCGAAGAGGGAGTTGGCCCATGCCGGACCGTTGCCGTTCCTGTTAACGGTATAGGGCATCGAAGGTGCCGAGCCGCCGTAGATCGACGAGCATCCCGTAGCATTGGATATGACCATCCGGTCACCAAAGAGTTGGGTGATAGCCTTTATATAGGGTGTCTCGCCGCATCCTGCGCACGCTCCCGAGAACTCAAAGAGCGGCTGGGCAAACTGCGAGTTCTTGACGTTGGTGTACTTGTCAACAAGGGTATCCTTGTATCCCACCACTTCATGCATGTAGGTCCAGAAGTCGGCCTGGTGCATCTGCGACTCAAGCGGCTTCATGATGAGAGCCTTCTCCTTTGACGGACAGACGTCGGCACAGTTGCCGCAGCCGGTACAGTCGAGGACGCTCACCTGTATCCTGAACTTGTGTGTTTTGGTGTTTCCGATACCCTGTTTGGCGGTGATGCCTTCAGGTGCTGCAGCCAGCTCTTCATCAGTAAGAAGGAAGGGACGGATGGCAGCGTGAGGACATACGTACGAGCATTGGTTGCACTGGGTACAGGGATCGATCTGCCACTCGGGCACGTTAACTGCTATTCCCCTCTTCTCCCAGGCAGCCGTGCCGGCAGGAAAGGTGCCGTCTTCACGCCCGACGAAGGCGCTGACAGGAAGATCGTCACCGCGCTGGCCGTTAATGACGTCAGCAACATCACGTATGAATTCCGGTCTCTTGCCGTCAACAGCAGGAGGAGCAACCTTCATCGATGCCCACTCGGCAGGTATCTCAACCTTTGTGACCATGCCGCCGCGGTCAATGGCTTCATTGTTCATCTTCACAATGTTCTCGCCCTTCTTACCGTAGGCTTTTACAACAGCATGCTTCATCTCATCTATGGCAAGCTTGTAGGGAATCACCTCCGCCACCTTGAAGAAGGCACTCTGCATGATGGTGTTGGTACGTGTTCCAAGGCCAATCTCCTCAGCTATCTCGGTGGCATTGATGATGTAGAAATCTATGTTGTTTTCTGCCAGGTATCTCTTTATGTGGTCGGGAAGCTTGCTCCTGGTCTCCTCTGCATCCCAGATGGAGTTGAGGAGGAAGATGCCGCCTTTCTTCAGCCCCTTGAGCATGTCATACTTGTCAAGGTATGCCGGAACATGGCACGCGACGAAATCGGGTGTGTTAACCAGGTAGGGCGAACGGATGGGCTTGTCTCCGAACCTGAGGTGCGAGACGGTAATACCGCCCGACTTCTTGGAGTCATAGGCGAAGTAGGCCTGGCAATATTTGTCGGTGGTCTCACCTATGATCTTGATGGAGTTCTTGTTGGCACCGACGGTACCGTCAGACCCAAGTCCGTAGAACTTGGCTGAATAGGTGCTCCTGTCACTGACGTTGATCTCGGGAAGCAGGGGCAACGACCTGAAGGTCACATCGTCCTTAATCCCTACGGTGAACTGGTTCATCGGCTTCTCCTGCTCCATGTTTTCAAAGACAGAGATGATCTGTGCAGGAGTGGTGTCCTTCGAGCTGAGCCCGTATCGTCCGCCGAGTATGACCGGACGTACATCCCTGTCATAGAATACATCCTTAACGTCAAGATAGAGCGGTTCTCCGTTGGCTCCCGGCTCCTTGGTACGGTCAAGCACGGTAATGGTTTTGACCTTCCCCGGCAGTACGTTCAGCAGATATTTTGCCGAGAAGGGCCTGTAAAGATGAACGGTGATGAGCCCCAGTTTGCTGCCTTTGGTTTCTGCAAGATAGTCGATGGTCTCCCTGATGGTCTCGGTGACCGAACCCATTGCCATGATGATGTGCTCTGCATCGGGATCACCGTAGTAGGTGAAGGGCTTGTATTCGCGCCCGGTCAGGGCTGATATCTGCTCCATGTATTCATTGACCGTGTCGTCAAGGTTTTCATAGAACGGGTTTGAGGCCTCCCTGGCCTGGAAGAAGATGTCAGGGTTCTGTGCTGTGCCTCTTGTGACGGGGTGTTCAGGATTGAGAGCCTGATCACGGAAACGTTTTACAGATTCCATATCGACCAGCTTCTTCATGTCTTCAATGTCGATGGCTTCTATCTTCTGTATCTCCGATGATGAGCGGAAACCGTCAAAGAAATGGAGGAAGGGCACTCTCGACTTAATGGCTGACAGGTGTGCCACACCTGCAATGTCCATGATCTCCTGTACGCTGCCGCTGGCAATCAGTGCGAAACCTGTCTGGCGTGTTGCATATATGTCACTGTGGTCGCCAAATATCGACAGGGCATGGGCAGCAAGGGTGCGTGCACTGACGTGGAAAACGCCCGGGAGCAGCTCTCCCGATATCTTGTACATGTTGGGTATCATCAGGAGGAGACCCTGCGATGCGGTGAATGTTGAGGTAAGGGCACCCGACTGCAGAGAGCCATGAACAGCTCCTGCGGCACCGGCTTCGCTCTGCATCTCAACCACCTTAACCTCCTCACCGAACATGTTTTTGAGCCCGTGAGCAGCCCACTCATCAACATACTCTGCCATGGTTGATGAGGGAGTGATAGGATAGATACAGGCCACCTCGCTGAACATATATGCAATGTGCGATGCTGCCTGGTTGCCGTCACAAGTAATGAATTTCTTTGTTGCCATTTCTAAGTATAAAATTTTTTATTGTCAAAAAGCTGATTGAAAAAATAAATCGCAAAGTTACCGATTTTCCGGGAGATTTACTCACTGTTCATGGAAATCAGGAACTCCTCGTTGGAGCGCGTTTGCGTTATCCTGTCGCGCAGGAATTCCATGGCCTCCACCGAGTTCATGTCGGTCAGATAGTTGCGCAGTATCCAGATCTTGCTGAGCATGTTTTTCTCAAGAAGAAGGTCTTCACGCCTTGTGCTGGAGGCCGGAATGTCAATCGACGGGAATATCCTCCTGTTGGAGAGCTTGCGGTCAAGCTGCAGTTCCATGTTGCCGGTGCCCTTGAATTCTTCAAAGATAACGTCGTCCATCTTGGACCCGGTGTCGGTAAGTGCCGTGGCTATTATTGTCAGTGAGCCGCCGTTCTCAATGTTGCGTGCCGCGCCGAAGAACCTCTTGGGCTTATGAAGGGCGTTGGAGTCGACACCGCCCGAGAGCACCTTGCCCGATGCCGGCGCTATGGTGTTGAATGCTCTGGCAAGACGGGTGATGGAGTCAAGCAGAATGACGACATCATGACCGCACTCCACAAGCCTCTTGGCTTTCTCCTGCACTATGGTGGCAATTCGTACATGTCTCTCGGCAGGCTCGTCAAAGGTTGATGCAATGACCTCGGCATTGACATTGCGGGCCATCTCGGTAACCTCCTCGGGCCGCTCGTCGATGAGCAGTATCATGAGGTATACCTCCGGATGGAACTTGGCAATAGCGTTGGCAATATCCTGGAGGAGGATGGTCTTACCGGTCTTGGGCTGGGCCACAATGAGGCCACGCTGGCCCTTGCCGATGGGACAGAACATATCAACTATCCGGGCTGACAGATTACCCTCGCCGGGTTTGCAGAGGGTGAATTTTTCATTGGGGAAGAGAGGTGTGAGATAGTCGAACGGCACACGGTCACGAATGAAATCGGGTGTCCGGCCGTTGATCTCTTCCACCTTTATAAGAGGGAAATACTTTTCTCCCTCCCGCGGAGGGCGGATGGTACCCCTGATCGTATCTCCGGTCTTCAGTCCGAAGAGCTTTATCTGCGACTGTGATACATATATGTCATCAGGGGAACTCAGGTAGTTGTAGTCAGGTGAGCGCAGGAAACCGTAACCGTCAGGCATGATCTCCAGTACTCCGGTGTTTGCAACAATACCCTCAAAGTCGTACATCCTCTCCTTCTTCTCTTCCCTGACCGGCGCCGGCGCATCATGATGGCTCCCTGAGGGTTCAGAGGTTGCAGGAGGAATGATCACTGTGTCGTCAGCTGCTGCGGCCTCACGGATTCCGTTTGTATCCGCTTCACTTTCGGCGAACCTGAGAAGATCATTATCATTCTCGTGTGCAGCGTCGGTTTCAAGCAGCGTCCTCTCTTTCTGTATCTCCTCCTTGCCGGGAGCCGGGGTGGAAGAGGGTTGCGGACGTTCACCGTCACCTTTGCGCTGTTCCTGCTGGTCGTTCTTGTATGTGCGGGGCCTCTTGCTGCGATTTTGCTGCCACTGCTGTCTCTGATCCTGTCTCTGATCCTGTCTCTGATCCTGCTTCTGATCCTGAGGCTGCTGCCGGCTTTGCTGCTGCTGATCCTGGGGTTGTTGCAGCTGGCTCTGCTGATCCTGGGGCTTCTGCTGCTGATCCCGGGGCGGTTGCAGCTGGCTCTGCTGATCCTGGGGCTTCTGCTGCTGATCCCGGGGCGGTTGCTGCTGTCTCTGCT
>DHHM01000013.1:18727-39937 GCA_002403305.1 Bacteroidales bacterium UBA4772
GGGGCGGTTGCTGCTGTCTCTGCTGACCCTGTGGCCGGGATTCGGACTGTCTCTGGTCTTGCTGATCAAGTGCCTTTTGCGGAGCCTTGTCCCGGGGCTTCCTGCCAGCCGACTGCTGCTGTTTCTGCCGGTCAGGCCTCTGTTTTTTCTGCTGGTCCGGACGCTGTCGGGGCCTGTCAGAGGATTGGTCTGCAGGCTTGCCCGATTTGCTGGCATCAGCGGCATCTATAGCCTGCTGATCAAGGATCTTGTAGATAAGATCCTGCTTTTTGAGGAGCTCTGCCCTCTTAATTTTGAGCTGCTTGGCTATTTCCCGCAATTCGGGAACCAGCATCTCGCTCAGTTCAAGAATATCATGCATGTTTTTAAAATGTGTAGAGAAATTAAGTAAGATTGATTTCTTTTGGTGAAGTGGGGAACGATAAAATCCCGCCGACTCTGAGACCGGTTTATCACCGGTAATCCGGTGCAATACTACACATAAATTAATTACTATCCAAATTATCAGATCAAAATAATCGACAGGGTAATAAAATAGAGATCAGGTGATTTGCCCTGTTCAAGAATTGAAGAAAATTAAAATAATTGCACAACTGTTGTTTTATTGAGAAATTTTTAGTAAAATTCGGAACTTTTATTTTAATTAGAAGTATTGACATCTTAACGTATTGTATATGCGTCAGTTGAAGATCACAAAGCAGGTCACCAACCGTGACACTCCGTCTCTTGACAAGTACCTTCAGGAGATAGGAAAGGTTGATCTCATTACTCCGGATGAAGAAGTTGCCCTTGCAAGGCGAATCAGGGCGGGAGACCATGACGCACTTGCCAGGCTGGTAAAGGCAAATCTCAGATTTGTGGTGTCGGTGGCAAAACAGTATCAGAATCAGGGCATGACGCTTCCAGACCTTATCAATGAAGGTAACCTTGGGCTGATCAAGGCTGCTCAGCGCTTTGACGAGACACGGGGCTTCAAGTTCATCTCCTACGCGGTATGGTGGATCAGGCAGGCCATTTTGCAGTCGCTTGCCGAACAGGCCAGGATCGTCAGGCTGCCCGTTAACAAGATCGGCTCGATAAACAGGATCAACAGGGCCTACTCAAAACTGGAACAGGAGTACGAGAGGGAGCCCTCGGCACAGGAGATAGCCGACCTGCTGGAGATAGCCCCTGAGGATGTTAAGGAGGCCATACGCACCAACGGTCGTACACTCAGTATGGATGCCCCGATTAGTTCCGAGGAGGACAACAACATGTACGACGTGATGCAGAGCGACGATACACCCAGTCCTGACCGCAACCTGATCAATGAATCTCTCTCCTATGAGATTGAAAAGGCGCTGAGTACCCTATCGCCCCGGGAGGCACGGGTGCTAAAGCTTTATTTCGGGATCGGAATGAAACACCCCTATACCCTTGAAGAGATAGGGGAAGAGATGAAACTCACCCGCGAACGGGTGAGACAGATCAAGGAGAAGGCCATAAAACGAATACAGTTTACCACCCGCTGCCGCATTCTTAAGTCTTACCTGGGGTGAAGATGAATATATTTTTCTGACATGAGCCACCTCGTCGCCCCTTCTCTCCTTGCCGCTGACTTTGCAAACCTTGCATCTGAAGTTGAGATGATCAATGAAAGTGTTGCCGACTGGCTGCACCTTGACATCATGGACGGTGTTTTCGTACCCAATATTTCGTTCGGTTTTCCGGTTGTGGAGGCTGTTCGCGACCTCTCCGTCAAGCCGCTCGACGTTCACCTGATGATTGTGGACCCTGACAGGTACCTCGAGCGCTTCAGGGATGCCGGCGCAACAAACCTCACGGTGCATTATGAGACCTGTCACAACCTACACCGTACAGTGACGGAGATCAGGAAACTGGGTATGAAAGCAGGCGTTACTCTCAATCCTCACTCACCGGTGATACTCCTGAGAGATATTCTTCCATACATCGACATGGTGCTGCTAATGACGGTCAATCCCGGTTACGGAGGTCAGACATTCATTCCCGGGAGCATCAACAAGATAGGAGAGTTGCGAAGCATGATCGACGAAGACGGATACGATGTCATGATCGAGGTCGACGGCGGTATAGACCTCCAGAATGCCCCGGTACTGGTTCATGCCGGTGTGGATGTGCTGGTTGCGGGCAGCACCGTTTTCTCTTCATCCGATCCTGTTGAGGTGATCCGCAGGCTCAGGGAGCCTGTCTGACACAGGATTCAGATGCCGATCTGATTTGAGATCCAGTCGATTATTCTTTTATGGTCCGTGGCATCAAACCAGGTAATCTCCCCGTCCCTTTTCCACCATGTCAGTTGCCTGCGCGCATAGCGCCGCGTGTTTCTCTTTATCAGGGAGACGGCCTCCTGGCGGGTGATCGTGCCGTCGAGGAAGCTGAACATCTCACGGTATCCTACGGTCCTGAGCGCATTGAGATGACGGTACCCGATCAGCGATGCTGCCTCCTGCTCCAGTCCCTGTTCCATCATGCGTTCTACGCGCCTGTCAATGATACTGTGCAGCTCACTTCTGTCACGTGTCAGTCCTGCCTTCAGAATAGAGAAATCACGTTCCCTGACGGTGGCATTCAGGAAGGAGGAGTAGGGCCTGCCGGTGCTCTCAGCTATCTCGAGGGCACGAAGCAGCCTGCGTGGATTATGCAGGTCAGCCCTGGCATAGTATTCCGGGTCAACAATCCTGAGTGCCATGCGGAGGGCGGCTATGCCCTCCCTCTCATATATGCCGGCATACTTGCGTCTCACATCCGGGTCAGTATCAGGAATGTCATCCATTCCGCGGCAGACGGCATCCATATAGAGCATCGATCCTCCGGTCATGACTGCTACCGGGTTCTCCTCAAAGAGAGAGGGTAGCAGGGCGAGTACGTCGCGCTCAAAGAGGCTGACACTGTAATAGTCTGTTACTGAGAGAAAAGAGACAAAGTGGTGTCGGGCCCTGGCGAGCTGTTGTTCATCCGGCGCGGCGGTGCCGATTTTCATCTCACGGTAAAACTGTCGTGAATCACACGAGATGATACTGCACCCCAGACGGGTGGCAAGCTCAATGGCAAACTCAGTTTTTCCCGCCCCGGTAGGGCCGGGCAGGACAACAAGCCTGTTTTTCATCCGGTCTGCAGGGGAGAGGGGCTAAATATCATCCTCATCCATGCTTTCGATATTGTCAAACTCCGACAGGTCCTCATCATCGTCGGCATTGAAGAAGATCTCGTCATCAACAACCTCCTCCTCATCATCGTCATCATCATCAGTAACAATCAGGTTGTTGTATTTCTTGCGGGAAACGCCGCCAAAAGTTACCTGCTTGGGGGGCAGGCCCTTGGATGCTGTACACACCGGGTACTCCCTGTCATCCTCTTCCTTTACCTCACCCACATACTCTATGAAGAGAGCCCTGTCGTTGAAAAAGTCAAATACATAGAGGAGCTTCTGGTTTTTACGGAAGATAATATCCTCCAGGTCAGCGTTCTCCATCGTTGAAGAGCCCGCACCCATGTCAAAGAGAGTAAATTCCTCCTCCTTCTCCCAATTGTCAGTAGCCATGTAAAAGGAGGCTATCTGAGATCTGTCAAACTCAAGCTCTTCCTGGAGGGCATTGTGAAAATCAAGCAGATTTTGGCTGTCGAGAAACTCGAACTCCCTTATAAATGCTTCATCTTCATCAGATAACACCACAAACCTGTAAACCATATCACTCACTTTTTCAAACTGTGCAATTTAATATTTTTTAATATACATTCACAGAATGCTATTTATTTTTAGAACGAAGCGGATGGTATCTATATTATCTGCATAATCCCATAATTCGGGCTGTTGCGTTGTTCCAAAGGGAAGATGGCCATGTCCTGCCACACACTGGAGGGTATCTCTGAGCGATTCTGCCTCTCTCAACGGAATCCCGGGATCATCATAGTATTCATGGTGAAGTACACCCAGCGGAGGTGTCAGCGAGGCTGACTCCTTCAGAAGAATGAAGCCGCCGTCTGTAAATGACTCCCTGTTGACTGTCATAACCGCCCGGTTGTGGTCAAGGTTCACTGCATACTTGTAGTGTGAGAGGAGGGAGGCGTACCTGCTCCAGTGTCCGGCGAGGTCGGCCAGATCATACCCTGGTGGCAAGAAGAGCTTTGAGACGTTGCGGCACCCCAGCCCGAAGTATGAGAAGATGTCATCTCCCAGCAACTCCAGCTCAGCATCTGTCTCCGTGCCGTCAATGACTGCCATGCTGTTGCGGTTGCGACGGATGATTGAGGGAGTTTTACGAAAATAGTACTCGAAGTACCTGGAAGTGTTGTTACTGCCGGTGGCTATCACCATGTCAAATCCTTTCAGGACGCCGTCAATCAGCTCAATAAACGGAGAAAAGGCCGGCTCAATATCGGTGAGGGTCTGTGCCACAGCCTTGATCAGCAGATCATCCTTACTGCTCAGCCTGGCCTGCAGCCTGTTGCCGGTGATGAGCACGCAGAGCAGGTCATGGAAGCCGACAAGAGGTATATTGCCGGCCATCACCACCCCTACGGTTACAGGTTCACGTTCTTCATCAAGCTCAGGATAGGCAGAGAGCCAACTGTCAAGCTTCTCCGGCGTCAGCGTGTTGCCGAGCGAGGAGAGTGCCAGCCTCACATTTTCAGGTGTGAACCAGGGATTGGAGAGATGAACTGAGTCAATCAGGTGCGCAAATGATCCCGCATAACCGGCAGTAGAGCCGGCAGCAGCTTCACGCATCACGCTGCCAAGGGCAGCGAAGGCTTCAGTTCTCTTCCTGATGGAATAAATACCCGTGTTCACACGGGCAAAGGTATAAAAATGAAAATTGCTTGAGCAAGAGCATAGTTAAGGTTATAAACATTAAATCTCATGCGACTTCCATTCGGCGGGAACGGTATACAAATTATCTGTCAGTGGCATAAAAAAAGGGAGGCTGGCAGACCTCCCTCAATGAAATGATATTTTTCGTCATTTAAGAGCAAAATTTATCGGTATGGTCATTGAAACCTTTACCGCGACATCCTGCTGGCGCCCGGGGGTCCACTGCGGACTTCCGGCAATCAGATCAAGGGCTGCCTGATCAAGGAGCGGATCAGCCCCCCGGACAACTTTTGGTTCGGTTACATTACCCTGCTCATCAATAATGAACTGCACCATAACCCTTCCCTGAATTCCCTGTTTCGCGGCTTCCTCGGGGTATCTCAGGTTGGCACCGACCCAATTCATGAATGCATGGTGGGTAGTATCATCCTGAAAAACAGGCATCTCTTCCACATCAGTGAAAACCTCTGCCGGAGCTTCCATCTCCGTAACTGCAGGTGCAGCCTCAGTTTTTGCTCCGCTGCGCTCCTTGCAGGAGAAGAGGAACAGCAGCATAAGTGCAAGCGGCAGTGCCACTGCCATCTTGAGAGAGGAGAGACCTCCCGTTCTTTTCTTTGTCATCATTGTAAATCTGGTTTTAAGGAGTGAGTATTTTGAAAAGCTGTTTGAAAACAGAGTAACCGGCGTTCTGAATACGGATGCAAGGATCAGTTCCTGGTATGAGTGAATATCCTCCCCTTCGGTAATGCATCTGCTGTCGGCCTCATATTCATGAAGTGCCCTGAGGGAGCGACTGACCAGGTAGGCGGCCGGATTGAACCACTGCAGTACAGTGATGAGGCCGGCAAGCAGCAGGTCCCGGTGATGTCCGAGTGAGATATGTTTCATCTCGTGGCTGATCATCCTCTGAGCCCTGTCGGCCGGCACAGAACTGCTGATGAAGATATGCCCGAAGGCCGAGAAACACATATGATCTTGCGAAGGTACCCGTATAATCCTGCCCTCACGCTTCCCTGAAAGAGAGAGCTTAACCAGCCACAGGGGGAATGCGGTCAGAAGTGCAACGGAAACTGCCAGCCCGGCAATGTACATGACCGGCAGAAGTAAAATCAGCGACGGAGTATAACCTGCAGCGGATGACTGAGTCACCACAGTTTCGGGAAGGAGCAGTGAAGCCATCCCTCCCGGAGGCATGACCGCACCGGTAACAGAGATCCTAAGCTCAAGCAGCGGTACTGCAGCCGAAAAAATCATTGAAGCAATGAGAAACCAACGGTTCCTGCCATGAAGGGTGTCATTACGCAGAAATACCAGATAGAATACCCACAGCAGTGTAAGGCAGATGCTGCTTTCAACCACGTATACAAAAAGCGCGCTCATCTTTCCTGATTATTGTTATCCTCTTCTCTCCTCATCATCTCCATGATCTCTTCCATATCCTTGATGGTCAGAGAGTCCTCACGGGCAAAAAAACTTAACATCTTCTGGTATGAGTTTGAAAAATAGTTCCTGACCAGACTGTTTAACCGGCTCTTCCGGTAATCATCCCTTGATATGACCGGAAAGTACAGGTGTGTCCTGCCGTAAACTTTGTAATCAATGAAACCCTTTTCAATGAGTATCCTGACAATTGTGCTTACGGTTGAATACGCGGGCTTTGGTTCTTCATACTTCTCAAGCAGATCCTTGATGAACCCTTTTTTTATCCGCCACAAAATCTGCATTATCTCCTCTTCGGCCTTTGTCAGTTCCCTTATCTCCATCACACAGTCATTTATAACAGCAAATATATAACTAATAAATTAAATATACAACTAATTCTTTAAATATAATTTCCGTATTATCATTTTGGCCCTCGCGTAAGCAGAAATTAATAAAAGCTGTATCTTAGTTCCTTATTTAATGCCGGAGGAAGAGCGTGAAAAGGATCACCTTATTTTATGAGAACATCAGGGTTGCGTTCAAGGCAATAAGGTCGAGCAGGGTTAGGGCGGTACTGACGATGGCCATAATTGCCTTTGGAATTATGGCCCTGGTTGGGATACTGACGGCTATTGACGGGCTGAAGAGCACACTGACAGAGCAGTTTACGATGATGGGGGCCAACTCATTCTCGATAACATCTCGTTCCATGAGGGTGCAGATCGGCAACCAGCATATACGCCAGCGTAACCACTCTTATATCACATTTCGTGAGGCTATGGAGTTCAAGGAGAAGTTTAAGGAGCCTGCATGGGTCTCTGTGTCGTTCAACGCTTCCGGTCTGGCCGAGTTCAGGTACAAGAACAACAAGACCAATCCGAATATCTCTATCCTTGGCTCAGATGAGAATTATCTCACGTTTGCGGGTCATGAGCTGGAATCGGGTCGCAACTTCTCACAGGATGACCTCAGCAGCAACAGGCACGTAGTGATTATCGGGCAGGATATAGTCAAATTCCTCTTTCCGGGGGTCGATCCGCTGGGAAAGGAAATTAGCCTGCCTGGGCTGAAGCTGACAGTAATCGGTGTACTGAAGTCTAAAGGAAGCAGCTTCATGGGCAGCGACCAGACCACTATCATACCTGTCACCACCGCCAGACAGTATTTTTCGCGTCCCAACATCACGTACAGCATCGGTGTGATGCCATATAAATCGGTGAGTCTTGACATGATGGCCAGTGAGGCTGAAGGCATCTTCCGCATAATTCGTAACCTTGATCCGCGCGATGAGTCGGATTTCAACATTCAGAAGAGTGATTCCATCATCCAGATGCTTATGGAGAACTTAAAGTATGTCACACTTGCTGCGACAATCATCGGCCTCATCACACTGTTCGGGGCTGCGGTGGGGTTGATGAACATTATGCTGGTTTCGGTCACTGAGCGCACGCGTGAGATAGGAGTACGCAAGGCCCTCGGAGCAAGGGGTTCGGTAATAAGACAGCAGTTTCTCTACGAATCTGTCATCATCGGGCAGTTAGGTGGTATACTGGGTATCGTGGCGGGAATCCTGATCGGCAATCTTGTATCGCTGGGAATGGGCTCGAGTTTCACTGTCCCGTGGGTGTGGGTCATAGGCGGGGTGCTGGCTTGCTTCATCGTCGGGGTGGCGTCGGGCTACTTCCCTGCCATAAAGGCCTCGTCGGTCGATCCTATAGAGGCATTGCGCTATGAATGATAATATGGCATACTGGTAATTCCGGAGGATCTGAATAACACTGATTACCATGAGTATTGAGATAATTCAGGCAGGTTCAAACAATATACCGAGGATAACCTACGATCCGGAGGAGGATATTCTCAGCATCACCGGCAGGTCTATAGCCGAGAGACCCGAAAGTATATACAATCCCCTGGAGGAATGGATCAGGAATCACCTGGGCAGGTTCAACCAGCTCCGGGTGGTCATCTTTCTAGAGTACATAAACAGCGGTTCTTCAAAGGCCCTGCGGGATGTGCTGAGGATGCTGAGCGGATACCGCCAGCCTCAGTACCGTGTTCGCATCACATGGCTTTATGAGGAGGATGATGAGTCGATGCATGAACTTGGAGAGCACTACCGTGACTCTGCCGGCGTGAATATGGATGTTCAGATGGTACTCTGATCTCATCGGTCCCCGGCCAACCCCCGCACAAAAAAAAGACACCCCGCCGGGACGTCTTTATTATTTATTCTGCCGTCTGTTTCAATCAGAGCATCTTGCCCATCATCATGATCAGGTCGACGCATCTGGCAGAGTAGCCCCACTCATTGTCATACCATGAGAGAACCTTTATCATGTTGCCGTTGACCATGGTGCTCTGGGCATCAAATACAGAGGATGCCGGGTTGTGGATCACGTCCACTGATACGATTGGGTCTTCGGTATATTCGAGGATTCCCTTCATCGGACCGTCGGCTGCCTTCTTCATGGCTGCGTTGATCTCCTCTTTCGTGGCTGTCTTCTTCAGTACTGCAACAAGGTCAACAAGTGAGCCTGTCGGAGTAGGTACCCTGACGGAGATGCCGTCGAGTTTGCCCTTCAGTGCAGGTATCACTTTGCCTACTGACTTGGCTGCGCCGGTGGTGGTAGGTATCTGTGAGAGAGCTGCTGACCTGGCCCTGCGGAGATCCCTGTGCGGCAGGTCGAGTATCCTCTGGTCGTTGGTATATGAATGGATAGTGGTCATGTAGCCAAGTTCGAGCCCGAAGCTGTCATTGAGAACCTTTGCCACAGGAGCGAGACAGTTGGTAGTGCATGAGGCGTTTGAGACACACGAGTGCTCAGGCTTGAGCGCATCATCATTGACACCCACAACAATCATAGCGTCAATGTCATCTTTGGCTGGTACTGTGAGAATAACCTTTTTTGCACCGTTTTTTAGATGATCACCGTAACCTCCCCTGGGGCTCTCTTTAACCGTGAAAACACCGGTTGATTCAATAACGATGTCAGGTGTCGACTCCCAGGGAATTGCTGCCGGGTTCTTTTCTGCCGTGACTTTTATCTTGTCACCCCTCACTATAATATTCTGTTCATCATGGGTGACTCCCGGGTACTGACCCTGGGTGCTGTCATATTTGAGAAGGTGAGCAAGTGTCTTTGTATCGGTGAGGTCATTGATCCCCACAAACTCAATGTTCGGGTTGTCAAATGCAAGCTTGAATACATTGCGACCTATCCTTCCGAATCCGTTGATAGCTACTTTAATCTTTGCCATTGTTAAATAGTTAATAAGGTTATTAGAATGCGGGACAAAAGTACAAAATAAAAAGTACAGGTCAAAGAGGCGTGTAGATTATTCTTCCCGGCGACGGCGGAAAAAGTCGAGGATGGAACCGGGGTTTACAGGATCGAGGATCATGCCGATGCGGTAACTGACAAAAATTGAGGGGAAGAACTGTTTGTTGTCATCACTCGCCATAATGGGGATCGTCTTCGTGAAGGCATGGAGCGAAGCCCCCACTTCGATGGCATGCGTCAGCCTGTCGTTTTTGCTGTACTCGAAGCTGAACCCTCCGCGGGCGTAGAGACCCGGATATACTTTTATTTCGTTGATGCCCTTGAAGGGTGATGATTTGCTCATGATGTCAAGGGGCTGGTGTATTGTCAGATCAAACTTCTGCTCCTCAATGGTGTAGTAGTTGTCGGGCAGAAATACAATGATCTTGTAGTAAATGGGTTTGGCGAACAGTACTGTCGCACCTCCGCCACCAAACCAGCTGACTGAGACACCACCCAGATCATGCTTGCCAAAAATCTCCTGCTGGTATCCTGCCCCGAAACCTGCTGTCCAGGTGGAGTTAAGCTTTCCAAAGACAAACGATCCGGTGCCCTGAAAGTAATAGTTTGTAAGCTTTGTCTCCTTGGGATGTTTGAAACCTTCAATGCTGCCTTCAAGAAAATACCTGTGGTAAGGCTTTATCTGCCGCAGGTCACGGTATATTACCGACCAGCCGTCAGCATTAAGTGCAGCACCCACAGACCTCTCATTGCGCCAGAAGATACGGTCCTGAGGATCAAGATCGCCCTGTGCCGCGAGCGGAACACAGAGTGATAGAAATAGTAATATAAGCCAAAATCTCATATTCAGGATGCCGCAAATATCAAGACTGGCAGACGAACAGAGGCTTTTGTCAGCCTGCCTGTTCAGTAGTGTCTTTATCGTTGCTGGCGTATGCTGGGCATACCTGGCGGTTGCACGAACTGAGCGCAATCGCAGCCAGGAAAGCAAAAACAACTATAAGACCAATTTTTTTCATGGTATCTGCCTTTAAGTCCGACACAAAAATAACTATATTTTTAAAACAACATTTATGCCAGAATATTATTTGATTATGAGCATTTTTTAAAAACCTTTAAACTTTTTGATTGTTATCCGAGAAACAATTGTCATGAAATCACATCTGTTTCATACCATAATTATAACGATTGCCATGCTTTCAACAGAAAATGAAATGAAGTCACAGGAGAGGCCGGTCCTGAACGATCTTACCGCCGAGGAGGAGAGGGTCATTATCCGGAAGGCTACCGAATATCCCTTCACGGGGCTGTACGAAAAGTTCAACGAAAAGGGAACCTACCTCTGCAAACAGTGCGGTAATGCACTGTTCTGGTCCGATGCCAAGTTCGATGCCCGTTGCGGCTGGCCCAGCTTTGATGATGAGATCACCGGCGCCGTAAAGCGGGTGAAGGATGCTGACGGCATGAGGACAGAGATCGTCTGCGCTTCGTGCGGAGGTCACCTTGGACATGTCTTCGAGGGAGAGGGGTTCACCCCGAAAAACACCCGCCACTGCGTCAATTCGGTGTCAATGGATTTTGTCTCTGAGGTAATCGGCCCCGGCAACTACGGCACTGCACTTTTTGCCGGCGGATGCTTTTGGGGAGTGGAGTATTTCCTGCAGAAGGAGCCGGGAGTGATTGCCGTGGAGTCAGGATACACCGGCGGCCATGTGAAGAATCCCTCTTACCGGCAGGTGAGTGCCGGTAACACCGGCCATGCCGAGACGGTGAAGGTCACCTATGACACGAAGAAGACATCATACGAGAAGCTGCTCAAACTGTTCCTCGAGATACATGACCCAACCCAGGTCGGCAGACAGGGTCCTGACATCGGCGACCAGTACCGCTCGGAGATCTTCTACAAGAATGATGAGCAGAGAAAAACAGCTCTCAAATACATTGGGCTGTTGAAGGAGAAGGGACTGAGGGTTGCCACGCAGGTGACGAAGGCATCAGAGTTCTACCCCGCGGAAGAGTATCACCAGGATTACTATTTCCGCAATGGCAAGATGCCGTACTGTCATGGGTATACTAAAAGGTTTTAGGCAATATGCAGTAGTGACATTTTCGATTTTCGATTTTCGATTCCATCAAATTCGCAATTCGCAATTCGCAATTCGCAATTCGCAATTCGCAATTCGCAATTCGCAATTCGCAATTCGCAATTCGCAATTCGCACATCGCACATCGCAAATCGCAAATCGCAAATCCTGTTACAGTTTCGGGATCCTGCCCGATGTCCAGGGGGCATTTATCCCGTCAAGCTTCGCATTCAGAGCGTCAATAGCCTTGCCTGCTTTCTGAATCCTCTCAAGCAGCACGGGGAACTCCTTCTTAAGGATCCTGAACTGCTGATCGGAGATGCCCGAAATGTCGCCGGAGTTGCCGTAGAGCGACCTCGACATGGCTGAGAGCCGTGCTGAGAGCGATACAGGTGACGGCGGAGTCTCTTCGGTGCTGGCACCGACTGAGATACCCCTTATGAGATACCCGATCTCAGCCATCTCCTCATTGAGGGCGGCAGCCTCCTGCATGAGCGAGGCAGGTGCCTCAGGAGTCTGATGGATGGTCTGCATGATAGTGTTAACCCTGCCCTCAAGCTCTGCAGCATATGATATGGCACCGTAGGCTGTCTTCGAGAAGGCGGTCACCTCCTTCAGCCATTTCTCCCTGGCTTCCGGGTCAGTGACAGGCATGGTGACGATGTCAAGGGGCTGGCATACAAACGGCTCAGGACCGGCCAGTTCTTTCACCTCACCCTTGGCATACATGGCCATGGAGACGTAATATTTGCCGGGCATCACCGCGATGCCGCCACCACCCCATCTGCTTCGACCTCCGCTACCGGAGACGGGGGTAAACTTCTCGGTCGGCCTGACAGGCTGATAGCCGGCGTACGTGAAGTTCCAGGTGATGCGGTTGACACCCTTTGAGGCAGATTTGTATAGCTTGTTGATTACATTTCCCTCTTCATCCGTAATGGTAAAGATCAGATATGGCTTTATCTCCCGCTCTTCAAGACTGAGTTCCCTGGGTGTGGGCTGAGGTATATATTCTCCTTTCTCAACCAGCTTCTTCTCCTTCTCCTTTCTAATATCCCTGTCAGTCCCGGGAACAGTGTCGACATAATAGGTAATGGTAGCCCCGTAGGGAGGATTCTCTGCACGGTAGTACATAGCTCCCTGCTGGTCGAAACCGCTGGTCCGTACAAACATTTTAGCATCCCTGACCGGGAAGATGTAACCCGGTTTGCCCACAATATCCTTGCTATAGTTGCGCAGCGGAGTATAGTCGTCGATTACGTAGAACCCCCTTCCGAAGGTGGCTATGACGAGGTCATTCTCACGTTCCTGTATTGCAATATCACGCACGGCTATCGTCGGCAGTCCCTTCTTGAACTCTGTCCAGCTTGCACCTCCGTCAAAGGAGATGAAGAAGCTGAATTCGGTGCCGAGGAAAAGCAGGTCAGGATTGACATGATCCTGTTCGATTGTATGAACCGGCCCAACAGCCGGCAGGTTGGCGCTGATTGACACCCAGCTCCGGCCCCTGTCGTTGCTTTTGAGAACGTAAGGCTTGAAATCGTCGCGCTTGTGGTTGTTGAAGGTGGCGTAGACAACGTCAGCCTTGAATTTGTCGGGAAGAATATCGCTGACGTAGGTGTACTCTGGCACTCCCGGGAAGCTCTTTATCATCCTCCAGTTTGCGCCGCCGTCTTCCGTCACTGATATCTGGCCGTCGTCACTGCCGGTATAGACCAGGTCCTTCTGAACCTTCGATTCGGCAAGTGAGACAATCGTTCCCCACAGTGAGGTGGACTTGTGCCTGGCCACTGCATCTGCAGGCCAGTATCTGTCCATTATCCTGAACCTGTCGCGGTCTTCGTTCCTGGTGAGATCAGGCGATATCTTTGTCCAGTTGCTTCCCTGGTCATCGCTGCGGAAGAGGAAATTGGCAGCCATGTAGATACGCTTATGGTCAGAGGGGCTTATCAGGATGGGGGTGTTCCAGTTCCAGCGGTAGGTCAGCTCTCCCTCACCCGGATAAGGTTTGATGCTTATTCTCTGTCCGCTCTTGCGGTCATAGCGGGAGGCATTGCCATACTGCGACTCGGTGTAGACAATGTTGGAGTCTACAGGGTCAATGGCTACCCAGAAGCCGTCACCGCCCTGGGTGACAAACCAGTCGTCATTGACCACCCCGTCACCCGTGCTGGCTGACGGTCCGCCCATGGAGTTGTTGTCCTGTGTGCCTCCGTAGATGTAGTAGAAGGGGTATGAGTTGTCAACGGCCACCCTGTAGAATTGGGTGACAGGCAGGTTCGACTTGAAGATGAATGTCGTGCCGTTGTCCCAGGTCTCGTAGATGCCGCCGTCACCGCCAATGTAAAAGTGATCCGTATTATCCGGGTCGATCCACATGGCGTGGTCATCAACATGGCGTCCGTCGTTGCTCACACGCGAGAATGTCTTGCCACCGTCGACGGTGACCATGGTGTAGGTGTCAAGGCTGAAGACCCGGTCGACATCTACCGGGTCTGCGATTATCTTGTTGTAATACTGGCCGCTGGCATGATATGAGTTCATCTTCTGCCATGAGGCTCCCCTGTTCTCTGTCCGGAAGAAGCCTCCCGACTCACCCTGGGCCTCGACGATGAGGTAAAGCACGTCGGGATTTGCCGGCGAGATGGCTATGCCCATGCCCCCGATGTCACCCGAGGGAAGGCCTTTCATTATCTTTTCGAAGGTGAGGCCACCGTTGGTCGACTTATATACTGCTGACTCCGGGCCGCCGCTGATCTTCATCCCCACGTGCCTGCGCCGCTGTTCGCTGGTGGCGTATATCACATCAGGATTGCGCGGGTCAAGCACCACGTTGTTGACGCCCGTGTGCTCGCTGATGTTGAGGATCTTTTCCCAGTTCTTGCCGCCGTCAACGGTTTTGTAAAGGCCCCGGTCGCCCCCGGGTCCCCACACTGATCCTTCGGCGGCAACGTAAACGACGTCACTGTTGCGGGGATCGATGGCTATGCCGCCTATCTGGCGCGACTCCTTCAGGCCCATGTTCTTCCAGCTGGCGCCGCCGTCATCGGAGCGGTAAACACCGTCGCCCCAGCCCAGGGCACGCTGGTGGTTGTTCTCACCGGTGCCTGCCCAGATAACATGATGATTGTTGGGATCTATGACTATGCACCCGATGGCATAGGCTCCGTACTTGTCAAAAATAGGCTTCCAGGTGGTGCCGTTGTTTTCACTCTTCCAGATATTGCCTGAGGCAATAGCAGCATAGATCTCGGAGTGGTTACCCGGATTCACAGCCAGGTCAGCAATGCGTCCTGATGCCCACGCCGGCCCTACCGACCTGAAGCTGATACCGGTGAAAAGTGATGAGGAAACTGAAGGCTTGACCTGGGCCTCAGATCCCTTTGTTTCCTTTTTGCTTTCTCTCCTCTGTGCCCACAGACTGCATGTACCCGCCAGAGCCAGCAGGAGGATTAGAGTCAGAATTTTTTTCATATACAGATGTTTAGATGAGTTATTTATGAATACTAAGTTAAGATTAGAATATTTGTCAACTTATTTTTTAACGTTATTTAATTATTTTGCCGAGCCAATAAAAACAGAGATCATGAACAATACCTATTTTACCCGGAGGACCATCAGGAAGTATGAAGAGAGAGATATTGACAGCGCACTGCTTGAGCGCATACTGAAGGCAGGAACCAGGAGTTCCACTACAGGCAACATGCAGGTATACAGCATAATAGTCACGCAGGACCCTGAAATGAAGAGGAAACTCGCTCCCGCGCACTTCAACCAGCCGATGGTGACGGAGGCTCCGGTGGTACTCACCTTCTGTGCCGACTTCAGCAGGTTCAAAAAGTGGTGCCGGCAGCGGGATGCCGAGCCCGGGTACGACAACTTCCTGTCGTTCATGACCGCTGCCATCGATGCCCTGATCGTGGCGCAGACGGTGTGCACTGCTGCCGAGGAGGAGGGGCTGGGAATATGCTACCTGGGTACAGCAACCTACAATGCCGGTCAGATAATTGAAGTTCTGGAGCTGCCTTCAGGAGTGGTGCCTGTGGCGACGGTAACCATGGGGTGGCCGGCGGAGGTGCCTGACCAGCCTGACAGGCTGCCGCTGGAGGCAGTGGTGCATTATGAAACATACCGCGACTTCACACCGGAGATGATTGATGATCTCTACAGGGAGAAGGAGGGACGTGAGGACTCCAGGCAGTTCATCGCCGAAAACGGTAAGCAGACCCTGGCGCAGGTCTTCACCGATGTGCGTTACAGTAAAGCAGACAATGAGCACTTCTCAGCCAGGTACCTGGAGGTGATCAGGAAGCAGGGATTCGTATTATGAGGCAGTCGGCCACCTTCGCCACCTTCTTCGCTTAAGCTGCGGAGCCCGGAGAAGGCTTCGGCGGCTGGAAGCAGTCGGCAGCCAGGGCTGTCACATTAAGTAAACATAAAACCCTGTTATTCTTCCCTGAAGTTCAATCCCAGTTCCGCGGCAATGGCCTTCAGATCCTCGATGACGGCAGGAACCAGGGTTATGCCATCCTTTCTGTAACGCTCTTCGGCTTCGCGCTCCGGATCACCGGGCACCAGTACATTCGTCTCACCCTGCGCCGGTTTGGCACTGCGGAAGGTCCTGATCCACATATCCATTGTGTCCTTGAACTCGTCTGCTGGCCTGAAGGCGTCGATACGCATGGCACCGAAGAAGTGTCCTGTGCCTTTGCCCGGCTGATTCTCAGGCACGGGCAGGTAAGCCACGCTGGGGGGTACGAAGGGGCCGAAGTTGGCGCCGCTGAAGAGCGAGCTGAAGATATCAACGACGGCGGTCATGCAGTAGCCTTTGTGGCTGCCATGCTCGCGGTCGCCGCCCAGGGTGAGCATGCCGCCACCGCGGCGCAGTATGCCGGGGTCATCCGAAGGGTTGCCATCGGCATCCTGAACGAACCCCAGCGGCACACTTTCACCCTTCTTCTCTGCCACTGCCAGCTTGCCGCGGGCGATGGGGGTGGTGGCGAAGTCGGCAACGAAGGGAGGCTCGTTCAGCGCCGGCACTGCCACCGCAAGTGGGTTGGTGCCGAGATAACGACTGACAGACCATGTGGGAACAACCAGCGGGTTGGCATTGGTGACACAGATGCCAACCATATCATGTTCGAGGGCCATCATGGCGTAATACCCTGCTATGCCAAAGTGGTTCGAGTTGCGGGTCGCCACCCAGCCCGTGCCGGTGGCGGCGGCCTTCTCTATTGCCAGTCGCATCGACCTGACGCCGGCTACCATGCCGAAGCAGCTGTCGCCGTCAACAACCGCCGTCGACGGTGTCTCGTGAACCACCTTCACGTCGGGGCTGACGTTCACCCTGCCGCTCTTCCAGAGCTCATAATACTCCTTTACCCTTATCATG
Organism: Bacteroidales bacterium UBA4772; assembly: GCA_002403305.1. Classification (GTDB taxonomy): domain Bacteria; phylum Bacteroidota; class Bacteroidia; order Bacteroidales; family VadinHA17; genus SR-FBR-E99. The sequence continues at coordinate 35,741 of DHHM01000013.1, forward strand.
CCGTGAGAGGAGTGACCGCGCAGCTCCGCCGCTATCAAAACGTTGGCAACGGCGGCGGCATCGTCACGGCTGCATCCGACGCCCATGAAGAGGCCGGTGGTGAATTCAAGCAGATATTTGTGGTCGTACATAAGGATTTGCGAATTTTGATTTGCGAATTTTGATGTGCGATTTGCGAATTGCGATTTGCGAATTGGGATGTGCGATTTATGGCTATTTGAGATGTCCGAGTTGTGATTTACGATTGCATTAAATCGACAATCGAAAATCTGAAATCGCAAATCCCCTACTTCCTCCTCCTGACACTGTTGGTTGCATTAGCCTGGCTGGTGGGGGTTATTACAAGGTCATTGATGCAAACATGTTCCGGAAGGGTTGCACAATAGAAGATTACATCAGCGATATCCTCAGCCCTGAGTGCATCTATACCCTCATAGACTGACGCTGCCCGGGCGCTGTCGCCCTTGAAGCGCACCAGCGAGAACTCTGTCTCTGCCATCCCCGGAGCAATGTTTGTAACTTTGATGCCGTGCTTCAGGAGATCGATGCGCATGGCCCTGGAGAGAGCGTCAACGGCATGCTTCGAGGCACAGTATACCCCTCCGTTCTCATATACCTCCTTGCCTGCTATTGATGCAATGTTGATGATGTGCCCGGAGGCTCTCTTTACCATACCCGGAGCAACAGCCCTGGTGACATAGAGAAGCCCTTTAACATTGGTGTCTATCATCCGGTCCCAGTCATCGGTATCACCCTCGTCGATATGGGCGAGACCCACCGCAAGCCCTGCATTGTTGATGAGGATATCAATGTCACGCCATTCAGCGGGAAGGTTCAGGAGATGCTTTTCTGTCTCAGCCTTGCTGCGTACATCAAAGACAAGAGGCAGGATCTCAACGCCGTACCTTTCGGCAAGTTCTTCTGCCAGTTCGTCGAGCCTTTCCTTTCTCCTGCCTGTTATAATAATCCTGCAGGATGCTTCTGCAAATTTCACCGCAGCGGCCCTGCCGATGCCAGAGGTGGCGCCTGTGATGAGTACTGTCTTTCTCATATGATATCTGTTTCTGTCCCGTAAATGTAAAAATATTAGGGGTATCTTTGGCCCGCAACAGAAAAATGATGCAGGAAAATAATCAGATAAGGAGAAGTCCGAGGCATGAGGTGGAGGCCATGTTTGATTCCATCTCGCCTCACTATGACCTTCTCAACCGTGTGCTTTCGGTGGGGACCGACAGGCGCTGGAGGCGCAGGGCAATAAGCCTGATAGGCCGTCATGTTGCCCCTGTTCGGATACTCGATGTGGCCACCGGTACCGGAGACCTGGCCATCGCTGCCATGAAGCTTGGTCCCGAAAAGATCACCGGGATCGATATCAGCAGCGAGATGCTTGCCATAGGACGGAGGAAGGTTGAGAGGCTGGGCCTGGTTGACAGGATAGAACTGCTCAGGGGAGATTCGCTCTCCATTGATTTCGGCGACGGCACCTTCGATGTGGCGATGTCAGCCTTCGGGGTCCGCAACTTTGAGGAGACAGTCACCGGGCTTCGCGAGATGCACAGGGTGCTCAGGCCCGGAGGAATGGTTATGGTGCTCGAGTTCTCCAAGCCTTCATGGTTCCCGATGAAACAGATTTACGGTTTCTATTTCAGAAGAATCCTTCCTCGAATTGGAAGGAGTGTCTCCGGTGATGCCGGCGCATACTCCTACCTGCCAGAGTCAGTGATAACATTTCCTGACAATGAGGCTTTCCTGGAGCTGCTGCTTAAAGCTGGATTCGAAAGTGTCAGCCAGAAGCGGCTGACCGGCGGCATAGCAAGTATTTACTATGGGTTCAGAGCCTAAATATTTTAGGACACAATAATTTCAATTATTTCCGTTAATATTAATCAGGACCCTTCATAACAGTGCACAAGAAAATTACCATACTCCTTTTTCTGCTGATCCCGGTCTTGCTGACAGCACAGAAGGCGAAGCCAAAAAACGATTCGAACTATGACGAGAGGCTTCTGCACTTCGGCTTCAGCATGGGCATGAATGCCATGGATTTCAGGACTGTGATGGACCCTGAATCACGGCTCAGGGCCGAGGTGATGGCAGTTAAGCCGGGGATCAACATACAGATAGTAACGGACTTCAGGCCGGCGACATATCTTGACCTCAGGTTCCTGCCAGGGGTCTCTTTCGGGCAGAGGAACATCAACTTTTACGACTCTCTGGGCATAAAGTGGGGAGAGCCCCAGGTGCTGGAGTCATCATTTTTGGAGTTTCCCCTTTTGCTGAAGGCAAAGGGTATGCGGCTGAACAACTCACGGCCCTACGTGATCGGGGGAGTGAACTTCAGGTATGACCTCGCCGGAAAGAAGGAGTATGATGATGAGAGACCTGTCTACCTCAGGCTTAAAAGAGCTGACCTCTACTATGAGGTAGGGGCCGGCATCGACTTTTACCTTCCCTATTTCAAGCTCACCATCGAGGCAAAGATGTCAAACGGGTTGCGCGACGTGCTGGTTCATGAGCCGGCGCCGGGCTACCCTGACTATGCCAATTCGATCAGTTCTCTCAAATCACAGATTTGGGTTCTCTCTTTCCATTTTGAATAGCCATGCCGCAGGAGTATGCCCTGGTGCTGCCTCCTCAGATTGCCTTTGACGAGGCTGCCCTGAAGAGTTACCTTGCAAAGAAGATCGTCCGGAATGAATTCTCTTACCGCGTGACGCGCCGTTCCGTCGATGCCCGCAAGCCTGATATAAAGGTCAGCCTGACGGTGCAGGTCATGGCAGTGGATGAGTCGCTACCGGAAATAGAACCTCTCGGTATAAAAGATGTAAGCCGCTCACCCGAGGTACTCATCGCCGGCGCCGGACCGGCCGGGCTTTTCGCTGCGTTGCGGCTGATTGAGCTGGGGCTTAAGCCTGTAATACTGGAGCGGGGCAGGACGGTCAGTGAACGGAAACGCGATGTGGCAGCCATCAGCCGAAAGCATATTGTCAATCCTGATTCCAATTACTGCTTCGGCGAGGGAGGTGCCGGCACCTTCTCCGACGGCAAGCTATATACCAGGTCAAAAAAGAGAGGTGACAATCGCCGGGTGCTCGAACTGATGGTGCTTCACGGTGCTGACCCGGCGATACTTTACGAAGCTCATCCGCACCTCGGAACTGACAGGCTGCCGGGAATCATCACAGCCTTGCGAAAGAGCATCACCGATGCGGGGGGTGAGGTTCTCTTCGGCAGTCGGATTACTGACCTGATGATTGATAAAGCAAGCTTCAGGGGGGTGGTGGTCAACGGCAACGAGGTGATCAGGGCATCCGACCTGATATTGGCAACGGGTCACTCGGCAAGGGATATGTTTGGCATCCTGCAGGCGGCAGGGGTACAGATGGCCTTTAAACCCTTTGCCATGGGTGTGAGGGCTGAGCACCCGCAGGAGCTGATTGACAGGATACAGTATCACGGAAGGTCGCGGGGTGAGTATCTCCCTGCAGCAGCGTACAACCTGGCGGTACAGTCGCCTGATGGCCGCGGCGTTTGGTCGTTCTGCATGTGTCCGGGAGGATTCATGGTGCCGTCAGCAACCTCCCCGGAAGAGGTGGTGGTGAACGGGATGTCGCCCTCAGGCCGTAACTCACGCTGGGCCAACAGCGGGATAGTCACCGGGATAAGCGAGGAGGATGCGATGAGGTATGGCAGCGGCCCCCTGGCAGGGATGGATTACCAGGCACACCTGGAGTCGATGGCATGGAAGGAGGGAGGCATGACACAGCGGGCCCCGGCACAGAGGCTCCAGGACTTTATCGAAGGAAAGGCCTCGGCGACGCTGCCAGCGTCATCTTACTTTCCGGGACTGACACCTTCACCTCTTCATGAGTGGATGCCGGAAGACCTTGTCAGACGGTTGCGGTACGGACTCTCCGAATTCGGGAAGAGGATGAAGGGATATGTAACCAATGAAGCTCTGGTGGCAGCAGTGGAGTCGCGCACCTCTTCACCCGTCAGGATACTGCGTGAACCAGATAAGCTCAATGCATTGAATATTAGAGGATTATATCCTGCGGGCGAGGGATCGGGTTATGCGGGCGGCATAGTCTCCTCAGCCGTGGACGGAATGCTGGTGGCTCAGGCAATATGCGAAAAAGGATTTTCGATTTAAGATTTTCGATTGTCGATTTCATCGCACATCGCAAATCGCACATC
>DHHM01000013.1:39962-245494 GCA_002403305.1 Bacteroidales bacterium UBA4772
CGCAAATCGCAAATCGCAAATCGCCTATTTTCTCCTGGCAAATTCCGAACAGATGATTGCAGCGGCCATGCTGACGTTCAGCGACTCCAATCCTGCCAGGGGCCGGCTGGGCCCGGGTATGGCAATTTTTTTGGTAACATGCTTCAGAAGTGTGTCTGAGATACCCTTCGATTCGTTTCCGAGCAGTATGATTCCCTCACTACCGAGATTGCTGCCATAAATATTGTTGCCGCCGGTGGTGGCTCCGTATACCGTGATGCCATCACTCAACGCTTTCTCCAGCAGATCATCAAGCGGACGGTACCACACACTGACGTGCATGAAGGCACCCATGGTGGCCTGAATCACCTTGGGATTGTAAAAATCGACGCTGTCGGGTGAGCATATGATATTGCCGATGCCGAACCATGCAGCTATACGTATGATGGTACCAAGGTTGCCCGGGTCCCGGACACACTCCAGGGCCAGAGTCAGCTTTCCCTCTGTCAGGTCGTCAGACCAGGTGCGAATGGTCATGGGGGCTACAGCCAGCACGTTGTGAGGTGTCCTGAGGGAGCTGATGCGCCTGAGATCATCGTAACTGACGGTCACTGTCTCGTCGGCGCCGGCAGTGACAGCCTCCGGCTCTCCATCGATCCATTCAGGCTTGCCGGCGAGCAGCGCAACCCTGTTGCCCGCCAGGATATACTCACGGACCAGCTTGTCGCCCTCGATGACAAACATCGCGTTCTCCTCCCTGACCTTTCGCTTCTGAAGCGAGAGTATCAGTTTTACGTGTCTTTTGGTGATCGTCGCGGGCATTTTTCAGTAATTGAAGATAATGTTTATAATGGTATATTTGCTTTCGCAATCCTTACGGTAAAGGTGGATCAACAGAGGACAAATATAAAAATTACCCAGCCCAAACTGCTTATGCTGTTGGGCATTATTTTAACGGCAGCCTCCTGTAACCCCACAAAATATGTTCCACACGGCGAGATGCTTCTTAGTCGCAGTGAGCTGCTGGTGCAGGAGCAAGGTGTGCCGCTCCCTGCCACGGTCGATAAAGGCGCCCTGAAACCCTATATCAGGCAGGAGCCCAACAAGAAGATCTTCGGGGTCAGGTTTCACCTCGGACTGTACAACCTCTCCAACCTGGAAAAGGAGCGGTGGCCTCATGGCTGGCTGAGGCGTATAGGGGAGGAGCCGGTGATCTTTGATCCCATTGCTGCGGAGCGGTCTGCAGAACAGCTGAAGAGCTATCTCCGGTCAAAGGGATTCTTCAATGCCGGGGTGACAGACAGCATAGGTTCAAAGGGTAAAGAGGCGAAGGTTATCTTTAGGATAGAACCGGGCCGTCCGTATACCGTCAGGGACATAAAATACGAAATCCAGGATACGCTGCTTCGCAGCCTGATCCTGTTGGATACTGTCAACTGCCTCATAGAGAGGGGTATGATATATGACGTCGACCTGCTGCAGAAGGAGAGGCAGAGGCTTGAGCGTTATGTAAGGAATATCGGGTTCTATACATTTTCTACGGAGAACATCTATTTCAGGATCGACAGTGCACTGCTGAGCAACCAGGTTATTGTCAACTATGTTGTAACTCCCCGGTCAATACCTGACAGTCGTGGCCGTCCATCCTACAGCAACCACAGGATGTACCGAGTGAGGGATGTCTATGTCTATCCCTCATTTGACCCCCGGCTGGCACTCACCGAAGGTGAGATATATACCGGGTCGTTTGACACGACTTTCCACAAGGGTGTCTATTTCATTGAGCCACCCGGCAGGAGTATGGTCAAGCATGAGGTCATAACACAGTCGATGTACGTCCTGCCCGGAACCCTCTTCAGCGTGACCAATGCCGAGCAGACCGAAGCACATCTTGCCGACCTGAAGAACCACAGGCTGGTGAACATCTCATACAATGATGCCGGCGTCGTTACCGGAGAGAGGAGGGATGAAGGGTTGCTCGACTGTGTAATTCAGCTCACCCCCATGCAGCGTCAATCGTTCAGTGTTGAATTCGAGGGCACACATTCGGGAGGCAACCTGGGAGGAGCAGTGAACCTGGTTTATCAGAACAAGAGCCTCTTACGAGGTGCCGAGCTCTTCAGCATGAAGCTTAAGGGAGCATATGAAACACTCACCGAAAATGTCAAAGGATTTAAGAACACCGAGCAGTATGGCATCGAGGCCAGCCTCCGGCTGCCAAAGTTCCTTAGTCCGTTTCAGCTAGGAGAGAACTTTATCAGGAAGCATGACCCGGGGACGGTCATCCAGGCAGGATATAACTATCAGAAGGTTCCGGTATATGCACGTTCGGTGGCTAACATCTCCCTCGGTTACTCGTGGAGCGGCAACAGGTTTACCCGGTTCAACATAAACCCCCTCTCTTTCAATGTTGTGAAACTCCACTATGTGGATCCCGAGTTTCAGGCTGTCATAGATGAGATGTCATACCTGGCCTTTTCTTACCGTGATGTGACCATAATGGGCGGGAGATTCGACTTTGTGTTCAATAACCAGATAATAAAGAAATCGAGGGATTACTGGAACATCAGGATGGGCTTCGATGCGGCAGGTAACCTCCTGAACCTGGGATACAAGGCTGCCCGTGCCAGTCTGCAGGAGGACGGCACTTACCACCTCTTCCGCCAGCCTTTTGCGCAGTTTTTAAAGGGAGAGGCCGATGCCAGTTACCATTACAGGATCAATGACCTGAGCAGCTTTGTCTGCAGGTTATTTACCGGTGTGGGATGGTCATACGGTAATTCGGAAGTTATGCCTTTCGAGGAGCAGTATTTTGCCGGCGGCGCCAATGATATCAGGGCATGGGTGGTGAGGGCACTGGGTCCGGGATCCTATGTGATTCCCGATAGTCCGTTCATAAACCAGACAGCTGACATGAAGCTGGTGGCCAACGCCGAATACCGCTTCAAGCTATTCTGGATTCTTGAGGGTGCCCTCTTCGTCGATGCGGGTAATATCTGGACCGTCAGGCAGGATGATGACAGGCCGGGAAGCCGGTTCAGATTCAGCACGTTTACCGACGAGATAGCTGTGGGAACGGGTTTCGGACTGAGGTTTGACCTCAAGTTCCTTCTTCTGAGAACGGACCTCGGCCTTAAGCTGCGTGACCCCCAGTACAGCGAAGGATCAAAATGGATACCGCTCAACAGGCCGTTCAACACCAAGGATGATGTCTCCCTGGTACTGGGGATAGGGTATCCTTTCTGAAGTCTGCAGTCTTCAGTCTGCAGTATCATTGTTTAATTAGCAATCAATCAATTATTTGCCGGCAATTAAATTCTGACTGCCTACTGCTTTTAGCCACCGTAGCCTTGGTGAAGGTGGCCGACTGCCCTTGACTGGCTTCAGTTTTTTGCCTATCTTTCCTCTGTTCTTGCTGTATCACGTGTGAAGTCGTTCAGAAAGACCGTTGCCGGGCTGTTCGGCCATGACCGGCGGGAGAGGAGGGGCACTTACCTGCTGTCGGTGCTGCTTATTGTGTTGCTGGCAGTCAGGTTTATTGCCTTCCGTGTTCCGGAGAAGGGTGAGGTTATTGATGAAATGCCTGAGGCTGTCACTGCAGCGTCCGGAGGTGCTGACGCGGACAGGATTTTGCCGGAGCCTTTCACGTTCGATCCCAACGTTGCATCTTATGATGAGCTCCTGCACCTGGGCCTGACGGAGCGGCAGGCCACCACCCTGGTTAACTATCGTAGCAGCGGGGCACGATTTCGCCGACCGGAAGATATCAGGAGGGTATACGGTATTGACTCCGTTGCTGCCGCACGGCTTATACCGTATATTGTAATTGCTGCCGGAGAGTTGCCATTGTCTGCTGCGAAGGAAGGGAGACTCACTACGTCAGGCAGCGCAGAGCAGCGTTCCGGCACAGATGGTCTATCGGTAAAAGGCAGGTCTGAGCGGTATTCCGGAACAGGTGATTTGTCCGTGCAAGGGAGAGCTGACCGTCATGCCGGCAAAGGAAATTTCCCCGCAACCGGCTATGCTGACCGTGCGGCGGGTGCATGGGATTCTTCAGAGGGGGGCACGACGGGTAGGATTGCAGGCACCGTAAATTTTCCCGCTACAGGTTATGCTGACCGTGCTTACGGCAGCGTGAGGCCGCTGACAGATCTCAACAGTTGCAGCGCCGCGGAGCTGGAACAGCTGCCGGGCATCGGACCGGTGCTTTCGGTGAGGATCATCAAATACCGCGCCCTTCTCGGGGGATTTGTCAGCAAGGAGCAGTTGGGCGAGGTCTACGGTCTCGACAGCTCCGTGGTCAGGATGGTGTCAGCAAGGGTGACGCTCACCCGGGAGGCGGTGACACCTTTGATTCTCGACAGCGTCTCATTCGGCTCCCTGGCCCGCCATCCCTACGTCGGACATGAGACGGCGAGGCTTATTACGGCCTACCGGTCGCTGGCAAATGCACCCCTGACCCTGGGCAGCCTGGTCGACGGTAAGGTTATGACACCGCAGCAGGCTGAGCGTTTGGCGCCATATGTGAGACCCCAGGAAGGGGTCAGTGGAGAGGATTATGAATTTATTTTGTCAAAAGTTTTGAAATGATTTTGATACATATTAATTTTGCGGCTCGTTTTTAACACTAAAGTTAAATTATGATTATAGTACCGGTAAAAGAAGGTGAGAACATTGACAGGGCCCTGAAGAAATTCAAGAGGAAATTTGAAAAGACGGGTGTAATCCGTGAGCTCAGGTCGCGCCAGGCTTTCATCAAACCCTCGGTCCGCCGCAGGGAAGAGATAAAGAAAGCGATATATGTTCAGCAGCTGCAACAGGAAGAGGAGTAGTCCCGCTGCGTGCTGCCTTATCATCATTAAATAACACCAAAAGGTTCCTTTGATGGAAAGAAAGGAATCGTTCCTGCAATACATACGTACCGAGAAGCGCTATTCTCCGCACACTGTTACATCATACCAGAACGACCTTGATCAGTTTTCTCACTGGCTCGGGGAGAATCACCCCGGGATGAGTGATGATTCTGTCACGCCGGCTGCGGTAAGGGGTTGGATGGTATCGCTGCTGGAGGATGGTTATGCCGCAAGCAGTGTGCACAGGAAGATGTCTGCCCTCAGGGCTTTCTTCCGTTACCTGCGCCGTCACGGCATGAGCAGTGCTGATCCCATGTCGGCGCTGAAGCTGCCGAGAAAGCCCAGGCAGCTGCCGGTGTTCGTTGCCGAAGAGGCACTTGACAGGCTGCTTGACGATTTTAAGTTTGGAGATGATTTTTCCGGTATTCGTGATCGCACAATCGTGGAATTTTTGTATCTTACAGGCATGAGGCGGTCGGAACTGATAGGTCTGCGCGATGAGGATGTTGATCTCTCATCAGGGCAGGTAAGGGTGACGGGAAAACGCGGAAAGCAGAGGGTGATACCCCTGGCGGGCAGCTTCATAAAATCAATTGGGACATATCTCGAGGCACGCAGGGAGGCACAACCGGACGGCAGCTGGTTTTTTGTCACCTCAAGGGGGAACAAAATGTATGACAAGGCTGTTTACAACGTAGTAAGGAGATATCTTGCCATGGTGACCACGGTAGAGAAGAAGAGTCCGCATGTACTCAGGCACACATTTGCCACACACATGCTCAACCACGGGGCCGACCTCAATTCAATCAAGGAGTTGCTTGGCCACGCCAGCCTGTCGGCAACACAGGTTTACACACACAACACCTTTGAACAGCTCAGAAAAGTATATAAACAGGCTCACCCCAGAGCTTAACAATCAATAAAAAACAGGAGGAACAATCATGAACATTCAGATCCATTCAGTCAGGTTCGATGCTGACAAGAAGTTGCTGGACTTTGTATCGCAGAAGATGAACAAGCTTTCACAGGTAAGTGATGATATTGTCAGTGCTGAAGTGTTTCTGAGGCTGGACCATGATGACGAGAGGGAGAACAAGGTTGCTGAGATCAGGGTAGAATATCCGGGAGGCCCTCTTTTTGCGCGTAAGCAGAGCAAAACCTTCGAGGAGGCGACAGACCTCGTTGTCGCGGCCCTTAAGCGGCAGATAGTCAAACAGAAGAACAAGCTGCGCGGGGTTTAATCGTGCCGCGGCAAAAAATCTTCATATTATTTTGAGATTTGAAATTAAAATTCCTACATTTGCAAACCGATTTTTGAGGGTATTTCCTCATTGATCGGACGTTCTTTCGAATGCCGATGTAGCTCAGTTGGCCAGAGCAGCTGATTTGTAATCTGCAGGTCGGGGGTTCGAATCCCTTCATCGGCTCATTCAGTGATGAGAATGTGTATGTCTAACCAGGCATGCGCTGTTGAGAAGGGGAGATACCAAAGTGGCCAACTGGGGCAGACTGTAAATCTGTTGTCTGAAGACTTCGTAGGTTCGAATCCTGCTCTCCCCACTCTTGACAGTGAGCATCAACGCACTCTTCCCCCAGGCAGGGACGTGCCGGTTAACGATATAAGCGGGAGTAGCTCAGCTGGTAGAGCATTAGCCTTCCAAGCTAAGGGTCGCGGATTCGAATTCCGTCTCCCGCTCATTATGCCGATGTAGCTCAGGGGTAGAGCACTTCCTTGGTAAGGAAGGGGTCATGAGTTCAACTCTCATCATCGGCTCAAAACAGACTTTGGATGTAAATTTAAATTAATAAGCTTTTAGTTATGGCAAAAGAAAAATTTGACAGGTCGAAACCACACGTAAATATTGGTACGATCGGTCACGTCGACCACGGCAAGACCACCCTGACGGCTGCTATTACGATGGTTCTCGCCAAGAGGGGTCTCTCTGAAATCAGGGACTTTGATTCTATCGACAATGCTCCCGAGGAAAAGGAAAGGGGTATTACGATCAACACTGCGCACGTTGAGTATTCAACGGCCAGTCGTCACTATGCCCACGTTGACTGTCCGGGTCACGCTGACTATGTAAAGAACATGGTTACCGGTGCTGCCCAGATGGACGGCGCCATCATCGTTGTTGCCGCTACTGACGGCCCGATGCCCCAGACACGCGAGCACATCCTCCTCGCCCGTCAGGTGAACGTGCCGAAGATTGTTGTCTTTATCAATAAGGTTGACGCCGTGGATGACGAGGAGCTTATTGACCTCGTTGAGATGGAGATCCGCGATCTCCTCAACTTCTACAAGTTCGATGGTGACAATGCCCCGGTTATCCGCGGTTCGGCACTCGGTGCCATGAACGGCGAAGCCAAGTGGGAAGAAAAAGTCATGGAACTGATGGATGCCGTTGACGAATACATACCTATTCCTCCGCGTGAAAATGAGAAACCCTTCCTCATGCCTGTGGAAGATATCTTCTCGATCACCGGTCGCGGTACCGTGGCTACTGGCCGTATTGAAACAGGTATAGTTCACACCGGCGACGAGCTTGAGATCGTGGGACTGGGTTCGGAAAAGCGCAAGACCGTATGTACCGGTGTTGAGATGTTCCGCAAGATCCTCGATCAGGGTGAGGCAGGTGACAACGTCGGTCTGCTCCTTCGCGGTGTAGACAAGAAGGAGATCAAGAGAGGCCATGTGCTTGCCAAACCGGGTTCAATCACACCCCACACCAAGTTCAAGGCTGAGGTCTACGTGCTGAAGAAAGAGGAAGGCGGACGTCATACTCCGTTCCATAACCACTACCGTCCGCAGTTCTATCTCCGTACCCTTGACATTACCGGTGAGATAGCTCTCCCCGAGGGAACTGAGATGGTGATGCCGGGTGACAACGTTACCATAACCGTTGAACTCATCTACCCGGTGGCTATCAATAAGGGACTCCGTTTTGCAATTCGCGAAGGCGGACGTACCGTTGGTGCAGGCGCGGTTGTTGATATTGTCGAGTAAGACCTATTAAATATATATATACTTTCAGGTGGTATCCGTACGCCTGCAGGCGCACGGATACCGCATGAAATTTACACGGGTGTAGCTCAGTTGGTAGAGCACTGGTCTCCAAAACCAGGTGTCGGGAGTTCGAGCCTCTCCTCCCGTGCTAAATCGGAGTCTTATTATGAAGGTAGTAACTTATTTCAAAGAATCATACAACGAGCTGATGCACAAGGTGACATGGCCTACATGGCATGAACTGCAGGCCAGCGCAACACTCGTACTTATTACCTCTGTCATCCTTGCCCTCGTAATCTGGGCTATGGATTTCGCCTTTGACAATATCATGGGATTTGTTTACAACCTCTTGTATTAAGAAAACAGAGCGGGCACAGATGAGCGAGAATGTCAAAAAGTGGTATGTACTCAGGGCTATTGGCGGCAAGGAGAAGAAGGTAAAGGAATATCTCGAGAGTGAGATAGTGCGCCTCAAGCTTCAGGATTACATCACACAGGTGCTGATACCCACCGAAAAGGTCTACCAGATACGGGCCGGAAAAAAGGTAAGCAAAGAGCGTACCTTCTTCCCGGGTTATGTCATAGTGGAGGCCGCACTGGTGGGAGAGGTACCCCATGTGCTGCGCAATATACCAAACGTCCTCGGTTTCCTTGGCACACAGTCGGGAGAACCGACACCGATACGGAAGGCAGAGATAAACCGTATCCTTGGAAAAGTGGATGAACTGGCAGCCAGCGAAGAGGAACTGAATGTGCCGTTCGTTATCGGCGAGACGGTAAAAGTAATAGACGGACCCTTCAACAGCTTCACAGGAGTGATTGAAGAGGTCAATGAAGAGAAGCGTAAGCTCAAGGTGATGGTTAAGATCTTCGGACGAAAGACCCCGCTCGAGCTGAGCTTCATGCAGGTAGAGAAAGAAAGTTAGAGGAAATAAGGAAATTGACAGCCGTGAATTATAATGCTTCCTTAAGCGGCAGTCATGCTCTCGCTATAAACAATGCAAATTTTTAATTATGGCAAAAGAAGTTGCTGGATTAATCAAATTACAGATTAAAGGCGGAGCAGCCAATCCATCTCCACCCGTAGGCCCTGCACTGGGTTCCAAAGGTGTGAATATCATGGAGTTTTGCAAACAGTTCAATGCCCGTACCCAGGACAAGGCGGGGAAGGTCATACCGGTGATCATCACCGTGTACAAGGACAAGTCGTTTGACTTTGTCACCAAGACCCCCCCCGTTGCAGTTCAGATACTGGAAGCCACAAAGGTCAAGAAAGGCTCTGCTGAGCCCAACAGCGCCAAGGTGGCAGCTATATCATGGAACCAGGTAAAGACTATAGCCGAGGATAAAATGCAGGATCTTAACTGCTTTACACTCGAATCCGCGATGAAGATGGTGGCAGGCACCGCCAGGAGTATGGGTATCACCGTAACAGGTGCATTCCCGGGTAAATAACTAATTATGTGAATAGAAATGGCTAAGCTTACCAAGAAACAGAAGTTTGTCCTCGAGAAACTCGAGCACGGCAAACTCTATACTTTATCGGAAGCGGCAGCACTGGTAAAAGATATCACTACAGTAAAGTTTGATGCCTCGGTCGATATTGACGTAAGGCTGGGAATAGACCCGCGCAAATCGAACCAGATGGTTCGCGGTGTCGTCTCCCTCCCTCACGGCACAGGCAAGGAGGTCAGGGTTCTTGCCCTGGTTACCCCTGACAAGGAGGACGAAGCAAAAGAGGCAGGCGCTGATCATGTGGGGCTGGATGAATATGTTGACAAGATCAAGGGCGGCTGGACAGATGTGGATGTTATTATTACCATGCCCTCAGTGATGGGTAAGATAGGTCAGTTGGGACGCCTGCTGGGTCCCCGTGGTCTGATGCCGAACCCTAAAAGCGGAACGGTGACCATGGAGATAGGTAAGGCTGTAAAAGAGGTTAAGCAGGGCAAGATCGACTTTAAAGTTGACAAAGCCGGAATTGTCCACGCTTCAATCGGAAAAGTATCCTTCGAACCTCATAAGATCGTTGAAAACGCAAGGGAATTTCTCTCTACGATCAACAAACTCAAACCCGCCTCTGCAAAAGGTACTTATGTGAGGAGCATCTTCCTTTCAAGTACTATGAGTCCGGGACTGAAGGTTGATCCAAAGAGCCTTGAAGCTTAACTGAACACAGAAATTCAGAGAGATTATGAGAAGAGAAGAGAAATCCGATATCATCAACAGTCTGGCTGAGACTCTGAAAGAGTACAGCCACTTTTACCTGACTGACACTGCACAGCTCAATGCTGCTGACACCAGCGCCCTCCGCAGGAAGTGTTTCGAGAATCAGATCAAACTGGTTGTCGTCAAAAACACCCTCCTCCGCAGAGCACTGGAGCAGACGGGCCTCGAAGTTGGAGAACTTATCTCCGAGCTGAAAGGTGCAACTGCTGTAATGTTCTCGAATAACGGAAATACCCCTGCCAAAATGATCAGGGAGTTCCGTAAATCGCATCCGAAACCCCTGATCAAGGGCGCATTTGTGGAAGAATCAGTATATACCGGTGATAACCTTATTGAGACCCTCGCGGCGCTGAAGTCGAGAGAGGAACTCATAGGCGATATCATCATGCTTCTGCAGTCGCCGGCGAAGAACGTAATCTCCGCATTACAATCGGGCGGTTCGAAAATTCATGGTGTCCTCGACACACTTTCAAAAAAGTAATATTCATTAGTTAATCAAATTAAAATTCATATAGAAATGGCAGATCTTAAGAAATTTGCAGAAGAGTTGGTGAACTTAACCGTGAAAGAGGTTAACGAGCTTGCGATAATATTGAAAGACGAGTATGGCATTGAGCCCGCAGCAGCAGCAGTTGCAGTAGCAGCACCGGCAGCAGGCAATGACGCACCTGCAGAAGCAGAGAAGACCAGTTTTGACGTCATCCTCAAGAGTGCAGGTGGCCAGAAGCTTCAGATCGTTAAGCTTGTGAAGGATCTTACCGGACTCGGTCTGAAAGAAGCCAAAGCAGTAGTTGACGCAGCTCCCGGCGCCGTGAAAGAAGGCGTATCAAAGGAAGAGGCTGAGAACATTAAGAAAACATTGGAAGAATCAGGAGCTGAAGTTGAACTTAAATAAGTTATACCTGATAACCGGGTTTTACAGGTTTAGTTCCGCCACCAGGCGGAGCTAAGCCTTTTTGTCATTTTTCATAAGTTCACTTAATCCTAAGGTAAATGTCCTCAAAAAACAACGAAAGAATCAATTTCGCATCCAAGAAAGAGCAGCTTGAATACCCTGATTTTCTTGAGATTCAGCTTAAATCTTTTTCCGAGTTTTTCCAGCTCGGAACTACACCCGAGAACAGGAGGAGAGAGGGCCTTTATCAGGTCTTCATGGATAACTTCCCCATTACCGATACCAGGAATAACTTTGTGCTCGAGTTTCTCGACTATTCCATTGACCCTCCGCGTTACACCATCGACGAGTGCATCGAGAGGGGCCTCACCTTCAGCGTCCCGCTGAAGGCAAAACTGAAACTCTACTGCACGGACCCTGAACATGAAGACTTTGATACCGTCATCCAGGATGTCTACCTGGGGGTGATACCCTACATGACCGAGCGCGGCACCTTCGTCATCAACGGCGCTGAGCGGGTAGTAGTCTCACAGCTCCACAGGTCACCCGGCGTCTTCTTCGGCCAGAGCATCCACGCCAACGGCACCAAGCTCTACTCGGCACGAATCATCCCCTTCAAGGGTTCCTGGATAGAGTTTGCCACTGACATCAACAATGTGATGTACGCTTACATCGACAGGAAAAAGAAGCTTCCTGTTACCACTCTCCTCAGGGCTATAGGCTTTGAGGGTGACAAGGACATTCTGGAGATCTTTAACCTCGCCGAGGAACATAAGGTCTCAAAGGTAAATATAAAGAAGCTTGTCGGCCGCAAGCTTGCTGCCAGGGTCCTGCGCACATGGGTTGAGGACTTTGTGGACGAGGATACCGGTGAGGTTGTCTCCATAGAACGTAACGAGGTGGTGCTCGACAGGGAGACGGTCATTGAAAATGATCATGTTGACCTGATAGTCGACTCCGGAGCCAAATTGATCCTCCTTCACCGTGAGGATATGAGCCTCTCCGATTTTGCCATCATCTACAACACACTTCAGAAAGATCCCTGTAACTCCGAGAAGGAGGCGGTCATATACATCTACCGTCAGCTCCGCAATGCCGAGCCGCCGGATGAGGCCACCGCCCGTGACGTCATTGACAAGCTCTTTTTCTCCGACAAGAGGTATGATCTTGGCGGTGTGGGCCGGTTCCGCATAAACCGCAAGCTCAACCTCAACATTGACATGGATACCAAGATCCTCACCAGGGAGGATATCATTGCCATTATCGGTTACCTCATTGAACTCATCAACTCAAAGACTGATGTTGACGATATAGACCATCTCAGCAACAGGAGGGTACGTACCGTGGGCGAACAGCTCTCGGCACAGTTCAGTGTGGGTCTTGCACGTATGTCACGCACAATACGCGAGCGCATGAATGTGAGGGATAATGAGGTCTTCACCCCTGTTGACCTGATCAACTCCAAAACCCTCTCGTCGGTCATCAACTCATTCTTTGGCACCAACCAGCTGTCGCAGTTCATGGACCAGACCAACCCGCTGGCGGAGATGACCCACAAGCGCCGTCTCTCTGCCCTGGGACCCGGCGGCCTCTCGCGTGAGCGTGCAGGGTTTGAGGTGCGCGACGTACACTATACCCATTACGGACGACTCTGCCCGATAGAGACGCCTGAGGGTCCGAATATCGGACTCATCTCCTCACTCTGTGTCTATGCCAAGATAAACGAGCTGGGCTTTATAGAGACGCCCTATCGTGATGTCTCGGAGAGCAAGGTTAACCTGAACAATGAGGAAGTGAAATGGCTCACTGCAGAAGATGAGGAGTTCCTCACCGTTGCACAGGCCAACGCACCTCTCAATCCTGACGGCACCTTCACAAACCCCAGGGCCAAGTCAAGGCTGGGAGCAGACTATCCCTTCGAGGAGGTCTCCAAGGTGCAGATGATGGATGTGGCACCCAACCAGATAGCCTCCATTGCTGCATCACTGATACCCTTCCTTGAACACGATGATGCCAACCGTGCCCTCATGGGTTCCAACATGATGCGTCAGGCAGTGCCGCTGGTGAAGCCTGAGGCGCCGATAGTGGGCACCGGTCTCGAAGCACAGGTGATAAAAGACTCCAGAATACTTATCGTTGCCGAGGGCGACGGCGTGGTGGAGTATGTCGATGCCAACGAGATAGTCATACGATACATAAGAAGCGACGAAGAGAAGTTCGTGAGCTTCGACGACGACATAAAGCGTTATGTGCTGCCCAAGTATCACAAGACGAACCAGAATACCACCATCAACCTCGTCCCCATCGTCAGAAAAGGTGAGAAGGTGGTGAAGGGACAGGTGCTGACGGAGGGCTACGGAACCAAAAACGGTGAGCTCGCCCTTGGCCGTAACCTGAAGGTGGCATTCATGCCCTGGAAAGGATACAACTTCGAGGACGCCATAGTAATAAGTGAAAAGGTGGTTCAGGAGGATATCTTTACCTCGGTACACATCGACGAATACATTCTCGAGGTGCGTGACACCAAGCGCGGAATGGAAGAGCTGACCTCTGACATACCGAATGTCAGCGAGGAGGCCACAAGGAACCTCGACGAGAACGGACTGATACGCATTGGAGCCCAGATAAAACCGGGTGACATACTGATAGGTAAGATCACCCCGAAGGGTGAATCTGACCCCTCACCCGAGGAGAAGCTTCTGAGAGCAATCTTTGGCGATAAGGCCGGTGACGTGAAGGATGCATCACTCAAGGCAGGCCCCTCACTCGAGGGCGTTGTCATCAACAAGAAGCTCTTCACCAGGGCTGTTAAAGACCGTAAGTCGAAGACCGTAGAGAAACCCCTCATTGACAAAATAGACGCTGACTTCAACAGGGCCTCTGACGACCTTAAGGCAAGGCTCGTGGATAAGCTCTTCATCCTTGTCAACGGCAAGACCTCGCAGGGTGTGAAGGATTATCTCAACGTTGACATAATACCCAAGGGAGCCAAGTTCACCCTCAAGCAGCTGCAGGAGATCGATTACCTGAATGTCAATCCCAATAAATGGACTACTGACAAGAAGAAGAACGACAGCATCAAGCAACTGCTTCACAACTATATTATCAAGTTCAAGGAGGTTGACGGTATTTACAAGAGAAAGAGGTATAACATCACCATCGGTGATGAGCTGCCCGCAGGTATCGTAAGGCTTGCCAAGGTCTATCTTGCCAAGAAGCGCAAGGTCAGGGTTGGTGACAAGATGGCCGGCCGGCACGGAAACAAGGGTATCGTAGCCAAAATAGTAAGGCAGGAGGATATGCCTTTCCTGGCTGACGGAACCCCTGTGGATATCGTTCTCAACCCTCTTGGTGTACCCTCCAGGATGAACCTCGGTCAGATATATGAGAGCGTACTGGGATGGGCCGGCAAGGAGCTGGGAATGCAGTTCTCGACACCGATATTTGACGGTGCCAGCCAGGATGAGATCAACGGTCTGACTGAAAAAGCCGGCGTACCCCGCAACGGCACCACCTATCTCTACGACGGGGGTACCGGTGAACGTTTTGACCAGCCTGCCACGGTAGGTATGATCTACATGCTCAAACTGGGACACATGGTTGATGACAAGATGCATGCCCGTTCCATCGGGCCCTATTCGCTCATCACCCAGCAGCCTCTCGGAGGTAAGGCACAGTTCGGCGGACAGAGGTTCGGTGAGATGGAGGTGTGGGCACTGGAAGCCTTTGGCGCTGCTCACATACTGCAGGAGATACTGACCATCAAGTCTGATGACGTGATAGGCAGGGCGAAAGCCTACGAGGCTATCGTCAAGGGTGAACCGATGCCCATGCCGGGTATCCCCGAGTCGCTCAACGTGCTGCTGCACGAGCTGCGTGGACTGGGACTGAGCATCAACCTTGAGTAGTAGAGTCGGGAATAATTCAACAGAAAAAAACAGAAAGACATATGTCATTCAGAAGGGATAACAAACAGAAGACCAGTTACACGAAGATATCTATCGGACTGGCATCGCCCGAAGAGATTCTCGACAAATCCAGCGGCGAGGTCCTGAAGCCGGAGACTATCAACTACCGTACCTACAAGCCTGAGCGTGACGGCCTCTTCTGCGAGAGGATTTTCGGTCCGGTGAAGGATTACGAGTGCCACTGCGGCAAGTACAAGAGGATACGCTACAAGGGTATCGTGTGCGACAGGTGCGGTGTTGAGGTGACAGAGAAGAAGGTGCGGCGCGAACGTATGGGCCACATCTCTCTGGTTGTGCCGGTAGCCCACATATGGTACTTCAGGTCGCTGCCCAACAAGATAGGCTATCTGCTGGGTCTGCCAACCAAGAAGCTCGACAGCATCATATACTATGAGAAGTATGTGGTCATCAACCCCGGTGTCAAGGCGGTTGACGGTGTCAAATATCTTGACTTCCTCACCGAGGAGGAGTATATGGAGATCATCGAGACGCTGCCCAAGGAGAACCAGTATCTTGACGATGAGCATCCTGATAAGTTTGTTGCGGAGATGGGAGCCGAGGCTCTCTACAAGCTGCTAAACAATCTTGATCTGGACGAGCTCTCATATTCCCTCCGTCACCGTGCCAACTCGGAGACCTCGCAGCAGCGCAAAAGCGAGGCCCTGAAGAGACTGCAGGTGGTTGAGGCATTCAGGGAATCGAAGAATGTCAACAGACCTGAATGGATGATAGTGAAGATAGTGCCTGTCATCCCCCCGGAGCTGAGACCGCTCGTTCCACTCGACGGCGGCAGGTTTGCCACCAGCGACCTCAACGACCTCTACCGCAGGGTGATAATACGCAATAACCGTCTCAAGAGACTTATTGAGATAAAGGCTCCCGAGGTGATCCTCCGCAATGAAAAGAGGATGCTGCAGGAGGCAGTCGACTCACTGTTTGACAACTCACGCAAGGCCAATGCGGTCAAGACCGATGCCAACAGGCCCCTGAAGTCGCTCTCTGACAGCCTCAAGGGCAAGCAGGGACGTTTTCGTCAGAACCTGCTCGGTAAAAGGGTCGACTACTCGGCACGTTCGGTGATAGTGGTGGGTCCGGAACTCAAGCTCCATGAGACAGGAATTCCGAAAGACATGGCCGCTGAGCTCTACAAGCCCTTTATTATACGCAAGCTCATCGAGCGCGGCATAGTCAAGACGGTCAAGAGTGCAAAGAAGATTGTTGACCGTAAGGACCCGGTGGTATGGGATATCCTTGAGAATGTTCTCAAGGGTCACCCCGTGATGCTTAACCGTGCCCCGACGCTGCACCGGCTGGGTATCCAGGCTTTCCAGCCCAAGCTCATCGAGGGCAAGGCCATACAACTCCATCCGCTGGTATGTACGGCTTTCAACGCCGACTTCGACGGTGACCAGATGGCTGTTCACCTGCCGCTGGGCAACGCTGCCGTACTCGAGGCACAGATGCTCATGCTGGCTTCACATAACATCCTCAATCCTGCCAACGGTGCACCTATCACGGTGCCGTCACAGGACATGGTACTGGGGCTCTACTACATCACCAAGGCCCGCATGAGCACCGAAAGCATAAAGGTCAAGGGTGAGGGCACTGTCTTCTATTCACCGGAAGAGGTGCGGATAGCATACAATGAAAATAAGATCGACCTCCATGCCATCATAAAGGTAAAGGTCAATGACATGGTTGACGGCCAGAAGGTCAACCACCTCATAGAGACAACAGTGGGACGGGTGCTCTTCAATGAGTTTGTCCCCGGGGAGGTGGGATTCATCAATGAACTGCTGACCAAGAAATCACTCAGGGACATCATCGGCAACGTGCTCAAGAAAGCCGGTACCGCCAAGACGGCTGACTTCCTCGATGCCATCAAGGACCTGGGCTTCCGCATGGCCTTCACCGGCGGACTATCTTTTAATCTTGACGACGTCATCATCCCGAAGGAGAAGGAGATGTTCGTGCAGGAGGGTTATGAGCAGGTGGAGGAGGTGCTGGCAAACTACAGCATGGGCTTCATCACCAACAATGAGAGGTACAACCAGATTATCGATATCTGGACTCATGTGAACGCGCGTCTTACCCAGAGTCTCATGAAGCAGCTGTCAACTGACAAGCAGGGCTTCAACTCGGTATATATGATGCTTGACTCCGGTGCCAGGGGCTCCAAGGAGCAGATACGCCAGCTCTCCGGCATGAGGGGCCTTATGGCCAAGCCGCAGAAGTCAGGCTCATCAGGCTCGGAGATCATCGAGAACCCCATCCTCTCAAACTTCAAGGAGGGACTGTCGGTGCTTGAGTACTTCATCTCAACACACGGTGCCCGTAAGGGTCTGGCCGATACCGCCCTCAAGACTGCTGATGCAGGATACCTGACACGCCGTCTGGTAGACGTATCACAGGATGTGATTATCAATGAGGAGGACTGCGGAACGCTTCGCGGGCTGGTGGCTACTGCCATCAAGAACAATGAGGAGGTCGTTGAGTCACTCTATGACAGGATCCTCGGCCGTACAACCGTTCATGACATATACAACCCCCTTACCGGTGAGCTTATCGTCGAGTCCGGTGAGGAGATAACGGAGGATGTAGCCAACCGCATCGAAGATTCACCCATAGAACAGGTGGAGATTCGGTCAGTGCTCACCTGCGAATCAAAGAAGGGTGTCTGTGCCAAGTGCTATGGCCGTAACCTGGCAACGGGAAGAATGGTACAGAAGGGCGAGGCCGTGGGCGTGATAGCTGCACAGAGTATCGGGGAGCCCGGCACACAGCTGACACTGCGTACATTCCACGTCGGAGGTACCGCATCAAACATCACTACCGAGTCAAGCCTTGTGGCCAGGTATGGCGGCATCGCAGTGATAGAGGAGGTGAGAACCGTCAGCAGGAAAGATCCGGAGAAGGGGAAGGTCGATATCGTCATCGGACGTCTGGGTGAACTGCGCATCGTAGACAAAACCACGGGAATAGCCCTGACGACACATACCATACCTTACGGAAGCAAACTATATATCAAGCCTAACCAGGAGGTAAACAAGGGTGACCTGATCTGCGAATGGGATCCGTTCAACGCAGTCATTATCTCCGAGGTGGCCGGTAAGGTAGCCTTTGACTACCTGATAGAAGGGGTGACATTCCGCGAGGAGTCAGACGAGCAGACAGGATTCAAGGAGAAGGTGATCATTGAGAGCCGTGACAAGACCAAGAACCCGGCCATAAAGATCATGTCTCCTGAGGGCGAGGAGATCAAATCGTACAACCTGCCCGTGGGAGCACACCTGGTGACCGACCTTAACAAGCATGTGGTGGCCGGCGATACCATTGTGAAGATCCCCAGGGCTGTTGGTAAATCAGGTGACATCACCGGTGGTCTGCCGCGCGTGACGGAGCTGTTTGAGGCACGTAACCCGTCGAACCCCGCCATCGTCACAGAGATAGACGGCGAGGTGACCTACGGTAAGATAAAGAGGGGTAACAGGGAGATAGCCATCACTTCCAAATCAGGTGAGATGAAGAAGTACCTGGTACCGCTGTCAAAACAGATACTCGTACAGGAAAATGACTATGTGAGGGCCGGGATACCGCTCTCCGACGGAGCTGTCACCCCTGCCGATATCCTGGCCATCAAGGGCCCGACAAAGGTACAGGAGTACATCGTCAACGAGATACAGGAGGTCTACCGCCTTCAGGGTGTGAAGATAAATGACAAGCACTTTGAGATCATCGTGAGACAGATGATGCGGAAAGTTGAGATCATTGACCCGGGCGACACTAAATTCCTTGAACGACAGGTTGTTGACAAGATTGAGTTCATGGATGAGAACGACTGGGTTTACGGCAAGAAGATTGTACTTGAACCGGGAGACAGCCAGACGCTGAGGCCCGGACAGGTGATCACGGCCCGCAAGCTGAGGGATGAAAACTCCCTGCTCAAAAGGCGTGACCTCAAACTGATAGAGGCAAGGGATGCCATACCGGCAACATCACAGCAGGTACTGCAGGGTATTACCCGCGCTGCCCTTCAGACAAACAGCTTCTTCTCGGCTGCATCATTCCAGGAGACCACCAAGGTGCTGAATGAAGCGGCCATACTCGGGAAGGTGGACTTCCTTGAGGGGCTGAAGGAGAATGTGATTGTGGGTCACCTGATACCGGCAGGGACTGGACTGAGGGAATACAACAACATTATTGTCGGATCCCTTGATGACTATGAGATGCTTGTTCATGCCGAGAGGAATCCCAGTGAGGTGGAACAGGAACAGGAACAGGAATAAATCAACATTGACATGGAAGATACCAAGAATCCGAACCAGTTTAACATCGAGCTAAGTGAAGAGGTTGCCGAGGGAGTTTATTCAAACCTGGCAGTGATAACCCACTCGCCGGCTGAATTCGTTATTGACTTCATACGGATCATGCCCGGAGTGCCCAAGTCAAAGGTCAAGTCGAGGATCATACTCACGCCTGAACATGCGAAGAGGTTTGTGGCTGCCCTCAATGACAATATCTCCAAGTATGAGGCTGTTCACGGACGCATACGCGAGGTGAAGGGTTCAGGACCTGTCATGCCTCCCGCGTTCGGAGGACCCACAGCCCAGGCTTGATTGCCGGGGGACTTAAAATTGAGCCGGTTGATCTCTCAACCGGCTTGCTTTTTTTGCAGAGACGGAAAATAAGCGTTATTTTGCAGGTGATTAACAGCAGAGACCATGAAAAGGGAAAAGATACTTGCCAATTTAGCCATTGTTCTGATAGTGACCGCAGGGGTGATTCTGGCGGGAGGCTGCAAGAAACAGCCCAAGTGCGGATGTGACGGTGATGCCCTCGACACACTTGTCAGCACACATGTTTACATCTCCTATGAGGCCGACAACAACACTGCCCGTTTTACTCCTCTTGGGGATTCCTATTCAATATACTACTTCTGCAACCCTTCCGAGTGGATGAGTGAGCTGACCAAGTTCGAGCAGGGCGAGGAGATACTCATCTCGGGCCCCTTCTTTTATGAGTGCAACTACCTCATGAGCAGCAGCAACTCCTACTACTACAATCCCATGAGGATATACCAGATACAGGTTACCAGCGTGGCGGCCTACGAGTACGGTAAGTGATGCTGCTGCCTGTCTCACACCACAAGCCTCATCCGGAGTGGCGACATACAACATATCATTCATCGGTGCAGGCAATGTAGCCTCCTCGTTATGTGCCGGTCTCGCAGCTGCGGGTCACAGAATAGTCTCAGTAGCCTCTAAAAGCGGAGACAGTGCCGGTGAACTTGCGGCAGTGACAGGGGCTCAGCATCGAACAGACCTATCCGTTCCCGATAGCTGTGATATTCTGTTCCTTGCCGTTACCGATTCCGCCATCGCGGAGGTTGCCGCCAGGGTGGAAATACCCTCCCGCACACTGCTGGTTCACACTGCTGGCAGTGTCTCCCTGGCAGCCCTGGGCAGAGACCGCAATGCCGGGGTCTTCTATCCGCTGCAGACCTTCACCAGGGGTTTTTCGCCGGATCTCGGCAAGGTGCCGTTCTTCATCGAGGCTACTGACAGTGATGCCATGGAGGTGATCAGAGAGCTTGGAAAGAGTGTCGGCGCCGGATCATGGGAGTGCGACTCCCTGCAGAGGTCAAAACTTCATGTGGCAGCCGTTTTTACAAATAATTTCTCGAATTTCATGATGACCACCGGCGAGGTCATCGCTGCAGAGGCAGGGTTCGACCCCTCTCTTCTTAAACCCCTGGCAGAAGAGACAATGCGGAAGGTGCTCCGTATGGGGCCGGTAATGGCACAGACAGGGCCTGCCAAACGAGATGATGAGGGTACGGTGAAAAGTCATATCGATTTGCTATCTTTCTCACCTGAACACCAGGAACTATACCGGCTGATCAGCAGCATGATCTCCGGACACTATAAAAAAGGCATGATATGACCAACTTCAAGGAAGAACTGGACTCCGTCACAGCATTCGTATTTGACATTGACGGGGTGCTCTCCTCCCAGACGGTTGCCATGTCCGTATGGGGAGTACCGCTGCGGTCGGTCAACCTCAGGGACGGATACGCCATTCAGCTGGCAGTGAAAAAGGGATACAGGGTTGGCATCATCTCAGGCGCCAATTCCAAAGAGTACCATAAACGACTCAGACTGCTGGGCGTAAATGATGTTTTTCTCAACTCGCGGACCAAAAGCAAGAGCATGAAGGAACTGGTGGCCCGATGGAATGTGGATCTGAAAAACGTTCTGTACATGGGCGATGACATACCTGACATTGAGGTGATGAAGATGGTTGGCCTGCCGGTCTGCCCTGCCGATGCCGACAGCGAGATCAAACAGATATCTGTCTATATATCTGATAAGCGAGGGGGCGAGGGGTGCGTCCGCGATGTGATAGAGCAGGCACTCAGACTGCATAACAAATGGATGGACCATGAAGCATTCTCGTGGTGAGAAGATAGTTGACCTGATGAGTCTCGTCAGGCTACCCAACCTACTGGTGGTTGCGCTTACAATGATGCTGATGCGCTATGCCGTCATCAGACCTCTCCTTAGTGCTATACCCGTCACCATGGCTGATAACCCATTGCTGGTGACACGCATGACCTTCCAGCTGGGATGGTTCGACTTTCTGATACTGGTCGTTTCCACCTGCTTCATCACCGCTGCCGGATATGTCATTAATGATTACTTTGATATCCGCACCGATTTCATCAACAGGGGCAGGATAATCGTGGGCAACACCATAACAAGGCGCATGGCCATGATGTACCACAATGTGCTGAACATCCTCGGGGTGGCCGGTGGAACCTATGTCTCAGCCCGTATAGGATATATCTGGCTCGGCATCTTCTTCGTACTCATCACAGGCCTGCTCTACTTTTATTCAGCAACATTCAAGAAACAGTCTCTCATCGGGAATATCATCGTCGCACTGCTGGTGGCCATGGTGCCCATGATGGTTGTGGTCTATGACGCAGCCCCGATTTATGCCTTCTACTCCCAGGCGCTGACCGACTTCCCCGGGGTGGCCATCCTCCTCTGGTGGGTGGGCGGATTCTCACTCTTCGCGTTCCTTACAACTCTCATACGGGAGATAATAAAGGATATGGAAGACTGTGAAGGAGACAGAGAGACAGGCATGAAGACCCTGCCTGTCAGTTGCGGACTGAAGACCTGCAAGACAATAGTCATACTTCTGTCGCTGGTCACCCTTCTGCTCTTCTACCTTGTATGGCAGAGATATCTCCATGACACCGTCACCCTCGTTTATACCTCACTCCTGCTGGCAGCACCTCTGCTGGCCGTCATCTACAGGGTTGCCACCGGCAGGGATAAACAGCAGTTCCATGTGGCCAGCAGGCTGATGAAGCTGATTATGGTGGCGGGGATGCTCTACTCCCTTGTGGCCGGGGCCATAATCACCTCCGGAAAAATATTTTGATGATGACGTTTGACGGACTGAAGGATTTTGATCTTGTTCTTGCTTCAGCATCACCGCGGCGGCGACAGCTGCTTGAGGATGCAGGACTCACCTTCACCACTGCTGTGGCGCAATACGATGAGGTCTGGCCCGACGGACTGTCGGGGAGGGAGATAGCCGAGCATCTCGCTGCAGCAAAGGCCCGGGCATGGAATGAACCAATAAGGGAACGACAGATAGTCATAACAGCAGATACTGTGGTATGGTGCCGCGACAGACTGCTTGGCAAACCGGCAGACAGCAGGGAGGCTGCCCATTTTCTCAGGCTGCTGTCCGACTGCGAGCATGAGGTCACAACAGCCATATGCCTCAGGGACAGCAGACGCAGCCATACCTTCTCCGTCACCACCAGGGTGATGTTCCGCATGCTTCAGGAGGATGAGATAACCTACTATGTTGAGAGATTCGCTCCCCTTGACAAGGCGGGAGCCTACGGCATACAGGAGTGGATAGGCCTCCGGGGAATCACAAGGATAGAGGGATCATACTATAACGTTGTAGGTATGCCCGTCAGCGACCTCCTGACCCAACTGGTTGAATTTGCAGGCAACAAAACAGATTAATGATATGAAACTTACATGGGCAGTAACTCTCAAAAGGAAATGATTATTTTCTTCGTGTAAGTTCCATTAGACCAATAAAATAAAAATCAAATAATCTAATGAAAAAACAAACCTTAACCGCAATTTTGCTCCTATCCCTTCTGTCAGTCCCGGCTGCGGCTGATGAAGGCATGTGGATACCGCTTCTGATAGAAAAGTACAATATCAGCCTCATGCAGGAGAATGGCTTTAAACTTACGGCCGAAGACATCTACAGCATTAACAAAGCCTCGATGAAGGATGCCGTTGTGCTTTTCGGCGGTGGCTGCACCGGTGAGTTCATCTCTGACCAGGGGCTTCTCATCACCAACCACCACTGCGGGTACGGCTCTATACAGAGACACTCTACCCTGGAACATGACTATCTGAGTGACGGTTTCTGGGCCGCCTCCCATGAGGAAGAGCTGCACAATCCCGGGCTAACCGTCACCATCCTGAAGTATATGGAGGATGTGACAGACAGGGTCCTTGAAGGGGTGACTGATGATATGGATGACAGCAAAAGGGAGGCCTTGATCAATGCAAATATTGTTAAAATCAATGCCAAAGCAATTGAAGGAACAGATTACCTGGCAGCGGTGAGACCCTTCTTTCTTGGCAACCAGTATTTCCTGATCGTCAATGAGGTCTTCCAGGATGTAAGGCTGGTGGGGGCACCACCATCCGCCATCGGCAAGTTCGGTGGCGACACTGACAACTGGGTATGGCCCCGTCATACAGGCGACTTCTCCCTCTTCAGGGTCTATGCCAATAAGGATAACAAACCGGCAGCCTGGGCAGCTGACAATGTGCCCTACAGGCCTGCATACCATTTCCCGGTCTCTCTCGCCGGCGTGCAGGAGGGTGATTTTACCATGGTCTTCGGCTATCCGGGCCGGACACAGCAATATGCACCCTCGCACCACATCCGGATGCTCAGGGATGTCATCTACCCGATGCATGTGGAGATACGCGGCAAAAAAATCTCAATCATGGAGCAGGAGATGGCAAAAGACCCGCTGGTGAGACTCAAATACTCGGGCAAGTCGTTCGGAATGGCCAACGGATGGAAAAAGTGGATAGGAGAGATACAGAGCCTCGACAGGATGAACGCCGTGGAGCGCAAACAAGCTTTTGAGAAGGAGTTTGCGGCATGGGTGGCTGAAGACCCGACGCGTGTAAGCAAATACGGCGAGATATTTGATCAGTACAACGAGATATACGACAGCTACCAGGATTTGTACCTGGTGAATATCTATACCGCCGAGGTGTTCTTCAGCAGCGGGGCTGAGGCTGTCGGTCTGGCAGGAAGATTCGGAAGGGCTGTGGAGCTGGCTGCGAAGAAGAGCCCGGAACTCGAAAAGGAGCTCGAAAGGGTGAAGGGCTATGCCTCCGGATTCTTCAGAAACTATGACCCATCGGTCGATAAGAAGCTATTTGTCGCGGTGATGAATCTCTATGGCAGAAACATCGCTCCGGAGTGGCAGGCACCGGCATATAAGGCTCTCTATGCCTCCTGCAGGGGGGACTTCGGATCAGTCGTTGACAAACTATATGAGAGGTCACTCTTCACCGATGAGAACAGGGTCAATACACTGATTAGCAAGTTTGACGCGAAGAAGGTCAGAAAGGATCCCTTTTATATTCTGGCCCTGTCGGCATCAGAGTTGCTGAATGACAGAGCGAGGCCGGAGCTGACATCGCTTGGCGCCCGGCTGGAGAAGCTGAACAGGCTCTACATGGCGGCGCAGATGGAAAAGGGCAGCGACAGGGTCTTCTATCCTGATGCCAACTCGACCCTCAGGCTGGCTTATGGGAAGGTTATGGGTTATGAATCACGCGATGCAGTGTACCACAGGCACCAGACAACCCTCACAGGAGTGATGGAGAAGGATAACCCTGAGATATATGACTACGATGTACCTGACAGACTGAAGGAACTTTATAAGAACAAGGATTTCGGCAGGTATGCCACCGCAGACGGCGACGTGCCAGTATGCTTCATAGCCAACAATCACACTACCGGAGGCAACTCAGGAAGCCCGGTGCTCAATGCCGAAGGTCACCTGATAGGTGTCAATTTCGACCGTGCCTGGGAGGGTGTTGCATCGGATATCATGTATAACCCGAAGCAGAGCCGAAATATCAGCCTCGACATCAGGTACGTGCTCTTCCTGATAGACAAGTTCGCCGGCGCCGGCTATCTCATTGATGAGATGACACTGGTTGGTGAGCCTCAGCATACTCCCTGACCTGGAAGACGAAAGCCTGCAGCCTGGTCTCCAGGGAGACGGTATCCTGTCCGTCATAGGGTATATTCAGGAAGGGAATGTTGTTGTTGTCCTTCCTGAATGAGTCACTCACCGATGCCACCAGTGTTCCCGGCATACAGGCAAAGGGTAGTATGGCTGCTATGCCCGAGACGCCCCTCTGTGCCAGTGCTGCCGAGGTACCTATGGCTATCGGGGGGTCACCGTCATAGAACTCACTGACATACCTGTTGCTCAGCTCAAGCATCTCATGAAGCGAGACATCCTTGGTGGTGTCAGTATATTTGTTGATGCCCCTGAGGAGATAGTCGACGATCACCTCCTGGCCGATGGCCTGAATCTTCGATTTGATCACGCCCATGTTGTCATTCTTCCACCGGCTGTCGCGCGTATAGCGATGTGTGGAATATGTTATCCACTCCGAGAAGGGGCCGATGGTCACCTCAGCTCCCAGCGCCTCAAGCCTGTTGGCAATGTTGCCGTTGCACCCGGCATTGTCACGCATGTATACCTCGCCTATCACTGCAATGACAGGCTTCCTGCGGCTCTTGTCAACTTTTACGGCCATAAACTCATAGGCTGTCTCTACGAGGATCCTTCGCAATCCCCTGCAGTTTTTCTCTATGGAATCCCCGGTCTTTTTCAGGGCAGCCTGGTAGACAGCTTCAGTATCGCCCGTATTGAGCCCGTAAGGCCTTGTCTCCCTGTAGAGCTTCCGGATATAGTCAAAGGCCACAAACCCTTTCCAGGCGTTGATACGGAACCGCTGGCTCCTGTCTCCGGCAAGATCAGCATATGATGTGTCATTGGAGGGGGTTACCAGCTCTGCCTCCCTGAAGCCAAGCCTGTCGAACAGTATCCTCTGGAACTGGTTATACTGCCCGAAGCGGCAGGGACCGTTATGGTCGGGCATGAAGAAGCTCATCTTTGACGGGTCGGTGCCCGGCTCCATCAGCTTCTTGAGGAAGCTGCCCGTTGTGCATATCATCGGGAAGCACTCCCTGGAGGAGGTGTACTTTCTTCCCAGTGCAATATCCACTTCCGTCTGTTTGGGCAGCACCTCCGAGGGGATGCCCACGCTGCGCGCTGCCGCAGCAATAAAATAGGCACCGTCGTGCATGTAGGGGAAGTAAAGCGTCCTGTCCACCGGAGGTTCGGAAGGACTGGGCCGCGGCCTGATAACCTCGATCTCCCTCTTCTCATTCTGTTCTGATCCCTTCAGGCTGTCAAGGAAGGCTTCGATGCGCGTCACCATGCCGGCATCGGCTGAGTGTTCGTCCACCTCCAGATGGAGGAAAGGCTTGCCCTTGAGCTCCTCGGTGACATAATGCCAGATAAATGAGTCGGGACCGCACCTGAAGTTGCTGATATAAACTGCATAGAGCCCATCGGTTTTTGCCACATGCTGCGCCGCGGCGATCATCTTTTGTCCGTTGGGCCAGTACATGTTCCTGTAGTTGCCGTATATATGAGCCGATGAAAGGTCAAGCATGTCCAGCGGTATGGGCATAACGTCCTGTGTCAGCAGCTTCTCAGTAAGGTTGAGATTCAGATGAGGGTCCGTGCTGTTATAGGGTCTGCCGAGGATGATGACCGGGCGGCATCCGTCAGGAAGGTTATCCATCACCGTTTTGCCATATTCCACAAGCCCCTTCTCAAAGGCTACCTGAACGCCGTCAGCCTTGTATATCGCATTCTTTATCTTTCCGGCGTCAAGCCTGAACCTCTCGCCGAAGAAGGAGGTCATCTCCTTAACCAGTGCTCTCTCAAAGTACCTGAAATGAAGGGTGGGAGTGAGGAACTTCTTCTCATCCACTTTACCGCGGAGGGCAGCCCGGACCATGAAGGGGAACGACTGTATCCACGGACAGTTGGTGTTGGTGGTGGTGTCTCCCTCGCGGTATTTGCTGCTGACGATGAAGGGGAGAAAAATATAGTCGACACCCCTGTCGACCAGGTCCATAACATGACCGTGCATCAGCTCCACGGGAAGGCAGGTCTCCGCCGTGACGGTCTCCAGCGATCGTGTCACAAGGCTCTTGTCCGACTCCCGTGACAGGATAACGTTAAAGCCGACCTCCTCAAAGAATGTCCTCCAGAAGGGAAACTGCTGGTAGTAGATCATGAGCGCCCTGGGGATGCCCACCGTGGGCTTGCCGTTGGCCTCCCTCTCAAGGTAATCGCCCATGAGCATCTCGGTTCTCTTCTTAAAGAGATTGGGCAGATGGTCTGTCTTTTTCTTTCTCGAATCTATCTCATATTTTTCACAGCGGCCACCGTAGTAGAGCGACTTGCTCTCGCCGGCGATCTTCACCCTGCTGATCTCACAGTGGTTTGTGCAGCCGTTGCAGACAAACCTGGTGATCTTATATGAGGCATTGCGTATGCCGAAGCCCTTGAATGTCGTCTTCTGGCCTTCGGTCATCATATTCTGCGCCAGTATGGCAGCGCCTATGGCTCCCGTAACGTCGAAATGGGGCGGGATAATGATCTTTTTTTCCAGTACCTGCTCAAAGGCAGCCACCACGGCCTTGTTGTTCGTCACCCCGCCCTGGAAGAAGATCTTGTCGCCTATCCTGCGGTCAGCGACCACCTTCTGAAGGTAGTTGTATACTATAGAGTAGGCCAGACCGCCAACCAGGTTGTCATTGCGGGCGCCCTTCTGCATGAAGGTGTTGAGGTCCGATTCCATGAAAACGGTACAGCGGTCGCCCAGCTTCACGGGCGAGGCCGATTTCAGGGCCATGGTCCCGAACTCCCCCACGATTTTTATGTTAAGCTTCTCGGCCTGCTCCTCCAGGAACGAGCCTGTACCGGCAGCACATACCTTGTTCATCTCGAAGTCGACCACCACGCCGTTCTCAATGCTGATGTACTTTGAATCCTGACCGCCTATCTCGAAGATAGTATCTACGGTAGGGTCATAGTCGATGGCTGCCGTGGCCTGTGCCGTGATCTCGTTGCGGATGGTGTCTGCCCCGATGAAGTCGCCGGTAAGATAACGGCCGGAGCCGGTGGTGCCTGCGCCGATCACCTCCACCTCTTCTCCCACCTCGTCATATATCTCGCTCATCCCTCTCTGTATTGCTTCCAGCGGTTTGCCGGCAGTGGGGAGATAGCGTCTTGCAACCACATTGTGATCCGGATCGATGAGAACGACGTTGGTGCTGAGTGATCCCACATCAATACCCAGGTAGACGGGCAGCTTCTCAGTGCCGTTCTTCATGAATCTCACCTCCTTGGTGTAAAGGGCTTCGGACTCCTTCAACTGCGGGAGGCTGACAAAGACGGAGGTGTTGCTATCAAGATATTCCTTCAGCTTCTCCAGCCCGGCAAATTTCCCGGGCCCGGTGCTGTCAGACAGTACATACATGACCGCACCGATGGCACCCATGGATGCATGATGCTCAGGGATGATCAGCTCATCACCCGTCAGACCCAACACCTCCCTGAAGGCTCTCACCATGCCTTCGTTTGCCGCTACCCCACCGGAGAAGACCACAGGCTTCTTTATCTCCTTGCTGCGCGCGACGGTACTGCGGAAGTTCCTTGCCAGGGCGAAGCATAGCCCTGCGACAATATCATGAAGCGGCGTGGCCATCTGCTGGTGGTGTATCATGTCGCTCTTGGCGAAGACACTGCAGCGTCCGGCAATGCGTGGCGGGTTGACCGACTTCATTGCCATTTTTCCGAACTCCTTCTCTATCGGTACGCCAATCCTCCTGGCCTGCTGGTCAAGGAACGACCCCGTGCCGGCAGCACAGATGCTGTTCATCTCAAAGTCGACCAGCCTGGCATACTCATCGCCCGGCTCTCTTTCAAGAATGATCAGCTTCGAATCCTCGCCCCCGATCTCTATCACGGTGCGGGCATCAGGATAAAGGCTTCCGGTGGAGGCTGACTGAGAGATAATCTCATTGACGAAGATGCCCCCGATAAGTTCGGCAGCCAGCTTGCCTCCCGTGCCTGTCAGGGCAACGCCGTCGATTGTATCGGCAGGATAATCATTCAGCAGAAGCGTGAGCCGTTCATGCAGCTTGTTGAACGGCTTGCCGTGGACATAATCGTAAAAGTCTTCAATGATCTTGCCAGTGTTGTCAAGCAGCACTGTGTTCAATGAAACGGATCCGATATCAAGTCCCAGGAAATATTTACCCCTGGGTGCACTGTTTCCCTTTCCCGTATCCATGGCTCTCAGGTTTTGGTACTCTGGTCCTTTAAGGAATCAGGCACTTAAGATAGAAAATAATTGCTCAATATTAAATATAATGTGCATATTATTCGTGCCGGTGAGAATTATTCGGGCTGGCGGGATTAGTCATGCAGGTGCCTTTTGGTTATGCTTGTGCCCGCTATTCTCAGGCTTGAGGACGGGAAATAAATGGTGGGAGAGGGGTTTTGCAACGGGCAGAAAGAAAATCGCCGTTACGAGGTTGTGGGCAACCGGGTAACGGCGATAGTATTTCAGCAGCGGCAGATGCCTCCTGCCAGCTCTCTAGTTCATCAGGATCTTCATATCCTCGTCAACGGTGGTAATACCTGCAATGCCAAACTTATCGACAAGTACATTGACCACGTTGGGAGAGAGGAAGCCCGGGATTGTCGGTCCGAGGTGGATATTCTTCACGCCCAGGTAGAGGAGTGCCAGCAGTACGATGACGGCCTTCTGCTCATACCATGCGATGTTGTAGGCTATGGGCAGCTCGTTGATATCGTTCTTACCGAAGATATCCTTAAGTGTCAGGGCTATTACGGCAAGTGAATAGGAGTCGTTGCACTGCCCGGCGTCAAGTACGCGCGGTATCCCGTTGATGTCGCCAAGCTTGAGCTTGTTGTACCGGTACTTGGCGCAGCCTGCAGTAAGGATCACGGTGTCCTTCGGCAGCTTCTGTGCAAAGTCGGTGTAATATTCACGGCTCTTCATGCGTCCGTCGCATCCGCCCATGACAACGAACTTGCGTATCGCTCCGCTCTTCACCGCATCAACAACCTTGTCGGCAAGCTGAATGACCTGGTTGTGCGCAAAACCGCCGATGATGGTCCCGTTCTCTATCTCCTTCGGGGGAGCGCATCTTTTTGCATGCTCAATGATTGCCGAGAAGTCCTTCTCCTTACCCGGCTCCCTGTCGTGAATATGGGGGCAGCCGGGGTATCCCGACGAACCGGTGGTGTATACGCGGTCGCGGTAGCTGTCGCGCAGCGGAACGATACAGTTGGTGGTGAACAGCACCGGCCCGTTGAAGGTCTCGAACTCGGTCGTCTGCTTCCACCATGAGTTGCCGTAGTTGCCTACAAAATGACTGTACTTCTTGAATGCCGGGTAGTAGTTTGCCGGCAGCATCTCACTGTGGGTGTATACATCCACCCCTGTTCCCTCTGTCTGGCGCAGCAGCTCCTCCATGTCCTTCATGTCATGGCCGCTGATGAGGATGGCCGGGTTGTTCCTGACGCCTATGTTCACCTCTGTTATCTCGGGGTTGCCGTAGGCGGTGGTGTTGGCCTTGTCAAGGAGGGCCATAACCTCCACACCGTGCTTGCCGGTCTCAAGGACCAAAGCCACCAGCTCGTCAGCCGTCAGGCTGTCATTGGTGGTGGCGGCTATCGCACGCTGGATGAAGCCGTCAACACTCTCGCTGTTGAAACCGAGGTTACCGGCATGTTCAGCATATGCTGCCATGCCCTTGACACCGTAGGTCACCAGCTGACGCAGTGACCTGACATCCTCATTCTCAGTGGCGAGAACACCCACGGGGGCAGCTGTCTCCATCAGATCCTCACCGTCGGCCGGCTTCCAGGTGGCACTGGGGTGGAGGTCACCCGGGATATCTATCCCGTGATCCTTCATCTCACCGGTGAATTTTTCCCTTAGCTCCACTCCCTCGTGAATCCTTTCGATGATCTTTTCCCCGTCAAAGTTGGCGTTGGTGATGGTTGTGAAGAGGGCCTCCTGTACAAACCTGTCAACCCTGGCGTTTGAATAGCGGTTCTCGCGGGCAATGGTCCCAAGGATTGATATCCCCTTGGCGACATAGATCAGAAGATCCTGCAAATGTGCAACCTCTTCCGTCTTTCCGCATACGCCCCTGACGACGCATCCGGTTCCTTTTGCCGTTTCCTGGCACTGATAGCAAAACATGCTCATCTCTTTCTGTTTTTAGTTTGATTTATAAGTTAACATCTTTATAATATCCCTTTCCATCTCTCTTTTTACAATCTTTAGCGACAAAAGTAGGGACAACAAACATTAGAGAATGTAACATTTGTTACAAATTACATTAATTTTGTGGTCCAAACAAAAAAAAATGAAGTTTCCGGTACTCAACAGGTCACCTCTTTTCAGCGGTCTAAGTGACGCGGAGATAGACGGTATAATTGACAGTGTCAACTTCAGGTCGCGCTCTTTTCCGGCAGGTGCCGTTGCAGTGATTGCCGGGGAGGAGATATCATCGGTGATGATTGTGCTCTCGGGCAGTGTGCGGGGGGAGATGACAGATCTTACCGGCAAAACAATTAAGATAGAGGATATCTATCCTCCCCAGGCTCTTGCTGCTGCATTCATTTACGGCAGAGAGGCCCGTTACCCGGTCAATGTCATAGCCAACACAGATGCCGAGTTACTGATCATCGGCAAGTCCGAATTTCTTACTCTTATGAACAATGACCGCAGGTTACTGCTCAATTATCTCACGGCAGTATGCACAAGGGCACTCTTTTTGTCGGACAGGCTCCGCTTCCTCTCATTCCGGACCATCAGGGAGAAGTATGCCCATTACATTAGCTCTTTGCCGGGAGCGATCTCGGGCAGGGTTGTCATCAACCGGACACAGCAGGAACTTGCCGACTATTTCGGTGTCACCAGGCCTTCACTGGCGAGGGCCGTCAGTGAGATGGAGAGTGACGGGCTCATCTCCGTTGACCGCCGTGAGGTCAGGATCCTTGACATCAGGCGTCTCTCGACTCTTTCGGAGACGTGATCTCCAACCACCCCAGGGTCTCCCCGCTATAGGCAGAAATCATCCCCCGGGAGGATCCTTGTTCAGATATCTGCCGGGAAGATCGTCACTCAGCATAAAAATACCTCCGGGAATTCTATCCCCCGTGAGGATCAATGCTCCGTATAAAAATTTCTCCCGGAAGCCTGACCCCCGGGAGGAATATTTTCACGTCAGATCAATTATCAGGGCAGGATGATCATGTCGTCATGCCACCCTACAGGTCAGAGCATCACTGTTTCAGAAGGCCGCGGTTTTCGAGGAGGGCCTCAATGCCCGGTTCACGACCCCTGAAGGCCACCCACATCTCAAGTTCATCCCTCGATCCCTTGCGTGAAAGGATCTCTTTCTCGAAACGGGCTGCCACCTCCTTGTTAAAGATGTCACCAGTCTCCTTGAAGGCTTTGAATGCGTCAGCGTCAAGCTGCTCACACCAGATATAGCTGTAGTAACCGGCCGAATAACCTCCGATGATGTGGCTGAAATATGTCGACCGATAGCGGGGAATGATCTCTTTTATCAGTCCGTACTTCTCCATGGCGCTCTTCTCAAACTCGCCCACATTTATCTCAACCGGTTCGGTGAGGGAGTGATACTCCATGTCCAGTGATGAGGCAGCAAGGTACTCCACGGTTATGAATCCCTGGTTGAACTTGCCGGCTTTCTCAATTTTCTCAATCAGTGCCTCCGGAATAACTTCTCCGGTCTGATAGTGCTTTGCATATACCTTCAGCACCTCGGGCTCAAAGACCCAATGCTCCATAATCTGTGAGGGGAGTTCCACGAAGTCGCGTGAGACACCGCTGGTATATTCAGTATTGGAGAGAAGGTTATGTAGCGCATGACCGAACTCATGGAAGAGGGTGCTTGCCTCGTCAGGGGTAAGCAGTGACGGTGTGTCTCCCGAGGGAGGAGTGAAGTTGGTGACCATGCTCACAAGCGGGGTAACAAATTTTCCGTTTTCATCGAGCCTCTGAGGCCTCATGCCGCTGCACCATGCGCCACCACGTTTGGAGGCACGCGGGTGGTAGTCGATCATGAGGATGCCGACATGCTTTTTGTTACGTTTTACCTCAAAGGTCTTGACATCCGGATGATAGAGCGGAATGTCGTTGCGCTCGGCAAACTCCAGTCCGTAAAGCCTGTTTGCGACATAGAACATACCGTCAGTGACGTTTTTGGCAGAGAAATAAGGTTTCGTCTCTTCGTCGCTCAGGTCATATTTCTCCTTGCGGATCTTTTCGGTGTAATAGAACCAGTCCCACGGCTCAAGCTTGAAATCTCCGCCTTCCCTGTCAATGAGCTCCTGCTGTGCAGCAGCCTCTGCCTTTGCAACCGGAAGGGCAGCCTCCCATATCTGAGCAAGGAAATTAAGCACAGTCTCAGGCTCCTTTGCCATATTGCGCTCAAGGACGTAGTCGGCATGACTCTCGTAACCCAGAAGTTTTGCCTTCTCAACCCTCAGCCTAACTATGTCGGCAACAATCTGATTGTTGTCTCTCTCGTTGCCGTTGTTGCCACGCATCATATAGCCCCTGAACATCTTCTCCCTCAGTGCCCTGTTGTCAGCATAGGTCATGAAGGGAATATAACTGGGGTTATGCAGGGTGAAAAGCCACTTGCCTTCCATTCCCTTAGCCTTTGCTGCATCGGCAGCCTGTGCCATGACACCTTCGGGGAGTCCGGAGAGATCCTTCTCATCTTCAATGACCAGGGTGAAACCGTTGGTCTCAGCCAGCAGGTTTTCTCCGAATTTTACCGAGAGGAGAGAAAGCTCGCTGTTGAGCTTGCGGAGCTTATCCTTATCCTCCGGAGAGAGACCGATACCGTTCCTGATAAATCCCAGATACTGGTCCTCAAGCAGTTTACTCTCTTCCGGGGTGAGTTCGAATTTTTCCCTGTTCTCATATACTGATTTTACCCTCTCAAACAGCTTCTCATTGAGCGAGATGTCATCCCTGTGCTTTGAGAAGAGGGGAGACATCTCCCTCTGAAGGGCCTGAATGGAATCGTTGGTGTTGGCTCCGCTTAACGGACCCATGGCACGCTGAACCCTTGACAGCAATTCGCCGGTGAACTGCATGGCCCTGATGGTGTTGTCAAAGGTGGGCTCCTCAGGATTGTTGATGATGGCTTCTACCTCAGTCAGCTGCTCCTCCATACCTTTCAGGTAGGCAGGCTTGAAATG
Organism: Bacteroidales bacterium UBA4772; assembly: GCA_002403305.1. GTDB lineage: Bacteria > Bacteroidota > Bacteroidia > Bacteroidales > VadinHA17 > SR-FBR-E99. Next base: position 74,416 of record DHHM01000013.1, read on the forward strand.
TTCGAACTTGATCTGGTCAAATGGCGGAACCTCAAACGGAGTGTCCCACTCACAGTAGAACGGATTCTCACAGGTTTCCTTCCTGCATGAGACCGCTCCCACAGCAATGATCAAAAGCATAATGAAAGTTTTTTTCATATCGATGAAGTTTGGATTTACAGGATAAAAATACCTATTTATGGGCAAAAAGCGAGATGATAAGCTTATTTCCGGACTTGCTGTCACATTTGTTGGCCGGATGACAGGCTTAGTGCAGCACATTTAGTACGTGATCCTGCATTAACTTTTCCGATGGCGGGCAAGAAAGAGCCAGGTTCTGCCCTGATTTTCTCAATTCCGCCTGTCGCAAGCTGTCCGGGCGGGAACAGTAAAAGAAAGAGGATGCCGTTTGCGGCACCCTCAATTCAACCTAAACCTGATCGTAGACAGGCCGGACGGCCTGATTAAGGAAGGAAAAAAATCTTTTTTACGGCTCTAACTGATAAGCTGGGGAAAGTAAGAAGCAATGAGCATTGCAGCATCAAAATCACTTTTCTCTCCACGGGTTATGACCTTCTGATGAAAATAATCCATCCTGTCAAGCTTCGAGTCATCAGTGGTGATTCCTGCACTCTTGAACTTCTTGTCGACCTTTTTGACGCCGAAAATCTTTCCGTCACATGTATACATGACTGAGAGCTCGTCGGAGAGAACAACGTAATTCTTGCACTTCCGCTCCTTGTCAACATAAACCTTGACCTGCAGCGGACTCTTTGAATAGCTGATCAGATAGCATTTCATCTCCTCACCGGCAAATGACATGGGCTGATCGCACAATTCAATGGTGTAGCTTCCGAAGGGAGTATTTGACTCGCCTCTCGCAATGACTTTGCCATATGACATTGCTGTCATTCCTACACATAATACCAACAGAAGAAAAATTCTTTTCATGACTGACCCTTTTTGGTTAAACACTTAACTGTCCATCGAAAAAAAGCGGAACTGTCCTTTTCCATTCTCTTTCCGTAATAAAGACCGGTAACCCTCTCTTCTGCTGCATATATTTTCTGTTAATCTTTTGTTAATCGAACTTAGCGGCATCCAAATATCATATTATCAGTAACATATATATGAAATAAAACAGATGCCCACCCTTTCGTAACTGCCGTAATTTGAAATATGGCAGTAATTGCTTACGTTTGTTTTATATATTTATCTCATGCAGCGGCTCGAACACAGGTTTATGATGAACCGCCTCGGAAGGAGGCTGTATCATTGCCTTATGTTCTACAGCAGATAACCTTTCGTCAGGGCAGCCGACGGCTGCCACCCCGTTTCTACGTCTCACCGGACAAAATCACGTTGCATCACTATGAAAGGTTTAATATTCAGTGTAAAAAGATATGCGATACATGACGGCCCCGGCATCAGGGTCACCTTCTTCATGAAGGGGTGTCCGCTCGACTGCTGGTGGTGTCACAATCCCGAGGGAAAGGCTGCAGGCCAGGTCACCACTGAAAGGATAGAGAGGATAGGTGAGAGGGAGTTCAGGTCTGAAGAGCTTGTTGGTATGGAATATACCCCCGGGGAGGTGCTGGCCAAGGCTGAACGCGACCGGGTCTTCATGGAGCATTCGGGAGGGGGTGTCACCTTCTCGGGCGGGGAACCGCTGATGCAGCCACAGTTTCTCGTTGAGGCTCTGAGCCTGCTCAGAAGTGCCGGGTTCCACACGACGGTTGACACCTCGGGATATGCCCCGCCTGATGTCATGAGGTCAGTATTGGAATATACAAATCTCTTCCTCTATGACATCAAGCTGCTTGACCCCCATGCTCACAGGAAATTTACCGGCGTCGACAACAGACTAATCATCTCAAACCTCGATATGCTGCTTGAAGAGGGTGCGGAGGTGGTGCTGCGTATTCCGGTGATTCCGGGAGTAACGGCTGAGCGTGAGTTCATGGAACAACTGCGCCAATTCATTGAGAGCCGGCGTGGGGGAAGGATAAGCGGAATAAGCCTTCTGCCGTATCACAAGACGGGCAGCTCAAAATACCGCCGTTTCGGGTTGCCGGACAGGATGGAGCGGTACAGCCAGGTGTCAAACGGGCATCTTGATGACTATATGGAGATACTGCAGCCCCTTGGGATCCATGTCAGGAAAGGCGGCTGACATTAAAGACATCATAAGAGGAAGACAGAAAATATGAAAGTGATCAACAGAGTGATAATGGAGGGAGGACAGAAGATATGAAAGTGACGAACAGAATGACAAGAGAGGGAGGACAAAAGATATGAAAATGACAGAGAGAGTGATGAGACTCAGGGAACAGAGCATTAATGCGACTGAGACCTTAGCAGCCGAGAGGGCGCAGCTGATCACGCGATTTTATTCCAGTCGGGAGGCAGTGGGCCTCTCTGCACCTTTGCTCAGGGCACGGGCCTTTGAGTACCTGCTGCAGAACAAGGCCATCTGCATTAACGAGGGCGAACTGATAGTGGGAGAGCGAGGTCCCGCACCAAAGGCTACACCCACATACCCTGAGATCAGCCTGCACTCGATGCAGGATCTTGAGATCCTTGACGGCCGCGAGAAAGTCAGCTTCAGGGTTGATGATGAGGTCAAAAGGATTTACAGTGAGGAGATCATCCCCTTCTGGGAGGGACGCAGCAATCGTGACCGCATCATGGAGCGCATGACTCCCGGGTGGCTTGCAGCCTATAAGGCAGGTATCTTCACCGAGTTCCAGGAACAGAGGGCTCCGGGTCACACTGTGCTGGGATACAAGATGTTTCATACGGGCTTCCTGGACCTTAAGAGGGAGATAGCTGATGCTGTTGCCAGCCTCGATTTCCGCAATGACCCGCAGGCCTATGACCGCAACGAAGAGCTGAAGGCCATGGAGATAGCCTGTGATGCCATCATCATGTATGCAGGAAGGCATGCCGATGCCCTGGAGGCACTTGCGGCAGAAGAGAAGGATGACAAGCGCCGCGGGGAGCTGGAGGGTATGGCGGCCTTATGCTGCCGGGTGCCGGCACATGCACCCCGGACCTTCCACGAGATGCTGCAGCATTACTGGTTTATTCACCTGGGTGTGGTCACCGAGCTCAACCCGTGGGACTCATTCAACCCCGGCCGCCTCGACCAGCATCTCTGGCCTGTCTATGAAGAGGGAATTGAATCAGGAATCCTAACCCCAGATGAGGCATACGAGCTCCTGGGCTGCTTCTGGGTAAAATTCAACAACCATCCCTCACCCCCCAAGATGGGTGTCACGGCACAGGAGAGTAACACCTACACCGACTTCTGCCTGATAAACCTCGGGGGAGTGAAACCTGACGGCAGCGATGCCGTCAACGGCATGACCTACATTCTTCTTGATGTGATCCGGGAGATGAGGATACTGCAACCCGGCTCAATGATACAGGTGAGCCGGAAGAACCCCGATCTCTTTATCCACAAGGCGCTGGATATTATCAGGACAGGCTTCGGGCAGCCCTCGGTATTCAACACCGAGGCTATCATTCAGGAGCTTCTCAGGCAGGGCAAGAGCATCGTCGATGCACGCAACGGCGGGGCCTCGGGCTGCGTTGAGACTGGCGCCTTCGGCACCGAATGCTACTGGCTGACAGGCTATTTTAACCTGGTAAAGATACTGGAGGTCACACTGAATAACGGTTTCGATACCCGCACCGGAGTGCAGGTCGGACCCATGACGGGCGACCCTTCGACGTTCAGCACCTTCGATGATCTCATGCTGGCATACAGGGAACAGGTAAATCACTTCGCCGACATAAAGATAAGGGGCAACAACGTCATTGAAAAGACATTCGCACTCCACCTGCCGGTGCCCTTCCTGTCACTGCTTCTGGAAGACTGCATAGCCAACGGCAAGGACTACAATGCCGGGGGAGCCAGGTATAATACAACCTATATCCAGGGAGTCGGTCTGGGCAGCATCACCGATATCCTTACCTCGATAAAGTATAATATCTATGATATGCAGCGGTTCACGTGGCAGGAGATGCTGACAGCCCTGAGAAACAATTTCGAGGGTGCTGAAGAGATGCAGTATGAAATGATCTACAAAACACCCAAGTACGGCAATGATGATGACTACGCCGATGCGCAGGCTGTGGCGGTCTTTGAGATCTTCCATGATGCCGTCACCGGCAGACCCACGCCCAGGGGAGGCACACACCGTATCAACATGCTGCCAACAACCTCGCATGTCTACTTTGGCAATGTGACCGGTGCCACCCCTGACGGTCGCAAGGCCCGGGTGCCTCTGTCCGAAGGCATAAGCCCCTTCCAGGGAGTTGACCGGCAGGGACCGACGGCAGTGATAAAGTCAGCAGCAAAGATCGATCATCTGAGAACGGGAGGCACCCTGCTCAACCAGAAGTTCTCCCCGGAGTTCTTTGAGGATGAGGAGAGCTACGGTAAGCTCACCGCTCTCATCAGAAGTTACTTCAGTCTCAACGGACACCACATGCAGTTCAATGTTGTCAGTGCCGACACTCTGCGTGAAGCACAGAAACATCCTGAACTGTACCGTGATCTGATAGTACGTGTGGCAGGGTACAGCGACTACTTCAACGACCTGGGGGAAGATCTGCAGAACGAGATTATCAGGCGCACGGGGCACGGAGAGATGTGACCGCCGGTTCGAGGAAGAGTGATAACTTTTCCCTCAGGTTCCCGGAAAACGGAGGACTCTGCTCCCAGACCCCGGAAGCACGGAGAGATGTGAGTTCGGGAACACAGGGCGTCGTGATCAGAGACTCCCTCTGACAACGTCAGCGTGCCCTCTCTGATAAGTAGTTGTCAATTTTTTGCCTTTCATAATTGACATTGTCAATAATTTTGACTATATTTTGTAAAATTTTCCACTGCCGCCCTGACAGGTTCCGTAAGGTCTGTCAGAGGCAGCCAATACCGTGGCCGTGAAAAAGATATTTGATTATTTTGATACGCGCTACAGGGCTGAGATGCTTGGGAGGCCCATCGACCGTACGGGTCCTGTGATAACCGTCTCGCGCCTCACCGGGTGTGACGGCAGGGAAGTCGCTGCCGAGCTGGTCGCAAAGCTCAATCTCAGGTTCAATACCAACAAGTGGAAGTGGGTCGACAAGGACATCATCTACCATGCAGCCCACGAACTCAGGACTGACACGCACCGTGTGGAGACCTACTACCAGGGATTCGGCATGTCGGATATATCACAGATGATTATGGCCTTCTCCGGCACCTTCGTTACTGACAGTTCCGTTAAGAAGGCTATCAGGGAGGTGGTGACATCAATTGCACGTGACGGCAATGCGGTGATAATCGGAAGGGGAGGAGTGGCTATTACCCGGGAGATGACAAACTCCCTGCATGTCAGACTGGTGGCACCGCTTCAATGGCGTATTGAGAACGTGATGAGAAAGAAGAATATGATCGCTGAGAAGGCAGAGGAGTATATTGTTGAAACCGATGAGAAGAGACATAAACTGATCATCGATTTCCTTGAGAAAAAGCCACTGTGCCTCGATTATCTCTTTGATGTGACGCTCAACAGGGGCAGTTTTACAATTGATCAGATCTCTTCCATGATCCTCGAGCTGTATGAGACAAAGATGAAGCTCAGAACGATATTGTAACACTGTGCCTTTCCAAGAGTTTGGGCACAGTTATATGGTTGGTTTAGTGAAGAGGGTAAGAAGAGGGCCGGTGGCTTAAGCGCACCGGCCCTCTCTGTCTTCTGGTCACAGGCAGCTTATGTCTGCAATCCGTTTTATGTGATCAGAGGTACGCCTGTCAAGCGACCTCTCATACTCATCCCAGTCATCTATCTTCAACCTTGCAACACCGGTCTCTATCGCCGCCCTGGCAACGGCTGAGGCAACCCTTGATATAAGCCGCGGATCCATTGGCTTGGGAATGATATAATCCGTGCCGAACTCCAGGGAGGAGAGCCCGTAAGCCTTGAGCACAACATCCGGCACAGGCTCCCTGGCTATCGCCGCCAGTGCCTTGGTGGCCGCAAGCTTCATCTCTTCATTTATAGATGTGGCCCTGACATCAAGAGCACCGCGGAAGATGAATGGGAAACCCAGTACGTTGTTGATCTGGTTGGGATAGTCTGACCTGCCGGTGGCAAAGATCAGATCATCACGCGTGGCCATAGCATCCTCATAACTTATCTCCGGGTTGGGATTGGCCATGGCGAAGACGATAGGATGCGGCGCCATGGTGCTGAGCATCTCCCCGGTCAGCGTATTCGCCACTGAGAGACCGAGGAAGAGATCGGCCCCCTTCACTGCTTCCGCCAGGGTGTTGATATCGCGGTCTGTAACCCACTCCTGCTTGTATTTGTTGAGATCTTTCCTGTCCCTGTTGATCACACCCTTGCTGTCAACCATGATCAGATTCTCCTTCGGCACTCCAAGTGCCACATAGAGCCGTGAGCATGAACTGGCCGCAGCTCCGGCACCGCAGACAACAACCTTAATATCACTTATATCCTTGCCGTTGATCTCCAGCGCATTGAGCAGTCCTGCCGCCGAAATGATCGCCGTACCGTGCTGATCATCATGAAAAACGGGAATATCAAGCATCGCCTTCAGCCTGGTCTCCACCTCAAAACATTCGGGAGCCTTGATATCTTCGAGATTGATCCCTCCGAAAGTGGGGGCTATCTTGGCACATATCTCGATAAGCTTGTCGGGATCCTTCTCATCAACCTCAATGTCAAATACATCGACGTCTGCAAAGACCTTAAAGAGAAGTCCCTTGCCCTCCATCACCGGCTTGCCGGCAAGAGCCCCGATGTCACCGAGCCCGAGAACGGCAGTGCCGTTTGAGATGACAGCCACAAGGTTGGCCTTGGCTGTATACTGGTAGGCATCGTCCGGGTTCTTCTCAATCTCAAGACATGGGTAGGCAACACCCGGCGTGTAGGCCAGGCTTAGATCAAACTGTGTACAGTACGGCTTGGTGGGTATCACCTCCACCTTGCCCTTGCGTCCGCTGCTGTGATACAACAGTGCATCCTCCTTTGTGGCTTTTGGCATAGCAGAAAAATTTTGATTATGAACGGTTAGGAAATAGGGATTAACATCACGAATTTAACACAATTCCACGATTGCTCCTATTTTTTGAAAATAATAAACTCAATTCACTTTGTGCTCTTTGGAAAAATAGATATTTTCAACGTTTTAAACAGGACCTGACCAATTTCATGCCATGAACCCTATGCTACAGAACATTGCGATCGGTGTTGATATAGGTGGCAGCCATATCACCGCTGTTGCCGTTGATATGAATAAACACCGCATCATTGAAGCCTCACGCGCCTCAGACCCCGTTGACAACAAGGCTGAGGCCGATGAGATACTGAAGGTATGGAACGATACCCTCCGGAAGGTGCTGAAGGGCATACAAATATTCAATCTCCGCGGAATAGGCTTTGCCATGCCCGGGCCGTTTGACTATGTCAACGGTATCTGCCTCATCAGGGGCGTGCCCAAGTATGAAAAGCTCTACGGCATAAACGTGGGAAAGGCTGTGATCTCGGCGCTGGGGCTGCCCTGCGACTGCCGGGTGCGATTCATGAATGATGCCAGCTCCTTTGCCGTCGGAGAGGCCTGGGCCGGCAAGGCCGCAGGGTTCAGGAAAATGATGGCAATAACACTCGGCACAGGATTCGGTTCCGCCTTCCTCAGTGACCGAATCCCCGTGGTTGAGGGAGAGACAGTCCCAAAGATGGGATGTGTCTACCATCTTCCCTTTGGCAACGGTATAGCAGATGACTACTTCTCAACACGCTGGTTCACATCCAGATACAAAGAGGTTGCTGGCTTGGTGGCGGAAGGAGTGAAGGAGATAGCAGTGGCAGCGGAGAGTGATCCCGCGGTCCGCGGTATCTTCAGTGAGTTCGGCACAAACCTGGGAGTCTTTCTGGCACCCTGGCTGAAACGATTTGGCGCAGAAATACTTGTAGCCGGAGGCAACATATCACATGCATGGGAACTCTTCGGAGAGACCTTTGAGAGTGAACTGAAGAAGGAAGGATGTAATTCTCAGGTAGCCATCTCCGAACTGAAGGAAGATGCCGCACTGCTGGGCAGCGCCTATCTCCATGATGAGGGATTCTGGAAGGCAGTGCAGCCTGCTCTCCGTTTAATGTAAGACTGAACAATCCAAAAACAATGAATGAGAAAAAAATCGAGATGAGACTGGTGGTGCCGGTGCTCCTCTCTTTCTTTGTTATGAGCTTTGTCGACCTTGTGGGTATCGGCAAGGACCGCGTGGCCGGTGATCTCGGACTGAGCGACTTCATCCTGGGGCTGATACCCTTTGCGGCTTTTATCTGGTTCTTCATCCTCTCTGTACCGGTGGGCATACTGCAGGGCAGGGTAGGCAAGAAAACGATGCTCAATATCGGCATGGGAGTGACGGGAGTGGGGCTGCTGATACCCTTCTTCTTCTACAACTTTGCGACGGTGATTGCCGGATTTACCCTGCTGGGGATAGGGAATACTATAGTGCAGGTATCCGCCAATCCTTTATTAGTTGATGTAGTAAAGGACTCTGATTCATCATCGAAAACTTCTAAATCCAGTCTAATAGCATTGATTGGATTTCTGATTATTTATTTTGCAGTAATTTTCCTCCTAACCAACATTCGAGATATGTTGGTTTTACTAGTAATTCCTTCAATTCTAATCGCTATCATTACAGTATTCTTTCTTAAGGGTACGTCTTCTTACCTTAGCTTTTCACAATTTATAAAGGCGATTGGATCAATGATGGCTGCGCCACTAGCAGCCTTCTTCGCCAGTCGGTTTGGTGACTGGAAAATACTTTTCTTGGTTTTTGGACTTGTATCTTTCTTGAGTGTAGTATGGCTTAGCATGACAAAAATTGAAGAGAGTGCCGTGTCTGAAAAAGCACCATCCATGGGATCTGCCTTCAAACTCTTAGGGAATTCATTCATACTTATGATGGTTGTATCAATATTCCTTGTTGTGGGCATTGACGTCGGGTTCAATTATTTCTCAGGAAAATTCCTTGCGACTAACTTTGGTATAAATGAGGTATCAGCTCAATCGGGACGAAGTATCTATTTTTTTGGACGTGTACTAGGTACATTAGGAGGTGCCCTTATTTTAACTAGACTATCATCGACAAAAGGACTGCTCTACAGTGCCATAATCTCAATAGTGTCGATCTTCCTCATAATGGTGATACCTACGAAAGCTGTTGCCTGGGTGCTGGTGTTCATCATCGGCATCGGCGTGGCGAACATATTTCCCCTGGTCTTCTCCCTCACGATCCAGAAATACCCCGAGAGAAGCAATGAGATCTCGGGCCTGATGATGATGGCCATCTCCGGAGGTGCTCTCATACCACCGGCAATGGGACTGGTAAGCGACCTGACTGGTGTGGTCCCCGCAATGGGTGTGCTGTTGCTATGTGCCGCTTACCTGCTGGCAGTATCATGGATAATTATCAGGAAGAAGCTGGTCAACATATGATTATCCCGTTTTCACAGGGGCCTCCACCGTTACGCAATGCTGAGTTAACCCATTCAAACAACAGAGATGAAACTTGCATGAGCAACAACATACACCAGGAATTGATTATTATGTTTCATGAAAGTTCCATCATGCCGTAAAAAAATATTAATAAATAATCTGATGAATAAGCTTTTAATCCCCTTAGCACTTCTGATGCTATGGTCATGTACCGGTCAGGAGCCGGAACAGCCCAACATCATCTTCATCATGACTGATGACCATGCCTACCAGGCAGTGGGTGCGTACGGCAGTGAGATCAACACCACCCCCAACCTTGACCGTATCGCCGATCAGGGAATTATCTTCCGCAACAGCTTTGTCTGCAACTCCATCTGCGCTCCCAGCAGGGCCGCCCTCCTCACCGGGAAACACAGCCATGCCAACGGTCACCTTGACAACAGGCACAGGTTTGACAGCTCCCAGGTTACCTTCCCGAAACTGCTCCGTGCAGCCGGTTACCAGACCGCACTGATAGGCAAGTGGCATCTCAAGAGCGACCCTACCGGCTTCGACTACTGGAATATACTGCCGGGACAGGGCAGCTACTACAATCCCGACTTCATTGAGATGGGACGCAGGTACAGGGACACCGGTTATGCAACAACAATCATAACCGACCTGGCCATTGAGTGGCTGGGGAAACGCGATACCACCCAACCCTTCTGCCTCATGGTCCACCACAAGGCTCCCCACCGCAACTGGATGCCCGATACGGTCGATTTTGACCTCTATGACAACACCCGATTCCCGGTCCCGGAAAATTTCTTTGACACCTATGAGGGCAGAGAGGCTGCTGCCGCCCAGGAGATGAGCGTCATTAAGGATATGCGCATGGCTTCTGACCTTAAGATAACAGGATCAGCAGGTGACTCCGCTCCCAGCCATGAAAGAGACTTTATCTGGTATATCAATCACCGCCTGACGCCTGAGCAGCGCGCTGCCTGGCTGAAGGAGTATGACAGCCTCAGCAGGGCATTTGTTGCCGATCCTCCGACGGGCGATTCGCTGGCCATATACAAGCTGAACAGGTACCTGACGGACTATCTCCGCACCATTGAGTCAGTAGACCGCAATACAGGCAGGCTTCTCGACTACCTTGAGTCGGAAGGACTGATGAAAAACACGCTCGTGGTCTATACCTCCGACCAGGGATTTTATCTTGGCGAGCACGGTTGGTTTGACAAGCGCTTCATGTATGAAGAGTCGTTCCGAACCCCTCTAATGATGAGGCTGCCAGACAACTATCCGGTCAGGGGTGAGGTCACCCAGATGGTTCAGAACATCGATTTTGCACCTACTTTCCTCGATATGGCCGGCATCGAACCTCCTGAAGATATCCAGGGTGTCTCGCTGGTACCGCTGCTGAAGGGCTCGAAGCCAAAGAGATGGCGTGATGCGTTGTATTATCACTACTATGAGTATCCGGCAGAACACGCAGTGAAGAGACATTACGGTATCAGAACCGACAGGTACAAGCTCATTCACTTCTACAATGACATTGACAAATGGGAACTTTACGACCTCGTCAACGATCCGCACGAGATGAATAACCTCATCGATGACTCTGAATATGACCGGGTGGAGGCGGATCTCAGACAGCGTCTCGATGGCCTGAGAAAACTGTATAACGTCCCCGACGAAGGATGATATGAGTAACAGCCCGTTAAGGAGAAGGGAATTCCTTCGCAGGGGAGCTGTCGCAGCTGTTGCACTCACCATCGTGCCGAGACATGTCCTGGGCGGCAGGGGATACACCCCACCCAGCGACCATCTCACGAAAGGTATCATCGGGGTCGGCGGGATGGGCCTGGGTCACTTCGACTACGAGAATACCCGCCTCCTGGCAGTATGCGACGTTGATGCCGTCCACCTGAAGAGGGCACTCGACAGGGCCGGTGACGGCGTGACCGGGTATCACGATTTCCGGGAGCTGATAGCCAGACCTGACATCGATATTGTGCACATAGCCACACCGCCGCACTGGCACGGCATCATGGCAAAGATGGCGGCAGAGGCAGGGAAGGACATATGGTGCGAGAAGCCGATGACAAGGACCATAGGAGAGGGTAAAAGACTTGTCGAAGCCGTCAGGGCAAATGGCAGGATGTTCAGGCTCAATACCTGGTTCCGGTTTACCGGACAGTTCTACGGGCTTGGCACCACAGTGCTGCCACTGAAGAAGATTGTCAGCAACGGCGTCCTGGGATGGCCGCTGAAGGTAACCATCAGCGGTGTCACAGGATATAACTGGAAGTTCTACTGGAGCGGCAGGACTGATCTGCTGCCCGAGCCCGTGCCGGCTGACCTCGACTATGACCTCTGGCTGGGCCCTGCTCCTTACAGGCCTTACAATAAACTGAGGGTTCACCAGAATTTCAGGGGCTACTGGGATTACGACGGGGGAGGTCTGGGTGATATGGGACAGCATTACATTGACCCGGTCCAGTACCTCCTTGGCAAGGATGAGACCAGCCCGGTATCGGTTGAGATCGATGCCCCGCAGCAGCACTACGATGCCGTGGGCTCATGGCGAAGGATCACCTATACCTATGATGACGGCTGCCAGATAATACTTGACGGCGAGAACCGCGATCAGGATGCTGCCTACATTGAGGGTCCGTCAGGAAGTATATACAAGGGGTTTGTATCGGACATACCACGCATACAGGAACTTGTGAAAAACCTGCCTGACCCTGAGCCTCAGATAACCCGGTTTTCGGAATCGGTGAGAAGCCGCAGGCCTTTTGCTCTCAACGAGAAGAATGGCCACAGGTCCTGCACCATTGTCAACATGGGTGTGGTGGCGCTGAGGCTGGGAAGAAACCTCAGGTTTGATCCGGAGGCCCAGAGATTCATTGACGATGAGGCAGCTAATGCCCTCATCGACCAGCCGATGCGAGGCGCATGGCATATGTAGGAAAACCTGAAAGGAACAGTGATGAAAGGTGTTAGAATAGCTCTTGTTGTAGTTGCCTCCCTGCTTCTTCAGATGAACCTCAGGGGCCAGGATAAGGGCAGCGTGGCCATCAGGCTGGACAGCCTGCTTGCCGGGCTTCCTGCTGAAGATCCTGTACTGACCGGCGGGATCATGGAGGGTATCTTCTCCCTGGGCGAGGAGGGCACTGCCCTCCTCTGCAGCCGTATCGTTCCTGCCGGTACCGGTGATGATCTGAAGGAGCGCTATGCCGTCGCTTCCCTCACAGCCACTCTATCGGCAGACAGGGATGACAGCAGGAAGAGGGCATGGGAGCGGCAGATTATCAGATACATGAGATTGTCTTCCGACAGGGAGGTGACAGCCTTCTTCATGCGACAGCTGAACCTCATCGGATCAGATGATGCAGTGACGGCGCTGGCTGACTATGTTGTCACCCCCGGCCTGTGCGAAGATGCCGTCATGGTGCTGCAGTCCGTTGACAGCCCGGCATCTGCGGAGTTGTTGTCCTCGACGCTCTCCTCAGATACGTGTCCGTGTGCGGCCCAGATGATGGTGGCGCTGGCGGAAAGGGGATATGAAAGCGCCATCGGGAGCTATATCGACTGGAGCATCAGAGGGAGCAGCAGTGAACGTGCTGCGGCGCTATATGCATTGGCATCCACAGGCAGTCCCGCTGCCCGGCAGCCGCTGCTGCGGGCGGCGGAGGAGGCCTCCTTCCGCCGGGATCCTGCAGGAGCAGTAAACGCCCTGCTGCTCTACGCAAGGAACGCCGGGTTGGCAGGCAACAGGAAGGAGATGAAGAAAATAACCGGTATGGTCATCGCCTCTGCCGGGGGTGCTGAGGCAGCAAGTCAGCGTATTGCAGCCATGAGCGTCATTACGGAGGTGATGGGCGACCGTGCACTGAAGATGCTGGTTAAAGCTGCCGGTGATCCTGATCCTGAGGTGAGAGGAGCAGCACTGAACCTTGCGTCATCATTGCCGGGAGGCACGGTGACAAAGAAATTGATCAGAGTCTATCCGAAATATGACCGCGAGGCACAGCTTGATGTGCTGTTCGCACTGGGTGAACGCGGTGATGACCTTGCACTTCCGCTGATGATGAAGGCAATCAATGACCCTGCACCTGAGGTAGCTGCCGAAGCCCTTGCAGCCCTGGCGAGGCTGAGGGGCAGTGAGGCCGTGGGGACCCTCCTGGAATGGATCATGAAAAACGACGGCGAAGCGGGGCACAGGGCAGCAGCAACAGCACTGACAACACTGCTCGACAGTACGGGCACAGACAGGGTGGCAGCCTCACTGCCGGAATCGAGAGGCCAGGCTACCGTCACACTCATCAGGCTGCTGGCCTGGTCAGGCCGCGACAAATACTTTGATGCTGTATATGACTTTACCGGCTCATCCGATATGGCAGTCCGCGCCACGGCAGTGAGCTCGCTGGCAGCACTCTCCTCCTGCAACGACCGGCAGAAGATAATTGAGTTGCTTGACCGTACACAGGAAAGGGGTGAGGCAGCGGCCATAAGGCATGCCCTGGTCACTGCAACGCAGCAGTGCGATAACCCGGAGAAGGGATCAGAGGTGATAATTGCTGCCCTGGATAAGGACCCCAACAGGAAGGAACTTATTCCCCTGCTGGCAGAGACCGGGGGCCGGTCAGCACTGAAACGGGTGGCCTGGGAGTTTGAAAACGGCGATGCCGCTACCAGGGATCTCTGCTTCGATGCCCTGCTGCACTGGCGGGACCACACGGCAGCAGAAGTGCTGCTGGATATCTGCGCCTCAGGGAATAAGACCTTCGGCAGGCCCGCATTTGATGCCTACCTTAAAACAGTCTCGGAGTCTCCCCTTGATGCTGAACGTAAATTATACATGATCAAAGATATAGCGCCTCACGCCGGAGCGCCGGATGCAAAGGCGGCGTTGATATACCTGGCTGCATCACTGGGTACAGACCAGACCCGGCTCTTTATCGAAACATATCTCTCCGATCCGTCGGATGAGGTAAGATCAGCGGCAGAAGATGCCCTTGGCACCCTGAAGCCGGATGATCATTAATCAATCCTGGTAAGCGGGTAACCATCAAGTTGTCAACAATGGTCAAATTGAGGCAATCTTTCTTGGGTTAAATGGTAAAAAGAGCCAATTTTGCGGCGCATTTATCAGAAACGGACTAAAGTTACGTTTTAGAGTAACCAGCAGGTGGAAAAAAAGAGATGACGAAGATACTTATCTGCGAAGATAATCTTTTGGTTTTAAGGACAATCTCAGTAGTACTGAAACAGGCGGGGTACGATCCGGTCACTGTCAGTGATGGGATCAAGGCCATTGAAATGCTGCGCACAAAAGAGTTTGACATATTGATTGTCGACATTCATCTTCCCTATCACAGCGGACTGGAGGTTATCAGGTACCTGCGCACCGAGCTCAGGAAGCAGACTCCCGTGCTTATAGTGTCAGCTTTCAGTGACCCACAGGTGCAGCGTCAGGCTGCGGAGATGAAGGTCAGCGGTTATATAACAAAGCCTTTTGACCCTGATGATCTTATCAGGAAGATCAAAATGGCTCTAACAACAATATAGAGTGGCATGCTGAAGGGAAGCTACAGATCATTATTGCTCGTGCTGGTAATCCTTATGGTGACCGGACGTTTCACCGACGGTCAGACGATCACTGATCCCGTGAGTGAATACAACAGGATCAGGACACTGGCCATCTCGGGTGATTTTACCGGGGCTGAGCCTGCCGCGCGTGATCTGGTGAAGCAGTATCCTGATTACGGTGATGCCCGTGTGCTGCTGGGAAGGATCCTGGCATGGCAGGGACGTTATGACGAGGGTGCTGCCGTGATTGACACCCTCCTGCAGTCCGATCCGCATAATGCCGATGCCCTGGAAGCAGCACGCGACATACGGCGATGGTCCCGGGACAGGTCTCAGCAGATCACTCCTCCAACTGACATCAGGGCGGGGTATCTGATTGACACCTTCTCTGAGCCTTATGACCGTCTCTGGCAGGTTTTCAGCCTGGGAGCAGGTCACAGGTTCTCCCGGGGCACTGCCGTAGCCTCTGTGAACCTGGGTAACATCTCTCCCGGTGTGGCCGGAGAGAGCAACAATGACCTGCAGTTTGCCGCCGAAGCGTGGCCTGAACTGACTAAAAGCAACTACGGATACGTAGCCTATGCTTACAGCCCCGGTGCACGATTTCCCCGCCACAGGGCAGCGCTGGAGCTGTGGCAGACACTGCCGGCCGGCTTTGCAGTTTCAGCAGGTGTCAATTATTACTATTTTGACAGAAGCATTTTCCTGGCCACCTTCTCGCTGGAGAAATACCTGGGGAAATACTGGTTCTCCGGCAGGAGCTATTTCCACTTCAAGGATATAGGGGTAACAACATCCTTCTACATCAATGCAAGAAGGTATTTCGGCACAACTGATTATCTGCAGGTCACATTGGGTACGGGAACGGCACCAGATGAGCCGTATGATATCATCACTGACCTTGAAAGGCAGAAGGCATCATCCGTCAGGCTGACATATTTCAACCAGATCTCTTCAAACTGGGCTGTCAGGGCAGGGGCAGGATACTCTTACGAGAAGTACAGTGATACAGACTACCGCAACAGGTTTGAGGGAAGCCTTGGTATAATAAGAGGTATAGGCAAAGTGAGATGAAGAGGTCAATGATCATACTTGTTGCCTTTGCCCTGTCACTCCTTCCATTAACCGGGATGACGGGAGATCCGTGTTACGCGTCAGACTCGGCCGATGTCGCCGGTTCGCCATCCCCCATGACCACATTGACAACCTTCTCTTCAGGTTTGACAGTTGAGGGAATAGTATCCCTCTCCAGGGGTAACTTTGCAATTCAGATGGGAGCCTTCTCGCGTCTTGCCAACGCGGAAAAACTAAGCAGCAGGCTTGAGGAGATCCTGGAGATCAATGTTGAAATTGTTGAAGAAGAGGGGATGTACAAGGTCTTCATTAACAGTGAACTAAGGGAATCAGCCCCCAGTCTCTTTGTTCCCGTCTCATTTAATGAGCCGGCTCGCCGCCGGACAACGCACCTGGCAGCAGATGCGGGAGGAAAGGCGGAAAGTGTCTCCTCACGATCAGACATCTCTGTTGCCTCTCCAGTCAACATTGCTGCCTCTGCGGCCAGCATCGGAGCCTCACGGGAAAGTACCGTTACCCACCCGGACAGTACTGTTGCCCCGCCGGACACACTCACCACGGAAGGTGTTGCGGATGCTGTTGCGGAACAGTCCGACACCACAGCCATTCAGTCTGCAGCAGCAACCGGTGATGCGGAGGTGATACCACCCGCTGCCGGGGAGGAGACTGCCGTCGGCAGAGGCATTGACAACCTCTTCTTCCTTAAGGGCAACAGCCCGTGGCTGACACGCTTCAACTATTTCGGCAAGTCGGTAGCGCTGGTTAATGCTTTGATATTTACCATTATTGCCTCTATGGCAACGATGCTTATCCTTCTGCTTGTCATTCTTCTCAACAGAAACAGGATGGAGAAGGAGGCAAAGCTTCGTCAGTACCTTATGGAGCAGTACCAGTCGCTGATCGTTGATTACCTCTTTGGCAACACCGGCTCAGAGCAGTTCATGAAGATTGCCTCTGACAATTTCCGCAGGCAGGTGCTAATAGATCAGATGATAGATGTGAGCGTTAACCTCAAGGGAGAGTCGGAAGAGAAGCTGATGAATCTCTACAGGGAGCTGAACCTTGACCAGGATTCGCTGGCCAGGGCACGCAGCCGCAAGTGGCATAAAAAGATCAAGGGGTTCAGGGAGCTTGCCTTTGTGGGCATTACTGACGGTAACGACGAGATTTACCGTGCCCTCAACTCAAGAAATGAGATCCTCAGGATGGAGGCCCAGATAGCCCTGGTGAGGCTGAGCGACAAGGGTCACTTTGAGTTTCTCTCTCAGTTGAAGAGGCCCTTCTCGCTCTGGGAACAGATCACCCTGCATGACCTCATAATACAGCATGAGCTTCCCGTTCCTGCATTCAGCCAGTGGCTCTCTTCAGAGAACCCGACGGTGGTGATGTTTGCCCTGAGGATGATCAGGGAGTTTAAACAGAAGGATGCCGAGCAGGAGATAAAGAAGGTGCTGCTGCACCGTGACCCCGCTGTAAGCCAGCTTGCCGTTGAGGTGGCAGGCGACCTGGATATGCGGAGCACACTCGATACCATGAAACGCATGTACAAGTTCCAGGAGTACAATAACTGCCTTGAGATTGTCAAGTCGATGGGCAAGATGCCCGAGCAGGCACTGCTGGGCTTCCTGAAACTGGTGCTCGACAAGGAGGATGATGTCCAGCTTCAGATTGAAGCGGTAAAGGCCATTGAGAATATGGGAGAGCCCGGCGTGCAGGCACTCGTCAAGGTGATGAAGTCGGAGTACAAGAATTACAACATTATCGTCAGGCACGTGCTTGACAGGAGGATATACTGAATACCATGGGATTTATCTTTGCACATCTGATATTCTACCTTACCCTCGTCCTCTTCGGGACATACCTGCTGCTTGGTATACACTCGGCCCTGGCATTGAGGAAGTACCTGCGCAAGAACAGTTACGTCAACTACAACTCCCTTGTGCTCTCACCGCTCAGTCCACGGATAACCATCATTGCTCCCGCCTTCAATGAAGGCAAGACCATTATCGATAATGTCCGTACCCTGCTCTCTCTCTATTACAACAACTTCGAGGTGATAATAGTCAACGACGGTTCCACCGATGACACTTTTGAAAAGATAAGGGAGTCATACGAGCTGGTGAGGGTCAACTACTATTTTGACTACCGCATACCGTGCGAGAGGATCAGGGGGGTGTACAGATCGAAGGACCCCGCCTACAACAGACTCACTGTCATCGACAAGAATAACGGCGGCAAGGCAGACTCTCTCAATGCCGGGATCAATATCAGCCGCAGCAACCTGATAGTGACCATTGATGCAGACTCCATTATTGAACCCGATTCGATACTGAAGCTTGTCAAGCCGTTCCTGGAAGAGAAGGAGAAAAAGGTCATCGGTACGGGCGGTGTGATCCGTATTGTAAACTCATGTGACATAGAGCGGGGTCATATACGTCAGATAAACCTTCCGAAGAAGTTCCTGCCAAGGCTGCAGGTGCTCGACTATACCCGCGCTTTCCTGCTGGGACGCATGGCATGGAGTCATCTTGACGGGCTGATGCTTATATCCGGAGCTATGGGAATGTTCGACCGTGAGACTGTCATCAGGGCAGGAGGATATAACGTAAAGACTGTGGGCGAAGATATGGAGCTGGTGCTCAGGATGAGACGTTATATGGCTGAACATGACGAAAAGTACGAGGTGACATACATACCTGATCCGCTATGCTGGACAGAGGTGCCTGCCGACCTCAAGTCGATGCGCAAACAGAGAACACGCTGGACCAGGGGTCTTATAGAGTCGCTCTGGTCACACCGTAAGATGATGTTCAATGCCAATTACGGCCGGCTCGGCCTGCTGGGTTATCCCTACTGGCTCCTCTTTGAATGGGCCGCCCCGCTGATAGCCTTCCTGGGGATCATCTATACGATCTACCTTACAATAGCAGGTGCGCTGAACCTGCCTTTCTTCCTTCTGCTCTTCCTGTTTGTCTACAGCTTCGCCGTCAGCCTGACGACCTGGGCTGTGCTATTCGAGGAGATTACCTTCCACAAGTACCGCCGTAAGAGGGATGTGCTGAGACTTATCGGCACGGCAATGCTTGAGCCATTCTTCTACCCGGTGCATACCTATTTTGCCGTCAGGGGCAACCTTGAAGCCTTGCGCGGCAAGAAGGGGTGGGGTAAGGCTGAACGAAGCGGCTTCCAGGAGAAGAAGAAACCGGCCAGGAAGAAACGGGTGCCGGCATAAATCAGAATTTGCGAATTGCGAATTGCGAATTGCGATTGAAAAATTTTCTAACCGACAATCGCACATCTGAGATCGTCAATCAAATCGAAAATCGAAAATCGAAAATCGCACATCTACAATCCTACATAATCCGGAATAAGAGTGTAGCCCTCTTCAAGAACATGAAGCGAGGCTTTTTCTCTTTCTGCCGTTGGCGGAACGACAAGCCATTTCGGCCAGCTGTACCTGTTGACGGAGTTGATTACCGTACCGTTGAGGGCTATCGAGACAGCTATGCCTTCTGATTCTGTTGTTATGATCTCAAAGTTGTAGCCGCCGTCATATGTATCGGCGCCGTCATTGACTCTCATCTGGGTGGGGTCATTGAAGTAAAGCATGGTCCACGGCAGCCTGATGTTAACCTTTCTGCCGTCCCACGCCACCGCGGCACGGTTGCCACTGCTGAATGCAGCTGCATTTTCTACAGGCACCCTTCCGATGTCATGGCTGGTAAACTCAAAACCGTCGTTGATCCAGCTCATCACCTTCCAGGGTGCTCCGTCGGTGACAGTGCTTTGGTATTCCTGCACTGTCGGGTCTGTCAGGTTGAAACGTACGGTGAGTCCGTTCATGTCATAGGCTTCGGTGACATGATGAAGGGCTGTGTCATCAGCCAGGCTGAAGGTGAGCAGGAACTCAGCCCTGTTTTGCAGGATTGCCCCTCCCGGGAGAGTTGATTCACCGGTGTTGCCAAGGTAAGTGTCAAAAGCGACCATGAACTCGTCGTCGACCGTCAGGTCAGCAACGGCGGTGATCTCCAGATACAGGAAGCTCTCGTCATGCGTCGCCCTGACAGAGCTCACCGGTCCCGAGGGCTGGTCGAGACTGTAGCTTTCATATCCGGGAACCTCTTCCTGGTCAAAGGCGATAAGCCCGAAGCACTGCTCCGGCGAGGTCTCATTGTGCCACAGCTGTCTTGTGGGGATGACCTCAGATCCTTCCTCCAGTCCGTAGGCTTCAAGGTAAAGCACTATCCATGTACGCTTGAACCACTCATCCATCCACGCGAAGACAAAGCCACCGGCACAGCCGGCGTCGAGCATGTTATGCATCATGCGCAGGTTCTTTTCTCCCTGCTGTTTTTCCGAGTAGCCGCCATGGTGCATCTCACTGAACGACTGATGTGCGCTGCCCCAGCTTGAAGGTACGCCGTACTCCGCTATCACCAGCGGCATACCACTGTAATGATCTTTGAGAGCGGTGAGATAGCCCAGGTAGCTGTTGGGACCCTCGCTGTCACTGTATAACATGTATGACGGCTCCTGGCTGACAAAGTTGGGATAGTAGGGATAGGCATGATAGCTGGCAAACAGTCCCGGAGAGCCTTCCGCCACCCTGATCTTCGTAATGTCAAACGAGGCAACATCTTCATCGGTATATATCTCTGTGGGGTGCTCCGGCGGATCGAGTGTGGGCCAGCTGGAGAAGCTGACAGGCCTGGTGACGGAGTACTTTGACTCCTCAACGGTGACCACTTCGTCAAGCATCTCTGCAACAAACACCTCTGTGGCCGTGCCGCCGCTGATGCTGAGGTGGGTTCCCGAATAGGTGGTGACACCCTGATGGTACTTGTTTGTGGTATCAACCTCCTGCGGTGCCACCTCACGTCCGATGATGTATCCCGCCGTCCAGCGCGACACGTTGGTGCGGTAGACACCGTAAGCCTTGCCGTACCGGAAGGGTATGTCGGCATTGCCGTTGATGCAGTCAACTGCCTCCTCTATCTCTTTCCTGAAACTCACGGCGCGGTTGAGAAGGTCATAACAGGAGGGGTCCGTTCCGTCTTCTATCTCCTCAAGCCAGATACCCTGGAAAAGCAGCAACGGTGATTCCGGGTGGCGCTGGTTGTATTCAGCCAGCTTCTCGTAGAAGACGGGAGGATGAAGGGTATAGACCCTTAGTGTGTTGAAGCCGGCTTCAACCATCCGTTCAATCCATGACTGGTACATCTCAGCCGTGATGGCATAGGCGATCTCGCCGGGGAAGAAGCCCGGTGGTGAGGACCCGAGGTTTACACCCTTGAGTATCATTGACTTGTATTTGTCGTCTATCTGCCTGGCTATGTGATCCCCGCTGACGGTAAAGGGCATGGAGTGAGCTGGTGAGAGTACAAAGTTTATGACGGTATCACGGGCAAGGGTGATGTCGGTGAGCCTGACGGGGTAGTAGCCTCCTGCCTCAACCTCGGCGATGACCGGAAAACGGTCTGAACCGTCAGGGGAGGGTGTCTCTGGTGGCATCATCACCGGCTCGAGGTAAGTGCCCCCCGATGCGACGGAGCCGCCTGCCTTTATCAGACGCCCGCTCCGGGTACGGCCCCTGAAGGTGAGAGCGTAGATATAGAGACCGGAACTGAGCGGCGCGTTATCCTGACTGCAACCGTCCCAGACAATGTTGTAGCTTCCCGGCGAGACCCCGGGAAAAGAGACAACCCTCACCTTCTGGCCGCTCATGTTATATATGGTGAGCAGCAGATCACCCTGGCTGTTGATAACAAATGGTAAGTGCACACTGTTGTCGAAAGGATTGGGATAAGGGGTGCCCGTGCGGAACTCACCGTCGACCTCACTGTATGATCCTGATATCCTTACACTATAGCTGCCGTCACTGCGGGTGATGGTACGGTACTCTATGGCGTTGAGATAAAATGAGACCCTGGCAATCATTACCATGGAGCCCTTATCATCTGATACCGTGCCCGTTACTACTACCTCCGTGGCAGAGGCTGTGTGTATGATGAATGCTGCACAGAGAGCGGCTGTCACCGCCTTCGGACTCAGAGTCCATGGATTTCTCATCATCCTGGTAGTATAATTAGCAACAGTTAACCCCGTTGTTGCCCAAATGTAACAAAAAGCGTAAAAGAGCTGGTTATTATTTTTCCACAATCCCTGTTTGATTTGTCTATCTCACATGAATATTCTAAATTTATGCACTTCTGCTGTTGACAACAATGGAAAAGCTCATTTTAAAGAAAACTTCCCGGACTCCTGCAGTGAATTTTGACCCTGACCTCGGTATATTCGAGATAAGAGGGAAGTCGATACCCGAGAATTCAACAGGGTTTTTCGGACCGCTCCTCGAGTATGTTGAAAAGTATACTGCAGAGCCGGCAGAAATCACGGTGCTGAATGTGAAATTTGATTTTTTCAATACCAGCTCTTCCAACAGGATACACTCTCTCTTCAAAAGGTTTGAGAAACTCTACCTCAGGAACAGTGATGTTCTTATCCGCTGGTTCTGCGAGAGCGGCGACGAGAACATGCGTGATGCAGGCAGGGACTTCAAGGCCATGCTGCAGGTGCCGTTTGAAATTGTGGAGGCCGATGAACTCTGATTTTTTAATGATGAGGCTTCTCAAGAAAATTTTCCCTATTTTTAATTGCTGAGAATTATTCCGGAATGGCTTTAAATTATATCTGGATCGCCTTTTTCCTGCTGGGTTTTGTCTTTGCCCTGGTGCAGCTTATCTTCTTTGGTGATACCGAGATCTTCAACAGGATAGTAGATTCCACCTTCTCAAGTGCCAGAACCGGTTTCGAGATCTCTCTCGGGCTCACAGGTGTGCTCACTCTCTGGATGGGGTTGATGCGGGTAGGAGAGAAGGGTGGTGCCGTGACGCTTCTTTCCAGGGCCATCGGGCCCTTCTTCCGCAAGCTCTTTCCCAAACTGCCTGCCGACAGTCCTGCCAACGGCTCCATGATGCTCAATGTTGCCGCCAACATGCTGGGACTCGACAATGCCGCCACTCCTATGGGTCTCAAGGCTATGAAGGAGCTGCAGGAACATAACCCCGACAAGGAGGTGGCATCCGATCCGATGATCATGTTCCTGGTACTGAATGCCTCAGGCCTCTGTCTCATCCCCGTCACAATAATGGTTTACAGGGCACAGCTTGGCGCCGCCAATCCTGCCGATGTCTTCATACCGATACTGATATCAACCTTCGTTGCCACACTGGCCGGCATGATCAGCGTGGCCATCGCCCAGAAGATAAACCTCCTGAACAGGGTGGTGCTCGCATACCTGGGAGGCCTGGCAGCCATAATCGTGGGTATAGTCTGGTATTTCAGTACGCTGCCGCAGGATAAGATCAATACCGTATCAACATTTGCCGCCAACTTTATCCTCTTCGGCATCATCACCGCATTCATAGTGATGGCTATGGTTAAGAAGGTCAACGTTTATGAGACCTTCATTGAAGGAGCGAAGGACGGATTCAAGACCGCTGTTACTATCATTCCCTACCTTGTGGCCATACTTGTAGCCATAGGTGTCTTCAGAGCCTCAGGTGCCATGGACCTGCTCATTGACGGCATCACCGCCGTGGTGGCATGGATGGGCCTCGATACCTCCTTCACGGAAGCGCTGCCCACTGCCCTGATGAAACCGCTGAGCGGCAGCGGCTCGCGGGGGATGATGATTGATGCCATGACTATTCACGGTGCCGACTCGTTCGTCGGCCGGCTGACATGCTGCCTGCAGGGTTCCACCGATACGGTTTTCTATGTGCTTGCCGTCTACTTCGGCTCGGTAGGCATCAAGAATTCAAGGTATGCAGTGATTTGCGGACTTACAGCAGATATTGTCGGTACCATCACCGCCATCTTCATAGCTTACCTATTCTTCGGTTAGTGCCTGATATGCCCGGCAGCAGACTTCAGCAGCATGATAACACCTATTCCCGGGAGCAACCTCGTATCAGATCTCAGTCGCCGGCTCATGCCAGTTCAGGCGCCGGGTTGCGAAAGATTTAAGAATCCAGATTAAGCCAATTTACAGGAGCTCCCCCACACAAGATCTCATATGTCAGCCTGTGCCGGTTTTCAGAAGCCAGATCACGGGATTCAGAAGAGTAGCCTCCCGGTAACCTTCCGGAGTTATCTCACGGCAATCTCCCGGAGCACCCTGTGGTGTTCCTCGCTGAGCGACTCGTAATTGAACCAGCATATTCCCGCTGCCCCGTTATCCATTGAGACGTTAACGGCCTCACTGAGCCTGTCGTGAGACAGCGCCGGCACAAATAGTCCCGCAAAGAGCGGCGCCCTGCCCTTCAGGTTTTCCACACCCCTGGCAACGGCGCTGCCTATCCATGGTATCTCTTCGTTGTAGAAACTGTGGTAGATCATCGGGAAGAAAGCGTCAAGATCCCACCCGGCCCAATCCTGCCTGCAGATCATCCTCGATATCTCAGGGTACGGGAATACGGCGGCAGTGAGCATCTTGCGGGGATGGTCACTGCGAACCCTCTCTGCCAGGCGGTTTACGAAGCGCGTTACACTGTCCCAGCGGTACCTGCGCCATTCCTCACTCTGCGTAGGGTCTTCCAGTGACCGGATGTCAATTCCGCTCTCTGCAAGAAACTTCTCCCTGCAGGTGTCACAGTAGCAGAAGTCGAACTCAGGGTATTCACGGTCCTGTACAAGGTTGTACTTCTTCCAGAGACCCACGGGCAGTATCACATCGACGTACCTGATGTAGTCGAGGTGTACTCCCCTGAGACCCTTTATTTGCATCAGTGACAGCACCTCATTCTCGACATACTGATAGACCTCCTCCTTTGAAGGACAGACCCACTGGTAATGATCTACATAGGGGCGCACATCAAGGCATGAGTCGCCGTCGCGACTTACCGTGTACCAGTCGGGGTGCTTCCTGGCTTCATCATCCCAGGCACGGTTCAGGGTAATGATCCAGGCATGGATATCGATGCCGTGTTTTTCAGCCTGGGGGATAATGCGTCGGTAAATATCCGCCGGTGCGCGCAGATGCAACCCACTGATTTTTGCCTTTTTGAGCCTCGTGAAGATGGTGTTCCACTCATCGTCACTCTCCTCCCGGGCGGTGAGCCAGGCCCAGTTGAGGGGCAATCCACCCCGCTGCCGTGATGATGAGCAGCCGGGCAGTGCTGACATCAGAGTTATTCCGGCGGTTGACAGGGCCAGGTTCCTTACAAATTCTCTCTTTTTCACGGGTGTTATTTATAGGTTATTGCCAATACAGGACTATTTCCTGAGTCTCTGCCGTATTTTTCTGAATTCCGGGATGATGCTGCCCAGAAGCTCATAGTACTCCCTGCCGTGGTTATGATGCACGAGGTGGCAGAGCTCGTGGATGATAACATAGTCGATCAGTTCCGGCTCCTTCTTTATCAGCTCACGGTTAAACCAGATCGAACCGTTGTTGTGGCAGGTGCCCCACCGCCGCTTCATCTTTCTGACACTGACCCTGCGCGGTTCGGGCAGTCTTGTGCGGTGCAGGGCAGCCAGCTCTTCCGTGCGCCGGGGGAAAAAAGCCTTTGCCTGCTGATGATACCATGCATCAGTCACGGCCGTGATCTTCTCCCGGGATGTCTCCCCCGAAAGGGTGAGCAGCAATGATTCATCCCTCAATATGGCCCTGTTCCTGCTGCCTGCGGTGACCTTCACCGTTATATCCCTCCCCATGAAGGGTATCACGCTGCCGTCGGTTATCATCTCCGGCGCAGCGGCGGGAGCGATATCCCTGAGGCTGGCCAGGTGCCTCTCAATCCAGCGGCTCTTCTGATTTACGAACTGCATCAGCAGAGCGACGGGCACATACCAGGGGGCCCTTATCAACAACGTACCCCCGGGCCTGACATAGAGGGCCACCGTACGCCGTGATGATCTGACAATGTCAACAGGGATCTCCTCAGATGCGATTGTGACCGTTCTCTTCTTCATCGAGGGTTAAAAGGCTATTGCTGCCTCTTCCTGTCTTTCTCCAGCCTTTCGGCCGCGGTGGCGACTTTGTAACCGGTGAGGAACCCGGCCCTGGAAACCTTGACCAGCTTTTCAAAATCGATGAACTCGAAATCATCTGATGGCTTGTGATAATCTCTGTGCAGGCCGGTGAAGAAGAAAAGTACCGGGATCCCCTTTCGGAAGAAGGGGTAGTGATCTGACCCTGAAAAGTGGTCTCCCTTACCTTCGTCGATCATATGGATTTCAGATTCATCGCATGACTCCATTGCCAATGAGACAAGCTGGCGGCAATCGTCGCCTGAGATGACCTTGATGGTATCAGCACCGGTAATGTCATACCGGCCGTTCGCCGATGCGCCGTTATCTGTTTCACGCCTTGATCTCCCGATCATGTCAAAGTTGATGGCAGCAACGGTCTTGTCAAGTGGCCAGAGGGGATTCTCTGCATAATATGATGAACCGTGCAGCCCCTCCTCCTCGCCGGTGGTCCAGAAAAAGATCAGGCTTCTTGCCGGCTTCTTCTCCAGCGCTGCGAAGGCAGAGGCGATGTTTAGCAAACCGACGCTGCCGGAAGCGTTGTCATTGGCCCCGTTGTAGATGTTGCCCGCGAAGTCTTTACCAACATGGTCATAATGGGCGCAGAAGAACACTGCCTCTTCCCTGAGGAGAGGATCGGAGCCTTCCATGTAACCTATTATATTATTGCTTGTTACGGTATCCCTGGTTACATTGACACGTACGCTGGCCTTCAGATCGGGAATGATGAATGATGCCGGTCTCCCTGTCCTGGCTATGCTGTCCTGCAGCTTTTCGAGGGTCAGTCCTGCCCTGGCAAGCATAAGGTCAGCCGTGGCGGTACTGATGGTATATGCATTAAGCGAGAAACTGAAAAGCTGTTTCCTGAAGAGAGGCGTAAGCTGGTATGAGCCGCCCATGGAGAGGAGGTCAGAAGAGATGTCACCGCCGAGGGCCGGATCTGCAGCATACAGTATTGCCTTTGCCTTCTGCATCATGATCATCGGAAGCTTGCGCGCCTCGGTCATCTCGCTGATACCGCTTTCGGGGTCCGGCATGCCGCTGCCGCGGAGATCCGGGTTCCTGGTCATAATGATCACAATACGGCCATTGAGACTTATATCTGCAAAGTCGTTGTATTTCTCTTCACTGTTCATGTATCCGTAACCGGCGAAGACCACCTCCCCGGACAGGTCGACAGTGTCACCGGGAGCCATCATGGGCAGGGCAGCCGTAGTGTGAAGCAGGGTGCCGCTGCTGTCGCGCAGGGTAATGGCGGACTCTTCGGGTATGGGTGTGACACGCAGGTACTCCAGCGGCTGGAAGAGGTTGTCACGCCCCGGCAGGGGTTTCAGCCCTGCCTCCAAAGCCCTGGAGTTGATCCAGGCGGCTGCTGCATCGTTGCCCTCACTGCCTGTCCTTCTTCCCTCAAGTGAGTCTGACGAGAGATATTTCATATACTCTTCCGACAGTTCCCGGGTGATGACATCAAAGGCCTGTTTCTGTGAAAACAGCGGAACAGCCGCCGTCATGGCAGCCAGTAGGATCAAAGATTTAAGTCGCATGGTCAAAAAATAGTAATAAACAAAGTTACTAATTTGTTCTGTGGGATGTCAGCGTGAGATAGACAATTTCAGGCGGCATGAAAAACCTGCCAGACATGCCCATGCTGCCCAGCCCGGTTGTGACGTAGAGAAAACTGTCGCCGAACCTGTGGAGCCCCTTCCAGTTTTCATGGAATTCTGCTGCCGGCGACCATCCTCCTCCCGGAAGGCCGGCCTGCAGACCGTGGGTGTGCCCCGAGACCGTCAGGTCGGGCATGCGCCCGGTGACCGATGTGAGAAGCCATCCTTCCGGGTCATGGAGCAGGAGTATGGTGAACACGGAGTCGGGAATGGTAACCAGAGCCTTCTCAAAATCTCCGTAATTCATATCGAGGCGGTGACCGTGGGTGACAACCCCTGCGACAGCCACCGGTGTACCGTTGTGATTGATGATCACAGCAGTGTCCCTGAGGAGTCTATACCCTGAGGCTTCTATTTTCTTCTTCAGCATCACACTGCTAACCTCCCCGTAATCACTGTTGTAATCAGGATAATAGGTGCCGTCGTCATGGTTGCCTTCCACGGCAAAGGCCCCGAAGGCAGCACGTGCCTTGCGCAGTATGGTGTCACTCTCCCCGAACTCCTGCCAGCTGTAGGTTATGAAATCGCCTGTATTCAGCAGAAGGTCGGGCTCTTCAGCCGTGACGGAATTCATTGCCCTCTCGAGCTTCCGGTAATGGCCGTGCCATGATGAGACGTGCAGGTCGGAGACAAGGGCGATCTTCAGGCCCTCAAGGGACGGGTCGAGGCCGGAAACAGCTATATCTGTCCTTACTGTTTTGATATTCAGCCTCTGGCGAAAATGGGCATCAGCCACGAGAAGCGTCATCAAAAGAAAAACTGATATCAGAATCGGTCCCCTCCACCTCATCCTCCGTTTCATGATGAGGGAGGCCAGTCCGGAAGCGAGTAAGATCAGGACAGAGAGCAGGGAGGTGACCAGCAGTAGCAGGGCCATACTGCCCATGACAATCTGCCTGTAGGCGTCTGCGGGCCCGTAGGGGATAGCACCACGCAGTGTCAGGGCGACGAAGAGATAAATGAAGACGCCTGACAGTGCTGCCTTTACCGCCAGAACCGTATACTTTACCAGCCTGTTTCTTTCCCTGAGCTCCTTAATCAGCACGAACCAGAGAAAGAGATCGGCAAGCAGCAATATGAGATAAAAGAGCATCATTAAGGTTTTCAACAAAAGTAATATTTAAGCGGCAATCCGGTTCCCGCTATGCTATTTGGCATAAATTTGACGCATGATCACCGTTGAGCTGATATCAGGGGGCAACAATTCGCTGAAAGTGACATATGTAGTTATCGCTGCACGGTACAGGGAGGGCTGGCTCTTCGTGCGTCACCGCCGCCGGGGAGGCTACGAGCTTCCGGCAGGTCATCCTGACGACGGTGAGGAGAGTCTGGCGGCTGCTGTTCGTGAGCTCACCGAGGAGACGGGCGCGAGGGATTTCATAATGGAGCCGGTTTCATATTACTCTGTCGACAGCGGCTCAGGGAGACAATTCGGTAGGCTCTTCTATGCCGAGGTGCAGTCGCTGGGAGAGATCGTCGACACAGATGAGGTGGCAGGAGTCAGGGTCTTCCGGCGGATGCCGCGTAAACTTTCACTGCCGGAGGTAATGTCATTCCTCTTCAGGGTGGCGAGGCAACATGCCGGCCCCTACAATACCTGAATACCTGCCGTCTATTCCCGACTGCTTCCAGCCGCCGAAGCCTTGGCGAAGGTGGCCGACTGCCGACTGAAGACTGCACCATTCCCCCTGAAATCCGGCTCCCTCGCTTCCCGACACATGTGTCGGGATTAACGCTCGGCCCTCTATTCCCTGATACTTCAGATATAATCAATACTGACCAGCTTCAGCCATTTGTCCTCCAGTAAGCGAGCAATGCGCTTCACAACTGTGCGGCGTATCTCCAGGTCGACGGGGAGGGTGGGGTCCTGGTGTGCAACGTTGATGCGGGTGCCGACCAGGAAGTTGATCTCGTCACTCTCCATTATCATCTTCACGATCTTGTCTGCCGGTCCCTTTCCCAGTCTGACACTGTTTTTATAACCTTTGAGAAGCTCATTCACCTTCTGAAGGGTGAGTATCCCCTCGGTCACCAGGTCAATGCCCTCCATGAAACTCTCCGGGGGGAGGTCGGGGTCCTCAAAGATCAGCTCGTCAACGATCTTGCGGTTGAGCTCCCTGGCAACGATGTCGGCGGTGGTGCCTCCGCACAGTATTACTCTGCCGTTATAACCGCTTACCTTAGCTGCCAGATCACTGTCCTTCTCCTCATCATAGGGCGGCCCTGAGCAGATCAGCAACTTGCGCGGTTCCCTGAAATAGAGTATGGCGCACGAGATGTCATCCTTAGCCTCATAGTTGTCATGCTTGTAGGCCATTGAGACAATCTTTCCTGCCAGGGCGGAGGCGGAGATGGAGGCTTCGCCGGAGACCAGCGAGGCAGCATACTGCTGAACGTTGTCGCGCTCCCAGCCCAGGGGCCAGGCGTCACTGCCCATGCCGCTCTGGGCGACGCCGTCGGAGAGAAGTATGATCCTGTCCTCCTTGGCAGGGTAGAAGGTACACTTGTGCAGCTTCTTGCCGGCATTGATACCCTTGTCAAGCACCACCTCCCTCCAGTCAGGCTCAAAGGGCTGGTTGCCACGCAGGATGATGCATGTGGGATTGTCATACTCGAGTATGTTGGCGCGGCCGTCACTCTCAATATCCACAATGGAGAAAGTGGCGTAGCTGATCTTTCTATCGGAACATACCGGCAGGGTGTTCATGATGATCTCCGCAATACGGTCGGGCTCCTTGTGCTCACGGGTGAAGTTGAGGGCCATGGTAGAGGTGAGTGTGGCCAGTATGTTGGCCTTAACGCCGTGACCCATGCCGTCAGAGAGGACGGTGATGATGCGGTTCTCCTCACGCACGTTCTCCGAGAGGAAGACATCGCCGCAGATGCGCTCACCATGATGGTTGCGCTGCTGGCTGTTCACCTCTATGAAAAATTCTCTCTCCATCTTCGGGTGCATGCTAACCGGTGTCACCGGACTTTTTCTGGCGGAACGATTCTACAATGGAGTTGAGCATCTTTTCCGTCTCAGAGGCGCCTTCGCCAAGGAGGAAGCCAATCTTCTGCACCATCTCCAGGTTTTTGTCTATGACGTCAGTTACCCGGGTTATTACCTCCTCGCGCTGTACCTCGGGCGAGAAGAGGTCACGGATGACTGCTCCGGCGATCCTGTTCTGCCTGATGGGGAAGATGGAGATGTTGAACATACGCTCCTCAAGCTGCACATCGCGGCTGATGACCGATTCATTCTCCCTGAGGACAAATGAAAAGATGTTGTAGACATTGAAGGGAAGCAGTGTCTTGAGATCGGCACCGTGGAGTCCCGGTATTATTTCAGCTATTGCCCTGGCATCCTCGCCGATAATGTCGAGGAAGCTCTCGTTGGAATGAAGTATCTTCAGATCATTGTCAACGATCACCACTCCGTTGGGTAGCTTGTTAAGCATGCTGTTCATCATCTCCGAGGCATCCTGTGCGGCATCCTTCTCACGCATGGCCTGCTCCTCTGAATCCTTGAGTGCCTTTTTGGTCTCGGAGAGCTTCTTGTTGGTCTGCCGCAGAGATTCAATATACTCCTGCTTGTTACGCAGATTGTAGGTATGGCACATCTCCGGGACAGCCAGTCCCTTGGCCACCGTTGATGCAAACTCGCGGCAGGAGCCGTAACCGCAGGCATTGCAGTTGAGCTCCTCGGAACGGTTCTCCTTCCCGATGATCTTCATTACCTCATTCACTGCCTCTGCCGATGGCTCCGGAATACGCTGATCGTTGGGCACATAGGTGCGTGAGAGATCGAGCGCGGACCAACGCTTCATGTTCTTCTCCCACTCTTTCTTGTCGAGGGTCTCAACCCGTTTCTCGGCGTACATCTTCACCAACGAACGTCTTCTGAAACGCTCGTCGTGCCTGACCATACCAGGACCGAGCATGCACCCGTTGCAGAAGAAGAGGTTGAAGTGATGCCTGATGGTGTCAATATGATGATCAAAGTCGTTGATAGCCTCCCTGATGTCTTCAGCACCCGAGGCAGTTATGACATGGCTTGATACCAGGTCGCGCTTGATGCCCGCTGCCTGAAGGATGCCTGCAGGGTAGGGATAGAGTGCACCCCAGTTGCCGTAGGGCGGATCAAACTCAGCCATCTTGACACCTTTTTCCTGTATGTCATTATCCCTGAACATCTGTCTGATCTCTATGAAGGTCAGTACACCCTCGATAAGCCTGCTGCTGTTGTAGAGTCCTGCTTCCGCCTTGGAATCGATGCAGGGACCAATAAAGACATTGGCCACCTCTTCGCCGTAGAGATCTCGGGTGACCATAGCAGTGGCTACCATAGGCGACACCAGCGGTGCAAGATTGGGGACCAGGTGAGGATGGTATTTCTCAACCATCTCAACAATGGACGGGCAGTTCGAGGTGATGTAATACTTTCCGCTCGACTCTTCAAAGAGCTTCTTGTATGCAAAGGCCACAAGGTCGACCCCGAAGGAGACCTCATGAACATAGGTGAAACCCAGCTTCCGGATCATACCCACGAACTTACGGTAGTCTGTTATGTCATCAAACTCGGAGGCGATACTCGGAGCTATCAGCGCTGCCGTACTGCGGCCGGACTTCAGCAACTCCCTGACATCTTCAACGGAGTTTTTGTACTCAATGGCCGAAGGTGAGCAGGAGAGATAACAGAGGCCGCAGCCAATGCACCTGTCGGCAATGATCAC
This sequence comes from Bacteroidales bacterium UBA4772, assembly GCA_002403305.1. Classification (GTDB taxonomy): domain Bacteria; phylum Bacteroidota; class Bacteroidia; order Bacteroidales; family VadinHA17; genus SR-FBR-E99. Next base: position 106,994 of record DHHM01000013.1, read on the forward strand.
CGGATGAGCCCTCTCGGGCCTGACCTCTATGGCATTCACAGGGCATGCCCTGACGCATGAATAGGAGTTGCGGCACCTGTCGTTGTTTATGTAAATAACCTGATCGGGAATCTCCATTGTCAATCTGTTAGGGCGTGCTGCCCGTTCATATAAGCTCCTTCTCCAGAATCTTCTCAATATCCTGAACTCCGGTCTCCGTATAGCTCCTGCCGTTGATAATAATAAAGGGACCTTCACTGCAACGGTTCATGCAGCGCGCCCCCCTGAGCATAACCCTGTCATCAAGATGGTTTTTCCTGAGATAATTTCTGATGACCTGCACCACCTCCCTGTTACCCCTTGAGAAACAGGAACTTCCAAGACATATCTCTATCTCGTGCGTTTTTCCCAACTGCTCTCGTTTTCGTAGATGCTTTCTCAAAAGTACAATAAATTTTATTCTCTGCAGCAACAGAAGTACTCGTTTGGTTATTATTTGTTAATAAAATAACAATGTTTTTGTATTAACAATAAAATTCTATAGCTTTGTGATTAGCCTAAAAGTCAGAGTTTTTTAACTATGAGCAAAATAGAGGAGGTTCTGAGTCATTACATGGAGGGGCATCATGAGAGTTTGATACCTATCCTGCAGGATATACAACTGGCCGAAGGATATCTCTCGGAGGAGGCGATAGTCAGGATAGGCAGTTTTCTGCGGATGTCAACCACGAAGATTTACGGCCTGGCAACCTTTTATGACAGGTTCAGGTTCTATCCCGGCGGCAGGGTCCATCTGCGCATATGCCATGGCACTACCTGTTTCATCAACGGCTCTTCGGCGGTCATAACTGCCGTCAGGGAGGCCCTGGGTATCGAACCGGGTCAGACCACACGCGACGGCCGGTTCAGCTATGAGCTTACTGCCTGCATGGGCGGATGCAATGATGGTCCGCTGGTGATGATAGATGGCGAATTCCGGACTCATGTCAGGGCAGAGGATATACCTGAGATGATTACAAAACTAAAAGCAGTGGCAGACCTGAAATGAGAGGCAGCAGCGAAAACGAAACCAGGGAGTTCCTTGTGCGGGAGGTGCTGATGCACCGCTCCGACACCCTGTCAGGAGCCGCCGAAAAACGACTCGCAGAGATACGACGTGACAGGCCGTCGCAGCCGGTGATATATGTCTCATCAGGCTCTGCCGCCGTTATTGCCGGCAGCGGCAGGTGTGCAGAGGCGATAAGGCTCTACCTGAGCGAGACCCCCACTGGCGGCAGTGTGATAATGACCGGCTGTCAAGGGCCGGCGGCCTTTGAACCGATGGTATGCATCCATCTTCCCGGGAAAAACAAACTTATCTTTCGGAATATCACAGAAGAAAAGGTGGAACCTCTGCTCAACGGTGTCTTTCACAATGACATGCCGGAAGAGGACCTCGTGGCACAGTCGGGCTCGACCGGCTTCGAAGCATGGCATGACATTCCTTTCCTTGATGAGTTGCCCTTCTATAAACTTCAGAAGAGGGTGGTGCTGGGTAACTGCGGCTGCTATGACCCTGAGAGCATCGAAGAGTTCATCGCCCGCGGCGGATACAGGTCGTTCCTCAAAACGATACGCAGCTATACCCCCGCTGAAGTATGTGACATTGTTGAACGCAGCGGGCTGCGCGGCCGCAGCGGCGGAGGCTTTGTCACGGGTCTCAAATGGAAGTATGCCCTCAACTCACCTGCCGACAACAGGTACCTGATATGCAATGCCAAGGAGAGTGACCCCGGCTCCTATGCCGACAGGTCGGTACTGGAGAGTGACCCTCACAGGCTGATAGAGGGTATATGCATAGCCTCCTACGCCATTGGAGCCTCGCTGGCGACCATATATTTCAAGGCTGACTCCCCCTATCCGCTGTCGCGGCTGAGAAAGGCCGTTGAAGCTGCCCGCGGATATGGTATCATAGGTTACAACATCCTGGGCAGCGGCTACAACCTTGACATTGTGATAAGAGAGGAGGCCGGCGCTTTCGTATGCGGTGAGGAGACTGCTCTGATAGGAAGCCTGGAAGGCAGGCGGGGCATGCCTGAGCTCAAGCCTCCCTATCCTACCACCAGCGGCCTTTACGGCAAACCGACGGTGATAAACAACGTCGAGACCCTGATGAATGTTCCGCTTATCATGTCGCATGGCCCGGAATGGTTCCGCGGCCTGGGAACGTCTGAGAGCAAGGGCACAAAACTGTTCTCCCTGGCCGGACGGGGCAGGTATATCGGACTGATAGAAGTGGAGATGGGAACAACCTTCAGGACCATATTGGAGGGCATTGCCGACGGGATAAAAGAGGGACGTGACTTTAAGGCACTGCAGTTAGGCGGACCCTCGGGTACCTTCATCACCGCTGAGATGCTCGACCTGCCGGTCGACTATGAGATACTCAGGGAAAATGGCATAGCCATGGGCTCCGGAGGACTTATCATCATTGATGAGACAACCTGTATAGTCGACTTTGTGAGATATTTCATGGAGTTTATTCACAAGGAGAGCTGTGGAAAGTGCATACCGTGCCGTGAAGGCACCGGGCGCATGCTCGGTATACTCGAAAACATAATACGCAAGCCGCACAGTGAAGACTCCAATGCCACTCTCGAGAGGTTCAAGGGGGTGATGCAGCTCGAAACCATCGCTGCCGTGATGAAGGACACCTCTCTCTGCGGCCTCGGACAGACGGCGCCCAACCCGTTCATAAGCGCCCTGGGCAACTTCCGCGAAGAGTTCGAGGAGCATATCTTCGACCGCCGCTGCCGTGCCAACGTATGCCGGGGTCTTAGAACCTTCAGCATTGACGTCGATAAGTGCACCGGCTGCACAGTCTGTGCTGCACGTTGTCCCGTAAATGCCATATACGGTACCAGGCTGCAGCCTTTCTTCATCGTAGAAGATAAGTGCATCGGCTGTGGAATATGTTATGATGTATGTAAGTTCAGCGCAGTGACAGTAAAATAGGAAATGCAGTTTACCATTGAAGTAAATAACAGGAGCATCAGGGCCGAGAAGGGAGAGACCATCCTCTCTGCCCTCAACCGCAATGGCATCATGATACCAACCCTCTGCCGCATGGCGGAGTTCACCCCTACAGGTGCATGCCGGATGTGCGTGGTAGAGGTAGAGGGGCGTGACCGCCTTGTCACTGCCTGCTCTGCACCCGTGGAGGAGTGGATGAAGATCCAGACCCACTCGCCGCGCGTGATCAGGGCCAGGAAGACAATAGTGGAACTGTTGCTGGCAAACCACCCGGACGACTGCCTTTACTGCGAACGTAACCTCGACTGTGAGCTGCAGAGACTGGCCGACCAGCTGCAGGTGCGGGAGCGACGCATACGGGCGAGCAAGATCAAACCCCGCCGCGACCAGTCAAGCCCGGCTATCGTCCGCGAACTGTCGAAGTGCATCCTCTGCGGCAGATGCATCAGGGTGTGCGAGGAGGTCATAACAGCAACGTCAATTGATTTCATGGGCAGGGGCAGCAGTACCCATGTGGGCCCGGCAATGGACCGCGACTTCAACTTCTCAAGCTGCATCCACTGCGGTCAGTGTGTCCTGGTCTGCCCCACGGGAGCCCTCCATGAGAAGCATTATCTCTCAGAGGTGCAGGAACAGCTGAGCAGCGACAATGTCATACGCGTCATTCAGTATTCGCCGTTGGTGCCCTGGGCCCTGGCCGGTGAGCTGGGGGTGAAATACAACCGCGACTTCGACAGGGTGCTCAATGCCGTCCTCAGGAAAATAGGATTTGACAAAGTCTTCCTGTCAGGCACGGGAACAGATATCCTGATAACAGAGCTGGCAGATGAAATCCTGAGACGCCAGGAGAGCGGGGATAAGAGGAATCTGATCGTCTCAGCCTGCCCTGCGTGGGTAAAATATTGCGAACAGTTTTACCCCGGGCTGTTGCCCATACTCTCAACCCTGAAGACACCGCAACAGATATCGGGAGCCATAATCAAATCCGCAGTCCTGCCTGATGATGATCATCAGCGGGTCTACACCGTCTCTGTCACCCCCTGCACCGCAATGAAGTTCGAAGCCCGGCGTGACAGCATGACAAGGAAAGGAATCAGTGACATAGATACTGTCCTTACCGTCAGAGAGCTTGCACGGCTAATAATACTTTACGGAATTGACGTCTCCAATATCGGTCCCGAAGCTGCCGATGAGCCCCTGGCGCTTCGCAGTTCCGCCTCACTGATGGCTGAGACTGCCGGCGGCATAACCGAGTCGGTAATCCGGTCGCTCTTCGTCAAGGCAGGTAACAGGGAGGCAGACAGGATTGCAGCCAAGAAACTGAGGGCTGCCGGTTCATTCAGGGAGACGACCGTGACAGCCGGGGGGGGTACCTTCTCCGTAGCTGTGGTGGACGGCATGAAGGGCTTTGAGAAGCTGAAACAGATGCTTGATGGCGGGACTGTCTATGACCTCATTGAGGTGATGGCATGCCCCGGCGGCTGCGTCAACGGGGGAGGCATGCAGCCTGCAGGCTCTCGTGAGGCGGTGCGGCAGCGCTCGAGATTTGTCTGGCAGACCAACGACCAGGAGGCAGTACGCGGTCCGGAGCAGTCAGCCTCGGTGGCAGCACTCTATGGTGAGGTCTTTGAAGAGTGCTCTGAGCTTGCCGACAAGACTCTGTTTCATACCCGTTTCGACAAAAGGGAGGTTTTACTTTAAGCAGCAAGAGAATTATGCTAGTATATACCATAAAGGAGTTGTGCCGCACATGTTACACCTGTGTCAGGGAGTGCCCCGCAAGAGCCATACGGATCGTGGGAGGTCAGGCAGAGGTCATTACCGAGAGGTGTGTGGCATGCGGCAACTGTACCAAGGTATGCAGCCAGGGCGCAAAGGTGTTTGTAAATACCGTTGACCTTGTAAACAAGGTGCTTGAGAAACCCGGAAAAAAAGCAGCACTGCTGGCCCCCAGCTTCCCGGCCGAGTTTGACGATGTCACCGACTACCGGAAGGTGGTAGGTATGATCAGGGCCCTCGGGTTTGACTATGTTGCGGAGGTCTCCTTCGGTGCCGATCTCGTGGCTCACCGCTACCGCAGCCTCATCAACGAAGCCGACGACAAGAACTACATCTCCTCCGACTGCCCTGCCATTGTCTCATTTATAAGATTCTACCACCCCGACCTGACCCCAAACCTCATCAGGGTAGTCTCCCCGATGGTAGCGATGACCAGGGTGATGCGGAATAAACACGGCAACGACCTGCCGGTGGTATTTATCGGGCCTTGCGTGGCAAAAAAGGCAGAGAGTGCCGAGGTCAATGCTTCAATAACATTCCTTGAACTGCGAGAGATGTTCGCCGCAGAGGGAATCACTGCCGACGGTGTCATGCCTTCGGAGTTTGACCCGCCACTTGGTGGCCGCGGCGCAATCTTCCCTGTCACCAGGGGCCTCCTGCAGACAGCAGGTGTCAACGATGATGCCATCACCGGTAATATCATAGCCGCCGAGGGGAGAATTGACTTCCAGGAGGCGATCAGGGAATTTGAGGAGGGTATGATTGGCGGTCAGCACCTCGAGCTGCTCTGCTGCGAGGGCTGCATCATGGGCCCCGGAATGAGCAGGGGCGGCAAACAGTATAACCGCCGGGCCCTGGTGAGCAGCTATGCCCAGCAGAAGATGACCTCCCTTGCCAACGAAGAGTGGAATAACAACGTTGAGAATTATATTACACTGGACCTCTCCGCCCGCTTTCGTCCCGACGATAAGCGCCAGCTGTCAGCCGAAGAGGAAGAGGTGCAGCAGGTGCTGGTCTCTATGGGCAAGGTAACTGAAAAGGACCATCTTAACTGCGGAGCCTGCGGGTATGACACCTGCTATGACCACGCGCTGGCAATTGTCAAGGGACTGGCCGAGGAGGAGATGTGCCTCCCCTACACAATCGAAAAGCTGCACAAATCGGTACAGGATCTGGCTCTCTCAAATGCCAAGCTCACAACGATGCAGAATGCTCTGAAGCAGTCGGAGAAACTGGCTCACATGGGACAGCTCTCGGCAGGCATCGCGCATGAACTCAATAACCCCCTCGGCGTCGTCATCATGTACAGTAATATCCTGCTCGAAGAATGCAAGCCCGATGATCCGGTCAGTGAAGATCTCAGACTGATAGTCGAACAGGCGGCCCGATGCAAGAAGATCGTCGGAGGATTGCTTAACTTTGCAAGGAAGAACCAGGTGAACCATGAGTACGTTGACATCAGGAAGCTGACGGAAAACAGTATTGCCGGAGTGCTCTTCCCGGACAATGTCAGGCCAGTGGTAGTTGACCGCACTACCCATCCTGATGCAGCAATAGACGCAGAACAGATGACACAGGTGCTTACCAACCTATTTAAAAATGCCATCGATGCCATGCCCGGCGGTGGTACCCTGGAGATATGCCTCGAGGACAGCGTCAGTGATGTTACCTTTACCGTCTCCGATACTGGCAGCGGCATTTCAGAGGAGGACAAGCCAAAGATCTTTGAACCATTTTTCACAACAAAGGGACTCGGACAGGGAACAGGTCTGGGACTGGCAACAACATACGGTATTGTAAAGATGCATAAGGGCCAGATCACCGTTGAAACGAACGATGACCCTGCGATGGGCCCTACGGGTACCACGTTCAGGATCATCATCCCGAGAAGACCCGAATAGATAACACCTGCAGATCCACTAACCTGAAACACACACAAAAAACAAACATAATATGGTAAAGAACAGTTTTACGGTGCTGATTGCTGATGATGATCCCGATTACCTGTTCCAGGTGGCCTTCTACCTCCGTAAGGCAGGGTATGAGGTTGTGGCGGTGGAGAGCCAGGCAGAGGCCGAACAGGTGATACAGAAGATGAAGCCTGACATAGCTGTCTTTGACCTCATGATGGAGAGTGACGACAGCGGATTCATCCTCTGTTACAAGCTCAAGAGGAGATACCCCGATGTGCCTGTGATACTCGCTACGGCAGTAGCTCGGGAGACAGGAGTGACCTTCGGCCTGAGCAGTGAACAGGAGCGTGAATGGATCAGGGCTGACCTCTATCTTGAAAAGGGAGTGAGACCGGAACAACTCGACCAGGAAATCAGAAAACTTCTCAAATTATAATCATGGCACAGCTAAAGGTACTTATTGTTGATGATGAGGCCGGCATCAGGTCGGGAGTTGCCAGGATACTCAACAACTTTCATGTCACATACCCGTTCATGGATGAAGATTATACCTTCTCAATAACCGAAGCAGCAACAGGAGAGGAGGGGATAGAGATCATTGACCGCGACATGCCTGACATACTGCTACTCGACAATAAGCTGCCGGGAATACAGGGTGTGGAGGTACTCGAATATGTGAGGAAGAAAAACTTCGATATTGTTGTTGCAATGATAACTTCATACGCCTCAATTGACGTGGCAGTCAGGGCTCATAACGACGGAGCCATTGATTTCATCCCCAAGCCGTTTACCCCGCAGGAGCTGAAGACATCTCTTGAGCATATAACCAAACAGCTCTATCTGAGGAGGATAACAAATACGCTAAAAGTTGAGGGCAGGAAGGTGAGGTTTCAGTTTCTCTCGGTGCTGTCCCACGAACTGAAGGCCCCTCTGAATGCGATAGAAGGGTACCTCAGGATGATGCAGGAGAGACAGCTTGGCGACTCTCTTGATGACTATGCCTCCGCCGTGGAGAGATCACTGCAGCGTATCGAGAGCATGCGTAACCTGATCATGGACCTGCTCGACTTTACCAAGGTCAGTTTCGAAAGACACCTTGAAAACATGCAGGAAATAAGTTTGAGCGACCTGGTCTCGATGGCAATCGTCACGGTGAGCCCTTACGCCATCCACAAGGATATCAGTTTTAATACCGACATAAGACACTGCGGGAAGATATGGGCCGACCCGAACGATTTCGAGATAATTCTAAATAACCTCATTTCCAATGCGGTAAAATATAACCGGGTCGGAGGCTCCGTGACTGTCACCGTTGACTGCAGCGAGGATGAGTTTACCGTCTCTGTCGCCGACACCGGCATCGGGCTGAATGCAGATGAGCGGGAGATGCTGTTTGAGGAGTTCTCGCGGATAAAGAACGAAAAGACACGCAACATCAGCGGCAGCGGACTTGGACTCTCCATTGTCAGGAAGGTGGTTGAGCTATACCACGGTGTTATCAAGGTAGAGAGCGAGCCAGACAGGGGCTCGGTGTTTACGGTGATTATTCCAAAGATGCAGGTAACTAATATTCAATCTTAGAATGAAGACACTACCGGGAAAAACAGTTGAACGGCTGAGTCAGTACAGGCGAGTGCTGACAGCCACTCTTGAAAGTAACCGCAGCTATATCTTTTCCCACGAGCTGGCGGCTATGCTTCACATTACCGCCGTTCAGGTCAGGCGCGACCTGATGCTTATCGGCTACGGCAGCGTCATGCGAAAAGGCTATGACATCAGGGAGCTGATAAAAGCCATAGGTATAATCATTGACCCGCCTGAGGGACTCAATGTGGCCATTATCGGTTTGGGTAACCTGGGCCGGGCAATAACAGGCTACTTTATGGGCAAGCGCACCAACATGAACGTCGTTGCCGCTTTCGATGTCGATCAGCAGAAGGTCGACAAGGTCATTGCCGGAGTGCGATGCTGGCATATTGATCAGTTCAGGAAGCTGAAGCCTCAACTTGATATCGCAATAGCCGTTCTTGCCATACCTACCGAACAGGCGGTAACGGTGACGGAGATGCTCGTCAGCAACGGCATCAGGGGGATAATGAACTTCACCACCAAGCCGCTGAATGTGCCTGACACCGTTTATCTCGAAGAGTATGACATGATCACCTCCATAGAGAAGGTGGCATATTTCGTCAAACAGAACCAATAGGCTACGGTTAATGCGGATATTCAGAAGTTTTGAAGAGGCTGCCGTAATCAGATCGCCGGTAGTCACTACGGGTACATTTGACGGTGTGCATGTCGGTCACAAGACCATCATCAGAAGGTTGAAGAAGCTGGCAGCTGAAAATGACGGTGAGAGTGTCCTTATCACTTTCCATCCCCATCCGCGGGTGGTGCTCTACCCCGAGACGGCCGGCAGGGGACTGAAGCTTATCTGTTCACAGGAGGAGAAGACGGAGATGCTTCGCAAGGCAGGATTGGACAATGTGATAATCATTGAGTTTACCCGGGATTTCTCACGGATTACCGGCGAAGAGTTTGTCCGGGAAATACTCTGCGGCATACTCGGGGCAAAAGTGATAGTGGTGGGCCACAATCACCATTTCGGATTCAACCAGGAGGGCGATTACCGTCAGTTATGGAAATGGAGAGAAAAGTACGGTTTTGAGGCGGAGGAGATACCCATGCAGGAGGTGCAGAACGAGACTGTCAGCTCAACACGCATACGGCAGGCCCTATCAGAGGGCTATATACAGAGGGCCAACGCCTACCTTGATCACCTGTACCTGATTATCGGTACGGTGGTAAAGGATGATCCGGGAACAGGTGCAGAGACTGGAGTGCCACTTATAACCATTCCCGTCACTGACCCGAACAAACTCGTGCCTCCACCGGGACTCTATGCAGTATCGTGCGCGGCAGATACTTACTTTTCCAGAGGCATGGTTTATATAGCCGGGAATGGTTCCCTGATGCCCCGGGTACACATTCATCTCGAGAATTATGAAGATGATCTCCCCGGAAAACGCCTGACCCTCTTCTTTCACAAGAGGCTGACGGCATCAATAACCGGGAAGGAGGTTGGCAGATCACTCTCCGACGGTGTCAGGGAGATGAAGGAGCTCATCTTCTGACAGTGGCAGACAGGAGTGGTCGGAAAGGGCACAAGATGACGGTACACGGAAGCCCGGGGTTATCAGTTTCCGACCCTGGCAGAGACCGGAATGGCGCCGGAAATGCGTATCTTTGTATGATTTATTCATTACGATATTCAATTTGACAAAAAATGAAATTCAATCCTGAAAAGCTTAGCATACCAGATCGTCGCATGGAGCCTTTTATTGACCCTGCTGAGATCTGGTCCATTCTTGAGAACACAAAGACAGATAAGGTAAGGGTCAGGGAGCTGATAGCCAAGTCGCTCTCCAAGGAACGTCTTACGATGGCCGAAACCGCTGCCCTCCTCAACGCAGAGGGCGACCTCGTGGAGGAAATAAAGGTGGGCGCACAGGAGCTCAAGAAAAAGGTCTACGGCAACCGGATTGTGCTTTTCGCTCCGCTCTACATCGGTAACAAGTGCACCAACAACTGCCAGTACTGCGGATTCAGGGTCACCAACAAGGAGGCAAGGCGCAAGACACTGACTGATGAGGAGATCAGGGGCGAGGTTGAGGCACTCGAGGATAACGGACAGAAGAGACTTATACTGGTATACGGCGAGCATCCCGAATACGACCCTGAATATATTGCCCATACCGTCAAGCTGGTCTATGGCATCAGGAAGGACAGGGGAGAGATACGCAGGGTCAATATCAATGCCTCACCTCTCGACATAGACGGCTTCCGTACCGTGGGCAGGGCAGGAATAGGGACCTACCAGATATTCCAGGAGACATATCATCCGGAAGCATACTCGTGGTATCACCTGGGCGGGAAGAAAAAAGACTACAACTGGCGTCTGACAGCACTTGACAGGGCACAGGAGGCCGGTATCGACGACGTAGGTATCGGGGCACTCTTCGGTCTCTACGACTGGAGGTATGAGGTGATGGGGCTGGTAAGGCATACCAATCACCTGGAAGCATGCTATAACGTCGGGCCGCATACCATCTCCTTCCCCAGGATCAAGGATGCCTCGGCTCTCAACATCAACCCGAAATATTATGTCACTGACGACAACTTCAAGAAGCTGATAGCCATTCTTCGCCTGGCTGTGCCCTACACGGGACTGATCCTCACGGCCCGCGAGTCGCCCGATGTAAGGCATGAGGCAATGGCTTTCGGAATATCACAGATAGACGGCGGAACGAAGCTTGAGCTTGGAGGATACTCTGCCTCAAAGAATGCCGAGCAGAACCTCAACCGCGAGCAGTTTAAGATCAATGATGAGAGATCACTCGCCGATGTGATAGACGAGCTGATAGAGAATGATTACATCCCCTCTTTCTGCACTGCCTGCTACCGCCTCGGACGCACCGGTGAGCACTTTATGGAGTTCTCAGTGCCGGGGTTCATCAAGCGCTACTGCACCCCCAACGCAATACTCACTCTGTCAGAGTATATCGTCGACTATGCCTCACCCGAACTTGCGGAGAAGGGATGGAAGGCCATTGAAAAGAACATGGCCGACCTCGATGAGGGGATGAAGCAAAGCATAAGGAAGAAGATTGAACGTATCAGAATCGGGGAGAGAGACCTCTACTACTAAAATTATCCATCATGGTCAGAGTAACAGGTATTAAGATCACAGACAGGATCAAGGAGGCAGGGCTGGTTCAAAAAGCCCTTTCGGATTATGGCAGGGTCATCAGCACACGGCTCGGCTTTCATGAGCTGAGTGAAGAGATGTGCAGCCGGGAAGGGTTCATGGTTATTCATCTGGCAGGAGTGCAGGACGACTGTGACGAGCTGTCAGCAAGGCTCAGGAAGATAGAGGGGATATTCGTGCAGGATATGGTATTTTCCCAGGGAGTGTCAGATGCACCTGGTGGCTGCGAAGGCATAACCTTGCTGGGAATATTGGTCCCTCGCCGTGATGAACTGGGCATACGGGTCCAGGAGATCCTGACCACCTACGGCTGTGTCATCAGGACCAGGCTTGGCGTTAATGAGGTATATTTTGGCGAGCCCGCAGGTCTTATCCTCCTGGAACTGTCAGGTGATGCCGGTCAGTTCATCTCACTGGAGAAGGCTCTCAGGGAGATAGATGATATAGCTATCGGCCGTATCTGCTTTCCTGCCTGAGTGTCTGTCCGAAGAAAACAGCATTGGCAAAGATTTTTGCCGTACCGAACCATATAGCCCTGAAATTGGTCTCATCATAGATAGAGATCACCCTGCCGGGACCGGAATGGACGGCGGCAAACAGGGAGTTGCCTATTCTTTCATTATTCTCTTTGGTGCAGTAACCGCTTAACAGCGGTGACTCAATGTATCTTACCGGGTTATTGGAAGCGTTACCTGTCTCTTTAACCGCTGTGGAGCTTCTCTTGAATACAGGCAGCAGCTCTTTCTGGTACCCGTAACAGAGGGGGTGTGTCAGGTCAAGCTTCGTCATGAATATTGATCCGGGTATCATATTCACCGCCCGTGATAGAGAGCGGTCGGCATATCTTGTCCCTGCCCCTTCGGGAATTTCGGCATTCTCAACGTAACTGATCTCTGCAAAACCGTTGGCTGCTATCCACCTGTTTCCGTTCTTGTAGGCTATCAGGGTCCCTCCGGCACGGCTCCACTCCTTTAACCTGTCAACGGCTGCCTGGGATACCGGAGGGTTGCCGGCAACGATGATCACGTTATACCTTGAGAGTGAGGCGGAGGCCAGTCTGGAGGCAGGCATCAGGGTGACCTGCATTCCGTAACGGACATCAAGCAGGTGCCATATCTCGCCGGCATCGCCTGACGATATTCCCTCATCGGTGAGCAGCAGTACGGAAGGCATCTCCAGGGCGATGAACTCATTGCTTCCCAGGTCGATGCCCGATGATGTCAGTCCTGTTGCTGCGCCATGAACGGTCAGGCCACACTCACGGGCAACCTTGCGCATGATCTCTCCCGTCTCTTCGGCAGTGGCACTCTTCTGCACCGAGTGTATCATTATGGTTCCATATCCGAACCTCAGGCTGCGGCCCTCTTCCGTCAGGGTGAAGGGTGTGGCGGAGACCCGTGCCGTGAGTCCTGCTTTCTGGATCATGTAGAGAGCCCTGGGGGCAAAAAAGTCATTCCATTCAAAGAGCCATGCGTAGGGTTTATCAGACCCGGTGAGCTTTCCCTCAGATGCAGGAGTTGTTGTCACCTTCTCTCCGGCCATGCCGGAGGCCTCGTTGCCGGTCAGGGTGCTGTAACTGATATTGAAGGCCATCGGCATCACCCACGTGGATATATCATAAAAAACCGTATCGGTGAACTTCATGACAGGCTCAAAGAGACTCCTGACAAAACGGTAATCCTTCTGCTTCAGGGGTACATAATAACTGTCGTTGCCGTTGTAGGTCACGCCGTTCTTCGTCAGGGTGCGTCCGCAACTGTACACCTCGATATGATGTTTCAGCAGGTTCTCGATGAACTTACTGCCTGCCCCCCTGTCGCCGGCAATGCTGAATAGATATCCCTTCACCGGTGAGGCCTCAGCCTCACGCAAGGCTGAAAGATAGAAGTCGCGCTGCATGTTGAGCAGCTTCTCCCTCATCTCAATACCCGCCTCGATGGTTGAAAGCGTGACGGTGAACTGGTTTCTTATGGCAAAGGGAAATGAGAGCAGGCCGCCCGGAACCTCGCGCAGATGGCCTTTTGCTCCTGCCTGCTCAAAGAGGATGCCTATTGACCCGTGAATATCGGGATAGGATGATCCCTTACCGAGATAGAAGTCGTCAAAGCTCTCCTCCGTATAATAGAGACTTCCGATTTCATCCAGGAACCTCGAGTGATATTTCCCTATCTCAGCCGTGAGCTGCTGGTTGCCAGCAGGCACCAGGGGGTTGTTCCTCGATTGGATCCCGGGTTGAAAGAAGAAGGTGGAGTTGGCTCCCATCTCGTGATGGTCGGTATTGATATTTGGCATCCAGCGGAAGAAGGCTGCCACACGGCCTACAGTCTCAGGATGCTGAAGCATGATGTAATCGCGGTTGAGGTCAAACCAGTAATGGTTGGTCCTTCCGCCCGGCCAGGCTTCGCTGAATTCACGGCTGGCAGGATCGGTGGTCAGTGTCATCCCCCGGTTCATATTGACCCAGGTGGAGTGGCGCTGCAGTCCGTCAGGATTGAGGCAGGGGTCAATGAGAATGACTGCGTTGCTGAGTATCTTTTCTATCTCCGGGCCCTCTCCGGCAACCAGGTAATAGGCTGTCAACAGCGAGGCATTCTGGGCACTCGACTCATTGCCGTGGACACCGTAACCCAACTTGATGATAACGGGCATGTTGCTCACATCAACAGATTTTGCAACTGACGGGTCGGAGAGCCTTAGATGCTCTGACCTGATCTGCTCAAGCCGGCTCATATTCTCCTCAGAGGAGACGATCAGCTGTCCGAGCTCCCTTCCTTCCCAGCTGTTGCCGTACTTCTCCCACACTGCTTTTTCAGAGAGGCCGTCGAGGAGCTTCATGTAACCCAGCAGCCTGTCGTGAGTGACATGCCACTCACCCGGCTGATGACCGATTATTGTTGCAGGTTCCGGTATTGATGCACTGTAGCTTACGGCTGAGGGAAGAAAGTAGGAGAGGTCCGCCTGGCCGCTTACCGTCAATGATGCCAGAAGGATCAGGAATGAAAGCAGGTTTCTTTTCATCTGATCAGTTTTAGATAGAGTGAGCAATTTCGCAAAAATAGGGTTCCGTTACTACATCCGGAATTTGTTGTGCAGCATATTACACTTTGGCTACCCTCTTGCTGTAATGGGGAGTGTCTCCCCATACGCCGAGGCATACGGTTGTGCCGGGTATCTTCTCCAGGTCAAGGCCGCTGATGTTTTCACCGTTTATTTCACGATATCCCGGTTTGCCCTCATAGATGAGGTATCCCTCCCTGTACCTGGCAGGTGACAGATTGGGCATCACTATGTTTGCGCCGCAGGCTATCGCCTTCTCGCGTCCAGCCTTGTCGACGGTCTGCATGGCCGTGGAAGCAACGATATTGATATCCTTCATGATGATGCGCACTACCGCTATCATCCTGAGGGTCATGTTGAAACGCTCCCTGAGGAACAGGTTGTCAGTGCCCCTGCTGCCCAGCGGAGTGGCAGAGTGCTCGATGAACGGTCCCATGCCGCACATGTCTATATCAAAATCGCGCATGAAGATGACATCATCAGCCAGATGGCTCATAGTCTGATAGGGCAGGCCCACCATCACCCCCGTGCCTGTCTGGTAACCCTCTTCCTGTATGATCTTAAGACATTCGAGTCTCCGATGATACCTGTGCATCTGATCGTCAGGATGAATTTTTCTGTAGAGCGCCTCGCTGGAGGCTTCGATACGGAGCAGGTAGCGGTGGGCTCCTGCTTCAAACCAGCGACGGTATGTCTCCCTGCTCTGCTCACCCAGGGAGAGGGTGATACCCAGTCTTCCTCCGGTGAGACTGACGATCTCTCTGACCAGCTCTTCTACGTTATCAATGAATGCCTTTGACGTGTTCTCCCCCGACTGGATGGCTATCGATCCCAGGTTGTGATGGTAGGCGGTCATCGCCGCCTCCAGCACTTCGTCTCTGGTCAGGGTATACCTCGCAATAGAATGGTTGTCACGTCTGAGGCCGCAGTAAAGACAGTTTTTACCACACACGTTGGAATACTCAATAAGACCTCTCAGATAGACGTTGTTGCCGAGATACTTGTCTCTCACCGTGGCAGCCTTGCGGAAGAGCAGCGGAGCCTCTTCCTCACTGCATTGCAACATGGCGAGAATGTCAGACCGGTCATGGTCTCTCTTTTCGAGTATGTTTGATATTCCGGAGGTCACGGGTAGAGTTTGCCTTGCATCATTAACAATACTATGCAGGCAAGGTTCATCATCCTGCCTGAATTTTATCAATAAGTTCCTTCCGCCATAATCCTCAGAATCCTTTTGTGCAATGACCCTCAGGATCCGCTGATTCATCAACCTGCAAAATCCCTGCCGCTGTTATTGTCAGAGTCCTCTGCCGGAATTATTGGCAGAACCTTCTGCTGCAACTCTGATCAGAATCCTCTGCCGAACATCTGCCAGAGTTCCCTTTTCAGTTCCTGCCATCTGCTCATGGCGCCGTGAGCAAATGCATTGGTGTACTCTGTGACGGCCTTCCTTGCTTCTTCATTCTTGCCTTCAGATACGAGCGTTTTTACTCGCTCCTCCAGGGCCGGCAGCTCGGCGAGAGCCTTATGCTCCATATCGGCAACGGCCGGCTCTATTAGTTTGCGTCCTCTCTCCCAGTTCACCGTGGAGAGTCTGTTGGCTTCGCGGAAAGCCCATATGGCGGCATCCTCGCGGTAGCGGTGCTGACCGCAGATGCGGAAGCTCTCAGGGAGCGCCATGGTACCTGAAAAAACAGGTATGCGCGGGCTCTGTCCCGGGTTGTCAAACGAAAACCATGCCACGGCACCTACCTCGTCCGGCAGCCAGTCGCGGCACTGTATCACGTGTGAGTACGAACAGCCTGCTATTGCAATGGTACGCTGCCTCTCAATGGTACCGGGCCTGAGCTCATTGACCAGATTACGCATATCAGTGCTCATCCAGTTGGAGACGATGGGCGACTTGACCGTGTCGGTAATCTGGTTGCCCGATTCGTCCCTGCGGGTTACACTGACCATGAGGTTTTTTGTCATGTCATAGGGTGTTCCCTCGTATGTCTCGCGGAAGAGAGCCATTACATCACTCGCCGAGAGCTTTTTCTCCGGCTTCACCGAGAAGGGTAGCTCTTCCATCTCCATCGTCAGGTTCAGGTCAGGGGCGAGGGTGTTCAGTACAAAGAACTCGCGTATTGCGTAGGGCTTGCCTGTGCCTATCACCTTATAGAACTTGAAAGCTTCCTTCCCGTCCCAGTAGCCCAGTTCCTTTGCTTTCTTCCGGAGGTCCGTTGAGGTCATGAAGTGATCGGGGTCCCTGAAATTAACATCAGAGATCCTCGGAATGTTGGCGGCAATGCCCACATGGTCATCGGGGATCCTCTGTGCTACCCACAGCGAGGATGGCTTGCCCGGTCCCGAACCGGCTATCTCGAGCTGCCACACTTCCCGCGGGTCGGCAATGGTGATGCATTCTGCCATATCACCGTAACCGTACTGCTCGGCCAGCGATCCTATCAGGGCTATGGCCTGGCGTGCCGTTGTGCAGCGCTGAAGGGCTATCTTCTCAAGCTCCTCGATGAGAAACAGACCCTCCGTATTGATGAGTTCCCTGCGTCCGTAGATTGTGGTCTCGCCAATGGCCAGCTGCTTCTCGTTGAGGCAGGGATAGGCGGTACTGAGGAAGGCATAGGTGGATTTCACCTCCGGGATTTCGCCCTTGCGGGTCACGTTGGTCATATCCCATGCCTCCTCGGTGAAGAGGGTGCCCCAGTAGACAGGGTGGACAGTATCCCTCTCGAAAGTCATTGCCGGTACCACCTCGAGCCAGGTACGGTACCTGCCGTCGCAGGTGTGCGATGTCATCACCGAGCCGTCGGTGGAGGCCAGCCTGCCTACCATGATGCTGGTGCAGTTCTCTGCGAAGCCGGGTCCGTCAGGGTCTATATCCTTCTCAGGTTGAGAATAGACAATAAGAGATAGATTTAGCAATACAACCGTCAGAACGGCGGAGAAGAATCGGGAGGTTGGTTTCATAAAAATTTTGTTTCAGTTAAACAACAAAAATAGTCGGACCTGGCGGGCAGTCCAGACATGACACAAAAATAGTCGGACCGGCGAATCAAACCGGCATAAAGATAATATTCTGCAACATATCCGGAGCGGGGGATGATTTTCACAACATCTTTAACTTATCATTTGGTAAATATGAAAATGTTTCTACCTTTCGAAAAGAACTCAAGCCCTGATTATGATCAATGCTAAACTATTGAATCCTAAAAATATAGTCGTTGTTGGAGGATCAGACGACGTTACAAAGGCCGGAGGCAAGGTGCTAAAGAATCTGCTCGGTGGCGGATTCGCCGGAGATATTTACGTCGTTAATCCTAAAGCGCCTGTTGTTCAAGGCCTGACGGCCTTTGCCGATGTGTCGCTGCTTCCCCGCACCGACCTGGCCGTGATTGCCGTCGCTGCCCGGTACTGCCCGGGAATAGTCAGGACACTGGCAACAGAGAAAGGCACGGGAGGATTCATTATTCTCTCTGCCGGATTCGGTGAGGAAAATGGAGAGGGTGCTGCCCTCGAGAAAGAGATAGTCGAAATAATAAACAGCACCGGAGGTACGCTCATTGGCCCCAATTGCATTGGCTTCCTCAACAATAACTATCACGGCGTATTCACCGAGCCCATCCCCCGGCTGTCACCTAAAGGTATCGACTTTATCTCAGGTTCCGGTGCCACGGCGGTCTTCATCCTTGAGACGGCCATCACCGGGGGACTGCCTTTCTCCACCGTATGGTCGGTGGGTAACAGTGCCCAGACCGGCGTGGAGGATGTTCTGGAACACCTTGATCTTACATTTGATCCGCTGACCAGCTCGCGGATCATACTTCTTTATATTGAGAACATTGCCGACCCGCAGCGGTTCCTGAGTCATTCCTCTTCCCTTATCAGAAAGGGATGCAGGATTGCTGCCATCAAGGCCGGCTCGTCAGAGGCGGGTTCGCGGGCCGCATCTTCGCACACCGGTGCTATGGCCTCGCCCGATACGGCAGTCGATGCCCTGCTGCGCAAAGCGGGGATCGTAAGGTGCTACAGCCGCACCGACCTGGCCACAGTGGCTGCACTGTTTACCTATAAACCGCTTAAAGGCAAAAGAATAGCCGTTGTCACCCATGCCGGAGGACCGGCAGTGATGCTGACCGATGCTCTCAGCGAGGGCTGTATGGAGATACCGCCCCTGTCGGGACCGGCAGCAGAGTGCCTGCTGGAAAAACTCTTCCCGGGATCATCGGTGGCAAATCCTATCGATTTCCTGGCAACCGGCACCGCCGAACAGCTCGGAAATATTCTTGATGCGTGCGAGAACGACTTTGATGAGGTTGACGCTATTGCGGTTATCTTCGGCAGCCCGGGACTCTTCCCTGTGGATGATGTTTATGAGCTTCTGCATGAAAAGATTCGCGGCTGTAAAAAGCCAATATATCCCATTCTGCCCTCGGTCATAAACGTGAAGAGGGAGATAGCCGACTTCATCGCAAAGGGTAATGCTATTTTTACTGACGAGGTGCTCTTCGGGAGGGCTCTCTGCAGGGTCAATGCCACCCCTGCGCCTGCATTGCCTGAGAAAAGGGAGGATGTCACCGCCGGATTGTCTGATTTGAATGGCCGATCATCGCAAACAGACATCAGGGTGATCAGGGAGGTCATCGATGAAGCCCAAGAGGGATACCTGCCACCCGAAAAGGTCAGCATCCTTCTGAGGGCAACTGGCATTGAAACAGTGCCCGAGAGTGTTGTCACCTCTGCCGAAGCGGCTGTCCGGACTGCTGCGTCAATGGGTTACCCGGTGGTGATGAAGGTGGTTGGTCCGGTTCATAAGTCGGACATTGGCGGTGTTGCACTGAATATTGGTGCCGAGGTTAGGGTCAGGGAGGAGTATGCCCGTATGATGGCCCTGCCCGAGGTGACAGCTATACTGATACAAAAAATGATAACAGGGAGTGAGCTCTTCTGCGGTGCCACCCGGGAGGACCGCTTCAGCCACCTGGTGATGGCAGGCATGGGAGGTATCTTCATTGAGGTATTCAAAGATGTGGCCACAGCACTGGTGCCTGTCTCTGACCAGGAGGCCAGGTCAATGATCAGGTCACTGAAATCATATAAGATTATTAAGGGTGTCCGCGGCGCCCCCGGCGTCAGCGAGGAGGCATTTGCCAGGGTGATCACCGCTATCTCCGATCTCCTTACCGCCGCACCGGAGATCGCCGAGATGGATATCAATCCCTTACTGGGGACGCCTGATAAGATTGTAGCGGTGGATGCCAGGATAAGGATTCAGACAGTAGGCAATGAAGTCGGCAGTCCTCAGTCTTCAGTCGGCAGTAAAATCAGGTAATAGGCAGTAGGCAGTCTTCTCAGGCAATAGGTAGTAGGCAGTAGTCTCAGTCGGCAACCGGCAGTCCGTAAATTACTGAAGACCGACCTTCAGACTTTCGACTTTCGACTATTTAATATGACAAAAAACAGCCATCGTTAACTTATAAATTTTTATCTTAGGACCACAAATGAGGGACTTAAATGGAAAATTTATGAAAAACACCCCCTTGAGTCGCGAAACAGTAAGCAGACTGATAACTTCAAGCGGCATTACCGACCTGGGATATGCAAGCATCAGGGAGATAGTCAAGCTGGTTAACATGCTGATCAGGGAGACTGGAACGGAATTCATCAGGATGGAGATGGGTGTGCCCGGACTGCCCTCTGCGGCAGTGGGCATCAAGGCTGAGATAGAGGCCCTGAATAACGGTGTGGCATCAATCTATCCTGACATTGAGGGACTGCCGGAGATGAAGAGCGAGGCAGCCCTGTTCGTAAAGAATTTTCTTGACATAGATGTGAGCCCGGAGTGCTGTGTGCCCACCGGAGGTGCCATGATGGGCGGAATGGCCAGCTTTATGGTCGCGAACCGCAATGACCGCACCAGGGAGGGAACACTATTCATTGACCCCGGCTTCCCGGTGCAGAAGACACAGACAAGAATCCTCGGCCAGGATCACAGATCATTCGACGTATACAACTACCGCGGAGAAAAGCTGGGGCCGAAGCTGGAATCAATACTTGAGTGCGGTAAGGTTTCAACCATCCTTTACTCCAACCCCAACAACCCGTCGTGGATCTGCTTTACGGACGATGAGTTGCGGACAATAGGCGCCCTTGCAAGAAAATATGATGCCATAGTCATCGAGGATCTGGCCTATTTCGGCATGGATTTCCGCGAGGACTACTCGGTTCCGGGTGTGCCGCCGTTCCAGCCTACGGTGGCCAAATACTGCGATGACTATATTCTCCTGATTTCCAGTTCAAAGATATTCAGCTATGCCGGTCAGAGGATCGGGTTGCTGGTGATGTCAGACCATCTCTATAACCGCAGATACCCTGACCTGCTCAGGTACTACCGTACGGAAATATTTGGCAGGGCGATGATCTTCGGAGCACTGTACGCTCTCTCATCAGGAGTGGCTCACTCGGCTCAGTACGGCTTCACTGCCATCCTCAAAGCCGTAAACGAGGGTCGCTACAACTTTGTTGAGAACACCAAATTGTATGGCGAAAAGGCGGCGAGGATGAAGGAGATGTTCGTCAGCAACGGCTTCTCCATTGTTTATGACAGGGACATTGATAAGCCTCTGGCTGACGGATTTTACTTCACCATTTCCTATCCGGGCATGAGCGGAGGAGAGCTGCTGCAGGAGTTGCTGGCCTACGGCATTGCTGCCATCACCCTCAACATCTGCGGCAGCGAGAGGCACGAGGGACTTAGGGCCTGCGTCTCACAGGTGAGGAAGAAACAGCTGCCCCTGCTTGAGGAGCGACTGAAACTTTTCAGGGAAAACAATCCCGTTAATTAAGTTAACACTATATTTAATTCAGAAATAATTCAACTAATATGGCAAAGATAAAAGGTGCAGTTGTTATTGACACCGAGAGGTGCAAGGGCTGCGAAGTGTGCGTCGTCACCTGCCCCATGGACACCTTGGCGCTGGCGGTGGAGGTAAACGCCAAGGGATACCATTACTGCTATGCTGCCAATCCTGAGACATGCACTGGCTGCGCAAACTGTGCTGTGGTCTGTCCTGACGGCGTGATCACGGTATACAAGATAAAGGTGGGATAAGAAAAAGAAAAAGAACAGATAAATGGAAAAGGAACTGAGACTGATGAAAGGCAACGAGGCTATCGCCGAGGCGGCGATACGCGCCGGTGCCGACGGTTATTTCGGGTATCCCATCACTCCGCAGAGCGAGATACTTGAATATCTTATGGAGGCCAATCCCCAGGTCACCACCGGTATGGTGGTGCTGCAGGCTGAGAGCGAGGTGGCGGCCATAAACATGGTTTACGGCGGTGCCGCATGCGGGAAGAAGGTGATGACCTCATCATCGTCACCCGGCATAAGCCTGAAGCAGGAGGGTATCACCTACATAGCAGGCGCCGAGCTGCCCTGCCTGATCGTCAATGTGGTGCGCGGAGGTCCCGGCCTCGGAACCATACAACCCGCGCAGAGCGATTACTTCCAGGCTACCAAGGGAGGAGGGCACGGCGACTATCACCTGATAGTCCTTGCCCCTTCATCGGTGCAGGAGATGGCTGACTTCGTGGAGATGGCATTCGATCTCGCATTCAAATACAGGAACCCTGCCATGATCCTCTCAGACGGTGCCATAGGGCAGATGATGGAGAAGGTGTGGCTCAAGCCGCAGAAGAAGAGGTCGGAGGAGATACTACCCTGGGCTACGACAGGCAAACCGGCAACCCGCGAGCACAATATCATCACCTCGCTCGACCTCGACCCGGAACGACAGGAAAAGTTCAACCAGAAGCTGATTGCCAAATACCGTGAGATTGAAGAGCATGAGGTGAGATACGAAGAGTTCATGACCGAAGACGCCGAGTATCTCTTCGTAGCATACGGCACCAGCTCCAGGATTTGCCAGAAGGCATTGCAGCTGGCAAGGGCCGAAGGGATAAAAGCCGGTCTGCTGAGGCCGATAACCCTCTTCCCATACCCGAAGAAAAGACTGAATGAACTGGCTGACACGGTTAAAGGCATGCTCGCTGTTGAGATGAGCGCAGGACAGATGGTGGAAGACGTCATGCTGTCAGTGAACGGAAAAACAAGGGTTGGCCACTACGGAAGGATGGGAGGAATGATCCCTACCCCTGAGGAGGTGGTTGATAACCTTAAAACATTCATTAAAGGATAAGAGAGATGGCAGAATTAACATTCAAAGATATAATTAAGCCGGAGAACCTGGCTTATACAAAATCGAAGCTGATGACAGACAATGTCATGCACTACTGCCCCGGTTGCGGTCACGGAACCGCGCATCAGGTGCTGGCAGAGGTGCTGGAAGAGGAGAATCTGCAGAGCAAAACGATAGGTATTACCCCGGTTGGCTGCTCGGTGCTGATGTACAACTATATCGATATTGATTTCCAGGAGGCAGCCCACGGCCGGGCGCCGGCACTCGCTACGGCAGTCAAGCGCCTTATGCCCGATAAGTTTGTCTTCACATACCAGGGCGACGGCGACCTGGCTGCCATCGGCACGGCTGAGACCATCCATACATGCAACCGGGGCGAAAACATACTGATACTGTTCATTAACAATGGCATCTACGGCATGACCGGCGGCCAGATGGCACCTACCACACTCGAGGGAATGAAATCGTCAACATCACCCTACGGCCGCAATGTATCCACTATGGGTTCTCCCATAAAGATGGCCAACATCGTTGCCATGTTGCCAGGCACATGCTATGTCACACGCCAGAGCGTTAACACCGCACTGGGCGCGAGGAAGCTTAAGAGAGCTATTAAAAAGGCTGTCCAGTACCAGAATGAGAAGAGAGGAACATGCTTCATTGAGGTGGTCTCAAACTGCCCCTCGGGATGGAAGATGACCCCGGTGGAGTCAAACAAGTGGATGGAGGAAAATATGTTCCCCTTCTATCCCCTGGGTGATATCAAGGTTCCGGAAGAAAAATAATCCGCCTGCCACCAGGAGAAATAACGCAACCCGGCAACCCGGTACAAGAAGTATTTAATTAAAGGATCAGATCATGACAGAAGAAATAATAATAGCAGGTTTCGGCGGACAGGGAGTGCTCTCAATGGGTAAGATCATGGCCTATTCAGGCATGATGCAGGATATGGAGGTGAGCTGGATGCCTTCATACGGCCCTGAGATGAGGGGTGGAACCGCCAACGTGAATGTTATACTGAGCGATGAAAGGATCAGCTCACCCATACTGAGAAGCTTCGATACTGCCATAATCCTCAACCAGCAGAGTATGGACAAGTTCGAACACAGCGTCAAGCCCGGAGGGACGCTGATATATGACAGCAATGGAATTACAAAGCACCCGGAGCGGAAAGACATTACCATTTACCGGATTGATGCGGCAGAAGAGGCTTCGAAGCTGAAGATGATGAAAATGTTCAATATGTTCGTCATGGGCGGCTTCATGAAGGTGAAACCCATACTCAAGACTGAGTATGTCATCAAGGGACTTAAAAAATCACTCCCCGAGAGATACCATCATCTTATCCCCATGAATGAGGATGCCATAAAGAGAGGAATGGAACTCATCAGGAAGGTCTGAAGGTCTGAAGGTCTATGCAGTTTGGTAATCTGCAGGACTTTCAGACCTTCAGACCTTCAGACTCTTACTCATAAAAGTGCATCTCGCGAATATACTTCCATGCGGCTGGCGGGACGAACCATGAGACATCCCTGCCCTCGCTGATGGCTGTACGGATGAAGGTTCCCGATATCTCCATCACCGGCGCATCAATTCTTATGACCTTCGCACTCTTAAGAAGCTCCTGCAGTTTCTTGCTGGCAGCCGGGATCTGGTAGAGGCGGGGATAGACTATTATCGGATACTCTTTTACCAGCAGCTCTGCGTTCTTCCACTTCTGAAGGGTGGCCAGGTTATCCTCTCCCATAATCAATGCAAAACTGCGAGACGGGTATTTGTCGGTAAGGTAAGCGAGGGTGTCCACAGTGTAGGATGGCTGCGGTAGCTTGAACTCAACATCTGACACCCTGAACCGGGGGTCATCACCTATGGCCAGCTCCGTAAGATAAAGCCTGTCGCGGTCGGCGAGAAGCGTCTCCTTCTTCTTGAGAGGATTGTGAGGGCTGACAATAAACCATACTTCGCTGACATCAGAGTATTCGGCAATATAGTTGGCAATGGCCATGTGACCTATATGCACCGGGTTGAATGATCCGAAAAATAGTCCTGTCTCCATTACCGTAACCCGAGAAATTCCTTTACAACTGCTGTTATCTCATTACATGACTTCTCAAGGTCATCATTGATTATGACCCTGTCGAAGCTGTATGCCAGCAGTATCTCAGAGGCAGCCTTCTGCACACGCATCTCTATCTCCTCCTCCGAGTCGGTGCCTCTCTTTTCCAGCCGTGACCGCAGCTCCTCAACGGAGGGTGGCATAATAAATAATGCCAGCGCCCTGTCAGCAAAGATCTTCTTGAGGTTTATGCCTCCCATGACATCAACATCAAAGAGAGGGATCCTACCCTCTGCGGCGATACGCTCCAGCTCACTCTTCAATGTACCGTAGTAGTGGTTCCTGTAGACCTCCTGCCACTCAACGAACTCTTCACGGCTGATCCTCCTTTTGAACTCAGCCGCCGAGATGAAATAATACTCCCTGCCGTTGGTCTCACTGCCCCTTGGTTTCCTGCTGGTAGCCGAGATTGAGAAGGCAAGCGGCAGGCCTGATGCGAGCAGGTGGCTCACAAGAGTGGACTTGCCGGCTCCTGACGGAGCGGATATTATAAGTACCCTGCTCTCATTTTTTCTTCCCACAGGTCAGAGGATATTGAGTGTCAGCTCCTTGATCTTCTCGAGCTCATCCTTCATCATCACCACCAGCTTCTGCATCGGGGCATCATTGGCCTTCGATCCTATAGTATTGATCTCGCGTCCCATCTCCTGGGAGATGAAGTTGAGCATCTTCCCGTTGGCACCGTCACCCTTCATGGTCTCAGTAAAGTAGTCGCAGTGTTTCCTGAGCCTCACCTTCTCCTCGTTGATATCCATCTTCTCAAGGTAGAATATCAGCTCCTGTTCGAAACGGTTCATGTCTATGTTCTCCGTGGAGAAGTTATCGCGCAGCGATGCCTGCAGCTTTTCGCGCATGCGCGCCAGCCTGTCGCCCTCAACGGTGCTGAGTTCCTCCAGGTATCGCAGTATGGCGGCAAGCGATTTCGACAGGTCGGCCTCCATGGCCTTGCCCTCATCCAGGCGATAGTTATCGGTCATCGAGAGTGCATCCTCTATCAGAGTGACAACCCTGTTCCACTCCTCCTCCGTCAGTTCCGGTCTCTCTGTTTTGAGGGTCTCGGGAAGCCGCATCACAATGCTCAGCAGGTCGCTGTCATTGCTCAGACCCAGCTCGTTGCTCAACTCCTTCATCTGATTGAAATAACCCCGCACCACCTTCGTGTTGATTGCCGGGGCCTGCTCCTCATCCATGGTGTCAAAAGAGATCATAATGTCGATCTTACCCCTCTGGAGTTTCCTGATGATTATATTGCGTATCTCGAGCTCCTTCTCCTTGAAGAGCCACGGCACCTTTGTATTTACGTCAGCCTGTTTACTGTTCAGCGACCTGACCTCAACGGTGATCTTGCGTTGCGGGGTCTCGAGCATGGCTTTGCCGTAGCCGGTCATTGATCTTATCATAGTGATTGAGTTAAGCTTCTGACAAACTTACATAAAAACGCCTGATTTCTTACAGACAAATAATAATGAAGGTCATCCCCCATATTTACAGAGGAATGACAGATTGCTGGTGTTAATGGAGCAGTTCAAGCTCAATGGTGAAGTGTCTCATGATAGGCGCCTCCCACTTTATTGCAAGTCCTCTGGTTATCCGGTCTCTTCTCTCAAACACGTTGCCGATGGCCGCGGCCACGTAACCCATGTGGTTGTCGGTATAAACCCTTCTCGGTACGGCCAGCCGCACCAGCTCGAGTTCAGGGTGTCTGTTCTCACGCGTCACCGGGTCGCGGTCAGCCATCAGCGTACCTATCTCAGCGGAGCGGATGCCTCCCTCCAGGTAAAACTCGATCGCCAGCCTCTGTGCAGGGAACTCACCGGCAGGAACATGGGGCAGGAACCTGCCAGCATCAATAAAGATGGCATGGCCTCCGAAAGGCTGCTGCACGGGCACTCCTGCTGCTGTTATCTTTTCTCCCAGCCTGGCCACCTGCCTGATGCGCGACTCAAGGTATTCACAGTCAGTGCCTTCGTAGAGTCCCACCGCCAGGGCGTTCATGTCACGGCCGGCCATGCCGCCGTAGGTGATGAAACCCTCAAACATGATGTTGTAGGTCGAGGCACGGCGAAACAGCTCCTTGTCTCTGAAACCGATGAAGCCGCCTATGTTGACTATTGCATCCTTTTTGGAGCTCATAGTCATGCCGTCGGCGTAAGAGAACATCTCACGGGCAATATCCCTGATGCTCTTTTCAGAGTATCCCTCTTCACGGGTTTTAATGAAGTAAGCATTCTCGGCAAAGCGGGCTGAATCAATTATCACGCTGGCACCGTACCTGTCGGCCAGCTCCCTCACGCCCCGGAGGTTGGCCATGCTCACCGGCTGTCCGCCGGCAGTATTGTTGGTGACGGTCATCACGATGCATCCCAGCCTCTCACTGGGTGTCTCCTTCAGCACCTTCTCCAGCCGCCCGAGATCGACGTTGCCCTTGAAGGGTTCGTCGGCGGTGATATCCCTGGCTATTTCCACTGTGCAGTCGATGGCCGTAGCCTTGCGGAACTCGATATGCCCCTTGGTGGTGTCAAAATGGGCATTACCGGGGATGATGTCGCCCTCCTTTACCAGCACCGAGAAAAGGACATTCTCCGCCGCCCGTCCCTGGTGTGTGGGCAGGAAGTACTCAAAACCGGTTATGTCACGGATGGCCTCTTTGAGCCTGTAGTACGATGATGCCCCAGCATAACTCTCGTCGCCGGTCATGATGGCAGCCCACTGCCGGTCACTCATGGCCCCGGTGCCGGAATCAGTGAGGAGATCAACAAAGACCTGCTCGGAGCGCAGGTTGAAGAGATTGTATGAGGCCTCTTTTATCCACTCACGGCGCTCACTGACGGTGCTTCGCCTGAGAGGCTCCACCATCTTTATCTTATGTGGTTCACAATATGGAAGATTCATGATGATTTGCGATTTACGATTTGCGATTTACGATTTGCGATTTACGATTTGTGATGTGCGATGTACGATGTGCGATTTACGATTTACGATTTTCACTGCCGTCTACAATACTTAAAGGCCTACGGCCTATTGCTTACCAATAAATTAAGATTATTTAACAGAGGCAGAGCAGGGTGGGGTGGTTGGCAGGCGGATAGATGCAACCCCTGAACTTCAGAATGCGTCCCTCTTTTTAATATTGCGGAAGATCTGCTTCCTGTTTACGGTCGCCTGAAAAAGGAAAATCATTGAAATAGGCTATTTTTGCAAATATAGTTTTTTTGCCTTCGGGGTCCAATCAGGAAATGTTAAAAGAATTTATGATGAAACCGGGATTACTTAAGTTCCTTACGATATTATTTTTTCTGTCGGGCAGCATGCTTCTTACCGGTCAGGTGATTGACGTGGCTGACGAAGAACCCATCATTCCCCCTGACACGGTGAAGCCGGCTCTGCCCATTCTACGACAGAAGATCAAGGGTGCGCCCGCAACGGACAGTGCAGGTCCGGGCTCCATTGTGCTCGACCGCGACAATGCTCTGCAATTCCTGCGGAGAGTCGGCTCCTCGAACAATATCTGGAAAAAGAGCAATGACCCCCTGCGGGAGGCTATCCGTAATCTCGTTCATTTTGCTTCCACACCCCGTGAAGACTCAACTGTGAGTTACCTGTCGGAATACAGTTATGATAAGATCAGGATACCGCTTGACAGCTACTTTGTCTATGATTCCCTGAGGATCATCCTGCCTGTCATGGAACAGGATTCTGTCTCAGCTGACAGTGCCGCTATAGGGGGACAGGCAGAAGAGATGTTCATTGAGGCAGGAAAAAGAATGAATAAAGTTAAGCTATCTGCCGGTGCTGCCCCGTTGAGTAAGAATGACACACTGCTGCTTAACGACACGGTGTTTGTGCTTGTGAGGGATCTTGTTCCGGCATTGATGCCTCGCAGAACCAATGACACGATAATTCTGGTTATCACTGATACGCTGCCCGAGGTGACCCTGTATCGCGACGACTTTCCCTTCAGGCATATCAAAAATCCATATGTAAGTGACTCAATCATAGCGGCTGTCAACTCTCTCATCGGGTACCTTCAGGCGCGTGATTCGACCCTCGTGAGGTTTGTCAGTGACAAGGGCCGTGGAACAAATATATGGCTCAACAGCCGGGCAGATAACCTCGTCAGGTTCTGGCTTCCTGACGGGGAGAATGACTCAGTTTCTGTCTGGATTGGAAGTCCTGACCGCAATACCTTATTGCTCAAGGCGGAAGAGGGGGTGATGTTCAAAAAACAGACCTGGCATGACAGGTATGTTGACACACGTGTCAATGTCATCTCGGCAACAGAGGAGAACCTCAGAAGGGTGGCGCTGAGCAGGATCAAGCCAGACTTCTGGAAATTCAAGACAGACCTCTCCTACCTTCTGTCACAGGGTGCCATCTCCAACTGGGCAAAGGGGGGAGAGAACAACATCTCTTCAGTGCTCGATGTCGAGTCAGCCCTTAACTACAACAACAAGGAGACAAAGGTAAATTCCTCCACCACGGCACGGCTCGCTCTGGGACTGCAGGCATCAGGGAATTATGACGGAATCAGGAAGAACCTGGATATCCTCGAGATCAACTCAAAGATCAACCACAAGGCTTTTGGGAAATTTGACCTCTCGGGCCTTTTCCAGTTCAAGACCCAGTTCCTTCCGGGGTACAGTTATCCGAATGACTCGGTAAAGGTCTCAAAGTTCTTTAACCCGGCCACCTTCATATTCGGCTACGGTCTTGAGTACAAGCCTGACAAGAATACCGCGATAAGTTTCTCCCCTCTATCATACAAGGGCACATTTGTTCCTGACACCTCCATCAACCAAACCAAGTTCGGTATCCCGGCGGACAAGAGATCCAGGAATGAGCTGGGAGCATATCTGACCATCAGAAGCAAGCTGAAACTCTTTGATCAGGTTGATATGACCAACAAGATACAGCTATTCAGTAACTTCATCTCAAAACCGCAGAATATTGATGTCGACTGGGAGATGATAGCCACAACAAGCCTGAACTGGTTTACCGACCTCAGGCTCAATGTGCACCTGATATATGATGACAACACACTGCTGCCTGTATTTGAAGACGGTGAGCCCGTGCTGGGCACTGATGGCAAGCAGAAAAAGGCTCCCATGGTTCAGTTCAAGGAGTTGTTGGGTGTCTCATTCATATTTAAGTTTTAAAGGGGGAGGCTGTCCCGGAGTAGCGGACCTGCCTGTCTGCGTATTGTTTCAGTAGCAACGGTCCGTCACGGCTGGCAATCCCTTATGTAGCAGCGGACCGTCACACCGGGGGATCCTTTCTGCAGCAGCGGTGCGTCACGCCTGGGGATTCCTTCTATAGCAGCAGGTCAGCCACCACTGCCAATCCGTAAATGATACCTGCTATTCCGTTGGTTGTACCGAAGGCAAGGTTGACCCTGCTCAGGTCATCAGGAGAGACTATCAGATGCTGGTATGTCAGCATAGAGGCAAATATCAGGACTCCGGCCCAGTAGATCACTCCGCCATGACCGATGATCCCGGCTGCCACTGCCAGCAGCAGTGTCACTGCATGAAGGAGTGTTGAAACGGTCAGTGCCTTCCTGCGAGACATCACCGCAGGAATGGAGTAGAGTCCTGTCTCACGGTCAAACTGGTCATCCTGCAGGGAGTAGATAATATCAAAGCCGCTGACCCATGTCAGTACAAGAAGGGAGTAGAGCACCGGCAGCAGCGCAAAGGTGCCTGTGACTGCAATAAAGGCTCCGATGGGTGCCAGGCTGAGCCCGAGCCCCAGCACCAGGTGGCAGAGCCAGGTGAATCTCTTGGTGTAGCTGTACCCGAGGACAATCAGAAGCGCAACGGGTGACAGCAGCAGTGTCATCGTGTTGAGCAGGGCTGTCGCGATAATGAATAGCACAGAGCTTACAACTACGAATGTCAGGGCATGACCCTGGCTGATCCTGCCTGACGGTATCTCCCTTCCGGCGGTCCTGGGATTCAGAATGTCATATCTTAGATCTGCCCAACGGTTGAAAGCCATGGCGGCACTGCGGGCAAAAACCATACATGCGAGCATCAACAGAAAGGTCCTCAGGCTGAAACCGTGATCAGGCCTGGTTGCACCGAGGAAATAGCCCACCAGCGCAAAGGGCATCGCAAAGACGGTATGACTGAACTTTACGAGCGAGAGGTAGTCACCGGTTCTGCCCAGCAGCTTCTTCATCTCAGTGCGGCGCTAAATTCGCGCTCAAAGGCTTTGAAAAGGCTGTTCATAGCCTTCTCGATACTCTTTTCAGTCAGGGTCTGTCTCTCATCTCTGAGGATGAAACTGACGGCATATGATTTCTTGTCTCTGCCGATAGCATCACTCTCATAGACATCAAAAAGGTCTGCCTCCTGCAGGATGTTGCGTTCAGTCTTGAAGGCAAGATCACGTATATGACTGAATTTCACTGACTTATCAATGACCAGTGCAAGGTCGCGGCGTACCCACGGGTACTTTGGCAGTTCACTGAACCGTATGTTTTTCCCCGCAATCATCCTGATGATGTTATCATGGTTAAGCTCGGCATACCAAACATCCTGCCTTATATCGAACATAGCAAGCTGTTTTTTTGAGATCTTGCCGAATGATGCAAGGTCAGATCCTCCTGTGCCATATCGCACTCCTTCGGAGAACCATCCGGAGCTGTCATCCCCTTCGGTGATCTCCCGGCGTTCTATTCCGAAGCGTGAGAGGACCAGCTCCACGTAACCCTTCATGTGGAAGAAACCTGTAGCCGTCGCAGGGGCATTCCACCGCTGAGGGTTGAGCTCTCCTGTAATGGCCATGGCCAGCATTTGCCGCTCACAGAACTCTTTCGTGATGCCGGCACCATCTTTCCCAGGCCTCCTGCTGTAGACATAGCCCAGTTCATAAAGCTTCAGGTCGGGACTCTGCCTGTTGATGTTCCATGCGATTGTGCTGAGCATTCCGGGCAGCAGCGACATGCGCATGACATTGAGGTCGCTGCTCAGCGGGTTTGCAAGATACACCGTCGTTGAAGTGTCAAAGTGCCCACTCTTTTCAAACCATGCTGAGGGGGTGAGGGAGTTGCACATTATCTCGGCAAAGCCGTTTGCGGAGAGGAGGTCTGACACGTTTGACGCAACCTTCTCACGGTCCGGTTTCACTGTGTGCGGGAGCATCGACCGCATCTCGCCGCTGATGTCTATGTTGTTGTAACCGTATATCCTCAGAACCTCTTCCGTGACATCGGCCTCGCGGGTCACATCAACACGGTATGCCGGTATCTCCAGGGTTAGCCTGTCAGGCGCTTCGTCAGTAATGTGAATGTCCAGGCTGTTGAGAATTGTCTTGACAGTTGCAGAAGGGATATCCTTTCCTATAAGCTTTGCCATCCGGTCAGGGGAGTAGCTGACCGTGGTCTTTCTGACAGGTTTGGGATAGACATCCTTTATATCGCCGGTGATCACTCCGCCGGCCAGCTCCTGCACCAGCAGGGCAGCTCTCCTGAGTGCATAGAGTGTCATCTCCGGGTCCGTGCCTCTCTCAAAACGGTATGAGGCATCAGTGTGAAGGTCGTGCCTCCGTGATGTGCGACGTACCGACACGGAGCTGAAGGTGGCGCTCTCAAGAAACAGATCGGTGGTTGCTGATGTGACTCCCGATTTCTCTCCGCCGAAGACGCCGGCAATGCACATACCTTCGCTGACATTGCAGATCATCAGGTCGGATGCTGTCAGCTCTCTCTCAACACCGTCCAGGGTTATGAATTTCGTCTTTTCAGGCAGTGTTCTGACGATCACTCTGTCGCCGGTGATGGCGGCAACATCGAAGGCGTGCAGAGGCTGTCCTGTTTCATGAAGGACGAAGTTGGTGATGTCCACCACGTTGTTGATAGGATGGAGTCCTATTGACCTCAGCCTGTTCTGCAGCCATGCAGGTGAGGGTCCTACAGTAATATCCCTGATTGTAAGTCCTGAATATCTTATACAGGCCTTACTGTCCTGCACTTCGACCTCAATGGCTTTACCCTTTGCAGGGCCGGGACGGAATGCACCTACGTCAGGCAGTTTGGCCATGACGGGCTTCCTCAGGTTGAAAAAGGCTGCCAGGTCGCGTGCCACACCGTAGTGAGAACTGCAGTCTATCCTGTTGGGTGTCAATCCTATCTCAAAAATCGTATCGCGAACAACACCGAAGTAATCTGCTGCAGGCGACCCCGGCCTGGCAGGGGGTTCAAGCACCATGATTCCTTCATGGTCAGTACCCATGCCAAGCTCATCTTCGGCACATATCATCCCTTCGGATAACTGTCCGCGAATCTTCGACCGCTTAATCTCAAAAAGCTCCTCGCCGTGAAATACCATAGCACCCGGCAGTGCCACCGCAACAACCTGTCCTGCAGCCACATTTGGCGCACCGCATACAATCTGCAGCGGATCGGGACCGCCGGCATCGACGGTGGTGACACTGAGTCTGTCGGCATCAGGGTGTCTCTCACATGTGAGTACCCTGCCTATAACCACGCCCTGCATACCACCGCTAATCGACTCCCACTCTTCAGTACCCTCAACCTCAAGCCCCAGATTTGTCAGAATAGTTGAAAGCTCCTCAACTCCGGCGTCGAAGTCGAGATATTCCCTGAGCCAGCTGTAAGAAATTTTCATCGCCTGTTATAATCTTTTCAGTAAGATGCAAAAGTAAGGAAAAAAGGTTATTGCCATAATGGCGGGTTTATTTATTGGATGATCATTATCGTTATATTTGCAGGCAACAGGAGGCAATATGGTTTTACAGGAAAATGACAAGCTTATACTGATCACGAATGATGACGGGCTATACGCTGCCGGACTGCAGAGGCTCATCAGCATCATGTCGGAATTTGGCAAACTGGTGGTTATCTCAGCCACAGAGAGCCGCAGTGCCATGTCGCAGGCGCTAACGGTCAAGCATCCGCTGCGTGTCAAACTGCTGGAGGAGGACGAGGGAAAGCGTGTTTATGCCTGCAGCGGCACACCCACTGACGGTGTCAAGCTGGCTGTCAACCAGCTCCTGGAGCGCAGGCCTGATCTTATTGTCTCAGGCATCAATCACGGATCTAATGCCTCTGCCAGCGTTCTCTACTCGGGGACTATGGCTGCTGCTCTTGAGGGTTGTCTCTATAAAATCACGTCGGTAGGTTTTTCTCTCAACAGCTATTCCCCAAAAGCCGACTTTTCTGCCTGTGACAGTTATATCCGGAAGATATGCGGTTTCCTGCTGAAGGAGCCCCTGCCGGATGGAATATGCCTTAATGTGAATATACCTGCCCTTCCCGCTGAGGAGATCAAAGGTATGGTGGTCGCACGCCAGGCCCTGGGCAGCTGGCAGGAGGAGTTCGAAAAACGGAAGGATCCGGCAGGAAAGACCTACTACTGGCTTACAGGCAGATTCATGAACCATGAGCCGGATGCATCGGATACCGATGACTGGGCTATTCATAACGGATATGTCTCAGTAGTGCCGGTAGCCACCGATATGACGGCCCACGGTTTTCTCAGCACATTGAAAACCAAACTCTGATATGCGGTTCAGGGAACGGTTTAATAATATCCTCTCAGGTGTCATTGGCGGAATCATCATCCCGGTGACAGCATTTCTGATCTTCTTCCTGGCTACCCGTAACGGCCTGTCATTCAGCGGGTATCTTGACAAGGTGACGGAAGCAGGCAATGTGTCGGAGGTCATGAGCATCTCTGTCTTCGCCAACATTATCATATTTCTCATCTTCAACAGGCTTGACATGCTCAGGGCAGCCAAGGGTGTGCTCGGCATTACCATAGTGTGGGCTTTTGTCATCTTTGGGATAAAGCTTTTCTAATATGAAGTATTTCATCATAGCCGGAGAGCCCTCGGGCGATCTTCACGGTTCAAACCTTATCCTTAACCTTTTTGAGGCTGACCCGGCTGCAGATATCGTATGCTGGGGTGGCGACCTCATGTCAAAGGCAGGTGGAAGGCTGATAAAACACTACCGCGAGACAGCCTTCATGGGTGTTTGGGAGGTGATGGTCAATATGCGGAAGGTGAGGAGAAATTTTGCAGAGTGTCGCAGGCAGATTGACCGGATGATGCCTGACGTGGTGATACTGATCGATTACCCCGGCTTTAACCTGAGGATGGCGCGCTATGCAAAAAAGAAGGGTATCAGGGTCTATTATTACATCTCACCCAAATTCTGGGCCTGGCGTGAGGGCAGGGTGAAACTGCTGAAGAGATATGTTGACAGGTTATATATCATCTTCCCGTTTGAAGTCGAATTCTTCAGAAAGCATGGTTATACGGCCCACTTCCTTGGGAACCCGCTCATTGACCAGGTAGAGGCATGGCGCCGGAAGACTCCGGAGCACGGCAGGCTGATGGAATCCCTCGGCCTCGACGAGAGGCCTGTGATACTGCTGATGGCCGGCAGCAGACTTCAGGAGATAGAAAAGGTGCTCCCGGTGATGGTACGGGTGGCCTCATCATTTCCTGAATATCAGTTTGTGGTGGCAGGGATGGATCACCTGCCGGCGTCACTGTATGAAGGTATTATCGGATCAAACCCGGTCAGGGTGATCAGTGACAGGGCATATGACCTCCTCTCCGTGGCGGAGGCTGCCCTGGTGACATCAGGGACGGCAACACTCGAAGCGGCACTCTTTGGCGTGCCGCAGGTGGTCTGCTACAGAACCAGCGGACTGACATTCACGCTGGGAAGGTTCTTCCTGAAGGTGCGCTTTATCTCCCTGGTGAACCTGATCATGGGGAGGGAGGCGGTGACCGAACTGATACAGGAAGAGCTCAACAGTGAAAGACTGTCCGGCGAGCTGGGAAAGATCATCTCCACGGGAGAGAGACATACAGCTGTTAAGAGAGACTACGAAGAACTGAGGCAGATGCTTGGAGGAGAAGGTGCCTCGGCAAGAATAGCCTCTGATATGGTTACACAACTGAAGCAGGGGAGCATGAATACATGATCAGAGCGGTCATCTCAATACTCATTTTAATGACGGCTCTTTCTGCACGGGCTGAGGTGACCATACGCATCTTTGCACACACCAGACCTGTGACGGTTGTCTTCACTCCCCGTAATGGAGAGTACCGTATTGACCACGGAAAGCATGATGTTCTCACAATAGGGACGGGAGAGACGGTGGTAGTGACCCGTCAGGACGAGAAGGTAATATTCAGAACATTATCCGGGGTTTCAGGGGTGGCTGACACACTTATCTTCACACCCCTTGCCGCTGAGGCACTCTTCGTCATGCGTGCCCCTGCACGTGACGAGGCGGTGAAGATACTCAACGGCAGTCTCATGATAAGCTCCTACCCCGGCTCGTTGCTGGTACTCAATGTCACTGAGCTGGAGGATTACCTGCCGGGTGTTGTCCGCGCTGAGGCGGGGAGGGCAGGACCGCCGGAGTATTTCAGAGCCCAGGCTGTGGTGGCACGAACATATGCTTACCGCACCATGGACAGGCATGAGCTTGACGGCTTTGACCTGTGTGACGACACCCACTGCCAGGTTTACCCGGGAATCATCAGTGACAGCGTGATAATCAATGCCTGCCGCTCTACCGCAGGAAAAGTGATCACTGACCGCCAGGGGGTGCTCATTGAAGCGGCATTTCACGGTAACTGCGGCGGCATGACTGCCTCATCGGCAGATGTATGGGTGTCAAAACATCCTTACCTTGTGAGCATCACTGATCCCTGGTGCGGATATTCGGCATCATCGGTCTGGGTGAAAAGAGTCTCCTTCACCGGTTGGTATGATTTTCTGAAATCAAGGGGTGTGATGCCGGGGCAGGAGGAGGCCTTCTACTCACCTGCTGGCAGCAAACCGGTGAGGATCATGAACCGCACAGTTTCCGGCAAAAACATCAACAGCGAGGAGGTCAGGGTGCAATTCGGCCTGCGCTCAGCATTCTTCACCATGAGGCCGGAGGGAGACAGCCTGACAATCAGTGGCAGGGGCTACGGTCATGGCGTGGGACTGTGCCAGGACGGAGCGAGGGCTATGGCTGAAAAAAATATGAGCTATGAGAAAATCACCGGTTTCTATTACCCCGGTACGGTGATCACTGACGTCAAAAATGCACGCAGGCCGCTGAGGCCTTGAAAGATTTGAATATTTTTACAGCAAACTTTTAGTTATGTTCACTCTCTTCAGAAAAGAGATCACAGGTTTTTTCAGCTCCCTGACGGGATACATCGTCATGATCGTATTCCTCCTGGCAAACAGCTTCATAATGTGGGTGATGCCAGGCCAATGGAACCTGCTTGACAGCGGATATGCGGGACTGGATACCCTTTTCGTGCTCTCACCATGGCTCTTCCTCTTCCTGGTGCCTGCCGTAACCATGAGACTCTGGTCGGAGGAGCGGCGGTCAGGAACCATCGAGCTGCTTTGGTCGCGCCCGGTAGGCGACGGCAGGATAATCTACGGCAAGTTTCTGGCCTCGGTGACACTGGTGCTGATATCACTTCTGCCGGCAACCCTGTTCGTCATCTCAGTATGGGTTCTGGGAGAGACACCCGGCAACCTTGACAGGGGAGGGACAGCAGGTTCATTCACAGGCCTCCTGCTGCTTGCCGCAGTCTACTCTGCCATCGGCCTCTTTGCGTCATCACTGACGGAGAACCAGGTTGTGGCCTTCATCCTGGCTGCTCTCCTCTCCTTTATAATGTTCACCGGCTTTGACTCCCTCTCCCTTCTGCCAGGATTCTCCTCTGCAGGTGAACAGGTAGCCCGGATAGGCATCAACGAACACTATAAATCGATCAGCAGGGGCGTGCTTGACATACGTGACATTGCTTATTTTATCTTCGTGGCGGTGCTCTTCAATGAGGCAGCAAGGTTATCCCTGCGCCGCAGTACCGTGAAGAGACCGCTGCTGATCATCGCGGCCACAGCCGCTGTTTGCCTGCTGGCCTCACTCCTGCACCTGAGGGTTGACCTGACGGAAGACCGTCGCTTTACCCTTGCGGAGCCTACAAGGAAGATACTGAAGGAGCTCGACAGAGATGTAAGGATAGATATCTATCTCGACGGAGAGATGCCCGTCGGTTTCAGGAAGCTGAGACGCAGTGCCGCCCAGTATCTCGACGAGTTCCGCATTGCCTCCGGGAGAAGGATATCATACGACTTCATAAACCCGTCAGCATCATCCGATGCCGCTACAAGGGAGAAACTCCACGGTGAGCTGATCAACTCCGGGCTCGTGCCTGTGAACGTTATGGCTTCCGACGGTGAGGGCGGCAGAACTCAGAAACGGATATTCCCGTCACTCACCGTCGCTTCCGGTGAGACCGTCATCCCGGTTAATTTCCTGAGAAACAACCCCTCATTGCCTGCTGAGGTAAACCTGCTTCATTCTACTGAAGGACTTGAATATGAGATCATCAGGGCTGTTGCAACAGCCACCTCGGACACCGTGCACCGGATAGCCTTCATCGAGGGCCACGGTGAGCTTGATGAGATAAGTGTGGCGGACCTGACACTGGAGCTTGCCAAGTTCTATAACATCGACAGGGGAGTGATAGGAGGCAAGCCCGGCATAATTGATGATTATGCTGCTATTGTCATAGCCGCGCCGAAGGAACGCTTTGATGAGAAGGACAAGTTCATTATTGACCAGTACATCATGAACGGCGGACGGGTCATGTGGCTGGCAGAGGAGGTGGCTGTCAATGCCGACAGCCTGACGGCAGGCGCAACGGTAGCCCTATATCAGCCTCTCTCCTTCAGTGACATGCTCTTCCGGTACGGGGCAAGGATCAACCCTGTCATCATCCAGGATGCCGACTGTATGCTGATTCCGCTAAAGATTACAAACCCCGGCGGGGAGGCACAGTATGTCCCTGCACCGTGGGTCTATTATCCTCTACTGCGCCCCTCGCAGAGCCACCCCATAACCCGCAACCTGAACAGGGTCAAGGCTGAATTTGCCGGTACTCTTGATACCGTGGGGCGCGATCCGGCAGTAAGAAAGAGTATTCTTCTGACAACCTCAGGTGAGACGCGTATTGTCACACCCCCGGCCCTGATATCGCTTGAGGAGGCAGGGGAGAGAATGCCGCCGGAGATGTTCACCGCCGGAGAAAAGAGCGTGGCAGTGTTGCTCGAGGGCACCTTCAGCTCGGTATTCGAGAACAGGATGACTGAAAGCATCATGGGGGAGGAGGGCGGGGAGCCGCTGACCCGCAGCAAACCGACGAGGATGATAGTTATTGCCGACGGTGACATCATCCGTAATGACATCAGCTGGTCAGGAGGAGCACCCGAACCACTCACGCTCGGGCTCGACAGGTATACGATGCAGATCTTCGGCAACAAGGATTTTCTTGTGAATTGCATTAATTACCTGGTTGAGGACAACGGCCTGACGGAGATGCGCTCAAGGGAGATAAAGCCAAGGCTGCTCGACCAGTCGAGGATCAGGAGCCAGAGACTGCTGTGGCAGCTGTTTAATACAATCCTGCCCGTATTGCTGATAATCATGGCAGGAGTGGCCTATAACAGGCTCAAGCAGAGACATTACAGGAGAGTGAAATAAATTTGTTTGAGGGAAAGATATTTTTTTGTAATATTGATAAGCCGGTTTACAAAGCAGACTATGCACATAATCAGTGATTTGCAGGTCTGAAACGGGGCAATGTGATGTAACTTAAAAACTGACAGTATGAAATTTGTTGTATCAAGCACAGAACTTCTCGGTCATCTGCAGGCGATAAGCAGGGTGATCAGCACTAAAAATACACTGCCGATCCTGGATAACTTTCTATTCAATATCAGTGGCAATGACCTTGAAATTACTGCCTCTGACCTTGAGTCGACCCTTATTACAAGGATGAGGCTTGACAATATCACGGGAAGTGGCACAATAGCACTGCAGGCCAGGATATTGCTTGATACCCTTAAGGAGTTCCCCGAACAGCCGCTCACATTTGATATCAACACTGACACCATGGCGGTAGTCATAAACTCCGAGAACGGCCGCTTCAGTATTGTGGGCCAGAACGGAATTGACTTCCCCGTGCTGCCGGTGATAAAGACTGAAAAGCGCTTCAGTTTCAATCTGCCGGCCGATGTGCTGCTGTCAGGTATATCCAGGACACTGTTTGCCACCGCCGATGACGAGCTCCGCCCGGTGATGGGGGGTATACTGGTTGAGGCATCGACAGAGAAGCTCACCTTCGTGGCCTCAGATGCACATAAGCTGGTGAGATACCAGAGGAGCGACGCCAGGGCTGATGACACTGCCTCCTTTATCCTTCCAAAGAAACCCGCATCGCTCCTCAAGAATATCCTTCCAAGGGAGAGCGGTACCGTCTCGGTGGAGTTCGACGACAGAAACGCCTTCTTTACCCTGTCGGACTACAAGGTGGTCTGCCGTCTTGTGGAAGGCAACT
This sequence comes from Bacteroidales bacterium UBA4772, assembly GCA_002403305.1. Lineage (GTDB taxonomy): Bacteria > Bacteroidota > Bacteroidia > Bacteroidales > VadinHA17 > SR-FBR-E99. Next base: position 147,218 of record DHHM01000013.1, read on the forward strand.
ATCCGAATTACAATTCTGTCATCCCTAAGAGCAACCCCCGCAAGGTGCGTGTTGACAGGCTGGAACTCTACAACATACTGCGCAGGGTCTCCGTCTTTTCAAACCAGGCAAGCAACCTCGTGAAGCTTCAGTTCAGCCCGAACCAGATAACCGTCTCGGCACAGGATGTCGACTTCTCGATCTCGGCATATGAACGTCACAAGTGCCTATATGAGGGTGACGATATGGAGATCGGGTTCAAATCTGTCTTTCTGATAGAGATTCTGTCGAACATAACATCACAGGATGTCATTATTGAGCTCGCCGACCCGACAAGGGCAGGACTCTTCCTGCCGTCGGATACAGACAATGAGGATGAGGATCTCCTCATGCTGCTGATGCCAATGATGATCAACGCCTGAGAAGAGTAACGATATGGAGCTTAACCTCAGGAAACCCCTGGTCGTCTTTGATCTCGAGACCACGGGAGTAAACATCGCTGCTGACCGCATTGTGGAGTTTGCCGCGCTCAAGGTGTCACCTGGAGGAGCGGAAGAGTGGCTGACCATGAGACTCAATCCGGGTATCCCGATCTCCCCGGAAGCGACACGCGTACACGGGATCACTGACGCAGACGTGGCTGATGCTCCGCACTTCCGTGACGTGGCACGCAAGATAGCTGCGTTCGTTGAAGGATGCGACCTTGCCGGCTTCAACTCGATGAAGTTTGATATACCAATACTCTGCGAGGAATTCCTGAGAGTGAATGTCGATTTTGACCCAGCCCGCCACAGGTATGTTGACGTGCAGGTGATCTTCCATAAGAAAGAGCAGCGAACACTCAGCGCCGCCTATAAGTTCTACTGTAACATGGAGATGGAAAATGCCCACAGCTCAAAGGCCGATACGGCAGCAACATATGAGATACTGAAAGCACAGCTCGACAGGTATCCTGACCTGGAGAATGATATCGAGAAGCTCTCGGTCTTCAGTGCCTTCAACAACAATGCTGACCTCGCCGGCAGGATCATCTTCAACGAAGGCGGCACCGAGGTGTTCAACTTCGGCAAGCACAAGGGCAAACCGGTGGAGCAGGTCTTCAGGGAGGAGCCCTCATACTACTCGTGGATGATGAACGGTGACTTCCCCCTTAACACCAAGCAGGTTATCACCGCGATCAAACTGCGTTCGTTCGGCAAAGCCTGACAACCTTATGAAGATTATCTGCGTAGGTCTGAACTACCGGAAGCATGCTGCCGAGATGAACCGTCCGGAGCCCGCTGAGCCAATGATCTTCCTCAAGCCCGACTCGGCGATTCTCAAAAAGAACAAACCCTTCTTTATCCCTGACTTCTCATCCGATGTCCAGTATGAGGCGGAGATAGTACTCCGCATCTCGAAGCTGGGGAAAGGAATAGCAGTGAAGTATGCGGAGCGTTACTACGACGCCCTGACCGTGGGGATAGATTTTACCGCCCGTGACCTCCAGAGCAGGTTCTCCCGGGAGGGACACCCGTGGGAGCTCTCGAAGACCTTTGACGGTTCGGCGCCACTGGGGACTTTCGTTCCGAAAGAGAAGTTTGCCGGCATGAGGGATATAAACTTTACCCTGGAGATAAACGGCACTGTGAGGCAGAATGGCAATACTTCAGACCTGATATTTTCTTTTGATGAGATAATATCTTACGTATCAAAGTTCTATACCCTGAAAACGGGTGATCTCATCTTCACCGGCACACCCTCCGGCGTCGGTCCGGTATCCAGCGGTGACAACCTCGTTGCCAGGCTGGAGGGGGAGACGGTACTCGATTTCTTCGCCAGGTAATGGCAATTGAGGTGACAACCTTGTCGGCTGGCTGAAGAGGGAGACGGTACTCGATTTCTTCGCCAGGTAATTTCAGTTACAGCCGCCCATGATCCTTCCCACGGGATAGAGCCTTGTCCGTTTTTCCAGCTCTGAAGCCGGGGTGTGCTGATAAAGCCATTGCAACTGTTTGACAGGGTCTGCCGCCAGCTCAGCATCTTCGCTGCGCGCCTTGTCATAGGTTGCTCTCAGCACCGGGTCACGGTCGAGAAGCTCCTTGAGATAACTCTCAAAGCCCCATACCGAATACCAGTCCTGCCCCTCAAGGAAAGAGTCGAAGAAGTTCCAGGCAAAGAAGCCTGATTCGCTCTGTGGCTCAAGCATGGTCACGATGTATTTGTTTGCCCTCTGGTTAAGTGGAATGATAAAGTCCCCCTTCAAATACTGAACCTCCCGGGTCACGGTGCGCAGCTTCACCTTGCTGTTGAAATAGTGCCCCTGTGTGGCTCTCCTGGCAGGCTCATAACTGTCGATGTAATAAGTCTCAAGAGTGAGAGTGGTGTCATTCTGCAGCTGGCGCATCTCCACACCGTTGGCGAGGAGACGCTCGATGACCTCCTCCCAGGCGAAGGGCACAATATATGCTTCGGGTGCCCTGACGGTCACGGCCGGCTTGAAATAGTTATAGTACCTGATGGTATCGGTATAGGGTCTGTCATGGTTGTATAACCCTGTCTTGCGACCCGTGATGGGAGAAGTGGCCTCCTCATACCTGTACCCGTGAAAGGCTACCAGGTCCCACCTCGTGGAGTCCTGCTCCCAGTCGATCACATACTCCCGTGCCGAGAGTGTTCGCCTGTTGGCTTCCTGCCTCAGCCTGAGTATCTTTTTGCTGTTTTCTGCCGTGTACCTGACCATCTCGCTGATGAACTGCAGTGTGCCCTTAACCCTCTGAGGGTAAGGTTTGTATACCAGCGTTTCGGTCATGAAGCCGAAGGAGTTGAAGAGTGCGGAATAGCCCGTTGAGTAGTAGGAGTGCTCATCAAAACCGATAATTGCCTTTATCTCCCCTCTCTCCGTATACTGTACATAGGGGACGATCTCATTGTTGTGCCTGGTGATCATACTGTTGTAGAGACCCGGCAGCATATCGTTGCGGAAGAACTGCTCCATCTCCGGATGCATCTTCTCAGGCCGGGTGGCAATGAGCGTCACCGTAAACTGGTGGTCAGACCCGTTAGTGGTGTGCGTGTCGAGGAAGACATCAGGGTCAAGGTAACGGCATATCTCCGCAAAAGCCCTTGCATCGCGGGAGTCCTGCTTTGCAAAATCACGGTTCAGATCCAGGAACCTGTTATTGCGCCTGGCACCCTTCTCTTCGGGGCCGTTCTGGTTGATGCGCCAGTAGGGACTGCGGGCAAGAGTTCCACCGATATTATATACCGGTATTATTGCGACTACACAGTTGCGGAGGTATCTCTTCATGCTGTTGCTGTCTGACAGAATATCAGCGGCAAACTGTGCGCTGGCATCAATGCCTTCGGGCTCCCCCGAATGAATGCCGTTGTTGATGAGTACTATGCTCTTTCCCTTTCTGCGTATCTCCTGCGGATCAAAGACCCTGTCGCCGGAGATGATAAACAGGTGAAGGGGTCTGCCTGCATCTGTCATGCCCATCTCGAGGAGGGTGGCCTCAGGCCAGATGCTGTCGAGCCGGGCATAGAAACTGATGGTCTCATCATATGTAAGACTGATATTTTCCGAATACCTCAGCCGGGGGAGTGCCGTGTTATCCTGGGGCAGGAGCGGAGCTGCAATCATGAACAGAAGGAGGGAGAGGGTAAGTTTAATCATCATTAATGGTGTTTTCCGGAAAAGAGATATAAAAAAAGCAAAAGTAAGGACTTTTGCTTTTTGTGGTTTCTTATGCAAGGAGAATCAGTGTGACAGCATGCTCTCAGCAATGTCAAGCACTGTTGTGTCTTCTATGGTGACAATACCCCCTTCGGGCCCTTTTTCGATGTGGATCCCGGCACTCTGCCCACGGTCAAAGTTCCAGCCTCCAAAGTAGTTCCTGACGGTCTCCTCCGACATATCAAGCTTGTCGGCTATCTTTCTGATGCTACCGTCAGGTAGCTGGTCCTTGATCTTCCTCAACTGCGAAAAAGTAATTGTTCGTGCCATGATTTATCTTTTGGATATGTTTCTTCAAATATACTAAAAAATTATTGAAAAGATTATTTAAAAATCTCTTTAAGCTTATTTTAACATTTTATGTTTCAATAGATTGAACCTCCCGAATGATATATATGTCATAATCACCCAGATATTCAAATCCCGCCTGCATGTATAGCCTTATGGCTTTCTCATTGCTCCTGTGAACCTCTAGTTTGACCTGGCACTTCTTCTGTCTTACTATCTTCAGTGTCTCCTCCAGCAGGAGGTGGGAGAGGCCTCTGCCCTGGCGGCGGGGTGTTATGCCAAAGTGATGCAGGTGCAACCGCCTGCCGTCGTATGTCAGCCATGAGGTGCCGATGATCTCTTCTGTAGGGCCTTCGCACATCACCAGCATGACCCCTCCGATCTCAATGCTGCGTTCCACTGCAGCCTCATCGTCGCCTCTCTCCGGTCTGCTCAGCTCTGTGGCAGACCAGATCTCCATGATGGAGGGGAAGTCGCCTTTCTGATAATGCCTGACGGTTATTGCATCCATCGTTTCAGGCTTTGCCTGATTCGACGACATATAGCTGTCCCTGCTCCTCTCTCCTGACAGTGATGGCTGCCCCCCTGGCAATAAAGCCTGTCTCTGCAACCGCCGGCCAGACATCACCGTCGATCATCACCTTGCCCGATGGGCGGAGGACGGTATGGGCTGTGCCGCTGCTGCCCACCAGTGAGTGAAGCTTGACCTTGTCGAAGCTGACGAAGCCGTCGGCCTGGTTCACCGAGGTCTCCAGGGCCAGGCTGCCGAAGAGCCTGTTGGGAGCAAAGAGCTTCCTGGATAACCAGAGTGACAGGAAGAATGAGATAAATGTAGCCAGGACCACAATCGCAAAGGCTGCCAGCACCTCCCTTACGCCGTCCGTCGAGGGTCCGAACCTGAATACGATCTTGTCAATCATGACAAAGGCCAGCCCGGTGACTATGCCTATGACCCCCAGCACGCCGGTGACCCCGAAGCCCGGGAAGGCAAATATCTCCAGCAGCACCAGTATGATGCCCAGGATGAAGATGATGAGATGCCAGTTTTCTGCGGCGCCCTCAAGATACATCGGGGCGAAATAGAGCAATGCGGCCACTGCCGCGGCAGCAAGCGGGAAGCCCACGCCGGGCGACTGCAGCTCGAAATATATGCCTCCGATGATAAGTATGATGAGGAGTCCGGATACGGCAGGATTAACAAGCAGCATTATTAACTTGTCAACAGCTGAGAGCTTCAGCTCTTTGATATTGTAATTCTTGATGCCGGCCATCTCCATAACCTGCTCGATATTCTCCGCTTCACCCTCGCTGAAGCCGTATTTGATGGCTTCCAGCGCCGTGAAGGTCAGTACCTGCCCGGTGTCAACGATGCTCTTCAGCACTATCGAGGGGTCAACCATCGCCTGGGCTATCTCCGGATCACGGTGCCATACCCATGTCGTATCCCCGTCCTTCACCACCGGCTTTTTGCCGTGTGCCTCAGCCGTGGCTCTCATCATCCCGCGCATGAACGACTGGTACTTGTCGGGCATCTTCTGTCCTGTCTGGTCCACCACGGTGGCGGCGCCGATGCTGGCGCCGGGCCTCATGTAGATGCTGTCAGCAGCGATGGCGATCAGAGCGCCGGCAGAGATGGCCTGGTTGTCAATGAATACCAGCACCGGAATACGATGGTTTAAGATCAGGGTGCGCATCGAATCGGCAATATCGACCTGACCACCGTATGTGTTCATGTGCAGCAACATGAAGTCGGCATCGAGCGAATCAGCCTCTACGAAACTCTTCTTGACACTGCGCCACAGCGGCGCCGCTATCATCTTGTCTATCTTAACCTTGTACACAAGGGTGGTGGTGTCGGGCCCAGACTGAGCCTTCATGCCTGTTGAAGCAGCGAAGGCGATTAACAGCAGGAGGGTGACTGTGACAGTAATTCTCTTCATGGATTTAGCTTTAATTCTTTAATGAGAGCGATAAAGGCTGACAGTGACTCGCGCTTCCGGTCGTCGAGCCTGTAGTCGATATTGTGGTTTAGATAGTATATGACCTCTTCCGGTGTTGCAGCCGAGTCTTTTTCCAGCAGTGCCACAGCTTCGTTTCTGCGTGCCAGGCCCTCACCGAGGGCTTTGTTGAAGAGCGCGGTAAACTCTTCCGGCAGCTTCTTTGCAGAGACCCAGCAGGCAAAGACAAAGGGCAGTCCTGTGAACCTCTTCCATTCCAGGCCCAGGTCAAGCCTGAGGGTGAAGAAACGCGCATACTCAAAGCAGCGGTCGCCGATCATGACGGCACCCTCGCCCTCTGCCATGGCCTTAATGTCAGACTCCTCCGTTGTGGGCCTCCACTCAAACCCGCGGTGCCAGAACCTGGCTGCGAGGATACGGCAGAGCGCGACAGAGCTCCGCGACCGGAAATCGAGATATATTGTTGTGATATCCTCAAAAGAAGTGTTGCTCACCAGCAGCACGGTACGCACTTCACCGTTGGTGCTCAGGCAGTAGTCGCCGACAAGATGAAACTCTTCCATAGAAGCCAGCATAGCAACCGGTATCAGTCCGAGATCGGTCTCACCGGCAATGAGCCTGTCAGCACATTCGGAGGGATGGCATACACCCAGGTCAATCAAGGACGACACCTCACCTTCGCGAAGGCCTATCATGAAAGGATAACTGTTGATATACCTTACTGCCGAAACCCTAACTTTTTTCATTCCGTTTTATCCCTCTGCAGAGAAATACAAAGGTTCAATTTTTTTACACCAGTACAAAATAGTATTTTTGTTTTTTGATTCTTACATTTAATCACGGTGAGGAAACAATTATATGGAATGCTTGAAGGCTATTTCACCGGTTGACGGCCGCTACGGTGAGCGGGTTACGGAGCTGATCCCGTTCTTTTCTGAGTTCGGGCTCATACGCTACCGGGTAATGGTCGAGACGGAGTATTTCATTGCCCTGTCGCAGGTCTCCCTGCCTCAGTTTAAGGGCTTTCCCGAAGATAAAGGGCAACAGCTGAGCTCCCTCTTCCGTGATTTCACCCTTGCTGATGCCGAATCCGTTAAGGAGAAGGAGAAGGTCACCAACCATGACGTCAAGGCCGTTGAGTACTACGTGAAGGAGAAGGCTGTTGCACTGGGACTGGAACGATGGGCTGAGTTTGTCCATTTCGGCCTCACGTCGCAGGATATCAATAACACGGCCGTCCCGATGGCTGTCAGAGACGCAATGAGGGAGGTGATGATTCCTGCTCTTGTCTCTGTGCGCGATGCCCTTGAATCCCTGTCCGATGACTGGGATGAGATTCCGATGCTGGCGCGCACCCACGGACAGCCGGCAACACCGACAAGGCTCGGGAAGGAGATAGCGGTCTTCAGGGAGAGGCTCGATGATGAGATGGTCACCCTGATGACTGCCAGGTACAGCGGGAAGTTCGGTGGCGCAACCGGGAACCTCAATGCCCACAGGGTCGCCTATCCCTCCGTAGACTGGGTTGACTTTGCCGACAGCTTCCTCACTGAGCGGCTCGGACTGGAACGACAGAAGACAACGACGCAGATAGAGCATTATGACGGGCTGGCAGCACTGTTCGACAGCCTAAGACGCATAAACACGATTCTTACGGATCTCTGCAGGGATTTGTGGAGTTATATCTCACTCGACTATTTCAAGCAGACGATCGTAAGCGGTGAGGTGGGCTCCTCTGCCATGCCGCATAAGGTTAATCCCATCGACTTTGAAAACGGTGAGGGTAACCTGGGAGTTGCATCTGCACTGTTTGGCCATCTCTCGGCTAAACTGCCTGTCTCACGACTGCAGCGCGACCTGACCGACTCAACAGTGATACGCAATGTGGGCGTCGCCATGGCACATTCACTGATAGCATGGAAATCGATAAAGAAGGGACTCTCAAAGCTGATCGTCAACCGCGACAGGATCAGCAGGGACCTGGAGGAAAACTGGGTGGTGGTGGCCGAAGCCCTGCAGACCATACTCCGGAGGGAGGGATACCCCAAGCCATACGAGGCCCTGATGGCACTCACCAGAACCAATGAAAAGATCACGGGGGAGACTATCCGTGCATTCATTGACAGTCTGGATATGAGCGAGGCCCTGAAGGAGGAGATGAAGGCAGTCACTCCGTTTAACTATACCGGTTTCTGAGACGAAGGCATGAAGAGCGTCAGGATCCTTCTGCAGTACCTCAGGCCATACAAATGGCTTGCAGTTCAGAATATGGCCTTCAATATCCTGAGCGCTTTCTTTGCACTCTTCACATTTACCCTCATCGTTCCCTTCCTCCAGATACTGTTTAACAGGGTGGCTGATGCCGCCCATCCCGGTACTTTTACCTTTTCGATGCGCTACCTGAACGACTGGGCCAACTGGTTCTTCTCGTCATCGATAGAAAAATACGGGGAGATGAGAACCCTGCTGGTGGTGGTCATTATCTTTGCCATCGCCAGTTTCACCAAGAACCTGCTGGTCTTCCTTGCCAACAACTGCATGGCCAGCCTCAGGGCATTCACCGTCAGGGATGTCCGCAAAAAGATCTACGACAAGATTCTGAGGCTGCCACTCTCATATTTCTCCGAGGCACGCAAGGGAGACATAATGACCAGGGTATCCAATGATGTCCAGGAGATAGAGATTTCCGTGATGTCATCCCTCTCGATGCTGTTCCGCGATCCATTTACTGTGATCATCTTCGTGATCTATCTGGTCATCACCAGCCCGCAGCTAACCATCTTCGCCCTGCTGTTGCTGCCGCTTAGCGGATGGGCAATAGCCCGTATCAGCCGCACTCTCAGGAGCGCCTCGTTCAAGGGACAGCAGGCCCTTGGCAGGTTGCTGTCGGTGGTGGAGGAGACGTTGACAGGACTGCGCATCATCAAGGGATTCAACGCTGAGGAGAAGATGTCAGGGCAGTTCCGGACCGCCAATGAGAAATATGCCCGTATCTTCCGCAGGGTGATCAGAAAGGCATACCTGGCTCACCCGGTGAGCGAGTTCCTGGCAACAGTGGTACTGCTGATAGTGCTTTACTACGGAGGTATACTGGCGCTGAAGGGCGCAGGCAACCTATCTCCCGACAGGCTCATCGCCTTTGTCGTTGTCTTCTCCCAGATCATCCAGCCGGCCAAGGCCATCTCCACCGCCTGGTTCAATATACAGAGGGGCATGGCCTCCATCGAAAGAGTCAACCAGGTCATTGACGCCGGCGAGACGATAACGGACAAGCCGGGAGCGGTGAGGATCAGGGAGTTCAGGGAGAGCATCGAATTCAGGAATGTCTGGTTTGCCTATGACCATGAGCCGGTGCTGAGGGATGTCTCGCTAACCATTAAAAAGGGTCAGTCGGTGGCTGTTGTTGGCCGTTCCGGCGGTGGCAAGTCGACGCTGGTAGACCTGCTACCGCGGTTCATCGATCCCGACAGGGGAGCGGTGCTGATAGACGGTATTGACGTGCGGGATCTTAACATCAAGGACCTTAGAAGCCTGATGGGCATTGTCAGCCAGCAGGCCATACTGTTCAATGACACCTTTCACAACAACATTTCCTTTGCCATCAACGGGGAGGCTGACGGTTCCAGTGTTGTCAGGGCAGCCACCATTGCCAATGCTCACGATTTTATCAGCGAATCGCCGGAGGGATACCAGTACATGGTGGGCGAGGGGGGCAACAGGCTCAGCGGCGGTCAGCGGCAGAGGATAAGCATCGCCAGGGCCATCATGGCCAACCCGCCGATCCTCATTCTTGATGAAGCCACCTCAGCCCTCGACACTGAGTCGGAGCGCCTGGTGCAGGATGCCATGATAAAGCTGATGCAGAACCGCACCTCGGTGGTGATAGCACACCGCCTCTCTACCGTCCAGCATGCCGATGTGATTGTGGTGGTGGAGGAGGGTCGCATAGCCGAGTGCGGCACCCATGAGGAGCTGATAAGAAATCCTGACAGTATCTACAGGAAGCTGTATGAGATGCAATCGTTCTAGGAATTGCGATTTTGGATTTGCGATTTGCGAATTTTCTGCAATGTTCGGTATTGAAAACGGGTCCTTAGGAACAAAATCCCAGGGAATTTGTTACCTTGGAGATTATCCCTGAACCAAAAAGAACGACCAATGGATACAAAAAGCACCACAGACATTCTCAAGGAGGCCATCCTGCTGGAGCATCGCGGCAGGGCTTTCTATTCAGATGTTGCAGCCCGTACGGAGAGCGAGGCCGTAAGGAGGATATTTACCATGATAGCGGAAGAGGAGGAGGAGCATATTCGCTTTCTTTCAGAGCAGTTCAAAAACTACCGGAAGCATAACACCTTTCTGGATGTGACATCGCAGACCGGAAACGTCCCCGATGAGGTATCACTTAAGGTACTTACAGAGGAGATGAAGAGCCAGATCAGCGCTGCAGGATTTGAAGCCGCAGCAATCAGTGCTGCAATGGACTTTGAGGCAAAGGCTGTGGATCTCTATTCCTCGAGGGCTGAGACCTCTGCTGACCCCAACGAAAAAGCACTCTACCAGATGCTGGCCGACTGGGAGAGGGGGCACCACAAGTGGCTGATGAGGATCGATAAGGAGCTGAGGGAGCAGGTGTGGTACGACAACAACTTCTGGCCGTTCTAGGGGTTGGAGGTTAACCTGGCTGCGAGTCGGATCTCCTGATTAAAACAGTCAGGGAATTTCGTTTTTACTGTTAAATTCCTCTGTTCGGCAGGTGTTCCGGTAATGCTGGTCATTCTGCCAGGCCGGCAATGATCCCCGGATTTGCTAGACCATACGCCGGAATTTGGCCGGCACTTTTGATTCGAAGCGCATCTCCCTGCCGGTGACGGGATGGATGAAGGCCAGGACGCTGGCATGCAGACCGAGCCTGCCTATGGGACTTGACATCGCCCCGTATTTTTTGTCTCCTGCAATGCTGTGACCTTTTTCCTGCATATGGAGTCTTATCTGATTCTTCTTGCCCGTCTCGAGTTTGATCTCCAGGAGGGAGTACTCCTTGCCGCTCTTCAGCAGCCTGAACCGGGTGACGGCCAGGTCACCACGTTTCGGGTCGGGCGTTGAGTGAATCACCAGCGCCTTGCTCTCATAGATATATGACTTGACAATGCCCTCCGGCTCGGTCACCTCGCCCTCCACCAGGGCAACATAGGTGCGTGCCGTGACATTGCGCTTCCAGTCGCGCTGGAGGAGGCTCTGCACCTTCTCACTGCGGGCAAACATCATCAGCCCGGAGGTGTCGCGGTCGAGGCGGTGCACGATGAAGATCCTGTTCGAGGGCTTCTGGCTCTTGACGTAGGTGCTGAGTATGTTGTATGCTGTGAGGTACTTCTCATTGTCAGAGGCCATCGAGAGGAGCCCGGCGTTCTTGTCAATGACTATCAGATGCTCATCCTCGTAGACGAGGCGCATGTTACGCGCCATGAGCCCCCCGGTGTGCCTGGCGGCGGAGATGACTATTGTGTCTCCCGGTTTCAGCTCATGGTTGAATTGTGTCACCGGCTCGCCGTTGACAAGCACCTGGCGGTTGCGCAGGAGTGACTTGATGTTGTCGCGGCTCTTACCGGTCAGTGAGCTGAGCAGGAAAGGCATGAGGGTGGTGGCTTCGCCAACAGCCAGGGTTATGTCTTTATTCATTTTGGAGAAGGTTGGAGCAAAGATAGTACAAATTGTACAGTGCGAATTGTGCAGAGCGAAGAGCTCACAGGGAGCGGAGCGACGCAGTCCTGCTTAAAGCAGGACTCAGAGCGCAGGCCACATTAAGAGCAAAGCGACTCAGTCCCGAATAGCGGGAGAGCCTACCGCATAAGGCATGTCGGCTTTCACCGGTACAACGCCTTCTCAGGCCAGAACTCATCTTCCGGGCTATCAAACTGCAACAGTTCTATCGGGGCACCGTTCTCGACAATGAACGCCACGGTTATCCCTTTTGACGGACTGTTGGGTTCAATAATAATTTCTTTGCCTTTAAGTGCTTCCGTTAAGTCGTCTGCAACAAAGGCAATATGCGGTACCGATTTGACAAGTTCAGGCAGCCGGCAATCATCATCGAAATTCATCCATTCGATCCCATAGGGACTTTCCTCAAATCCGGAGGCATATAGTTTTAAATGTGGAATGTAAGCCTTTTCCGGAAGTTGAAAGAATCAATTGATTCACAGTATAAGTTAAATTGATTATTGCCCTGTGATAATCGTTCCGGAAAGGCAGTTTAATTACACTGTCTATCTTTATTGGTATAAGAAATTTATTGGTAGTTCAAAATACTGCCTGCTCATGCTATAGCAAGGATTACACCTTCAATAGGCCTCCCATTAGTCTTTAAAAGTGTCATTTTTGATTAAGTCTTCTTTCTTACTGTTTCTCAATGATTTCAGTGCACCACCCCAGGCAATGACCTGGTCAATCATTGTGTTCAGACTTGTTTCATGGTTCTGTGCAGGCTTAAATACACTATAATTTTCAAAATCGGTAAAAAGAGAAAGCGCAACCTGAGCACGAACATCCGCAACCTGAAGCTCCCCCATAATAAGACGCAGATGCTCTACAGCTCTTACTCCTCCCACCGATCCATAGCTTACAAAACCTGCTGCTTTATTATTCCATTCAGCATAAATAAAATCGATGGCATTTTTTAGCGCTCCGCTTGGAGCATGGTTGTACTCAGGGGTAACAAAAATAAAAGCATCAAGAGAATCTATTTTTTCAGCCCAGGTTTTGGTATACGAATTCATATACTGATTCATAGTTGCAGGTATAGGCTCATCAAGTACCGGCAAATTGAAGTCTTTTAAATCAACCAGCTCAAATTTAGCATCGTTTCTTTTGCCTGCTGTTTTATAAACCCACTGTGCAACTGCTTCGGCATTCCTGCCAGGACGTGTGCTACCTATGATAATACCAATTTTCAACATAATCTTGTCTCCTTTTTATTTTCATGAATATTTATTAATGACATAACAAGTGAAAACAAAATAAGTTGCACAACTATTTGCAGGGATGGGAGCAAAAGTTGTTCTGGCTGCACGAAGAGAAAATGAACTAAAAATAATTGAGAATGAGATTAGGCAAAAGGGGGGCATGTTTATCCGTTAAAACAGATGTTCAAAACATCAACGACTGTAGACGGCTTATAGAAAAAACAATTGAATCCTTTGATAAAATTGATATACTAATTAATAATGCTGGTATATCATCTATGAGGGCAAATTTTGAAGAACTCGATTTGAAGGTAATAAAAGAAAGAATGGACACAAATTTTTTCAGGATGGTATATTGCACCAAGTTTGCAATGCCTTATTTAATAATGCAAAAGGGAACAATTATTGGTATGCCATCTATAACAGGACTTACTCCTTTACCCGGCATAACTGGGTACAAAGCATCTAAACATGCAATGGACGGTTTTCTTAATACATTACGACTTGAAAACCAAAGCAAAGGATTACCAGTTTTAATAGTCCATCCCAATTTCACTACTTCAAATATTAGAAAACTTGCTCTTGACAAAAACGGAAGACCTCAAATCAATTCACCAGGAAATGAGGCAAAAATGATGGCTGCCAAGAAAGTAGTGCAAATAATTGCGTTCGCTACCCTAAACCGAGAAAAAGATTTAGTTTTAACCCATGAGGGGAAGTTGTTTGTTTGGCTACATAAAAATTTCCCCGGTATCTCAGACTGTATTATTTTAAACGAAATGGCTAAAGAACCTGATGCCAAGTTTTGACTCTTGACTGCACAATCTTTCTTTATGCACATATAAGTAGTCATCAAGGATGTTATATATTTATACAACCAATTAATCTATTAACTTTGATAAATAAAGAAAAGAGTCTATACCTATGCAAGAAACAGATGTAAAGAGTTTAATAGTAGAATCAGCAACAAAATATTTTTCAAAGTTTGGCTTTTATAAAACAACAATGGATGAGATTGCAAAGCACATCCATAAGGCTAAGGGGGTTTTATACTATTACTTTAAAAGTAAGGAGTTGCTTTTCAATGAAGTCCTGAAACAAGAGTTGGGCACAGTAAAGGCAGAATTAAGTAAGATTGTAAATAGTGATAAAGATTCTCTCTTTATACTTAAAGATTATATGCTTACCAGATTAAGATTATTGCATAAGGCTGTTAATTACCATGAAACCTTAAAGGCTGATTTTTTTGATAAATATCATTTCGTTAAAGACGTTAGAGATGATTTTGTTGAGTTTGAACGAGCACAGTTAACTTCGATTTTAAGGAAAGGCAAAAAAGATGGTTATCTTGATGTAAAGAACATAAACTCCACTGTAAACATTCTGATGATGATGGTAAATGGAATAGAAATTCCTTTATTCCTGCAAGACAAATATGCTGAATTTGAAAACACTATCGATGAGCTTGCAACCATGATAGTGAATAGCTTAAAAACTCAAAAAAAATAATTATAACCTTTTCATAATATATTTGACTATAAAACACGTATGGTCATATTTTTTTATATTTGCGCTGACTTTAAAACAAAATTATTCAATTATTAATTTAGATAATATGGGGAAATTTGCAGAATCAGTTGTGAAATTCAGGTGGTTAATAATAATAACAACATTAGTACTAACTTTAGTCCTCAGCTATCAAATTAAAAACCTGAAAATTAATTCCGATTTAATAAGTTCATTACCCGATGATGACCCCGCAGCTTCTTTATATAAAAAGGTGGGAAATCAATTTGGCGGAAATGACATGGGAATGATTGTTTTAGAAACAGATGACATATTTAACGCAGAAGTTTTACAGCATGTAAAACAAATCACAGATAGTATTGAAATCACTCATGGCATATCAACAGTAACAAGTATTACTAACATCATTGATATTAAGAATGATAATGGTGGCATTGATATCGGCATGCTCGTTGATGAGTATAACTTACCCAAATCGAAGGAACAGTTAGACAGCTTAAAAGCATATGTTTTTTCAAAGGATATGTATAAAGAAACAATTGTCTCTGATGATGGTACAGCAACTTTAATCATGTTTACAATACTTAACGATGCTGACAAACAGGCTGTTGCAAAAAACGTAAAAGAAAAAATTGAAGCTCTGAATCTACCTGAAAAACTGTATTTCGGTGGATTACCTATGATGATGAATGATATCTCTGACTTAATAGTTGCTGACATTATCTGGCTTATACCTCTTGTGTCTCTGCTAATTGCACTTGTATTACTCCTAAGTTTTCGCTCGATAAGTGGGACTATTCTACCATTACTTACAGCCGGAATTGCTGCTGTCTGGACGCTTGGCATTTTGGTTTTGTCCGGGTTTGAACTCACAATGGTTTCCAACGAAATACCAATTATTTTACTTGCAGTTGGCAGTGCATATACAATACATGTTTTGAATCGCATAAATCAAACTGAAGATGGTTCTAATAAAACAAATGTGACAAAGGCACTGTCATATATAATTTTACCAGTTTTTTTAGCAGCAGCAACAACTGCAATTGGATTCGTCTCATTCATTTTTGGTTCATACCTTACAATGATTCGTGATTTTGGGATATTCACTTCACTCGGAATTGCATTTTCATTACTCTTATCTTTAACTTTTGTCCCCGCAGTCATAGCAGTTTTGCCAGCCGGCAGAGAGAAGGAGAATGATAAAACAGGAATTGAGAAGAAATCGCTTTTATCCGACAAGGCTTTAAAACCGCTTGTATCCCTTTTATTCAAACATCCAAAATATACCCTTACAGCATGGGGCGTTTTAATTGTATTAAGTATTGTGGGAATGTCCTTTATCAAGACAAGTGTAAATATGGCTGATTATTTCAAAAAAGATAATCCCACAAGAGTATCTGAAGAAATAATGCAGAAAAAGTTCGGGGGGTCACTGCCTGTTTTTGTTGTTTTTAGAGGAGATATGCAAAGTCCTGATGTATTAAAAACCATGAAAAAGACGGAGAATTACATGAAACAACTCCCTGATATCACTACTACGCAATCTGTTGCCGACCTTATTGAAGAGATGAATAGTATTATGGGTGAAGGGAAGAAAATTCCTGACGAAAAAGCCAAAATAGAACAGTTATGGTTTTTACTTGATGGACAGGAAATCATGCCACAATTAGTTACATCAAACCGTGACGAAGGTATAATACAATCAAGGTTTGCGTCCGTTGAAAGTAAATCAATGACGGACTTTGCTAAATACATGGATGAATTTGTAGAAGAAAACTCAACTGTTGATTGTGAAATAAGTGTGTCCGGAATGCCTACGGTTTATAACAAACTGAACAAGAGCATACTTCAAAGTCAATTCAGTAGTCTGGTATCAGCAATAATAATGGTTCTCCTTACTGTTGGCATAATGATGCGTTCTTTTAAACAGGGAGTATATGCAACAATACCCATTATCTCAACTGTTGCAATCCTATTTGGCTTCATGGGTATCACAGGAATTTCTCTTGATATAGTAACTGTCCTTGTGGCAAGTGTTACTCTTGGTATTGGCATTGATTACTCAATACATATAATATCACATTACAACCATGTACTTAGAGAAACAGGAGATGTAAACATTGCTATTGAAGACACAATTATCAAAGGCGGGAAAGCGGTTGTTATCAATGTAATCTCTGTCGCTGCCGGATTTCTTGTGTTGCTGTTTTCACAAATAGTACCATTACAAAATTTTGGGATGCTCTTGGCACTTAGTATGGTTGGTTCAGGGCTTGGGTCATTGACACTTTTGCCGGTAATATTAATTCTTTCAGACAGAAAAAAGCAGAATATTAAATCTTAATTTATAACCTAATAAATAGTCAAAATGAAAAAGCTGAAATTTCAATCGGTGGTTCTGTTCGGACTAATTGTAGCAGGTAGTGTATTATCTGCAAATGCACAAGATGCTAACGCCATTTTGAAAAAAATGGATGATGTAATGTATTCTCCTAAGGATATGATTGGGAAGAATAAAATTGTATTAATCGATAAGAGTGGAAAGCAGGAAATACGTGAAGCAAATATTCTGCAAAAGGGAAATGATAAAAGAATATTTCGATTCACAGCACCAGCTTCTCAAGCTGGCATAGCTGTCTTATCTCTTCCTGATGATGTGATGTACCTCTATCTTCCTGCTTTTGGGAAAGAAAGACGAATTTCTACCAGTGTTAAAAGCCAGAATTTTGCTGGCACTGATTTTTCCTATGATGATATGGAAGCAAAGCCATATTCCGACAAATACAATGCTAAACTAATAAAAACAGAAACAAATGTATTTGTACTTGAATTAGTACCGAAAGGGAAATCTGACTATTCCAAAATAGTCGTAAATATTAATAGTACAAACTATTATCCCGAATTAATGGAGTACTACGATAAAGGAAATACCAAGATTAAGGAAGCGAAATACATATTCAATAAGGTTGGTAATTACTGGAATGCCCGGGAAATTGAAATGACAGATTTAAAGAAAAATCATAAGTCTAAAATGCAGATGTCAGATGTAAAATATGACACCGGGTTAACGGATGATGATTTTACTGTCCGGAAATTAATTCAATAAGCTTTGTTACAAGATAAAGCACAAACATTGAAAACCGTATCGGGATATATACTCAAAGATATTTTGGGGTGGAAAATCAAAGGTGATTTCCCGGACTTAAAAAAGTCAATCACGATATTTGCACCTCATACAGCGCATATAGATGCACTCTACGGGAAATTAGGTATTGCCCAAATGGGTGTTAAATACTTATTCCTTTCAAAAAAGGAACTCTTCTTCTTTCCAATGAACATCATTATGAAAAAGTTTGGCTCTATGGCAGTCAGGGGAGTCAAAGATAAAAATGCGATTTATCAGGTTGCAGAGATTTTGAATAATACTGATGAATTACATGTAGTAATTTCCCCAGAAGGATGGATTAGAAAAGTAACTAAATGGAATAAAGGATTTTACTATATGGCAATAAAGGCTAAAGTTCCAATTATTGTAACTTCTCTGGATTACAAAAAAAAAGAGATGGAAATTAAAGGGGTTATTTACGACCTTGATGATTATGCTAATGTAATTAAGCAAATTAATACTATGTATAAGGATGTTACAGGTAAAGTACATCAGAATTTTTCACTTTCATCAGAAAACTAAAATATGAATAATTCAGTCGCATTAGTATTATCAAGTGGGGGTTCAAAGGGTCTTGCACAAATAGGAGTAATTAACGCTTTGGGGAAAAATGATTTCAAAATATCCTCTATTGCAGGTTCTTCTATAGGGTCTGTCATTGGCGGACTTTATGCAATGGGCAAATTGCCGGAATTTACAGCATGGATGAAAACATTGGACAGAAGAGCAATTTGGGGGCTTATGGATTTTACCGTTTCAACCTATGGATTATTAAAAGCTGTGAAAGCATTTGATAAGATGAAAACATTTATTCCTGACATGAATATCGAAGAAATGGATATCCCTTTTGCAGCAATTGCAACTGATATAATAAATGAGAGGGAAATTGTTTTTAACTCAGGTAGCTTTTATGAAGCAATCCGTGCATCAATAGCTATCCCAACAGTTGTAACTCCTGTTAGATACAGAGATACAATCTTGGTTGATGGGGGGGTATTAAATCCAATTCCATTTATGTATGTGGCTCGAAATACCAATGATATTCTTGTTGTTGTGAATTTATATGGCGAAAAGTCAGACGAGAAAGACAAGCCGGGTATGGTAACTCATGACCAGAATCCTACAATAGTTCAAGGCGTATTGAAAAATATTTCTAAACTGATAGCTGTTGGAGACAAGAGAAGTCTTGGGTACTATTCCCTATTAAAAGCCACTACATTAGCAATGGTTCATAAAATTGCCAAACAAAACATTGAATTATCCAAACCTGATATTCTGATTAATATCCCATATGATTCTTCAGACACCTTCGACTTTCATAAAGCTGAGGAATTGATAAAGATAGGAGAGACTGCTGCAAACGAGGCAATTTCAAATTATTTAGAAAAATCATGAATTATGAAATCCACGGCAGTAATATGTGCTTTTAACGAAGAAAAAACAATCAGAGATGTGCTATTTTCTGTATCTGATTGCATAATTTTTGATGAAATTATTGTTATCAATGATGGTTCTACCGATAACACTAAAGTAATCATTTCTGATTGTAAGAAAGAATTGGATATTATTGATTTCCATCTACCTGAAAATGAAGGGAAAGGCTTTGCAATGGCAATAGGCATCGAACAGGCAAGTAATGAATTAATTGTTTTTTGCGATGCTGATTTATCGAATTTAAGAAGAGAGCATTTTCTTCAACTTACAAAACCAATTATTACGAATGAGGCAGAAATGGTTCTTGGTCAACCAACAGACACCTTAATTAATTACCACATCAATCCTTTTAAGCCATTCACAGGTCAAAGAGCAATATTAAGACTGGATATACTCCCTATCGTTGACGATATGAAAAAATCAAAATTTGGTGTTGAGACTCTTATCAATCTTTACTATGAGTCGCAAAACAAAAAAGTGAAACACGTCAAGCTTAAAGGATTAAAACACCCTACAAAATTTAATAAAACAAATCAATCAAGGGCAGTACGAGAATATATGTTCGAGGGAATTCAAATTGCCCTTATAGTTTTCATTAATATAAATTTAATTACAAAGATTATTACTAACAGAATCAATAACTTATAAAACATGAAGCTAATATCTTTAACTTCGGTGATGATTATGCTTTTGGCGAACTCTTATATTGTCAGAGCACAAGAAAGTAGTGTTACAGCACAAGAACAAGATGAAAGCAGACTGAAAATCTCCGGTGAATTACTAACTGATGAACGATTCCTGCTCAATGATAAAAAAGATTGGTCATGGAATGAGAATCGTCTTACCATGAGGTTAGATAAAAAAATCACCAACAGTTCGAAATTCTATAGTGAGGTTTGGTTACGGAATATAGGTTTACCAAATATTACTTCATCGGGTGATTTATACAACAAAGGAATTGTTGACCCATATAATCTGGAAATCCGGGAAGCATATGTTCAATTGTTTGGATTCCTAACCAGGAATTTGGATGTGAAAATTGGTCGCCAGCGAATTACATGGGGTACTGCTGATAAGCTAAATCCGACTGACAATCTTAATCCATATGACCTTGAAGATGTATTGGATTTCGGTCGTCATCGTGGTTCAGATGCTATAAGTCTTAATTATTATTTTAGCAGGGACATCTCTATGCAGGGTGTATATATTCCTGTTTTCCAGCCGGCAAATATGCCAGTTGGTGTTTTTGCAAATGCGCTGACACCTGGTTTGGAATTACCTCAAGGCATGGTTTTAAATGAATTTTCAGATACTCTGCTTATGCCAGGATATAACTTGGGTGCAAGTTCAACCGCAGGGTTAAAATTTAAAGGTTTTGCAAAAGGAGTTGATTTTTCCCTGAGCTATGTTTGGGGATATGACGGATTACCTTTCGCCACAAGAAATACCTTCATCCCCATCGATGCAATGGGAGGAACTAATATAAACTCACAACTTTCATTTTCACGAACCCATATTTTGGGAGTCGATATGGCAACAAGCATAGCTGGAATTGGATTTTGGGCAGAAGCTGCTGCATTTTTTCCTGAAAAGGATGTAATTATGACCAATGATTTATCAGCTTTTTATCCAATATCGCCTGTTCCGGTGACTATGGATTCATTGCTTTTAGACTCTTCAAAACCATATATAAAATTTGTAATTGGTGGTGATTACAATTTCGCAGATGGTTCATATATTAATTTTCAATTCTTGCATGGATTTATTAATGAAAGAGGAAATGAGAACCTTAATGACTATTTCTTTTTAAGATATGAAAAGAAATTTTTCAATGAAAAGCTAAAAATCGCTCCTATTGGTGGAGGTTTCATAGTAGCTGACTGGAACAAAATAAAAGACAATTATGCTATGGTTTACATGCCTGAGGTTTCTTACAAAGCCACTGATAATGCTGAAATAACCTTATCAACAGTTATTTTCGATGGCAAAGGCGACAACTTGTTTGCTAATTTGAAAGATTACAATATGTTAATGTTTAAGCTGAAATACAGCTTTTAGTATTAGAAACTACTCCCCATTCTTAGGACCACTATTTGACTTTTCTTAATTGATTTAAACTATTCTTATGATGATGTAACGGTAGTGTTCCAATCAGTGTGTCCGGGGTAGCAGGTCTTCATCGAAGTTTCACATCTAAAATTACACTTTTCAACTCAATTTTCTGGTTTACGAAAACAATCTGTAAGCGGGAACTTACAATGTACAAAAAATGGCAAATAAGGATGTACGGGAAATAGCAATTAAGGATGTCCATTTCTTCGTGAAAAACATACAAAAAAACAAAGAACGAGAGACTCAGTTAAAGATGGTTTTCCGGTTTTCATTCTCTTTTTTAAGCTTCTTTACCTCGGAGGGATCTTCCTTCCCGGTATCGAATACTTCCCCGGCATTGGCAAGGAACTCTTTCTTCCAATGCGTTATTAGGTTCGGATGAACCTGATAGATCTGAGCAAGCTCAGATATGGTCTTGATCTCTTTGATTGCCTCTATGGCAACCTTGCCTTAAAACTCAGCAGTAAATGTTCTTCTTGACTTCTTCATGTGACAGAAATTTTAAAGTTATTAAATTCCTGTCCAGTTTTTCTAGACCATCACATTTCATAGTGTACTTACAGCTAATTCGGTGGACATGAAATTGGATATAAAAAATAGTCCACCGAATTCTCCACCAGATGTGGTATTTACGATGGGACCAATAGCAACAAAAAATCCTGAAAATCAGTTGCTTTCAGGATTTAAGTGCTTGATATATAGGCATTTGGGCGGAGAAAGAGGGATTCGAACCCCCGGTCCAGTCGCCCGGACAACGGTTTTCAAGACCGCCGCAATCGACCACTCTGCCATTTCTCCATTGTTTCCGGTCAGCCGTCCGCCTCCTGAGCCAAAGCTGTGGCAAAGACCTGCCGGGTGAAATCAGAGCTGCGCAAATATAATGTTTTTTGCTTTTCATTCACAGAGATTAAAATCACCTTTTTCAGGCTCTGCCGGTGAAGCTTAGACTCCCTGAATATGGGCTTGTGATTACTGTCCGCAAGCGGCAGGCGGCAGAATACAAGGTTTTTTTGCCTCTCAAAACGCTCATTTCCCAAAAAAATCAGCATCTCAGCATAAAAATGAGATAAAAAACTTGCTTTTGAATAAGAATGGAATAAATTTGTAGACAATTAGCGATTTCGTCTAACCCTAAAATTGTTTTGACTATGACAAAAAAAGAATTGGTAAGCAGCATTGCAAAAAAAGCAGGACTATCACTCAAGGATGCCAACATTGCTCTGAACGCTTTCGTTAGCTCATTCGGTGACGCCATGAAAAAGGGCCAGAGGCTCCAGCTTCCCTCAATGGGAACTTTCAAGGTTGAGAAGAGAAGTGCAAGAGTTGTCCGTAACCCCCGCACAGGCGCCAAACTGAATGTCCCGGCCAAGAAGGTCGTTAAATTCAAAGCTGCACCGGCTCTTACCAAGGGCCTGAAGTAAAAAAACCAGGGGTGCAACAGCACCCCTTTTTTATAATATTTGGGGAAGCACCGGTTCTACCGGGTACTCCCCTTTATTATTTTGCCCCTGTAGATCACCTCTCCCCCGGAGCTCAGAATGACCAGATAGGTACCGTTTATCAGACCTTCAGTGTTGATCTTTTCTTCCCCCGTCACATCCCTGCTTATCATTAATTTACCCTGTAAATTAAAAATATTTAGCTGAACAGGAGTGGAGACTCTCACTGTAATGTAGCTGCTGAACGGTACGGGATAGATACAGAATTCAGTGTCATCAGGCAATTCAAAGCCTGCCGTGTTGCAATAGGTGTCTGGCAGATCAGGAAAGTAGTGTCTGATCAGGTAATCCAGGAAAATGGCAGCAGCAGCAGTTGCAAAACTATTTCGGGCAGTCTCCTCAAACCTTACATCCTGGTTACACTCAATCTGTATTGCATCTACACTCCCCCCTTTTGAAGAACCGTGCCTGCTGGTGATATAGCCTCCGCTGAAGTAGGACTCACCGGGGAAAGGATAGGGTTCGTCAATGCCAGGGACTGCAGGATATCGCCTGTCCGCAAACATTGTCCCCAGGCTGAAAAGACCGTGAAGCAACTCAGAATGCATCAGGTTGGTGATATTAGAGCCCGCAAGACTCCGGATGCTGCTGATTTCAATAATGGCTGCCTGATTGAGTGAAGCGTCGGGATATGCAAGCTGAACGGCACTCAGCAGGTAACCCAGCTCAAGCCTCTGAATGGCATGACCGTGCCCGTGCAGATCGATAAGCAGTCCTTTGCCCGAACTCCTTACAACTGCTGCCTTTGCACTGTCAATGAAGGTGTGGTACTCATTCCATGCCGTATCTGCAAACTCATTTCCACAGGTGGCAATATCCACCTCACGGTTCACATCAAGCTTTGTCCTTTTCAGATGGCAGATAATAATATGTGGCGTACAGCCGGTCAGCTCCATTATCTCCTCCTGAACAGAGGCGGCAAGCTCTTTGGTATATGAATCAGTGACTGTCTCTCCGC
The DNA here is from genome assembly GCA_002403305.1 of Bacteroidales bacterium UBA4772. Lineage (GTDB taxonomy): Bacteria > Bacteroidota > Bacteroidia > Bacteroidales > VadinHA17 > SR-FBR-E99. The sequence continues at coordinate 170,819 of DHHM01000013.1, forward strand.
ATGTTCTGTCAGGTATCTCCGCCGGCTCAATACTGCCTCCGTGAGGGACAGACAGTATTAACGGCAGGTTGCCGGCTACATACTCGATATAATCTGCTCTTCCGAAATAGGAAGAGCCAGGGATAAACGACTGTGAAGATGTTATCCCGGAGAGGAAAAGAAGAAGAAGTATTGTTATTTTCTTCATCATCTTTCTTTCACTTCCCGGGTCATGGTATGTCGCGCTGCAAGTTCATCTGCCGTGGCTCTCTTTCCCATTTTTCCTCTCTTCAATTTCACTGGTTATGGCAGGTCGTGTTGCAAGATCATCCCCCGTCGTTTTTTTCACCGGTTTCTTTAGCTTTCCCGTTCTTATTGGAAATGAGTGACAGCTCCTTCATCTTGGAATAGAGCAGTCTCCTGTTCATCTTCAGAAACTGCGCCGTTTTAGTCTGATTGTTACCGTTAATCTTGAGCGCCTCCTCAATAATCTTTCTTTCCACATAATCAAGAGCACCCCTGAAAGAGTTATTTTCTTTTACCAGCGACACAAAGGAGAATTCTTCGGTCGGCCCTGCTGACTGCAGAGGCAGATCCCTGATGCATAGCATATCATTGCTGGCCGTCACCAGTGCACTGTAAATTGTGTTTTCAAGCTCCCTGATGTTGCCGGGCCAGTTGTAGGCACAGAGTCTGTTTATAGACTCCTCGGGAATTATCATTTTCCGTGTGGGACAGTATTTTTTCAGAAAATATTCAACCAGGGGGCTGATGTCATCTTTTCTCTCCCTGAGAGGAGGAAGGTTTATTCTGACTACACAAAGACGATAATACAGATCTTTCCGGAAATTGCCCTCCTCCATCTCCTTTTCAATGTCTTTGTTTGCGGATGCAAGGACCCTTACGTTTACCCTGACGGGGGTCACACCGCCAACACGGAAGAAGGATTGTTTCTGCAGTATTCTCAGCAGTCTGACCTGCAACGACTGCGGCATGCTGTTTATCTCATCGAGATAGACGGTGCCGCCGTCAGCTATCTCAAACAGTCCCTTTCTTCTTGACTCTGCCCCGGTGAAAGATCCTTTCTCATGGCCGAAGATCTCACTCTCGAGAATTGATTCTGACAGAGCTCCACAGTTTATCTTGACATAGGGTTTGTCAGCCAGCAGTGAGTGCCTCTGAATTGCGTCAGCGATGAGCTCTTTGCCTGTACCACTCTCTCCCTGTATCAGCACAGTGGCATCAGTGGGAGCAATACGGCCGATGAGCTTGAAGATCTCCTGCATCTTCTGGTTGCTTCCAATGATCTGACCGTCACCCGGCTGGTTCCTGGCATCATTTACCATTGAGCGCAGCTGTCTCACCTCGGTGAGCAGCTTCTGATATGCGAAGGCACGTTCAACAGTCAGTATGAACTCATCAAGTTCAAAAGGCTTTTCGAGGTAGTCAAACGCCCCAAGCTTCATGGCCTCTATGGCCCGTTCACTCGTTCCGAAAGCGGTAAAAATAATTACCGGAGTGTCAACAGAGATCTCCCTGATCTCCTTAAGCACCTCCAAACCGTTCTTTCCCGGCAGATTAATGTCAAGGATAATTACGTCAGGCTTTTTCTGCACGAACATCATCATTCCTGCATCTCCGTTTCCGGCCTCCAAAATGTGGTATCCCAGCGGAGAAAGCAAATCGGAAATATTCTTTCTCATGGATGCCTCATCGTCCACAATGAGAATGCTCTTGTTGTTGTCCACTTCTGTCTCCTTATTCTTTATATGGGTAACTTAATAATGCACTTTACTCCAGCACCGGGATTCTCCGAAAAAGATATCTCACCGTTATGAGCCTTGATGATCTGGTAAGATATGGATAATCCCAGGCCGGCACCTGTCTCCTTGGAGGAAAAGAAGGGATCGAAAACCTTGTCGATGATCTCACTGGAGATGCCCTTTCCCTGGTCATCCACCTCAATTGCCAGCTTTTTGTTTTCAGAATCAATACCTGTACTGATTTTTATGGATCCTCCGTCTGGCATTGCCTCGACCGAATTATCCAGGATATTGATTATGACCTCCCTGACCGAGCTTTCGTCAGTGTCAATCAGTGGCAGGTCCGGAGAAAGGCTGAGAACTATTTCGATATCCGTCCCATTGAGACCCATGCTGACAAAGCTTACGACCTCCCTGATAAGTTTATTTATATCAGTCGGTTTCATTTTTTTGTCTATGGGCCGGGAGAAGACAAGAAGCCGCTTGACGAGGGTGGAGAGCCTGTTTGTCTCATCAATGACCAGTTGCATCGATTCAGGTGAAATCTGTTCACAGGTTTCGGGGGTATCACGGATCGCCTTCTGCCACATCTGGATCCTGGTTTTGATAATTGCCAGGGGAGTCTTTACCTCATGAGCAACGCCGGCGATCATATTCCCCAGTGATGCCAGCTTCTCCTTCTGACTGAGCTGCCGCTCCAGAATGAGTCGCTGGTTGACCTCCTCCTCAATTGTGTCAAGCATGTAGTTGATATTGGTTGTTATATATCCAAATATGCCCCACCGCTTTCTCAGACGCAGTGACGGATTGTGTCTTATCTGCTCCAGCTCCTGCTTGATACCCTTTATCTCGCCTCCAAGCAGTGCTGAAAGAAGCATCAGAATGAGAAAACCCAGTATTGAGATCAGAGCCGTGACATTCACAATCTGTTTCAGTTTAATGACCGGCAGATCATTCTGAATATGGATCCTGACCCAGACTACCCCTACGACCTGTGAATCAATAACCATTGGCCTGGTGGCAAGCGGAAAAAAGGCAGCATCGAAGGAGTGTACGTCAATTATAGGCCGGTTCTCCCTGATTGATTGCAGAGACTGATCCTTAATGATGTTATATGACCTTGGAGGCGGTCCGTAAACAGGAACAGGAGGTGGGGAGGTGGGGAAGGAGTAACCGTAAAACTCATCAGCGGATATCAGGTAAAACCCCCCGTCAAGACCGGACAGTACTCTTAGTTCCCGCTCAGAGATCTGTTTCAATGTGCTGTCAACCAGTTTTATCTCTGCTGATGAGAGATCTTTGGCTGTCAGTAGTCCGAGGCTGTGCAGAGAACTGATAATTGGCAGAGAGGCATCATATAATTTACCGGAATGCAAATCACATACACTCTTGTTCTTTTCAACAAGTGATGTCTCCCATTTTGAAAGCGAAGAGTAGATAAAGGCAGCAGCAACAGTTACCACCAATGTAAATATCAATGCATAAACGAAGTACCTGTTGTATGTTTTTAAAAAGCTTTTCAATCTCTTTTAATCTATGTGATCCTCGTTGTCAGGGCAGAAACGAAGAGGTTTTTATTCTTTCATCTTGACTGTCAAAGCCCTCCGGCTTAAAACAGGTCAGGGATCAATGTGTAATTTTCCAGAGCATCAGCAATCTCCGGAGAATTTTCCCGGAAATAACCGGCGATCGTAACGGCGTTGGGCATCTCCACGCCTGAGACGACAAGAAACGAAATTTTTGTGTTGCTATACCTTCGCCGGCATTTTTCTCCTGTCAAAACATTGCCCATTGAGCTGTTTGGATTCAGAACGCTTCCCAAAGGGTAACCTGTTTCCCTGATAGCTTTTAGCCATAACTCTTCAGAATATCCGAAGTGACTGCAGTTCAGGCTGATGTATACATCTCCGCCATTCTCTTTCAGCTCCTCCAGGGCCTCGTTCATGTATATGGATATCAGCATCTCCGTCTCTTCCGAGGCGGGATTCTGTTCTATATACGACTGAAGCTGGGGGCATGCCTTGGTCACGATCCTCTCTCCGGCTATGCCTATCGCAAGCAATCCGTTTTTGTGGCTGTTCTCTTCTATTGTTGTCTCAGTTCCAAATATTATCACCCTTGATGACGGGTCAGCCTTCAGTTTATTGACTATAAGCTCAATACCGGCATCAACTATTCCGATGACAGGTGTTTTGGATGAACCGGAGAAAGAGGTTTCGTCAAAGAGGACAGAGAGAGTATTGCAGCCTATAAGGATGGCATCAGGAGTATACCTTCGGCTTATCGCCGCAAGTACACTGTCAAACATGTCCGTTTTCTCCTCTTTTGTGCGCAGGGCATTGTAACCTGTATTCTCATCAAAGAGGGCATTCACAAATACTAGGTTTACTTTCCTGAAGCACCCCGCTTCCTTCATCCTGCGCGAGACGTCCTCCATAACTGCCAATCCTCCCAGGCCTGAGTCTGTGATTACAAGAGTGATCTCCCGCTTTTGACAGAGGTTGCTGAGATCAGGAGTGTCCTGCGCCGTCACTCTTAATTGACCGCACAGAAACAGTGGCAGGAGCAGGATGAATAAATGTGTTCTGTTCATTATTAATAACTTCCCGGCAAGTATCCGGCATAATGTAACTCAACAAATTTAACAAAGGAAATCGTGGTGATACAACTTAAAAGAAATCCGGGAAGAAAATGTGACTGTGATTTGATTTTCTTCCCGGACTTGCATTACTGTTTTTCAGGGCCGGCCTCTGCTATGCCTTACCCCTGTTTTAAATAATCAGTCGAATATCCAGAGCTTCTCACTGGTATTGGCAACGACAGGGCAGTTTGTGTTATAGGAGATCTCTGTCTGTGGATAGGGAAATCTCTCGGGAATCTGTCCTGCGCCTGCAACAGGTGTGAGTGTCGGGTAGCCTGTTCTCCTGTAATCATCATAGGGAACAACTGTTGAATACATTGCCAGATATTTCTGTTCCATGATCTTTTCCAGGGTGATGGTCGCACCTGTTTCAATGTTGATATTGGTGTCAAGCCAGTCGGTGTTTGCCTCTCCGGTAACTGCCAGAACCGATGAGGCAACGGCTGCTTTGTATGCTGAAGCGGCAGCATCAGCATCAGGAACCGGTTGCCTGAGGAAGCATTCGGCCCTGATAAACTGCATCTCGGCATATGAGCTGAGCACAACAGGTGCATCGGTAGTGTTGTTGTACACTCCCAGCGCGGAGGCATCAGGTTCTTCTGATCCGGCGGGACTGCCCACATAGGCTCCTCCGAATGTCTTGGCATAGAAGGGGAGCCTGGGGTCGCTGGCTGCAAGCAGCTTGTCAATAAAAGTGGCACACATCTTAATATCATTCTTGTATGATGAGACAGTGGCGTACTGGAACATCGGCCCGGCTTCACCGTTTGTGGACCCGAAGGTCATAACGAACCTGTCATTTGAGGAGAAAGCGCTGCCAGTGGCGGAAAGAGCACCGGCATAGTCGCCACGGTACAATGCATATCTTGCTTTCAGGGCGTAGGCTGCCCTGGTCCATGACGGCCGGTTGTTATTGAAGATGATGTCACCCTGGAGGGCCAGGATGTTCTCTGTGGCACCCAGATCAGCTATTGCCTCATCCAGAAGGACATCAATGGAATTATAGATCTCTTCCTGGCTGTCAAATTCCGGCTGCAGGCCGCCCTGGTCCCCGGTGAAGGCATCCGAGTAAGGAATATCTCCAAACAGGTTGGTCATAGTCCCCAGGCAGAGTGCCATACAGACCTTGGCCACACCGGCGTAGTGAGGTGAATTCTGTTCCCCGGCCTTCTGGATGAGCCTTGTGGCATCCATCATAGGCTGATAGTACATTCTTCTCCACAGGTCATCAACGTCGGTGGCAGAGAGGATATAGTTGGACTCACCGTACGACTGTCTTGCGACCCCGTTGATGAACTGCATGTAGATGTTGGTGGTTTTCACAGCCCTGATACCTCCTATCTGGTATGACATCGACAGTTCCATTGAAGGAACAATCAAATTCATCGGAACGTCTGAGGGTACATCCGGATTGGTGTTCAGGTCGGTATCAATCCATTTTTCACATCCCGTGAAAAGCAGGACCGATAATGCCATTACGGCAATTGTTGATTTATATAGACTCTTCATTTGCATAGTTTTTATAGTTGCCGGAGCAGGTTAGAATGATAGTTTCAGCCCAAAAAGATAGGATCTCACGCCCGGGCTGGCGAAATAGTCAAATCCCTGTCCGTTTGTGGCACCGTATACGCTTACTTCCGGGTCTCCGCCCTTGTAGGGTGTAGACACAATCAGATTATTACCGGTAGCATAAACCTCCAGTCCCTGGAGTCTGATCTTGTTGAGGATCTCATTGCTGAACATATATGAGAGGGTCAACTCCCTCAGTTTCACCCAGCTTGCATCTTCCACAGCCTGGGTTGCGGCTCCGCCGCTGGTAAAGCTGTTCTCTCCCCTGTACCACGATTGATCTTTTATCACCTCGGTGGTGTTTACCACACCTGAGGAGACTACATTGCCGTTGGCATCGAGGTGTCCGTACACACCTTCAAAGACAGTAGGGGTGTCGCGGTCAAGGGTCTCCACTGTCTGACCGTAATAATTGAGGTTAAAGCGTGTCCCGTTGTTCACATATCCGCCCCTCTTGATGTCAACAAGGGCAGTCAGGGAGAAGCCTTTGTAATGCAGAGTGTTATAGATGTTAAGCGTCCAGTCGGGACCGACTTTCCCAAGTGCGACAGTCTTGGTTTTATCTGTCCAGGGGAATCCGTCAGGATGTGAGTCGGTCGGGTCATCGTTGATGAGCACGTTGCCCTCGGCATCCCTATACCAGTCGAAACCGAATATGGTTGCATAATCATACCCTACAGCTGCATTTATCTGCGCCTTGGTGTCTCCGTTTAACGTTACATATTCAATGTCTTTGGCCAGGGATTTAACAGGGTTCCTCATCCGTGTGAAGTTGGACCTTATCTCCCACTCGAAGTCTCCTGCCTTAACAGGTATGGCATAGACGCTCAGCTCTACTCCCTTGCTCTCCATGGATGCGGCATTCAGGTATGCCGAGGAAAACCCGGATGAGGCTGCGATGGGCACGGAGAGAAGTAGATCAATATTCTTGTTGTAGAAGTAGGAGAAGTCCAGTCCGAGCCGGTCCTGCAGGAACCTCATCTCGGTTCCGACTTCAAACGCTGTCTGTGTCTCATGTCTCAGATCGGGATTGCCAACTGTATTGCCAACCGTGTATCCTGAAACACCAAGGAAGGGGAATGAGATACCTGAGGTATAGTAGTCATCGGCACTGCCCGAACCGTAATATGAGGAGGTCCTGTAGGGATCAGCGATATTGGCTGTTCTGGCCCAGGAAGCCCTTAACTTGCCAAATGAGAGTACTTTGCTGTCTTTAAGGGGAGCAAGTTCAGTCACAATGAATGACGCGCTGAAGGAGGGAAACAGAGCTGACAGATTGTCTTTCGGCATTGTGGTAGACCATTCGTTTCTGAGTGTTGCTCCAAGGTAGAGCATGCTCCTGAAATCGACACTCAAGTCAGCAAAGACCGCTGCAGTCCTGTAATTGGTAGTTCCCTGGCCGGCCTCCTGCTTACTTGTATTGTCTATATGATACAGGCCGGGGATTGAAAGGTCATCAGTGTAGGCAGTCAGATATTTATACTCCTGTGCAAACATGTTCTGGCCCAGGTTAAGGTTGAACCCGATGTCGCTGCTGATCTTCCTGTGAATATTCAGTATAAGGTCGGAATTGAACAGGGAGTGGAATTCGGATCTCTCCCTCAGGTAACCTTCCCTGTTGCCAACGCTGTACCAGTTATAAACATCCTGGAATCTCCTGACATACCAGTCGACACCAATATTATATGAGACAGTCAGCCAGTCGAGCAGCTCCGCCTTCAGGAAAGTACTCCCCACGAATCTGTCATTCTGGTCCTTGAAGAACTGCTCGTTGGAGGTCCAGTAGGGGTTATTGTAGGTTCCGTTAACACCTGTGTAGGTACGCTGAGTACCGTCAGGCAGCTTGTATCCGGCTGCATTGTTGAAGGTGGCCGGTGTTCTGTATAACCCAATACCGATACCTGAGCTTGTTCCTCCCTCACGTATCAGGTTGTTCTTGGTGCGGGCATACATTATGTTGGCCCCTGTCGTGATCTTTTGCGTCAGCCTGGTATCTGCATTAAGCCTGAGGGCCAGCCTGTTGAAGGTGTTGTTGGGAACAATGCCTTCTTCATTCAGGTTTCCTGCGGAAAAGAAATAGGAAGAGTTCTTGTTCCCGGCTTCAATGCTGACATTGTTATTGTAGGCAATTCCTTTCTGAAAGAAATCGAACTGGTCATAGACCCTGACAGGCTCACCCGTGTTTGTGGGAGCGTAGGTGCTGTTGTTGCTGACTATGGCTCCGTCCACGTCAAGCAGGGGGTTGACCCATATTGCAGGGTCCAGTGAATAGCTGCAGGTGTCAAGTTTTGGTCCCCATGCGCCGTTGTACTTGCTCCTCCATCCTCCGTTGAGACCCTGGCCGTATTCATTCTGCAGTTCTATATGCCTGCCCAGTTCCTTTATCCCGACGGAAGAGTGAATGCTCACTTTCATCTTCTGATCCAGCGGCCCCTTCTTCGTAGTTATGACGATGACCCCGTTGGAGGCCTGGAGGCCGTAAAGGGCCGTCGCTGCTCCGCCTTTGAGAACTGTGATTGATGCAATGTCATCAGGGTTAAGATCAATACTCCTGGAGGAGGAGTAGACACCTGACTGGCCTGTGCTACCGCGGTAGGAGGGCTCCGTGCTCATGGGCATGCCGTCGATGACAAACAGCGGCTGGTTGTTGCCCGTAAGGGAAGCCGCACCCCTGATCGTCATGTAGGAAGCTGCCCCGGCATTGCTCGAGGAGGTTGTCACCTGCAGACCGGCAGCCTTGGCCGCCAGCGATGTGACGATGTCACTGTTGCCTCTCTTGTTGAGCTCTGTCCCCGTCACCTCCTGGACGGTATAACCGAGAGCTTTCTTCTCTCTCGTTATGCCGAGGGCAGTGACAACGACATCTCCAAGGGCATAATCACTCGGCTGCATCACCAGGTCAAACACATTACCCGTTACCTTGACCTCACGGGGCTGCATGCCAATGAAGGAGAAGGCAAGAACATCATACCCCGTGGGTATGGTAATCGAGTAGTTACCCTGGTCATCAGTTACGGTTCCTGTTGTCGTCCCTTTGACTGACACAGTCAGATAAGGTAACGGGTTACCATCAGGATCCGTAACTTTTCCCGTAACCACTCTCTGACCAAACACCTGCAGGCAGGCGAAGGTCAGGATTGCGAATAAAAGAAGTGTTTTTTTCATACTGGCATATATTATTTTAGGGTAAAAATGAAATTCTCTTCTTTCGGATTTGTATTGACTGATGCTTTATTGGTTAGGCTTAAATACAGGTTTATACAGAGTTTGAACATCATTTCCTCTTTCGTAAAAAGAATAACGGCACCAGGGATATTGCCAGGATGAAAGCCAGCATCACCCTGTTTGTGGTTGTGGTGCTATACAGGTTTGTTGATTCAGAGTATTTTGTTCCGGGGGCGATCGCAATGCCGTACCGGCTGGCCAGATCTTTGATGTCAAGCATGTTAATGAACGGGATCCCCGATTCGTTCAACCGCGAGATCAATCCCCGGTCAGGATCATCACAGTGGTTCATCTCATAGTTGAGGCCGTTTGGGATACCCAATGCATGGGCACAGCCACCCAGGGCAGTTTCATTGCCCCCAATATTGATAAGGAGAGAGATATTGACCTCCCGGAAGATTGCCTCACGCCTCATAACAGACTCGTACAGGCTTTCCGGAATATAGAGGTCAACCCTGTTTCTGTTGGCTGCATTACCAATGATTGCCATGCCTTCCGGTGAAAGCCCCGTGCCGTTATCTCCCGTTGCACCGGCAGATACGAGTATCGATTTAAACTTCATGCCCTCTCTTCTCAGTGCTGTCTCCATGTCGATCCACGTTGCACCCGGTTGGTTGGCACCGTATGTTGAGGCTCCCAGGGAGCTCATCACAACAGGCTCAATACCCATGGTCTGAAGTGCTGCCAGTGCTGATATGGCAAGTGAGGGGAAGGATCCGGAGATTATGACCCCCACCTTCTCTCCGCCTGTTATACCTGCCTCGTGCAGTAATCTGACTATCAGTGCCGCGAAATCAGGGTTAGTGGAGGTCTCCTTTGCTTCCAGGGAACCTAGTGTAGTGGTGATATCCGACCATTCGTCGCCTATCATGAAATTATAGGGCACATTCGAGTGAGCATCAGACACAATGTTCCTTTCCTGCTTTAAACGTTCAATTACTCCAAACATCTTTTCCGTCAGGGCTACAGCCTCCTCCATAGTATCCCGGTAAGGCAGTGGCTGCTGCCTGCGGAAGAAGGTGACCGATGCTGCCGTTCCGGCCAGGAGCACCACGAAGGCTATGAGTAACCTGGTATTTAGGTTCAGTCGGTTCATGGCAGAAACAGTGATACCTGGAAGATTATCAGTGTGACGATACCCAGGCTGAGAAGGGTCGATGTTATCTTCTGCCTCCCCATCTCGTTTGCGATAAGACCGGGAATGATATATCCTATCGACTGCAGATCCAGCTTGAAAATATCTGCAGGCTGAATCAGGGTGTCAATAAGAAGTTTCAGGAAGAAACTGAGCAGCACGGCAAGCAGGAATTTCCTCCTGCCGTAGAGGAGCAGGAACTGTGACAGGCCCCGGATGATGAGATATACTATCAGGGCTATGATGACAGTCATGATTATCCTGTCGGGCTCGTAGATGAAAAGTGCAAAGTATGCGGGAGCAATCACACCACCCGGCGAGATACCCGTGATCTCATAGAAGATGAAACCGACAACCAATCCTATAATAAATAGCTGGAGTATCATCCTAGCTCATTTAAAATATGAAATCCTTCTCCGCCAATATTGCCTATACCGGTTACGAATGACCCGTCGGCGACAGTGCTGACAAGTGATTTTACCGGATTGTGTATCTCTCTTCTGTTCCAGCAGATCATTTTCCCCTTTTCAAATCCTGCTGCTGACAGTTTGTGCTGTGCCCTTTTTCTGTGGCTGCCGGTCATGATTATCCTGTCAAAGGAGCCGGGATTCTTCGCAATCCATTCTGAGAACAGGTCAGTTCTCACAGGGCGGTCGGCACGGGTGTTAAGGATGACCGATATTCTGCCCGAATGGCCTGAAACCTCCTTCCAGTGTCCGATAAATGACTCCGTAGAGTCTATATCATTGACCGCAAATGCATTAAGGAACCTGATCTTCTTTCCCCCGTCATTAATTGTCTTCAGGGGAGATTTAGTGCCGGCGATCCAGTTCATTATTCCTGTTTCAGCCCTTTCCGGGTCAATCCCCGCCTCCCTGCATACAGTCAGGGCCAGTGCGACGTTCTCAGGAAAAATACCGTACGGCAGTCGTTCCCTGAGGCGCTCCTCCAGCTCCCCGGCAGTGACGACAGTGCTGTTGCCTGCTGATGCTTTTTCTTTAATCTTATTTATGAATTTTCTCTCACCGGTGATGACCCTGCAGTTTGCCGGAATGGCACTGCATATTGCTTCTGCCTGCGATTCCAGGTCCTCGCCCATCTCCTCGCGGTGGTCATCCCTGATGTTTGTAATGACGTAAAAATGCGGTTTAAATATTGAACCTTCCAGTTTCTGAAGTTCGGGAGCAATTGACATGCACTCCATCACCATCGTTTTTACCCTCTTCCTGAAGGCTGATCTCAGGATGTTCACCTGTTCCTGAACCCTTGCCGGACCTGCACGGTCAACAGTCTCTGTGACCCCGTTGTGAATCGTAGATGGGATGATACCGGTGATCTTTGCCATCACATCATGGCCCGCAGAGGCTATTCCGGCTGCAACATACTCAGTTACCGAAGACTTGCCTCTTGTTCCATTCACATGGATTCTCAGGCTCATTGAGGCGATGCTCTTCTGAAGCATCCGTTTTTCAATGATCAGGAGACTTAATATTAAGATCAGTATTACCGATATTATCAGCATTTCAATTACTTGTCAGGATCCCGGACTCATTGCACTCATCCTTTATGATCAATACCCAATAGCCATTCCACCTCTTCTTTTATCCGCGGATCCTGAATACTCTCCTGTAGTGGGATCCACATATATCATCTGTGCTCCTCCAAAAAAGAGGTCGATTCCCTCATACACCTTTACAAAGTGGCCCATCAATTCCAGTTCGGCACGCACTTCAGGTTTTATGCCTGCTTCAACATGCAGGTAATCCTCAAACTTCTGGATGTAGAACCTTGGGGCCAGGTTTGCTTCGTTAACATCCATTCCAAAGTCGATGACATTGACAACCAGTTCAATTATGGTTGTAATAATGCGACTGGCGCCGGGACTGCCCAGGATCAGGAAGGGATTTCCGTTTTTAAGGATTATTGTTGGTGTGATGGAGGTTCTGCATTGTTTGCTGTCCTGCAGATAGTTGACATTCTCAGCGTTGTATGAGTAGTTTGTCATGGCGCAGTTAAACAGTACACCTGATACCGTCTGACCCGATCCGAAAAACAGTCCCAGCGTCTGGGTCAGTGCTACGGCATTGCCATCTTTGTCGATGACTGACAGGTGAGTTGTATGTCCTCCTGCAGGTTCCTCGTCCAATACAGTCTCCTTCCTGTAACTTTTGTTGAATACCCCCGGGTCACCGTATTCAGCATCTCTGTACCGTGGCGGATCAAGTTTTGACTGGTTGATGCTGTTAAACCTTGCCAGGGCGTACTCCTTGGAGGTGAGTCCTGCTACAGGTACAGCCACAAAATCCGGATCAGCCAGGTACTGGTACCTGTCAGCATAAATCAGTTTATCAACTTCAGCCATCACATGCAATGTCTTCGCCGATGCACTGTAATGGCCACTGGCCTTAAGGTCGAAGTTTTCAAGCATATTCAGTCCCTGTATCAGGCTGATGCCTGACTGCGGAACATTTGATGAAAGGATATCATAGCCCCTGTAGGTTCCCTGCAGGGGTACGGTAAGTTTTGGCTGATATGATGAAAAGTCTTTTTCTGTCAGCACTCCGCCGCGGGCCCTGATACCCTCCACAAAAGAGCTGGCGAGCTCTCCCTCGTAGAATCCGTCCCTGCCCTGCTCAGCGATGAGACGCAGCACCTTCCCCAGATTCCTCTGAACGAGTATTTCTCCCTCCATCCGCGGAAACCCGTCATCAAGAAAAACGGAAGCGGTGGCCGGGTCACTCATGATCTTGTCAATATTGTCGAGGATAAGTTTTGCCAGGGTCTGGTCAATGGGAAAGCCATACTCAGCATGACTTATTGCCGGTTCCATTACCTTTTTCAGTGGCAGCCTACCGAATTTCTCATGTGCCATGAGCAGTCCCGCCACAGTACCGGGTACTCCGATTGCTTTTGCAGTGCTGTTGTCTCTGCTTGAACTGAAGTCTAATTCAGTGGCTCTTTCGGAACTCCTTCCGTAATAGTTGATGAACCATGATTTCTGCTCATTTTTCAGGTATATAACCATGCTTCCACCACCTCCCAGGCCTGATCCGTCAGGTTCCACCACTCCGATTGTAAATGCGGCTGCTACCGCAGCATCGACGGCGTTACCGCCGCTTTTCAGCATGTCAATGGCTGCAGCAGATGCCAGCGGGTGGGCCGTGGCAGCCATCCCGTTCATCCCTTTGGAGGGGTACACCGATTGTCCCCGGACGCCCGGATTCAATATCAGTACAAGCAGTAATATCAGTTGAAAAGTTCTCTTTATCATCGCAGAGGTTCAATCAGGATTTGTTCAGTATGAGTTTCTTGCGATTACTTGAACAGGTTTCCAAGCGGTTCAGCGGATTCTGCAATTTTCTCGACAAGTGTCAGCGGGATATTCTTTGCCCTGGCGATGGAGGAGAAAAAACCATCCTCATCACCCTGTTTCACAACCAGCATAAACTTTGAATTATCGGCGACAAGCTGGTTAAATGAGTCAGACTGGCCCTGTCTGCGGGCGTTACCTCCTATGTGCATCAACACTATTGGTATCTTGAGGTCATTTGCCGCATTTATAAGAGACCGGACTCTCTCAAGCTCATCCTGTTGGCTGATGCCGGCGGCTCCAAGTCCCTTGGAACTGAATCCCGGCACAATTACCAGGGTCTTAAACCCTGTGAGGTCTTCCGATTTTGCCATCAGAACAGTGGTGGCATTCAGGTCCTGCCTCTGGGCAAGCATCTTTACCAGCTTCACATCTGCACTCTGCCCGGCAGAGGAGATCAGCACCGGCTGTTCAAATTTCTGGGCCAGCAATGATGAGCCGGCAAAGAACAAAATCAGTATTGTTACAATAGTTGAAATCCTGGTTTTCATTTTTCTCTGTTTTAATTGTTTAAGAATTCACCCACCCCTTTTTCCATTATCATTTCGTAATCGGGGAGGTTCTCAATCACGATTTGGTTATCAGGATAATATAAGTTATAAGAGTTAATTAGTTCAACGACTCCTGCAATATGCCTTCCGACACGATGTGCGATCGGTTCGCCGGTTTCCTCACGGTAGGCAATTCTCAGGGCACCCGTCTCCTTTGCTTTTTTGTAGTTGTCACAGTAACCCCTCAGGACGAGATCGACATCGGTCCTGCCCCTGAGCCTTCCCATGGAAGGATTGCTGGTCTCCATCAGAAAAGGTATGGCATTGGTGTAATCTCCCCATTCCCGGTGGCTCAGTCCGTGAAAATTCTTCGGAGAGGTCTCGGGTGAAAACTGGAGACCTGCCATCTCAAGGCCCAGTATTGCTCCCATGGCCACCTCTTCATACTTTTCATGGTAGACAATGACATTGACGATGGGAACTTCAGGTGATGACTCATGAATATCAAAGGCAATGTTCACCTTCTCCTTATCTATCAGCTGAACAATTGCATAGGCTATTCTTTCAGTCAGGTTCCCGTTGGGTCTTCCGGGGTATGACCGGTTTATGTTCCTTGTCTCAAATCCCGACAGTTGCTGGTTTGATGGATACTGTGAGAAGACCAGGGGGTCAGGCCATTGATCAAGGGGATTTGTTACCCTGGAGCCAAGTCTGAATCGTCTGGTACCGCTTTTAGTCGGAATCTCATAGGATGCCGGGAACCCTTCCATGGGATCTGAACAGGTAAAGGCGCTGTTGTTCAGCCGGGGGATGATGAAGACTCTGCCGCAGGTAACGCTCAGGTTCTCCAGTATGACTACGGTGGAAAGAAACGATGCCGCCTCATTGGGATGGGCTCCTCCGCACACCAGGGCGGTGCCGCCTTCGACACCGCTGTCAAACAGATAGACCTCCGTATCACCGTTGGTCCCCTTAATACCTTCAAAATAGTCGCTGAGCATGACCTTTCCGGTAAGTCCGTCACCGGGAAACAGCTCTTCGGGGTGATGCATCTTGCCGAAGCTGATGGCTGCGATCACACCCAGGGTGGCTGTAATGATCGTTATTATTATTGTGGACAGATGATTTCTGATCATGGCCCTTATTTAATTTGCAGTAAGCGAAGAATGAATACGAGCAGTACCATTGCCATTGCCAGTTGATTCCGCCATTTCTTCTCCTTCAGGAACTCAATGATCACCACGAAGGTGACGTAGGCGAGTATCAGTGTATATATGATATATAGCATAGCGTTAATTTATAATATCAGGGTTGCTATCTCCTGTGCAAAAACAAGTATCAACAGTCCGATAGTCATCGAGATAGCCATGGGGATAATGCATTTTTTAAGTATCCTGAAGTGATTTGGCTCATCTATTATCTGCGATGAGTAAGCACAGAGCAGGGCAGGAGGAGGCATCAGGTCTCCCAGTGCAGCCATGAGCACCAGTACTGCCGTTACCACAAGGGTGCTCTTGCCGATAAAGACATAGACCAGCGGCACACCTATAATGGAGGCCGAACCATATGCTGAACCCATGAAAGGCATAAGGCCGGCTGCAAGGTATCTGATTGCCTCCGGCAGACCAAGTGCCGTGACAGCCAGGTAACCGCGGACACCGGTCAGGGCCAGGATCTGCAGGAACATCCCGACGCCGACAAGGATCGCCATGACTGGCATTGCACTTCTCAGTGCTGTTCGCGATACATCAATCAGCTTTACGCCTCTCTTTGTCAGCAGACCGAGAACTGTACCTGTAATAAAAATAAGTGGCACACCGAGGTGGGGCACAAATTCATGAAACCTTATCTCACCGATCATATAGAGAATGACGAAGATGATCGGTATATACAGTTTGAATCCGTATTTCTCATCACCGGTAGAATCGAGGTATATCTTCACTTTTGCAACGTTGTAATCGGGAAGATACCTGAACCTGAAATAAAGCGCCGTGATCAGGGCTGTTGGCATGGAGACGAGCAGCAGGGGAAGGCCAAACCCTATATAGGGCATGTCAACACCGCCGCCGATGATCATCACCGGAATGCTGATGGGGGGTGCTACCTCACCGAAAACGGCAGCCATGGCTATCAGGGCACCGACAGCCAGCCTCTGCATCCCGATGTTAATGAGTATAGGCGCGACCAGGGCCCCGGTAGTCAGTATGCATGTTGACGACAAACCGGTAAGCATACCCGGGAACATGACAAAAAGGGTTATGAAGATTATCAGAAGGATCGGCTGGCGGTAAAAGAGCCTGAGGATGCCTCTGCTAACCCCGCTAAGAGCCCCGGTCTCCTGCATCATACGCATGAAAATCATGGCTGTTGAAATAATCAGTATAGCCTCCAGAAAACCGAAGCCGCCCTCTACCAGATGCCTTACCGGCAAACCCTGTCCCCCCATGAGAGCCCCCACAACAGCTGCCAGCATGAGAGATACACCTGCCGGCATCTTGAAAAGAAAAATGCTCAGGGCAAATATTGCGAGCATGCATATGAAGATGATCAACTCAATACTCATAAACAGAATTTATTCCCAGGGCCTGTTCCAAAAGCCATGCCATCGTATTAAAAGGCTGATATATAATATTATATGAACCATGATCACTCTTCAATAGCTCTGCCTTGAGCTGAAACAGCCCATCTCGCTGAGATGATTCAGCACAGATTTCTGCATCTGACCTGACAGTACAGGGAGTATCATATTTTTGTCCGGGCCGCATTTGACTCCGGTGTTATTACTGAGATTTAAGAGGATATTGGCTACGGGCAGATCCCGAGCGGTTTCGTTTCGTTATTGTCAGCCTGCCCGTAATATGTTGGCCTGTTTTTTGATCAGCCCATTGCCGTGAACAGGTTGGAGAGGATTGCATTTTAACTGATCACCGTCATTTTGCACGGTATTGCCGATAATTCGCCTGATCTCAGCGAACAACGATTCTAATTAACTGATGACATGAAACATAAAAAATTTATGCTCCCCACACTTCTTATATTTCTTATTACGTCATCTGTCATTGCCCGGGAGCTTCCGGAAGCCGGAATGCCGGACGAAGGTACCGGAAGCTACATAACCTTTCTGCCCGGCAACATGCCTCTTATAATTTCAATACCCCATGGGGGTTACCTGATGCCTGATGAGATTCCTGAGCGGCCGTGTGTTAACTGCGCCAAGAACCAGGATATTTTTACCCTTGAGATCGGGCTGGGCATCCGTGATGCCATCCATAGAATGACAGGTTATTATCCCTATGTCATAATCAATAACCTTCACCGGACCAGGCTTGACCCTAACCGGAGTATAGAAGAAGCTGCAGACGGAAACCGGAATGCCGGGGAGGCATGGCTCCTGTTCCAGGGTTATATTGACAGTGCCAGTGCTCTGGTAACCGGGGAATTTGAAAAGGGACTGTTCATCGATCTCCACGGTCACAGGCACAAGATCAGGAGGACAGAACTGGGATATCTGCTTTCAGCCGAGGAGCTTCAATTTGACGATGAGATGATGGATGTGGGCACTTTCATTGAATTCAGCAGTATCAGGAACCTGGTCAGTACAAATTCCGGGGCACTCTCCTTTTCTCAGCTTTTACGGGGGCCTCTCAGCCTTGGCAGCATGCTCTGTGATCTCGGGTACTCTGCAGTGCCCAGTTCAGAGATACCCTCTCCGGCACCCGGTGAGCCATATTTCAGCGGCGGATATAATACCACTCGTCATGGGTCGTCAGCCGGTGGCACAATAGACGGCATACAGGTTGAGCTTGACCTGGATCTCAGAGGTGAACTGTCACGACGTGACAAACTGATTGAGGATCTGTCAAAGGTGCTGCTTGACTTCCTGAGAACACACTACTTTCCTGATTCCGCTTTTACCCGGTCTGTTGATGCCAGGTGAAAAATAGCAGCCGGGTCCCTGCCGTACATCCAAATTTGCAAAACGGGATTGTTTTTCCTTGAAATTAATTATTATATTTACGTTTGGATTGTATGAAACTGGTTCTATTTGATTTGGATAGAATAGAAGCTGTAAATCAAATACTTAATCGTCATTTCTTCAACCTGTAGAATGGAGGAAAGAGTTTTTATCATATTTCTGTTGCCCGCTAACAATTTCAACCTAAGCGTTTGTAATGAATTGTATAATTGTTGATGACGACCCCGTATGGCTCAGAACCCTGGAGGAGTTTGTAGGCAAGTCAGCATCCCTGACCCTGGTGGGGAGCTTCAGCGACTCACTGTCGGCCCGTAATCTTCTGATGTCGCAGCGGGATATCGAACTGATTTTTCTCGATATCCAAATGCCGGAGATGGATGGCTTTGACTTTCTCTCAAGCCTGGAAAAGCCGCCTCACATTATCTTCGTATCGGGAAGCGAGGAGCATGCCTACAAGGCCTTCAACTACAACGGCATTGACTATCTCCTCAAGCCTATCAGTTACCCCCGCTTCTGCAGGGCAGTGGAGAAGATCATGAAGTACTACGCCCCTCGTAAGGCGCCGTCAACAGTGGGCGAAGAGGAGATATTCATCAAGAAGGCCTCATCGCTGGTTAGGTTGAAACTCAAGGAGATACTCTATGTAGAGGCCCTCGAGAACTACGTGAGCGTCATCACCCGCGACGAGAAATACACCATTCATTTTACCATGAGGGCCATAGAGCAGCAACTCCCCTCTGAGCTTTTTGTGAGGATTCACCGTTCATACCTTGTCAATAAGAGTGTGATCAGGTCGATCAGCGAAAACAGCCTGACGATCGCCATAGGCAATACCCCGAAAATCCTGCCCGTCGGAAAGTCATACCGTGACGGGATCATGAACTACATCAACATAATGACGCGTTGAATGCCCTCGCTGAGGCAACTCTTCCTTGAACATATCGGTCAGACCTCTCCCTCACCACTGATGCTTGAAATTGAGAGGGCGGAAGGTTCATTTCTCTACGGCAGCGACGGGAAAGATTATCTTGACCTTATCTCCGGCGTCTCGGTAAGCAACACCGGCCACAGGCACCCCGCAGTGGTAGCCGCCGTGAAGGAGCAGGCAGACAGGTACATGCATCTCATGGTCTACGGCGAGGTGGTACAGAGTCCGCAGGTACGCTATGCCGCACGCCTTGCCTCGCTACTGCCCTCCTCCCTGGGATCGGTATTCTTTGTCAACTCAGGCAGCGAAGCCATCGAAGGTGCATTAAAACTCGCACGCAGATATACAGGCAGGAATGAGATTATCTACTTCGGCAATGCATACCACGGCTCCACCACCGGAGCCCTGAGTGTGCAGGGATCGGAACTGTACCGCAATGCCTTCAGACCACTGATGCCCTCCACAACCATGGCTGAGTTCAACAGCCATGCAGCGGCGGAGATGATAACGGGCAATACTGCCGCCGTGCTCGTTGAGCCGGTGCAGGCAGAAGCCGGGGTGATACAGCCGCGCGACAGCTTTCTTGAGGGACTCCGCAATGCCTGCCACAGACATGGTGCCATGCTCATATTTGACGAGGTGCAGACAGGTTTCGGACGTACTGGCAGCCTCTTCTCACTCCTCAGGTATGACGTAACACCTGACATCCTGGTGCTGGCCAAAGCACTGGGGGGAGGGATGCCCCTGGGAGCTTTTATCTCCTCCGCAGAGATAATGTCTTCACTGACACATGACCCCTCCCTCGGACATATAACAACCTTCGGTGGACACCCGGTCTGCTGTGCTGCAGGACTGGCATCACTGGAGGTGATAGTGGCAGAGAGGCTGGCAGAAAAGGCCGTGATGAAGGAACAGCTCCTGAGAAGTGAGCTGGCCGGAATGCCGTTCAAAGAGATAAGGGGAGAAGGACTCCTCCTTGCCGTCGTTCCCGAACAACCGGAGATCATCCCGGCCATGGTGGCACAAGCCCCCGGGCACGGACTGCTGCTCGACTATTTTCTCTTCTGCGATACTGCTTTCCGCATTGCCCCGCCGCTTACTATCACTGACGACGAGATCCGCCTTGCCTGCTACCGTCTGAAAAATCTGTATCAGGCAGTTGTTAGCAGGCAGTAGTCCAGTCGGCAGCCCTCAGTCCTCAGTATCAGGTTATGCACTGACTGCCGACTGCTGACTGCCGACTGCCGACTGCTGACTGCCGACTGCCGACTGCCGACTGCCGACTGAATACTGACACCTTGTCATAGTTTCTGCCTCGGCACGCACTTTGTTTATCAGTGGCAGACTAATCAAGAAAACAATATCAGATGGAAAAGGGTAAAATTGGAGTCACTACCGAGAACATCTTTCCGGTCATTAAGAAATTTCTCTATTCAGATCATGAAATCTTCCTGAGGGAGCTCGTCTCCAACGCCGTGGATGCCACACAGAAGCTTAAGACGCTGGCCTCCGCCGGTGAATTCAAGGGTGAACTGGGCGAACTGCAGGTGCAGGTGAGCTTCGACAACAAGAAGAAAACCATTACCGTGTCAGACAACGGCGTAGGAATGAGCGGGGAGGAGATAGACAAATATCTCAACCAGATAGCCTTCTCAAGTGCCAACGAGTTCCTCGACAAATACAAGGACCAGGCCAGCGGCCTGATCGGCCAGTTCGGGCTGGGATTCTATTCGTCATTCATGGTCTCCGACAGGGTTGAGGTGATCTCTAAGTCATACCGTGAAGATGAACCTGTAGTGAAATGGACATGCGACGGAAGTCCCGAATATTCACTGGAAGAGACGGTGAGAGAGAGGCAGGGCACCGATGTGATACTGCACATCGACAAGGATTCCAAGGAATTTCTGGATGAGAACAGGCTGGAGGGCCTCCTGAAAAAGTACTGCAGGTTTCTTCCCGTGCCAGTCCAGTTCGGCAATGAGAAGGAGTGGAAGGACGGCAAGATGGTCGACACCGGCAAGCCGAAGATTATCAACAACACGCAGCCGGCATGGACACGCAAGCCCGCAGAGCTGAAGGACGAAGACTACAGCAATTTCTATCGCGAACTGTACCCGATGGGAGAGGAGCCTCTCTTTAACATCCATCTTAACGTCGACTATCCCTTCAAGCTTACAGGGATACTTTACTTCCCGAAAATCCGCAACAACTTTGAAATTCAGAAGAACAAGATACAGCTCTACTGCAACCAGGTCTATGTAACTGACTCCGTCGAAGGTATCGTGCCTGAGTTCCTGACCCTGCTGCATGGAGTAATAGACTCGCCTGATATCCCTCTCAACGTTTCCAGGAGTTATCTGCAGAGCGACTCCAGTGTTAAGAAGATCTCTGGCCACATAACCAAAAAGGTGGCAGACAGACTTGCAGATATCTTCAAGAAGGACCGTGAGAACTTCGAAAAGAAATGGGATGACCTTAAGCTCTTTATTGAATACGGAATGATCACCGAAGAGAAGTTCTTTGAGAAGGTCTCCAAATTTGCTCTCTATAAAAACAGTGACGGCAAATACTTTACGCTCGAGGAGTATGATAAGATCATTAAAGAGAGCCAGACTGACAAGGACCAGTCGCTGATACATCTCTATACCACTGACCCTGTGGCTCAGCACACCTATGTGGCCAAGGCAGCCGACAAGGGATACGATGTGCTGGTGCTTGACGGACAGCTTGACACGCACCTCATCAACACCCTGGAGTCTAAGGATCCTTCATCGAAGTTCGTGAGGGTTGACAGTGACGTGATCGAGAAGCTCATCAGGAAGGATGAGAGCCACACTTCAAAGCTTACCCAGGCACAGTCGGATGATCTGGCGAAGCTATTCCGCAGTCAGATTGCCGACAGTGACAAGGCCCATTTTCAGGTCAGGGCTGAGAGTCTTGACGAGAATGACCTTCCGCTGGTTATCACCCAGAGTGAGTTTATGCGCAGGATGAAGGATATGGCTCAGTTTGGTGGCGGCTACTCTTTCTACGGCGAGATGCCCGACAGCTTTGACCTGGTGCTGAATACCAACCACCCGCGTGTTGTGGCGCTGGCCGAAGACCTGGAGAAGGAGCACGCTGACGAGCTGAAGAAGAACAGTGCAGGCATAGAAAAGACAAAGGTTGAGATTGAATTTATGGAGAAGGAGCACAGCAAGAAGAAGCCGGAGGAGGTGCCCACGGTTGAGAAGGATGACCTGGAGAGGCTGAGGGGTGAGCTGAATCAGCTTGAGGAGAAGAGGAAGAGCATTCTGTCTGGCTTCGGTGAGGAGCATAAGACTGTAAAGCAGCTGATTGACCTGGCCATGCTTGCCAACAACATGCTCAAGGGAGAGGCACTGAGCGCTTTTGTAAAGCGAAGCATCAGCCTCCTCTAGAAGCATACCATATATATCACTATCAGTCCATATGACGCCCGGTGCGGGCGTCTTTTTTTCTGCCCTGCCATTTCCGGGCAAAAATTTCTGTAGGGGTTCACGGCCGGAGACCGGCCTGCGCGACTGTCACTGTTCTCCCGGTTGCGGGCCGGCCAGTCATGCTAGCCCATAATCCGGGCTATCTCTGCCTTGATATAGGCTATAGCGATTTTTGTCGGCTCTGCATCCATCTCCATCACCTCCTCCAGGAGCAGCCTCGAGAGCTCCTCTCCGGTGGCTGTTGGAGGGAGTTGTGAGGCCACGCTGTTTACCAGCCTGACAACCGTCCCGCGCGCATTCTTTACCATCTCCCAGGCCTCATTTGTAATATAGATCTGCTGTGAAAGATTGTGCTCATATTCACTCCTGACCCCGGTGACGAGGGCTGACTGCAGCTGCTGTGCAGTCATATCCGGCCGGGCTGTGCGCATGATGAGCGACTCAGGAGTGATGCGCTCCAGGAACAACACCACCCTCTCATAGGCCTGCAGTCGTACCGGCGTGATCGTCTGTACTGTCTGCAGCAGCAGATCCTGTCTCCGCTGCTCCTGATCGTCGCGCAGTATGCTTCGTATGACAAGCCATGCCGTGAGCATCACCAGCAGCGCAGGAAGGAATATCTTGAGTAACTCCATGAAGGTTTCCATTGTTACGGTAGTTTATGATCTTATGCGGTGCAAATTAATCAATTTTTCAGCCTTGAAACGGTGTTGCACCCTGTTATAATCCCTTTTCTTTTTCACTTTTAACAATTACATTTGGCCTTTTCCCAAACGACATTAACAAAAACCTGACATTATGGAGCATATCAGCAGGAGGGTTAAGGCTCTCTCGGTATCACAAACCCTGGCAATGGCACAGAAGAGCCGCGAGCTGAAGGAACAGGGTATTGACGTTATTAACCTCAGCCTCGGCGAGCCTGACTTCAACACCCCTGATGACATCAAGGATGCCGCAAAGAAGGCCATTGACGACAACTACTCCTTCTATCCCCCGGTACCCGGATACGGCGACCTGCGCGAAGCCATTACCCGCAAGTTCAGGGAGGAGAACGGACTGGATTACACTCCTGATCAGATAGTGGTGTCAGCAGGAGGGAAGCACACTCTTATTAATATCCTCATTTCGGTTGTCGATCCTGGAGAAGAGGTGATTCTTCTCGCCCCTTACTGGGTCAGTTATCTTGACCAGATCATATTCTCGGAAGGCAAGCCGGTGATAATACATACATCCATAGAGAGCGACTTCAAGGTTACTCCCGCACAGCTCGAGGCGGCTATCACTCCACGTACCCGGGTCCTGATATTTAATTCGCCATCAAACCCCACAGGCATGGTCTACACGAAAGATGAGATGGCAGCACTGGTCAGAGTACTGGATAAACACCCCGAAATACTTGTCATCTCGGATGAGATCTACGAACACATAACCTTCTCGGGATCGCATATAAGTCTCGCCTCCTTCCCTTCAATCACCGACAGGGTTGCGACCGTCAACGGTGTCTCAAAAGGGTATGCCATGACCGGATGGAGAATAGGTTACATGGGGGCCCCGCTATGGCTTGCCAAAGCATGCAACAAGCTACAGGGTCAGTTCACCTCCGGCGTCTGCTCCATAGCCCAGAGAGCCGCACTGGCAGCGGTGACTTCGAAGAGCGACTCAAAGGAGAAGATGCGCGAGGCCTTTCTGCGCCGCAGGGACCTGATATGCAGGCTGCTTGGCGAGATACCGGGACTTAAGGTGAGAGTACCCCAGGGAGCATTTTATGTCATGCCTGACATAAGCAATTTCCTTGGCAAGAGTTATAACGGCAGGGTGATAAGGAACGCCGATGACCTCACCTTCTTCCTTTTGGAGGAGGGCAGGGTGGCGATGGTCAGTGGCAGCGCCTTCGGGGCCGACAACTGCATAAGGATATCCTACGCCACCTCTGACGAACGTATTACCGAAGCCGTCCGCCGTATCAAAGAGGCACTGGCAAAGCTGAACTGACTCATTCCTGACAACAATTAAGAGACCCTCGGCTCACAGTGCTTGTGAAGGTTGACCTTCAGCACTGTCTGACATCAGAGACCTTAACAAACCAGAGCCGCATCAGCTATGCGGCTCTGCCGTTTTCAGTACCTGTTGAATGTTATGACCTCATCCGGCAGCTTGCGCATTTTTTCCCTCAGCCGGTTATCTGTATAACCGACGGAGATGACCAGCTCAACCTTCTTCGGTGACGGTATTCCCAGCGCCTTTTTGATCTTCTTCTGGTCAAACCATCCGAGGATGCATGTGCCCAGTCCTTCGGCCGTGGCCTGGTAAACCATCGAGGCGGCAGCGATGCCGATGTCAATCAGGGAGTAATCCATCTGCTTGATGAGGTCACCGGCCCTGGAGCTGAGGTTGGATTTCTCGCGCACAACAACAATGAGTACCGGAGCCTGCCGGACAAAGAGGTTCATGCGCAGTATCTCGGACTCCGTGGCTGCAGTCACCTCCTCCCTGACAGCCGGGTCATCCACAACAATGAAATGCCAGGGCTGTCCGTTGCAGGCCGAGGGTGCAAGCCGTCCGGCCTCGGTGATCCTCACGATCTTATCCCTCTCAACTGGCGTGTCAAGATATTTCCTCTCACTCTGCCTGCTCTTAAGCAGGTCGAGCATCCCATTACCGTCGGTCATTGCGCGAAGTCAACAATCAATAGTTCTGTGCAAACTCCTCGCTGTAATTAAAGGGATGGAGGCATGCCGGGCAGTTTTTCAGCGGCCTGGTGCCAAAGTGTACGTATCCGCACTTGCGGCAATACCAGAAGATCTTCTCCTCACGTTCAAAGACCCTGTTTCCCATCACGCTGGCCAGCAGCTTCCTGTAACGCTCCTCGTGAACCTTCTCGGCTGCCGAAATGGCCTTGAAGCAGGTGGCTATCTCCTTGAAGCCCTCCTCTGCTGCTACCCTGGCAAACTCGGGATAGAGTTCAGCCCACTCCTCATGCTCACCATCGGCTGCTGCCTCCAGGTTCTCACTGGTGGTGCCTGTCCTGCCGGCCGGGTAGGCGGCGGTGATCTCCAGCATGCCCCCCTCCAGGTAACTGAAGAAACGCTTGGCGTGCTGCTGCTCCTGGAGCGCAGTCTCCAGGAAGATGGCTGCTATCTGCTCATAGCCCTCTTCCTTTGCCACCTTGGCTGCAAATTCATAACGGTTCTTTGCCTGTGACTCCCCGGCAAACGCCTTGAGGAGATTTTGCTCGGTGCGGGTTCCTTTTATACTTTCCATATTTCTTCTTTAAAGTTGTGTTTTAGATTATCCGGCCTAAAAATAGCATAATTCTTTAAACTGGAGATGGACCCTGATGGTCATCTTTATCACAATGCTCTGTATGGAACCTGATAGATCAGACAGATACAGTCGCTCTTTTGCTTTTGCTCTCTGCTGACCTTGATTGGTCGGCCAGCAATAGTTACTTTTTTTTCTTTCTCAGGAACCTGTTCTCTTCTCCCCTGATAAGTCTCCCGATATTCTTTTTATGGGTCACCACTATGGCGACTGCCACCACCACGGAGAATATTTTGAACAGAAGTGAAGGCGTGTCAAAGGCAGTCATCAGAAGCACGGGGAACATTACTGCAGCCGTCATGGAGCCCAGTGATACATAGCCGCTGATCAGCAGTACAACCAGGAAGATACCTGCACATATAAGTGTCATCCACGGATGGAGGGCAAGCAGCACTCCAAAGGTAGTGGCAACACCCTTTCCTCCCCGGAAACCTGCAAATAGCGGGAAGATATGACCCAATATGGCTGCTATGCCGCAGGCTATCTGAAGGGCCATCATCTGTTCCGTGCCGCCGTCAGCTGCTTTCAGGAATTCAGGAAGCATGGCGGCGAGCCACCCCTTGAAAAGATCAAAGATCAGGACCGGTATACCTGTCTTCCAGCCAAGGACCCTAACCGTATTTGTGGCACCGGCATTGCCACTGCCGTGCTCCCTGACATCGATACCGTGAAACAGCTTTCCGGCCCAGACAGCACTGGGGATTGATCCTGCTATGTATGCCAGCAGAACAGCCGGCAGTGCCAAAGTGATATTCATAGGCCTCTATTTATGGCTTCGGTCCTGAAGTAACCAGATTAGCCGTTTCTTCGTTGGAGGTGAATTTACTGAAGTTTTTGATGAATTTTCCAGCCAGCGACCTGGCAGCACCGTCCCAATCCTCACTGTTGCTCCATGTCCGTCGCGGGTCGAGCAGCTCAGGTGAGACGCCCGCCACTGACAGGGGTATCTCAAGGTTGAAGACCGGCAGCGTGACGAACTGAGCAGTGTCGAGACTTTTGTTGAGTATGGCGTTGATGATGTTTCTTGTTGAGGGCAGGTCGATGCGGTTGCCTGTCCCGTAGGGTCCACCAATCCAGCCGGTGTTGACAAGCCATGCACTGGCGCCGTGCGCCTGCATCTTTCTCGTCAGCTCACGGGCATAGATCAGCGGATCAAGCAGCAGGAACGCCGCGCCGAAGCAGGCCGAGAAAGAGGGGAGGGGTTCAATGATACCACGCTCGGTACCTGCCACCTTGGCCGTATAACCGCTGAGGAAATAATACTGCGTCTGCTCTTCTGTCAGCATGGCAACAGGCGGCAGAACACCAAAGGCATCGGCGGTGAGAAAAATGACGGTGGTTGCATGCCCCGCCTTTGAAACTGGCTTGACAATGTTGTCAATATGATATATGGGATAGGATACCCTGGTATTCTCTGTCTTGGCAGCACTGCTGAAGTCTATCACCCCGTCATCGCCGACAACCACGTTCTCGAGGAGCGCATCGCGCCTGATGGCACGGTAGATGTCAGGCTCATTCTCCTTGCTCAGGTTGATGGTCTTGGCATAACAGCCTCCTTCGAAGTTAAATATCCCGTCATCGTCCCAGCCATGCTCATCGTCGCCTATCAGCGCCCTGTCCGGATCGGTGGAAAGGGTGGTTTTGCCGGTTCCCGAGAGGCCGAAGAAGATTGCGACATCACCATCCCTGCCTACATTGGCAGAGCAGTGCATGGCTGCTATATTCTTTAGCGGCAGATAGTAATTCATAACCGAAAAAATACCCTTCTTCATCTCCCCGCCATACCATGAGCCGCCAACCAGCATCATATTTTCAGTGAGGTTGAAGAATACAAAGTTCTCTGAGTTCAACCCATAATCGCGGTACGCGGGGTTGACTGCCTTGGAAGCCATCAGCACCACAAAGTCAGGCTTGAAATCCTGCAGCTCCTCCTCAGTGGGACGAATGAACATATTCTTCACAAAATGTGCCTGCCACGCAACTTCCATGATGAACCTCACACAAAGCCTCGAATCATGATTGGCCCCGCTGTAGCAGTCAACAACATAGAGACTCTTCCCCGACAGTTGCCCGGTGGCTATATCACGGCAGTGTTCCCAGGCTTCCGGATTAATGGCCTTGTTGTCAGAGACAGGGGCACTCTCCGACTTCCACCAGACAGTGTTCTCAGTCTTGCTGTCGAAGACAATGTACTTGTCCTTTGGCGACCTGCCCGTAAAAACTCCCGTGTCAACGGCCACGGCACCCAGGCTGGTCAGTACGCCCCTCTCGGCCCCTTCCAGATCCGGTGAGAGCTCATCCTTATATAACTGGTCGTAGGAGGGATTGTAAACCAACTCTTTAACATCGGTGATGCCGTATTGCTTCAAGTTTTCAGCTGTAATCATAGATCCGGAGTATTTGATCTCCCCCAAAGTTATAAATATTAAGCATTCTGAGGCCATGATTTTCCTCACGGCGCATGGCGGCAAGAAAATATCACCTGAACAGAGTAATTCATTATCTTTAAAACGGCAATACAAACAGATATGAGAACAGTTTTTCTTCTTTTGGTTTTGCTCCTCACCGCAGAGGCATACCCTCAGAGTGTAAGGGTGAGAAGAGTAAAGAGGGTCACTCCCGAAAAGAGCGGATCATACCTTTTAGCAGGCGTTGTTCCCGGATCAGGCAATCTGCTGGTGGCAGGAGAGGGATATAACGGCCTCTCGCTGCTGGAAACACGCCGGGGCAGGATGAAGGTGATAAGCAACGAACCCGGCGCCGGCTATGAGCCCGCGGTAACGGCCGACGGAAACAAGGTTTTCTATCGGAGTGATGACTTCCGTGACAACAGGAAATATTCCTCGGTCTGGTCTTATGACATCGCCACCGGCAACAGGGAACTCCTGCTTGAAAGGGGAAGAGGGGTTAACCCGCCGGCAGTAACAGGCAACGCCGTGCTTCTCAAATCAGACAGTGAGATGAGGATAGAGCAACGGGGCCCGGTACTGAAGTCGGGGTCCGCAAGAACCTTCGTGGTAATCGAGGAGATGATGCCGGTGCTCTACCGCGGCGATGAGAGAAAAGAGCTCATGCCCAACGGCGACGGGTTTTACATCTGGGCATCACTCTCACCGGACGGGACAATGATCCTCTATAATTACCAGGGGCGAGGCAGCTATATATGCAGCACCGACGGCAAAATAATGCATGATCTGGGGAGAATCAACGCTCCCAGATGGTTCAATAACACCATTGTGATCGGGATGGACGACAAGGATGACGGCCACCGTATAACCTCTTCCGACCTGGTTTACTATTCACTGGGGGAGAAGAAGTTAGTGTCTCTGACCTCTACCCCTGAGCGGTCGGAGATGTTTCCCTTCGCCGTTGACAGTAGAAGAATTGCCTTCTGCACGGACAACGGGGAGATTTACATCATGAAAGTCAGGGTCAGATGAGACGGGGAAACAGTGTGTTACTGCTGGCAATAATGTTTTGTTTGCCGGCAACGCTGTATGGACAGAAATCCGATTTCGAAGGTATCAGGATCTTCATCAACCCGGGTCACGGCGGCCGCGACGGTGACGACAGGCATATGATAGCCACTGACTTCTGGGAGTCGGAGGGGAACCTTGAAAAGGGACTCTTCCTCAGGGATCTCCTGGAAGCGCGCAATGCGACGGTCGGTATGTCGCGGACGACCAACTTCACCTCTGACGACCTTCAGCTCTCAGTGATAGCGACGATGGCCAACAATTTTAATGCCGACATATTCCTCTCTATCCACAGCAACGGCTTTGACGGTACCCGCAACCAGCCCCTGATGCTGTTCCGCGGATACGATGACCAGCCTGTCTTTGCGGGGGCCAAAGAGTTTGCTGTGATACTGTGGAGTAAGATCTTTGAGAAGGGCAACTGCTGGACTAACACTTTTCAATGGGTCAAGGGCGACTGGACCTTCTATCCCGAATGGGGAGACCGGGTGGGACTGGGAGTGCTGCGTACACTGGCGATGCCAGGCGTCCTCTCAGAGGGGTCATTCCATGACTATGTGCCTGAGGGATGGAGGCTGCGCAACAACAGTCACCTGCACCACGAGGCGTGGGCCATGCTCAGGGCACTGGCTGAATACTCAAATGTCACTGAGGAGCCTTTTGGTATCATCGCAGGAACAGTAAGGGATTCCCTTACCTCACCGGATTATTATTTCAAGCCTGACACACCGGATGAGGATATACCTTTGAACGGAGCCGTGGTTACTCTTTATCCGGGTGAGAAATCAGTGACGCTCGACAACCTGAACAACGGATTCTTCATGTTTGACTCGCTGTCACCGGGTGATTACGAGCTTGTATGCAGCGGCATGACAGACTTTTACAATGACACACTCCAGGCTGTGGTCACCGCCGGGATGACAACCCTGGCAGACTTCCTTCCTGTCTTCGATACTGCAAGGGTGCCTGTGATAACAGAGTTGCTGCCCACAACAACTGACAGCCTGCTTTTCAATCAGTCGTTTAACTTTACATTCAACATCCCGATGGACAGGCAGGCCGTGGAGTCGGCATTTGTCGTTGAACCTGCTGCCACTCTGTTGTTCCAATGGGATGATAAGGGAAAGGTGTTGACGGTGAGGCCTGAAACCGGATTTGCCAGCAAGACCAGCTACCTGATCAGGATCACCACGGAGGCCAGCTCCCTGTGGGATGTGCCTCTTCTGTCAGAATATCAGGTCAGTTTTGTAACCAAAGCACGCTCACAGCTCACAGCAGAGATGATCTGGCCCTCTGCCAGCCTTACCGGTGTCACCATTTATCCGAGGATAACCATACATTTTGATGCTCCCCTGGACCATGCCTCGGCAAGTGAAGGTATAAGATTGCTCAACAGTCAGTCAGAGTCTCTCCCAAAGGTGGGTGAGTTCTTTGCGGCGTCAGAGGGGAAGGGTGTATACAGCTTTGAGCCCGCCACGGCGCTACAGCTCAACAGCCAGCACAAAATCGTCATAGATGCATCGGTAAAGGATGTCATGGGCGTCACCCCCGGCACTGCATCGGAGACCAGTTTCACCACGCGATCCAACGCTTTCCAGACCGGATACGTGGTTGAGTCATTCAATGACATCTCAGCCTTCTGGGATCCAGAGGCCAGCGGCAGCACTGTCGGTACTGACAATCCCTTGACTACATTCACCGCCTCCAGTGATATTTACCTGACCTCACCCTCATCGGCGAGGCTCGATTATGTCTTCACCGGCAGCAACGGAGGTGTATGCAGGGTCTTTGACACCCGTAAGCCGGTAGTGGGAAGCAGCACCACCCTCAGGTTTGGAATGTGGGTCTACGGTGACCTCAGTTTCAACTCACTGGAGTTCTGGTTCTACTCTCCGGGCACCGTTAATCAGATCGTGGATGCCGGCATTATTGACTGGGCAGGATGGGAGCTGGTTACCATCCCTTTCAGTGCTATCGGCGGCAGCGGCGAATGGCAGTATCACAGCCTGGTAGTCCGGCAGACATCCACAGGAGCAAAGTCAGGTACCATGTTCTTTGACGATGGTATGGTGATCTCACCCAGCGCCATAGATGACAACCGGTATGATGATACTGAGATGATACTCTGGCCCAACCCTGTCAGCTCTGCCGGAACTGTCGCCTTCCTTCTCGGGTCACCCGCATATGCTGAACTTAATGTATGGTCATCTGACGGCAGGCTGGTGGCGCATCTCTTTGACGGTTTCTGCGAACCGGGGATGCAGACTGTAAACTGGAACCCTGCGGCGGCAGTAGCCCCTGGCATCTACAGTATCAGGCTGAGCCTGCGCGGTGAGGGAGAAGCACTCTGGCATCATACTGTCCGCAGATGGGTGGTGGTCAGGTAAAGTCCACAGTCTTCAGTCTTCAGTCTTCAGCCGGCAGTTTAACATTCAGAACTGCCGACTGGAACTGCCGACTGGAACTGCCGACTGGAACTGCCGACTGGAACTGCCGACTGGAACTGCCGACTGGAACTGCCGACTGGAACTGCCGACTGCCGACTAAAAAAGGAGGTCACTGTCAGTGCCTCCTTTTTGCTTAAATATATGAATCCGGATTATTTCCTGGCTGCCCTGATGGCTGACTGCGCTGCAGAGAGCCTGGCTATAGGCACCCTGAAGGGTGAGCAGCTCACATAGGTGAGTCCGTTCTTATAGCAGAACTCCACCGATGCCGGGTCACCGCCCTGTTCACCGCAGATACCTATCTTCAGATCGGGACGGGTTGCCCTGCCCTTTTCGCAGGCCATGGTTATCAGCTGGCCTACGCCATCCTGGTCAATGGTCTGGAACGGGTCGGCGGCAAGCATCTTCTTGTCGAGATACTCATTCAGGAAGCCGCCGATATCGTCGCGGCTGAAACCGAAGGTCATCTGCGTGAGGTCATTGGTACCGAATGAGAAGAACTCGGCTGTCTTTGCCATGCGGTCAGCAAGGAGTGTGGCACGCGGTATCTCTATCATCGTGCCGTACTTGTAATCGATCTTGCTGAGGTTGAACTTCTCGCACACCTCTTTGTAGACCCTGTCGAAGATCTTCCTGGTGACGTCCAGCTCTGACACATCGCAGGTGACAGGCACCATCAGCTCTGGTATCGGGTTCTTGCCCTCCTTGATCAGTTCGGCGGTAGCCTCGAACATGGCTCTTATCTGCATCTCGCTTACCTCGGGGTAGGTGATGCCGAGACGTACCCCGCGGTGCCCCATCATCGGGTTAGACTCATGAAGAGCCTCACCCCGTTTTGCCACTGCTTCGGCGCTGATACCCAGCGCCTTTGCCACCTCAGCCTGCTTCTCGGCGCCCTGCGGAACGAATTCGTGCAGCGGCGGGTCGAGCAGACGGAAGGTGACAGGCAGGCTGTCCATGGCCTCAAGGGTGCCTTTCATATCCTTCTTCACATACGGGAAGAGCTCGTCAAGGGCCTGCCTGCGCTCTTTCTCGCCCTTGCTGAGGATCATCTTGCGGAGGATGAAGAGAGGCTGCTCGGCGCCTTTGCCGTAGAACATGTGCTCGGTGCGGAACAGACCGATACCTTCGGCACCGAATTCGCGGGCCAGCCTGGCATCTTCGGGAGTGTCGCAGTTGGTGCGGACACCCATGGTACGGTTCCTGTCGACCATCTTCATGAAGGTCTGGAACCGCGGGTTCTCCGTGGCATCCATGAGGGTGATGGCGCCGGTGTATACATTCCCCCTGGTTCCGTTGAGGGTAATAACATCACCTTCCCTGAGTACAATGTCAGTTCCTGCAATCTTTGCCTTCTTCCCGGTTGAGTCAACGTGCATGCCGCCTGCTCCCACGATACAGCATTTGCCCCATCCGCGTGCCACGAGGGCAGCGTGTGAGGTCATGCCGCCGCGTGCAGTGAGGATGCCCTCTGCTGCGCGCATACCCTCAACATCTTCGGGGTTGGTCTCCTCGCGGACGAGTATAACCTTCTCGCCATTACGGTTCCATGCAACGGCATCCTCAGCGGTGAAGACGATCTTACCCACTGCCGCGCCGGGGCCCGCAGGCAGACCCTTGACAAGAGGAGTGACCTTCTTTTCAGCCTCAGGGTCACAGATGGGGTGCAGGAGTTCATCCAGCTGAGAGGGGTCAACGCGCATGACGGCCGTCTGCTCGTCAATGAGTCCCTCCTGAAGCATATCCATGGCCATGTTCAGGGCAGCGGTACCGGTACGCTTGCCGGTGCGGCACTGAAGCATGAAGAGTTTACCCTCCTGGATGGTAAACTCGATGTCAAGCATGTCGTGGAACGACTTCTCAAGGATGTCCCTGATATCAGCAAGCTCTCTGTATGTGCCCGGCATTGATTCCTGCATGCTGTGCAGATGCTTGTTCTGCTCGTTCTTAGTGTCGTCATTCAGGGGATTCGGGGTGCGTATACCTGCCACCACGTCTTCGCCCTGTGCATTTACCAACCACTCTCCGTAAAACAGGTTATCACCTGTGGCCGGGTTGCGGGTGAAGGCAACACCTGTTGCTGAAGAGTCACCCATGTTGCCGAAGACCATCGCCTGTACGTTTACGGCGGTGCCCCACTCATCAGGAATTCCCTCGATGCGGCGATATGATACGGCCTTCTTGCCGTTCCAGCTCTTGAAGACCGCCTTGATACTGCCTTCCAGCTGCTCGCGTGCGTCATCGGGGAACTCGTTGCCGAGCGACTCCCTGATCCTTTTCTTGAAGCCTTCGGCCAGCTCCTTAAGCTCGTCAGCAGTCATCTCGGTGTCTGACTGGTATCCCTTCTTCTGCTTGAACTCGTCAAGCATCTCGTCAAGCTGCTTGCGGATGCCTTTGCCGTCAGCCGGCTCCATGCCCTCAGCCTTTTCCATGACCACATCAGCATACATCATTATCAGTCGGCGGTATGAATCCCACACGAAACGGGGATTGCCTGTCTTCTTTATGAGGCCTGGTATCGTTGCAGAACAGAGACCTATGTTAAGGACCGTATCCATCATGCCGGGCATCGAACTGCGGGCACCGGAACGGCATGAAACCAGCAGTGCATTCTCACTGTCACCGTACTTCATGCCCATGGCCTCCTCAGCCTTCTTCATGGCTTCCCACACCTCAGGCATGAGCTCCGCCGGAAGCTGATGGTTGTTCTCATAATACTCCGTACATACATCTGTTGTGATTGTGAAACCGGCCGGAACCGGGAGGCCAAGGAGACACATCTCAGCCAGGTTGGCTCCTTTGCCGCCGAGCAGATTCTTCATATCTGCCCTGCCCTCGGCTCTCTTGTTGCCGAAGGAATAAACGCGCTTAACTTTTGACATATTCTATCTGATTAATTAAATTAATATGGTTCAAATTTCAGAACCGCAAAATTATAATAAAACCGGAGATTAAAAAAGAGGCAACGGTCATTTATGCTTCGACCTGGGGTGATACATCAGCAGAGTATCCCTGAGGTAGCTTCTGTCTATATGGGTGTATATCTCTGTTGTGGTGATGGACTCATGCCCGAGCATCTCCTGCACGGCCCGCAGATCGGCACCGCCCTCAACAAGATGTGTGGCGAAGGAGTGACGGAGGGTGTGCGGACTGATGTTTTTTCCTATCCCCGCAGCCTCAGCAGCTTTTTTGATGATGGTGAAGACCATTACCCGTGTCAGTCTCCTGCCGCGCCTGTTAAGAAACAGTATGTTCGTGTCGGTGATAACCGGCAGCATGACCCTGCGCTCAAAGTAATTGTCGATCTCCCTGAGAGCCACTGAACCTACCGGCACAAGCCTCTGCTTGTTGCCCTTGCCGGTGACGCTGATGAAACCTTCGTTACGGTGAATGTCAGTCAGCCGCATGTTCACCAGCTCCGATACCCTCAGACCGCAGCTGTACATGACCTCGATGATCGCCCTGTTCCTGTGCCCCTCCGGCCTGCTCAGATCGATGGTGCCGATCATCATGTCAATCTCTGCCACTGAAAGCACCTCGGGCAGCTTCATCCCCGTCCGCGGCGACTCGAGCAGCACCGAGGGATCCTCACCGATAATACCTTCCATAAGCATGTAGCGGCAGAATGACCTTATTCCCGATATGAGCCTCGCCTGTGTACGTGCCGAATCGTCACCGGATGCCACTGTTGCCAGGAAATCACTGAGATCAATGTAGGTGAGCTCAGAGGGAGTGTCGCAACGGTTCTCTTCCGAAAGATATTCCCTAAGCTTCCGTACATCATTGAGATAGGCGGCCACACTGTTGGGAGAAAGCGACCTCTCTATCCGGAGGTACCTGCCGAACCCACTCTCTGTCTCTTGCCATGGTACTTTCATCTTATATTGCGCTGCGCCTCAAAGTTATATTTTATCACCGTTATAAATCCGATCGTTTCCTTATTTTTGCAGTACCGCGAGTAAACTACAGGCTGCGGTCAAAGGATGAAACACACATGATTGATCCAAATCACAAACTCTTATGATAATATTTCATTATCAATCATGTGTGGTTCTCCCGCTTAGGCGGGACAGGCTATCCGACCTTTTGGAATAAATTGTTTACGGATGAAAATTGAGATAATCAACGGACCTAATCTTAACCTCCTTGGGTCAAGGGAACCGGAGATCTACGGTGACACCAGCTTTGAAAAATGGATCAGCACCATGGAAGCTGCCTACCCTGGTGTCTCTTTCACCTATTCCCAGTCCAACATAGAGGGCGAACTGGTAACCATGGTACAAAGAGCAGGAGAGCGGTCTGACGGAGTGATCATCAACCCGGGAGGATATACCCACACCTCCGTGGCAATGGCAGATGCGATCTCTGCCATCAGCAAACCGGTGGTGGAGGTTCATATCTCCAACCTTCTCTCCAGGGAGGAGTTTCGTCATACCAGCCTCACAGGCCGATACTGCACCGGCACCATCATGGGACTGGGGCTCGACGGATACAGGCTTGCCGTAGAGGCACTGATTGCAAAAATCAAATAAACCTGCATGAGCACCAGCTCACATCAGGATTAGACTTTAATATTTAATACAAGTTCCATTCGGACAATGAAATAGATTTTTCTATACGAATGGAACTTACATGAGCAGTAACGCACAATAGGAAATGATTATTTCTCTTCATGTAAGTTCCATTAGACCAATGAAATAACAATCAAATAATCTAATGAAAGTGAGCGGCATGGGAGAAGAAATTATAACCAAGAGAACCAAGATAGTAGCGACTATCTCTGACAAAAACTGTGAACCCGGCTTCCTGCGCAGCCTCTACGAGGCAGGTATGGATGTGGTCAGGATCAATTCGGCACATCTCGACCCGGAGGGAGTGAAAAGGATCGTATCAAATGTACGAAGCGTCTCTGACAAGATTGCTGTACTGATAGACACGAAAGGCCCTGAGATAAGGACCACAACCTGCGACGAGCCACTAATATTCACCATGGGCCAGAGGGTGATCGTGGCCGGTAATGCCGAAGAGAAGACAACTGCGGAGATCATCAATCTCAACTACGGCGATATCGCAGAACATGTACCTGAAGGTGCACATATACTCATCGATGACGGTGAGATAGAGATCCGCATCACAGGCAGGGATGGTGATACCCTTACCGGAATAATGGAGAACGACGGCATTCTGGGCTCAAGGAAAACTGTCAACATCCCCCGGGTAAGGATCAATCTCCCCTCGGTCAGTGACCGCGACCGTATTTTCATTGACCTGGCAGTGAAGCTTGATATAGAGTTCATTGCACACTCCTTTGTGAGAAACAGTGAAGATGTGCTGGCAGTTCAGAAACTTCTCGACGCCCGCTCCAGCAAGATCAAAATCATTGCAAAGATTGAAAACCAGCAGGGTGTAGACAATCTCGAGGAGATAATGGAACACACCTACGGCATCATGGTGGCAAGGGGCGACCTGGCTGTGGAGGTGCCATTTGAAAGAATACCCGGCATTCAGCGAATGATAATCGGTAAATGCATCGACAAGAGGCAACCGGTGATTGTTGCCACACAGATGCTTCATTCAATGATAGAAAGTCCCCGGCCCACCCGCGCTGAGGTTAGCGACGTGGCCAACGCCGTTTACAGTCAGACTGATGCCCTGATGCTCAGCGGTGAGACTGCCGCTGGCCGTTACCCGCTTGAGGCTGTCAGGACTATGGCGCGGATAGCCTGCGAGATAGAGGGAGAGAAGGACAGGTATATTGAGATGCCGGCCGGGACATTCAGCGGCGCAGTTTCAGCATACCTGGCAAAGGTCGCCGTCAAAACATCCGTCAGGATAAAGGCCAAAGCCATACTGTCAGATACCGCCATGGGGACAACTATCAGGAACATGGCTGCATTCCGTGGTTTTAACCCCATCATTGCCCAGTGCTATGCTCATCGCACCATGAAGGAACTGGCACTGTCATACGGCGTGGTGCCCGTTTTTGCGGAGAAGAAAATGTCTGTTGATGAGTTTATCCTTGGCTCACTGAAAGATCTGCTGGTTAAGTATGACCTTGATGATGATGACATTGTGGTTGTGGTGGCAGGCAACTTCTCAGGTGGCTCCGGTTTCTCATTCATTGAGGTGGGCTCGGTTGAATATCTTAAAGAGAGGGTCAGGCTCGGAGAACAAGACCAGATGGCTTGATTTTTGTTGCCAGGGAGGAGATGACAGAACGGAACCTGAATGAGCGGAAGCCTGTAAGAGAATTCGAAACTGTTTTATTTGCAGGTTCATCTCGACCAATGAAATAAGGATGGTTTATGCCAATGAAACTTTTGTCACTGATAATACCGCTTCTCCTGCATCCTGTCCATGTATCACTCACGGGTATTGAATATGACAGCAACAGCAGGATCTATTACCTGTCGGTCAAAGTCTGCAGTGACGACCTCGTGGCTGACATGAATCTTGGCCTCTCAACAGGGGAGAGGATACAGGGAGAGACAGATCTGAGATATTTTCAATATCTTTCCGACAGAATTATGATAATCGAGGATGGCAGGACCCTTGACATGAAACTGCAGCATTCTGAGAGTGACGGGCTGGAACACAGGTTCAAACTTGAAGCTTATGGCGGGAAGAGTGTTACGGAAGTTAGAGTGGTTAACCGGATTATGACGCGGCTCTATGATGACCAGGCCAACATGCTGATCTTCAGCTTCGGCAAGATGGAAGAGGGATACAGATTTACAGCCGCAGATACAACAAGGGATTATATAGTCAGATGAGAATCAGAAAATTTATAAAGAGAGCAGGGCCGGCATTTCTGTTGATGTTCCTGCTTGCCTTTCCGGCGCATGCAACGCACAACCGGGCGGGAGAGATAACCTACAAGCAGATATCGGACCTTACCTTTGAGGTTACGGTAACCACATTCACCTATACGCTTAGCAAGGCTGACAGGCCCAACCTCGATATTGAGTGGGGTGATAACTCAATCACAAACGTGGCAAGGATCTCTGAGACCTTTCTTCCGAACAATTACAAGAAGAACGTATACGTTTCACAGCACACATATCCCGGGCCGGGGGTCTACAAGATCGTGGTACAGGATCCCAACAGGAACTACGGAGTGGAGAATATACCCAATTCCGTCAACGTGGTATTCTCTATCTATACGATACTCATCGTCAATAACTCCATCGGACGCAACAGCACGCCCGAACTGCTCAACCCACCATATGACAAGGCTGCCCTGGGTCATATATTCATCCATAACCCCGCAGCCTTTGACCCTGACGGAGACAGCCTCTCATACAAGCTGACGGTGTGTACCAGGGAAGACGGCAAGCCTATCCTGAACTACGTAAATCCTCCTTATTCAAATGCCTTTTATGTAGACTCCATCTCGGGTGACCTTGTCTGGGATGCTCCTACCGCACTGGGTATCTACAATGTCGCCATGGAGATACAGGAGTGGAGGGGAGGCGTCAAGATAGGAGTTGTCGTCAGGGATATGCAGATAGAGGTTTATGATACCGATAACAACCCGCCGGAAACCTCACCTCTTCCTGACCTCTGCGTGGAAGTCGGTGAGACAGTGTCACTCGAAATCACCGCTTCGGATATCGACGGTGACTCACTCGCGCTGCTGGCTACTTCAGGGATTCTTACCCCTACAACCTGTCCGGCCAGCTTCACCACAATTAGTTCTGTACCGGGACTGACCAGGGCGCGGCTCGAATGGGTGCCCTGTCACAGCAGCGTAAGACATCAGCCCTATGACATCATTGTCAAGGCTGAAGATTACAATGCAGATCTTCAGCTGGTGGACATTGACAATATGAACATCAAGGTGCTGGGTCCCTCGCCCGTACTCACGGAGGCGGTGCCGCAGGGCAAGTTCGTCAGGCTCGCCTGGGAGAGTTACGGCACCGATGAGATAGCCGGTTTCAGCATATACAGGCATGAGGGAGCATCCACACTGACGGTTGACAGCTGTTATGACGGTATCCCGCCCAATGCTGAGTTTATAAAGGTAGGTTATGCCCCGGGTTATGATGCGGTTTCTTTTACTGACACGGACAACGGTGACGGGCTCGAGACAGGCATGGAGTATGCCTACAGAATCGTTGCCGTCTATCCCAACGGAACCGAGAGCAAACCGTCAAATGAGCAGATAACGGCCCTGATCACCGGAGTACCTCTCATCACCAATGTCTCAATCCGCACTACGGACCCGGTTAACGGATCACTCACCCTGGCCTGGCAGAAGCCGCGGCAGCTCGATACAATACCAGCCGCCGGACCTTATGAATACCTTATCTACAGGGCCCGGGGCATCGCAGGAAGCGATTACCAGCTGATACAGACGCTGCCCACCGCCGATCTCAATGACACAGTTTTCATTGACACTCTCCTCAATACCCTCGACTATGGGTGGATTTACAAAATTGAGCTTTACAACAACACTGCCGGAAACAGGTTTCTCATCGGCGATCCGGGAATAGCATCGTCACTCTTCCTTGAGGCCCTTCCCGGAGACAGGAAGGTCAGGTTCGTCATTAACCGCAATGTGCCATGGATAAACACCTCGTACGATTTCT
Organism: Bacteroidales bacterium UBA4772; assembly: GCA_002403305.1. Classification (GTDB taxonomy): domain Bacteria; phylum Bacteroidota; class Bacteroidia; order Bacteroidales; family VadinHA17; genus SR-FBR-E99. Next base: position 211,189 of record DHHM01000013.1, read on the forward strand.
ACAGGTTCAACGGCACAGGATGGGACCCCGTGGGATCAACCAACCAGCTTACATTTACCGACGATAACCTGGAGAACGGAACGGAATATTGCTACTATGCAGTCTCTGCCGGAGAGTACCAGGGAGCCGGAACACCCAAGAACCTTATCAACTTCTCACAGCAGACCTGTGCCGTTCCGGTAGACAATGAGCCTCCCTGTCCGCCGGACCTGACCGTCTACTCTGAGTGCGACAGCCTTTATAACATGGTACGCTGGACCGTTGATGACCCCGTATGTTACGAGGATATCGCAGGCTATAACCTCTTCTACAAGGCTACAACGGAGGAGAACCTCAGCCTGCTGATTACCTTCAACGACAGGGATGTCTTCAAATATGTTCATTCACTGCCCGACTATGTTGCCGGTTGCTATGCAATATCTGCATTTGATGACAACGGCAATGAGAGTGAACGCTCAATGATGATATGCGTTGACTCATGCAATTTCTATGAGATACCGAATGTATTCACCCCCAACGGTGACGATTTCAACGACTGGCTGGTGGCCAAAACCTCAGCCCTGGTTGAGAAGGTCGAGTTCCGCCTCTTCAACAGGGCCGGTGTGCTGGTATTCAGCACCACGGAGCCGAAGCTCAACTGGGATGGCACCTACAAGGGTAAGGTGGTGCCCACAGGAGTCTATTACTACGATTGTGAAGTTTTTGAACGCAGGATAACAGGCCTGGAACAGTTCCACCTCAACGGCTTTGTTCATGTGCTCACGGAGAAGGGCGCGGGACCGGGGGTGGTGGAAGGAAAAAAATAAAGGGAGATGAAAAAGAGCCTTCTGTATATTCTGGTTACCGCCTTTATCATGTTGCCCGCTGCGGGACAGGAGAACCGTGATGATATCCTCAGGGCTGTCTCGCTCGCCGAAAGGGGAGCGGGCGATGAGGCGGCCGGCATCCTGAGCAGGATGGAGGGTATAAAATCAAACTATATCCTGCTGTTGGTCAGGGGAGATATCTATCTCCGTGCCGGCATGGCAGGAGAGGCACGGAACGATTTCATGGCAGCTGAAAACCTGCAGCAGGGAGCTGGTCTCTACGGCCTGGCCAGGTGTGCAGCAGCCGGAGGTGATGCCAGGGCTGCAGTGGCTTACCTTGAGGCTCACCTGAGGTCGCCGCAGAGAAGGGGAGAGCCCGAGATATTGCTCGATAGCGCTTTTGCAAACATCTCATCATCAGCTGAATGGAAGAGCCTGTGGAAGAGAGAGTGGTACAAGGTTTATGAGAGAAAAAGCTGGGAGATAGAACACTATCTCAGGTCCGGCCATACTGATATGGCTGCAGAGACATGGGAGGAGCTGGTATCACTCTATCCGGAGATGGCTGTGACAGACTATCTCAAAGCCCGGGTGATGATGGCCGGAGGAAAATACGAGCAAGCTGCCGCCATCATCGCCGGCCTTGTTGCAGGAGATGACACACCACCGGAATGGCGTTACACTCTCGCACAGGCTTACGAGGGGTCGGGCAACTGGTATGCCGCTGCTGCGACCTACGGAAAGCTGATGGAGGAAGGCCATCCTGACCCCCGGCTGCTGTTTCTCAGATCACGCATGCTCCTTAAATCAGGCGACAGGCAGGCGGCCAAGCGTGACCTGGAACGATACCTCTCAATTGACCCTGATAATACCGGGGCACTGGGCCTCATAGGCAAAACCTATGCAGAGGAGGGTGCAATCTACGAAGCGCTGCCGTACCTTAACGCAAATGTGGACAAACACCCTGGAGAGGCCACTGCATTCAATCTGAGGGGGGATGCATGGCTGGCAGCACGCTCATGGGAGAGAGCAGCAGAAGATTATGCCATGGGACTCGATCTGGACCCTGACAATGGTACAGCTAACCTGAATATGGGTATTGCTCTCATCAAGAGCGGCAAGATTGATCTTGCCTGCCATTATTTGCGCAAAGCCAGGGCCCTGGGTGAGAAAAGTGCAACCCAGTATCTTTCAAAATACTGCATCAGATAGCCGGGTGGAATACCGGCACCGGCGACTGTTACCTGATGTTTCTCAGTATCCTGTCGTAAAGGTCTTTGGGCTTAAAGGGCTTGAGCACGTAATCGTTGATGACAAGATCTTCAATCTTGTCGTTGGCTTCCGACATGACTGCCGCCGTGAGGGCCACGATAGGCATACTGCTCAGCTTCTCATCAGGTGAGTTGCGAATAATGCGGGTTGCCTCAATGCCATCCATGACAGGCATATGGAGGTCCATAAGAATAAGGTCAAACTCCTGTTTCTTCAACTCTTCAAGTGCCAGGCTGCCGTTCTCGACATGCGTCACTATCACCCCCCAGCTCTCAAGGAACTTATTGGCAACAAAAAAGTTGATCTTGTTGTCTTCAGCTACCAGTATCCTTTTGCCGGCAAGTCCCTTCATGGTGTCTGCAGAGCCCTGATCAGCCACTTTTGCGGCAGTCTCCGGAAGGATATACTCAATCGCGAAAGTGAAAACAGATCCTTTCCCGCTCTCGCTGGCAACCGAGATGTTGCCTCCCTGGAGATCCACAAGCTTCCTGCATATTGCCAGTCCCAGTCCTGTGCCGCCATATTTGCGGGTGGTGTCCTCAGAAGCCTGAGCGTAGCTCTCGAAGATCACGCTAAGTTTGTCAGGGGCAATACCTATGCCGGTATCGATGACCGAAAACTCAATAAGGGCTTTTCCTTCCTGCCTATCCTTAACGGATGCCTTAAGTGTGACGCCGCCTTCGGAGGTGAATTTCATGGCGTTGGAGAGGAGGTTGGATATTATCTGGTTCAGTCTTACCGGGTCGCCAATGAGTGTTGCAGGCAGATCGGCGGCCTTGTCGAGGGTGAAGGTGATGCCCTTCTCCCTGGCCCGGTGACTGTATGATCTTTTGATATCTTCCAGCATGGTGACAAGGTCAAACTCAGTCTTTTCAAAGACGATCTTGCCTGCCTCCATCTTGTTGTAGTCGAGAATGTCATTGACCAGTGTGAGTAGATGGTTCGCAGAGAAGCGCAGCGTGTTTATAAATTCCATCTGGTCTTCCCTGGGCTCGCTCTGGAATAGCAGGTTGCTGATACCTATCACCTCGTTGAGCGGTGTTCTTATCTCATGGCTCATCGTTGACATAAACTGCTGCTTGGAGAAGGCAGCCTCCTCGGCTCTCTTCCTGGCAGTGATGAGATTGTCAAGCATCTTGCGGCGCTGCAGGGTGAGTACTATCTGGTTGGCAATGAACTCGAACACCTGAAGGTCATCCCTGTTGAAAGCGTCAATACTCTTGTAATCCTGCAGGCAAATGGCCCCGATTACCTGCTCGTCCATCCTCAGCGGTACGCCCATCCATATCTTGCAAGGCGAACCCACCAGGCTGATAGACCCGGTCTTTTCTATCTTGAGGATGTCATTTTCATCAAGCAGCACCGACTTGTTGCTTTTTATCACCCATCCCGTCAGGGTGTTCTTGGCAGCCGTCTCCTGGAAATGGTCGCGTTCATCAGCAAAGAAAGGGAAGGTGAGAGTATCTTTCTCCCGGTTGTAAAGAGCAATGAAGAAGTTGTTTACATTCCACAGCTTGCCTATCTCGTGCACTATAGTGGGGTAGATGTCGAAGATGTCGGAATCCTGCAGCGCCACAGTGGAGATATTGTACTGTATCTCCTGCATCAGCCTGCTCTTCACCTCACTGGTAATGTCACGGTAGATGCCGAGAAAGGCGATGGTCTTGTCGTCTGATATTACCGATGAAGCTATAAGTGAGACATTTATCCTGTTGCCTGCCTTATCTCTCCTGACGGTTTCTATGGCCCCTGTGCCATTTGCAAGCGCTACCTCGTCTATCTTTATGGCCTCCTCTCTGAGCTCCTCAGGCACAACCAGATCATCTATCATCCTGTTCTCAACCTCTCCGGCCTCATAGCCGAAGATCCTGGTAAATCCCTTGTTGATCCGCAGTATGAGCCCGTCGAAATCAGTGAGTACGATGGCTTCCGGGGCGGCATCAATAAGATGCTCCAGCAGTGCCTTCTCGTTAGAGAGCTTCTTCTCATAATCCTTATGCTTGCTCACGTCCGTCAGCACACACCTGTAGCCGTTTACCCTGTTCCTGATGATAATGGGTCCGGCATGAAACATGACAGACACCTTCCGTTTGTGCTTGTTGATGAGTACGTATTCATCAAAGGTGATCTGAGCCATCCTGGTTAGTCCGGAGAGCTCTTTCATAAGTCTGTCAAGATCCTCGGGCATGAAGAGCTCTGGCAGGGATACGCCACGGGCGAGGTCATTGTTGTCAAAACCCAGGGTGATCATTCCCTGCGTATTCATGAAGGTGACGTGCCCCGCAGTGTCTATCTCCATGATCATCTCCGGAAGGAGCTCGGCAAAGGTCTCGAAAACAATGCCCTGCTTCAGGATCTCGTTCTCCCTCTCCTTCTGCAGCCTGCCTGCCTCCCAGGTGACAACAATGTCTCCTGATGAAAGGAGCAGCCCTATGTAATATCCGGCGTCATCACTTCCGTCAGGGGCGAGGGGTATCTTCAGAGAGCCTTCCCTTGACCCTATGTTGTCAATCAGTGTCATGAAAGACTCTTTGCCCGCAAAGGGAGTCTCACCTATCTCCTTGCCGATGAGTTCTTTGCTGTCAAGCTCTTCCACCTCCTCAGCCTTGCTGTTAAAGTCGATAATATATAACCCGTTGTCTTCGCCGCGTCTCAGGATCACGGCGTAACTGTTCATCGAATCAAAAATTTCCTTCTGTATCTTTTCTGACTCAGCCCTGGCATACCCGTCGTTGAGAGCGCTGATGTCATTGTAATAGGTGATCAGGAAAATCTCCTCACCCATGAAGAAGGTGCGGGCACTGAAGAGGAAGGAGCGTTCTTCACCCGATCTCATCCGCAGCCTGATCTCCATGTCACTCACCCTCTTCATCCTCGACAGCAGCCTCATGTTCCTGCGGTTCTGTATCAGGTCCACATAAAGCTGGATGTCATCGGAGGTCTTGCCGATGATTTCATCCCTGCTGTAGCCGGTGGTGTCAAGAAAAGCCTGGTTTACCTCGATGTATTGCTGCGTCTCCAGATTACTCACAGTGATGAGCTGATTGGTAGAATTGAATGCCAGTCCGGGAATATCGGCGGGAAGGTTGAGCGAAGCCGGAAAGTCAGACAGTAAATCATCGTTTCTGGTTTTCTCCTTGCGTTTCTCCATCTGGGTAACTGTATCAGGCATTGGAATTCACGGGCGGCGGTTTAACCCCGGTAAAATTAACGGGTTCTACCCACAAAATATTATCATGCCTCACTTTTTATACAATAGTGCCGGCACTCTTCCGGTAGTATTCGCACCACTCCCTGAGGCCACATCTGTTGCATGCAGGCTTACGCGCAGTACATATATAACGTCCGTGAAGCAGCAGCCAGTGATGCGCCAGCGGTCTCTGAGAGGCGGGGATATACTTTGTCAGCCTCAGCTCCGCCTCAAGCGGATTCCTGGCTCCGGGGATCAACCCGATGCGTCCGGCGACCCTGAAGACGTGGGTGTCAACTGCAATGACAGGACTGTTCCACACTACCGAGGCAATGACATTGGCAGTCTTCCTTCCTACACCCGGAAGCTGTGTCAACTCATCTCTCTCTGAGGGCACCCTGCCCCCGAAACGGCTGACGATCATCTCAGCCATGCCCTTAAGATGCCTGGCCTTGTTGTTGGGATAAGAACAGCTTTTTATCAGCCCGAAAATCTCCTCCTGCGAGGCCCCGGCCATCGACCGGGCATCAGGATACCTTGCGAACAGCGCAGGTGTTATCAGGTTAACCCTCACGTCAGTGCACTGGGCTGACAGAATAACGGCAACAAGAAGCTGAAAGGGATCGCTGTAGCGGAGCTCCGTCCCTGCAACAGGCATATTCCCGGCAAACCACCCCAAAACACCCTTGTACCTGTCACCAATCTTCACTGTTTTATTCATTTTACGGGATGAAAGTAATATTTTTTTACTTTTTTTATCGTAATTGTAACAGGAGGTGAATTAAATCATGGTAAACAGACAATCTGTTTGCTATTTTCGGCACAGTGAACCGCATTGAATTAAATACTCCCCTGGGCAGATCATTGCTGTTGCTGGGCGGTGAGATGAAGGATATTGAACCGTTGCTGCCGGCATCAGGACTGTTTGTCATCACTGACTTAAATGTGAGGAGTCTGTACGGCAACATTTTTCCTCCCGGGATGGTGTTCACCGTTGAACCGGGCGAGCAGAGCAAGACCCTGGCAAGATCAGAGGAGCTGTGCAAAAGACTGCTGGAGGCAGGAGCAGACCGCTCATCATTCATCCTCGGCTTCGGGGGAGGCGTCATATGCGATCTTGCAGGACTGACAGCTTCAATCTACATGAGAGGTGTGAGGCACGGATTTGTCTCAACAAGCCTGCTATCACAGGTGGATGCCAGCACAGGAGGCAAGACTGCCGTTAACCTGGGTGATTACAAAAATATTATTGGCACTTTCAAACAGCCTGAGTTCGTGCTGTGTGATCACCGTATGCTCTCAACCCTTCCTGAGGAGGAGCTACAGTCAGGATTGGGGGAACTTATAAAGCATGCGGTGATCCGTGACCGCAACCTCTTCTTTGACATATCTGCCTCGATGGAAAAGGTTTATGAACGTGACCCGGTCATCCTGGGCGACCTGATAAGAAGGGCCGTAAGGATAAAGGCTTCGATTGTGAGACGCGATCCCCTTGAGTCGGGTCCGCGACGGGTGTTGAATTTCGGGCATACCTTCGGGCACGTGCTTGAGACATACTACCGGATCCCCCACGGCGTGGCAGTGACAAAAGGCATGCTCCTGGCAGCGGAACTCTCCGTATGGACCGGAGAGATGCCTCATTCGGAAATGAAAATGCTCGAAGAGGTCATTGAAAAGACAGGCATGCTGCCTGACCTTGAACTGCCTGACAATATTATAGGCATGATGTCGCACGACAAGAAGGCTGAAGCGGGTTCTCTCAATATGATCCTGCTCCGTTCGGTAGGGAAGGCCGTGGTACGCAGACTGCCGCTGAACGAGATAGCTGCTTTTGTCAGTTTCTACCGCGATGGCAAAGAAAAAAACAAATGATTTAACAGAAGAAAGATGAACACACTGGGAACAGTATTCAGAGTATCAATATTCGGCGAGTCGCACGGGCCCGTCGTGGGAGTGGTCATCGACGGCTGTCCCGCCGGACTGCCTTTCTGGCGTGAGGAGCTAATGGCCGACCTGTCGCGCCGCAAGGGACTCCTTCCGGGTACGACAACCCGCAGGGAGAGTGATGAGCCTGAAGTCATAAGCGGCATATATAACAACTTTACCACTGGCAGCCCGCTGGTGTTCTGTACCCGTAACCAGGACTTGAAGTCCGGTGATTACGAGCAGTTTACAAGTATACCTCGGCCAGGTCATGCTGACTTTACTGCCGGATACAAGTATAAGGGATTCAGCGATATGAGGGGGGGGGGACATTTCTCGGGCCGTCTTACCTGGGGCATGGTTGTGGCCGGTTACTTCGCCAGGAAAATACTCTCTCCGGCTATAATCACGGCCACCCTCAGGGAAGCAGGAGGGGAGACTGATATTGCCGCTGCCATAGCCATGGCGTCAGAGACTAACGACACCATCGGAGGTGTGGTCGAGTGTGTCGTGCAGAATGTTCCGAAAGGGCTCGGTGAACCGGCCTTCCTCTCTGTCGAGGCAGTTCTGAGTCAGATAGCGTTCGGAATACCTGCTGTCAACGGTGTTGAGTTCGGGGCCGGCTTCGCTTCGGCAAGAAGCTATGGTTCACTTCACAATGATCCATTCATTGATGCCAGGGGTAAGACCTCAACAAATAATGCCGGAGGTATCAACGGAGGAATAACCAATGGCAATGATCTGGTAATGAGAGTGTCGGTCAAGCCCGCAGCCAGTACCGGCGTACCTCAGAAGACCTTCGATACCGAAAAGGGAGAGATGACGGAGCTGGAGATAACCGGAAGGCATGACACCTGCATCGCAAAGCGCATACCTGTCATCCTGGAATCTGCCGTCGCCATTGGACTGGCTGACCTGCTGCTGACAGACAGGGGAATAAACGGAACACGGGAGCGCTGACAGACAGGAGAATAAACGGAATAGGGGGGACAAACAGGGGAAAGGACCGGTGCCGGACGTGCGGGCCGCTCAGATGGTCATCATGAGTATGCGATCAGTCTTTTCAGTGACACGGTACCTGTCATCAATGCGGTAACCCATAACCCAGACTACATCTTCACCCGACAGCAGAAGCAGCACCTTCTCCTTTGACGTTACCGGAACCTTGAGGTCAATCAGGAAATCACTGATCTTCTTCATACGGGTCATGCCCAATGGCCTGAACCTGTCTCCGGGTTCCCACTGTCTCACCTTTACCGGGAATGTTATCAGACCCAGGTCAACGCATGCTGTAAGACTGCAGGGGGGAAGCGGCTCGTCGGAAGGAAGTATGACACGCAGGTCGGTGAAAAGACCTGAGAGGTGCATTTCATCAATCGAATGGAACAACTGATCCGGCGGAGGTCCGGCGCTCTTTTCCGTTATGAGGAGCCTTCCCCTGTCGACCAGCAGACGGTGGGTGGAGGTGTCCATGAATCTGCCTGTGGGCGAACTGAGTAGTGACAGCAACTCGCCGGTCTGCCCGGAGGAGATGTTGAACCTACGGAACAGCTCATAGATGTGAGGTTCCGCCGGCTGCAGGGCCTTCAGGCTGGCGATGTCTACCTCCAAACCCTCGTCCGGACACCGAAAAATCTCCTGCCGGACTTTTTCTATATAGAGATCCACGATCTCCGAACTCGACTTCAGGTGACTCATTGTGGCAGTTATCGCATTCCTTGCACCCGGCCGTACTCTCTCCATCTCAGGGATAAGTATGTGCCTTATCATGTTGCGGGCATACTTCAAACCGGCATTGGAGCTGTCTTCCCTGAAGTTGACCTCATTTTTCTCTGCCCAGGCTGCTATCTCATCTCTCGTGGCAAAGAGAAGAGGCCTGATAACGTTGTTGTGACGGGTACTCATGCCGGTGAGCCCGCATATTCCTGTGCCCCGGAGAAGGTTGATAATAAAGGTCTCAATGTTGTCGTCAAGGTTGTGGGCAACAGCTACTGCATCAAATCCGTCGAGGCTGACCAGTGTGTCGAACCACTCGTAACGCAACTCCCGCGCAGCCATCTGCACTGAGATCTTCCTTAAAGCTGCATGACCCAATGTGTTAAACCTTACCGTATGGACCTTTATACCATGCTCTGCTCCATAGCTGACAACAAAACTCTCATCATCGTCAGATTCCCTGCCCCTGAGAGAAAAGTTGCAGTGAGCAATCTCATGTTCTATGCCGGCCCCGGCGAACAGCGAAGCCATAACCATAGAATCGATACCCCCGCTTACAGCAAGGAGGATTCTGCTGCTCGTGCTGAACAGCTTTTCCTGTTTTGAATAATCAAGAAATCTTTGAAGCATCTCTGTCTGCCTGATGCAAAGTTAATAAACAACCGGTAAATTGTTATCCGCTAATCTCATCAAGAGAGTTGCAGCCTGCTACATCACAGGAAGGGGATCATACCCGGCGGCTGTGGCTCAAAACCCGGCGGCCGCAGTCTGGGCACTCCGGTGGCACTGATCCATGAACTCTCGGACCAGGGAGGTACATTGGGATACCATGCAAACCGTATCTGTATGGTGTTCAGTACCAGCTGATCGTTTCTTATCCTGACGCCCGCACCCAGGGCAGGGATAACGTAATAACTGCCCTCCCTGAATCCGTCACTCGCAAGAAAGCCGGCGTCGGCAAAGGCATAGAGCGCGAACCTGAAGCCGATGAGCGGCTTACTGAGAAAAAGGACCGGCTCAATCGAGGCAGTAAGCCTCTCTGTCCCCATTATCGAATCGTTACGGAAGCCCCTCACAAAGTCATTGTTCCTGATGAAGAGAAATTCGTCGGTGTACCTGTTGAACCCTCCGGTGTAGTATCCGTTGAAAAATATCCGGATCCTCGACCGGCCTGCATGGATCAGGGGTGTGAAGTACCTGAGGCTGGCATTGACGACACCCTGTTCTGTCTTTCTCTCGTTAATGAACGACGAAAAGCTGATGCCGCTGTAGATATAGCCTGCGCGGTTGAAGATATTGCCGTAGGAAACCTTTATCCCGGCAAAGCTCCTCCATTTGAACTCATTCTTCTCCCTGCCGCCCATCATCTCTATCATATAACCGTAGGGTATATCCTCCGTCCGCCCGTAACTGTAAATGAGAGAGGTATTTATAAATCTCTGCGAGGTAAGGATGAGGCTGCCGGTCCACTGCTGGTAGTTCTGCAGCCGGTAATAGGAGAAGTCGTCAATCTCGGGCCTGGCAAAGACATTGTTATGTATATACCGACCGCCGGCGATAAGACGTGTCACGCTTTTTCTGTCCAGCATAAACGACCTCGCCGCCCAGTAGTCATGCCGGATAAACTTCAGCGGTACCGCCGCTGGCATGGTATCAAGATCCTCGGTTGTGCGCGTCATTGTGAGGGATGCCGACCAGGCGTATTTGGTTTCAGAGGTGACAAAGTCACGATCAAACTGACCTTTGAGACAGTTCGCCCCGAGTCCGTCAGTGAAGCCCAGTTCAAGGTCGGAGAATGTGCGGGCAATGTTCCTGACCGAATAATTTATGCCAAAGCCAGGCCATGAATATTCATTGAAATCATAAGGCATGGACAGAGAAAGCTCATGACCCAGTCCGGCGAAGTTCCTGTCGAAGGCCTTTACCATTCCTGCTCTGAGCTCATTAAAACTGGCGTTGCCACCGTAAGGGTAGTTTTCGCGCACTATGACCGCAACGTCGGCATGGCTGCTGTCGACAGGCACAATAGTAATCCGTGCGTCATAAATATACGGCAGCTGTCTGAGCAATCTTTCATTGTCGGCCATCTCCTGAGGGGAGATGGTGTCTCCTTCCCGGAAAAGGATGTATTGGTTGAGAATAAACCGTTTGGTCTTGGTGTAGGTTGAGTTCATCACCTTCTCGGAACGGGATGGGTCATATTCGCCGGGATTGTCCACATTGGTGCCAAAGGCATTGAGTCTCACCAACTCGCGGTTTCTTATGATCTTTCCTTCATAGGCATCATAGGGTGCAGTACTCGTCAGGTTCTCCCTGGCTGAGCCTGCCGGTGAGTGACTGACAATGAGCATGTCATAGAGGAGACTTGTGAAGCGCCTCTTTTCAGCCTTTATCTTCAGTGAATCGTAAAATGCACGTGACAGCGTGTCCCGAGGCAGTTCCTGGGCACAGAGCTCTGAGACCGGAAAGATCGAAAAAATCAGGATTGGAAACAGAAAACGAAAGAAAGTGTTACTATATGCACATGGCTTCACGTCTGCTTTGAATTGGCATCCAGAACATCGTCTGAGTTAAACTGGAACCCCAGTCGTTTACCCGTAATAAGCCTTGAGTGCTGTATCTTTGATTCCGCCTGGCCTACAGAGGCAATCTTGACAGTGTCATACGGCGGTACCAGGAGATCAAACTCGAGAGAGTAATTAATGGCCGTATAGACTATCTTCTGAAGTGATTCGGTGCTGAATGCCTCATTGCCGAAGTTGGTGAAGAGCATGCCCATCTGCCTCTTGCCTTCGACGAAATACTGGTTCTCATGGTTGATGAAGATCCGGGCAATGAGGTAACCAAGATCATCAAGCCTTGAGTATTTGAATGAATCGGCCAGAAAATTGTAGATGTTGATAATCCCGCTGTAGGCGTTGAACTTGTTTTTCTGGATGTAGGCTGTCTTCCACGCCGGGTGCTCCCGGTCAAACTGGAAGATATTGGAGTGCATGCTGAACAGAAGCATGTCGGCAGAGACCATAAGCTGAGCATCAAAGTTGCTCCTGTCTGTATATTCCAGATGTATTCTCGGATCTATTCCTGTGAGCTGGCCGTTTACATCCTTTGCGAGATTTTTCAGTATATCCTTCAGCATCATGAAAGCCGTAGCAGTATTGTCGAAAACCACCTGCTTAAGTACCGACTTGCTCTTGAGGGTGTCGACTATCATCTCCTTTCTGCGGGCTGTCTCTTCCGTCATGATAACGTATTTTGGTTCACCGACTAAATTTAGTGATTAATTTGATATCAACTCAGGGGCACTGCATTAATAAGCCCTTGCAAAGAGCACCCTCCTGTGAGAAGGCTTTCCCGTCAGGATACATCTGCCCTCTTCGTCGGGATTGTCGAAGGGTAAGGCTCTCACGGTGGCCTTGGTGAGATTCTTGATCTGCTCTTCGGTCTCCGGTGTGCCGTCCCAGTGTGCCATCACAAAACCGCCCCTGTTCTCGATGATGTCACAGAACTCCTCCCATGTATCGCACCGGTATGTGTTCTGCTCCCTGAAGGCCAATGCCTTCCTGTAGATGTTCTGCTGTATCTCATCCATTAGAGCAGTAATATGCTCAACGATGCCTGCGCGGGCTATTGTCTCCTTCGTAAGGGTATCGCGGCGTGCCACCTCCACGGTGCCCTCCTCTGCATCACGCGGGCCTATTGCCAGCCTGACAGGAACCCCCCTGAGTTCATATTCGGCAAACTTGAATCCGGGCTTCTGAGTGTCACGGTCGTCATATTTGACTGTCAGGCCTGCCTTCTCAAGCCCTTCCTTGAGTTCAAGGGCTATGGCAGATATGGCATCCAACTGCTCATTGCCCTTGTAGATGGGTACAATGACCACCTGTATCGGTGCCAGCTTCGGGGGAAGTACCAGCCCGTTATTGTCGGCATGGGCCATCACCAGCGCCCCAATGAGCCTCGTCGTTACACCCCAGGAGGTAGCCCATACGTAGTCGAGTTTCCCCTCTCTGTTTGTAAATTTGACATCAAATGCTTTGGCGAAATTCTGGCCGAGAAAGTGGCTGGTGCCACCCTGCAGCGCCTTGCCGTCCTGCATCAGCGCCTCTATTGTATAGGTATCTATGGCACCGGCAAACTTTTCACTCTCTGTCTTCACTCCCCTGACCACAGGTACTCCCATAAAATTTTCCACGAAATCGGAATAGACCCCGAGCATTCTCAGAGCCTCCTCCTTCGCCTCCTCCATGGTGGCGTGAGCCGTATGCCCCTCCTGCCAGAGAAATTCTGTGGTGCGAAGAAAGAGCCTGGTACGCATCTCCCACCTGACAACATTGGCCCACTGATTGATGAGCAGCGGAAGATCACGGTATGACTGTATCCAGTCCTTATAGGTATTCCAGATAATCGTCTCTGAAGTAGGCCTTACAATCAACTCTTCCTCCAGCCTGGCATCCGGGTCCACAATAATGCCTGAACCGTCGGGGGAATGTTTAAGACGGTAATGAGTCACTACGGCACACTCCTTGGCAAACCCTTCAACATGAGCAGCCTCCCTGCTGAAAAACGACTTGGGAATAAATAGGGGAAAATAGGCATTGACATGCCCCGTAGCCTTGAACATCCTGTCGAGTTCAGCCTGCATCTTCTCCCATATGGCATAACCGTACGGCTTGATGACCATGCAACCCCTGACCGCCGAGTTCTCTGCCAGATCAGCCTTTATCACCAGATCATTATACCACTGCGAATAATTTTCCTCCCTGTTTGTAAGAAATCTGGCCATTCCTCTGTTTTACTGTTTATATTTGTTTAACGGAAAAAAGATTGCGTAAAAATAGACAAATCTTGCGAACCAAAAATAGAGCCAGAGTCTGAAGAGTAAAATTTCGCGAAAGGGACAGATAAACAGATGACCTGCAGTCAACCACATGCCGGCGGTGGGAGGGGGAGCGAAGTTAAACAGGCCAAATATCGCAGAAAATGATATTTATGTGCTCTACCGCCGACTCTTGGTACGAAATTTGTGTATTTTTGGTATGGATAACAACAGGAGGTGAAATGAAAAAGTTTTTGTACATAATCCCGGTGGTGCTTCTGGCAGCAAGCTCTTGCTCTTCACTGCGCTTTACGGGAGCTGTCAGTGATGACCTTTACTACAGGGCCTCAGATCAACCCATAGTGGTTGAAAAGAGTACCACAGTGGTCAGAGATGCTGACCAGAGCTGGTATGACAACATATATGCCGCTGACACACTGATAGCGGATGAATATATCCCTGAAAACGAATACGTTGACTATGCCTCCGCCGGCGAAGCTACCGTTATCAACAACTATTACGGGGGCAGTGCCTCTGAAAGAATCTATCTGTTCAATAATGACTACTTCTATCCTTACTGGAGAGACCCGTTCTACTTTTCGCCCTTCTCCATGAGTCTTGGCCTGGGATACGGGTATTACGGTTCATACGGTTATCCCTACTACGGATACAATCCATACTGGGGATATGATCCCTTCGGATATGACTTGTACCGTCCCTATTCCTATTATCCATACTATTCCTCCTACTACTCACCGTGGGGAGGGTACTACAGCGGACTGGGGTACTACAACTCTCCCTGGTATTATGGTTATGCCTACCCCTCATATTATTACAGCGATGATCTCAGGCCTTCGGTTGCCCGCAGGGGCGGGTACAGCAGCACCGCCCGCGGTTCCTATACAACTTCTGATGCCAGGAGAAAGGCAGCAGATGCTTCTGTCGGTTCAGGAACCGTAACAAGCAGGAGAGTGCCTTCGACTTCTGACGTAAACACCGGCACTACGTCCGGATCACGCAGGGGGGTACCCGAGACCGGCACAACCACCAAGGCAGGCACAGCTGAGAGTTCAGTAACAAAACCCGGATATACCCGCAGGGAGACCACGGGCAACACCATCCAGAACCAGAACAGGACTCAGTCACAGGTAAGGCCCGAGACCCAGACCGGAACACAGTACCAGACAAATTCTGAGGGTCAGACGCAGAGTCGCACCAGGACTCAGCAGCAGCAGGTTCCGGTGAGAACACAGACCGGAAATCAGACAGTTGTTAACAGGCCCCAGTACCAGACAACTGAGAGAACCTACACCCCGAGTTACAGCAACCCGAGAATGAATTCAAGGCCTTCATACAACACCACCAGGAGTGCCACACCAAATCCGGCCTACAACAGGAGCACTGCTCCTGCCACAAGCAACAGCCGGTCAACGGTGCCGACACGCAGCAGCTCACAGGGATACACGCCGTCGAGATCATCGTCACCTTCCGTTACCTACTCAGCACCCTCACGCAGCAGCTCATCATCATCAGGTATTAACAGGAGCAGCAGCGGATCATCATACTCTGGAGGACGAAGCAGCTACAGTTCCGGAGGATCATCACGGTCATCAGGAGGAAGCTACAGCTCAGGCTCTTCATCTTCATCCTCATCCTCTTCTTCATCCTCTACCTCCTCCTCATCATCAGGCGGCAGAAGGAGATAATATTACATCCCAGAACCTTATGTTATTGTTCCGCAAAAAGCAGGAGCACAAGGAGTTGTATACCAAAAAACAGGAGATGAAATTGCATGAAAAAGAGCTTACTGAAGGAAATGATTAAGAATATCTCATGCAAATTCCATTCAACCTCAAAATCAAAATATTATAAACGAATGAAAACCAGGATCCTAACAATAGCCGCCACTCTGATGCTGATCGCCTCCACGGCCGCAGCCCAGACACTGGATGATGCACTGCGATATTCAAGGATATTCTACCAGGGTACTGCCAGGTTCAACGGCATGAGCGGTGCCTTCACGGCACTGGGTGGAGACATCTCTTCCGTGGCACTCAACCCTGCCGCCGCAGGCGTCTTCCGCTCTACGGAGATATCTATCTCACCAAACCTGATGTTCCGTACACTGAATACCAGTTTCAACGGCTTCAGCAATGACAACAGCGCATCCGACTTTAAACTGGGACAGGTGGGAGTGGTATCCTCACTCTCTACCGGCAGGAGGTCAGGACTGACAAACCTGAACATTGCCTATACCCTGAACCGTACCAATAACTTCTACCGTTACGCGGTTATAGACGGCATAAGTGACAACTCCTCCATGGCCGACTTCTGGGCACTGCAGGCAGAGGGTTACAATACCTGGGAACTTGAGGGTATGCCGTGGGTCGCTTACGACTCTTACATGATAGATACTCTCCCGGGAGAGTTTAAGCAATATGCCTCCATCTTCTCATACTACGGAGAGACAGAACCGGGTTACGGTCAGAAGATGAAAAGGACGGTTGACAACTACGGTTACACCAATGAACACAACATCGCCATAGGGGCAAACATAAGCGACAAATTATACCTGGGAGTCGCTTTCGGAATCACCGGCCTCTCCTATACCAGTCACTACCTGCATTCGGAGATCGATGACGCAGATCTGATATATGACTTCGAGGACTTCTCATACACAGATCATTTCGTGGCCAGCGGAGCCGGATTCAATTTCAAGCTGGGAGCGATAGTGAGACCCGTGGAATCCTTGCGTATCGGGCTGAGCTTCACAACCCCAACGGTTTATACAGTTGATGAGTGGTTCTACAATAGCTTTACCGCATTCCTCAACAATGACACTCCTGTTGATTTCACCGATGACATTGACTATTCGAGCGACTCGGGCGAGTTGACCTACCGCTACCGCATTACCACTCCCTACCGTATAAATGCAGGGGTTGCGTACCAGGTCGGCAATTTTGCGCTTCTGAGCGCGGACTATGAATTTATAGACTATGCCACTGCCAGGCTGAGCAGGGGAGAGGACGGCTATGATTTCTATAACGAGAACGAAGATCTCAAATCAGAACTGGGATCCGCGGGTAACCTGAGACTGGGTGCCGAGGTGCGCCTCGGATCACTCTACCTGCGGGGCGGTTACAGCCACTACGGCTCCTCATTCCGTGAGGGAACCCTCAATGAGAGTGCCACCAACACCGGTTACAGCACCGGCATTGGCTTCAGACAGAACAAGTTTTACATCGACCTCTCCATGGTATGGCTGACCGGCAGTGAAGGCTATATGTTGTATCCTGATGATCCGAGAAGCAATCCTCTCTATCGCAGCGATCCGGTATACATTGATACTGACGATAAATATCTTACAGCAACGCTGGGTTTCAAATTCTGACAGTTGGTTTTACTATTGACGGTTTTCCAGGGACCCCTGCAGCAATGCACGGGTCCCTGGTCCGTTATTGAGCAGTATGTCAATGATGCTCATCCCTTCCGTAAAACCGTACCTCTCGCTGAAAACCTGGGTGTAGGGGATGGGTTTATACCCTGGAACTGATATCGTTCTCTTTGGTGTGATGCTGTAACGGTAATCCTCCTCCACGGTTCCCTCCCCGGTGAATTGATCAGTGAATGATATACGAACCTCCAGTCCTGCGGCATCACACATGCTCCTGAGGGCCCTGTCATTGAGATCGAGAAGGAACTCATATCCTGGTGATATGATGCTCTCTATGAGGTCATAGTAGTACTCACAAAACGAAGCAGCAGCATACGCGGAGGTAATGCCTCTCAGGTGAAGTTCCCTCCACCGACGGCTGTTGTCGATCCGCAGGTCCCTCAGGGGCGTCTTGTGAAAGGAGCCCCGAAGAACCGGTACAGTCAGCTGAAGAGGTCCGTTGGGCCCCAGGATCATGCACCTGTTGCGGTAGGTCTGCTTCAGGTAATTCTCATGTTTTTCGATGACGACATCTCCGGCACGGGCTATCAGGCTGAAATACTCGGCCGGAGGGAAATAGGCGGTGGAGAGAAGAACCCTTCCGGTCATACCCCGTGCAACCTGTTTATGCGGCTGGCTGAGAAACCGGCCCCGAAGCCGTTGTCGATATTCACGACCGTCACGCCGGCCGCGCAGCTGGTTAACATGGCCAGCAATGCCGAGAGGCCTTCGAAGGAGGCTCCGTAGCCCACACTGGTAGGAACGGCAATGACAGGCATATTCACCAGTCCTCCCACAACACTGGCGAGGGCACCTTCCATCCCGGCTATCACAATGGATACCCTGCATGAACGTATCTCCGGTAGCTGGTCGACGAGCCTGTGTATGCCCGCAACACCCGCATCATAGATCCTGATAACATCATTGCCAAGCAGCTCTGCTGTGACAGCCGCCTCCTCAGCCACCGGAATGTCAGATGTGCCGGCAGTGATCACAGCAATCTTTGTTGGGGGGCGGACAAGCGCCTTTTTGTTTATGCTGATTATCCTTGCCGTCTCGTAATAGACGGATTCGGGAAAGGTGTGTCGGATATGCTGATACATCTCTGCCGGAGCCCTCGTGCCAATGATGTTGTTACCATGCTCATCCATGACCCGGAAGATGGCCTCCACCTGTTCTGCCGTCTTGCCGGCGCAGTAGACTATCTCGGGGTAGCCGGTGCGGAGCTCACGGTGATGGTCTATGCGAGCGAAACCGAGATCGGTGTAGGGGAAGTCACGCAGATTCTCCATGGCCTCCTCAACAGATACTGATCCGTTGCTTATTCCTTTAAGTATCTTTTCCAGTTCTACGGCATTCATACTATTCTTTATTAATATCCATACTACCGCTGCGGTAACCCTCAAGGTCAACGGTGACATACCTGTAACCCGATTTCCTGATTGCAGCAGTTACCTTCTGCCTCGTCTCTTCCTCTGTCATCCGTGCCAGCTCTTCTCTCCGGCATTCTATTCTTACGAGCTCGCCGTGGATCCTCACCCTGGCGCCGGTAAACCCCAGTGCTGCAATACTCATCTCCGCTTCCTGCGCCCTCCTGAGATCGCCGGCAGTGATCCTGGTGCCGTGAGGGAACCGTGTCAGCAGGCAGGTGTTGGATGGCTTTTCGCTCACCTCCAGCCCGGCATCGCGGGCAAGCTCCCTGATCTCACTCTTTGTCAGGCCTGCCTCTGCCAGCGGACTCCTTATACCCAGTTCCTTCAGGGCCCTCATGCCAGGCCTGTGTTCGTGCAGGTCATCGGCGTTGGTGCCGTCAAAAACAGTATCAAATCCACTCTCCGCTGCCGCTGCCATAATCGCCCTCATCAGCTCACTCTTGCAAAGATAGCAGCGTTCCGGCGGGTTGTCGCCCAGGGATGACGGTATTGCCACGCTGATCTCCCTCTGTTCTATTGAGCGACTCTGACAGAACAGGGCTGCATCTCTCAGCTCACCGTCAAACATATAGGGAGTGCTGACCGTCAGTGCCATCACCCTGAATCCCGGCACTGCTGCCGCCACGCTGGCAAGAAAGGTGCTGTCAGTGCCGCCTGAAAGGGCTATGACAGCTGCACCGCTCTCAGCGATCAGCAACCTGAGCTTGTCAAGTTTTTCCCGGCTGTCCATCACTGCTCCCGCACCGTTGCTGTTATCTCCTGTATGATCTGCTTCATCGGCAGCCCTGTCTCCCTGGCTATTGCAGCACACCGGTCAGCTTCAGGCTTGACCGAGACAAGCCTGTTTTTGTAGTATGATTTCTTGATGACAACCGGGCCGAAACGCGTCTCTCTTTCCTCAAACTCCCGGTGAAGCGTCTCTTTCATCACGGGCAGCATCCGGAGCCCTATGGTAGTCGATTCGGTGAACAGTACCTCCCTCACTGCATCCAGATGCTCCTCACCGCAGATCACACTGAGGGTATAGGCCGGCCTTCCCTTCTTCATGATGACCGGGGTGAACCAGACATCACCGGCGCCGGCGGCAAACAGTCTTCCGGAGATATGTTCGGATATTTCGGGGTTCATATCGTCAATATTGCATTCCACCAGCAGCGCATTGTGACCCGCGGGCCGCTCCTCCGCACTCTCGGCCAGGGTGATTCTCAGTATGTTGGGCCGTGACGGGTTGTTCTTCTGCCCGATACCGTACCCGCTCTTGCTGATAACATACGCGATATCTGCAGGAATGGGCTCTGCCATGGCAGCAATAATCGCAGCACCGGTAGGAGTGGTAGCCTCAAAATCAACACCCCCGGTGTGTACCGGGAAGCCGCTGATGATGCGTGCCGTGGCAGGGGCAGGGACAGGCATCAGTCCGTGCGCGCATCTTACCATCCCTCCTCCGAGCTCAACGACTGATGTGTAAACCCTGTCAACCGCCAGTGCCTCAAAACATATTGCAGCACCCACAATGTCAATGATCGAATCTATCGCACCGACCTCATGAAAATGAATCTCACTGACCGGCTTGCCGTGAACGGCAGCCTCTGCCTCTGCTATATGCCTGAAGATGCCCAGAGCTGTACTCTTGACCTGGCTGCTGAGTGAACTGTCATTTATGATCTTCTCAATGTCTGCCAGGTTCCGATGCGGATGATGATGCCCTCCAACGGCCTCAGACTTGTGATCACTGTCATGATGGTGCTCAAGGTCGCGACCGCCGCTATCCTCATGATCATTATCACTGTGGAGATGGTGCTCAAGGTCGTGACCGTCATGATGCTCAAGGTCGTGACCGTCATGGTGCTCAAGGTCACTGTGATGATGGTGCGCACGACCTCTCTCCGGCTCATCTGTATGACTCTGATCAGGGCCATGGTCATGATGATGTACATGATCATCCTCTGTCACAACGGTTACCCTGGTACCTGTGATGCCATGCCTCTGGTCGGTGGTGATCTCAAGATGCCACCCTTCCAGCTCCAGTTTGTTCAGCCCGTCAATGAGCGTCTGGCTGTCAACACCCAGGTCGAGCATCGCCCCCAGATTCATGTCGCCACTTATTCCCGAAAAGCAGTCATAAAATGCTATCCTCATCATTAGGTTTTTTTAACATTGGGTAATCCTCCGATACCATGGTGCAATGCCTTGCACTCAGGCTGCTAATATAAGCATACGGTCGCTATATATTAAAAAAAATGTTTATTTTGCACACGCTCATTTTTGGGGTAATATAAGATACAGAAGGGTATGAAAAGACGTAAATTCCTGCGTAGCTCTCTCGGTGCCGGGGTGGCTGCAGGAGCAATGATGAGTTTTGGCCGTTATGAAAACCTGTTCGGAGGTAGACCGCTTCCCTCAGGGGCCGACTATGATCTCGTGGCAGTAATGGGCGGAGAGCCTGCCGCCATGTTTGATCTCGGCATACAGGCAATGGGAGGAATGGGAACATTTGTCAGCAAGGGACAGAAGGTCCTTGTAAAGCCCAATATTGGATGGGATGTTGTACCTGATAAGGGTGCAAATACAAATCCTGCCCTCGTTAAGAGGGTCATTGAACACTGTCTCAGGGCAGGGGCTAAAGAGGTATATGTCTTCGACAACACTTGCGATAACTGGGTCAAATGCTACAAGAACTCAGGCATTGAGCAGGCGGTAAAGGATGCCGGCGCAAAGATGGTTCCTGGCGGTTCGGAGAGTTACTACCAGGAGGTGACCATTCCCAATGGAAAACAGCTCACCAAAACAAAAGTGCATGAGCTGGTGCTCAGCAGTGATGTGTTCATTAATGTGCCCATACTGAAGCATCACAGTTCGGCCAGGATGACGGGAGCTCTCAAAAATATGATGGGTGTTGTCTGGGACCGGAGTTACTGGCACAGGAACAATCTCAACCAATGCATAGCCGACTACGCTCTCTTTGCCAAAAAACCTGCGCTGAACATTATGGATGCCTATAATGTGATGATGCGCAACGGTCCCCGTGGGGTCTCGGTGGGAGATCTTTCAAATATGAAATCCCTGATGATATCCACAGACTGGGTGGCCATTGATGCTGCAGGAGCCAGAATGATGGGCAAGGAACCTTCATCGATAGAACATATAGCTCTGGCTGCAGCCATGGGCGCAGGAAATATGGACCTCTCATCAATGAACATCCACAGGCTCAAAATGTAGCAGTTAATGAGGTCATCGGTACTCAAACATATACGAACGGTATTTTCAGTACTTGTACTGCTGATATTTGTTTATCTTTTCATTGATTTCAGGGGGACATTGGGAGAGAAAGCCTTTGGCCCGATACTCTACCTCCAGTTTGCCCCCTCTTTGCTGAAGTTTGTCATTGCCGGTGTGGCCGCCTCAACAGGGTTCATTGTCATAATTATACTAACCCTTATTACAGGCCGTACATACTGCTCTTTCCTCTGTCCGCTGGGCATCCTGCAGGATGTCTTCAGTCGTCTTGGAGGCATGATCAAGAGACGGTTCCGGAGATACGGCTACAAGAAGCCTTACACCTGGCTCCGTTACTTTATACTTGTGCTGACTGCAGGAATACTGATCCTCGGCGGCGTATATGTACTGACCATCCTTGATCCCTACAGTATCTTCGGCAGATTCATGACCTATTTTGCACAGCCGGTGGTACTGCTGGTCAATAACATCCTCGCCACAATTCTCGGTAAATTTGACATATATGCCCTGTACAGGGTGGATATCGTTGCCTATGAGCTGGCAGCATACATTATTCCCGTTGCGTTTCTGGTCCTGGTAGGACTTCTGGCCTTCAGGCACGGAAGACTCTACTGCAACACCGTATGCCCGGTTGGTACCCTCCTTGGCCTGCTGAGCAAATTGTCAGTATTCAGGATACGTTTTGAGGAGGAGAAGTGCACCCGGTGCGGAAGATGCGCCATGGCATGCAAGTCGTCATGCATTGACTTTCTCAACAAACATATTGACGTAAGCAGGTGTGTCAACTGCTTCAACTGCCTTGACAGCTGCAGTGAGAATGCCATGTCGTACGGTCCTGTACGTCTCAGTCGCAGCACAAAAAAAGAGCTAACGGACCCCTCCAGGCGCAATTTCATTACGGGTTCAATTCTGCTCCTCACCGGAGCCTCCCAGCTGGCGCGCGCCCAGACTGATCCTCCTGTGCCAACAAAGGAATCAACTGTCAGGGAAGACAGGCTCTATCCGGTTTCACCGCCGGGGTCGGTAAGCATAGAATCATACATTTCAAGATGCACAGCCTGCTCGCTCTGTGTAATTGCATGCCCTACCCGTGTCCTGCAGCCTTCTGTCAGTGAATATGGCTTCGCCAGCATCATGCAGCCGCGGATGGACTTTCACAGTGGGTTCTGCAATTACAACTGCAACCGCTGTACCGACGTATGTCCCACGGGGGCCATCATGCCGCTGATGATTGAAGCCAAGAAGCTGACCCAGTTGGGCAAGGCAGTCTTCATAAAGGAGAACTGTATAGTTCATACAGAGAAGACAGCCTGCGGAGCATGCTCTGAACACTGCCCCACGAAAGCCTGCCATATGGTGCCTTATGAAGGGAACCTGCTCATTCCGGAGGTGAAAGATGATATTTGTATCGGATGCGGCGCCTGCGAATATGCCTGCCCGACAAAGCCGTACAAGGCCATTTTCGTTGACGGAAACCCGGTTCATGAGGCAGCTCTTAAGCCGGAGGCCGAGGAACTGGAGGCTGCTCCGGACGACTTTCTGTTCTGACGCACTCATTACTGCCCGGCGGTGAGCCAGCGCAGACTCCCTGCAATGCCCGATTTAAAAATACCGAAAACATGATAATTGTCCTGTAAGAGGGGAGTAATTACCATTAATTTGCGCTATCTTTTTTTTCGGAAAACATATACTGTTTATTTTATGAAACCTACACATATTGAGCATATTGGCATTGCTGTAAATTCAATAGCCGATACGATTCCTTTCTATGAAAAGGTTCTCGGACTCAAATGCTACAACATTGAAGAGGTGGCTGATCAGAAGGTTAGGACAGCTTTTTTCATGATAGGCCAGACCAAGATCGAACTGCTGGAATCTACCGACCCTGAAGGACCGATAGGAAAATTCATTGAGAAGAGGGGAGAAGGTATACACCATATTGCCTATGCCGTTGAAAGCATAGAAGAGCGGCTAAGGGAGGCGGAAGAGGCAGGCATAAGACTTATTGACGCTGCGCCAAGGCGTGGAGCGGAAGGACTGAGCATAGCCTTCCTCCATCCCAAGTCGACTTTTGGCGTTCTGACCGAATTATGTGAGGCCAAGGATAAGGATAACAACTAACAATAAGGTTTGATGAAGAGTCAGGATAGAATTAAGCAGCTCCTTGATTTCAGGGATAAGGCACGCAAGGGCGGAGGCGAAAAGCGCATCCAGGACCAGCACTCCAAGGGTAAGCTTACAGCCAGGGAACGTATAACAATGCTTCTTGATGAAGGCAGCTTCGAAGAGTATGACATGTTTGTCACACACCGTACGGAGGATTTTGGACTGGCCGACAAGAAGTACCTCTCTGACGGTGTGATCACGGGCCACGGTACCATAGACGGAAGGGTGGTGTATGTCTTCGCCCAGGATTTCACCGTCTTCGGGGGATCGCTCTCTGAGACCTTCGCACAGAAGATATGCAAGATAATGGACCAGGCCATGCAGGTGGGAGCACCGGTGATAGGTATCAATGACTCCGGTGGTGCACGCATCCAGGAGGGCGTGAGAAGCCTGGCCGGTTATGCCGAGATCTTTGAGAGGAATATACTGGCATCAGGGGTGATACCTCAGATATCTGCCATCTTCGGCCCCTGTGCCGGTGGCGCAGTATACTCTCCGGCACTGACCGACTTCATCGTGATGAGCCGCAAGAGCAGCTATATGTTTGTAACCGGCCCGAAGGTGGCAAAGACAGTCACTGGTGAAGATATCTCCATTGACGACCTTGGCGGGGCTGATGTCCATGCCTCAAAATCGGGTGTGGCACACTTCACCGTGGATGCAGAACAGGAGGGACTTGACCTCATAAGGAAACTGCTCAGCTTTGTGCCGCAGAACAATCTTGAGGAGCCTCCCCAGACCAATTGTGATGATCCGATAGACAGGCTTGAGGATGACCTCAATGATATCATTCCCGAAAGCCCCAACCAGCCATACGATGTAAAGGATGTCATCATTCGCGTGGTCGACTATCATGAATTTGTCGAGGTTCATGAAGCCTATGCAAAGAATATCGTTGTCGGTTTTGCGAAGTTCGACGGTATGCCCGTCGGGATCGTCGCCAACCAGCCCGCTCACCTGGCAGGAGTGCTTGACATCGAGGCCTCAAGGAAAGCGGCACGGTTTATCCGGTTCTGTGATGCCTTCAATATCCCCATCGTTACTTTTGTTGACGTTCCCGGCTTCATGCCCGGCTCAAAGCAGGAGTATGGCGGCATTATCATCCACGGGGCCAAGCTGATGTTCGCCTACGGCGAAGCCAACGTGCCTAAGGTGACAATAACCCTCAGAAAATCATATGGAGGAGCTCATTGCGTCATGTCTTCCAAACAGCTCAGAGGTGACCTGAACTACGCATGGCCCACGGCAGAGATAGCAGTGATGGGCCCGCACGGAGCCATTGAGATACTCGACGGAAAAGCTATCAGTGAGATAGAGGATCCGGTGGAGCGCCAGGAGTTCGTATCCAAAAAGGAGGAGGAGTACAAGACAAAGTTCGCCAATCCCTATGAGGCAGCAAAATACGGCTATATCGACGATGTGATCGAACCCCGCAATACCAGGTTCCGGATCATTAGGGCTCTCAGGACCCTCATGACAAAAAAGGACCCCGGACCGATGAAAAAACATGGTAATATTCCGCTTTAAAGAATGACATGATGAACCAGCAGTTATTAACAGCTCTTGCCTCAGTGCAGCTCGATCCAATGAGCTGGACAATAGTGGCGGTAGGCATAGGAATAGTCTTTATGTCGCTCCTGCTCGTATATTTCTTCTTCAGGTACATTCTTACCTTTATCCTCAATTTCAAACTGCGCAGCTTTGCACGCCGGAAGGGCATTGATCCGTCTGAAGCCGACACAGCCCGCACCATGATGTCAGGTGAGGTCAACGCAGCCATTGCCATGGCAATCTATTCCTACTTCAATGAGCTGCATGATGTGGAGAGTGGGGTGATAACAATCAAGCGGGTATCCAAAAACTACTCACCGTGGAGTTCCAAATTATATAACATGAAAAACCTTTAAGGTCACCATAACCGTAGGATAAGATGAAACTTACATGAGCAACAGTACACAACGGGAGTTGATAGTTTATTTCATGTAAGTTCCATTCGACCAATGAAATAATATTTAAGTAATCGAATGAAAAATTACAAGTTCAAGATCAACGGAAATCAGTACGAGGTTGAGGTGCTCGATATCGACGATAACGTTGCACGGATAGAGGTCAACGGGACACTCTACGAAGTGGAGATGCAGCGCGAGATACCAAAGGTAAAGGTCGCCGCTCCCCCTCCGCAGAGCAGGGCCCTGAAAGAGGTAAAACCGCCGGAAGACAAGAGTGCCGGGAAGGTGCTGGAGGTGAGATCCCCGCTGCCGGGGGTGATCATGCAGGTGCTGGTCAGAACCGGTGATGAGGTCAAGGCCGGACAGTCGGTTTGTACCCTCGAGACCATGAAGATGGAAAATGCCATTAAGGCGGAAAAGGGAGGAAAGGTGACCGCTGTCAATATCTCACCCGGACAGTCGGTGCTGCAGGATGAAGTTCTAATTGTAATCAACCAGTGATGACACAGAGGAAACCGTTGACTATGCTTGCGCTGCTGGTAATAGTCTCACTGGCATGGCTTGCATTTGTTAAACCTGAACATGACAGGAGCCTGTCACCTGCGGATAGCAAAACCGAAGTGATCGTCGCCACCCCACAGTACCAGCCGGGAGATAGCGGAGAGCCGGGATTCATGGACGGACTGAAACGGTTCTGGGACTTCACCGGCTTCCGGAATGCCACGCCGGGACACCTTATCATGATAATCATCGGACTGGTCTTTATCTTTCTGGCCATACGATATGAGTATGAACCACTGCTGCTTGTGCCTATCGGAACAGGCATCCTGATAGGGAACATTCCCATGTTTACTGACGGTGGTATGAACCTGCAGGTGGGAATATACCAGCAGGGAAGCGTCCTGAACTATCTCTACTTCGGAGTGCTTAAAGGTGTCTACCCGCCCCTCATCTTCCTGGGCATAGGCGCCATGACCGATTTCTCGTCACTCATCTCCAACCCCAGACTTCTTCTGCTGGGCGCTGCCGCACAGGTAGGTATTTTTATTACATTCATCGGCGCCCTGCTGCTCGGTTTCAACATGCCTGAGGCAGGTGCCATAGGAATCATCGGCGGTGCCGACGGCCCGACTGCCATATTCATCTCATCACGGCTGGCAAACGGAGTTAACATGCTGGCTGACGGGACGACGGTAAAGAACCTTATCGGCCCGATAGCCATAGCGGCTTACTCCTACATGGCCCTTGTGCCTGTGATACAGCCGCCAATCATGCGCCTGATGACCAGCAAAAAGGAGAGACTGATACGCATGAAACCGCCGAGAGCCGTCACGAAGACTGAAAAGATACTCTTTCCTATCTTCGGGCTGCTGCTGACATGCTTTATCTCCCCGGGAGCACTTCCGCTCCTCGGAATGCTCTTCTTCGGCAACATACTTAAGGAGTCAGGTGTGACAAAACGGCTGGCAGAGACAGCACGTACTTCACTTATCGATATCGTCACGATTATGATAGGACTGACCGTCGGTGCTTCCACACAGGCCGACGTCTTTCTGACCAGAGAGTCAATTCTGATTTTCGGACTGGGAGCAGGTGCTTTTGCCATCGCCACAACCATGGGCATACTCTTCGCCAAGAGCATGAACCTCTTCCTGCCGGAAGGAAGCAAGATCAATCCGCTCATCGGCAACTCAGGCGTATCGGCAGTGCCTGACAGTGCCCGCGTCTCTGAGGCGGAAGGACTCAAGGCTGACAAGACTAACCATCTTCTGATGCATGCCATGGGGCCAAACGTGGCCGGCGTCATCGGATCAGCCATCGCCGCAGGGATACTACTGAGCTACCTCGGATAATTTTTGTTAAGTTTGTTAAAAATTCCCCTGAAACATGGAGATGAAGCAGGCAGTGACCGGTAACACCGGGCCAAAGGTGAGATCTGACATAGAGGTGACTCTTGAGCTGGCAGCGTCAGGCGGCGTGGAGCTTGAGATCAGGTCAAAGGTAAAAAGCATGTACGGCAATGCCATTGAGAAACAGTGCCGTGATTTACTGGAATATTTCGGTATCGCAAACGCCCGCTTGAAAGTCGATGACTCCGGGGCTCTTCCCTTTGTCATTGCGGCGAGAGTGGAGGCGGCAGTCAGGGCACTGGGCCTGAGGCCCTCCGCCCTCCTTCCTGAGATGATTGAAGAGAACGGATACACGTCGGAAAAAGGCAGATTCCGCTTCTCACGCCTCTACCTCCCCGGAAACAACCCGGGCATGTTTCTGAATGCCGGACTGCACTCACCTGACGGTGTGATACTTGACCTGGAGGATTCGGTGGCCCCGGAAAGAAAGGACGAGGCGCGGATCCTGGTCAGGAATGCACTGCGCGCCGTCAACTTCTACGGTGCCGAGAGGATGATACGCATTAACCAGGGCGAACGTGGCCTTGAGGACCTGGAGTATCTGATACCACACAATGTTCACCTCGTGCTGATACCAAAATGTGAAGGCCGGGAGACGGTCATGAAGATTGATGAACGGATCAATGCGATCAGGGAGAGAGAAAAAATCGGCCGGCCGGTCTTCCTGATGCCTATCATTGAGAGTGCCGCCGGCGTGGAAAGGGCATTTGAGATCGCTACCGCCTCACTCTCTGTAGTGGCCCTGGCAATAGGCCTCGAGGACTACACGGCTGACCTGGGAGTGCAGCGCACAAAGGAGGGACTGGAGTCACTCTATGCACGCAACCGTCTTGTGGTGGCAGCAAAAGCAGCAGGGATACAGCCTATTGATTCAGTCTTCTCGGATGTGGCCGACATGGAAGGGCTGCTTGACAATGTACTGAGATCCAAGGCAATGGGATTTGAGGGCATGGGTTGCATACACCCCCGCCAGATACCTGTCATCAGAAAAGGATTCTCACCGGAGCCCGAAGAGACAGAGAAGGCAAAAAAGATTGTCCTCGCCTTCCGCGAAGCTCAGAAGAGAGGACTGGGCGTGGTTGCCCTGGGCTCGAAGATGATTGATCCCCCGGTGGTAGCCCGCGCTGAGAAAACAATTGCTCTCGCCGTACGGTTGGGATTGCTGCCCGACGGCTGGGAGGAACAGGAGCCAAAGGAATAACCTAAAGAGACAACCGGTCATGAAGATGATAAAAAACGCCGCCGGACGGATGGTGCCGGAAGAGATAAACGGTCAGGAGGCTGTCCCTTTCAAGGGAGTCGGTAAGCACCGCCCTTCAGGCAGAAAATATGCCCCTCCATTAGCCACTTGCATTGATTACCCGGGCGACAACAACAAGGTTGTTGCCTCACTCCGTGAGGCCCTGGAACGCTGCGGACTGCGCGACGGCATGACAGTATCAACTCACCATCACCTGCGCGATGGCGACCTGGTCAATAACCGGATATTTGACATCGCTGCGGAGATGGGCGTAATAGACCTCGTCTGGCTGCCCTCTGCCTCATTCCCCTGCAATGAACCGGTGATAAAATACCTCGAGGACGGCACCATAAACCGCATCGAAGGAAGCATGAACGGACCCCTGGGCAGATTCGTCTCTGAAGGCCGTATGAAGGGTATGGCTGTGCTGCGGTCGCACGGAGGCAGGGTACAGGCAATACAGGATGGCGAGGTGAAGATAGATATAGCCGTCATCACCGCACCTGCTGCCGATTCCTTCGGTAACGCCAAAGGCACAGGAGGACCCTCGGCAACAGGCGTGCTGGGCTACGCCAAGGCAGACTACCTCTATGCCGACAGGGTGATAATCGTGACAGACAACCTTATTGACCTGCCGTGTTTCCCGATGGAGATAGAAGGTAATTATGTTGATTGTGTGGTGGTGGTTGACAAACTGGGTATACCTGAAAAAATAGTGTCGGGAACAACACAGATTACCAGGAGTCCTGACAGGCTGCTAATTGCTGAACTGACTGCCCTGTTCCTTGAGAAATCGGGATTGCTGCATGACGGCGCCACAATGCAGGCGGGAGCGGGAGGAACCAGCCTTGCCATCGCTGTCTTTGTACATGAGATGCTGAAAAAGAAAGGCTGGAAGCTAAGCTTCGGCTTCGGTGGCAGTACAAAATACATGGTAAAGATGCTGGAAGAGGGACAGATGGGATATATCCTTGACGCCCAGGCATTTGACCTTGACGCCGTCAGATCAGTGGAGGAGAATCCGAACCATATACCCTATTCGGTTTTCAACGCCTATAACTACCATTCCAAGGGCAACCTGACAACCATGATGGATATAATGATCCTGGGAGCAACGGAGATTGACACTGAATTCAACGGCAATGTGGTGACACACTCTGACGGTCTCCTGCTCCACGGTATCGGCGGGTGGCAGAACTGCCTTCACGCACGTAATGTAATCCTTCCCGTTCCTCTCTTCCGTGACAGGATTCCGGTGATAGTTGACCAGGTGACGACATTGTGCGGCCCCGGAGAACTGATTGACGTGATCATTACCGAACGGGGTATCGCCATCAATCCCCGCAGGCAGGATCTGCTTGACTCAGTCAGGGGCAAAGGCCTGCCTTTGGTGACAGTACAGGAGCTGAAGGAGATGGCCGAAAAGATCTGCGGCAAGCCGGAGAAGGCTGCTTTTGACGACAGGGTAGTTGCAGCCATCAAATGGGTAGACGGCACTGTGATCGACTCAGTCCGTAAAGTAAGAAGCTAAACCAAATTTTAGACTATGAAAAAATACAGGTGCCCGGTTTGTGGCTACATCTATGATCCTGAAACTGGAGACGAACAGAATGGAGTTGACCCGGGAACCTCTTTTGAAGATCTGCCCGCAGAATGGGCCTGCCCGGTCTGCGGTGCTCCTGCCGATGATTTTACGGAGGTGGAATAGGGCGAATATTTGGTCCTATCCACCTGATGGATTTACAGGGGTGGAATAAAACTTGCTATGACTCTTCCTCAGGAATATGTCTGAGGACATCGATGAGCAGGTCCCAGAACATCTGAACAGTCTCAATCTCTATCCTCTCTTCGGGTGTGTGCGCTCCCTTGATGGTCGGCCCGAAGGAGATCATGTCTATCCCTTTGTATTTCTCAAGTATCAGTCCGCACTCCAGTCCGGCATGAATGGCCTTGACCTGCGGCACCTTGCCGAAAAGCTTGCGATATGAGTCGATCATCAGCCTGAGGATGGCTGAGTTCATGTTCGGCTTCCATCCCGGATATCCGTCTGAATGGGTCACTTTTGCGCCGGCAAGGTCAAAACCTGCCTCTGCCTTCATCATTGCATATTGCTTTGCCTCTTCCGAGGAGCTGCGCTGGGTTGTCACCACATGGATGGTGTTCTCTTCAGTGAGCCTTATGGTAGCCAGGTTGCTGGATGTCTCAACAAGATCGGGGATCTCCTTCGACCATCCCAGAACACCGTGAGGCACAAGACTCAGGGCACTCAGCAGACGGTGCTGGGTCTGGGCATCAATGACTGTAGCCGGCACATCTGACGGCGTGGCGGCTACCTTAAGATCGGGCTCAAGAGGACCGTATTCCTCACGGATAAGCTCATTGAAGGCGGCAGTGTCGGTAAGAATTTTCTCCTCGTGCTGAGGATCAAAGGTTATGGTTGCAAATGCCTCCCTGGGTATGGCATTCCTCAGGTTGCCTCCCGTAAAGTTACTGATCAGGATTCCGTAGTTCTTCTCAAGGTTCTG
This sequence comes from Bacteroidales bacterium UBA4772, assembly GCA_002403305.1. GTDB lineage: Bacteria > Bacteroidota > Bacteroidia > Bacteroidales > VadinHA17 > SR-FBR-E99. Next base: position 242,808 of record DHHM01000013.1, read on the forward strand.
CAGGAGGCGGGAAATAATCTTTATGGAGTTGCCGTAACCCTTGTGGATCTCATCACCCGAATGGCCGCCGTGAAGTCCTGTGACAGAGATATTCATTGCCCTGTGACCTGCAGCCACGGATACGGGAGTAGACGGAAGAATAGCCTGCGTGTCTATGCCTCCGGCACAGCCTATGAAGAGTATCCCTTCATCTTCCGAATCGAGGTTTAAGAGTATGCGTCCGGTGAAGAAATCAGGCTGCAGGTTTATGGCCCCGGTCATGCCCGACTCCTCATCTACCGTGAAGAGACATTCTACCCTGCCGCACTGAAGATACGGATCTGTCAGAACGGCCATCTGTGCTGCTATGCCAATGCCGTCATCGGCACCCAGCGTGGTGCCGTTCGCGGTAATCCACTTGCCATCCATGACGGGAATAATAGGATCGGTATCCCAGTTGTGGGGGTGCGAGGCATTTTTTTCACCCACCATGTCAAGATGACTCTGCAGTACCACTGTACTAACCTTCTCCTTGCCTGGAGCAGCCTCCCTCGTGATTAATATGTTGCCGACACTGTCTTCTTTGGCTTCCAGATTGTGCTTTCGCGCAAAGTCAAGCATGTATTCCCTTATCCTGCCTTCATTCTTTGAAAGTCGCGGTATCCGGCTTATCTCCTCAAAGTAACTCCATACTCTCCTTGGCTTGATATCCTCTAGTTCCCCCATTAGTTTCTTATTGTGTGAAATAACAGATTAGGTGGCAAATATAGTTTTTTTCCATTGCAACCTTTATGAAATTTACTTGCTGAAACTCTTTTTTTAAACACAATAAAAACCATATTTTTACGCAACATGAAAAACAGTTAAAACAGAACAGATATGGCTAAACGTACAATTGTGGCACTGCCGGGTGACGGCATAGGTGCCGTGGTCCTGGAACAGGCAGTGCGTGTCCTTGACGCAGCAGGTTTTGATGCAGAATATGTTTACGGTGACATCGGATGGGATTTCTGGTGCCGTGAAGGCAACCCTCTTCCGCAGCGCACCATTGACCTGATAGAAGAGCACAAGATAGCCCTCTTCGGAGCAATAACCTCCAAACCCAAGGATGATGCTGCCGCCGGGCTGAACCCTGAACTGCAGGGGAAGGGATTTACCTACAGCAGCCCTATCGTGGGACTGAGACAGCACTTTGGACTTGACATCTGCGTCAGACCGTGCCGCAGTTACAGGGGCAACCCTCTGAACTTCATCAGACGCGGCAGGGACGGCAACCCTGAGGAACCGATGGTTGATGTGGTCATCTTCCGCCAGAACACAGAGGGTCTCTACGGAGGTGTTGAATGGTCAGACCCTCCCGCCCAGGTATACGACGCATTGATGACACATCCCAAATTCCGTGCTAATTTCGGGTGGTGTCCTAAAGAGGAACTGGCCGTCTCAACACGCATATTTACAAAGAAATATACTGAAAGGATAGTGAGGGCAGCGTTTGAGCATGCGGTAAAATACGGCTACAAGTCTGTAACCGTCTGCGAAAAACCAAATGTGATACGTGAGACCTCAGGGCTGATGTGGAAGATAGCCAGGGAGATCCAGAAAAACGAGTTCCCTTCCATACAGCTCTGGAACACCAATATTGACGCCCAGATGATGTGGCTGACCAAGAACCCGGAAGATTATGGAGTGATTGTTGCCGGAAACATGTTTGGTGACATTGTGTCTGATGCCTTTGCCGGCCTTATTGGCGGCCTGGGGTTTGCCTGCAGTGCACAGTTTTCAGAAGAGGGTATAGGAGTATTTGAGCCGACCCACGGTTCAGCCCCCAAATATGCAAGTTATGATGTGCCTATCGTTAACCCTGTGGCAATGATTGAGTCGGCATGCATGATGCTCGACTATATTGGCGAAAAGGCAATTGCCGCACGAATCAGGGATGCTGTGGCAGCAGTGATAGAAGAGGGCAAGGTACGTACCTATGACATGATGAAGATGACCGGCAAACCTGAAGTGATAGCCATGGGTGCCGCCTCTACCATACAGATGACTGACGCAATCATCGCCGGATTAAAATAGTATGCCATGACTGAAGAGATTAAGAAACTGTGGCCTGAACTGGAATGGATAAGTGACCCCGACCTGAGGGAGAAGACAGCCCGCACATGGGAGACAGCCCTTGAAAGAAGCGTCCTCACCGCTGATGACCTGAACCGCATCCCCTTTACACTTCTTTGTGGACCGGACCTGAAGGTTACCTTCATGGACCACAAGAGGTGTGTCGTACATGTGGCCCGTGATGCCGGATTGAAGATGAACGAGTTCTTCCGCGATGAACTACCTGTCAACATGGATACCCTCATTGCAGGAGCTATCCTTGCAGATGTCGGTAAGATGCTTGAATATGAGCTTGATGCAACCGGTAAGGCCGTTCAGGGAAAGTACGGTCAGTATCTCAGGCATCCCTTCTCAGGCGTCAGCCTGGCCGAGGAGTGCGGGGTTCCACCTGAGGTGTGTCACATAATCGCGGCCCATGCTCATGAGGGAGATCTCGTGAAACGCACAACGGAAGCCTATATCGTGCACCACGCTGACTTCATGACCTTCCTTCCTTTTAAAAGCAGACTGATCGTCTGATCAGTCTGCTTTTCAGTCTTCAGTCTACAGTCCTCAGTCAATCAATGAGTTGCTGACTGCCGACTGCCGACTGC
>DHHM01000013.1:245593-347266 GCA_002403305.1 Bacteroidales bacterium UBA4772
CTGCTGACTGCCGACTGCTGACTGCTGACTGCCGACTGCTGACTGTGGATTGGCCATAGCCTTCCGTACATTTTCATACCCCATCTTGTCAACCTTGCGGTCGTAGGTCATCAGCCCGTTGGTCTCCGTCTCAACGTCAGTAGTCTGTGTATAGACTGAGGCACTGAGGCCTTTCTCCGAAACCATCTGCCTGACAGCATCATAATACTCTTCATATTTTCCGAGCAGGTCGGATGCATCACCCATGTTACGGTAACCCCAGTTCTTCTGCTCCCAGGTATGACCCTCCACCGGCAGACCCAGTCCTCCGAACTCACCAAGCACTGTGGCTCTCTCTCTTTCAGCAGGAGGTGCCACAGGCTCCGGGTAGTGATGAACATCCCTGACGTGGCCGGTGCCCCTGTCGGTCCAGCCTGAGGCGCTGTTGACAAGGCGGGTGGTATCAAGAGCGGCAACATAATCAGTTACCGCGGTAGTATTGTACTGTCCCCACCCCTCGTTATAGATAACCCACATGACAATTGAGGGAGAGTTGTACTTCGATTCTATCATCCGGGTAAGCTCTGTCATGAACTGTGATGAATCGGCTTCGCTTTTGGAGATGTCGGGCATATCTCCCCAGATATATTCATCACCGCTGGGCATATCCTGCCAGACCAGCATACCCAGTCTGTCGGTGTGGTAATAGAATCTCCTGTTCTCCACCTTGACATGTTTTCTCAGCATGTTGAATCCCATCTTTTTAAGCATCTCTACGTCGTATACCATTGCCTCATCTGAAGGAGGAGTATATATGCCGTCAGGCCAGAAGCCCTGGTCAAGTGTACCGTTCTGCCAAACAAAATTGTTGTTGAGCATTATCCTTGTGAAGCCGTCGCCGTCAATGCCCAGGGAGATCTTCCTCATGCCTGCATAGGAGAGAACCTCGTCGGTCACTGTCCCTCCCGTAATCAGCCGTACCCTGATGTCATAGAGGGCCGGATCATCGGGAGTCCAGAGCCTGGGCGACGGTATCTGCAGCTCAATGGCACTGTCAGTGACGGCTGACCCCGTTGCGATTGTCTCACCGTCATACATCACCGTCACCTCGGCAAGAGAGGGAGCCATGTCTACCGGGGGACAGCCCTCTGGACCCTGGCAGCGTTCTTCGGTAACGGTGACCGTCAGCAGCTCCCTGTCAATGTCAGGTACAATACGTATATCACCTATCCATATCTTTTCCACAGGCTCAAGCCAGACACTTTGCCAGATGCCTGTGGTGGGCGTGTACCAGATGCTCTTCGGGTGGGAGACCTGCTTGCCCCTGGGCTGGCTGCCGCTGTCGACAGGGTCTGTGACCCTGACCACTATGTTGTGCTTCTTTTTGCCCGAGAGGTAGGGAGTGATATTGCATGAGAAGGGGTCATAGCCCCCGCGGTGACTGATGGCGAAGTTGTCGTCTATCCATACCTTTGTCTCCCAGTCTGATGCTTCGAAATTAAGTATCAGCTGTTTTTCCTTCCATGTCTTCGGAACGACAAACTCCCGTGAATACCACAACGCAAGAGAGTCGGACATCATTCGCTTTACCCCTGAGAGAGCTGACTCAACAGGGTAGGGGACCAGGATCTTTCCTTCAGGGTCGGGGCGCTCTTCATCACTGCCGCATATGGCATAGTCCCATTGTCCGTTCAGACTCATCCATCCGTTACGTACCATTCCCGGCCGCGGGTATTCCGGCCAGGGAGTGACGGGATCGATGTTTTCACCCCAGGTAGTGAAAAGAGGATTCTCCGCCGGCTGCCATGCCGGAGTCCTGTCATCTGTGCAGAATGTCAACAGAGCGACTGCACCCAGGGCAACCGGTAAGATTTTCAGTTTCATGTGCAATAAATCTATCGGGTATCAGCCAAGCTTCATCTTCTCGACCTCTTCCATGTTTCGTTCATTGTAGGTGATCTTCCCCATGGGGGTGTAGAGCCACTCAATCAGGTCACTGTACCTTTCGGTGATCTTGCCCCTCACAATCTTCATGGTAGAGTTCATCATACCGTTTTCTTCATTGAAGCTTTCATTGAGAATGCCAATTGCCACCGGAAGCCAGCGATGAGGGAACATATGGCCGTACTTTCCGTTGATGCGGTATTCATTTACCTCATTCTCTATAAGGTTCAGTATGGCACGCTTGCCCTCCTCGGTGGTGGCGGTGAGATTGCGGTCCTCCAGGTAAATCTTCAGGGCATGCTGATTAGGAACGATCAGAGCGATGGTGTAGGGTTTCTGGTTGTTGTAAAGCATACACTGGTCAATGTATTTCGACTGCTCACTTATGGCCTCCTCGATGCCTTCAGGACTGAACTTCTCACCGTCATCGGCTATGAGGAGACTCTTAAACCGTCCCAGTACATAGAGGAAACCGTCTTCGGACATATATCCCATGTCACCGGTGTAGAGCCAGCCGTCACGGATGACCTCATTTGTGGCATTCTCATTCTTCCAGTAGCCATACATTACATTGCCTCCCCGGATGACAATCTCGCCCTGGCCTCCTACGGGAAGCTCATTGCTGTTTTCATCGCATATTTTCAGGTCCATGTTGTTTACGAGATAGCCTGATGAACCCAGCTTATGCCGTCTGGCTGAGTTGGAGGAGATGATGGGAGAGGCCTCTGAGAGCCCGTAACCCTGGTACATGGGTACCCCGATGGCATAGAAGAACCGCTGCAACTCAATGTCAAGCAGCGCGCCGCCGCCGATGAAGAAGTCGAGCTCCCCGCCAAAGGCCTCCCGTACCTTGCTGAAGAGGATTTTGTCGAAGAGCCTGAGCAGCGGTTTTTTGAGCTTCTGTATTCCCTTTCCCTTGTTGCATCCCTCCTTATTGTACGAATATGCTATCTTCAGGGCGAAGTTGAACAGCGCCTCCGTCATTCTTCCCTTCTCCTTTATACCTTTCTCTATGTTCTTCCGGAAGTTCTTTGCCAGCGCCGGAACACTCAGGAGAAGATTGGGCTTGATCTCCTTCAGGCATACAGGTATGTTGCGGAGTGTCTCCATGGGTGTCTTGCCGACCTTTACCGACGCTATACTGGCTCCCTTGCCTATAAAGGCGTAGATCCCTGCCGTGTGCGCAAAAGAGTGATCCCAAGGCAATATCAGGAGGGTCTTGTAGTACTGCGGTATATCCATCAGACTGTATGACTGGTAGACGTTGGTCACATAGTTGCCGTGAGTAAGGATGATGCCCTTGGGATCGGACGTAGTGCCTGAAGTATAACAGATATTGGCAAAGTCTGATGGTTCAATGGATGATGTGAACTCCTCAAACTTCTTCCTGTTGCCCGGGTTCTCCAGCCATTCGCGTCCTATCTTCCTGATCTCGTTGAAATGAATCTGCCCCTCAGTATACTCCTCCCTGGGATCCATGAATATCACCTTCTCCAGTTCGGGGCACTGTTCCCTGATCTCAAGAATCTTCGGCGCCTGGGTGCTGGAGGTGATGACCATCTTTGATCCTGAATGGATCAGCCTGAATTTGATCTCCTCGGCATTAAGCTTGATGGAGATCGGCACGTTCACTCCCCCTGCATGGAGAATCCCCATCTCACCAATCACCCAGCTATTTCTGCCATCGGAGAGCAGACTTACCCGGTCACCTTTCCTGATGCCCAGCTGCATGAGGCCGGCACCGAACTCCTGTACCTGTCTGCGTGTCTCCTGATAGGTGGTGCCTTCATACTTATCCTGAAGCTTTTCCCACAGGCATACGTTGGAGGCATACTTTTCAACATTCTCTTCAAAAAACCGGATAAGTGATTTCATTTGCTTTATGCTTTTGATGGAACTTAAAATCGCGATCTAATATAGAAAAGAATTGTCGTGCAGAGATACGTTTAATTATTTTTCATTGCATATTTGAGGTCAAATCCATACCTTTACAGCCTATTACAATGAAAAACTGCCGTTTATGAAGAGAATCCCCATGGTGATACTTGCAGCGATACTGCTTCTCACCCCGTCATGTGATTTCATGAATAGCATAAATCCTTTCGGGAAGAAAAAGGCCAGGGAGGCAGAGGCTCTGAGGCAGCAGCAGGAGGCGTTCCGTGTTGCAGATTCCATCCGGGTTACCAATGAAAGGCAGGCAGAGGCAGAACGTCAGCGTCAGGCTGAGCTGGCTCTGGCAGCACAGCAGCAGGAACTGGAGTATTCACGCTATCATGTCATCGTGGGCAGTTTCCTGACACCTTCATATGCTGATGCGTGGCTCGAACATATCCGTGGCTTTGGCTATGATGCCATAATTGTTCCCATGAATGGTGGCAGGTGGAGCCTGGTATCAGCCAAGTCGTTCGCCACCATACGGGAGGCCTGGAACGCACTGCCCGTAATACAGGATAATATCAATGGTGAAGCCTGGGTCTACAGCAGGGAATAAGGGCTACCTGTAGATAGTAGCTGACCTGTCGGGACCGACGGAGACGATCGTTACCGGCACTCCGGTCTCCTTCTCAATATACTCCACATAACCCTTCAGTGCTGGGGGAACCTCATCCCAGCCCAGGCAGCCGGTGATGTCATTCTGCCATCCCGGGAAAAACCGGAAGTTGAGTCCATCAATATCTCCAAGACAGTACGGCAATTCAGTAACCTCGGCGCCGTTGACCTGGTATGAGCGGCACACTCTGATCTCATCAAAGCCTGAGAGCACATCAGCCTTCATCATGAAGAGCCGTGTAACGCCGTTGACCATAATGGCATATTTCAGCGCCGGCAGGTCAAGCCATCCGCATCGCCTCGGCCTCCCGGTTGTTGAGCCGTATTCGTTGCCGCGGTCACGCATCATCTGTCCGTATTCATCATCCAGTTCAGTAGGGAAGGGTCCGCTTCCCACCCTGGTGCAGTAAGCCTTGAAGATGCCGAAGACCTCCCCGGTGCGGGAGGGAGCCATGCCCAGCCCCGTACATGCCCCGGCAGCCACGGTGTTGGAAGATGTGACAAAAGGATAGGTGCCGAAATCAATGTCGAGCATCGTTCCCTGGGCCCCCTCGGCAAGTATGCGCTTGCCTCTCAGAAGACTGGTGTACAGATAGTAGTCGGCGTTTACGGTGGTGAACTGCTTCAGGTATTCAACTGACTCAAACCACTCCTCCTCCAGTGCACTCATATCATTGCTGTAGCCGTACCCCATGAGGGCCCTGGTGTGTTCCTTAACACGCGAACTGTAAATCTCCCTGAACTCTTTCCTGAAGAGATCGCCAACCCTCAATCCGTTGCGGGAAGTCTTGTCAGAGTAGGCCGGCCCTATGCCCCTGAGAGTGGAGCCTATCTTTAATTCACCCAGGGAAGCCTCCTGTGCGGCATCAAGCAGCTTGTGCGTGGGTAGTATCATATGGGCCTTCGCCGAGATAAGCAGCCGTTCACGTACCTGATCAATGGAAATACCCAGGCTCTCTACCTCGTGCCTGAAGACTACAGGGTCGATGACCAGCCCGTTGCCTATAATGTTGATCTTGCCCTCATGAAAGATGCCTGACGGTATCAGGTGCAAAACGTGCTTTGTGTTGTTGAACTCAATCGTATGGCCGGCATTGGGTCCGCCCTGGAATCGTGCAATAACATCATACTCAGGTGTCAGTGCATCGACAATCTTTCCCTTACCCTCATCTCCCCACTGGAGTCCGAGCAATATGTCTATCTTCATTTTTCTCTCTGATCCTGTTTTGAGAACTGGCTCCAATTTACAAAATAAATCATCGTTGCGGGCTCTCAGCAGACGATTGTTGACAACTCTGTGAATCTCCTGACAAGGGCGTCAGGCAGACGCCCCGGAATCACCGGACGATGAACCGGTATCACGTGTCCTGCTCTTCTGCTTCCTGGGTCTGTCAGGTATCCCAAATACATATAGTGCATAGTGATGGAGTATGAAAGAGTTTTCCTCACATGCATTTCTTATAATATCGTTAATCCTGGGATCACTGAATTCAATCACCTTGCCTGTCTCAGTATCTATGATATGATCATGCTGTCCCGTGCGGAAGGTCTTTTCATACTGTGCCTGACTGCGGCCAAACTTGTGTTTGGTGACCAGCTTGCAGTCTATGAGCAGGTCAATGGTATTGTACAGCGTGGCTCTCGATACACGGTAGTTTTTGTTTTTCATATAGTTGAAGAGAGACTCGATATCAAAATGACCATCACGAGAGTATATCTCATCCAGGATTGCAAACCGTTCCGGGGTCTTCCTCAGTGAGCGGCTGCCCAGGTATTCTGCAAAAATCTGCTTTACAATAAGTCTGGCATCGTCGTTCGGCATTGCTTGATGCTTTTGGGTGTCGGACACTCTTATTCAATAAATTCCTCAATTCTCTTCACACTGGCAATGCCCTTAACATTGGAGAGCTGCATAATAAGATTGTTAAGGTCTCGGGTGTGGTGTACGTAAAGGTCCAGGGTTCCCTCAAAGATGCCGTCGTAAACCGATACGTTGATGTTCCGTATGTTGACATTGAGCTCTGTGGAGATAATATTGGTTACCTCATTGATGAGCCCTATCCGGTCAATACCATTAATGCTCACCCGTGCAAGGAATGATGCGATCTTATGTATTGTCCATCTCACCGGAATGATTCTGTTGCCCTCGCTCGACATGAGCTTTACTGCTGTCGGACATTTGGGTTTGTGAACAATGATGGCATTGGAACGGTCAATATACCCGACAACCTCATCGCCCGGAATAGGGTTGCAGCATTCGGCAATGCGGTAGGACTCTCCGGTGTTGTCAACGTCTTCACGCAGCAGGTAAGGATGGCTCTTGTCAATCGTGCCGTTCAGCGGTGGATTATCCTTCTCGTTGGAGCTCTTGCGTGTCACTCCCCCGACAGCCAGCTTCCAGTATTTTCTGAGACTGCCCTCGGGCGCCTTCCGGAGTACCTTGCGCAACTCGTCGGGATTGATGAGCCCCAGCCCTATGCGCGAGTAAAGCTCATCCTTGTTGAGCAACTCATAGTAGTCGAGCAGCGTCTTGATGATATCCGAGTTGGCCATGATGCCAAGCTCACCAAGCTTTTCCTCAAGCATCTCCCGCCCCTTATGGATGCGGTCAGTCGACTCATCCCTGAGAACATCCTTGATGCTGTTTTTGGCTTTTGCCGTGTGGGCGTACTCAAGCCAGTCCTTTTCTGGCTTGGCAATGTTGGATGTGATTATCTCCACCTGGTCTCCACTCTGAAGTGTGGTGGAGAGCGGCGACAGCTTGTAGTTGACCTTTGCAGCGATAGCCTTGTTGCCTATGTCAGTGTGTATCTCATAGGCAAAATCAAGGGCTGAGGCTCCCTTTGGGAGGTTGACCAGCAGTCCCTTGGGGGTGAAGACCATGATCTCCGATGAAAAGAGACTCATCTTGAACTCATCGAGGAAGGTCAGCGGGTCAGACATTGGGTTTGAAAGCATCTCCCTGATGTGCTTGAGCCATTTATCCAGCTCGCTCTCCGACTGCAGCACGTCGCCCTTGTATTTCCAGTGAGCCGCAAAACCTCGCTCGGCTATGTCATCCATGCGCTGGCTGCGTATCTGTACCTCAACCCAACGTCCTTCCGGACCCATAACCGTAAGGTGCAGTGCCTCATAACCGTTCGACTTCGGCCTGCTGATCCAGTCACGCAGCCGGTCAGGCTTCGGAGTGTAGATATCAGTGATCAGTGAATATATCTGCCAGCACTGAGCTCTTTCACTCATCTCGGGCCCCGGCTCAAACACGATCCTGACAGCCAGCAGATCATAAACCTCCTCAAAAGGGATGTTCTTTGACTGCATCTTCTTCCAGATGGAATAGATCGACTTGAACCTACCTGAAATATCAAAGATGATGTCGTTGTTGTTGAGCTCCTCAATGATGGGCAGACTGAACCTGTTGATGAGAGCAAGGTTCTTCTTCTCATCCATCTTGACCTTGCGGACTATCTCATCATAGATGCGCGGATGCCTGAACTTGAAACTGAGGTCTTCAAGCTCGGTCTTGATGGCAAAGAGACCCAAACGGTGCGCCAGCGGAGCATAGAGATAGACCGTCTCACCGGCAACCTTCATCTTCTTGTATTCGGGCATGGAATCCAGGGTGCGCATGTTATGCAACCTGTCAGCTATCTTGATGAGAATGACCCTGATATCGTCAGATAGGGTCATCAGCATCTTCCTGAAGTTCTCAGCCTGGAGTGAGTTTGTCTCTTTGTTATATGTACCGGATATCTTTGTAAGACCGTCAATAAGGGAAGCTATCTTGGGGCCGAACTCCCTCCGTATCTCCTCCAGGGGTACGCCCGTGTCCTCCACCACATCATGCAGCAGCGCTGCTGCCACCGATCTGGCTCCAAGCCCTATCTCCTGATTCACGATGCGCGCTACGTGAATCGGATGGATTATGTACGGCTCTCCCGAGTTGCGGTACATGTCGCGGTGTGCCTCATTGGCAAAACTGAAGGCCTTCTGTATCAACTCCCTGTCTCCGGGGTTGTCACACCTGTAAAGATTGTCACTGAGGAGCTGATACTCTCTCTCAATCTGGCTGAGATCCTCCGCAGTAAATATGTTTGATTTAGTCTTACCCATCATTAACCTGCCCCAAAGGAAGAACAAAGATATGAAAAACGGACCATTTATCCTTTAATGATCAGGGCAGTATAGTTACCGTGCCTCTTCGCACCTCAGTCTGCCCTGACGGTGTCGTAAGCCTCAGGTTCCAGAGATAAACGCCCGACGGCATCAGGCTCCCGTTGTGATGCCCGTCCCATCCCTCACCGTAATCAGAGGTGCGGAACAAAATCACGCCGCTTCGTGTGTATATACTGAACTCATACCCGACAGGTATGAAGGAGAGAGCAGGCATGAAGAGGTCATTAAGTCCGTCACCGTCAGGAGTGAAGGCATTGGGCATATAGATCTTCTCAGTAATTGGGACAAGGGTCACATTTGACTGTGAAGGGGGTGTGCCTGCCGGGGACTCATCAGAGGAAGCAGTCACACGGTATGCGACAGAGGCTGATGTGACAGTACCAGCCATGAGCGAGAGCTCTTCTGACCATAAAGTGTCTGACAGTCCGGTGGCTGCCTCCTGCCATCCCTTGCCCGCATCCCTCCATAGGGAATAGACCGGTACCGGGGAGAGGCCGGGACCGTTCCAAAACAGGTTGACCTGCGTACCCCTCATTTCTGAGGTCAGTACGATGTTACGCGCCGGCAGCGAGCTGTCTGCGGCGATACCACAGCTGTTCAGCACCGCCAGGGCGTAAGGAGTGATTCTGTTCGTGTCAGCATCAGCGACGGTGAATACGACAGTGCCGTCAAATCCGGATGTCGTTCCGCACTGCGACCAGCCAGGTATACCCTCATCATAACGCAACACAATAAAGTTGTCCATGGTGCTCTCCCGGTCATAGCTGCCTGTGACGACCAGCCCGCCACCCTCAACGGAGAGGGCTGTAATTTGCATCCATCCGGGGGTTGTCTCAGTGCCTGTCGTTATGCACTGCCTGTTGGACGTGGAGGGAGCAGCTCCCTCTTCATCAGTGGCAATAATGAAAAAACAGTAGCCGGTGCCGGGCAGATAATCACTGAAATTATATGACGTGTCCGTTTTCGGGAGCGTCAGGATTAGTGCAACAGGCTCCTCCGCCACTGACAACCACAGCTCATAACGACCGGAGGGATGACTGACATTCACGTGGGGAGTCCAGGAAAGGTTGATGCGGCTGTTGCAGCTGTCATTCTCAGCTGCCAGATAAACGGTCCACAGCGGGTCACTCATCGGGCTGCGGTTGCCGGAGGAATCCCTGGCGGCAACACTGTATCCTGTACTTCTGTAACGGGCGAATGAGTTGGCGTGCAGATACTCCGAAGGGTGGGATGCCGGGACGCTGTCAATGGCAAGAAATCCGTAAAGACTGTCCGATGCATAGATGATATATCTCTCCACATCTGTTGACACTGATGGAATCCAACTCAGGGTGCAGTTTCCGGTATACGGGTCAACAGTGACATTCTCCGGCACCGGCACTGCGGGCAGGATGCTGTCCTGCTGTCCATAAAGCCCTGGCATTGCTACAGTGAGTGAAAACAACAGTGTCAGTATGGTTAGCGGTTTCATGCTGTGCCGGCTATTATTATGTATGCTTCTTCCTGGTTGAAATACGTATTGAACAGCTCCTTTATTTTACCGGGAGTGATGTTGTTGACTGTCTCTGCAAACCGGGTATAATAGTCAAGTCCGGCATCGTAGTCCACAATGCCCTTTATAGCATCAGCAACTGAGAACGGGCCGTCAAACAGTCTGGCAATCTCACCCATGGTGTGGTTTCTGACTACCTGAAGCTCATCGTCGCTGACGAGATCCCTCTGCAGATGTGTGATCTCCTTTCTTATCTCCATTACTGTCTCCTCGCGCCAGGCATTGGCAACGTCAGTCATTATTGCAATGTACCCGATACTATGGAACGCGCCGGCGACGGCATGTATCCCGTAGGTGTAACCCTTCTCCTCCCTTATTTTCCTCATCAGCCTGGAGCCGAAGTACCCTCCGAGAAGCATGGTGGCAACCTGAAGCCCCAGATAGTCAGGGTGGTCGCGGGTTATGCCTTTCCATCCCATCCTTACCGTGCTCTGAACGGAGTCTTTGACCTCGCAATGGATGACACCGGGACTGGCACTGCTGAATAGTGGGGCAGTTATCACCGGCTTGCTCCATGGACCTGAGCCCTCTCCGGAAAAATGCCTTTCAAGCAGAGGAAGAACCTGTTCCGGATTACGGCCGGCAACAGTGATATACATGTTGCGGGGCATGTAATGTGCTGAATGGAAGTCATGGAGGTGTAAAACGGACAATGAGGCATAATCTTCTGCACATGTCACTCTTCCGTAAGGGGTTTCATCACCGCACAGTGCACGGTAAAACTCCTCCCTGGCTCTTACTGCGGTTCTCTGTCTGCCGATAAGAAAAGCCTGCATCCTCTTATCTTTCATCATCCGAAACTCCCTCTCCGGAAAGGAGGGGTGAAACAAAACCTCTTCTGCCAGTGACATCACCTCATCAAGCTTTCTTGTCAGCGTGACGGTTACAAGTCCGGCGGAGTCCTTGTCGGCATTGGGACTGAACAATGCGCCGGTCATATCGATGAGATTATTGATAGTAGCGGCATCATGCAAATAAGTGCCCTCGGTCAGCATGGCGTTGGTGGCTGCCGAGGCAAGATGGACACTCTCAGTTCGCTGCCCGGCATTGAAGACAAACTCAATACGTATCAGACCTTCCGGGCCGTTGCCGATAAGGTAAACAGGCACACCGTTGCTCAGCCTTGTACACGCAGGAAAGGATGTATCACCTGGAGAAGGGATGTTTATGGCGGGGGCTCTCAGCGGTAAGGCGTCTTTCATTGCTCTTTAGGGATATAATGGATAATACTGCAATTGGAGGGGAGAAATGTGCGGGCTGCAGTCACAGCCATCTCTCCGGCAGTAACACTCATATATCTCTCCCTCTCTCTGTTTATCCCCTCAGCATCACCCAGCAGTTCGTGGAGCGCCAGGTTGAAGGCTTTGTTCGAGGCGCTCAGATGAGAGATAAGCCTGAGCGACTCATACCGGTTGCGTGCCTTCTCCAGCTCTGCATCAGTAACAGGTACTGCTGAAAGCCTGAAGAGCTCTTCCTCCACTGCCTCTTCCGCCTTGCGGATATCAATTCCGTTTCTGAGCTTGCCGCTGAAGATGACCAGACCGGGGTCCGTCTCTCCTGAAAGGTATATATCAGCCTCACTGAAAACCTCTTTCTCCCTCACCAGCAGGTTAGGAAAACGCGCTGACTCGCATCCGGACAGGATATCGGTGAGCATGTCAAGGACGATGAAGTCCCTGCTGTTTCTTCCATCTGTGTGCCACGCCATGATGAGCTGGGCTGATGGCACCCTCCGCTCTGCGACGATCTGCCTGCGCTTGTTCTGGTCAGGTTCAACAGGGAGTCGTCTCCGCCGCCGCGGTGCCCGGGGCTTGTCGCCGAACCATTTTTCAGCAAGCCGGAAGACCTCATCAGGTGCTACGTTACCGGCAACGGACAGTATTGCATTCGACGCATTGTAGAATTTCCTGTAAAATTTCCCCGCCGATATGGTGTCGGCCTTCCCGATATGGCTTATATCAATACCTATCGCAGGCCACCGGTACGGATGAACCTTGTAAGCCAGCGGCCTGAGCAGCAGCAGCAGGTCACCGTACGGCTGATTCAGGTATCGCTGACGGTACTCCTCTGTCACAACGCTCTTTTGAGTCATGATTCTCTCCTCTGAGAGGTCCAGCCCTGTCATCCTGTCTGCCTCAAGCCAGAGCGCTGTCTCAAGGTTGTTGACCGGCAGCGTTATGTAATAGTTGGTAAAATCATTGTTGGTGAATGCATTGTTCTCTCCTCCGGCCATCATCACCGGAAAGTCAAAGAGAGGCACCTCACGGGTGCCTCCAAACATCAGGTGTTCAAACAGATGAGCCAGTCCCGTAGATCCCGGGTCCTCATCCCTGGCGCCAACGTCATACAAGATATTGGTGGTCACCATCGGAGTACCCTCATCACGGTGTGCAATTACTCTCAGTCCGTTCTCAAGTGTATGCCGCTCAAATCTGATCATACAGTCAAAATATCCCAAACTTACCAAAATAAACCACCGCTCCTCAATTTATTTTATATTTGTGAATATTATGCTTTTTCATTTAACGTGCCTGCCTTGAATACTTTGTTTTCCAAGCAAATACGGTATATTAAAACACTTTTTGCCGACCAGCAGACCCTGATCTACCTGCTCAGTTTTGTCGTCGGACTCGCCAGTGCAATTGCTGCGGTGGCAATGAAGAATGCAATTCATTACACCCATCTCCTTTTTACACAGGGGGTCATGAGAGGGGCAGGAGGGGTGCTTTCGATAGCCTATCCGTTATTCGGTATTTTTCTTACTGTGCTGATCCTTAAATACCTGGTACGTGACAATATCTCCCACGGTGTCAGCAGGGTCCTCTACGCCATCTCCAGGAAAAAAAGCTATATACGGAATCACAACAGCTGGTCTTCTATCCTTGCCAGCTCCATGACGATCGGCTTCGGAGGGTCAGTGGGAGCAGAGGCCCCCATTGTGCTTACAGGTGCTTCAATAGGTTCAAATATAGGTCGTTACTTCAACCTGAACTATAAGTATGTGACGCTGCTGCTCGGGTGCGGCGCTGCAGGAGCTATCTCGGGTATCTTCAAGGCTCCCATCGGGGGAATTCTTTTCACTTTGGAGGTGCTGATGCTTGACCTGACAATGTCTTCAATAGTACCTCTGCTGATCTCTTCCGTGACTGCCGCCACCGTCGCCTACTTTTTTATGGGTGACAACGTGCTTCTCTCATTCCAGGTGAAGGAGAGCTTTCTGCTCAGTGAGCTTCCCTGGTACCTTATCCTGGGGCTCTTCTGTGGATTTGCGGGACTCTATTTCACCAAAGTGACCATAGCCATAGAAAAGCTCTACAGGAAGATTAACAATGCCTGGGTCAGGATGCTGACGGGAGGGATAATCCTGGGAGCTCTGATCTTCTTCATGCCGGCACTCTATGGTGAGGGTTATGATGCGGTTATGCAGCTTCTCGCGGCTGATGGCGGCACCCTGCCGGGTCACGGACTGTTCGGGATTGAGGCTTCACGATTCTGGGCTTTTTCAGTGCTGATGGCGTTGTTGCTGCTCCTTAAGGTGGTAGCTACTGCATCCACCAACGGCGCCGGCGGAGTGGGAGGGGTGGTGGCACCGGTACTATTCACCGGGGCAGTGGCAGGTTATTTCTTCAGCAGCCTCACCAACCACCTTTTCGGACTCTCCCTGGTTGAAAGCAGCTTCACCCTGACAGCAATGGCCGGGCTTTTTGCCGCAGTGCTCCATGCCCCGCTGACAGCTATTTTTCTTATCGCCGAGATAACGGAAGGATACGGCCTGCTCATACCTCTCATCATCACCTCAACCATAGCCTTCGTGACTGCCAGGAGCTTCCAGAAACACTCCATCTACAACGAACAGCTGGCTGCCAGCGGTGAACTTATAACTCATGATAAGGATAAGGCAGTAATGGTGCTGCTCGACTGGACCAAAGAGGTGGAGAAAGACCTGCTGACGGTCAATCCCGAGGGTAACCTTGGCGATCTGGTAAAACAGATTTCAAGGTCAAAGCGCAATATCTTTCCCGTTGTGGATGATTACGATATACTGGAGGGTGTGGTGCTGCTTGACGATGTCAGGGACAAGATGTTCAATCCTGAACTGTACGATAAGATAACGGTCAGGGATCTCATGACCATACCCCCTTCCTATATTGACCTGCGTGAGAGGGGAGATGCCGTCCTTCAAGCCTTTGAGCGCACCGGAGCATGGAACCTGCCTGTCCTCGACCAGGGCCGCTATGTCGGGTTTATATCCAAATCGCGAATCTTTTCGGCATACCGTGAATTGCTCCGACAGTTCTCCGAAGAGTGACACACCGTTACTTTGCGGCTTGCTTCCAGGTCATCCCCCGATGATCAATGCAGATGATACTATTTCCCTCCGAATCCGGCAGAGCTGCCTCGTAACCCGAAAGTGTAACAGTAATGTGCGGTTCCGAAGAGGATGGGGTGTAGCCATACTCCTCAAGTAACTCTGCATCGGAGGCATACCCACCCTTATCCGCGGAGAGGGCACGCTGGGCATAATAGAGTTGTCTCAGCTCCCATTTGACCATCTCATCGTGATCCATGAAGAACGGTTCCTGCTTGCCGGTGCCGCCGCCGGAATTGAACTGCACGAAACCCCACATCTCCGGGTAATGAACGTTGATAAGCCCCTGTGGCGACCAGAGCCAGTTGTATTCCGGCAGCGGCTTGCCCGTCTCGCAGTCGGTCTCCTTCAGATACCTCCCGTTTTCTGTTTTTCTCTTCCAGTTCACCCTTGAGAAGTTCATTCTCCAGACCGTGCCGTCAGCGGGCATTTCTCCCCACTCCTCCAGCACCGCAAAAGGAAATGCTATCTCCAGTGTCCATTTTTCATCAATGTCTGACGGGTCATTGAGAGTGCCGTATATCTTCACGGCAGACTTCAGCCCGGCAATGTCCCAAGCATCTATCGCCCGTCCGTTGTCACGGTAGGGCATGGTGAGCAGCAGGTCCCATACAGTGTTGAAGGCATTCATCTCAAACTCATAATAGCCGTGGGTATCGCCGTCCGGATCAATGAACACCTCGAAGTCGTTGTCATGAAAGATAACCGTATCGCGTTGCCTCAGCGTTGCCCGGATATGCGGTTCCTTCAGCTCAGCGGCGATGTAGAGGTGACTGTCATCCCACAGCATTTTCATGCGGGTGTCATACAGCGGGGCGGGTTTAAGCTCCCCCTCGATATCCGTGAAGAGATTGCTCCAGGGAGCAGCTGACCACTCCTCATCGGTGATCTCCCCGTCTACAGTCATCTCTCCTGCCCTGTAACATGTATAGTGCTCAGGACTAAACTCAATTGCAGGTACAGGTATCTTTCCGGCGACGGCCGTACTGCCCCTGACATCCGGGGTCTCCCTGACACTGCATGAGGCATGGATCAGGGAAGCCAGAACTATAATTGCGGTCTTTCTCATGAAGCTAAAATAGTAAAAACAGTCTCATGAATAAAATTAATATTTAAATGTATATTTGCCTCTTAGCACTCCGTGATCAGTGATTCACGGACCTTAGAGATGGAGTAACAAAAGAAGAAATAGTTATGGAAAGAGACACTGTTATCTTCGATCTGATAGATCGTGAACGCAAACGTCAGACAGACGGCCTTGAACTGATAGCATCCGAAAACTTTGTCAGTCCGCAGGTGCTGGAAGCGATGGGCTCAGTGCTTACCAACAAGTACGCTGAGGGGTACCCGGGTGCGAGGTATTACGGTGGATGTGAAATTGTTGACCAGACAGAGCAGGTGGCCATTGACCGCCTTAAGCAGCTGTTCAATGCTGTGTATGCCAATGTCCAGCCTCACTCCGGGGCTCAGGCCAATATGGCTGTGTTCCTCACTGTGCTGAAACCGGGAGAAACTTTTCTCGGGCTTGACCTCTCGCACGGTGGTCACCTCTCACACGGTTCCCCCGTCAACTCATCGGGGATCCTCTACCGGCCGGTGGCCTACGGCGTCAGGGAGGAGACAGGCAGGGTTGACTATGACATGATGGAGGAGGTTGCCCTCAGGGAGAAGCCGAAACTGATAGTAGGAGGCGCGTCAGCCTATTCACGCGAATGGGATTATGCCAGGATGCGTGAGATAGCAGACAAAACCGGTGCCATGCTGATGATAGATATGGCTCATCCGGCAGGCCTGATAGCTGCCGGCCTGCTTGACAACCCGCTGAAATACGCACATATAGTTACATCCACTACCCACAAGACTCTCAGGGGTCCGCGCGGAGGCATAATCCTGATGGGCGAGGACTTTCCCAACCCGTGGGGCGTAACCACCCCGAAGGGTGAGGTGAAGATGATGTCGGCCATGCTCAACTCGGCAGTCTTCCCGGGCATACAGGGAGGTCCCCTCGAACATGTCATCGCCTCCAAGGCAGTCTCATTCGGCGAGGCACTGACACCTGAATTCCGCCTCTATCAGCAGCAGGTGAAGAAGAACGCGTCAGTAATGGCTGAGGCATTCATGGGGCTGGGATACAAGGTCATCTCAGACGGCACTGACAACCACTCCATGCTCATAGATCTCAGAACCCGCTTCCCGGAAATATCAGGGAAAAAGGTTGAAAATACGCTGGTGAAAGCTCACATAACGGTTAACAAGAACATGGTGCCCTTTGACTCCCGCTCTCCCTTCCTGACATCGGGTATCAGGGTTGGAACACCTGCAGTAACAACGCGCGGACTGAAAGAAAGCGATATGGCCACAATTGTGTCTCTGATAGACGAGGTTATTACCGGCATTGAGAATGAATCAGTAATTGCCTCTGTAGGTGAGAGGGTGGTGAAGATGATGAAGGACTATCCTCTTTTTTCCATGTAGGAAATTTGAAATTCCTTTTGTATTTTTACCTGCCATAAAGGTAGTCGCCGTGGAAGAAAAGTTAATATTTGTGGTCGATGATGATCCGCTGATCACCACTCTTGTCGCAACACGCTTCGAAGGTGCGGGTTACAGGGTAAGGGCCTTTACCTATGGTGAAGAGTGTATCCCTGCCCTTGATGAAAAGCCTGACCTGATCATACTTGATTATTATTTCGTGAAGGAGGGTGATGAGCCCATGGATGGCATGGCCGTCTATGAAGAGATCACAAGGCTGGCACCCGAGGTGCCTGTGATAATGCTCTCCGCGCAGGAGAAGGGGGCCGTGGTGCTGGAGTTTGCACGCCGGGGCATAGCTGACTACGTAATAAAGGATACTGATCTGATAGATAACCTTCAGGCCGCTGTCAGGGATATCCTCGAGAGATAAAACATCCCTCTCTTATGGAATGGTACATGTATCTGGCTGTCATTGTTGCCGGCCTCTTTGCAGGTTTTGTCAACACCCTTGCCGGCAGCGGATCGCTGATAACACTGCCCCTGCTGATGTTTCTGGGGCTTCCTGCCAATATTGCAAACGGCACCAACCGTATCGGGGTATTTGTGCAGAGCGCGGTGAGCAGCCTGAGCTTCAGGCAACAAAAGATATTCAGCTTTCATGATACGGTCTGGATGGCTGTGCCGGCTGTGGCCGGATCACTGGCCGGATCTCTGCTGGCAGTACGAATCAACGAGAGGATCATGGAACTGCTGATAGCAGGATTACTCATCTTCATGTTTTTCGTGATTCTGTACAAGCCTGAGAAGTGGCTCAGGGAACATGCCGTGGCAATCAGCACCAAACGGCGCTGGTGGGTCATCGTGCTTCTCTTCTTCATCGGTGTCTACGGCGGGTTCATTCAGGCCGGGGTGGGAATCTTCCTGCTTGCGGCACTGGTGCTCGGGGCAGGAGAGGGGCTGACAAAGGCCAATGCTCACAAGGTGCTGATAGTCACTCTTCTCACGGGAATTGCCCTCTTTGTCTTCATCATCAGCGATCAGGTGAAGTATATGTACGGTATAGTCCTGGCCGTGGGACAGGGTACGGGCGGATGGCTCGCCTCAAAGGTGGCTGTCAGCTGGGGGCCGAAGGTCGTACGTGTTGTGCTGCTGGTTGCCGTCATGGCCTCAGCACTGAAGCTGACGGGGGTGCTGGACCTGATTGTGGGCCTCTTTTGACCGGCGTGCCGGATCTGATTGCGGGCCTCTTTTGACCCTCGTGCCGGATCTGATTGTGGGCCTCATCTGAAGTGACTCTGATCAGAAAACTCTGTTGTACTGAAACGGCAACCCACCTCCTTCGCAAGCAACAATCGCTATTTGAGTTTGAAATTGTAGGTGATGGTTCCCTTCTGGATGATCGGGCCATCACTCATGGGCTCAAACTCTGTCTTCAGCGCCGCTTCTTTTGCAACTTTCAGCAGACTCTCCTCAAGTGTTGTTGATCCCTTGATGCCGGGGATTGCATCAGTGACCCTCCCTGAACGGTCAACGGTAATTGCAACTACCACGATCCCGTCTTTCTGTATCTTATAAGGTGGTTTAACAAGGGACCGGGCTTTCCTGCCACCAAGGTCAAATGAGACGCCGGTGCCTTGGCTGCCTCCAGTATAGTTTGGCACTCCCGGATTGCCTGATGGGTCACCCTGGTTACCGGTGCCCCCGGCAACACCCTCACTATGACCGGCAGTGCCTGTATTGGCAGTATTGCCGAAAGCGTTCCTGGCACGGGCGTTTGCCTCGTCAATGCGGTGTTGCTCCTCTTCCCTTTTAAGCCTCTCGATTCTCTCCTGCTCCAGCCTTATCCGTTCAGCCTCGAGCTCCTGTTCTCTCCTGATCTGTGCAGCACGCGCTTCAGCCTGTCTCCTGATCTCTTCAGGATCAGGCTCCTTCTTCACAACCTCCGGTGCCTCCTCAAAGTCCTGTGTCAGTATTGCATCATCAGAACCCTCGTCAGCTGCCGACGGCGGCGGTGCAGGAGGGGAGACAGGCTGTGGGGCGGGCTCATAAAGACCCTCGCCGGTCTCATCAAACCCGAAATTCACAAGCAGCCCCTCCTCAGAGGTGTCGGGTTGCTTTACCCTGAAGGTAACAAATATGATAAGGAGAGCCAGCATCAGGTGCACCAGCGTACTGATGACAATACTCTGCTTCCTCTCACGGGTAAGAGGCTCGCGGTTGCTATTTCGGGGTTGTGGCAAGTATAAGCTTGTATTGGTTTTTCGCCGCAATGTTCATCACATTCACAACATACTCAACAGGAACACTCCTGTCAGTGTGGAGGGAGATATAAATTTCCGGGTTGCTGCCAACCTTGGCCTGCAGGGCCGATTCGAGGTTCTCAAGCACGATGGGCTGGTCTTCAATGAAATATTGCAGGTCCCTGGTGATGGAGACAGTGGTCATGGGACGCGCAGAGGTCTGCGTGGTACCCTTCGGCAACAGCAGCTTTATCGCTGTCGGCTGAACCAGCGTCGATGTCAGCATGAAGAACAGCAACAGCAGGAACACTATATCAGACATGCCTGCATTACTGAAGTTTACGCTGACCTTATTTTTGGTTGATATTGCCATCCGATGCTACTTTACAGGTTCATTAAGAATATCCAGGAACTCCGTGGAGGTGGTCTCAAGCTGGAAAACCACGTTCTCAACCCTGACCACCAGGAGATTGTACCCGAAGTAGGCCAGGATCCCAAGTATGAGACCTCCTACCGTGGTTATCAGGGCCACATAGATGCCGCCGCTGAGAGTGCTGATGTCAAGACTGTTGCCTGCCAGCGACATCGCATAGAAGGCCTTGATCATACCTATTACAGTTCCGAAAAAGCCCACCAGCGGCGCTGCTCCTGCTATTGTCGCCAGCGTGGGGAACCTTTTCTCCAGCTTGTGGATCTCAAGCCGGCCCACATTCTCGATGGCTGCAGTGACATCGGCCAGTGGCCTGCCGAGACGGGTGATGCCCTTCTCTACCATCCTGGCTTGCGGGGAGTCAGTCTTTCTGCATAGCTGCAGCGCGGCATCAACCTTGCCTTCATACATGTAATCCTTGATGCGGTTCATGAAGTTGGCATCTACCTTTGAGGCCTTCCGTATGACAAGAACTCTTTCAATGAATATATAAAGAGCAATAAATGAGAGCAGGGTGATGATGACAATCACCCAGCCACCGGCCACGTAAAGATCAGCCAGTGACATTGATGCCTCTTCGGCGGCCGGCGTGGTTTCTGTACCCTGTAGTAACATGTTTGCTAATATCATTTTGCTTCTTTTAAATGTTAACTGTTTGACTTACTTTTTTATATCATCGCGCGAATATATTAAAAAAACGTCCAAAACAGGTGCGAATTATCCATTCGGTGGAAAAAAAGGGCTGTTGTTGAAAAGTTATTTGCCACCGGTGGCTGCACCCTGTCCGACCCCTTTCTTCCTCCGCTCAGCAGGATTTAAAAAGAGATCATCAAGCCTGTCAAAATCACGCCGGTAAAAGACACCTGCACCCTGGGTGTAGGAGTTTACAGGGTAATAGAGAGAGTTGTTAGAACGGTTGAACACCTTCAGCCGAAGCGTCTCGGTAAGTTTGAACTCAATGGTGAACTCACCGCTGAACCTGCTTGTCGACTGTTTAGCCTGTGCTCCCCCTACATCCAGGTTGCCGTTCAGTATGATCTTGTCATTCAGAAGCTGGGTAGAGAGCGCAACTTCAATCTCGTCATCGGTGAGCTCATCGCCGGGCCGGTAATTAAAGCCGATGTCAAAATCGTTGCTGATCTGTGATAGCCAGTTGCTTAGCTGGTTTGAAAGCATCTCGGTAGTGGTTGTCATACCCAGGATAGTGGCATCCTGAGTCCCTGTCGTCTGGCTGGATGGAACCTGTGTGCTGCCGCCGGTGGCACTGTAGAGGGCCGGGTCAGTATAAAAACTGTTCATCACCAGCAGGTAGAGAAACTGTCTGCTGAGCTCCTCCTCCGTGTCAATGGCCATCCTCAGATAATTTCTTCTCTCCTCGTCGGCAGTGGGCAGCCGGATGTCAAATTTGATGACCGGATTGAGCAGCTTGTCGGAGAGCATAAGTTGACACTCCACTGGCAGTCTCTCCTGTAAATCCTCCATGTCTGAATATGCAAACGAGAGCGGCGCCAGCGAGGCCTTGGTGCGGTAAATGGCTTTCAGGTTCAGGTCTGCATCATCAATCGCACCGTTCCATGAGATCGTGCCGCCCTCCTCGACCACAAAGCGCTTGTTGAGTATATTGCCCAGGGTGAACAGATAGTCGCCGTCACTGATCACATAGTCTCCCGCCATCCTTATATCACCCTTTGAATTCATGTTTATATTCAGCTTTCCGGACCCGGTGCCCCTTATCACACCGCCGGAGGTGGCATCCATAATTAGCTGTACCCTGGCCTCAGGGGTCACATCAAGATCAAAGTTGAGTTCCATATTACTTTTGTTCTCCTGTCGGGTGAAGCGGGAACCCTCCTCCTCCGCGGCACTCTCATCAACGGCCGGATCTGTGAATACAATATAGGGATAGTCGCTGACGCTCGATGATGAATTCAGAGGTATAAAAACCTCCGTGTCACCGGTAGTACGGGCCGAGATATTGAATGAGAGCCTCTCCTCATCGCCCCTGATGCCTGCATAGCCACTGGCAAAGGCAGTGCCGTAAAAACTTTCACTGTCCCTGGAACGGGTGTTCAGAACCATCATCCTCTCCATATTGATGTCGAGAGCAATGCCAATGTCTTTGAATGAGCGGTGTGAGAGCATTCCGTTTATCGTTCCCTGATTCTTCCTCTCGTCAAAAATCCTGATGTTGCTGAACAGGATACCTTCGGGATTGAACCTGATGCTGTCGGAGAAACTGTACCTCGTCTGGAGAAAGTCGATCTTCATTGATGCATCCTGAGCCATCACCGCACCGCTGAGCATCATCTTCTTTAATCCTCCCTGCACTTTTATCATTCCTGTGGCTGAGCCTTTTACATCAGAGGCAAAGGCGCCTACCAGCGGATTGATGACATCAAGGGGCATGCTGTTTGTTGCTATGGTGAGGTCTGCCCCTTTTGTCGCGGGCGAATAGCTGCCGCTGATATCAAAATAACGCGCTCCCTCATAATCGTTGAAGACGTGGATCTCAGCCAGCTTATCCTGAGGATTCCACTCGCTCATTACGGAGAGAAGACCGTAGCTGTTTTCGTTGAGCATGAAGTCACTGACACTTAGATTACTCTCAAACAGGAAGTTTTCATAGACATCCGACAGGGTGATGTATCCCTTCATAATACCCCTGATTTTCATTTCAGGGGCATTGCGACTCTTCTCTTTACGGCCACGCCTGTCCCTGCTGCCAAGGTTATTTACATATGACAGGTTCAGCCCTTCAAAGGTGAGCGTAAGTCTCTCATCAGGCTCCGGGGAGATTTTTCCGTCAAGCCTTATGTATAAGTTGCTGCTGTTAATAAGTATATTGTCAAACCAGGCGGTGGTGGAGTCAATTACGATACGTGCCGGGCTCACGCTCCAGGGTACGCGGTCAACGGTGAACGCCGTTGGGAGAATGCCTACGGTCAGGTAAGTCCTGTTCTTGGCGTAATGGCTGAAGAATCCCCTCGCGCTCACCTCACCGAAAGTTTTACCTCCGTCTTTGTTGTCCCATCGTATGCCCAGATCCAGCGTGTCAGAATAACTTCCCGCTTGAGCAATGAAGTTGCCCAGCACTGACCTGTCAGGCAGAAGAAGAGTATCCGCCGAGAGGTTTATTGCCATCACCCCCCCCCCTGCAGAGCCGGAGAGATTCATATTGCTCAGTGTGGTGCCGGCATAGGTGACCGCCCCGGACCGGAGAGCAACACTTATCTCTGATCGGACGGAGCTTAAACTGCCAGTCAGTCTGCTCCCGTCAGCTATGCTAAGTCCTGTGCCCAGAAAGTCGTTGAGCTTGTCTATCTTCCTGATGGTTGCCGCGAGGGTGAAATCAGCCTCCGGTATCTCCTGCTCCTTCAGTGCGGCGGGATAACGTGAGGGATAGAGTTCCGCCAGCATCCTTTTCACTGTAGCCGGTATTGCCTCAAAGGTATACCTTCCCCTTACTTCGGCGTCGGCAAAATCAGACCTGAGCTTCAGAACATTTTCGCCCTTATTCTGCAGGGAACTGACGAGGAAATCATAGATGCTCAGCTTCCCGTTGGAGTTGTTGAGTGTGGAATTTATGAGCCTGATCTCTCCTACGATGTTATCAGTCTTGTTTCCCCTGAAACTGGCAGTGAGGAGCGCGGATGCGTTGAAAAGGGTATCGCTCCTGATCAGGTTAAGCCTGTGGAGGTCGGCACGTGTAAGATTCATTGTGAAATCAAACTCAGGCATGCTCTTTTCAAGATCAAACCTTCCCATGACATCCATTACCATTGCCGGGTCTCTGACTGCTACCGAGCCGTTCCATATACTGTCTCCGTAACTCCCCTCCACAGCAATATTGCTGTAGTTGTACGAGTTGATCTCCACACTGTCAATCACTCCGCTGATGTTGGCGGAAAGATGCCTGAACGACTCCATCGATCCGTCAAGGTCAGCATGCATCCAGAGTCCGCCAAAGAGCCCGGTGTTGCCGGTGACATAGCCAAGGTCAAAATCACTTGTGCTTAAAAATCCCTTGAAGCTGAACCTGTTCCTGCCGTCTGGTTTCAGCGAGAGGTCTGTTGAGACACTCCCTCTCTCTGTTGAGAGCTTGCCGAAAGAGACAAAATCAGTTGTGAAGCCGGTGAAACTCCCGGTATAGGCTATAACACCAAGACCGTGAACCGGTTCCGGAAGCTTGATGGGAGCTCTGCCGGGAATCATCACTTTCTCAATGTCAGCCGCACTGGTACGCATGTCAGTGAAATCAACAAAGAGATAGCTGTCAGTGATAGAGGGAAGCCCTGAAATGTCAAAGTCGAAATTCAGACTGGTGGAGGTTGAATATTTTATGGCTATGTCGCGTCCATTCAACTCGGCTACCGTGCCGTTCAGCTTACCAGAAAGAGTGACCGACTCTCTAACACCTCTCAGCGGAGTGATAAACCAGGCGAGGTCTTCGGTGGCAACGAGGGAGTTTTGAAACAGCATGTCAAACCTGACCTCATTTACAAAATTTTTCCATGATGCCGAATCCCGGGCAGTCAGGATTATCCTGTCGGCTAAGATCAAACTGGCATCGGTTGTGAGGTTTATATCCCTGAATGACAGCATATTGTTTGCTATACTTGTGTTCATGTCAAGGCTCTCGGTCCTGAAACCTCCGGCCTCGGTGAAGGAGAGGTCCCTGATTACCATGCTGACCGAGTCCTTGATTATGCTCAGGTCCCTGACCTTTGCATTTATCTCTGACAGAATGAGGTTCCTGAAGTTCACCCGCCCCGGCGCAGTGCCTGACGTGTCTGACCTGTTGGAAAGAAGGTAGGCACTGTTGTGAAGGTAAATATCAGAAAACCGTATGTTAATCTTTCTGGTAGTGTCAGGTACCCTGTCACCCCTGATGGCATCAATGTATCGTGTAAGGTTCATTACACCGGCTGTGTCGGTAACCATCCTGAAATCGGCATCATGGAGGTCTGTTCTGCCAAAGCTGAAGAGACTCTCTGATAGCTTTATGTTCTTGATTCTCAGATTTATTTTTCTGGCAGCGAGGAGTGTGTCGCCGCTCAGGTCTTCAACGAGGAGATCCTCCAGCATCACCTTCCTGAAATAGGAGTATGAAACTTTCCCGATGGTGATGTCTGCCCCTGTCTTTCCGGAAAGAATAGCGGTGATCCTATTGACGGTGAAAGTCTGTACCCTGGGGGCCTGAAGCAGAAGCATAATGACGGCAGGCACGATGATGAGCACCGCAACGGCAATAAGAAGTACCCTGACGAATTTTTTAATAATTTTGCCCATTCACTATGACATTCCCACCGCAGGCGAAGTTAATAAAAAGAGTTATACAAAAATGGCGCCAACTATAACGATCCTTGCCATAGAATCTTCCTGTGACGACACTTCAGCAGCTGTCATCCGCGACGGCGTTGTGCTCTCAAACCTGATCGCAGGGCAGGCCGTGCACGAGGCTTACGGGGGAGTTGTTCCCGAGCTTGCCTCAAGGGCACACCAGGCAAACATCGTACCGGTAGTCGACAGGGCACTGGCGATGGCCGGGACAACCGCAGAAGAGATCAGTGCTGTTGCATGGACACGAGGACCCGGATTGCTCGGATCACTTCTGGTGGGCAGCTCATTTGCCAAGGGATTTGCACTGGCACGAAACATACCGCTTATAGAGGTTGATCACCTGCAGGCCCACGTCATGTCCCACTTCGTAAGGGAAGAGGGGCGGGAAAACCCTCTGCCCGGCTTCCCGTTTCTCTGCCTGCTGGTATCGGGTGGCCATACACAACTTATGGTTATGCATGATCATCTCTCGATGGAGATCATCGGAGCAACAATTGATGATGCTGCCGGCGAAGCTTTTGACAAGTGTGCCAAGGTGATGGGACTGACTTACCCGGGCGGACCTGTTATAGACAGGTTGGCGGCTGACGGTGACCCCAACGCGTTCATCTTTGCCAAACCGCGAATACAGGGACTCAACTTCAGCTTCTCGGGACTGAAGACCAGCTTCCTCTATTACCTGCGCGACAGAATGAAGGAGGACCCTGGTTTCATTGACAGCAATCTTAATGATCTTGCGGCGTCGCTGCAACGCACCATAATCGAGATACTGATTGGTAAACTGGTGCGGGCCTCAAAGGAGACAGGTATCAGAGAGATAGGGATCGCGGGGGGCGTCTCGGCCAATTCTCGACTGCGGAAAGCAGCCGGGAAGGAAGCGGCAAAACGGAGGTGGAACCTCTTCCTGCCGGAGTTACGCTATACCACAGACAATGCAGCAATGATCGGCATTACCGGTTATTACAAGTATCTCAGGTCTGACTTCTCAGATCATGCTGCCATTCCACTGGCACGTTACGGCAAATGAAAAGTATGCAGGCTGGTGATGATCACTGACCTGGAGGTGATGTTCAGCCATTCTGCGGGTAAAAAGCCTCTTTCCCCGGGTAATGATAGCGTTTGCGGGCAATCTCCTCCGGGTACAGAAAGTATTCTATATCAGCCTCGGCACAATGCTTCCCCTCACCGTCGGAGAGCCGGCAGTGAATATGTGCACTCCTCTCCTCCAGCCTTACAATGGCAGCTTCCACAGTTACCTTGCCTTTGCTGATGTGAACCGGTTTCTGGTACCTGACCGTCAGAGATGAGGTCACACCGGAAGTGCCCGCCATTACGTTGATGCACCAGGCCCCGGTCTCATCAAGAAGTGTGGCAATGATACCGCCGTGAAGAACGTTGATGTAACCCTGGAATTGCGGTAACGGATCCCAGGCTGCATAAAGCCTTCCATCCTCGGCCTCGAAGGTTAGTCTGAGTCCTGCCGGATTTGTGGGGCTGCAACCGAAACAGGGGTTCCCGACCGGATCAAAGGGATTCCTGATTTTAATTCTGTTTGACATTTTTTTTCTGCTTCCTGTTTTTCTCCTGAGCAAGCCAGGCACTGAAATAAAATACTGTAACTATCAGGTAGGTAAGGCCAACGGTGAGTGTTACTATGGCCAGCGACAGCGAGGGTTCTTCCCGGGGTGAGGTGGCCATCCTGTGACGGTAGCTGTAACCGAATACCGTCATGAGAATGACAGCTATGGCAAGCGCAAATCCAAGAAAGACCATGGTGCCGTCAATGGCAGAGGTGCTCCTGTAGAGGTTGCTCTTCTTAAAATCGGAATAGGAGTTTCTGGCATACTGTTCAGCCCTCTTCCTCGCTTCAGCCCGCCTGTAATCAACCCATGCCTGATAATTCCTCCGCAATTCTTCCTCACTGATATTCCTTCCGTGCGGGTGGGAGGTGAGGTACTCGTAAGCTTCCGTTACCCTTATAAATTGCTCCTGCGCATCTTCCGAACGATTGCGGTCAGGATGCAACTCCATAGCCTTTCGGCGGTATGCCTTCCTGATCTCATCATTGGAAGCGCCCTGCCTGATGCCCAGTATCGCGTAGTAATCAAAGAGATTCATATATACTTCTCAGATTACTAATTAATAGCTTTTTTTCCTATGATTGTGTCCTGATGTTTGATTTTTCAATGTTTGTTCTAAATTTGCAATTTAAAATGAATCTAAATAAGCCCTGAATGGACCGATCCCTGATACTTTTTGCTTTCGGTATCACACTGTTTGCCGGAATGGCTACAGGCATAGGCGGACTCATAGCCTTCTTTGCAAAGCGGACCAAGACCACCTTTCTTGCCTTTTCGCTTGGTTTTTCGGCCGGTGTAATGATATTTATCTCATTCACTGAGATTCTCACCGAGGCGGGGGATATTATGAGGATGAATTATGATGCCGGGCCTGCTGCCTGGCTGACTTTTACATCATTCATCGTGGGCATAGGGCTATCGGCAGGTATTGACAAGATACTCCCGTCCCAGGGAAACCCCCATGAGCTGAAGAGAGTGGAGCAGATGCACCCGGAGACGAGAGACTCCGGCAAACCGGAATGCCAGGGAAGGCGACGGCGAATGGGATGGTCAGGCGCCGGGGACCAGAAGCTGATGCGGGTAGGGGTCTTTACTGCCATAGCCATCGGGATCCATAACTTTCCTGAAGGGATAGCAACCTTTATGTCTGCAATGTCAGATGTTGCCGTGGGGGTAAGCATTGCCCTCGCTGTTGCAATCCATAATATCCCGGAGGGAATTGCCGTCTCGGTACCTGTATATTATGCCACCGGCTCAAGGAAAAAGGCACTTACATGGTCGGTACTGTCAGGCTTCTCCGAACCTGTCGGGGCCGTGGCAGGCTATTTCATCCTTACACTCTTTGACAGCGACATCAGTCTCGGTTATGTCTTTGCCATGGTGGCAGGCATAATGGTATACATCTCTTTTGATGAACTGCTCCCGGCCGCACATAAGTACGGCAAACACCATGTTGCAATCTATGGCCTGATAAGCGGAATGATCGTTATCGGACTGAGCCTCATCCTTCTGGGGGCGCACTGATATTTCCGCTTGCGGCTGATGATCTGCTTCTGCCCCAAAGTCGCGTTGACTTTTCCGCTGCTGGCTGATGACCTCCTCCAGCCTGGGATCGCGTTGACTTTTCCGCTCGCGGCTATTGACCTTCTTCTGCCCCGGTCACATTGATTCTCACCCCGGCTGATGATGACCGTCAGTCATCTGCCAGTTTATCCGCCACCGTGGGCCTGAGAATTATCAGCTGCAGCACAAGGGCTATGAGCACAGGTATCGCCAAAGCTGCCATGTCTCTTCCAAGATGGCCGGAATCCGTCGACTTGCCCAGCAGGCTGGTTATGAGCGCACCCGCAAATACGCCGGTCATGTTCATGAGACCATATCCGGCAGCCCTGTGCCGCGGTGAGACAAACTGGCAGAGAATGGGCATGTTGTTGGCATCGAACATGCCGTACCCGATGCCGAAGAGCACTGCTCCGCCTATGATCCAGAATATCTCACGCCCCAGACCGAAGAAGAGGAGGGAGGGTATCGTCAGTGCCAGCCCGATGGCACTGGTAAATATGCGACCGCGCAGATTGACAGCCACCCACCTGTCGGACAGTATGCCTCCCGCTATGACACCCAGGAAAGAGGAGGCAGCAATGGTTATGGTTGCTATCGGACCCGCTTTGGCCATCTCAATGCCCAGGCTTTCTGAAAAGAGTGTGGGCATCCAGTTCTTCACTGCCCATCCCGGAAAGCTCGGCACAGCAAAATAGAAGAGTATCATCCAGAAACTGGTCATTCCCAACAGGAGGGTAAGACTTGAGAATATTGGTGGCTTCTGTGGCTTGGGTGCCACGGCGGAAGGCGACATCCTTTTTCTCTCCGGATGCTCCCTCAGGGCAATCATCAGTACAGCACTGTAAGCCAGACCTACGATCCCGAACAGGTGAAAGGCACTCTGCCATGACCACGCATCGGCCACCGTGGCGCCGAAACCTCCCAGAGCCTGACCCACGTAGAGGCCTGTCATATGGATGCCGACAGCCACGACCGGGTGCTGCCCCGATGATAGTCGGCAATAAGTGACAGCCCGGCAGGGATGTAGAGGGCTTCACTGATGCCCATCACTGCCCTCAGGCCGTATAACACCTGGAAATTGCTGGTGTACCCCATGGAAAAGGTAACCCCTGACCATACAAAGAGGCTGGCAACGATGAGCCATTTGCGGTTGATGCGGTCAGCTATCAGCCCGGCAACAGGACTCATGAACCCGTAGATCCACAGGAATACCGCCATCAGCTTCCCGAAATTCTCCGCTTTCTCAAGCTCAAGGATGTCAACCATCATCGAACTCTTCATCGTCGAAAGCATCTGGCGATCCATGTAGTTAAGCAATGCCACAACCCACAGCAGACCTACTACCAGCCATGCGTAGCCTGAACCTCTCCCGCCGGTATTATGTCTCATATTGACATGGTATTATAATTCACAAATCTATTATGTCATACAAAAGTACATAATAAATTAAAATACAAACCCCTCATCTGTGAAAAACAGGACCATTTATGAAAATTACCGGCCATATGGAGGTTCCAAGTGACCTTTAAAGATCAGATCATACAGTCATGAGTCCAGGGTTCACAATTAATGACCAATATTTTCAGCGGACTCCGGCACGTGCTTATGTCTGAAGAGAAGGGCGAAGAGGATGGCAACAACCAGCGAATATGCGGCAAAGGCCAGCCAGATACCTTTCCAGTCGAAGGCTCCGCTTTCGAGCATGAAGTACCTGTCAATCACGATACCGCTTATCCTGCTTCCCAGGAAGGCACCGAACCCGTTTGTCATCATCATGAAGAGCCCCTGTGCACTGGCCCTGATCTCCGGCTCACTTTGTGTTTCTACAAAGAGTGATCCTGAAATGTTGAAGAAATCAAAGGCCATACCGTAGATTATGCACGAGAGGATTATCATCCACAGTCCGCCGGCCGGATCACCGTATGCAAAGAGCCCGAACCTGAGGACCCACGCCACCATACTCATGAGCATCACCTTCTTGATGCCGAACCTCTTCAGGAAGAAGGGTATGGTAAGGATGAAGAGTGTCTCGGATATCTGTGATACTGACATTATAATGGCGGGGTATCTTACAGCCAGCAGATCCTTGTATGCGGGTATATCGGCAAAGTCGTGAAGGAAGGTGTCGCCGTAGGCGTTGGTGAGCTGCAGTGCTGCACCGAGAAGCATGGCAAAGATAAAGAAGAGCGCCATCTTGGTGTCTTTGAAGAGCTTGAAGGCGTTGAGTCCCAGTTCCTCAACCAGCTTCTTCTTGTGCCCCCGGGCAAGCGGCGGGCATTTGGGCAGTGTGAAAGCATATATACCCAGTCCGAGTGAGGCCGCAGCGGCAACGTAAAACTGCATGGGCGATGTCTCAAAGCCCAGGAAGCTGACCACCCACAGTGCCACTATGAAGCCTACGGTGCCCCACACCCGGATAGGGGGGTAATCCCGTATGATATCCATGCCACTGTTCTTCATAGAGCTGTATGCCACGGTGATGGCCAGGGCAATGGTGGGCATGTAGAACATCATGGTGAGCAGCAACACCCAGAAAAAGGTCTTCGGATCATTGATGGTTGGCAACAGGGCGAGAAGCACTGCCCCGGAGATATGAAAGAGGCCGTAAAGCTTCTCGGCGTTGACCCATCTGTCAGCTATTATTCCCGCTATCGCCGGCATGAAGAGCGAGGCAAGCCCCATCGTTGAGAATATCGCTCCGAAATCTGTGCCTGACCAGTTCTTTGTCTGAAACCAAAATGCCCCTATGGTGAGCAGCCATGACCCCCAGATGAAAAACTGGAGGAAATTCATTATGATAAGCCGGTTCTTCAGTCCCATGCCGTTTGGATATTTAATCAGTTTTGATCTGCGAATATAGCAAGCTCATTCGTTCTGCTGGGTGGGGGTGAGAAAAAGTTGATAAAAAGTGACTTTGCCATCCCTGTCATGTAACAGTCAGAGGGTACCGAAGAGCCTGTCGCCCGCATCACCCAGTCCCGGCACGATATAACCCTTTTCGTTCAGATGGCTGTCCAGCGCAGCAAGATATATGTCAACATCCGGATGCTCCTTCTCCACGCGGGCGACACCCTCGGGAGCACCGACTATGCATACCAGCCTGATGGTCTTTGCACCCCGCTTCCTTATCGCTCCAATTGCCGCACTGGCACTGCCACCAGTGGCAAGCATAGGGTCAAGGATCATCACTATGGCTTCCGAAAGGTCGGATGGGAACTTTGCAAAATATTCAGTCGGTTCCAGCGTCTCGTGATCGCGGATGAGTCCTATGTGCCCAACCTTGGCTGTCGTTATCATACTGGTTATGCCGTCAACCATACCCAGTCCCGCCCTCAGTACAGGAACGAGAATTATCTCCCGCGAGAGCTCTGCAGTCTCGCATGATCCGACAGGTGTTTCAACGGTTATCTCCCGCAGCGGAATATCGCGTGTTATCTCGTAGGCCATCAATCCCGCGATCTCACTCAGATTCTGCCTGAAATCACGGGTCCCGGTCTCCTTCCTCCTGATAAGCGCCAGCTTATGGGTGATCAGCGGATGGTTGATGAGCTTGAGCATTGCCCTTTTGGAGAGGCTATTTGAGAAACTTGTAAGTCAGACCTACCCCGATGACCTCCTTGAACTGAGCGCGTTTGCCCATTACAGGCTCTCCCTCAAAACCCTCGTCAACCTTGACAAGAACATCGTCATCGTAAAGCAGGATAGTGTTAATCGTGGCCGAGATGAACTCATTGACCTTCAGAATAATCAGGTTCTCCCAGCTTATATCAATGTTCTGCGGGTTATGCAGGTAGTTGCTGAAGAGGTCGAGCTTGGTCAGGAAGTTGAC
This sequence comes from Bacteroidales bacterium UBA4772, assembly GCA_002403305.1. Classification (GTDB taxonomy): domain Bacteria; phylum Bacteroidota; class Bacteroidia; order Bacteroidales; family VadinHA17; genus SR-FBR-E99. Next base: position 277,621 of record DHHM01000013.1, read on the forward strand.
ATTCTTGACTATCTCATCTTTCTTGTATGCAAGATTGGCGTATGCACCCAGCTCCGACCTGAATTTCTTGCCCGGATCTACCCCAAAGGCACCGATTGACGACAGATAATCGTCGATTACAATGGTGTTCTTTGATGTCACCGGTGACAGAAAAGCTGTGAAGTTTTCATTTGGCTTATAGTCCATCCCCAGTGAGAAGAGGAGGTAGGCCGGGGAGAGCAGGTCCGATATCTTATTTTCAGTGTCCGGATAGTTATAACCCTTGTCCATCTGAGTCCTGAAACTCATCAGACCCGAGTAGAACCACTTCTCCGTTGCCTGCCGTCCGTATTTCGACTGCAGATCGATCCTGTCATCGGTCTTGACCCATCCCAGGTCATTGCCTTTCTGATTCATCTTCCCGTAGCCGATCGTCAGGGCATTATCCCAGGCAGATTTTTCCTTCTTGTAATTGGCCGTCAGGTTGAGCAGCCCGTTGAGAGCCACAGAGTTCTGTCCTCCTGAGGCCCAGTTTGTAAAGGAGTTCTGGGACATATTCAGGGAGATAACACCTCCGTTGTGCCAGCCGTCAGGGATCTCTTCTTCCTGTGCCGTTGCAGTGAAATTCATTCCTGTCAGCAGCATGGCGGCTGTCAGTAACAGTAAATTCCTGATCATTCTTCTAAATTTTCTGCAATAATATAAAAGTTTCATGAAAGGTAAGAGCGTTCCGTTTGATCTCACCCGGACCGGGATCTTATTGACCGTCCAGGCTTCCGAACACCCTCTGAAGCAACGGAGTGACCCTGGCCGAGACCTCTTTCCTGATCTTTAGCTCTTCATCGGCGATCTTCAGAAAAACACCTTCCAGCGCCTTCCTTGTCAGGAAATCATCCAGATCAGTTGTCACTGGATTGAATCCTGCAAACCTGCCGGCAACACTGTTGGCCACCATGTTCCATTTCTCGGTAAGTGTAAGCCATGACTGTTGTGCGGAGATGCCGGCCACAATCTCCCTCTCCGTAGAGGCTGTAATCTTTGGTTTGTAGAGAGAGTAAAGCTCATTCCACGTGCTGCTTCTCAGATACTCCGTTGCGGCGTAATCGGCACCGTGGAGTATGTTGTAACCGTCGGCAATGGTCATCCGCGTTACTGCACCCACAAAGACGGGTGCCGCCTCACGGGCTGCATCTTCCGCTGCCCTGTTGATGCTCAGAATGACATTCTCAATCAGTTGATCCCCGCCGGGTATCCTGCCTATGTTCTCCACTATTATCCCGGCCTCCTCAGGAAGCGGTATCTTCACCTGCTGATCACCATAGTAACCGTTTTCCGAGGCAAGCCTTTCAGCGGCATTTTTTGCCCCTATCGTGAGCGCCTCCTTCAGCCCCTCAATTATGTCACCATCTGTCAGCTCCTTAACGGCTGACACTGTCTGAAGCAGTTGTGTTATCTGAGAACATGCTGCCAAAAGAAAGATTGACAGAATGAGCGCTGTGATTCTGTGTTTCATGATTGTTTACGGATTTTTAAAGTCAGATTGTCTGATAGGGAATAAGTGACGGAGTCTCCTCCTCCTTATTCTGATCCTTGATAGAAAGTATTTCGATAACGACATACCTGCTCATACCCCTCCATGGCAGTGGCCTGATATACTCTTTGTACCGGAGCTCGACGAACTTGCCGCTTGCCCTTTCTAGTACACGCGCCAGGCTGTCATTTACCATGCTGAATTCAAATTCGTTGCTCTGAATTGCTCCCGGAGTCGGGGTCTTGAATCCGGTCTGTATAAGCTTTCCTTCCCAGGTCTTGAAGATGTATCCCTTTCTGACCAGGTAGTTAAGGTCACCGGCTTTTACACCTTCACCGAATACAAAGAAATGACGCCACCAGAAAAACAGAGCGGCAGCAATTATAAGCACAACAAGAACTATCCTCAGGGTTTTCTTCATTGTCATCAATTTAAAATGTTTACTGTCAGAAGGCATATCCAAATCTGCCCGTGCAATTGATATTATCTCCTGCCGGGCAGATCAGATACTTCTTTCACCGACGGTCTGTCTACGGATTTTGGTCCTTTTTCTCCTCCTCCTCGTCGTCACGCAGCTTTTCCTTCACCTCGGCGAAGGTTGCCTTCATGGTGTCCCAGATCGAGTCAGCACCTTCCCTGATTGACTCCCATGCTTCGCCGCTGGACTCCTTGATATCCTTAAGCTTCGACTTCCCCTCATCCATCTTCACCTCCAACCTGTCAATGTTCTCCTGGTATTTAAGTTTGGTCTCCGCAGTGGCATTTTTGGCCCTGGCTCTCAGACGGTCAATATCTGTCCTCCATTCGTCAAGCTGAGATTCGATTTTCTTCTGATAGTTCTCTTTCTGTTCCTGATTTTCCATTTCTCTATGATCTATTTAAGTGATTGATTTGTTATTACGATCCTAATTTTAATAGAGCTTGACAGTGTTCAGCTTATCGATGTACGACTGCACTACAGCCTGCTGTGCATCAATCTTAGACTTCAGAACATCCTGCTCATTCTCATTTCTGGGTATCGATCTGTCGGCCTGGTTGATAGCTGATCTTGCCTTGTTGATCTTATTCTCCGACCTGGATATCTCTTTTTGAAGCTTCTTGCGCCTCTTTTCAAGCTCCTTGACCTGAGATGCCATCGCATCGCGACCGGCACCTATCGGCATATTCATCATCTCATTGTTCTTGTTGATGATCTCGTTTGAGAGCATGCCCAGCTCATTGTGCCTGACCTGAAGCTTCTCCTGCTCATTGTTAATGGTACCCCTCTTGTTTTTTGCCGTCTTCTGGCTCCGGGCCTTGCTGCTCTGCAGGCTGCTAAGCTCCCTGTTAAGATCTCGCAGGATCTTCTCTTCGGTATCAAGCTGGCCTTTGATAACTTCAATGTATTGCGATTTAGCAAATTCCTTGAGGAAATTACGGGCAGATGTCAGCTGAATATCACCCGCGGCAGGCTCAACATACTGGTCTTTTTTGATCTCTATGCATGCCAGCAGACGACTCACCGTATCTTCATTTACAAGACGGCTGTAGATGTTTAACGGAGTAGGAGATATCTCCCTGCCATTGGCCCCGAAGATCGTCATCTCGTCATTCTCGGTCTGCACTTTTGATTTCGTACCCGTCTCCTGTAACTTGACCCAGTTCTTCAGGGTATTGTCATAATCGGCCTCAGGGATGGTCACATTGAAACCGGGATAGAGCCAGTTGCCAATCTGAACGCTGTCTTCCAGCACTTTTATCGGCTTCTGCGACATCAGGGACGGCGCCGCAAACATCATCGCAAGGCAGGATATAAAAATGGTCCTTTTCATAACGGATATAATTTAGGTCAACTGATAAAGATAAACAATTTCCGGAAAATCTACAACTTATCAGCATCAAAAAAAACCTGATCACCCCTCTTTCACGGGGTCCCGATCCAGGGCCCGGGAGGCCGCTCTCTCACCCTCACCGATGATCTCGCCCGCCTTGTAAAAATCGTATGTGCCGAATGACTGCCTGGAGATCTCTATCATTATGTCAGTTTCGTAATTCTTCAGGGTGAGTGCCGCTATCTGGTTGAGCATTATGCTGAGACTGCGGTTGTTGAGATTGAAGAGGCCGATATCATCCTTCCTGTCTTCCGGGATTTGTTTCTCACTCTTTGACTGTATCTCCTTGACCTTTTTGATGAACTTGCTGTCTTTCTCTTCATCCTTCTTCTCCTCATCCTCCTCCGGCACCCCTTCGTAGGGAATGTCGGCATTGACATTCACGACCACCAGGAGATCGCCTTTTTCGCGTTGTACCCTGTTAATGGGGATGGGATTTACCAGGCCGCCGTCAACAAAGTAATCGCCGTCTATCTGCCAGGGCTGGAAAACCGTGGGGATCGATATGGATGCACGTATCGCATTGAATAGATTCCCCTCCTTAAAAACTTTCTCCTCGCCTTTGATAAAGTTGGTAGCAACGGCACAGTAGGGGATATGCAGCTCTTCAATTGACCTCTCGGGAACGATCTCCTTCAGCTTCTCCATTATCTTCTTTCCCTTGACAAAGCCCTTGCTGCTCAGGCTGATGTCTGTAAGCTTCAGTACCTCCATAACATCGAGAGTCCTGACCCACTCCTCAAACTCTTCGAGCTGCCCTGCGGCATAGATTGCACCTACCAGTGCCCCCATTGAGGTTCCGGCAACTGAGGTGATATTGTAACCGTGCTGTTTCAGGACCTTTATGGCTCCTATATGAGCGAAACCTCTTGCTCCTCCACTTGAAAGGATCAGTGCAACATTCTTTCCCATGATGATAGCCTCATTTTCTTAGTTTATATTTTCAACAGTTCGGATGACAGGTTGCCGAAGCAGGCCAGGTTTTCAACACTGGTTCCCGGCGTCACCTCGCAGCCGGCAGAGAGGATGGCACGTCCTTCCGCCTCCGTGAAAAACTCAACTGCACTCTCGCGTATTCTCTGCTCATCCCCGTCCTGCAAAACCGATACCGGATCACTCTTGCCCGCGAAGACCTGCCTCTCGCCAAGCATTTTCACAGCCTCTGTCACCGGTCCTGTGCGGTGGTCTATGTCAATAATGTCGGTGCCCGTACTGATCACCCCGGGAAGAATGGCGGAGATGTTTCCGCATATGTGGATCTTGGCAAGTGCTCCCAGAGCATGAATGTGGTCAACCAGGGTCTTCTCGCGCTCCCGGCAGAATTCATCGTAAAGCTCAGGTGAAATAAGCGAACAGACAGAATCACCAATCCCGATACAGTGTGCACCCTCCCTGACCTGTGCGGTTATGAATCCCATCGCACTCTCGGTAATGACATCCAGGGCTTTGTGGACCATTTCCGGATGTTCATAGAGATCGGTCATTGCAAAATTTATATCCCGGATGTCACAGTATTCTGCCAGCGGACCCTCAACCCATCCGCATATGAACATTTTTCCCGCGGTGCTGGCAATATATTCCCTGATCTCGGCAGAACGCTCTCTCAGGCGGCTGTGGTCTCCCGGCTTGAGAACCTTCATACTGCTGATGTCACCGATCTCTGTGATGGCATACTTCTGCACTTTGGGCAGGTCGTCCTCAGGGTAGAAAATCTTTGTGCCGAATGCTTCAGCCTCCGCGTAGGCATCGGACATGGTGTTGACCCAGTCCGACTGAAAATCATCAGCACATTTGATGTTCGCCATGCATTTGTGAGTGTGGCTGAGACAAAAGTCCCTGTATCTAACTCCTGCATATTTTGCGGCGAACCGCATGAGGATTGGGTGAAACGGAATACGGTCGGGGCTTCCGCCTTCAATGAAACAAATCGTTCTCTCCAGTGAGTTCATTGCCTGCAGTAGTTAACTATACCCCTGCAATCCTGCGCTTGTACTCACCCAGCGCTTCGTCAAGCCTCTCCCTGGCCGTTGTGTCGCCGGGAACGTTATGGCTGGGATGAATGTACAGCCTTACACCTCTGTCGGCAAGTATCTCTGCTACAGTGGTTATAGTCATCCATACGCAGGTGATGAAGGCCATCGTGGAGACAGGACCAATCTTGTCGACATGGTTTTTAAGCTTCACCGAAGCATCCTCCAGTGGAGCACAGGTGTCCACTACAATGTCGGCCAGGTCGAAGATGGTCTTGCCGGAGCTGTGCCTGGTCTTCTTGCCTGCCGCCTCGGCTGCGGAACCGAAGACCACCACCTTCATACCCCTGTTCCTTGACTCAAGGGCAACATCGATGTTCACATTGTTGATACCCGAATGCGAAAAGAGCCACATGGTGTCACGCTCATCAAAGGTATAGCCCTTCATGATCTCAACACCGTAACCCTCAACCCTTTCCAGGAATACAAACTGGTGTACTCCCATCTCCCCGGTGATGTGTGTGAAGAAACTCAGCGGGATCTCAATCATGGGGTGAAACCCCACAAACCCGCCAATCCGGGGATACATCTCTTCAATGGGCAGTGTTGCATGACCGCAGCCAAAGGTGTGAACCCACCGTCCGCACTCAATGGTGTCAGCCATTACTTCGGCCGCCCTGCGTATGTTATCCGTCTGTGTCTCTTCAATACGGGACATCACGTCCCCTGCATTTTTCAGCCATTCCTGTGCCAGCATAATTTCCGTTTGTGTTAGTGATTATCTGTTTCTGGTTATTCTTCTGAATACTGCAGCTGCAATCACCACCATGATCAGCAGTTCTGCAAAGGTAAAGGTTGTGAGATGCCTGATGCCGTAGTGCTCGGCAACAAGTCCCATCGCATAGTTCACTGCCATGTTTCCCAGCAGGGCTATCACAAGCACGAAACTGAAGGCAGTACCTGACAGATGAGGATACCTGTTGCCGACAAGACCCAGCATGGTGGGGAAGCCTGCAGCAAGCCCTGCGCCCAGCAGGAAGAGTCCTGCAGCCGCCGGCACTATTGAATTGCTCAGCCTGAACAGCAGCAGCGCAGCCAGGATAATGACAAATGAGATGCTGAGCAGCCTCTTCTCCGGCATCTTTCTTAAAAGGCTCCCTATCAGAAGCCTCATGACTGTCATGCCGGTCACATATAATGAGAGTCCTATCAGGGCTGCACTCTGCGGTGCTCCAACATGCTCAGACAGATAAGTGGTGGTCCAATTGTTTATAAGACCCTCGAAGGCGCTCTGGAAAAACAGGAAGAAAGCTATCATAATGAGCGTCAGATCCTTAACCAGTGTGCCGATCTGTTTTATTGAGATGCCATGGGCCTGCTTCGCCGGGGGAAATTTAACAACTATGAATAGAACGGAAGCTGCTACTGCCAGCAATCCTGTTGCGGCAACGATAGCCTGAAAGTCAAACGTCTGTCTTAAGAGACTGAGCAGTAAAGGCATCCCCAGTGCACCTATGCCGAAGAAGACTCCCAGGAGGCTCAGGTTGGCCCCTTTTCCGGTGTCGCTTATGTCGGATACAGCGGCGTTGGTTGCTCCGTTGAGTGCTCCGCCGCCTATGCCGAACAGGAAGACGGAAAGAGAGAGTATCCATTTTGAGTGAGTGAAGGCGAGGCCTTCAAACCCAATAAACATAAGCAGTGCCGAGGTGGCAAGCAGCGCACCGTATCCGTAGCGGTCACAGACCGGCCCGAAAAGAAGGGACCCTATGATAATACCGATGGGCAGAACCGAGAAGAGAGTACCGGCCTCGACGGCATCAAGAGAGTGCCTTATCCTCAGGTCCGGCAGCACTGCTCCGAGAATGATTAACCCTATACCGAACAATAGCATGCCGAGGCATGCCGACCAAAATACAACTCTTCTGTTAAATGTGCCGCTCATCCGTTTTCTGTTTGTCTGTTAAGATGTTTCATTGCAATCCGGGCTGCCCCGAAGACACCTGCATCACCTGCCAGGGCCGACAGTTCAAAAGTCGCCTGTTTGATGCTTATGGGCTGAGCCCACTTGCCTGCCTCCAGCTCTATTGCCGGGATCAGCTCTGCCGCCGGTCCGAAGACGCCGCCGCCGAAGATTATCTTTTCGGGATTGAAGATGCTTACCAGGTTGGCGGAGGCCATCCCCCAGTACTCAATTGCAAGATCTATTATACGCGATGCGGGTGCGTCACCCTTCTTCCAGGCATTGAACACATCCTGTGTGGTTATCTTTTCCCGTTCAGGCTTGCGCAGGTCGCCTTCGTATTCACCGTGTTTTTCCAGATACTCTGCGGCCTGCCTGGCGATGCCCTCACCTGAGGCATAGTATTCAAAGTTGCCGCAGACGGCATACCTGCTTTCAAACGGACGTGAGAGGGCCATCCACCCGACAGCTCCTGCAATGTCATGAGCTCCGTGAAGGATCTCTCCGTTAATGATTATGCCGGCACCGATGCCCGTCCCTACGCCGAGGTAAACAGCATCACGGCACCCCTGCGCACTGCCCTTCCATATCTCACCGGAGATATAGCACGACCTGTCGCTCTCGATCACAACGGGTATGCCTTGAGCCACGCCCTGCATCTCCTTCATGAGGGGATAATCATCCCATCCCGGGATATTGGGTGCCCATACCGTACCTCTCTTCCGCCGGCTGATCCCCGGCACCGAAATGCCAACGGTCTCCGCAGCGTCACCGTTCTTTCCTGCCCTTGAAAGCATCAGGGCTGCCGTGACGGTTATAAGATGTCCAACCTCACTGCCCCTTCGACTGTCAAGAGTAAGGGTCTCTCTGTCAAGGATGTTGCCCTCACGGTCAAACAGCGCAAAGGCAACCTTCGTTCCTCCAAGGTCTATTCCAAGAAGTGCCATCGTTTTAATTTTTATACTCCATTCTGCCGTTTAAAAATACACCTTTTATCTGCACGCTGTCATCAAGCAGTATCAGATCGGCCCTGGCCCCCGGAGCTATGACACCACGGTCGTCCGCTTTTATGAGCTGAGCCGGATAAAGTGATGACATCCTCAGCGCCTCATACCTCTCAATGCCTGCATGGCTGATACAGTTCCTGACGGCATCGAGCATGGTCAGCCTGGCACCGGAGAGGGTACCGTCAGGAAGGGTATAGCGGTCAGACTGCCTTACATGCTGGTATGCTCCTCCCTCATTCTCCTCAACGGCGTCAGATACCAGGAAAAGCCTCTCCTTCATGATCTTCTTGGCTATGGCAACCATCGTGTAATCGACATGGATGCCGTCGGCAATGATGCTGGCAAGGGCGCTCTCTGACCAGAAAACGGCACCCGGAAGACCGGGGTCACGGTGATGCAGCGGAGACATGGCATTGAAGAGATGGGTGGTGCTCTCTATCCCCATCGCGAATCCTTCGGATGCTTCCCTGAAGGTGGCATCACTGTGTCCGGCCGCAGCGGTGATGCCATTATCCTTCAGCAGCTTGATTATCTCCGGAGTGCAGACCTCCGGTGCCACGGTCATCATCCTGATGCTTCCCCCGGCTTCGGCAAGGAGCCCGGAAAGCTCCTCAACTGACGGCTTCCGGATCAGCTCCCTGGCGTGCGCACCTCTCTTTAACATGCTGATGTAGGGACCTTCAAGATGCAGTCCCATGAAGGCTGGATGAGAGTTTTCAATTGCGGTACGGAAGGCATTGCGGTACACTTCGGCACTGTTGGTGGGAAGCGCAACCAGGAAACCCGTGGTGCCGCTATCTACAATGGATCTTGTTATTGCTGCCAGGGCTTCCGGGGTGGGATTGGAAGAGAAGAGAAACCCGCCGCTGCCGGCTATCTGAAGATCAATCAGTCCGGCAGTCACCAGACAGCCCTTGCAGTCAATTCTCTCAACCTCTTCGGTGACTGTGGCAGGGTCAGCAAAGCCGGTGATCCTCCCGCCGTCGGTCAGCAGAGCCATGTTGCTTATCAGCTCCCGGCCGGTAAAAAAGGTTGCATTGTAAAAAAGCGTCTTCATAGTGCTCTCTCCGCTGTTTGTGCCTTCCGTGATCTCATCATTCAAATATCCTTTTCAGCATGTTCCCCGATATGAAAGAGGTTTTGCTGAACCGGGTGACGGCAATATCGTTTATTACCTTTAGGCGTTCGGAAATATCACTTACCATGAAGAAACCGTAACCACCCCGGTTTTTAAAGAAGGCGGTGCCGTAGACGCTGAGCCAGGTGCGACCGTCACCAAGTTTTACCGTTGTCAGCTTTTTCCCGAACCTCCTGTATTCAGGGGCAAATATCCTGAAAATTTTCCCGATATCCCTTACACTTGATATATGATGCCCGCAGTTGTCACACCTGCAGGCTGTAAAATAGCTGTTTCTGAATAGCACCTTTGGCGCAAAGGATTTGCACCAGGGACACTCCAGCTCCGCCACCGCCTCTCCGGTAGGATGATCAAACAGCTCAGTGAACGCGGGCCTGAAAGGAGATATGATATTGGTGTACTGGATGATCTTCAGCGACTGATTGATTATCAGGTACAGATAGATGAGCAGGAGGAAGTTGAACCAGGGACTGAACGCCAGTGCGTCAAAGATACCGTGAAGAATGCTGGCAGTGAGCAGGGCGCCGATAACTATCCTGACGGGTCTCTTCTCCATCTTGTGCCTGTACCAGGCGTAACCGACGATTACACTGAAGGAGATATGGGCCGGTGTGCTTATGAAAACCCTGTAGAAAAGAAGATACTGGCTGCTTTCTCCGGAGTTTGCATAGAAGTAGTTTTCAATGATGGAAAAGCCCAGTGCCACACAGGACATGTAGATGATACCGTCAGTGAGCTCGTTGAACTGCCTCCTGATAAGCCCGTAGACAACCATCAGGCCTGCGAGCTTGGCAAACTCCTCCACAGGTCCGATGACCAGGAATGAGCCGATAGTGGTGCTTATCGCACTGTCATTAATGCCAAAGATGCCGAGGATCTCGTAGATGCCAACTGCAATGAAAACCGAAGTGGCACCGCCGGCAAGAAAAGCCCACAGCATTGCCAGAAAGGTCTCTTTCTCGTAGATGTCAAAACTCCTGATCCATGTTATGATGACCAGGCCTATTATGGCTGAGAGTAATATGCTGAGATGAATGAAGCTCATAAGCTTTGATAATGTGTTACTTTTTTTTCTTCAGGTTTCCGGTGGCAAATGTTGTGTCAGGGTAATACTATCTCAAAGAATTTGCTCTCCAGCGGACCGATTTTCGCATATGGCGCAATTACGCTATTGCCGGTAACATCTACCTCCCTAACCGTCAGAGGCTGACCAGTAATTCCGTTGGATAGGGAGAGTACTGTCTCTTCCCCTCCTGTCTCTCTCAGCTGGATGATAACAGATTCTCCGTCCGTGTCAGGCCTGGCATTTACCAGGATAACACCCGAGGGCCATCCGTCAATGAAGGCACCTTCCCACCGCTCATCACCCGGACCGGCACCGGGGATGATACGTGTCAGCAGCGGAACCCTGGCGCCCCATCCGAACCGTGTTGCAAAACTATCACTGTTGTCATCCGATGAGGTGAGGTAGTAATTCCATGAGTGGCCGCCACGCTGGTCAGCGTTGAAATTTGTGACCCAGTAATTGTTCATCGGCCACGAATAGATGTGTGTTGTCTGCGGTACAGCCCCCGCCTGGTACCTTCCGGTGTTTATGGCTCCGAACTGCATCAGGGGCATCTCGCCGGAACCCATGACGACCTGCATCTGGTCATTACGCACTGCGGTGAAATTCTGAACCGTGTACCAGTCGTTTGAAGATCCGGGTATCTGATCGGTGCCGGTCCTGATGACTCCCCCGGCTACCTCCGTGAAATGTATACCGTTTTCAACGGCAAAAGGGAAAGCTATGTAAAAGCTTTCCGGGTCAGTGATGCTCTTTTTTGTTATCGAACAGGAGAGATCTATCCGTTTACAGGTATTGAAAAGCCTGATTTCAAACGAGTAACCCCGCGGACCGATCGCCGTCTCACTCTCTGCGTAGAACCTAATGCTGTTCCATACTTCACCGCCGGACATAGAGTCAAACCATATGGTATCCAGTGACAACCGCCGGTAGTCGTTCAGCATCCTGTTCTCCATCTGTGACCTGTTGCCCAGCTGCTCAAGGATGAACTCTCCCATGTCATACTGCGCCTGACTGTCAACAAGTTCTCCTGAAAGCTCCTTGTCATAGATTGATTTAATAATTCCCGAAGAATTGTCTGTCACGATCCTGTAGCAGCTGTTTTCCAGAGTATTGTTACGGTGGGGTGATGGCGGCATTGGCTCATCAGAGTGGAACGGCGGCGACAGGGTCTTTTCAGATTGAGGCGGCGACGGCACTGTCTCTTCATGTTGAGGCAGTGATGGCATCGTCTCTTCCCTCTCCGGCCTGATGAGCAATTTTTTGTAACCGAATGCCGGAATATCACTGCACCAGATTGCCCAGTAGGTGCCATCGGATCTTGATGACAAAGGCTGCGATGCCATGCGGTTCCCCTCACGGTCATAGATGCCGGCCCTCATGCCGCGCGGGACTATCTGATGATCTATATATACCGTTGCCAGCGCCGACCTCCTCCAGCTGAGGGTGTTGAAGACAACCAGGGAAGGCTCTTTTTCCCTTTCGAACATGCTCTGCAGCAGGCCCATGGCTGCCTCTCCCAGCGAGGCGGTCCTGCGGACGGCCTCCCAGGCATATGACTCCTTCAGGGCTCTCTGCTCCATAGTTGGCTGGCTGTAGGGCTCGCGAACGCTCTCCGAGTAACCTGTGGTATGCTCGGTATAAAACAGCAAAGCCTCATTTGCCAGGGCACTCTTCTCCGCTGTCTCTTCCGGCAGGCTCATGCCGGCTACAGCAGCCATCGACAGTCCTCCGGTATTTGCCGTGAGCTGCACCGCCGCATTGCGTGTCGCCGCCACCTCCCGTGCCGAGGCACCGAAACCGTCAGTCCACCAGTCAGGCCATGCCCCGCGAATGACAGGGAACTCGCTGCCGTGACCGGCTTCCATCTGTGAAAAGAATGATTCCGCGGTTGAGGTGGTAAGCTTCGGCCACTCAAAAATATCATTCCATTGCAGGATCATTTTACTCATGGAGGTTGACGGCGGTGAGTTATCAGTGAGATAGCCGGAGTGCTGTATCGCCATCCTGTCATAGGGGTAGCCTTTTGCTTCGAGGCTGATAAGATAGTTCAGCAGGTTGTTCTTGAACTTGTTGATGTCACCCGTCTGTACCTCCATTACCGTATTGCCCGTCATGTAATGCTCCGCCCTGAATGTAAGCATTCGCTTTCCCGAGGGGGACTCCCACCAGAAGAGGGTGGGCCTGTCAAAACAGATAAGGGCACGGTGGCCGTGAGTCCCCATGTTCAGGTATTTCACCCCCAGTCCGTCATAATAGTCGTTGAGACACCATCCTATCCCGTTGACGTCGTTCTGCATCGCCACCGTGACGGGGATACCCTGTTCCTTTATCCTTCCCACAGCCTGAAGTGAGGCGGCAAGTATCTGCTCATCAGGCAACTCGTCGAAATTGAAGTACATACCGGTGACCTCGATCCTTCCTTCCCGGATTCGCCGGATGAGCCTCTCTTTCTGCTCCTGCGGCCTGCATCGCAGGTATTCATCAACGGGCCAGCTGGCCTCGCAGGTCCAGCGGAATCGTGCATTTTCGGGGTAACTGTCAGTGGCATCACAGTAATCGAGAGCATAGTCAATGTACCGGAGATGTTCGGCCAGTATCTCGTTCTGCGGCCTGGTGTAACCTATATCTGTATGGGCGTGCTGTATGAAGCTGATATGCCATTTTCTTACAGGTTCAAGGGTGACAGACCTGGCTGCGGAGAAATCGCCGGCAACGATTTTCAGACTTAGCATTTTCGGTTTCCTTACTGCGGGAAGTCCGAGGTTGACGCTATTATAACCGAAATTGAGGGTGGTCTTTTCAATCAGTTTCCCGTCTGCGAAGATCTTTGCTTCCGCTCCGTCGCCGAAGTAAAATATGCCTGCCTCCACAAGCTGCAGTGGGTTGCCCTGGTTTTTAAGCATGGCAGGGAAGGCATTTAACGTTACGCCGGTCTCGACCGGCTTGCGGAATGTCATGTACCAGGAACTGAGATTCGAGGCGCTGCCCGTGACCCTTAACTTCAGGGGTTTTCGTGGAGTTATGGAGCCAGCCGGCATCCGCAGTATCATGTACCCGTGATGGTCGCCATGCTGGTCTGTCATAACAGCCCTGAAACTCAGCATTGCTCCCCCGCTGCCTTCTATGTCCCATGATCTGCGGCCGTCAGTGAAGAAGGAAAGAGAAGGCTCTCCGTTCACTGTGAGATCCATTCTGGCAGTTCCGGGTCCTGATCCCAGGGCAGCTATCCAGACAAAAGCAGCATATTTTTTCTCCGGATACTCGGGAGCAGCAGCTGTTTCCCACTCCATCATATCCTTGCCGCCGGTAGCCCTGACGAGAATGCTCTCGCGGAGCCCCGGAATACATGAATGGTATTCAAAATCAGTCCCTGACAGTTTACGGGCAAACCCGTTCACTATCCGGTCATCCGGGGTTAAAAACGACTGACCCCTAAGGCCGGGAGTGGTGACTCCGAAGATAATGGTTATGAGCAGCAGAGATCTCTTCATATTCATGATTGTCATATTGTTTCTTGCAGACTCATTATGGTTAGAATGTTTCTGGATGACTCTTTTCTGTGTTGCTTTTTCAGGAGATTCACTCCTGTGTGGGTTTATAGGAAGTCCGTCCAACTGATTTTCATTGCTTTTTCTTCAGGTTCAGATCGTGAAAGTCATAACTGAAATCGGTAAGGGGGGAGATCGCCTCCATCCTGATCATCTCCGGCCTGCCCTCCCTGTCAAGTGAGAATATCGCGAAGGCATCGGCATCAAAGGTCCTGTCATCCCACCTGACAATAAATGTGTTTCCGGTGTAGTGGAACATGTCACCTCTCAGTCTGGGTGATCTGACGGCGTTGAACCTCAGCTTGCCGTTGACCTCTGAGATGATGATGTCACCGAACCACGGGTCGGCGTATCTGCCGGTGAAATTTGAGTTGTCTACCTCCCTGTCTGTCATTGAGGGCTCTGCCTCGACCTTTGCCCACACCTCTTCAGTGATCCTGGCAGCTTCTTCGCGACCTCTGAGGAGACTCTCCTTCAGCGCCTCTACCCGGTCAACACCCCTGATGCCAAGATAACCGTCAATAAGTGTGTAGGTTATTGCTTCATGGGCCTCATCCACCTGCTGATTGGTCAGGACAATGATACCGAGATTCAGCTCCGGGAGCATTGTTACCCTGGTTACAATGCCGGTGTGTGACCCGGTATGATACACCTGGAGATAACCGTTAATGTCTGTCAGGTTCCAGCCAAGGCCGTAGGCGGAGAAGTGGCTGTTATATGGCCCGTTCTCAGACAAGGGCTTAATCGTCTGCGGAGTCCACATCTCACTGTGAACCTTCTCTGAGAAGATCTGCTTTTCAAGGTTTGGCCCGTATCTGCCCCGGTTCAGCTGACATATGACCCATCTGCTCATGTCGCTGATGTTGCTGTAGATGCCGCCCGAGGAGTTGTGGAGCCTGTTTTCCTGTTTGAGAGCTACCTGAAGACTGCCGTCGACGGGAACATGGGCATCAATGATGTTTGATCGTTCGCGCAGCCCTTTGAATGATGCTGAAGAGCCGGTCATATCCAGTGGTTTCATGATCCGTGTTTCCACGAACTCCTCCCAGCTCATTCCGGAGACTCTCTCAACCACCTCGCCGGCTACCACATAGAGCAGGTTGTCATAATCATATCTGGTTCTGTAGGGCGAGGCCTGCTTAAGATGCCTGAGGTTTCTGACGATATCGTCAGCAGTAAACATGGCCGAGTCAGGCCACATCATCAGGTCGCCGGCGCCGAGTCCCAGCCCGCTGCGGTGGGTGAGGAGGTCCCTGATTCTGAAATCCTCAGTGACATATGAGTTATACAGCCTGAACTCCGGAATAATATCAATAACCCTTGTATCCCAGGTCACTCTCTCTTCGTCTATCAGAATGCCCAGGGCTGCCGTTGTGAATGCCTTTGTGTTTGATGCTATGGCAAAAAGGGTCTTCTCATCGGTCTTTTCGCCGGTGGCGACCGATCTGACACCGTACCCTTCCATATGAATCACTTCGCCATCCTTTAACACGGCTACGGCTATGCCTGGAACGTTGAATTCCTTCAGGACTCTCTCCGTCAGCCTGTCAATCTTTTTCGACGAAAGAGGCTGCGACAGTGAAATAAGTGAGTAAAGAACAAGCAGGCAGGTGAAAAACAGTTTCTTCATCGGTGGTCAATCTTTTCTGTGTCAGTCTTCCTTTCTTGAAAAAAAGAGATCATGGAAGTCGTAGCTGAAATCGGTCAGGGGCGAGATGGCTTCCATCCGTATCTCCGAGGGTCTGCCCTCCCTGTCAAGGGTGAATACAGCCCAGGCATCGGCATCCATCGACCTGTCATCCCATTTGACTATGAAGGTGTTTCCTGTATACCAGAACATGTCGCCTCTCAGCTTCGGTGACCGGACTGACCTGAACCTCATTTTCCCGTCATCGTGAGAGATGATTATATCGCCCAGCCATTTGTCGGTGTAGTGACCGGCATAGGGCGCGGGGTCAATGGTCTCTGTTCCGCTGGCACGCTGTTTCTCTATCCGGGCCCACACCTCATCGGTGATCTTCTTTGCCTCAGCCTCTCTTCTGCGGGCATTGTCGCTCAGCTGTCTTACCCAGTCGTTGCCCGTGATACCGAAGTATCCGTCCAGGATGGTGTTGGTTATGGCAGTGAAGGCGCTTCCGGCCTGCTGGTTGGTAAAGACTATTATTCCGAGCTTCAGTTCAGGTATCAGGGTGACCTGCGTCACCATTCCCGAAAGTCCTCCTGTATGCGAGGCCTGCAGATAACCGCTGACATCGGTCAGGCGCCAGCCAAGGCCGTAGCCTGCAAAGTGGCTCCTGTAGGGCCCGGGTGACCTGACGGGTATGATGGTCTGGGGAGTCCACATCTCTCTGTGAACAGACTCCGAAAAGATCTGCCTGTCAAGCTCCGGACCGTATTTACCGCGGTTCATCTGCATGGTGACCCACCTGCTCATGTCGGCCACGCTGCTCCAGATGCCCCCTGCCGGGTTCATCAGGTCACTTTCATATCTCGATACGACCTGCAAAGTGCCGTCAACCGGCACATGCGCATCGATGATGTTCGCCTGCTCCTTTATCCTGCCGAGTGAGGCAGCTGACCTTTTCATACCCAGGGGCACCATGATCCTCTCCTCTACGAACTGCTCCCAGCTCTTCCCTGAAACTCTTGCAACCACCTCGCCTGCAACAATATAAAGCAGGTTATCATAATCGTATTTGGTGCGGAACGGTGAGACCTGCCTCAGATACCTGAGGTTGTGGATTATATCTTCTCTTGTAAAGGATGAGGAGTCGGGCCACAGCATCAGGTCCCCGGCACCCAGACCCATGCCGCTGCGGTGGGTGAGGAGATCCTTTATGCTGAAATCCTCAGTGACATAAGAGTTGTAGAGCCTGAACTCAGGTATGACATCAATGACTTTCGTATTCCAGGTCAGCTTCCCCTCATCAACAAGTATTGCCAGCGCAGCCGCAGTAAAGGCCTTGGAGTTGGAAGCTATCCCGAAGAGTGTGTTTTCGTCCGTCCTCCTGCCGGTGGCAATTGAGCTGACGCCGTACCCTTTCATGTGGATCACCTCGCCATCTTTGACCACAGCCACGGCTATGCCGGGAACGTTAAACTCCTGCATGGTCGTTTCCACCACTCTGTCAATATCCTTTGTGGCCAGAGGCTGCGACCACAGAACGCTGCATGCCAGCGTGACAATAACAAGCAAAATAATTTTCTTCATCTGTTTTAATGTTTGAACTGAGCCAATAAACTTACATAAAAATCAATCGATGACCTTCCTATACCGTAGGTATTTCTGTCAGCCTGCTGCCTGTCGACATAGCTTAAGTCAATGAATTCCATCTCTCTCAGATTATACCTGTCACCCTGCCTGAGATCGATAAAAGTTCAGTCGATGATTTTCCTCTCTCTCAGATTGTACCTGTCACCCTGTCTGAGCAGGTAAAAGAGGAAATCCTTTTCCGGCAGTATCTTCAGATCGCTGCCCTCACGCGACCAGAAGGAGCCGTCATAGACAAGCACATAACTGGCACCGATCACCTCCATGGTGTCTCTCTGCACAACCACGGCTGTATTCTCATCTATCCCTATCCCCAGCAGCTCCGGGTGCTCACGCAGGATACCGTACATGTCGAACTGCCTGTTTCTGGCCAGCACATGCTGGTCAATCGCAATGTTGCTTATATAGCAGAACCCCTTTTGATGGTCACCCATCATGACCTGGTTATTCTCCGTGTCACCCCTGGCAAGGAAGGAGCCCTGGATCGTCGCTCCGGCAGAGGAGCCGCCTACTACACCGCCCCGTTTAAGCACACGCCTGAACAGCTCTTCGGTCAGTGGGCCGCTGTAGGAGTCGACCAGCCGCCACTGCCGGCCCCCGCCGAACCAGACACCCGTGGCATCAAGCAGGGGAGCGGTGAAGAAGTCACTGTTGGCTGTGTCGCGACTATCTGTGTGCAACACGGTGACATTCCCTGCGCCGCGCGACCTGAGAAAATAAGCAGCACTGTCAGAATAACTCTCTGCTCCGGCTGCCGTGGGTATGTATATTATCCTGGCATTATCTCCTCCGGCAAGTGATAAGAATCGCTTTATTATCGTATCCGACAGCCTGCCACCGCCGGCAATGACCAGAGTGCCTTTCGATGGGCCTGATGTAATCTTATCTGCCGGAGCGTCTTGCGACATGAGTTGCCCCGCGGGAAGGAGACAAATGATTAATGCTGTTACCAGCAGACGGTTATTCAGTTGTTTAAGGTTACACATCGTAATGCTGTTTTGTATCTGAGCTAAAAGTATGAATTTTTCCATTGAGTTTCAGAAAGCAAATTTCCCACGGACTTCATCAAATCTTCATAATTCATTCATAAACTTTGCTCTGTCAATGTCAGGTGACTTGCAAAGAGAGCACCCGGCAGCGACAACGATACAGGAAGCGGCGACAGCTTCCAACTGTCTTTCTTTCCACAAGTCCGTTTTAATGCAGCGAAGACTGCCGGCGCCCCAATCCGGCAGTCTTCCATTTTTTGATTAAACTGGCAACCATGATCCCGAATCACCGCATTGACTGCAGCCCTGGCAAAGCTGGCTGACGTTTTGATTTTATTGGTGCTTGATGCTTCGACGGTAAATAATCACAATAGCAGCCGCTATAATCAATTCTCCGGCAATAAAGATCGGCCACCTGTAATGGTCAGGTGTGTAGCTTGTTATCAATGTAGTCAGTAGTTCTGCCGCCTCCTGTGATTTTCCACGCGCGAGCACCCCGCTTTCAAAAATGAGCCTGGAGTAATCGATCAGGTATGTGAAAAGAATGATCAGTGCACCGCCGAAGATGAGAATCCAGTCAATGAGACGAACCTTTACGCAGTAACCGTTCTCCTCTCTTGCCACCAGAAGCAGGGCCATCATTATCATGGTCACTGAATTCAGCACCGGGGCGAGCACCGGCCCCAGCCAGGAGACAGGGATGAGAAAGAGCAGGTCCCAGGTGAGAAGGGAGGCAGGCCACCCGATCAGCATCTTAAGGGCAACGTAATAGAAAATATCCCATACACCGAAGGCGAAGAGTGCATACCAGAGCCGCTGCAGATTGTTTCTCCCGGCGATGATACCCACACCGGCAAGCATCACCAGCGTGGCGATCTCCCTGATCCACTCAATGGTGACAAGGTCGGGCGACATGAGTTTCAGGGGAAAGTCAAAACCCTCAGGGTAATAGAGTTCCCTTAGGTATACAACTACAATGGCTTCCAGGAAACCCATGGCAACCGCAAACACCGCGAGCCAGAGAAACCGAAACCTGTAGCTGAGATAACTGTTTTTCATAGTTGAAGAAAAGTCACCGTGAAATTTACAAAATATATGGGAAAACTGCTTTCCTTTCTGTTGGATAATCGGGGAAATGATTTTTGTACCACCGGTGATGCAAGAGTGCCCTGGGCACCTGGTTGGAGAATGTCCGGACAAAGAAGGAAAAGGCCGGCAATGACCAGAATAAAATGGCGTATACGCCCCATTCCACTGTCTCTCCCATAAAGTTGGGACAGCTCACCCTCTCAAACAAACCTCCCCGCGGTATGCGGTAGCCGTTGCTCCGGTCTTTTCTCAGGTGTATAAGCTTCTCATCAGAGGTGATGTTGATCACCATGCCTGTGAAAAAGATAAGCAACCCTGCAATGAACCGCGGATCAGTCAGCCATTCGCCGTTGTAATGAGTATGGAGTGTTCCGGTGTGGTATCCCAGGAACCCGGCGATGACAAAATTGAAGAAGACAGCCATCAGAGCCACCGCCAGCGGCCTGAAGGTGGCAGTCTGCACGAGTGTCTCATCTTCTGTCTTCCACTCAAGCCACGCCTTCCCCGGCAGCTTCATCTCGGCATAAAGCAACAGCCTCTTCTCCTCCCTGTCAGCATAGAGAACCCGCCAGAAATCGAGTGAGTCTCCTGGTGATATCACTCTGCTGTTCTTTCTTCCCCTGCGCAGGTTTGCATTTTTATTACTTTTGACTGAAAATTTGATGTTTTTATGGTTTAACACTTATATCATGAGCAATCTTTTGACCAAAGTAGTTATTAGTTTGACAGTAATTTCAATGATGTCTTGTTCGGAACCCGACACCGGAGCACAGACGGAGGAGCAGAAGACAATCCTCTATGCTGAACTGATGCACGAGGTGAACAGTTTCTCACCTGTCATCACCACAGAACGTAATTTCAAGGCTGATCACCTCTTTTACGGTGAAGATGTAGTTGCATCTGCCATCGAGGAGGACAAGCAGCTTGCCGGCTTCCTCTCAGTGGTTGAAGAGCAGGGCAGGGGAAGGGTGAAGGCAATACCTCTGGTACAGGCAAAATCCCTTTCAGGCGGACCTGTCGACAGCGTGTTCTACGCAAAAATCAAAAACCTGATCCTTGACGGTATCAGGAAGCAGGAGAGGGTCGACGGCATATACCTGTCACTGCACGGTGCGATGGGTGTTCTGGGTATGTTCGACCCTGAGGGTGATCTGATAGCAGCCGTCAGGGAGGCAGCAGGCCCCGGGACTGTCATAGCCGTGAGCTTTGATCTGCACGCCAACGTCACCAGGCGCAGGGCTGATAATGCTGATATCATTGTAGGTTATCATACCAACCCCCACCGCGATCATTTCAAGACTGCCTATCGTGCCGGCGACCTGCTGATAAGAAGTGTGATGGGAGAGATTGATCCGGTAATGGTGGTCAACAAGATGAATCTTCTCAAGGGTGGCGGCATCAATGTAGATTTCCTTCAGCCTTTCCGACCAATATTCGCAAAGATGAAGAAGATGGAGAAACAGGATGATGTTCTCTCTGTCTCATTCTTCCCGGTACATATATGGATAGATGAGCCGGAGCTTGGTTACAGCACCATAGCCATCACCGACGGAAATCGCGACCTGGCCGTACAACTGGCCGATGAGCTCTCCGACATGGCCTGGGCGGTGCGTGATGTGCCGCAGCCTGGAGGTAACAGCCCCGAAGAGGCGGTAGTCATAGCACGCGATAAGAAGCTGGGACGCGCACTCGGGACTGTGGTCTTCTGCGATGTGGCCGACGCACCCTCGGCAGGAACACCGGGGGAGAGCACCTGGATACTCAAGGCGCTGGTGGAACAGGGGAGCGACATGACCTCATACGTCTCCGTACGCGATGCCATGGCGGCCGAAGAGGCATGGCAATACAGCGTCGGTGATGAGATTACTCTCTCTGTAGGCGGCAAACTGGATACCGTGTATAACGCACCATTTACATATAACGGCGTTGTGGCCAGCAAACAGGAGACCTCCTTCGGCAAGACGGTCATCCTTAAACATGACGGTGTGCACCTCATACTCTCAGAGCTGCCGATGGCACTCAAGGAGCCCGGGGACTTCAAGGAACTTGGACTCTCAGTCTGGAAGGCCGACATCGTCGTTGTCAAAAACCTTTTTCCGTTCAGGTATAACTACCTCCTCTATAACAGGAAGACTGTCAATGTCATGTCTCCCGGATTCAGCAGCATCGATCCCTTCGCGCTTAAATACGTGAATATTCCGCGCCCGATCTATCCGCTCGACAAAATTGAAAGCTGGAGATAGCAGAACATTCTGACCGGAGTCTGTGAGATAATAATCAGCGTAGCTTCAAAGGATGAAAGGGATGAGTCTTTTCGTATTTTGCATGTATTCACGGTAACTCTCCCCGAAGTGACTTATGCACAATGTCTCATCACGCCGTGCGGTGACCCACAGCAACCATGAGGAGAGCAGGGCTACAGGCAGTGTGACCGCCAGGGGTTGCTTCAACCAGATACCCCAGGCGAGAAAGAGCAGCGATGAGTAGAGCGGATGCCTGATATATCTGAATATGCCGCTGGTGACAAGCTCTGTGGTCTTTTCAAACCTGAACAGCTTCTCGTCAATTCTAACAATACCGGGCTTCCTGGCTTTTCTTAACCGGAGTGCTCCCTCAATCATAAACCACAGTGAGATAAAGAGCAGAATCCATGATATTAACTGTCTGAAGGAGAAAGGCTCCCGGAACCACTGCTCATAATTTATTACAAAGAGTGCAATGATGCACTCCCAGCTGAAAAAGCGTGTAAAGCCGTGGCTTCTGCTGTCGAGCAGACTCTGCTTTGAGACGTAGATGAGCGGTACACTCAGGGCAATTAGCAGAATCACTTTGTCCATTTAAGATCACTGTCGAAGTTGTAAATCTTACCTTGTTCCGTTTCCATCTCTATCATCCTGTCACCGTATGCCAGCCTTAATGGCGTACCGGAGAACGATGTAACCGTAATGACCTCAGCTACTGAATTATGCCATTCTATCCCAACCTCAAAGTTACCCCTGGCCTTAAGCCCGGTGACCTTACCTTCCGGCCAGGCGTCGGGCAGCGCGGGCAGGATTCGGATCACGCCGTTGTGGCTCTGCAGCATCATCTCCGCAATGCCTGCCGTGCCACCGAAGTTGCCGTCTATCTGGAACGGAGGATGGGTGTCAAAGAGGTTGGGCAGGGTAGACTTCTCAAGAAGCTGCCTCAGATGCCTGTAGCTTTCATTGCCGTCAAACAGGCGGGCGTAGAAGTTGATGATCCATGCCCTGCTCCAGCCTGTATGACCGCCGCCGTATTCAAGACGCCGCTCCAGCGTACGGCGCGCGGCAGCAAACAGCTCAGCTGTCTCCGGGGTGATCTGAGTGCCCGGATGGAGTGCAAAGAGGTGCGACATGTGCCGGTGACCCGGCTCGGCCTCCTCATACTCTTCGATCCACTCCATGATGGTGCCGTTTGATGCCACCATGTCCGGAGGAACCCTGTCAAGGATGAACTGCAGTGAATCGGCCCACTCACGGTCAACGCCAAGTATATCTGCAGCTTTACGGCAATTTCCCAGCAGTTCGCGTATGATCTGGTTGTCCATCGTTGGTCCGTAGGTGAGCTTGAACTCCCTGCCCGAGACCGGATCAATGTAACTGTTTTCCGGTGAGTAGGAGGGGACTGTCACCAGCCTGCCCTGTTTATCCTCAACAAGAAAACCGGATATAAACTCTGCGGCGCCCTTCATCACTGGGTAGGCCCTCTCGCGAAGATAAACCGTATCATTCGTAAATTCATAGTGTTCCCATAAAGGCAGGGTCATCCAGGCACCTCCCAGCGGGAACATACCCCAATAGACGCCGTCAAGCACTGCCGTCTTGCCGAAGGGGTCTGTTGTGTGATGCAAGGTCCACCCCTTCGCACCGTACATCTCACGGGCGGTGACGCTGCCTGGGACCGTAAGCTCCTCAATGAACCTGGTCAGCGGCATCACGGTTTCTCCCAGGTTGCAGACCTCCGCCGGCCAGTAGTTCATCTGCAGGTTTATGTTGGTGTGGTAGTCCGAGTTCCACGGGGCAAGCATATCCTTGTTCCATATGCCCTGCAGGTTGGCCGGCAACTGTGCCGGCTGGCGCGATGACCCCATCAGCAGGTACCTGCCATACTGAAAATATGTGGTTATAAGGCCCGGATCATCACCTCCTGCCCGGAATCTCCTCAGACGCTCATCAGTGGGTATGGTGTCAGCAGCAGGGTCACCGCCGAGCGACAGGCTCACACGGTTGAATTTTTCCGAATGCTCCCCGATGTGTGATTCTCTCAGAAGCTTGAACGATTTCCATGATGCGGCGCTGATGGCTTCCATGCATCGCTTTCGAGGGTCGATGGAACGGTCAAGGTCGAGATGGTCAATGTTGTAATCTGTGCATGCATTGAAAAAGAGCACCATCTCACTGCCGCCAGAGTATTTTAGAACTGAGTCTGCAGGGGTAAGGGTTCCATCACAGCTCATCACCATCAGTGAGGCGAAGAATTTCATGTGCTCTCCTGCCGGTCCCTTTGATGGGTCCTCTGCATCAATAACCTGTCCCTCCATGTCTATGCGGTTCTCCGTCACCGTGATGACAGCGTCCTGCGGGCGGGAGAGCGACAGAGACATATCAAGGCCTCCCTTACGCTGCGACTTCATTGAGATGACCATGATATCATCGGGAGCCGAGGCATAGACCTCATATTCGATCCGGCCGCCGTCCCTGAGGTAGCTGACACTGGCAATTCCTCTCTCCGGATCCAGCTCGCGGCGATAATCCGTTACCATACCGGCCGTATCTGCAAAACGAAAGTATATGTTGCCCAGTGTCTGGTATGACCTTGTCTTTCCCGGAATGCCTGCCAGGTGCTTCTCGGCCAGATCATAGGCCTCAGGAATGTTCCCGTCAAGGATCAGTTTCCTGATCCTGGGCAGGTTCTCCAGCGCACCGGGATTATTGTTTGGCACATTAATGCCTCCCCATAACGACTCCTCATTCACCTGGAGCCTTTCAACAGAGGGGTTGCCAAAGAGCATTGCCCCGAGACGGCCGTTGCCTACGGGCAGAGCTTCGGTCCACTCCCCGGCGGGTGTGTCATACCATAGCGTATACTCACTGCCGGACTTCTGATGCCGGCCGCATCCCGAAAGGGTTAGCACGATTACCGAAAGAGCCAGGAGGGCTTTCCGGCTTTCACTTCTCGTCATGTGTCTTCAGCGTTTTCTGCTCCTGCAGTCTGTCGATCTTTATCTCCTCAATAGGTACAAACGTTTTGTCTGCACGCTCAGCAATATGAATGTTGCTACAGATACCCTTGAACATGATCTTGATGGTGTTCTCAACATTTTCTCTGATAGGTTCCATGATCCAGGCAAACTCCTCGGGCCCGCTCTCCAGCGAACGCTCCGTCTGAAGCCTGATCTCCTCCTTAAGTTTCTCTGCCCTGTCTGCCAGGTCATCGCTGGTCATCCATCTCTTTGTGGCCAGTGGAAGCTGCCGCCGGTACTCAAGCGTCTCAAAAAACTCCCATTCCAGCTTCCTGTTGCCGAAGGAGAGAAACCTTGGATTGATGTTGGCAACAACGAGCTCATCACTCTCAGGTATATATTTAAACCTCAGCTCCTTCAGGTCGATACCGTATTTTGCCTTCAGCGATACACTCAGGCTCCCGATAAACCTGATCTCCCTGTCAGCCGTCTGTTCCAGCTTATTTATGGTGCGCTTGAACCTGGTGTCAATCTCAAAGAGATTCATCTCAAGGATGCTCTTGATCTGAGTTATCTGAAAATGCCTCTCCTTCAGGAAAGCATTCTCTTCGATCAGCTTCTCATTAATCTTAACAAGATTCTGGTTCTTCTCCTCCAGTCTGCTGATGTTGTCTTCAAATTTCGAGACTTTAACGTTGAGCTGTATGAGCTGCTGTATGCCAAAGACAATGAGCCCGGCAGCAAGAAATCCCGCGCCCCACAAAAGAAGCTTGTTCGCAAAAAGTATGATGGCAACCGCCAGCAAGACTATCACCAGGATGTAACTCTTCAGGTTGCTCATTTTGAATATCGATCTCCTCATCAGCTCATTTTTATCCGGAAATATCCACGGTACTTACGCTCTTGTACCAATTCTGCAAATATACTCAAAGCTGTTGAATTACTTATTCTTAATGCCGTTACATGCCCTGTGGAAGCCGGTGAAGAATGCCCGTGCATTGCTTCCGAGCGACTGATTCCTGTACCCCCCCTCCTGTACTACAAGCGTCGGTAGCTTAAGCCCGCCAATCATCTCACCGTTTTGCCCGAAATCATCATGCCCGAAGCTCCACGTGCCGGTGGGATCACCCCTGGCAGGGTCGAGGCCGAGGGCAACTACCAGGTAGTCAGGCCTGTACCCGGTGATGATCTTCAGTGCTCTCCTGAGTGTCTTTCTGTACTGCTCTGCCGTCAGCCTTTCAGGTAACGGAAGATTGTGGTTATAACCCAACCCTTCACCTTCTCCTTTCTCCTCCTCAAACCCGGAAAAATAGGGGTAGGCAAATGAGGGGTGCCCGTGCAGTGAGACAGTAAGAACATCACTTCTCCGGTAAAAGATATTCTGCTGCCCGTTGCCGTGATGATAATCGATGTCGAGAATGGCAACTCTGCCGTTTTTGCTCATGTGATGGGCTGCAATGGCGCAGTTGTTGAAGTAACAGAAGCCTCCGAAGACCGACCTCTCCGTGTGATGTCCGGGCGGACGGGTGAGGACATATGCATACCTGGTGCCGGCAAGTATTTCGTCAGCAGCACTCATGGTGCAGTTTACGCCCCAGCGTGCAGCAAGAAAGGCATCCTGGTTGAGAGGGGTGAAGGTGTCAAAACAGTAATAGCCTGCCCGTACTGATAGCTCCTTTGGAGCCCGTGAGGCATATCTTATCGGGAAGACATAAGGGTAAACCGATTCGCCCCTGGGGATGCTCTGGCAAACCTTTTTGAAATAACTGTAGTAGTTGGGGTCATGCACCTCGAGGATATGCCTGTCAGGATACTCCCTGATCTTTCCCGTCCTGAACAGCCCGCTCTTGTCAAGTTCCTTCAGGATGCTTTTTACCCTTACGGGCGATTCAACATAGCCTCGCTCCCTGATGTGATGGATCGAGTGACGGTCATTGACGGCCAGCCATATCTTCTTACCGGGAAGGTCAGACTGCGCACCGGCATTGCTTTTCCTCCGGCTGTACCGGGGAGGCCTGATAATCACCGGATCATCTGTAAAACTGTTAATCACAGTATCGTTGTAAACGGCGCCGGAATAGTCTCCGTACTTCCTTTCCAGTATGGCCCTGACGATCTCACGGGCATTCTTGCACGACAGCGGTTCACCTCTCCCAAGTCCGTCAAAGACAAGGTAAGGAGGGCAGTCGTCACCGGGTTTTACGGGCGTTGCGTACAGCGTGTTGTCTATGGGCCTGGCTCCGAAGCGCTCATAAAAAGCCAGACGCTTGCGGTTCTGCTGGAGTATCTCCGGATCGCTGCACAGCAACGGGTCGTCAGGAAGGCACTCAAAGAAAAGTCCCGTGGCATCAAGCGAGCCGGCTTCCTCCCTCAGACGGTCATAGAGAGCACCTCCAAACCCTGATGACGGGGTGTCAGGCGATGAGGCTATGTAATCAAGATAACAGAACTGAAGATCAGGCATGAAGTGAAGTACAGCACACGCCTTGACAGTCTCATGTATGTCCTCGGCGATGAAGATGGAGGTCTGGTACCTGTGCTTCAGCGGATCAACCAGCTGCGAGTCAATTGCATTGATCTTCTCCTCCCGGACATCCGGGAACTGCTTCCTGAGGATCTCCCGGACAGCCTCGATCTTTCTTACATTAGCCTCATGATAGGGGTTGGTGATTTTTCTTATTCTTATCATTTAGTTACCTGAATTTATCTGATGAAACCGGACTCAGACTGTGTTTTTGATACCCGTAAAATTCTTGCCATCATTCGGCTCGACGGGTGTTAGAACAATGGGCTGTCTGCTGGCTATCATTCGGCCGGACCGGTGTTATTTCAATATGTTGTCTGCACGCCATCATTCGGCTGGACCGGTGTTGGATACAAAGGCTATCTGCTTTCCGTCAGGTGACCAGCCAGGGACATTGATGGTGCCCTGTCCGCCGTAAAGATAGGCGATTACTTCAGGTGTGCCTCCGCCAGCAGGCATAATAAAGATGATTGATTTATTATCCTCCTCTGCAACGTGATGGCTGATGCCCAGCATCTTCCCGTCAAATGACAGAACGTGGTCATTGTTGTTGCCGGTGGCAAAGCCTGAGTTAATCAGCTCCGGCTTTCCGGTTGCAAGGTCAAACCTGTAGAGAAGTCCTTCACTGTTGTAGATCAGGTATTTGCCGTCAGGAGTCCAGTTAGGTGCCTGAATGGAGTTGGGAGCCTGGAAGACTACCCTGCGGTGACCGGTCTCCACATCCATGATCTCAAGATTGCTTCCAAGGTAATCGCGGTAAGGCACCAGGCCGGACCATGCCGGTCTTGTTATCCGCACATTGGAAAAAACGGCGCTTTCGGTAACGGTGTTGTCATGTGAGCAGACAAACAGGCCGGCATATACCTCCCCGGTCAGCGATGCCTGTCTGACAGCCACGGTCTCAAAAGGCCTTCCCCTGACGGCGGCGGAGAAAATGAACAGGTCGCCCTTCCGTTCAAGCTGAATGATGTCCGGGGCGACAACGGAAGACCTGCGCTCGGCAGTTTCACTACCGCAGGAAAACCGGTATTGCAGCGAGGCCAGCCCGTCGTCGTGAACCGTGCCGCTGACGTGCGGTGAGCCTGTATCAAGGCTCCGGCGGATCATCCACCCGGCCTTCCGGTGGGCATGACTGCCCTCACCAATGAACCTGACGTCAGCACGCAGGATGAAATCGCCCTTCAGCTTCTTCCAGGCGAAATGAAACTGATCCTCACCGAACCATATGTTGTCACCTGACCCGGTCAGGAGGTATTCCTGCCTCGCCGTAACGAATTCAGTTGAACCTTTGATCGCGCATCTTCCAATGTCACCGCTCTCGTCAAAGATGTTTCCTGAGTATTGCTGTGACCACAGGGGGCCTGATACCAACAGTGCCATCGCTATAAGAATTAGGAGTGATTATCCTGATTGCCATAATTGACTAATTTGTTTGTTTGCCGCCCACACAATTTATTTTCTCTATACCACAGTCCTTGCCCTATCTCTTGGTAAGATCCGGGATCTGTATGACGGGAGATCTCATACAAGATCGCAAGCCTCGGGCGGCATCCACTTTGCATCACGCCCTTCCCACTTGATGTTGCAGCCTATGGGATTGGTCACCGGCACCATGATCTCCCTGCCGGATGTCAGCTCCTCCAGCACCCTCTCAAGATCATTGACGGTCATGCGTGAGGTGTCACGCGGGGAGTCAACGCCCCTGCCTGTATAAACCAGCTCGCGATCACGATTGAAGACATAGAAGTGAGGGGTCTTCAGAGCTCCGTAGGCCTTTACCACCGACTGATCTTTGTCGTACAGGTATTTCCACGGAAACTTGTGATCCTCCATACGTTTCACCATGTTGGGGAAACTGTCCTCGGGATAGGTGTTCTCACTGTTTGAATTTATTCCTACGAATACCACCCCGGCATCACTGAATTTTTCTGCCGTGGCTCTGGTCACCTCGTCGGAGCCGATAACATACGGACAGTGATTACAGGTAAAAAATATTACCAGGTATGGGTGATCATCGAAGTCTGACAGGCTGTATTCCCTGCCGTCAGTGGCCGGGAGCCTGAAATCCGGGGCCTTTTGGCCTGGATGAAGTGTGTAGCTCATATGTGTTGTTTTTTGTCATTTTGATTAAAACCCAGGTATCTTTTTACTGCCCGGACATTGTCAGCGAAATTATAATTTATTGCAGTTATCGTCAGTCTGTCTCTTACAAAAAGGATGCTCGGCACAGGCCTCTGTATCTCTCCTGAAGGCCTGTTAACCACCCCGTCGGTGCCCTCACCGGCATCTTCCCGCTCCGGATCCCAGGGAAGGATATCTGCAACTTCACGTGTAGCAGTGAATACACCTGTGGCACGGATTCCGAATTCCCCTTCGTCCGTTACCGCAATGAGACTGTCATCAACCCTGACATAATGGACGTTGTAACCCTCTCGCATGTTGAAGAATGTGCCGTTGACAGCCGCCAGCACTCCTTCCTGCTGCGCAATTACACTCGTCGCCATCCTGGAGTCAGGAACGGCAACCCCTAAGTCGAACGCGGCTGCCGAGGTGTCAATATCAACGACATAGATTGCCTGCACAGAACTGAAGAGTGAGTTATTGGCATACCTGAGGGTGACACCGTCAGACACGCTTTTAGATTGCCAGTCAACTTGTGACTGATCATCGTTGACGGCTCCCGGCTGACCCGGGAGGAGCAGTGTGGTCAGGGCTAAGACCAAAGTCAGGATGTTCCTTTTCATCATAATATAATTTTGATTTTAAGGGTATGATGGAACCACACATAATTGTAAATTTTATTTATTCGTGTTTGTGATTGTGGTCAATTATGTGGATTTCATATGGGATTTATTTTTACGGTCCTGCATAGTTTCGTAACTTTAGACAATCGGTTTCATCAATAAGTCATGTAATATGAACACGGATCGCTCATTAAAGTTAACAGCTTTTTTTCGTCTTGCAGCCATAACGGCTTTCACAGCCCTCTTTTTCATCCCTATTTCTGCCCAGCCTTCTGGTGGCCCGTACGGCCCGGTAAGACAAACCTGGCAGATACCGCAGACCGGGGGAAAGATAATCTACGTTGCACCCGACGGCGACATGGAGTCAACGGGCGAGAGCATTACTTCACCAACAACCATCGAGGCTGCTATCGAAAAGGTGGTTACCGGAGATGTGATCATCATGCGCGGCGGTACCTACCGTACCGGCAACCTTATCCTGAACCAGGGTATCACCATTCAGCCATACCAGGACGAGATGCCAGTCCTCAAGGGGACCTTTGCCGCCACGGAATGGATGAATCTGAGAAACGGACTGTGGGTGACAAAATGGGAGAGGCTGTTCCCTTCGAAGCCTGCCGAATGGTGGATGAGACTCAGGAGCGGTAGGGAGACTCCGCTGCACCGGTTCAATGATGATATGGTCTTTATCGATGGCTGGTTCCTTCAGGCAGCAGGATATGAGGGTGAGGTGGATGAGAATTCCTTCTATATCGATTATGAAACAGGACTGGTCTATATTGGAACGGACCCCACAGACAGGCTTGTTGAGATCACTGCCTTTAACGTCGGACTGCACCGCATAACGGGTGAGTACCACGGAAAGGTATCTGACGGCATAGGTCCGGTCATCAGGGGCGTAACCTTCACGCAGTATGCATACAGGGCTATAGAGGTCGATGGCAAGGATCCGGAAGGCATCTCTCCGGAAAGCGAACATGGCAAGGATGTTGTGGGTACCACACTTGAACACTGTACTATGTCATTCTGCTCACGCGTGGCGGCTTACCTGAGAGGGGACAGGCTTACAATACGAAACTGTAAGGTCAGCGACACGAGTACGGAGGGAATCTACATACTAAGTTCTTCCGACGTATTGCTTGAAAGAAACATCTTTACCCGCAACAATATTGAGCGCATAACCGGATACTACCCGGCTGCGGTCAAGATTTTCAACCAGTGCTACCGCGTCACCTGCAATGACAACCTGGTGACAGACCTTCCCTTCTCAAATGGCATATGGTATGATGTCGGCAATGTTGACGGCGTTTTCATCAACAACTGGGTTGAGGGAGTGGGACTGATCAACCGTGGTGTCTCATATCTTCAGACATGGCCCAGCGAAAGCGGCTTCTTCTTTGAGATATCGAAGGGTGCTATATGCGCCGGTAACGTCTTTGTTAACTGCGAACTGGGAATACACATTCTCAATAGTTGCGATGTCAGGATGTACAACAATACCCTTGTCAACAGCACCGCATGTATCAGTCGCAGCGAGCGCAGTGCAGCGGGTGATCACTTCGGGTGGCATCCGGCTACGGGTCCTGATGTTGATGAACGCGACGGTCATATATTCGTCAATAACCTGATGGCGGCCGATGCCAGCCTGAACAGGCCTCATCTCTTCGTCTGGCAGAGGAACATCCTGTGTGACAGGCTGAAGAACCCTCAGCTGAAAGAAATTGACAATAATGTCTACGCGGAAAGCAGTAACCGCCAGGATATGCCACTGATACTCTGGAGCCCTGCTGAAACTGAGAACTGTATTACGGCCCTGGAATCACCTGCGGAACTGAATGCCCTTCATCCCCGCTTTGAAGGACACAGCATGCTTCTGACTGATCATAATGTCTTTATGAGCCCTGAGCTTCTCAATTACAGGCCTCTTCCCGGTTTCCCGGGGAACAATGCTGCAGCGGCACTGCCTGCTGAATTACATTCACTGCTGAAGCTTAAAAAGCGAACAAAACAGTATGTGGGGGCCTACCCCCTGTAACATTGAGGCAGCGGCAGGTGAACGATAGAACCTGGTAGTATTTACCGGCGGGTGTGGCCTTTAGAGGATTAACCGGTATTCTCCTCATACTTTCTGTTACTTCGCTATCAGATAGGCAGTATAACCGACGTAAAACAGCAGCAGCAGTGCTGCCTCCCACCTGTCAAGCCGGTGCTTCCTCCAGGTTAGCAGGTTGATGAAGAGAACGATTGTCCCTGCGGCAAGAATGTAGAAGTCGACATCAAAGATTGAGCTGTATTTGACGGGACTGACAACCGAGACCGTGCCACCGATAAGGAGGAGATTAAAGATGTTGGAGCCAACGATGTTGCCAATCGCAATGTCGGCATTCTTTCTGATGGCGGCCACTACAGAGGTAGCCAGTTCAGGCAGGGAGGTGCCGGCAGCAATTATGGTCAGCCCTATGACCTTTTCACTGACACCCATGGCCTTCGCCAGCTCAACGGCATTGTCAAGCACCAGCTTTCCTCCGATGACAAGTCCTGCGAGCCCGAGGATGACAAAAATAATCATCCTGAAGAGCGGGCCGGAAGTTTTATGTTCGGTATCCTCCGGCTTGTAATCCTTGATCTGCCGATAGATGTAGTATTGAAACAAGACAAAAAGTCCAAGCAGGATGAGACCGTCTATTCTCCCCAGCATCCTCTCCCCGCCGGGGGAGGGGATGTGAACCATCAGGTAGAAGATCACCAGTGCAGCCAGTGACATCGGAATCTCTTTCCAGACGGTGCTTACCTGTACCTTCAACGGAAGGATCACACCTGCAAGGCCAAGGATGATGAACAGATTGAAGTTGTTGCTCCCCAGAATGTTTCCAAAGAAAATATCCTGGTGGTCGGTAGCTGATGCAAAGAGGTTTACCACCAGCTCGGGGGCTGAAGTGCCGAATGCAACAATGGTCAATCCGATTGTGAGATCCGGTATTTTGAATTTCCTTGCAAGTGAAGAGGCTCCCCTGACCAGCCATTCAGCTCCGGCTATCACCAGACACAGGCCGGCCAGCAAAAGAAAAATCTGAAGTGTCATGACACAAAAATAATAATAATAATAATTTTTGGCAGGACTTTCCCGATGGTCAGTTTACAGGTGCTCAACAGAGATTGGATTGATATCCTCTATGAATCGCAATGAAAACTAATCCAGCCAGTTATATTTATTGAGGAGAGTCAGTCCGGTCCTGATGATACCATTAAGATCTTCGGGGGGTCTGTTGAACAGTCCAATATAAAGGATATCCTTTTCCGGGATGGCTACATGGAAAGCCCTGAACCCTCCCTGGTCGCCGGTGTGATAGACGAACCTGGCACCGAAGCTGTTTTCTTCCCCGAGAAACTCTCCCTCACCTACGAACCAGCTGTAACCGATGAAGGGAGGTGTGGTGTCACTCCAGGTCTGCGGACGGTAAATACTCCTTGATTTCTCTGTAAGCTCCTTCCCAAGGAAGAGGTTTTGACTGATAGCTTTCTCATAAAGTGCAAGTTCCATTACTGAGCTCCATACCCCTCCGTTGCCTGCAGCGGGAAAAGTAGGGAATTCTCCGTAGTCTGACTCTTCCCACTTGGCGTTAACCAGCTCATAGGCGTGAGCCACACCCTCTTCGGGGTGAGGACCGTCGGTGATGGTGCTGGTTGTCATTCCGGCAGGGGCGAAGATCCTCTCAGCGATGAACTGCTGCCACTTCACTCCGCTTACCTTTTCAATGATAAGAGCCAGGCCGTTGAAGGCGGGATTGGAATATTCATACCTCTCCCCGGGAGAGAAATTCAGCTTCTCAGACTGCATTACAGGTGCGAAATTGTCATAGTCCTTCGCGGTGATGAAGAATTCGCGATTTGCATCCACAGGCCTTATATCCGGCAAACCCGATGTATGGGTGAGGAGATGTGTGATAGTAACCGAATCGGCTATCTCCCTGCTTCTGAATTCAGGGAAATAGATGCTCAGTGGGTTCTGTAACGAAAGCCTGCCCTCTTCCGCCAGGATGAGTATGCCGTTGGCCACAAAGGTTTTGGAGATGGAACCGAGGTTAAAAAGTGTGTTCGGAGTGATCTCATCTCTCGTCCCGAGGTCGGCCAGCCCGATACATCTCATGTAAACGGTGCTGTCACCTTTCATGACGAGGACCGCCCCTCCGGGCTCATCTGCCCGGAACTCTGCAGTAAGCAATGAATCAAGTCCGCTTAACATAGTCTTTCCCGATTGTTTTGTTGAACATGAAGCCAGCAGCAGGCAGGTTGACAGAATTATCACTCCTCTCATACTCTTATCTCTTTGGCGTTAATGCAATGCTGAAGGCCTGGATTCGCGGCTTGGACTCCGGCGTCAGGGTAAACCCCACAGTAATATTGTTGTCCCTGCCCTCCATTATGAAAGTGCCCCTGAGCGCGTTCTCCGGGACAATCTCCCTGATTTGTAATATCTCACCCGCTTTTCTAAATATTATGGCTGATTCGGCCTTCAGATCCGCCGGAAGATTATCAATAAAGAAATTATCCGAAAAGAGTGACTCGTACCCTGAAATATCCCATCCGGGGAGGATCCTGACCAGGTCATTCTTTCTGCTTTGGAGAGTACCGGTCACCTCGGGTGCGCGGGGCTGGATATCCATTGAATCTATGAGCAGTTCCAGCACCTCCTGGTTGACAGCCCAGGGAGAACCGTAAGTACGGTTGCTGAAGGCAACAATGCCGATCCCGTATTCGGGCATGATCGTCCAGTTGCTCCCGAAACCGGGAAGCCCCCCGTTGTGATAGATTTTCTTTCTGCCCCTGCAATCGACTGACCACCTGAGACCGTAGCCGTAGGCTACAATCACGTTACAGTCGGGGCCGCCGGGGTAGAGTCTGCTGCTGCTGTAGGCCATGCCTGATGAAGGCGCATGCATCTCTCTCAGGGTGCTTCTTTTTACCGGTCCGGTCTCAGGTACGTTGCGTGGTGGCCATGCCGAGAGGTGCATTATGGCATAGCGGGCGAAATCGCCTACCGTGGAGATCAATCCTCCCATGGCACCGAAAGGACCGTCATGGAGGAGTTGCTCTTCGGTCCATCTGCTGTGGAGATACCTGTACCCCTGCGTCATGACTCCGGCCGGCAGGTCACCGAACTCCCAGACGGTGCTGTCCATACCCAGCGGTCTGAAGATTTGTGAAGAGATGTATGCCTGGTAAGACTCCCCGGTTATAGCCCTGATGACCCTTCCCAAAAGGGTGTATCCCAGGTTGCTGTATTCGTAAGTGATGCCAGGGACGTTAGACATGGAAATACCCTCTGCAATCAGGGCATCGAGCTCTTCCTCAGTAGTCTCAAGCCTCCTGTCAGCCCACGGGTCGTCCTGCGGAAACCCGGCGGTGTGGGTAAGGAGATGCCGGATGGTCAGCACAGGGGCATCAGTTGTCAGGTATTGAAGATTCTTCAGTTCGGGGAGAAAATGGTGCACCGGATCATCAAGGTTCAGCTTCCCCTCATCGCGCAGCTTCATTATCGCCAGAGCTGTGAAGCTCTTGGTCATTGATGCCACCCTGAAGGCGGTGGATATTGAAACCGCAGTACTGTCTGCAAGGCTTGAGAAGCCGGAGGCACCGGTATGCACCACCATCGTGTCAATGATTATGCCATACACTATTCCCGGAAAATGATTTTCTTCGGCAAAGGCCCGGTAGAGGCTGTCAATGTCATGTTTCAGGCCTGCAGAAAGATCCTGGGCCGACAGCGGCATAAAGGTGACAGCAAGGGCCAGAACCGAAACGGAAAATACTCTCCTGGCACTATTTATTGAGATGGAACTCATTTTTCAGTTAACCTGTTGTATTTTCTGAGTATCCTCAGTGTCTCCGCAACAGGAAGGGCTTCAACTGTGACTCCGTTCTTCGTTTTTACTGTCTCAGCTGCCAGCAGAGAGTTGATGATAGCCTCCTCGGTGGCCTCGGCAACTGCCTGGAACATAAGATCGAGCTCGTCATTCCTCAGCTCCCGCCACTCCTCGTACATTGAGTCGGAAGAGTAGGGGATACGCAATTCCTTAGCCGTTGATGCGGCAATGATATAGTCTCCGCTGCCGTTCGATCCCGATGCTCCTGTCCGCATCATGCCAACGAAAGCCCTGGAACCCAGTCTCCTCAGGTTCCTTGCTGTTAGAGGGGCGTCGGTCATAACCACTATCATGCATGATCCGTCTTCCTTGTATTCATGAGTCGCACTTTTAAAACTGTAACGACCGAGCTCCAGACCTACAGGCACACCGTTGATCTGAAGTATGCCCCCGTAATTGGACTGTACCATTACCCCGATGGTGTAGCCTCCCCTGGCAGCCGGCAGCACCCTTGAGGCTGTGCCTATGCCCCCCTTGAACCCGAAGCAGACAGTGCCCGTACCGGCACCCACATTGCCCTCCGCAACGGGACCTCCGTCGGCCTTCCTGATGGCCTCAAGGACATTGTCTCCGGTAACATGTCTGCCCCTGATGTCATTCAGCCTGCCGTCATTGGTCTCGCCCACAACGGCATTGACGCTCATCACCCCTTCGTTGCCAGGCTGCGAGAGAGTATGCTCAATCACTGCTGCCGCGGCAGTTGGCACATTCAGGGTGTTGGTGAGTATTACCGGCGTCTCCAGGTTACCAAGCTCCTCCACCTGCGTGTAACCGGTCAGCTTGCCGAAGCCGTTGGCCACGAAGATGGCTGCCGGGACCTTGTTCTGAAAAATGTTGCCGCCGTGGGGAAGGATCGCGGTGACTCCGGTGTTTACCGAGTCCCCCTGTCGGACTGTTACCTGTCCCACCTTCACGCCCGGCACATCGGTGATGGCATTGAAACTGCCGGTCTGCAGTATGCCAATCTCAATACCGAAGTCTCTTGCTCTTTTCATCTGAGCATCAGTATTTTGACAGCTCAGGACAAGCAGCATCAGCATAACCGCTGCCGCTGGCCTGATAAAATGTCTGTTAATCATCGCGGAATCTCAGGTTACTCTTCTTCAGTACGGTCAAACACTTTCTTTCCTCCAACCCAGGTCTGCCGTACCTTCATATCCCATATCTCCACGGGATCAATGGCGGTAATGTCACGGTCAAGCACCACAAAGTCAGCCAGCTTGCCGGGCTCAAGGGTGCCTTTTATATCCTCCTCGAAGGAGGCATAGGCAGCATTGATGGTATAGCCTTTCAACGCCTCCTCCACGGTGATCTTCTGCTCTGGTATCCATCCGTCCGGATTTTTGCCGTCAAGAGTCCTGCGCGTCACGGCAGCGTAAATGCCTTCCAGGGGGGTGGCCGGCGCTACAAACCAGTCGCTCCCGAAGGCAACAGTCGCCCCGCTGTCAATAAGCGACCTGTAGGCATAGGATGTCTTCATCCGATCAAGGCCGATGTATTTCTCTGCCCACCGTCCATCATCAATGGCATGGTAAGGCTGCATGCTGGCAATCACCTTCAGCTCGGCATATCTCTTTATGTCACCGGGAGCAATATGTTGTGAATGTTCAATCCTGAACCGCCTGTTGCGCCCGCCGTTCTCCCTGTCCACCCTCTCGTATGTATCGAGAAGGAAATTGATTGCCCTGTCGCCTATGGCATGTATGACCACCTGGAGTCCTGCCTTGTCAGATTCTGATATCCACCGGTAAAGATCCTCCTTGCTGTTCACGAACAGGCCGGAATCGGTCTGCAGGTCACTGTAGGGTTCAATGAACGCAGCAGTGTGCGAGCCCAGGGATCCGTCGACAAATCCCTTTACACCGCCGGTGCTGACCCACTTGTCACCCTTGCCTTCACGTTCAATCTGCTCTTTCAGATCCATCCACCTGCTAATGGTCTTAAGGTAATAAATACGGGTGATCTGTTCGCCCCTGGCTCTCACCCTGTCAATGGCGTCAGCATAACTTGCTGCATCAACACCATGAACGGATGTGACACCGTTTGAAGCCAGGTAATTCATCGCTGCCACCAGAGCCCTGTCTACCTCCTCATCTGATTGTTCGGGGATCTTGACAGATATGAGGTCCATGGCATTGTCCTTAAAGATGCCTGTAAGTTCACCGCGGCTGTCTCTCTCAATTGTCCCGCCGGAGACATCCTTCACCCTGCGGTCAACCCCTGCCAGCTTCATGGCCACTGAGTTGGCCAGCGCCATGTGCCCGTCGAGGCGCGATACAAATACCGGATTGTCAGGAGTGACGGAGTCAATCCATTCCCTGAGGGGAATGCTTTCCCATCCCTTTCCGTCCCAGTCGCCTCCGAGAATCCAAATCCCCGGCTTCTGCAGGGCGGCATAATCCCTGATCCGCGTTATGAACTCTTCTGGTGTGGAAGCATCGCGCAGCTGCACCGAGGCGAGGTTTGATCCTCCCTGCAGCAGATGGACATGAGAATCAATGAAACCCGGGGTAACGAATTTGCCTTCAAGGTCAATAATTGAGGTAGCATGGGACTTGTATTTCATCACTTCCCTGCTGCTGCCCACGGCAACGATGGTGTCACCGGAGACAGCCATCGCTTCAGCAATGGGCTGCTTCTCATTCCCGGTCCATATTTCAGCATTGATAATTATCATTTCCGCGGGCTGTTTTAAATTATTGCATGACATGGCAATTACTGCCATGACAATTGCTGCCAGGCATCTGTGCGTTTTTTTCATAATCTTATTTTTTTTGTCAGGGGTCACTCTTCGGTTTCTTCCTCCTGCTGCTGCTCATTTATCTCATCTATCAGGGGCCTGGCCTTCTCCATGTCCTCCTCAAAGATGTAGAGATCGATTACTGCAGGTACGGCACCAAGATATCCCAGGCCGGAGTCATTTTTGATCAGCGATTTGACCCCGGTCTCCTCAAGCCTCTTCATCAGAAGCAGGGCCGTGGGCTCGGGGCCTGTAAACACCTTTACAAGATTTTCTTCTCTTTCCATTTTATTGTTTTTTATTGGTTTATCAGGATAAATGGTTCCTCCTTTGGCGAGCCATGAGATGCCGAAAGCAATGAGTGTAACTGTCTCAGCAAAGAGAACGAATCTCGTGTCGGAATTTTTTCCGTCGAAAAAGAGGAAGAAGACCTCAATGGCAGTCAGGGCGGTGAGCATCACGATGCCACATACCCTGTAAACCAGGTTCCTCTTCTTCTTCATCGCGGTCGGGTAATTCTCGCCGCGGGTAAAAAGGAAGATGGAGATTAGAGCCAGTGTTACCAGGAAACAGGCGGCGCTGTAAAAATGAACCTGTGCTACCCAGTCCCACGGACCCTCCTCCACAGTCGGGAAGAAGGCCACCCCCAGTGCAAAGAAGCCTGCCAGGTTCGCGGAGATGTTATCCCACCTGTCATAGCCCCTGTAAAAAAACAGGAAGAGGGCGATTGCACATATGGCCCCCACGAACAGATCGCGCATGCCGGTGTGGTAATAGACGCTCATGTTTGCGAGCAGCCTGTCGCCACCGAAAATGATAAGGTGACCGAGCACCAGCACGAAGGGAAGCAGGATGCCAATCCACCCCACTGCCTTGCGGAGGGAGAGGTATGAATGTATCTGAGGCGTATGGTCGGACTTAATTGCCATAAAATCAACAATCTCATGACAGGCTGATCGCATTCCCGGGAGAATAGGCGCCGGCCTGCTTTACTCCGTTAAAATACTACAATTATCCCGTTTAACAAAAATCCCGGGTCAGTGAACCCGGGACCTTTGTATGTTGACATATTTTAATGATAGCCAGCGAAAGTATCTGTATATTACTTCATTTGGTTTCTGGTTTTTGATTTAATTGATAGACCCGGACATAATCGACAATCATCGATTGTGGCCAGATGGTCTCATCGACGCCTTTCTTTCCACCCCAGTTACCTCCCACAGCAAAATTCATGATAACAAAGAACGGTTGATCAAAAGGCCAGCTCTCTTCCGTTTTTATTTCAGGTGAATAGATATTTACAATATTTGAAGGATCATCAAGGTAAAAAGCAATTGAGTCGGTGGTCCAGGTCATACCGTAGATGTGAAATTCATCCTCGGCAGTTGGAAGAGGAACAAGCCGATGACACTCGGTTACCTCTGACTGATGCATGGTGAATACATTAGAATGGATTGTATCTGGCTGGAAACCAACATACTCCAGGATAACCAATTCGCCACACCATGGCCAGCCGACCTCAGTGATATTTGCCCCCAGCATCCAGAGGGCAGGCCAGGTGCCGACTCCGGATGGCATCCTGGCCCTGAATTCAACACGGCCATAGGTGATCTCCTTTTTTCCCCTGCTTGACAGACGGGTTGAGGCATACCC
This sequence comes from Bacteroidales bacterium UBA4772, assembly GCA_002403305.1. GTDB lineage: Bacteria > Bacteroidota > Bacteroidia > Bacteroidales > VadinHA17 > SR-FBR-E99. The sequence continues at coordinate 317,831 of DHHM01000013.1, forward strand.
GCCTTTTTCATTTTTACCTGTACGGGTAGCAGTAATATACAATTTGCCATCCCGGAGCTTATAGTTTTCCGGATTCTTGACATATTGCTGCCATTCACCGTTTACTCTTCCGGCGTCCCAGATCTCGAAAGACCAGTTATCAGGGTTGATCTGATCACCGTCGAATTCGTCGGCCCATAACAGCCTGTACTCTGTCACAGCTTTTTTCTCTTTGTATGTCTCCCTGTAAATCCTGTTTCCCCCATTCTGGCAAGAAAACGAAATGGTTGTCACCAGTGAAAGAACAAGAATACTCTTCTTTACCATGACTGTTTATTTCATCTGATAAACCCTGACATAGTCTATTACCATCTTCTGCGGAAAGACTGAATCATCAATTCCGTGCCGACCGCCCAGACCGCCGCCAATAGCCACATTCAGCTTCAGAAAGAAATCCTGGTCAAAGGGCCATTCATCTGTCGTTTTATGCTCATTTTGGATATGATTGTAAACTTTCCCGTCCAACAGAAAATCCATTTTCTCTGGTGTCCATTCCAGGGCAAACAGGTGAAATTTGTTGTACGGGTCGTCAATGAAGACCTTTTTTCCTTTCTGGGTCCCCTTTGTATGATTGTATGCTCCTGTATGAATGGTACCGAAGATGGAGTCCTTATTAAAGCCCACATGCTCCATAATATCTATCTCACCGCACCTGGGCCATCCAACTTCCGCTCGGTTGGTGCCAAGCATCCAGATCGCGGGCCAGAGCCCGACACCCTGAGGAAGCTTCGCACTGACTTCTATGTAGCCGTAGGTCCATTCAGCAAGTCCTTGTGTCATAATACTCCCTGAGCTGTATTCAGCCGTATCCGTACCAGCAATATACTGCAGCCAGGGCTTGTTGCTGAATTCATCTGATCCGAATCGTGCATTGGCAGTTTTTTCCTTATGGGCTTCAATTATCAGATAACCGCCTTCTACCCTGACATTCTTCAGGCTGTCAGTGTAATACTGTTTTTCGTTGTTTCTCACAAAACCGTATTCAAAGGCCCATTTGTTACTGTCAGGTCTGCCTGAATATTCAAATTCATCAGACCATACAAGCTTATATCCGTCAGGTACCGTTCTGTTTGTCTCCCTGCATGAGAAGAACTGTGAAGCAACAAGAACGAGCAGAGCTGACAGCAGTGCCAGGTGTTTCCTATTCATATTTCTCGTCAATTTTATCATAAAAACTTCTTAATGTGTAGAAAGCTCTCTTTTTAATGCCGTTGTCAGATACGAGGCCCTTTCTGTTCCAGCCGTCCTGTATCCCCGGAAGGAGCCTCTTGGGTGATCTGAAATCTGCCAGTATCCACGGACTGGTACCTCTTATATTGGGAATCCTTTCAATCATTTTGAGGTTTTGCTGATAGAGGTATTCCTGGTACTCCTCTGTCCATCTCTCGTCTATGCTGCCGTGTAACCCCTGAAGGGCGCCTCCTCCAAACTCTGAGATTACTACAGGCTTATTGAATTTGATATCCCATTTTGAGTCAGGGGCATCCTCCAGCGAGCCTCCGTACCAGCCAGTGTATTGGTTGAAAGCCACAATATCGAGGTGATTGCCCATTTCATCGTCAACAATGTTGACCCCGTCCCTGAAATGCTTCTCCAGGGCGGCACTTACCAGACGTGTATCATCGAGTTCCCTTGCGTGATCTGCCAGGTTGACAAGAAACCGGTTCCTGATATCAGAGGGAGGAGTCTCATTGGCCACAGACCATATTATGATTGAGGCCCTGTTCTTGTCCCTTGTAATAGCCTCAGCCAGCTGGTTCCTGGCATTATGCAGTGTCTTCTCATTTGTGAAATCGACAGTCCAGTAGACAGGTATCTCTTCCCAGACCATCATTCCCATTTTGTCGGCCAGCCTCACAATATGTTCATTATGAGGATAATGCGCCAACCGTACATAGTTACAACCGAGCTCTTTTGCCCAGTTTAGCAGCACAAGGCCGTCAGCCTCACCGAAGGCCCGGCCTCTGCGCAAGGGATTCTCCTCGTGGATTGAGATGCCCTTAAGGAATATGGGCTTGCCGTTAAGCAAAATATCAGGACCCTCCGTGGAGATGGATCTGAAGCCTATCTGATCTTTAATAGTCTGGTAAGCAGAAGTGATCATAACCGTGTATAGCCTGGGCGATGCCGGTGACCATAGTTCCAGTTTTTCTGTGGCAATATCGAACTCAACCCGGCTGTCATCAGTCACAACAACATCCTCTGAAAGACCCAGCTCAGGGATAGTGATGGTTAGCTTTTCCCTGCCTGTGACATTGTCGGCCACAAGGTAGCCACTGATTGTTTTTGCTGATCCCTTCTTCAATCCGATGAAGTAATCCCGGATGAAGGTGGCAGGCTCCTCAATCAGCTTCACATCGCGTGTTATGCCGCCATAATTCCACCAGTCAGTGTTAAGTGTCGGTATTCCCTCCCTGACACGCTTGTTGTCAACCTTCACAACCAGGTAGTTGTCACGGGTTTTTACCAGGCCCGTGACTTCGAAATTGAAGGGAGTAAAACCGCCGGTATGGGAGCCTAGTTTGGTTCCGTTGAGATAGACCTCTGCTTTGTAGTTTACTGCTCCGAACCAGATAAAGAGTCTGTTGTTGTGATCAGCCTGCTGATAATCAAAGGAGCGTTTGTACCAGATCGTACCCTCATAGTAGAGCAGTCTGTCATCCTGTGAGTTCCAGTCACCCGGTACAAGAATTGTCGGTGACCGGTCAAAATCATACTCGACAAGCTCTGATTTATCATCTGTATGGTAATTATTGTAGAAGGCTGAATTATTCTTCTGCTTCAGCTGATCATACGGCTCGTACCTGTAATTGTAGTAGCCGGTTTCGTATGGGTCAACAATGTAATTCCAGGTGCCGTTGAGAGAAAAGCTCTTCCTGTTTAAGGTGTTTGTTATCAGATCCTGCGAATGACTGTCAATGGAAAAAAACAGAAACAGACAAAGAGGAACTATTTTCAACACAGATTTCATGCTGTAAATCTCACAATGTTATTTGAAAAAGGAGTAAAAATGGTCCCCCATAGGAGGGGAACCATTTCAACAATCTGACAACTCTTCCCTAACCACAAATCTAAACCCTTTCATTCATCAGAATTACGCAACTAACCTCTAAAAGTGCATCCGGATAATTATAACTGGTTTTCGTTGTCAGTCCTTTATGTACCATGGCACCCGGTTTATGCCGTCATATCCGCCGTACTGTTCGTCAATAGCCTTCTGATAGTTCTCAGGATTTTTTGTTCGTTCGTCAGTCGGGTACATCCAGCGTTTCGGATATACACTGTCATCCTCGGGATTCAGGCTGGTTGCCGGATCAAGCGGGTACACCGGGAACCCTGTACGCAGGAACTGCGGGTAATTGCCGCCATTGCCCTGGTAGAAATCAAGCAGCCATCTCTGGATCCAGATCTGCTCCAGGCGATCCTGCTTTGTTCCGGCTGTTGCATAGGCGGCAGCGTCTGTGAAATAACCGTCAATATATGGCTGGTCGATTCCCATTCCATGAACCTCACCCGCCATATTGGGCAGAGTTCTGTAATATGACAGAATGGCTTTCACCCCGTTTTCATACCAGGTCTGGGCATTACCTGTAACCCAGCCCTCTTCAATCCCCTCGGCAATGATAAAGCATTGCTCTGAATATGTGAAGTATAGCATCGGATCATTGTCCATGTACTTTACATACCTCCTGTTGAGCAATGAATAATTGCCTGCGGCGTTATTGAGTGCAAGCTGATCGGGCGCCAGTTCCGTGGGTGCACCAACATAGGCATCCCAGTCCTGTTCTGTCAGCCCGCCTGTGATCTGAGCCTGTGCAGGTTCCGCAAAATAGAACAACCTGCGGTCCTTCAGATTCTTCAGAGAGTTGATAGCCAGTTCAGACGGTCCGGTTTTTATCCGGAAGGTCTCTCCGTTGGCCCACATGGGATATACTGCATTGGAATTGGTGCTGAATACAAGCTTGAAATTGTCATCATTACCGGTCATCAGATTGCCGGCATTCACTATCGCTGCAAACCGTGCCTTCTGGTCAGCCGTAGCTTTCTTGCTCATGGTCTGTATTACCTTAAGCTGCATTGCATTGCACAATCTGCGCCATTTGGCCGGGTTGCCCCCAAACATAATGTCACCCGAAAAGTTCCTCCCTTCGGCGAAATATGTCTCAGCCTGCTGAAAGTCTGTCAGAATAGCGGCAAATACGTCTGCCTGCTTGTCATAAACGGGTTTGGTGATGCCGTCAAGCGCCATGCCGGTTTCCGAATAGGGGATGTCACCCATATCAAGGGTGGCATTAAATCCAAACCATGCCTTCATGAAGAGGGCCAGCCCCCTGTACGACGGCTCTTCTACACCGCCTTCAGCGTACTGGATCATGTATTTAAGATCAGTCAGCCTTGTGAATGACCCGAAACTGCCGTAAGGATAGTTTGAATAGTAATACTGTGAAACGTATGGGCTCGGATCAAGGTATGCAATATGCTTGTTGAAGAGATTGCCCTGTATGAAATCAGACGCGTTGGGGTTCCAGAACCTGTAGGTGTCTTTCAGTACCTGGGTTGCAATCATCGCCGATGTAACCTTATTGGTTTTGTTCGGATCAGTGTTAATCTCCTCGAAATTCTCGCAGGAAACCGCGGTAAACAGGGAGATTACTGCTATCAGAATATATTTTATGCTTTTCATGTTTCTCCGGTGTTAGAATGAAAGTTTTATGTTTCCTCCAAGATACCTCCTCGAGGGATCGGCAAAATCTTCTGTGCCACCGTCGGGGTCAGAGTATTTGAAGTCTATGGCCCATAACAGGACATTCTGCCCTATGAAACTGACCGAAGCCCCCTTTATGAATCCCAGTTTGTCAAGAGCCTTCACCGGAACCTGGTAGGTGAGGGATAGCTCACGCAGCTTCATGAAAGTCCTTTCATAAACATCATTCGGGTTTGCAGTGCCACCCCAGGCGCTTGTATTGTGAAAATCTGTCACTGCCTGCTTGTATGTGGTATAGATGTCATTTGGTGCATACTCACGTGTATCACTGGTGATATTACCATAGGTATCATATGTGACTGATCCGCCAACCACCATGACGCCCGATCCCAGGTAGTTCTTCGAGCCCGGGTTAAGTGCATCAAGCTCACGCTCAGGTGTCACTGAGTTCGGGTGCACGCCTGACTGCCACATGTAGCTCTCGGTCCTGGTGCTCATCAACCCGCCTACAACACCGTCAAACGACATGTAGAAACTGATGTTCCTGTATCTCAGGTTGGTGCTGAGACCCCACAGCCAGTCGGGGTTACTGTATCCATACAGGGTAGTATAAGTGCTCTTTACAACCCTGCCGTTATTCCAGATAAGCTGCCCGGCATACTCTCCTGACGGAACATACAGGTAATCCCTGAGTGTAAATGCATCGGTGCGGTTACCCGGCTTTATCCACGGTTGCCTGGTTGAATAGACCGAGTCAAGCTCCAGGTAGATCTGCTTGTAGGTTGTCCAGTTGGCACTGAGAGTCCATTCAATGTCTTTTGTCTTTACAGGCGTAGCACCTGCAGCCACTTCCCATCCCCGGGTGGCTTTCACCTCATCAGTGTTGACCATAATACCCGTGTATCCGGTTGCGGAAGAGAGCGGACCCGACTTCAGTTCATCATAAATCCGCTTTGAGTAATAGGTCACATCAAGAGAAATCCTGTTTCTGAAAAGAATGCTCTGAACCCCGAACTCACTTGTAGTGTATGAGTTTGGACTGTATGAGTTGAGGTATATGGTCTCAGGGGCTGAGGCTCCGGTGAGATCGTTCCATGTGGAGGGAGTGACCGTAAACACACTGTTGATGGTATATGGGGCAGGCGCACTCTTGGCTAAGGTATATGAGGTTCTGGCCTTTAACAGATCAAGCCAGCTTTTGGTCGATTCGGGCAGCAGTTCTGATACAACCAAGCTACCGGAAGCGGAGGGGTAGAAGTATGACCTGTCGGATTTCGGCACCTCATCGTTGGCCATCATTGAAACCCAGTCGTTACGCCCGGTAAAATCAAGGTATATCAGCCTGTTCCATGAGAGCGCCAGACGACCGTACATTGAGTTGACCTGGCGTGCATAGGTGCTCTCGGCTACGGCTGCAGGATTCACCGAGGCATTCAGTGAGAAATAGCCCGGTATCGATATGCCACCCATTGTCTTGGCATTCAGGTTGTCATTTCTCTCAAAGAAGATGGTCCCGCCAGCCATGTATTCTATGTCGAACTTCTCTAAAAATGTCTTGTTGCCACCCAGAATAAAGTCACTGTTTATGCTGAATCCTTTCGACTGCCCGGCCATGTAGGAGCCTTTCTGGCTCTCACCCCATGGATAGGGAATGCCCGGAATCCCGCCGGTGTTGCCTGCGGAAGTGTAAGAACCCTTTGAAATCCTGAGCTTCCCGCCCTCAACGAAGAAATCAATACCGGTACGTGCCGTGAACGTAAGCCATTTCGTAATGTCATATCCTGCAGTCAGGTCTGCGTTGAAGATGTCTCGTGAAACCTCATTCGTCCTTTCCCAGCGATTAAAATAGGGATTGTTGTGAAGCTTGCCACTGTATTGACCGGTTTCCAGATTATATCCGAAATGATTGTTCTGAATCTCCCCGGGCTTCAGCCAGTAGTTATCCTTGTAATCACGAATGTCAAAATCGGCTGATGAAAAGATCAGGAGAGTGTACATCGGGTCATATGAAGTGTACCCGTTTGAACCCAGGTTCGGTGATTCCCTCTTGGTATAGGCCATGTTCGATGTAAGCCTGAACCTGTCAAGGTTAATGTCACCACCAATGGAGTATGAGTACTTGTTAAGCATTGAATTGGGGTACTGTCCCTTGTTCTGTGTCCAGTTGAAGGAGCTGCGGAAAGATGTATTTTCTCTGTTTATACCAACACTGACATTGTTGTTGGTAATATATCCCGGCTCGAGGAAGTTCTTGAAATTGTCCTTTCCGACCGGGAGATATTCATAATCCCTGAACTCCAGCGCAATCGGGTCCCACTGCCTCTGGATTGACCCGTCCATGAAGGTACCCCACGACTGATCCGAGTTAAGATCATATATATAAGAGGTACCGCGTCCATACACGCTCTGCTTTTCCGGTATGGCCAGAAATCCGGCATTGAACATCGTATGGGTGTTGAGATCCACCGTTACGCCCATTTTTTCAGTACTCCCGTTCTTGGTCGTGATCATGATGGCACCGTCACGCCCGCGAAAACCGTAAAGAGCCGAAGCAGTAGCACCTTTAAGGACTGACATTGATTCAATGTCTTCCGCAGGAATATCATTCAGTCTTTTGTTGGTGTAGGGTACACCGTCAATGACAATGATCGGATCTGAACCACGAAGCAAAATCTGCGGTTCAACGTTGAAATCCGTAGAGTTCTGGACCAGTATACCTGCCACCTTACCGGTCAGTGAAGTTCCCACATCAATACCACCCACACTTTGCAGGCTCTCACCGGAAACCTCCTGTACTGAATAGCCCAGGGCCCTCTGTTCTCTTTTGATACCCAGAGCCGTTACGACAACCTGCTCTATCTCAAGAGACTCAGGGACGAGGGAGATATTCAGGAATTCATCGCCCCTGATAACTCGTTCAATGTCAGTGTAACCCAGGAAGGAGAAAACTACCGTTTCACCGGTACTGACGTTCGACAGGGAGAAATTGCCCTCCATGTCAGTGGATGTCCCACGCGTGGTGTTCTTAACCAGTACGGAAACTCCGGGCATCGGAGCACCGGTTTCATCGGCTACCGTACCTTTGACTGTAACAGTTTGTGCATTGACTGCATAAACCCCAAAGAACAGGAACATCAGAAAGAATATCCCGATTCTTTTGGAACATAATGATAATTTCATAGGTCTTGTGGTTAGGTTAGACTTAAATGTGTTATAAAACATGAACTAATTTACAACCGTTAAGTCTCGAAGAGAAAGTTATTACCTGCACAAAAAGCATACAGGATGAATATTCTCCTTCCTCCGGGAGAAAACGCGGGGAATGCCCAATATAAGGCTGATTCAAAATTGATTTATATCAGCCCAAAGTAAACAGGACTTTATTAAATGGGTCTTTTGTAGTGGTATTGTAGTGATAATATTCAAAACTGTAGGGTAGTCAAAGTCCCAGTATATAGTTTACCAGACTCTCTTCATGTGGAAGATTCATCCGTTTTCGCAACCTGTACCTGCGGGTCTCGACACTTTTGACAGAGATATTCATTAAAGGAGCCATCTCCTTGGAAGAGAGATTCATCCTTAGATAGACACAAAACCTCAAATCGTTCGGGGTAAGATTGGGGTGCTGGCTTTTCAGCTTGTCAATGAATCCCTTATCGGCGTCATTGAAGGCCTTGACAAATATCTCCCAGTCCCTTCTGCTGTTAAGGTTCCTGTCAATCAGTCTGGCAACTGAACTGATATTATCGCTTTTGTCTTTTTGGGTTAATTCATTCTTAATTTCATTAAGCAATTCATTCTTTTTCAGAATGTTCATCTTTGACAGGGCCAACTCGCGATTCTTTGTCTCTATCTCCCTGTCAAGCTGTTCGTTCCTTAATTCTATAATCAGCTTGTCCTTTTCAAGTTGTTCGTTCCTCAGTTTCTTTAAATAGTGGCGCTTGTAGGCAGCATTAACCGCCAGACCGGCCATTACCAGCATCAACAGGTATAGCAGGAGAGCCCTGTTGGACAAAAACCATGGCCTGTTTACCTCAAAACTGTATGTCACAATATTATCGGTCAGCTTATTACCAACCCTGGCCCTCGCCATGAAAACATATTTGCCAAAGCTGAGGTTTTCATATTGTGAAACAGCTTTTGGTGTCCAGTCACTCCAGCGGTTGCTGTGTCCCTCCAGTTTGTACTGATAGTTGATATCCAGGTATTTATTATAGGTTGGCACTGAATAGTTTATAGTTAATATACCACCCTTGAACTTAAATTCACCGGGAGTCCCGGTCTTGATGTGGGAGACTTTATTATCCAGGTCCTGCAATGTAACCGAATTTAGGTAAATCTGATAAGACGCATCTAACTCCACCCTGGGGAGATCAATGGTGAGATAACCGTTGGCGGTGCCCAGAAGATAAATGTCATCCCTGACTGGCTCAATATTCTCGAAACTCTGTGTTACCTTCCTGAGATCAAGTGGTATTGGTATTGATTGAATTTGAGGTCTGTTGGTCAGATGGTCTATGGCTGCATAATAAATATTCTCTTTCGAGAAACCCCATAACCTTCCGTTTTTGTCAGGTATCAGCTTTCCCGAAACATATTCTTCGCTTATGATGAGTGGGCTAAGCAGGCTGTCATAGGCGAATGAGCTGGTTATCTCATTGTACCTGTAGATACCCTTTTCGCAAGCATAGAGAATATCACCGTTATATTTTGTCAGACTGGAGTTCTTGAGATTTGCAGGAAACGGTTCCATGGTAACCTCTACTATCCCTGACAGACTGTCGTTCATTTTGAGCCTGTAAACGCCCTTATACTCGTGGCTTACCCAGATCTGACCCCGGTGGTCAAGCTCAAAGAACCTTGCCGAACTGTTGAACCCCTCGATTATGTTCCTGAGCTTCCAGCTGCCTGAGACCCTGTGCAGAACGGAGAGCCCGTTATAGTTGCCCTTGACAAGCAACCCATCCTTGCCAGGCACCTCCCTGAAGGCCCAGGTGCCCGGGTTGTCATCAATAAGAATGGCCTTTTCCTTTTTGATGATATAGGTTCCGAGATGATGACCGCACAGCAAATCCTGATCATTGTAATTATACAGATCCCATACCTGACCGTTAGTGCCCTCAATAAACCTGAACGGATCATTGCTGTTCACCTTTTTGCAGAACAGACCCTGATTGGTTCCCAGATAGAGCCAGTCGCCAAATACTTCTGAAGTATACACGGTTCCAAGCCGACCGTCAAAGTCATGAAAAACCTTTACCGGAGCTGTTATGTTGGCACAGTTGATCCCGTTATCCAAACCTATCCACAGGTTATGGTCACTGTCTTCGAAAAGTGATAACGCAGTGTTATTGCTAAGTCCGTTTGTCTGGTCAAGCCTGTAGACAATCTGACCTCCACTGTTAATATGAAGAACACCGTCAGAAATGGTGCCGACCACAAAACTGCCATCAGACAGTTGCAGCCCGCAGAATACCCTTCCATCAGAAATGTGATGGTTGGCTTCTGTATCCCACTTCTCTGCACTGTTCCCATTCAGCTTATAAAAACCCGATTCCAGTGTCAGAATGTTCAGATGCTCGTGGCTCCCGAACATACTAATGATCCTTTTGTTGATAATTTCAGGATCGTCAACCAGCAGACGGGGTTCACCGTTTTCCATCCGGTAGAGCCCCTTGTTCCTTATACTGAAATAGATGTTATCCTTTATCTTGTACGCCCTGTAAATTTCCATTTCAGGATCAACTATCCTGAATTTACTGGAGGTGCTGTTGTAAAAATAGATTTTGTCATTTGACTGAAATACAACCCATTCATTGAGATCAAGTATGCTCCATATCTGGTCATCATCCTTGATGTTCTCCTCAAGCAATGGCAGAAGCGAGACATATTCCAGTTTCCCGTAGGGATTTCTGATCCAGTATCCAAACTCCATGTAGCACCCGGTGTATATTCTGTCACCTATTGCCCTGACACACCTGATGATCGTGTTATTGGGTGAGGGGTACAGTTTCCATTCCGATCCGTTGAACTCCAGCAAACCCCTGTTATTGGCCACATAAATGAATTTCTCTTCAGACTGAGATATCTGCCAGTTCTGGTTATCCGCACTGTAATCTTCAGGTGTATAAGCCGTTATCGGGGGTAATGTCTGGGCGTAAAGGCCATTCAGGGAGATGAGACAGGCAATTACAACTATTTCTGTCAGAAGCTTCACGGCAGCTAGCTTATTCTATGGAACAGGTTCAGGTTACAAAGCATGTAACAAATGTAAAGTTAATGATTATTTCAGCGTCCTGATACCGGTCTGTCTAAAGCCATGCAGTCACTCATAACTGCCTGAGGTCTCTTATTTCCCTGCATGGATTACCGGCTGCAAAAACATCTGATGGAATATCCCTTGTGACAACACTTCCTGCCCCGATAACCGACCTGTCGCCGATGGTAACCCCGGGGCAGACCACTGCACTTCCGCCAATCCAGACATCATCTCCTATGGTAACCGGCTTCGCATATTCCAGCCCTGCAGCCCTCTCCCTGTGATCCATTGTATGCGTGGCGGTATAAATCTGTACATTGGGTCCAAACAGAGTGCGACTGCCGATTGTGACCTGTGTCACATCCAGCACAACACAGTTAAAATTGAAAAATACATTATCCCCGGTTTTAATATTGTACCCGTAATCACAATAAAAAGGAGGTTGCAGCCATAAATTACTGCCGGCTGCGGGAAGTAACTCGTTTAAGATCCTCTTTCTCTCCTCTCCCTCATCCTCTCCGGTTTCATTGAGTTCCTTAAGGAGGAGCCTGGTCCTTAAACGTTCTACCGACAGTTCCCGGTCAGTTGCGTCGTACAACTCTCCGGCAAGCATCTTCTGCTTTTCAGATTTCATATTTTGAAATTGATTAACGACAATTCTGTAAATAGGCTTTATTTCTGTCGTTGAAAGATCCTGACATAATCTATATCATGGTATTGAGGAAAAACAGTTGTCGTATCGGGGTTTCCCGGCCATCTGCCACCTACCGCTGTGTTCAGTATCAGGTAATGAGGCGTATGTGGAATGCCGTTGACTGTGGAGTGGATGAGATGGTCGTCTATATACCACCTGATTGAGTCAGGTTCCCATTCCAGGGCGTACAGGTGAAACCCCGCAGAATAATCGGTGGAGCTGCGCCAGGTTCCGGAACTGGTTCTCTTCTGACCGTCAAAGGTGTAGTAGTGAAGGGTACCGTAAAGCACACCGGTCTCATGTCCCAGGAACTCCATGATGTCAATCTCGCTGTACCAGGGTCGTTCCTCAGGTATCATCGATTCTTTTCCGTTGGCTACCGCTTCAGCCATGATGTACTCCATCTGCCAGTTGCGGTTCTGCGGATAGAGCCAGTGCGCGGGCCACATCCCCTGTCCGCCGGGGAGCCTGGCCCGGATCTCAAACCGGCCGTAAACAGGAGCACACTTGCCCCTGGTGTCCAGCCTGCCGCTGGTGTACTCCTGCGAACCGTAATTTCTTTTGCTGCTTCGTATATGCAGAAGTCCGTCCTCAAGATATACCTCCTCCGGGATGTAATACTGCAACTCATTGTGCTTGCTGGTCTCCCTCATAAGCACATTCCACTTTGAAGTGTCAAGGCTGTTTCCGTTGAACTCGTCAGACCATACCAGCTTCCATCCGGGTTTCTCTTCACCTTGTGAGAATGATGGCGACAGGGGGAGTGTGATAATTATGATCATCAACAGAACCAGAGTGTTTTTCATTTTCATGTGAGCAGCTACTTTTGGTTGAACTATATGTTAAAATCGGCTATCCCCGCCTCATCGAAGCTACAGTTGAGCCATTCGCCGCTGATCTCAGCCCCGCACTTTCTGTAGAAGCTGATGGCAGGCTCATTCCAGTCGAGCACCTGCCACCTCACCCGCTTGCACTTCTCAGCCCTGGCAACCTCAAACACCTTATTCAGCAAGGCAGTGCCTATCTTCTGCTGCCTGAGCGACCTCTTCACATAAATATCGTCGAGATAGATCGACTTGCCAATCCATGTATAATAGGCAAGGAAAAAGAGAGCCATGCCGACAATCTCCCTTGTTTCGGTCTCCGCGACAAAGCATCTGAAGAGATCCTGTTCCTGTTTCATCTGCTCAACACTGTTGGTTACCTTCTCAGGGGCTCTCTCAAATTCGGCAAGCTCCTTTATGAGTGACAGTACCGCAGGGAAATCATCCTCTGTGGCAGGTCTGACAGTTATGTTCATAGGTTCTTGGGTTTAGGGAAATTATCCTTTTTGGCAGGTTTGACAGTTAAATTCATTAGTTCTTGGGTTTAGGGAAATCAATCTCTGTGGCAGGTCTGACAGTGATATCCATTCTTTCGGTTTTATTTCAAATGTTCATTGCTGCGATGCAACTTCACACTTATGGTTCCGTTGCCACTGGCGGTACAGTTGCCTATGTGGGCCGCAGAGAGCATCCCGGCCTCCCTGAGCTCCGCCAGCAGCCTCTCCGTCTCGCCGGCCGGTACGGTCACCAGCAGTCCGCCGGATGTCTGGGCATCGCAGAGGAGAGTACGTGTAATTACTGGAATCTCTTCGCCCCAGTTTGCGTGCCCGGAAAAATAGTTCAGGTTGTTGGCAGTGCCTCCCGGTATAATTCCGGCTGCTGCAAGATTTGCCGTCTCGGGGAAAAAGGGCACCCTGTCGGCAAACAGCTCAACGTTCACGCCGCTGGCAACCGTGACCTCACTGAGGTGTCCGATAAGCCCAAAGCCTGTGACATCAGTACAGGCATGAACGGTATAATTATGCAGTATGTCAGCGGCCTTTTTATTAAGTTCCGCCATTGAGGCTGTCACCTCAGCTTTGGCCTTCTCTCCCAGCAGGCCGCGTTTCATGGCTGTCGTCAGGATTCCTGTACCGACCGGCTTGGTGAGGATGATTGCATCGCCCTCACGGGCGCCTGAATTCGCCCATATCCTGTCAGGATGAACGGTGCCGCTGACTACCATTCCGTATTTGGGCTCAGGATCATCAATGGTGTGACCTCCCAGTATACAAATCCCTGCTTCCTGAGCCTTGTCAGCAGCTCCCCTGAGTATCTCCCTTAGCACCACCATCGGGAGACGGTTCGACGGGAAACCGACGATGTTAAGAGCAAACAGGGGCACTGCACCCATGGCATAGATGTCGCTGAGCGCGTTGGCCGCGGCAATCGCTCCGAAGTCATAGGGATCGTCAACAATAGGAGTGAAGAAGTCAACGGTCTGCACAAGTGCCGTGGTTTCACTGATGCTGTACACGGCTGCATCGTCAGAGTTACTGGTGTCAATCAGGATATTCGGATCAACTCCCGCAGGTATCTCCTTCAGTATCTTCTCAAGCTCCTGCGGCCGGAGCTTGCAGGCACAGCCGAGTCCCTGCGTGTATTTAGTGAGTTTTATCTTCTCACCGTCGGAGATCTGCTCCTGCGGACGCACGGCAGCGTCCGGCCGCAGACGTCCGGCGATACCGGAGATAATCTGAGAGGCCCTGCCAATCTCATCGGCAGTGGTAGAACGTCCGACCGAGAACCTGATGGTTCCCATGGCGTATTCCATCTCCAGTCCTATGGCGGTGAGTACCGGAGAGAGATCAACGGAATCGGTATGACAGGCAGCTCCGGCTGATGCGGCAATGCCATTCATCTCCATCTCGTTCAGCAGGATATTGGCTTCCGTGTTCCTGAAACTCAGGCTAAGAGTGTTGGAGAGACGTAACCGGGGATGACCGTTGAGCTTTACTTCCGGGATCTTTTTTGCCAGCTGCTGGTGAAGCAGGTCGCGCATCTTCCTGAAATGAGCGATGTTCTTTTCAAGATCACGACCCGCTATCTCGCATGCCTGTCCCAGCCCTACAATCTCCGCGACATTCTCTGTTCCCGCCCGCCTGTTCTGCTCGTGGTCAGCACCGTGGATAAGCTTCTCAAGTACTATTCCGTCCCTGATGTAGAGTGCCCCGACACCCTTGGGGGCATAGAGCTTGTGACCGGCAATGGTCAACATATCCACTGACAGCTCCTTCACGTCAACCGGATGCTTCCCGACCGACTGCGCCGCGTCAGTGTGGAATGCGATGTTATGCCTGCGGGCAATGGCGGCAATCTCGCTTATGGGCTCAATGGTGCCTATCTCATTGTTGGCATGCATTACAGTGATGAGAATCGTTGCCGGTGTGATGGCCGCCTCAAGTCCGGCCGGATTAACCAACCCGTATTCGTTAACCGGGAGATAGGTGACTTCAAACCCCTTTCCTTCAAGATACCTGCATACCTCACTCACCGCCGGATGCTCAATGGTGGAGGTTATTATGTGATTCCCCCTGTGACGGTTGGCATATGCATATCCCTTGATGGCATAGTTGTTAGACTCGGTGCCCCCGCTGGTAAATATGATCTCACCGGGCTGGCAGTTGATAAGAGAGGCAACCTGCCCGCGGGCTTTCTCCACGGCAAGCTTTGTCTCAGTACCAAAGCTATGAGCACTTGACGGATTGCCAAAGTGCTCATAGAGATAGGGTTGAACTGCCTGTGCCACATCCTTGTCAACAGGAGTGGTGGCGTTGTAATCGAGATAAATCGTCATCAGGGATAAAATTAGAAAATCTGCCCTGGCTCTGTTATGTAACTGTTAACGTTTCTGCTATAAAACTCTTCAGTACACAGTTTATTTTCGTGGCGCCCACAAAGTTATTTCTTGTCAGAAATCTCTTTTTTAAAGGTCTCGAGACTCTTGGCAAAGGCCTCATTGAGCTGTTCAATGTTTTCCTTCATGGCCTCCTTTTTGTCATCGGCAGCTTCATTGTATTCGGCCATCTTGGTGTCAATCTCCTGCTTCTCCTTTTCCAGGGCGTCAAGCTTTTCCTGGTACTCAGCCTTCATCTCATCACTGAGTGAATTGAATTCTTCCTTCACCACATCCACCTGCTTGCCGGCATTCTCGGCAAACTTTTCAAAATCAGCCTTCAGGTCACCCAGCTTGTCTGCGGCGAATTCCTGAGTGGCATCTACAGCCTCCTGAACTTCTTCTTCAACATCTTTTGCGGTGGTCTCTTTCTTTGACTGGCCGCAGGATACAAAAATTAATACTGCAACAGCAAGAAATAGTTTCATGGTTGTTTTCATAAGTCTTAAATCTTTTGTTTTGCCTACTCTTGAGGATTTTCGGCTTCCTCCTTATGGTTATCCGATCGGTGGTTTTAGGGTTACAACTCCTGGCTCCAATTGGATGACGCCCGGTAAAAGCAACTGCAATATCGGTAAAATCAATCAAATATGCCAATCCGGCCCCGAAGATTTTAGATTATGTTTTGCCGTGACTGCATTCATATGTCAGGCCGGGGTCTGACAAAATGTGGGTCAGTAGCCTGAATGCACCGGAGAGACCAGCTCGCAAACAACAGGTGAAAATATACATTCTCAGATCGAGAGATGGTGCTTCATCTGCTTTGCGATAAAGCCTGCAGCAAGCCTGGGATTAAGCCGATACAGGATATCCATAATTTTGGCGTCTTTCCCGACTAAAATGCGGTAACGATCTTTTTCCATGCCGTCAATGATAATCTCTGCAGCCTTTCCTGCTGACAGTATCTTGCCTGCCTGCTTCTCCGCATCGGCTGTTCTGGCCGTCTGCAGGCCACTGTTTTCCATAATGTTGGTGTTTACAGCGCCTGGGAAGACAATCGTCACCCTGACACTGGTATCTCTCATCTCAGAGTGGAGCCCCTCGGTTATCAGCTTTACCGCCGCCTTTGCTCCCCCGTATACAGTCTGACCGGGTACCGGAAGGAAACCTCCCATACTTGAGACATTAACGAGATGAGCCTCCTTCCTGCTCTTCAGAATAGGCAGCATGGCCCTGGTAAGGGAAAGGGTGCCACAGAAATTTACGTTGACAACCCTGTCTATCTGCTCTCGGGTCAGATCCCCAAGCTTCTTGAAGGGCTGAATGATTCCGGCATTGTTAATAAGACCGTCAGCATCCTGTACTGCCGGATGATTGGCGAACTCCCGGATGCCCTCCCTGTTCGTTATGTCAAGTACCATAATGGTCAGAGCATTTCTTTTGTCACCCGCCTGTGCCTCGGTTCCTTCAAGACTTTCACGGTTGATATCCAAAGCTACTACGGATGCTCCCCTGTTGAGCAACTCCAGAACCAGTGACCGTCCTATTCCGCTCCCACCTCCGGTTACAATGATCTTCCTGTCCTTAACTTTCATTGCTTAAATTTGAATAATTCAACATTTCGGTCTAAAAGTATAACGAGTTATATCGCTTAATGTTCAGTAGAGATTGTGTATAAAATCAAATGGAATATTGCTGGCGAGTGGAAAAATATAACCTGTAGACAGTATATCTTCTGTCATCAATGTGCCGGTCTCAGGCAGGGGAAATTGGCTCATTCTTTTCTGAAGGGAAAGTTTGTATAACATCAGTTCTGTGCCTCACTTTTTCAAACTTTTATTTTAGTTTAGCAACCTGATATTTTCGTGAAGGTAGTTATTCTATATGATATTGATCCGGGCTGGAACAGTCTCGAAATCAGCGGTGCCAGAAGCTCGGCGGGCGAACTGTGCAAAGCACTGAGGGAGGAAGGAATAGAGACAATTTCTGAAGAGTTGAACAACACGGGACTGGCACAGGTCCTTGACAGGTATACTCCTGATGACACCCTGCTGTTTAATCTCTGTGAAACACTGCCCGGGATCCCGGAAAGCGAAAGCAAGGTTATCAGAACGATTGAAGAGAAGGGATTCTCTTACACAGGTAACATACCGGATGTAATTGATCTGAGTTACGAAAAACAGCATGTAAAGGAGGTACTGGCTTCCTTTGACATTAAAACTCCCTATGGTAAAATCCTCACTCCTGAAGAAGCTGAAGGATGGAACCTCTTCCCGGCTATCGTAAAACCTTCACGGGAGCATTGCAGCCTGACAATAAGTGAAGATTCCGTTGTCAATGATACCATGTCACTCAGGAAACAGATTGCGGTGGTAAACAATGAGCTGAAACAGCCGGCCCTGGTGGAGGATTTTATTGATGGCCGTGAATTCCACGTATCTATATGGGGCAATGGCAGGCCCGAGATGATGCCACCGGCAGAGATGGATTTTTCATTCTTTGGTGAAGCCAGGGACAGACTGTGTACCTACGATTCAAAGTTTATTCCCGGTTCAAAACATTATGAAAGGATTGAGACCCTGTTGCCGGCGCCTCTTGATGTATCAGAGCTGAAAATCCTGGAGGATTTGGTAATTAAAGCCTGGAAGGGACTGGGGTGCCGCGACTATGCCCGGTTTGACCTCCGCCTTCGTGATCAGCAGTTCTATCTTCTCGATTTCAATCCGAATAACGATATAAGCATTGACACCAGCTTTGCCATGGCGGCAGAGATACATGGCTACTCATATGGAGCCCTGGCAAAAAAGATTGTATCTATGGCGGCAAACAGACACCCTGCCTTCGTTAATGCCTTATGCCGATAGCATTTTTCTCACGAAAGCCTGCTGCTTCTGCTTTCTGAGCTCAGCAAAGCCAAACCCGGATGAAATTGTCAGTGTAAACTGTTAGTATATTATTAATCAGGGATATTTTTATACCAGACATTCATGTTTTCAATATTTCCGGATATTTGTGTGTTTTGTATTAAGGTTCCGGCATATTTATAACCTGAGTTATAAAATGTCTTATTCATGGATAAAGATTTAAGCCGACTAATTGTGTAAAACGTTTTAAAGTCACTTCTCACTAATTCTTTTTCCATGAATGATAAAAGGTGAATGGCTAAGCGTTTTCCCCTGTACTTAGGTAGTACAGCAAAATCAGTCATCTCAGCATTTTTGTCAGCAGTATTACATTCGGCAGAACTAATTGCAATCAGATTTTGATCATGAAAGACACCAAAATATCGAGTTTCATTTTCCTGCATACTCTTCAATAAAAATGAAGGCTCGAAAATAGGAAACGGATATGTTTTAAAAACTTGCTTAAAAATTGAAATCATATCATTGATGTCTGCCACCTTGAGCGGTCGTATGGTAAAGATGTCATCCAACGGTTTTCTATTGGCAGTAGCCGGTTTTATCAGCATGTCCTGAAATGCTTGCAGAGCATCATGTTCCGGAATGTGACGTTCTTCAGTCATGTATTTCATCAGAAACAGAACGTCGTCTTTTCCCTTAAAAAAAAGGGGGATAGATGCCTCAATAATATAGCCTGCATTGAAGAATGAAGGAGCATATTGCGAGGGTACTTTGGCAAATATTTTGGTGTATTGAAATTTGTTTGCTAACCAATCTATATAGTTTATGATTTCAGGAAAATCATCACGATGAAGATTTATCAGATAAACACGATCACTTCTTTTATCATGTGACAGCGTGGATTTCATATTCTCATTATTCATTCTTAGTCCTTTCCCTTCTTTTTAGACGCTCATTTCTGGCAGGAATAAGAGATATTGTCTCATCATAATCCGCTAGTAATTTTTCTATACCGATAGTATTTATTTCGTTACCTTCTCTTAAATCAAGCTCCAGATTGCAGTTAGTACAACCCCTGTCGCAAAATGTTTTTTTGTAGTTTTCGGGCTCCTGATATGAAGTTATTACTCCTTCATAGTTTCTGAGAATAACTTTGTTCGTATTCCAGGAAATGAGATAATTTGGCATTACGGGGATTTTGCCTCCACCCCCCGGAGCATCAATTACGTATGTTGGTATAGCAAAGCCGCTCGTATGTCCAATAAGACTTTCAATAATTTCGATTCCTTTTCCTACAGGTGTTCGAAAATGAGACAAACCTTTGGAAAGATCGCACTGATACAGATAGTAGGGCCGAACTCTGTTTGCCACCAATTTATGAACTAACTCTTTAATAATGCGTGGACAATCGTTTACTTCAGCAAGTAGAACAGATTGATTACCCAGAGGTATTCCTGCATCGGCAAGCATGGCAAGAGCCCTCTTTGACGATGCAGTAAGTTCACGAACATGATTAAAATGGGTATTAATCCATATTGGGTGATGTTTTTTTAACATTTTTACCAGATCATTGGTAATTCTGTATGGAAGAACAACAGGGGTACGGGTTCCTATGCGAATAACCTGCACGTGCGGTATCGCCCGCAGTTCTGTTAAGATCCAGTCAAGGTAATCATCAGACAATAAAAGAGGATCACCTCCGGACAACAAAACATCTCTGACCTGAGGAGTATTTCTGATATAATCAAGTCCTTCCCTGATCTGCTTTCTGGTGGGAATATTGTCAATATCGCCTACTTTCCGTTTTCGTGTACAATGACGACAATACATGGCACATACATTACTAACCAGAAACAAAACTCTGTCCGGATAACGATGCGTAATTAGAGGCACGGGACTGTCATGATCTTCTGCAAGCGGATCTGTCATTTCACTTTTAGAGTTATACAGTTCCCGGGTATCTGCAAATGCTTGTCTGAAGACTGGATCGTTCTGATAATTTTCTCTGTCAATGAGTGAAAAATAATATGGGGTAATAGAAAGGGGAAAGTGATCAATTGTTTTTTGAAGTTGTTTCTTTTCCTTCTGTGAAAAAGTAATCCCGGATAATCTTTCAAATTCAGAGATAGTCTTTATGGCGTGGCGAACATGCCATTTCCAATCCATCCAGTTACTTAACTTGGTTTCTGGTTGAATCTTTTTTGCAATTGCTTCCTGATTTTTTGTGTAAATAGTCATATTTCTCTTCTGCTTCTTTTTATTATAATGTCTGTTTTGCATGACGTGCACCTGCCTGGTGGGCTACTCGTTGTTCAGCCTTCCCGATGCGTTTGTATTCGTCTATTCTGGATCTCATTTCTGCATCTATATCGTAATCATTCTGAATGCCCAACCAGAACTTGGGTGAGTTTCCAAAATAATAACCGAGTCTGAGAGCAGTATCTGCCGTTATCCTTCTAACCCCCTTTATTATCTCAGAAGTTCTGGTCTGTGGTATGCCAATGTCTTTTGAGAGTCTGTAGGCAGAAATATTCATTGGTTGCAGGAATTCTTTAAAAAGAACCTCCCCGGGGTGTCTATTTAGTAAACTATCCATACTGGTTATTGATGTTATTCGATAATTGTTTCTTCTGTTGCCATTGTTATCATAACGGAATGATATTCACTACCGCTGATAAAATTGGATGTTATATGGGTTTTCCGTTTTGCCATTCATTTTATAAATTTATTGGAGGCGGGAATTCTGAAATAATCAAAAATCCAGGAGTTGTCTAACATTCAGAATTAACGCCTGTCGATTATTATAATATCTGTAGACAGCCTTTTACACGTGCAGTGTTATGGAATCTTCAATGGCTCTCCTGATCTAAAAAATAATGCTATGTAACGTTTTGCGGTAGTATCGGCAAAGATAAGTATTTTTTTACACTTGCAAAAAGGTTTTGTCGTTCTGCCGCTCAGCGAGCAGCTTGTGAGTGCGGCAATGGAATAGAGACACTAAGCTTTATGTTCGGGGAATTATCACTTAAATGCGCTGACATTCAATTTATTAGTTGACTCGCTATTGTCAAATGTATGTTGTTAGTGGCTGAGATTATTTTTTTCTTTTAATAATTGAATATATGTCGGTTCTTCTGTCATGAAGGTTACGAACGCTACCGTACATGTTTAATTCTTTCAACAGATCTAAATCTACATCTACTATCAGTGTCATTTCTGTATTCGGAGATGCCTCTGCTTTTATACCGTTTGATGGAAATGAGAAATCACAGGGGGTAAATACAACAGCTTGAGCATACTGAATATCCATATTATGAACCTTTGGTAAATTCCCGACATTTCCGGCTATTGCCACATAGCACTCATTTTCTATGGCTCGCGCCTGAGCACAATTCCTGACACGTGAATATCCGTTCTGGGTGTCAGTCAAAAACGGTACAAAAAGAATATTCATTCCTTCATCGGCAAGTATTCTGCTCAATTCGGGGAATTCAACATCGTAACATATCAGTATGCCGATTTTACCACAATCCGTATCAAAGGTTTGAAGACTGTTTCCGCCTTGTAACCCCCATACTTTTGCTTCATCAGGGGTTACATGAATCTTATCATATCGTTCTGTTCCACCATCTCTTTTACATAAGTATCCGACATTGTAAAGTTGATCATTCATCATCTCAGGCATACTGCCGGTAATGATATTGATATTGTACGATATTGCCAGTTCCGCAAATCTTTTAACAACATCTTCAGTGTATTCTGCAAGTTTTCTGATTGCTTCAGGCTCTGAAAGATGATTGTATTCTGCCATGAGCGGAGCATGAAAAAACTCAGGGAACAAGGCAAAGTCTGATCTGTAACCGGAAACTGCATCTACGAAGAATTCAGCCTGTTGCATAAGCTCATCAAGGTTCTTGTAAAAACGCATTTGCCATTGAATCAACCCTAACCTGACTATCTTTCTATTGCTGACGGCTTTATTCGAAGCATGTTCATAATACACATTGTCCCACTCAAGAAGCACTGCATATTCCTGAGACTCCAGATCCCCCTCCAGATAACCGCGAATAATCCTTACCGGATGAAAATCGTTTGACATTTGAAAGTCGAGCACAGGGTCATGGATCTCCTTTTTTCTGACTTTATCAATATAGTCCCGGGGCGTCATTTTGTTGGAATATTCATGATATCCAGGAATACGACCGCCGAAGGCAATTCCTTTTAGATTAAGTTTTTCACATAATTCTTTGCGGTAGTCATAAAGTCGTCTCCCAAGTCTGAGTCCACGGTATTTTGGCCGAATGAAAACATCTATTCCATATAATGTATCTCCTTTTGGATTATGGGTACTGAAAGAATAGTCTCCTGTTATCTCCCTGTAGGTATGCTTGCCTTCAAGTTTTAATGATTCGACAATAATTGATAAGGCACATCCCGCGAGTTCATTATTTATTTTAATTCCGACCTGTCCTTCCGGAAACGTGTCGTTTAAAATATTTATATGATGCTCCTTCCAATATGCATTCTGCATATTGGAATAGGATTCAATCATTGCATTTTTGATCTCTTCGTAATCTACTGATCTCAAGAAAACTATTTCGATGTTTTCTATTGAACTGTTTTCAGTGTCAGTTGTCATTTCGATATTCATTCTTCAGGTCATAAATTGCGCATGATGGCCAGCTGTGTATGGTCAGCAAAAGTTTATACGGTCATGCTGACATGAAAAATTCGCCGTTGCAGGGCAATATACGGCCAAGTTACAAGAAAAGTTCAATTAGACTATAACCTTTCGAAAACAGCGGGAACACTTACTGGCTATAAAGCTTGCTATCATTCGCTCAACTTCAAGCTCCCAGCTACCACTGTGTACGCCACCAACGATGCAGCAATCCCAAAAATATTCGGATCAAGTCCGAAGGGTAGTTTCACATCAAGAATAATTAGAACCAATGTAACTCCGCCACCTGTTATCATCGATACTAAGCCTGCAAGTGCATTGGGTCTCTTAGTGAAGAGTGCTGCCAGCACCGGAATGATCATTCCCGATACCATAAAGGCATAGGAAAGCAACATCAGTTCCAGCACATTTTCCATTTTCAGAGCAAGGAAAAGGGCAAGCACACCAATAACCAGTGTAATAAGCTGCGAATATTTAAGGCCATGAGCCGAGTCGTGCCGTTTAATTACATCGGTAAGGATATTTCCCGATGAAGCAATGAGGCAACTATCGGCAGTTGACATGATAGCGGAAAAGTAAGCTGAAAGCACCACCCCGAGGAAGCCTACCGGAAGAATGGTTTTCAGAAGTACCGGCAATCCCATCTCGGCATCCAGATTTCCTGCAGTATATCCGGGCAGCATGCCATTCTCAAGGGCTACTTTGGCAAACATACCCAATATGACTCCCATAAATGCCATGACCGGATACTCGAAAAATCCGGCAATAAACCATCCGCGCTGGGCAGTTTTGGTGTCTTTTGCTGCATAAATGCGCTGGTAAAGGGTCATACCAATAAACCAGATGGGAACTATGGTAAACATCCAGTTTACAATCTGCTGCCAGCTTACATTGTCCAGACTTAAATATTCATGCGGCAG
This sequence comes from Bacteroidales bacterium UBA4772, assembly GCA_002403305.1. GTDB lineage: Bacteria > Bacteroidota > Bacteroidia > Bacteroidales > VadinHA17 > SR-FBR-E99. The sequence continues at coordinate 341,689 of DHHM01000013.1, forward strand.
AGTGGTTTTTATGACCTCAAGCCCGCCAATTTTTACATAAGCTATGGGGATTCCAACCAGAATCAGGCCGCTCATCAATACGATCCACTGTATGGTGTCGGTATAAATTACGGCTTTTAACCCGCCTAACACAGTATATAATACTGCAATTACTCCCATTAACAGCAGGGCATTGTTCAGGTTTAATCTCTCGAAGGTCGATGATGCGAGCTTGGCACCGGCCAGTATCTGTGAACTGGTAAATCCCAGGTAACCAATGGCCGAGATTACTCCTGCTACCATCGCTACGCGTTTATCAAATACTGCGGCCAAAAACTGGGGAAATGAAAGAAATCCTTTCCGGCGGGCCATTTGCGATACTTTGGGAATTAGCAGCACACCACTAAGCCATGCCCCCAACAAACCGGTAAACAGCAACCAACTGCCTGAGAGCCCCATTACAAAACCAAGTCCGCCCAGGCCAATGGAAAACCCGCCACCTACATCGGTAGCTACCACTGACAGACCAATGTGCAGGCTATTCATTTTTCGACCTCCTACATAATAATCGTCAGTTGATTTATTTTTCTGCAGAAAGAAAAAGCCTACGCCCAGCATGGCCAGCAGATAAACAACAAAAATGGTAAGATCGATCCAGTGCATAGTGTAAAAAATTTTCAGGCTATGAGTTCAGTCTCTTCAGAATTAGTTCAATGGATAAAATGCCTGAAGTTATAGCGCTTAACCTACTGGCAACCTCGTCGTGTTGCTTCAGTAAATCTTCTCTCACTTTACAAATATGGTGTAAAAATTACTTTAGCAGGTAACTGTTGACGGAATTTAGACTGCGTTACTATATATTGCTTATTATCTGAAATATTCTATAAAGGAAGTTCTTGACCCTGTGCAAAGATGGTCAGGAATCCTGATGTAACGATCATCAGTTTGCTTTTCATTTGGATTACTGTTTTTAATGTTTGGGAGACGTTCCGCAGAGAGAAAAAACCTACGCCCGGCATGGCCGGCAGGCTGGTTTTTGCCCGGCGGCGTAGCCGCTAAACCGCGCCAATGAAATATGCCGACCTGTTGGCAACAGTATTTTATTCAGACAATCAAAGGATAGTATTTATATCTTGTCTTCCGACGATTGCCATTATTTCAACTACATCTTTATTTATTCTGTAGTATATACTGTCAGATCCGCAAACGCAGCGCCTATAGCCCTTTTTTATGTAATCTACAGATTCAAAGGAAAATGGTCTTTGGGCAATTATATCAAAATATTCGAAAAACGTATCAAAGTATTTATCGGCTTGAGACATCCCGAATTTTTCAATTCCGTAATGATGTATTCTTATCAAATCTTCCTTGGCATCATTACTTAGTCTGTATTTAGCCATTAAATGAGGACTTTGATTGATTTAGAATCTGTTCTTTGGTACTCTCAGTAAATCCGCTTCTTTCCGATTTATCAAGCTTCGCTCTAATCCAGTCAATTTGTGCCTGCTGTTTTCTGGCTTGTCTGATCAGATCATTGATGAGCTCACTTTTGCTTGAATATTCCTGGTTCTCTAATTGTGCTTTTAACCACTCATCATTTGGTTTGGTAAACGAAATACTTTGCCTTGCCATTTTCTTATGTTTTGATGCAAATTTACATCAAATATGAACCAATTACAAATTTTCCCAATAATGTTACTTACGTTCGGCGGTATATTACGTTTGCGCACCCCGACCCCTGTGGGGGGGGGATGGCGTGGTTTTTGCAATCGAGACGTATTTGTAAAATCTCGTTTTTGTTTCTTAATGATCGCGCCGCAATCCCCAATCTTTCTGGCGATTATAAATCTGGCTTTTACTACTTAATAGCATAGGAGAGGAGCAAAAACCATGACAAGCAAATGAAATATACCGACCTGTTAGGAACTGTAGCGGCGTATTTATCTTTATATGTAACAGATAAGATCTTACTTGAGTGTAGTTGAACATGTTCCTTTGTTTACTCGCTTAGCCGCTACATATCCCAAGAAGCGGAGGATTGCAGCTGATTTGGGGTGTAACCGCCAGTCGTGCCAGATTGGTTCTTAATGTTCTTTTAGTTCCTGACAGGCTAAGTTACGGCGCGGTGGCGAGTCTGTGATAGTGTTTCAAAAAGTGTGTCTGGGGTAGCTATAAGAAAAGGTCTTCTGATTTAGTTTTGCATTACAAACAAATAATGTTAAACCAAAAAAGAAGATCCACTGGATTTTACAAAGGAACAGCTTTCTGAAGCATTTGTCAAGCATTTGGACCGGGAAAAAGGCTTGCAGGATTTGATGGAACTGATGATTGAGAGTATGATGATGGCCGAGCGCCGTGAGTTTCTTAATGTTAGTGAAGGGAACAAGGGCAACGGTTTTCGTCGTGCCCGCAGTTACGGCCAGGGAAGAGTACTTGAGTTCAGGGTACCCCGTGACTGGTACGGCAACTTTCATCCCACGATCCTGGCTCTTCAGCGAGATCAGGAAGAAGAGTGTGAGCTGCTGGCAAGCAGCCTGTATTGCAAGGGACTTACGCAGTCTCAGGTAGGAGAAGTATTTGGAGAAGTATACGGTAAGCAGTACAGTAAAGCGAGCATCAGCCGGATGATCGGGTATCTGCGAGAAGATGTCCGGCAGTGGCTCTCGCGGAGTCTTGAGGCCTATTATCCGATTGTATTTGTTGATGCCATTCATGTCAAAGTCCACCGCAAGCGTAGTGTTGAGAGTGAGGCCTTTTACGTTGTCATGGGCGTAAAGGAAGACAAGAGCAGGGAAGTTCCTGGCATATTCAACCGACCCAGTGAGAGTGCCACCGGGTGGAAGGAGATGTTTATGGCATTGAGACAAAGAGGGGTAGAAAACATAGGCCTGCTTGTTGCCGATGGAATAAGGTATCTTGAAGATTCTTTGGCTGAGATCTTCCCCGGGACCCCTCTCCAGAAGTGTGTGACATACCTCAAGCGTAATATGCTCGCCAGAGTTCGTCACGGAGATAAAGGAGCGCTGGCAGAAGACCTCAGAGAGGTATTCCGCACGGGAGATCCTCACTACACCCCTGAGCAGGGATGGGAAGCCTGGCAGGCGCTCTGCGGCAAATGGGGAGAAGATTACCGCAGCATCAAGAGACTGGGTGATGACCCCTTTTACAGGTATTACTTCACGTATTTGAACTATCATCCGAGGGTTCAGAGTATGATCTATACGACTAACTGGATCGAGCGGCTACAGAGAGACTTCAGAAGGGTTTTGCGCATGCGTGGAGCTATGCCTACGGAAGAGTCTGTTATCGTTCTCATGGCAAAAACAGCAATGGATAAAAAGTCCTATTTCAGAGCATTACCTGGGATTGAAAGGGACAAAGTGTTATTCCCTGATGACTCAGGCAATTTTCTGGATTTACTCAACAATTAGTTGGATTGCTTTCGTAAACCGGAAAATTGAGTTGAAAAGTGTAATTTTAAGATGTGAAACTTCGATGAAGACCTGCTACTCCGGACACACTGATTGGAACACTACCGATGCAGGGTTATGATGTTATTTGTTTAATGTCGCGTTGGCAAAAACCCCCGACATGTCGGGGCAGGCTGTGATACCAGCAGGGAGTCCCCTGACGGTACCGTCAGGGGCAGGCCGCACCGTCGACCACTTAACGGTCCTCTTTAGCCAGAAAGTTCTCGCGGTGCAGAAGCCAATTGCATATACCGACCTGTTAGATGGCGTTTTAGTTCAATTTAGCAGCTTGGATAGATGTTTATCAAGTGAATCATTTTGTTCCTGAGATGCGCCTATCCATATTGCTTCAATAATGCCGTCTCTATTTATCAAAATTGTCTGAGGTATAATGTTGTAATAGTAATTAGGATAAACGTCATTTTCAGTAATCTGAGAAGGGCCACCTGAAAAATTCTGAGCAACCCATATATTGAACCAGTCTTCAATCTGTTCCTCAGAAACTGCTTTTATCCACGAATTTTTGTCATAATCTACTGAGATGCAGATAATCTCTAGACCTTTGGGATTGAATTTATCATAGAGTAATTTCAAATGTGGATAGTTTTCTCTGCAAGGAATACACCAGCTTGCCCAAAAATCCAGGAGCACAACTTTGTTTCCTTTGAATTGACTAAGAGATATAGTTCTGTTCATTAGATCAGTAGCTTTAAAATCAGGCGCATAAGCCCCAACCTGTGTATTCCCTATTTTTCTTAATTCCTCCTGCATCAGCTTGCCGAATTTGCTGGTTTTAACCGAAGAATCAAGTCTATCAAAAGTTGATTTTAAGACACTGTAGGAGCAATATTCACTACCCGTTAAGAAAAATATCCTGTACGATGATAAAAATGATTTTGGATGTTGTTGGATGAACTCCACGGTAATTGAATCAATTAGGATTTTAATACTATCCATTAAACAAATCAGACTGTCATACTCCTTGTTCCATTGGCTCACCAGACTTTCATCAACTGAGTTTTTAATGCTGTCATAGATTTGCATTCTTTCCAGATGTAAAGTATGTCTTGATTTCTCATATGGCTGTATTATTTGCTCCAATTGAAAAGCCTCTTTCTGCGTTTTAGAACCAGTCATTCGGAATGATTTCAAATCAACCGTGTCTATTTTAATCCTCATCTTGGCAGGTTCAAGAAAGACTTCAAGCTGTTCCTTTCTATCACCCAACTTTAACGTAGAGAGTAGGGGTCCATTCAGTACGCCTTTAAAGCTGAACCTCCCATTGCGGAGAGTTGTAGTATCGTACAGAGCGAGATTCTCTGGAACCATTCTTAAAATGACTGTTCCTGTGTCCATACCTGTAATTTCTCCCCTTAGCACAAATCTTTGATTGCGCTGGTTGCTACAACTTAGGCAAATCGAACAACAGATGATAAAAGAAAGGGCTTGAATTGGCTTCATTTCTGGAAAGGATTATGTTTAGTTCCCCGGATTACTTTTATATGGGATTTGTTCTCTTATATGTCATTCAGTCGAACGATTAGGGGTTGTGTAATTGAAGATTACCTATAATTTCTAATGGAATAGGTTGAATCATTAATTACGTCCCTTATTTCATATTGTTGAAAGTTTGTGGCTGTTAAAGTAACCGGATCACTCCAGATAACATTCTCTTGTTTTTCTCTGAGAGTCTGTAGCTCTGAAATAATTACTTCGTTTGTTAATGGAGTGTTTTTATTAAATGGTTTAGATTTTCTTTCATTGAAGATGAAGCCGAACCTCACATTGTGAAGGAAGCCTTGCATATATCTGTTTCTCAATGCAATTACAGGAATAACGTATTCTTGCTGAGGCTTGAGTTTGACCAAGACTCCATAGTTTTTGGAGCAGTTATGATATAAGAAGCCCAATTGCTTTGAATCAATAACAACATTAACTAGTAGTCCGTTCATAAATTAAGTTGACAATTCTGCTGTTTCGACTTTTTCCTCCTGTATTTTGTATTTCCATTTGAAAACAACAGGTTCTTGATTTATCTGCTCAATTCCCTGATATATTCTTTGTTTAAGTTCATCTTTGCTTGCAACACGGATTTGCCGGAGAAATGACCTTGATATTTTACTGAAGAA